>CAVRXQ010000003.1:0-140115 GCA_963725215.1 uncultured Acidimicrobiaceae bacterium | reverse complement strand
AAACCGCCGCGGCGAGGCCCGAATCTAGGGCCAGCGAACTAGGCCAGCCGGAAGGAGTGGAATCGGGAGCACCGCCGATGGGGTACTTCACACCAACTCCGTCGTCAACGGAGGCTCTGTGCCTTCGCAGGGGGACGGCGGAGCACGCGCAGCGAGCGCTTAGATTTCCTCGCAGGAAGTTGCAGCGCGGTGGCTACGTGTTCCAGTGCCGTGTGTGCGGCTTCGATTGCGGCTGACGCTTCCGGCATCGCGTCATTTCGCGCGCGTATCCTTCGTGTCGCGGTTCGAAACTTCGTTTGCAGCTGATTCTCCCAATTCGACACGCTTCCCTGTGATCAGCTCAGGACGTCAGCAACATCCTGCTGCCGCGAAATTAAGCGACGGCCCCAAAAAGTTCGCATTCCGAGGATCACGCGCTCGTCGTCGCCCAAATTCAGCCCTGCAGCCCGAAAGTGACAGGCGAGGTCAGCGTGGAGCTCGAAGACGTGCAGCGGCGTGGCCGTGCCCGTAGGGCCTGCGCCGCTACCGGCCCGAGCCGCCCCTGCCTTGGTCCCTCGTACTTGCAGGCCAACTGGTGTATTTCTCGGCGGACGTCACGTTCTACGTCCGCCAGGACCTGCTGGGCCTGACGGCTTATCCCTCAGTTTCCGACGTGCTTTACCTTCTTCATTATCCGCTTCTCGTTGCCGGGCTCTGGCTGTTCGTCAGGGCACGAACGCCCGGGGGCGACCGCTCTGCCGTGCTTGACGGTGTGATCATGACTCTGGGAGCGGCGCTGATCGGCTGGGTGTTCCTCTTCGGTCCCCAGGTGCACGGCGGGTCGGGGTCGTTGCTCGTCCGGGCCACCAGCCTGGCGTACCCGGCCATGGACCTTGTCGTCCTCGCAGGAGCGATGCGGCTTCTCATCGGCGGGGGCTTCCGTGGACGGTCGTTCTTGCTCCTCGTGGGCTCGCTGGACGCGTTGCTCTCGGCTGACGTCGCTTATGTCCTACAACAACTGGCCGGGGCGTATAGCGCGGGCAACTTCGACGACGCGTTATGGCTCGCTAGCTACCTGCTGATCGGCGCCGCCGCCCTGCATCCCTCGATGTCCCAATTGACTCAACCGTCGAAGGCGGAGGGCCGGACCGTCGGGTGGCCCCGGCTCGCCAGCCTGGGTGTGGCCGCCCTCATGGCACCGCTGGCAATGATCCTCCAGTAGGCCCGCACCAAGACCCCGGACGTCCCCTTGCTGGCGTCGGGCGCGGCCGTCATGTTCGCGCTCGTGCTCGCCCGCATGGCGATGTTGATGACTGACCAGCGAAAAGCCGCCGGGGTAAAGGCACTGGCCGAGAGCCGGGCCCGCTTCGAGGTCATGATCGAGAAAGGCCTAGACCTCGTCCTTCTCACCGACTCCGATCTCGTCGTGTCCTACGCGAGCCCGTCGATGGAGTCGGTGCTCGGTTACGAGTCGATGACATGGATAGGGCGCCGTCTTGACGAGCTTGTTGTCGCAGCTGACCGTCTCGCGCCCGGGAACCTCTCACTTCGGGCCGACCAGTCGGGTATCGCCCAGTCCGACGTACGTTTTTTGGATCACGCCGGCGGCGAACGGACGATAGCCCTCACCTGCCGGGACCTCACCAGACAGCGGGCAGTCGAGGCCCTGGTGTGGAACGGCTCCGACGTCACCGAGCGTCGGAAGCTCGAGGATGAGCTAAGGCTCCAAGCCTTCGTCGACCGCCTGACAGGCTTGGCTAACCGTGCTCTCTTCAGTGACCGGCTCACGCAGGCGCTCGCCCGCGCCGCGCGCACCGGCACCTCGGTCGGCGTGCTCCTTGTCGACCTCGACCGGTTCAAGACTGTCAACGACGGCCTTGGGCACGGAGCCGGGGACGAGTTCCTGGTCGAGGTGGGGCGGCGCCTTTCCGGTTCCCTGCGGGCGGGCGACACCGTCGCCCGTTACGGGGGGGACGAATTCACCGTGCTGCTCGAGCAACTGGACGCGGCCCATACTGCCGACGACGCCGCCGAACGGATCCTTCGGGTGCTGCGGCAGCCCATTTCGATTGGTGGCATGGAACTGCGACTGAGTGCGTCCATCGGCGTGGCCATTTCGGGCGACGAACTCGACAACGCTGAAAAGCTCATTTGGGCTGCCGACCTGGCCATGTACCAGGCAAAGAACGGCGGCCGTGGCAGGAGCGCCCATTACCAGCAAGGCATGCGCAATCGCGCCCACGACGACCTTCAGCTCAACGCTGACCTGGATCACGCATTGGACCGGCGCGAGCTCGAGGTCTACTACCAACCCATCTTCGACCTCAAGAGCGAGACGGTCCCGGAGTAGAAGCCCTGTTGCGGTGGCACCACCCGGCACGCGGCCAGGTTCCCCCGCTTACGTTCATCCCCCTGGCCGAGCTCAGCGGGCAAATCGTTCCGATAGGGCGGTGGGTCCTCGGCCAGGCGTGCCGCCAAGCCGCCAGCTGGAGATCCCCGTCGGGAACAGAGCCCTTGAATGTGTCAGTCAACCTTTCGATGCGTCAGCTCGCCGAACCCAACCTTGTGGGCGACGTTCGCGAAGCGTTGGGCGAATCGGGCCTTGACTCCGGCCTACTGACCCTGGAGATCACCGAGAGTGTCCTCATGCAAGACGCCGATGACGTCCTCCCCCGGCTATACGCCCTCAAAGACCTGGGGGTGCGCCTGGCGATCGACGACTTCGGGACCGGCTACTCGTCCCTCGCCTATCTGCGCCACCTCCCCGTCGACGTGGTGAAGATCGATAAGTCCTTTGTTGACAGCCTTGCCGAGCGGAGTGCCGGAGAGGCGTTCGTTCACGCCATCGTCGACCTTAGCCACAGCCTCGAGCTCACTACTGTGGCCGAAGGAGTCGAAGACCAGCTGGTCGTCTCGAAGCTGGTCGCGATCGGCTGTGATCTCGCCCAGGGCTTTCATTTCGCTCGGCCCATGACCGCCACGGACGTGACCGAATTACTCCAGCGCTCGTGGAGCGAGACGGTCAAGGCTGCCGTCGGGAGCCCGTGAAAGCACTGAAATGGTGCGTTCCGTTGTGAGGGCCTGAGAGGCGCATTGGACCGACCGGTGGAGCCAGAACGGCCGCGCAAGGGCGGAGCACTCTGGTCGCACGCATCGCCCCTGAATGAAAAGCTCGCTGGCAGACGTATCCCAATAATCCAAAACGAGGCGCCTCAGAAGCGTCCATGACCGCCGGCTCGGTGAGCAGCCAATGGTGATGCGCCTTCGAACGAACGTTCCCAGGCCTCACGCGGACGCTGGTGGCTTTGCTTGGCTGACCGCGTCGAGCAGCATTTTCGCGGCCACCTCTGCCCCGTCGGTGCGGATCGTGCCTGCCACAGCGATCGCTCGTGCATGGGTCTCGGGACCTAGGGCCGTGCTGAGCGCGGCTGACAAGGACTCGGTGGTCGGAGCCGGGCCGTCGTGTGCCACGCCGATGCCCACCTCGGCCACCCGGCCCGCCCAGTACGGCTGGTCCGCCATCTGCGGCACCACCACCTGCGGCGCGCCGGCTCTCGCGGCCGTCGTTGTCGTGCCCGCGCCGCCGTGGTGCACAACGGCGGTCACGCGACCGAACAGTGCCTGCTGGTTGACCTCGCCGACAGCAAAGCAGTCGTCTCGGTCGTCGATCAGGGCTAGGTCGGCCCAGCCGCGGGCAACGACAGCGCGACGGCCCTGGGCGCGGATCGCCTCGATGGCCACCCGGGCGATGTCTGTTGGGGTGCGCATGCTGCCGAAGCCCACGTAAACAGGTGGCGTGCCGGCGTCCAGGAACGCCACCAACTCGGCCGGGAGCAGGCGCTCGTCCGGCAGGATCCACGCGCCCGTTTGCACGACGTCGAGTTCCGTCGGCTCCAGCCACGGGCCCAGGGTCGGGTCCGCCGCCAGCCAGGGGTGGTTGGTGAAGCCGTAGCCGTAGACGTTGTCCACCGCTGGAAGGCCGAGCGAAACCCGGTGGGCGTTGAGCGCCGCGCCGAACAGCTCGTTCGCGCGCTCGGCTTGCAGGTCCCACAGCACCCGGTTGTCTGTCACGTCGGGTGGGAACGGCCGACCGGGGAACAGCGTCGGCGCGTGGTGCGGCGAAGGCAGGAAGATCGGGCAGTAGGCCGCATAGACGTAGCTGATGCCGAGCTTCTCGCTCACCGACCGCGCGCTCGCCGCGGCCGGCAGCAGGCCGGTCGCCAGCAGCACATCACATCCCTCGGCTGCCCTGGCGAGCGTGTCGAACTGCGCGGCCATCACCTCGGCCGCGATCTGGGGCAGATCCGCCGGAGTCGGCCGCGCCGCCCCATGCAGGAGCGGGCGCACCGGGGGACCGACCGGCACCACCGGAACGCCGACCTCGGCTAGCCGCTCTGTGCGGTCCTCCGGTGCGCACGTCAGCACCTCCGCGCCGAGTTCTCGCAACCGCACCGCGAGCCCCACTAGTGGTTCGACATCACCGCGCCCCCCATATGTCGACAACAACGCACGCATTTTGCAGATCCCTTCTAGGTCCTCGCCTCGACCGGCATCGTGCCGCACGGCGCCCCGCGTGTCGCAAGCGCCCGTTGCGCTATACCGCGATTCGGAAGTTCGGGTCGCCCAAAACGCTCAGGCCAATAGTGCGCTGAGACTGCCCGCTAACGCCGGGTAGGCGGCTACAAGGAGCGATTCGCCAGTCGGAGACCGTTGACATCCGCCATCCGAACGGAACCCCGCCCCTGCCGAACGCTCAGACCGCCGGCGGTGCGCGATCCCTGCGCGAGGAAAAAGCGCCATCGAAAGATTGTCCAGCTGCCCAGGTTGCAGCAGGCTCTCGCGCGGTGGATGCACCACGAACACGATTTGCCAAGAGTGGCGACGTACACGTCGCCTACCAGATCCTCGGCGAGGGTCCCCCTGACGTCGTCTATGTGCAGGGCGCCTTCAGTCATCTCGGCGTGATGTGGGAGTTGCCAGCGTTCCGACGCTTCTGCGAGCAACTGAGCGGCTCCACGGGCGCGAAAGGGCGCGTCGGACTTGCCGCGTGCCGCCTCGAGCTGCCGCGCACTGCCGCCTGTTGCCGCAGGTCGGGCAGGGTCAACGCCTTACCAGCCAACCCTCCGATGCGAACCCTGTGGGTTGGTGCCCCTAAATATTCAGAGGAGACGGTGGGCGGATTCAACCGGTCAACGCAACAAGCTCAGCAAGTTTCTCTGATGGTGTCAGATAGCCGAGGGTCTCGCGTGGGCGGGTGTTGAGGCTGAGTGCGATCAGCTCGAGAGCCTCTGCGGAGTGAGTTGAGAGATCGGTTCCTTTCGGCATGTATTGCCGAAGCAACCCATTGGTGTTCTCGTTCGAGCCTCGCTGCCAGGGACTGTGCGGATCACAGAAGTAGATCTGGATGCCCGTGTCGATGGTGAAGGACGAGTGCAGGGCGAGCTCCTTTCCTTGGTCCCAGGTGATGGAACGGACGAGCTGTCGTGGCAGCGTGGCGATTGCTCTTCGCATCGCCGCGTCGACTTTCTCGGCGTCGCGACCTTCAGGGAGATGCAGGAGCATCACGTAGCGCGTCGAACGTTCGACGAGGGTGCCAACAGCAGAGGCGCTGTCCTTCCCGATGATGAGGTCGCCTTCCCAGTGTCCGGGGACGGCGCGGTCGGCGACCTCGGGCGGGCGTTCCGAGATCATCACCATGTTCGGCAACCGTCCCCCGGCTCGCTGCCGGCCGTGGGAGCGGCGCTGGGCTCGACCAGTGCGGAGACACCTCGCGAGCTCTCGTCGCAGCTCTCCGCGCCCTTGCACATAGAGGCTCAAGTAGATGGTCTCGTGGCTCACCCACATCATCGGATCGTGTGGGAACTCGAGGCGCAATCGGCCGGGCGATCGCCTTCGGGGACCACCACTCGCCGAGCCACGTCGATACCTGGTCGACAAGTGGCTGGTGATCGAACTTGTGAGGCTTCGGGCGCTTCGAGCGACACTCGGCTCGCTCGTGAGCTCGCCACGCCCGATACTCGCCTCGACCGCCGTTGGCGGCAACCTCGCGCGACACAGTCGAGATGGAGCGCCCGAGTGATCTCGCGATCGAAGAGTGGCTCGCACCACTGCGGATCCCGAAGCTGATCTCCTCTCGCTCAGCGAGCGACAAGTGACCCGATGAGGGCTGCCATAGCGGAGTGGGAAGTCTTCGCTTTGAAGGGCGAGTGACTGCCCAGTGCGCGCGACTGACGAGAACACCCAATCGCTGCACCGATCTCGCGGAAGGTCTTTCCTTGATCGCGAAGACGTCGGGCGAGACGACGTTCCTCTGCGGTGAGGTGCCCCATTTTCGGACGCATCACGCAACCTCCTCGGTGAGTCGACGAGACGTCGATAGCTCACGGAGTTATTGCGTGCACCGTTTGAACACACAGTGTTCCGAACTATCCCCGATCGATGCTCCTATGGACTGTCAATAGCGAAATGCCGACGAGGTAATAGTTCGTACACTTCGCGGGCGACGTAGCGCTTGAGACAGCGAACGGCCTCCTTCTTCGTCAGCCCCTCCTTCATCCGCCGTTCGATGTAATAGCGAGTCCGCGGATCACAGACCATGCGGGTGATGACGATGTGCCACAGCGCCGAATTGGCGTGGCGGTCGCCGCTTCTGTTGAGGCGGTGTCGTTCGTGCTTGCCGCTGCTCGCGTCGATCGGCGACACACCACAGAGATGAGCAAAGGTCGCCTCGTTTCTGAGCCGTTCGGGGTTGTCGCCGGCGGCGACGAGAAGGGCGGAAGCGACGTCTGTTCCGACCCCCGAGCATGAGATGAGCTCCGGTGCCGTTTCGCGGACGAGCGGCTTCAGCATCGCGTCGAGCTCGCGGATCTCTTCTTCGAGTGAGACCGATCGTTGGGCGAGCATCTTGAGCGTGCGCTTGGTGACCGAGACGAGATCGCGTTTGTCAGCGGGGCGATAAGCGACGCAGTGCTCGAGAAGCCGATAGACGTTCAGGTAGCGCAGCTCTTCGCGGATCGGCTCGGGTGCGGTCGAGACGAGGCTTCGCATCTGGTTGAGCGCCTGGGTCCGAGCCCTTCGCGCTGATGATCGAGCGACCCGCATCACCCGCATGGCCTCGACGTTCCCGTCTCTCGTCTTTGCCACGCCGTTCGCCTCGCCCGCGTTGGCGGCACGGGCTGCGGCGACCGCGTCTTCGGGGTCGGACTTCCCTCGGCGCCGGCGACGCTGGCGATTGGGACGGTCGATCTCGACGACACGGACCTTCGCGCCGTGCAGGTGTCGGGTGAGCCCCGCTCCATAAGAGCCGGTGCCTTCGACACCGACGAGCTCGACCTCACCAAAGCTCTGCAACCAGGTGAGCAGTTCGCGATAGCCGCGGAGGTTCGTCGCAAAGCTCGCGATGCCGAGGAGGGCGCCGCGATCGTCGAGTGCTGCCGCGACGTGCACGTCGAGGTGCGTGTCGACTCCTCCTGTGATGCTTCGTGTCAAAGTGGTCACTGTCATCCCTTCGTCTTAAGCCGGTGGGGTGGCACCGACCTGCTGGACGACGGACAAGACAGCGATGGGCCTGTTCGGCAGGCTCCTATGAGGTCACTCCGTCCAACCGGTGGGTGTCGGGCGAGTGCCCGGGCCGGGTCGACTGATCGATCAAAGGACAGTCCGCAAGGACGTCAGCCGGTTTCGTTGGGTCAGACCTGGTTTGGGCACTCACCCTCACGCTGCCAGTTCCATCAACGAAGCGACGGATCCTTCGGCGCTAACGCGATCCTCGCTGCCGGGTAGGTGCGACATTCCAGAGGCGAGTTGGCGGAGCGTTTCGAATCGGATCGGTGGCCGTCCGCACTTCTGAAGGGCCTCTCGGGGGCAGCTACCGCTTGACGATGTTGTGGATGTCAATGACCTCGGGCGGCCCAGCGAGTTTGATGTCGCTTTCGGCGAGAATCGGCATAAGGCGTTGACCGAACGCTTCGAACTGCTCCGTTGAATCCCAGATTTCGCTGACCCGGAAAGTGCCACCGGAATTGAAAGCAACGTGGTAGTCGAGTCCTGCAGGCGGCCACTCGCCCGAGGCCTCAATACGGGGCATCGCTGCGTCGTACTTCGCGGCTGTCATGTCTGGCGCCCCTGTAAAGCGCACAAGGATGCTCATGCTTTTCCTCCGTGGTCGGTCGAGCTCACCGTACTCCGGGGCAAAGCTTTCTCCAACATGAGACACGAACAGCGCGAATGCGATCCTCGCTGCCGGTCATGTGACAGGGATCTCGATCATGGCGGGTAGCTCGAGGCAGCACGCGGGACTTCATCCGCGCCCTTTCGTGCCCGGAGCGCGCCCGGAGCTAGAGCGAAGCAAGATGGGCAAAGACCCATGCCCAAGATTGAGCCCGACGATCGCGACTGGCCGGCTGGTATCACGCGACTTCTCGACGAGGCCCGTACCGACGTGACCGAGTTGCTCTCCCGTGGCCGAATCGAGCGCGCGCACGAGCTCTCGCAGCGCACGCGAATGGAGTTCAGCTCCACCTATTTTCCCATGTACTTCACGGGAGCGTTCGAGTCCGCTCACCTCCACCGAAGAATCCAACATCGGACGCTATGAGTTGCAGACGCGAATCCATATCTTCCCGCGGCGGACCTCCCGGTGGGCGTTTCAACCGACACGTCCTTTAGACAAGATGGGGGTGTGACAACCTGGGAGTACTTGATCGTCTCGCTTGCCCGGTTCGAGCCGCCTACGCATGCACCCGGCGCGTCCGCCGCAGTCCATGCGTTGAACGAGGAAGGTGAGCGGGGCTGGGAAGCGGTTGGAATGACCATCCTGGAAGACGGAAGCCTCGCCGTACTTTTCAAGAGGCCTAGAGCAGAGTAAATCCGCTGCGGCGTCCGCAGCGCGTATTCGGGTACGCGCTTCTGCACTTTGGGATAAGCCCAACATCTGCCAGGTCGACGAGCAAGTTGAGCTGGGAGGAGCCTTCACAAGAGCGGCTCCCTCCAGCGGGAGCCGCTCTTGTTCGACTAGGACCTCACACGGAGGTCAATACTGGGGCGACGGGCTTTGCCGCGACCTTTGCGTGGACGATCTTGACCTTGCGCGGCTTCGCCTGCGCGATCACGGGGATCGTGAGGGTGAGCACGCCATCTTCGTAAGAGGCCGTGATCTTGTTGCGATCTAGGCTCTCCCCGAGGAACAGCTGGCGGCTGAATTCGCCCTTGGGCCGCTCGGTAATCGCGATCTGGTCGTCATCGAAACGGAGCCAGGTGCGCGTGCCTCGCACGGTGAGGACATCGTTGTCGACGGTCACCTCGATCGAGTCTGGATCGGTGCCCGGCAGGTCGAGCAGCAACTTGAACTCATCGTCCCGTCGGTATGCGTCGACGGGGATCTGCCAAGCACGGCGTTCGCTCTTCAACTGCTCAGTGATCCGGTCGAACTCACTGAATGGTTCGAATCGCATCAACATGGTTTCATCCTTTCGCTGACTCTCGAGCAACTCGGTGTCGGCGACAGGAGGGCCTGGGGGTCTGTGACTCACTCTACTCCAGATCCATATAACTAGCAATCTACTTCTAGAAATATTCTGCTACACTTCGTCTCTATGGCGGAGTGGAGCTTCCTCACCAATCATGCCCGAGTCCTTGTCTGCATCGCTCACGACCCCGGGGTTCGGTTGCGCGACATCGCCACGACGGTCGGCATCACCGAGCGCAGCGCGTACGGCATCGTCACCGACCTCATTTCATCCGGCTACGTCGTGAAGGACAAAAACGGCCGTCGCAACCGCTACTCCATCCAGACCGATTTGCCCCTCGGAGAAGCAATCGGTCGAGAACGAACGATCGGTGAGGTGTTGGAACTTTTGGTCAACACGAAGGTCCCCAATTGACCTGGAGGAAGCCGCCGATGACGAAATACGTGCAGAAGCCCGCAGGCTGGTGGCAGGACGACAAAGGCCGGATGCAGTCGCCAGGTTCGTTCCAGGATCCCTCGCTTCGCGTTGATGACAAACTGTCGCCAGAGAAGGCAGACCGTCCCGTCGGCAAGCGTCGAGCCCGGACGTCACCACCCGGGCGCGAAGCCGCCGGCGAATACCAGGAGTTGTGATGACCGACACACCTCCAGCTTCGGAGGATGCCCCGCTACACGCGACCCCGAGCGAATCGCCGCCCAGCCTCGCCGAGACTGCCCCACCACATCCGACTCGGGGGACTCGAATCTCAGGAACGTGGGTGGGAGTCATCATCGCGACCGTGGTGCTCGCGCTGTTGCTGGTGTTCATCCTCCAGAACACGAAGCGGGTAAAGATCTCGTACTTCACAGCCCACGGCGCAATGCCACTTGGTGTGGCTCTCCTCCTTGCCGCGATCGGTGGTGTGCTGTTCGCAGCAGTGGTTGGCTCACTGCGGATCTGGCAGCTGCGTCACCGTCTGAGCGACGCGAAGCATCCTGACGGCCGCAGCATTTGGAGAAGCCGATACCGCAGGCGGCCAAAGGCGGCTTGACGCGGAGGTCGTGATCGCGAATTGGACGCGCACAGAGGCGGTGAAATCTCGGGCGGGGGCGCAGCTTCTGGCGGTCAGGAGTTCGGGGTTCGAGTCCCATCGCCTCCATTCAATGCCCTGGACCCCATCGAGTGGACCACGGTTATGACAACGTGGTCTGGGTTTGGGTTGGTGAGTGTAGGTCTTCGAATTCGTTCGGGGTCAGGTACTCGAGCGAGCTATGTCGTCGCGCCGGGTTGTAGAAGTTCTCGATGTAGTCGGCAATGGCTTTGCTCAACTCGGCGATCGTCGTCCACTTTTGCCGGTTGAGGAGTTCGATCTGCATCGATCCCCAGAACGACTCCATCGGGGCGTTGTCGTAACAGTCGCCGGTCGTGCCCATCGAACCGATCAGTTCGTGTCGACGGACGTTTTCGGTGAAGGCCCAGGAAGTGAACTGACCAGGTTCAATCAATCGTCGCAACACCAGCTTGTTGAAGCGAGAGTAGATGTTCGTCGAGTGCTTCTGCTGGTGTCTTCCAGCCGAGGGTCTTGCGCGGCCTGGAATTCAACACGTTGGCAACGGCTTCGATCTCTTCGGCAGACCATCGCGACAGGTCAGTGCCCTTCGGGAAATACTGGCGAAGAAGTCCGTTCGTGTTCTCGTTTGTCCCGCGTTGCCAGGGGCTGTGCGGATCGGCGAAGTACACGGGGATGCCCGTCTCGATCTTGAACTGGGCGTGAAGCAGACAGCTCCTTGCCGCCGCTTTGCCCGGGCCCTGGGGACGCGCAGCGCGCGGCCGGTGCGCAGACAAGCGACGAGCTCGCGCCGGAGCGCGCCGCGGCTTTCGACGTAGAGAGCTTGGTAGATCGCTTCGTGGCTGACCCGCATGGATGCATCATCGGGGAAATCGACCTTGAGCCGCTTCGCGATCTGCTCGGGGCTCCATCCCGTCACCCAACATCGGTCCCCACGGTGCGGCTTGTTGCGCCCCTTCCACTGCGGACCGGACGGACCGACGACGCGGCCATCTGAGGTCTGGACCACGCCCGACAACCGATCCTGCACGTAGATGCGCAGCTGCTCGTTCGTGACCAGCTTGGCGACCTTCGGCCGCCTGGCCCGCCGTTCGGCATGCCACTGCGCGGTCGACGCCTTGTAGTCGAGCCGGTAGGTCCGTGTCGATGCGTTGCGGCGGACCTCGCGCGAGATCGTCGACGCGTTCCGCCCGAGCCGTCGGGCGATCTCGCGAACGCCAACCTCTTGCGCGCGCCAGATCGCGATGTCCTCACGTTCTGAGAACGACAGATAGCGGCCCGAGACCGAAGGAGCGAGAGCAGGGTTCACGCCCCCAGCGTGACGGAACCACCGGAACGCGACCGGCGCGGACACGCCCGCCTCTTCCGCCGCGTCCTCGGTCTGCACGCCACGAGCGACTGCCGCCCAGAACCTGACCCGATCCTCGCGCCAGGCCACTGTCGGTCGTCCAGGCGACGGAATCTGCCCTCGATAGAGCTGAACGGTTCGCTGCCGTTCCCGAACGCCCATGCAAAACCTCCATCATCGAGGTGTTGCGACGACCAGTTGAATTCGCCCTGGGTGCCGTGATCCGAGTGGATCACCGTCGATGACGTCGTCCTCGTCGAGCCAGCTTTGCTGAGCGCGTCGTTGACGAGTGTTGCCTCACAGTGCCGGTCGATCGCCCAGCCGACCACCTTTCTCGAGTAGCAGTCTAAGACGACGCAGCAGTAGAGCTTTCCCTCGGTCGTCGTGTGCTCGGTGATGTCTGTCAGCCACAGCTCGTTTGGGCCGTTGGCTGCGAAGTTGCGATCGACGAGGTCCTCTGAATCGCCCTGGGTTTCCTGGAGGCTCCAAACCTTGGAAAGGTTGGAGACATGGGAGACCCACAAAAGAGGTACCCGCCTGAGCTGAAGGAGCGGGCGGTGCGGATGGTCCTCGAGGCCCGAGCCGCTGATCCGAACGATCACAACGCGATCACGCGCATCGCCCGGCAGCTCGGTGTCGGGGCGGAGTCACTGCGCAACTGGTTGAAGCAGACCCTCATCGACTCGGGCGAGCGCCCCGGGACGACGACCGACGAGCGCAAGCAGATCACTGAGCTCGAAAAGGAGGTGAAAGAGCTCCGACGTGCCAACGCGATCCTGCGCTCTGCGTCGGCTTTCTTCGCGGCGGAGCTCGACCGCCCACAGAAGTGATGGTCCGCTACATCGACGAGCACAAAGAGGTGTTCGGGGTCGAGCCCATCTGCCGTCAGTTGCAGGTGGCCCAGAGCACCTACTACGCGGCGAAGTCACGGCCACCATCAGCGTGTGCACGGCGTGACGCGCTGTTGATCCCGATCCTCGTCGCGCTGTGGAGCGCGAACTTCCGGGTCTATGGGGCAAGAAAGCTCTGGAAGTCCGCCCGGCGCGCCGGCCACGACGTCGGACGCGACCAGGTCGCCCGCCTGATGAAAATGGCTGGGATCGAGGGCCTGCGCAGGGGGAAGAAGCACCGCACGACGAGGCCCGACGACAAGGCTGCTCGTCACCCCGATCTCGTCGAGCGTCGCTTCGTGGCCGATCGTCCGAACCGCCTGTGGGTGAGCGACATCACCTACGTCGCCACCTGGTCGGGCTTTGCCTACGTCTGTTTCATCACCGACGCCTTCTCACGGATGATCGTCGCCTGGCGTGTCGCCACCCACATGCGCACCGAGATGGTGCTCGACGCGCTTCAGATGGCGCGATGGAAACGGGGGACGGTGCTCGAGGGGTTGGTCAGTCACTCGGATGCCGGCGGTCAGTTCACGTCTGTTCGCTATGGCGAGGCGCTCACGGATCTCGGTGCCGTGCCGTCGATCGGCTCGGTCGGCGACGCGTTCGACAACGCGCTCGCCGAGGCGATGAACGGTGCCTACAAAACAGAGCTGATCCGCGGGCCCGGCCAAGGACCCTGGCGGACCGTCGACGACGTCGAGCTCGCGACGCTCTCATGGGTGCACTGGTACAACTCAGAGCGCTTGCATGAGTATCTCGGCTACGTCCCACCGGCTGAGTTCGAGGAGGCGTTCCTCGCCAAGCAATCACATCAGCAACTCGTTGGAATCCAATAGCCCGAGTCTCCATCAGACCCAGGGCGATTCACTCACACGTCGGGGCGTTCTTTAAGTTCTTCACCCCCTTTCTCGGCCCTGGCAGGCCCTTCAATCCGAGCTGTCGCATGATCTTTCTGACGAGCTTGGTGTTGACGATCATCCCCTGTTCGATCTCCAAGGCGGCGCGGATGCGAAGGATGCCGTAGGTGCCCCGAGAGCGGGCGTGGATGTCTGAGATCGCGTCGGCCAACAGCACGCGCCGGATCTCTCGGTCGTGTGGCTTTCTGAACTTGATGTCGTAGTAGGTCGAGCGGTCAAGACCGACGACCGCACAGCCGCGACGCTCTGAGTAGCCCAGGTTGCTCAGCTTTCGGACAACCTGGTACTTCCTTTTGGGTCGACGGCGCCCTCCTCGAAAAGAGCGCTCGCCGCTTTGACGACCTCGAGCTCATCTTCAAGCTCTTTGATGCGCCGTCGTGCCTGGGCTAAGGGGTCTGCTTCGTAGCTCTTCACCCCGGGTCGACGGCCGGCGTCGATGAGCGCCTGGCGGCGCCACTTGTAGAGGGTCCTCGGGGACACGCCGAGGGATTCGGCGACGTCTTTTATCGGGGCTCCGGCGAGCATTCGCTCGCACGCCTCACGTCGAAGGTCTGCTGGGTGGTGCCTCGGCATCTCTGGCTCCTGTCAGACAGGGCCAAGTTGCCATATGAGGTGGTCCACTTTTTGGGGGCAAGGTCACAAGGACCGTTCCAAGAACCCTTTGAACGCGGGCGCGAACGGGCGCGTCGACCCGACCCGACGGTGCGTTGGCTTCGAATCGGTTCCTAGTTCTGTACCAGGTGAGAAGTAGTGGACCTGGATTACCGAGATCGCAACGTTGCATCCGACCATATTCGCAACGTGGAAGTCGGCGGTTCGAGTCCGCTCACCTCCACCAAAACGATCCCATTTGAGGCCTTGTTTTTGCGGGCGTCTCACTTGTCCATCTTCCCCCGTGCGCGCCGCCGGTCAGCGACCCCCTTTGGCCCGTGGCGGCTGCGGTCTTGGTGGACGCGCTGACCGAAACGACCCGTGCAGATCTGGGCGCCGTAACGTCCTCTGAAGTTCGCGCCACCGATCGTGGCAAGCCCAAAATGGGTCAGTGGGCACTGGGTGCGATGTGCAGAATGTGGACGAGCGATTGAAATTTCTGCTCGCTCAGCAGATCGTCGCACACGCCTCTAATGTTCACTCGTCCGGAGAGAACTTTTCGACAGCCCGGAATGTCGGAAATCGCAGTCGAAGAAACGAACAGAGGGGGTCTCCACTCCGGACGGCAATGAGCCATTGACGATCAAAACCCAAATAGACGCGTACCGCAGATCCCGCCCGACCATCTGGTCGCCACGTTGGGCGGAAGAGGGAATGGCGAAACCGACGCGCTTGAACCGGGTGAGTAAGCGAAAGGCCGGTTGAGCGGTGAAGCTGTTCCTTTCAAGAGGTATGGGACCAGCGGCGACGGTAGCGTTGCTGCTAGCAAGCATGCTCGCACCGATCGCGTTCGAGAGCGCGGCTGGCGCGCAGTCGTTGCTGCCACCTCCAACGGGGACCGATAGCTGCGGCTATCCGGCGTTGTCCTCGCAGTACGCCGACTACCACGCGAATACATCGACGACATCGTCCGGCTCGTACGGCTCCGGCTTTACGTTCACCGAGAGCACGGTGCTGCGCGATCTAGAGATCTTCGGCTCTGGCGCCAGCGCGCACCTCGGCGCGTTCGCCAACGACGAGAACGCTCTGTCGCTTGGCGTAAACACCGGGAGCTCACCTATCTCCCAGTGGCAGCCGGCCGCGACCGCGACGCTCGCGACCGGCCTCCCGGCGGGCGCAATTTTTGTGACGTCGCTGAATCTCAGCTCGTTACCGGTGTCGATCACCAAGGGCGAGACGCTTACGCTGAACTCTGGCTATCCCGTGCCGATCGCTCTCACCGTCAGCGCCGACGTTGCAGCCAGCCCGACACCTACGACGATCTCGGTGGATTCGTTTGACACCGGCGTACACGCGTACCCCGCTGGGTCGACGGTGAGCACCGTCTACGGCTCGGTAACCAATGCACAGCTTGGCGATTCGACAGCGACAGATTTCTCGCTTGCGAGCGCGACCGGAACTAGCGGAACGGCCTCGCGTCCGATGTATCCCGCGCTCTACATCACGAACTTGACGCAGTCGAACGGGACGATTGCCACGCCCTCCGACCCCGCGTACTACGCGAACGACTGGCAGCAAGGTGGCACACCCCTGGGCTTCATCAGCGCGGTCTACGGCACTTGGTCTACAGGCTCGGTGAGCGGCGGAATCTACTCCCGCGCGTTGCCGGGCACCAGGAACGACTGGGAGCTCGGGCCGAACGCGGACACCCCCTCCGGCGGTTTCGCCGCGCTCGGTGATGAAGGCTACGGGGCCGAGGTCACCTGGAACTTGAGCGCGCTGCACCTCACGCCTGGAGACACCTACCGCTTCCAGGTGATCGAACACGATGGCGACCAAACCCAGCGCCCCGGGGGAGGCGATGTCGGAGAGTTCTGCACGAACCTCGTCGTTCCCGGGCTTTCGACTATCCAGAGCGCGACGGCTCCAAACGGCAGCACCTCGCAGTCCGGCGCGAACAGCACCTCGTACGTCGTCCCGGTCGGTTCGACGATCAAGGACACCGCGAGCGTGACCGTGCTCTCCGCTGCGACGACCGGTAACGCGACGGGTTCGGTGAACTTCGCGCTGTACGACAACGCGAGCTGCTCGGGCTCCCCGGTTTTCAGCGACACAGAGACGTTGACGAACGCGAATCCCGCGGAAGCGACGTCGACGAGCAGCGGGCCGCTGTCGAAGGCCACGACGTATTACTGGCAATTCACCTACAACTCGACAAACCCGAACTATTCGTCGTTCACGGCATCTTGTGGCCAGGAGAGCGTCGCGACCGAGGCGACCACGACGTCGCTGCCCCCGGCTCCACCCGCAGGCGGACCGCGCATTACCGCGCAAAAGACCCAACATCCGCCGTCGGGTTCGGTGGTCCGACCCGGTTCCGTCGTCTCGTACGGCATCGTGCTTTCGAACTCGGGCAAGACGTCGGCGTCGGGAATCGACGTCGCCGACACGATCCCGTCGGGCACGACGTACGTGAGCGCGTCGGCCGACTGTCACGGGGCGAGCGGCTGTTCGGTCTCCGTATCCAGTGGCTCGGTGCACTGGATTGGCATCACCCTCGGCGGCGGTGATTCGGCGACGGTGACGTTCAGCGTGAAGGTGAACGCGAACGACGTGAGCGGCGAGGTGATACCGAATTACGCGTTGTACTCGAACAAGAACACGCCGAGCTGCTCGTCCCCGAGGTGCAAGACGAACACGGTGCACATCGTGGTAAAAGTGCCTCTGCCGCCGGCTAAGCCGGTCAGGTGCGCCACGTGCGCGCACACCGGAATGTTCTTCGCTGGCTCGGGACGGTTCGTCTGGCCTATCTTCGCAATCGGTATCGGTCTTGTGGCACTTGGCGAGATCCGTCGGCGTCGCTTCCGCAAATTGAGAGCACGCTCCTAGAAAAATCGATACCCCAATCGCCTCTACTTTTCACCACGATCTGAAAACTTCGGACACGGGCGCGAATGGGCGTGTCGACCCGGCCGCACGGTTCATTGGTTGCGAATTTGGTTCCTAGTTCTGTACCAGGTGGGAAGCACCGGACGCGCAACACGCGGGCCGCAACGGTGCGTCCGACCATATTCGCAACGTGGAAGTCGGGTTCGAATCCGCTCACCTGCACCACCTCGCGTCGGGGGGAGAGGCCCGAGCGCGAAGCGGGAGAAAACCGCCGCGGAGGGGGCAACGAGGCCGGGCACACGTCCCGAGGACATTCGGCCCTGGCGGCTCGTTCCCCGAAGTAGTCGGATTGATCGGGCGGGGGCTAGCGCGATGGCCATCACGGACGGTCAAAGTGGCATCCACGTGGTTCGTTACGGTCTCGACGGCGAATGGGTGGTCTTCCCAGTTCCGATCGAGTTGGACCGATCGACGAGCCAGTGAAGAGCGCGACTGCAGCGATGAACTGGCCCGAGGCGGCGATCGCGAATGTCGGCGCACCCGGACCCATTGATTGCCACGACCAGCCGGCAAACGGTTTTCGTCGCGAGGACGGAGACCGGCTCGTCCTTGAAGCTTTCATTCGTATCCGGGATCGCACAAGGGGACCAGTAATCGCTATCAGCGAAGGCATGATCATCGCCAACTCAAGTGCGTCAGAGCTGCTTCAGCCAGTGGATCGGCGAATACTTTGCGAATGGGTCTGGCACACAGTTCGCGAGCGTACGAATGCCGTTCAGAAATTGGTGCTGAGAAACGGAATCACGGTTCAGGCTTGCTGCACTCTCGTCAGTGCCGAAAGCCAGGTCCTCGGCGCGGTGTTACGTCTCGGCCTCGACCGATCACGGGTGCCGCACAGAACGTCATCTGAACAGAATGAGTCGCTCGCTCCCTTCTCTCTCGATCTCGCGCTTATGACAGGTTGGACTGAGCTCACCGATGTAGAACGGAGGGTCGCAGAACTCGTCTCGCGGGGACTCACGAACAAGGAAACCGCTTGTCAGATCTTCGTTTCGCGACACACCGTCGACTCCCATTTGCGACAGGTGTTTCGCAAGCTCGGCGTAAGTTCCAGGGTCGATCTGGCGCGCCTCGTGGGCGAGCACTACGAGGCTCTGAGCGGCTCGGCGTCCAAGCGATCGCTTCGCGCGGAAGTCGCGGTGCTTGAAGACATTGGTTAGGAAAACGCCGGGCAGCTCGGCTCGATTTGCGACATCGATTCCGAATCGTCCGATGGTTCGCCGCACTGTTGAAGAACGACTCGCTCTTGGCAAGCGGGCACGTGATGCGGTCCCCCGTTCGACGCACCTCGCATGGGAGCCGGCGACCGATCGCCCTGACCCCGTCGAACTTCTCAAAGAACAAGACGCGTCTCGTGAGCCCGACCTCGTTCCGGAGCGTCACAGCCGCATGATGTTCTCGCCATTTTCCTTCTATCGCGGCGCAGCGAGGATAATGGCGGTCGACCTGAGCGGATCGCCCCGCACCGGACTCAACGTCCAAATGTGCGGAGACGCCCACCTGTCGAATTTCGGCGTCTTCGCGTCACCGGAGCGCACCTTGTTGTTCGATCTGAATGACTTCGATGAAACGCTCCACGGACCGTTCGAGTTCGACCTGAAGCGACTCGCCGCGAGCTTCTGCGTCGCCGGGCGAACGAACGGGGTGAGTGACGCGGCGAACCGCACGGTAGCGACGACGGTGGCGGCCAGATACCGCCAGGCGATGCTCGAGTTCGCTGGCATGGGGCCGCTGGAGGTCTGGTACTCCCACCTGCCCGCACAGCAGGTCTTGGATCTCATCGCGCGGTCGGCGAAAGGAAAAGGCCAACAAAAAACCCTTCGCCGTGGCAAGGCGATCGTTCAGAAGGCGAGCACCCGCAACAGCCTGCGCGCCCTCTCAACGCTCGGAGAGATGGTCGACGGGCGCTATCGCATCGTCAGCCAGCCTCCGCTTGTCGTCCCGTTAAGGGACATCGAGTCCTCGTATGGCCTGGAGCCGCTCGGCGTCGAGCGAGTGCTGCGAAGGCTGTTCCGCGAGTACCGGGCGACGCTCGACCCGGAACGACGCTTTCTGGTCAACCATTTTCAACTCGTCGACGTCGCTCGCAAGGTCGTCGGCGTCGGCAGCGTGGGTACGCGCTGTTTCATCGCTCTGTTCGAGGGACGGGATCGAGATGATCCTCTTTTTCTTCAGGTCAAGGAGGCGACCTCGTCGGTCTTCGAAGACCGCCTTTCGAAGAGCCCGTATCGCAACCATGGCGAACGAGTCGTTCGGGGCCAACGCATGATGCAGGCCGCGAGCGACATCTTCCTCGGCTGGATGAAGGACGCGGAAGGCGATCGCCACTACTACTGGCGGCAGCTCCACGATTCGAAGGGATCGATCCGCGTTGATGGTATGTCGGCCTACGACCTACACGAGTATGCGAAGGTTTGCGCGTGGACGCTGGCTCGCGCCCACGCAAGGTCCGGAGATCCCATTGCCATCAGCGCATACCTCGGCCATGGCGACACTTTCGACTGTGCGATTGGCGAATACGCCTGCCGCTACGCGGATCAGAACGAGCGTGACTACGAAGCGTTCGTCCAAGCTGTTCGGTCAGGGTCTTTCCGCGTGCTTGATTCCGTCTGATGAGCCGTCTGCATCGCGCCCTAGCGGTTCACGACCTCCTCCTTGAGGCGGTCAAATTCGTCCTGTGAGATCTCGCCGCGGTCGCGGAGCGCGGCAAGCCGGCTTAGTTCGTCAGCCTTGCTCGGAGGAGTCCCGGCGACGTTTCGCACGTAGTCGCGGAAGGCATTGTCTTGCTCCGTAACAGCCTGATTCTGGTGTGCCCGCATCTTGTCACCGCGGGCAATGAAGTACGCCAGGATGCCGACTATCGGCAGCACCAGCACCAAGATGATCCATAGGGCCTTTGCCCAACCCTTTAGGTCGTGGCTGCGAAAGATATCGATAAAGACCGAGATCATTAGCCAGACCTCTACGAAGAAGAGAAAGAACCAGAGGATCGAATAAAGAACCTGACCGACTCCGAAGGTTGTAGCGAACATGGACTCCTCTTTCTCGAGCGCAATTGCGCGCCATGTCCTCGGTTCAAAGGGGCGATCCGCGGACCTCCCTTCCTATAGGCCCTTTCTACGGAGCGAACCCTTTGGGGCGAATCACGCATCCGCGTAGAGATGAATCCGCATCCGGTTCCACCAGGCGCTATCCGATTGCTGCCAGCGACTGGATGAGGACGACGAACGAGAGCCCGGTCCGCGGGAACGCGCGCGGACCGAGGCTCCTCGGAAGGATCGGGGGATTACGGAACGATCACGAGCCGATCGACGACGTCATTCACGCCTGGCGCCGACCATGCAGTGTTCTCCGCCTCCTGTTTGGCCGCCCAGGAACTGGCCTTCCCATCCAAGTAGATGGTGTGGTCGACGTTGGAAACCGTGATGAGCGACCGGTCGATGATGGCATTGCGACCGAGCGCCTTGTTGATGCGATCGGCGACATCGCTCGGAATCGGGTCTGCGGAGATCTCGATCTTGTTCGTAAGACCGACCACCCCGTCGACCCGGTTGACGGCGTGCTCAGCAGCAAGCAGCTGGAAATGCCGCCGCACCTGGCCGTGCAAGGTGACCCAGCCATCTGTCACCTCTGCCTTCACGGCACCGTGAGGAACGAATTTGTCTGCGTCGAGGGCGACCTTGCATTCCGCCTCGACCTCGACGTCGGCGATGGCCGCACCAACGAGACCCACAAGAAGCTCGTTGTCGAGGGCGGTCACGCCGTGCACGCGTTTCGCATCTTCTGCTGCTTCACGGCGCTGAAAGAAGGTCTTCACAGCTCCGCTCAGGGTCACCTTGCCTTCCTTGGCACGGACCTCGATCCGGCTGCTGTCGAGCAGCGGATCCCACTCGAGTTCCTCGCGAATGTCGGATTCAATGAGATTGTCTGGTTTGCGCATTGATTTTCCCTTCGTCACATGTTCCTACGAAGACGATGATGCGGTAGCCAGAGGTCGTAGGCATCACGCATGTTCGTGTCGCTGTTATCCAAATCACTCGCGACCGGGACGCTCGCGAGGCTCTGCAGGGCCGCGGCCCGCATCGGAGAACCACGGATACTCGGCTTCGGCGTCAAGGTTTCAAGCTGCTCGTCTGTGTGCGGCAGCTTCGCGATCGATTCGCGATCCCGCTGGCGGCGAACTGTCCGAATCATGGCCGAGGTACCCTCGGATCGACGGCGACACCGCCCGGTCCCGCGTCGAATCGTCCGCGACCGGCAGGACCCTTGAGTGGGCCGCGCCCATATCGTCGCCGGAAGAGGAGGTAAGAGATCGCGCCGGCGAGCAGTGGCAGCCAGTAAGAAGCGAGTCGGTACGCGAGAGTGGCCAGAACTGCCCGCCCCCCGCTCACGCCGGCGAGCACGAGCATGCCGGTGAGGCTCGCCTCAACGATTCCAAGCCCGCCCGGAGTAATGGGAACGAGGGCGACAATTCCAGTGGCCGCATACGCGAGCAACACGAGCCCGGGGCGTGGAGCGCTGCCGGCGGCTCGTAACCCTCCTAGCAAGCAGAGGTAATCGAATCCGAGCCGACCAGTGACGAAGAGCACCGCCTTCCACCCGTCCCGACCCAACGTTGACCGCAGCGAATCGCGTTCGCGCAACACCCGTCGGTCGATTCCCGAAACGCGGGCGCGATGCCCGAACGTCGCATTCCAGAGGCGCTGAATCAAGCGAGCCGCAACTGCAAGTGGCTTGTCGGTTAGGAGGACGGTGACGCTGCCAACCACGAACAGAACAAAGCCGCCGAGACCGAGCAGCGCAGCGTGCACAAGCCCCGGCCTTACCTGAGAACCACCCAAGATGGCTGGAAGGCTGAAGATTGGGAGCGCGAGCAGCCCCCCTACGCCGAGCAGCGAGGAAACCGCCAGGCCTCCAGCGGCCGAGTCGACGTCGATGCCCGCCGCGGCCAGCATTCGGAACTGCAGCCCCGCCCCGGCGGCGTCGCCGGCGGGGAGCGTGTTGGTGAGCGCGTTCCCCGCCAAGCTCGCGGTGGCAACGGGGAACCACTCTTTTCTCCTCAGGACGAGCCGTTGCAGGGCAATCGAGCAGGCGAAGCTCGCCCCTTCAGCGATGACAGCGGCTACGAGCCAAACCGGCTCGAGAGACGAAAATCGTGGCCAGGCCGCGAACACCTTGACGAGCGCGGGGAGCAGGATGTAGATCGCGACCCCCGAAACAACGGCCGCCACAATCCGCTTGACAAGGCGCCTTACCGGTCGCTTGTCGACGGCCCCTTTTGCGGGCGTGCCGTCGTCCTTCACCCGCGCTTTGACTTCGGGCTCATGCCTACCTACGTGTCCTTCCCCGCCTCCCAGCGCGGCCCCTCCTTAACTCGCCATATGGGAAAGCGGCCTGTCTTCGTGGCGGGCTTGTCCGGCTAGCACGAGGTTGGCGATACCCGTTGCCAGGCTGAAGAGCCCGAAGACCTCGGCCAGTGCAACCGCGCCGACATCGGGGCGCGCGAACAAGACGATTCCGAGGGCAATCGTGACGAGGCCGGTCAATCCGAACAGAAAGCGCTGACCGCCGGTCTCACCATATGCAAAGGCCATCACGAATTCTCCGAAGCCGCTCACTACCGCCCAAATGCCAATCCAAATCGTGAGCGCAAACGCGGTAATCCCCGGCCAAAGTACTGCCACCAGCCCCGCCGCTACGTCGAGTAGGGAGAGGAGAAGATGGCCGATCACGGGACCGAATCCGTTACTCGAGAACGCTCGAACTGCCTGGCCTATCGACGCGCCGAACGCGGCAATGGCGAAGATGATCACTACTGCAAGGATCGTCACACCCGGCCAGGCGATCGCGATGATCCCGACCACGACCGCGAGTAGTCCTCGCCACAACAATGAACCGGCTAGAGAACGCATCACAGATCTCGCCTCCCCTTAAGGCCTGAACGCGCCCGCAAGACTGACAATTGTGAGTGTGCTTCAACTGCACCCAGTGCGAATCACGTGGGTGCGTGAACCAACGCTCAGATCCGGGCGAACCCCGATGGGATCATGCTGCAGTTCCGCCGGGAGTGGCCTCAGGCGAGGCTGAAGTGGCTGCACGCCAAGCTGTGACCCTCTTAGGTCCACTGTTGTGACGGGCCCCGGAGCCACGCCAAAGGAGTCGAGATTGAAGGGGGGCGGCCATGCAGGTCATCGAGTTGTGGCGTCATCCAGTCAAGTCGCTGCGGGGCGAGCAGCTCACCGAGATGGTGGTCGAGGCATCGGGCGCGATCGGCGATCGCGAATGGGGAATTCGCGATGAGACAACCGGGAATATCCTCACCGGACGGCGAGAGCCGCCGCTGCTGCTGGCTTCGTCTCGGCTAACGATCGGCGGCGAAGCGGAGATCACGCTTCCCGATGGTCGCGTTCTCACCGGTCCTGACAGCGAGACGGACACAGTTCTCTCGGAGTGGCTAGGCCGTCGGGTGCGGCTGGTACCCGCTGTCGGCTCGGGCTCCCGGGTCGCTGAGTACTTCGAGGACGCCGCGGACGACACCAGCCAGGCGCTGACGTTCACCATGCCTGCTGGTCATTTCGTTGATGCGTTTCCGCTACTGCTGTTGACCACTTCAAGCCTGCGCCAGGGGGCCGAACTTCATCCCGGAGGCACGTGGGATGTGCGGCGGTTCCGACCCAACGTGGTGATCGAGGGGGACGCCGTCGGGTGGGTGGAGGATGGGTGGACTGGCAAACGCATTCGACTTGGGGAAGTTGAACTCCAAGGCCAAGCACCATGCGAGCGCTGCACGATGGTGACCCGACCACAACCGGGCCTAGATCGGGATCTCGACGTGTACCGCGCCCTCGCCAGGAGCCACGACGGCACCTTCGGGGTCTGGTCATCGGTGGTCACCCTCGGCACGATTCGTCGTGGCGACGAGGTCACGGTCGTCGAGGCAGAGCTATCTGATCACTAGCCGAACCTCGGCCGCCGGTTACGAGATTGCGCTGGCCTTCCGCGAGGCGGGGTTGCTGCCTGACACACGAGACTCCGACCACCAAAGCAGCGCTCGGTGCGCACGGCACCTCGGCTCTTCTCCACCGTCGAAGCGTGCTGAGAGCAGTTCTACGAAACAGAACGTCACAACACAGTCACAGATGTGACACCTGCCCTTGACCCGCGGCCTGGCATCGTGCGAGCCGCGACGGACCTGCGACGGAGACGGTCGCCGAACATCGACCGAAGAACCCCCGTCGACGTCACGGCCCACACTTTCGCCTGAGAATCGAAGCGGACGAACCTCCACCGAATCCGAGCTGGTTCAGACCAGCTCACGCGCGCCGCCGGGGGATCGGCGCGTCGAGGGCGCTCAGCTCAGAGGATCGGCGCCATCGGGCAGCACGCCCGAGGCAGACAGTGCCAGCGCGAGCGACGCGACTCCGACACTCGCAACTTCGGCCTACAGTCGGGCGGAAGCTATTGACCGCACGTATACGCTAAGAGTATTCTCGCAGGTATGAGTGTTCCTATGGCCCTCCTCGGGCTTCTCGAGCGTGAGCCGAGCCACGGCTACGACCTGAAGCGCGACTACGACACCTACCTGAGCCCGGGGCGGCCACTGCCCTTCGGCCAGGTGTACGCAACCCTCGCCCGTCTCGCGAGGGACGGAAAGGCGATCGCTGGGGTGGCGGAGCCCGGAGCGGGCCCCGATCGCAAGCGCTACACGATCACTGAGACCGGGAAATACGAGGTCGAGGCGTGGCTCGGCGAGCCGATCCCGCCCGAGCCCTACCTCCAGAGTGACCTCTTCGTGAAGGTCGTGCTCTCGCTCATGCTCGGCCGCCCCGCGGAGGAGTACCTCGACGTCCAACGTGCTGCGCACCTCGCTCGGATGCGCGAGCTCACCGAGCTCAAGCAGCAAGGCAACCTCGTTGACGCGCTACTTGCCGATCACGGCCTCTTCCACTTGGAGGCCGACCTGCGCTGGATCGACCTCACAGAAGCGCGACTCGCGGTACTAGCAGAAGAGGTGGCGTCATGAACGGGTCGAACGATTCCTGCGCGGTCCAGGTCGGAGGCGTGATCATCGAGGCGCGAGACCTCGTGCTCTCCTTCGGTGAAACGCCGGCGCTTCGCGGAGCGAGTCTCGCCGTGAAGCGTGGCGAGATCGTGGCCGTGATGGGCCCGAGCGGTTCTGGCAAGTCGACCCTGCTCCACTGCCTTGCGGGCATCCTCGTCCCACAGTTCGGTGAGGTCTCCTTCGACGGTCAGCGCCTCGACAGGATGCGCGAGGAGCAGCGAAGCCGCCTCCGTCGAGAGCGTTTCGGCTTCGTCTTCCAGTTCGGCCAGCTCGTGCCGGAGCTCACCGCCGAGGAGAACGTCGCGCTGCCGCTGTTGCTCGGTGGCACGCGCCGCGACGAGGCCCTCCGTGAAGCGGGGTGCTGGTTCGAACAGCTCGACCTCGAAGGGATGGAACGCCACCGAACCGGCGAGATGTCCGGCGGCCAGTCGCAGCGCGTCGCCCTGGCGCGCGGTCTCGTCGCCCATCCCGACGTGCTCTTCGCCGACGAACCGACCGGGTCACTCGACTCGCTCAACGGGGAGCTGGTCATGGGAATGTTGACGCGCGCCGCGCGCGAGCGGGGATCAACGGTGATCCTCGTCACCCACGAACCCCGCGTCGCCGCTTACGCCGATCGCGAAGTGATTGTTCGCGACGGCAGGGTGACCACGAACGCCGCGGTGCCAGGATGATCCGACTCGGCCTGCGCCTCACGTTGGGCAGCGGTCGCGAAGCTGCGCTGCGCGTCCTCGTCACCGCGGCAGCGGTCGCCCTCGGCGTCGGCCTGTTGCTCGCCGCCCTGGCCGGGGTCAACGGGCTGCACGCCCAGACCGACCGCGGTGCGTGGCTCGACACCTCGGCGCAAGCGTCACGCGCGATCTCGGCGTCCGACCGGATGTGGTGGCTGTCGAGCACCGACCAGTTCGGCAACCAGGCGATCGACCGGATCGACGTTGCCGCTGCCGCGCCGAACGCTCCGGTCCCGCCGGGGCTTTCCCACCTGCCCGGGCCGGGTGAGTACTACGCCTCGCCTGCCCTCTCGACCCTTCTTAGGTCCGAACCGGCGAACGAGCTGCGCGACCGGTTTCCTGGCCGACAGATCGGGACCATCGGGGCAGCGGCGCTGCCGTCCCCGAACTCGCTGATCATCGTCATCGGCCAAACCGCACGCCAGCTCTCACAGGCACCTGGTGCGGTTCAGGTCGGAGCCATCCAACGCACGCCGGCGAACTGCTACGCCTGCCAGAACACCATCGGGAGCGGCCCCGTTCTGCAGTTCATCCTGGCCGGCGGAGCCGTCGCGCTCTTGCTGCCGGTGCTGATCTTGATCGCGACCGCGAGCCGGCTGTCGGCCGCGCGGCGCGAGGAGCGCTTCGCCGCGATGCGGCTCGTCGGCGCCACGCCGCGTCAGATTTCTGTGGTCTCCGCGGTGGAGGCGGTGGTCGCGGCGGTAACGGGCGTCGCAATCGGCTTCGCACTCTTCTTCGTCTTCCGACCTCTGCTCTACCACGTGCCGTTCACCGGAGCGCCCCTCTCGCAAGGCGACCTCTCGCTGCACTGGATCGACATCGTGCTCGCCGTCGTCGGCGTCCCGGTCGCCGCGGTCGTGTCCGCGCGCCTCGCGCTGCGGAGGGTCCAGATATCGCCGCTCGGCGTGAATCGCCGAGTCTCGTCCCGCCCACCGCGGATCGTGCGGATCATCCCGCTACTCGCCGGCATTGCCGTGCTCGCGTACTTCGATGCTGCTGGCAAGCCGGGCGCCGTCGGCGGCCAGCTTCTTGAGCTGCTCGTGGGCTTCGTGCTCCTTGTCGTGGGGCTGGTTCTCGCTGGACCGTGGCTCACGACCGCGGGCGCTCGACTGATGGCGAAGCGGGCGAGTCGCCCTGCCACACTCATCGCCGGCCGTCGGCTGCTCGACAACCCCAAGGCGGCCTTTCGGTTCATCAGTGGGCTCGTGATCGCCCTCTTCGTCACGAGCGCAGTGATCGGTGCGCTCAGCTCGATCACCGCGGCCAACAGCACCTCGGGAACAAGCGCCGGGAGAGAGACCCTCGCCGATCTGTTCTGCAGCTACTCGACGACGAACTGTCCCCCCTCCGCCCAAGTTCCTTCTGTCACAGGCCCGGTGCTTGCCGAGCTCCGCACTACGCCGGGAGTGCGCGCGGTGACGGTGGTTCACGAGAGCCCATCCCAAGCTCGGCAGAGGAACAGCTTCGGGGTCGTCGCGTGCGACCAGCTGGCGAGGACGCCCGCGATTGGCAAGTGCGCGCCGGGGGAGACAGTGGTGAGCATCGGCTACTTCCTTTCCAACCTCCTTGGGCACCATTCGCATGCTTCCTTGACTGTCTGGCCGTCGGCGCGCCTGTCGCTGGCCGACGTCGCGCGTCTTCCCGTTGACGCCGTGGTCGTCGCCACGGACGGGTCGACCAGCTCGCTCGAACGAGCGCGGACCGCACTCGAACGGGCCTTTCCTTTCCAGGGAACGCCGGTGGCCGTCGAGGCGCTCGATCCGTCTACCGCGCGCGTCCTCGCAATGGTCCAGGACATGACCGACGTGATCATCGTGGCGAGCCTGATCATCGCCGCCTGCAGCCTCGCCGTGAACATCGCCGCTGGCTTGGGCGAGCGCAAGCGCCCGTTCAGCCTGCTTCGGCTCACCGGTGTCTCGACCGCGCTCCTGCACCGCGTGGTCGCGTTGGAGAGTGCGCTGCCGCTCCTCCTCGTCGCCGCAGTGTCGATCGCGGTCGGCCTCGTGTCGGCCGCCCTCTACCTCCACTCCCAGGTCGGCATTACGTTCAGCATCCCGGGGAGCGCGTACTGGGCAACCATCGTCGGCGGGCTCGCGGCTTCGCTCGCGATCATCGCCTCGACGTTCCCGCTCCTCAATCGGATCACGGGACCCGAGGTCGCCCGCAACGAGTGACCGCATCTGTAGCTCGCCGATCCATGCCCGCTCAACCGTCTTGCGCATCGCCTTGCTAACGCCAAGCGCGCCGCGCTAGCCCTCTCAGCCCGCCCCCCCCGAGCCGATACCGACTGACGGGTAGCTGAGTGTCCGAATTCCCGGTGCCGAACGAACAGGAACGGTGAGAGCGGCCCGACTCCGGCTCCAGAAGAACGCGCAGGCGAACACGAGCTCGCTGGCACTCCGAACGTCAGTCGCTCAAGCGAGGTTGCGGGAGGGCGTCGCGTATCCGGGCGACCAGATCGGCTTGTTCCTCGGGGCTAGTCACCAGTACCCGATCGAATCGCCCCTTGCCAAGTCGAACGTCAACGTAGAGATCCCCATCGTCAGCGTGGCTGTGAAGGAACGCCTTCGAACCTCGAGCGAAAGAGCCGCGTCGGCGCTCTCGCGCGGAGCTCCGAGAGGAACCTTTCGAGTTGATCGAGGTCTTGCTCGGTCGCGTGTCGCATATGAGCGGGTCACCTCACTGATTGAGTATCTGCGTGTCGGATGCGCGCCTCGCCTGGCCGAGGCCCGGGAGCACAACGACTTCTGTGAGGTTCGAAAAGAGGTCAGTAGGGACCGTCAGTTTCGATCGTCGAAGGCCGCTGCCGATGACAACCCTGCCCGCCTGCGCTACCGCCGCATCGACGAGAACGGGCCACGTTCTTGGCAGACCGATCGGCGTGATGCCGCCGTATTCCATTCCGGCGAGTCGCACGGCTTCGTCGATTGGAGCGAAGCTGACCTTGCGCACGTCGAGTTGACGTCTCACGACAGTGTTGACGTCGGTGCGAGTGGTCGCGAGAACGACACACGCCGCGAAGCGCAGCTCGCCCTGTCGCTTGCCTGCGACGATCACGCAGTTGGCCGAGACGGCGGGGTCGACTCCGTACGCGGCGCAGAAATTCTCGGTGTCGGCGCACGCCGGGTCGATCTCGGCAACGCCGACACCGACGGCCAGATCGGGGTGTGCCCGGAGGGTATCGAATACCGGCTCGGCGACGAGGTCTGGTCGTTCGAGAACGGGCGTCGCTTCGAGGTTGCCAATTCTGAGCCCCACGCTCGTCACCGTCGCAGCCAGATCGTCCACGGCCGGATGCTCACGATCGAGAGCACGTTGTCGGTCCACGGGTCGGATTCCAACCGCGCTCTCGCTTCTTCTTCGTCGTGCGCTTTCACGACGAGAAGGGCGCGATCCGCGTCGAGTTCGCCGACCGGGCCGCCCATCACGATGAATCCTTCATCGACCAAGCCGTCCATGAAGGAGGCGTGCAACTCCCAGCCTTCTTGTTCGCGTCGTGCCTTTTTGTCCGTCCATCTAGGGCCGCGCGCAGTCTCGACGAGGAAGTAATCCGCCACGTCGGCAGGGTATCTGGAGCTCAGCGAGGAGGATCCTCGCCGACGAGCCCGTCCACTGACTCGCGAATGAGGTCGGCGTGGCCGACGTGGCGGGAGTACTCCTCGATCAGGTCGATCAGGTAACGGCGAAGACTCGGCGTCTCGCCGTTCGACATGACGGTCTTTCCGAGCTGGTCGACTCCGCCGTGGGCGAGCGCTTCGGCGACAGCCGCGGCGAGCGGGCGACGGCGCCTTCCCAGAGCGCCATGAGTTCATCGGGGCTGTCCTCGCGCGCAGATCGAAATTCCCAATCCGGGTCGACGTTCCAGTCGATCGAGTCCCAGGGCGGCCCGATCTTTCGGCCGTGCAGGCGCCGAGTGAAGTAGTCGTCCTCGACGAGCGCGAGGTGTTTGAGCAAACCACCGAGGGTGAGCGTCGACGGGCCGAAGGTCTTGGCGAGTCCGTTCGCGTCCACGCCGGAGCACTTCCACGCGAAGATCGCCCGCTGACGTTCGAGCGATCCGAGCAGTGTCGCCGTTTCGTCGCCCGCGGCGGGAGGTTCTCGGCGCGCGTTCGCGATTTCGTTGCTCATTGGAAAAACGACGATATCGGTCCGTCTCTCACGGCGGCTGGTGATTCGATCGCGAATTGTCTGACGGATTTGCGATCGTTCGCAAGGTGAGCGCGATCTGACCTCGGCCGTCGTCGTGCCCGTGCGACTCCGCTACCGTGCCCGGGTGACCACGATGAAGGGCGCGCGAACGCTCGAACACACGCAGCTCGACAACGGTCTACGCGTCGTCATCGCGCCGGACCGATCGACGCCCCTTGTCGGCGTGGCGGTCGCGTACGACGTCGGATTCCGATCCGAGCCCGAAGGGCGTACGGGCTTCGCGCACCTGTTTGAGCACATGATGTTCCAGGGCTCGCGCAACGTGGCCAAGGTCGAACACATCCGTCTCGTCGAATCTTCCGGCGGCGTGTTCAACGGGCACACGCTCGCCGACCTGACCGCGTACTACGAGACTCTTCCCTCCGGCGCGCTCGACCTTGCGCTGTTCCTCGAAGCCGATCGCATGGCGGCGCCGGCGATCACCGAAGAGAACCTGAAGAACCAGATCTCGGTCGTCGAAGAAGAGATCAAGGTGAACGTGTTGAACCAGCCCTATGGGGGGTTCCCCTGGATCGTCCTCCCCGCGCTCGCCTTCGACACGTACCCGAACTCGCACAACGGCTACGGCGACTTCTCACATCTCGAAGAGGCGACCGTCTCCGACGCGGTCGCCTTCCACAAGAGCTACTACTCGCCCGAGAACGCCGTCCTCGCCGTGGCGGGCGACTGCGACCCCCAAGAGGTCGTCCGCCTCGCCGAGCGTCACTTCGATCAGATCCCGCGGGTTGCGACGCCGCCGCACGGGCCATGGCCCGAGCCCCCGCTTCGCGAGCCACGCCGCAAGGTGATCGACGACCCGATCGGGCCGCAACCGGCGTTCGTCATCGGGCTGCGCACGCCGGATCCGGTGAGAGATTTCGATCAAAACCTCGCATACTCGATCGTCGCAAGCGTGCTATCGAGCGGCGAAGCGAGCCGGCTCCGCAGTCGACTCGTGCACAAGGACCGGAGCGTGACCGACGTGGGGTGTCAGCTCGGAGTGTTCGGCGAGGACGCGATATTCATGCGCGACCCGATGCTGTTCCAAGTCGTCGTGCACCACCCCGGCGTGAAGCGCACCGCTCAGATCATCGGCGTGATCGACGAGGAAATGACCAGGCTCGCGAACGACGGTCCGACCGAGGACGAGCTCGAGCGGGTCGCGATCAAGTGGCGGTCCGGGTTCTTCCGCGCGCTCGACTCTTTGCTGCAGCGTTCGGTCTCGCTCGCCTGCCTCGAAGTCATCCACGGCCGAGCCGAACTGATCGACGAGATCCCGGCGAAGGTCTCCGAGATCAGCGCAGGCGACGTCGCGCTTGCCGCGGCAGATCTTTCGTCGCAACGCCAAGCGGTCGTCGAGATCCGTCCGTCGAAGCGCCGACGTTCATGAGCACCCACCGATGACGACCAATGTGCGCCCGCCGGTGCGCGACCTCGCGGCGCCAAAGGCACCGTCGATCGTTTCGGCAGAGATCGAAGGCGGTGTGCGCGTGGTGGCCGTTCGGCGCCCGAGCGTGCCGCTCGTCGAGGTGCGGATCGTGTTGCCGATGTCTTCTGATCAGATCACGAGTCCCGCCGAGCCACTTGTGCTTTCGGAGTCGCTCCTCGCGGGGACCGAGCGTCTTGATCGCAACGAAATCGCCTCGGCGATCGAGCGACTCGGCGGCTCACTCGGCGCGTACGTCGACCGCGACACATTCGTCGTCGGGGCGTCCGCTCTCGCTTCGAACCTGACCGAGCTGTTCGCGCTTATAGACGAGGTTCTCGCCGAGGCGACGTTCCCGGCATCTGAGGTGAGCGCCGATCGGACGCGCACCGCGGACGAGGTCGAGATCGTGCTCAGCAGGCCGGGGGTGATCGCAGATGAGGTGTTCGACGAGACGATGTTTCCTGGTCATCCGTACGCGACACGCATCCCCCGGCCCGCCGCGATTCGTCGCGTCAGCAGCCCGGTGCTTCGCGACCTGTACCGAACGATGCTGTCGTCGAAAGGTGCGCAGATCGTCGTCGTCGGGGACGTTGAAGCGCGAAAAGTCGCCCGTGTCGCCGAGGACGCGCTCGGCGAGTGGATCGCGACATCGCGGCGCAAATCGACGAAGCTCGCCCGCGTAAAAGGCGTCGAACCCGCCCCGCTCTCGCTTCGGGATCGACCTGGAGCGGTCCAGAGCAACTTGAGGATCGGCGGGGCGGCGCCCGACCGGATGTCACCGGATTGGCCGGCGATGATGCTCGCGACGCTGGCGACAGGAGGCATGTTCACCTCTCGGCTCGTCGCCAACCTGCGCGAGCGCAACGGCTACTCGTACTCCCCGCGGCTTCGGGTGCGACACGGTCGCGCCGGGTCCGTGTCGACGTTCTCCGCCGAAGTCGCGACCGAGGCGACGGCGGCCTCGCTCGTCGAAACCCGTTACGAGCTCGGGCGCGTCGCGACATCAGGGTTGGTTCAAGATGAGCTCGACGCGTCGCGCCGCTACGCAATCGGTTCGTTCCTCTATTCGACCGCGACCCAAGCCGGATTGGCGTCGACGCTCGCGCGTCTTTTGGCCGACGGCGTCGAACCGAGCTACCTCGGTTCGTATCCCGCGAAACTGAGCCGTGTTTCGCTCGCCGAAGCGAACGATGCGGCTCGCCGCTACCTCGCGCCCTCTCAGCTTTCGACCATCGTCGTCGGAGATGCGGACAAAGTCGTCGCGCAACTCGAAGTGATCGAAGAGCGCGTCGAATCCGTGTAACGGAAGCGGCGTCGCGCGCACCGTGCAACTTTTTTTGCAGGACGCTCATCGACACACGTCACCCCGTCTAGGCCCGCCGGGCGGGATGTGACAATGAACCGATGGTCGAGTCCCGAGAGCGAATTCCGCGACACCTCCGCGCTTTGCTCGCGGCGAACTTCGTGTCCGTCTTGGGCAGCGGACTCACGATGCCGTTCCTCCTCATCTACCTGCACCAGGTCCGCGGGATCTCGCTCGGGATCGCCGGGCTGTTAATCGGGGGAACGGAGAGTCCCTCTCGCCGGAGATCGACAACGCACGACCGCTGCCGGTGGCTGCCACCGCAGACGTCTGAGGGCTCGTCGATGGTGTCTGGCGCTCGCGGTGCGTACTCTCATCCGCACGGACTTCCTGCCCGTTGCTTTCGAGTTGGAATTGACGCCTCGGCCACCGTGGCGCAGCACGTCCGCGCCGCACGTTCGGAGATGCGCGGACTCCTCGCGGCGCGCGAGCTGAGCTGATGACGAGGTTGCGCGTCTGTTCGGTCGCGACGCAGGCACAACTGGCGCCCGTTCGCGTGCTCGCGCGATCGGTCACCGAGCATCACGGCGGCGAGCGCCTTCGAGTCGTCGTCCTCGACGATCCGTCCAGCGAGTCGGAGCCGGCCCCGTCTGAGTTCGAGCGCGTCCGCGCGCTCGACATCGGCATCACCGAAGAGGAGTTCCATATCGCCGCCGCGCACCTGTCGGCGAGCGAGCTCTCGCTCTGGGTACGACCGAAGCTGATGCTCGCGTGCCTGGACGACGCGGATGTCGATGGCGCGCTGTTCCTTTCCCCCGACTCGGTGCTGTTCCGAGATCTCGGCGTGGTCGCGGATGCGCTCTCTTCCCACGCCGTCGTTCGTGTCCCGCTCGCGACGGCGACCGAAGAATCCGAAGGCGCCCGGAGCCACGCCGAGCATCCCGAAGAACTGCGCGTCTGGACGCCCGGCTTTCTCGGAGCGAACGAGCGCGCGCGCGAGTGGCTGACAGCGGTCCACTCCCGAGCCCGCATCGGGGCGCACCCGCAGGTGATCTTCGGTGACTCGATGCACGACGACTTCGACGCACTCGGGGTCGGAGAGATCGACGTCGCCGTGATGGATCGAGCGGGCATGGGCGTCGGCCACTGGCACCTGCACACCCGCAGGCTCACCCGGCGCGACGGGCGATACTTCGTCGAGAACGACCCGCTCGTCATCTTCCACTTCGACGGCTTCGACCCGACCCGTCCGTGGGCGCTTCTCCCAGAAGGAGACTCCTCGGGAGGTCCGATCCTCGCCGAGGACGATGCGATGAAATCGTTGTGTCGCTCGTACGCGAGCGAGCTGCAAGCGGCCGGATCCGACTCGTCTGTGCTCGCTGAATACCGATGGGCGAAGTTGCCCGACGAGTTCGCGATGAACCGCAGGATCCGACAAAGCGTGCGCGACGCGGTGGTCGCGGCGGTGGAAGGGCTGAAATACGAGCCTCCACCGGACCCCTTCAACCCGGCGACCTTGCCGGCGTTCTACCGCTGGCTGGCTTCGGTTGAACCGGCGAATGACCGCGCGCCGAACACGGCTCGGTTCTTCTATGGGATCTATCAAGCCCGTGCCGACCTCCGTGCCGCGTTCCCCGAACTCTCACTCGCCGACGCGTCTGGCTTCAGGGACTGGGCGCGCGACTGGGCGCACCACGAGTACCGGATCCCGCCTGAGGTCATCGAGGAGGCGTACGAGCGCGGGGCCTGGCCGACGATCGAGCTACCGAAGTGGGACCCGCCGGGTTCGCTTCGTGACGGCTTTTTGGTCACCGGCTACTTGCGCGCCGAACTCGGGATCGGAGACGCTGCGCGTCGTTTCCTCGTCGCGATGCGAAGGGCTCGCGTCGCGAGCAGCGGGTTCTCGTTCTCGCTCACACGGAGCCGCCAGCACGACGTGTCGGTCACCGACTCAGAGACGGCGACAAATCTTTCGACCAACGTCGTTTGCGTCAACGCGGACCAGTTCGTCTATTTCTCCCGGCTTGTCGGTCCGGACTTCTTCGACGGGCGCTACAGCGTCGGCTGCTGGGCGTGGGAAACGGAGAACCCGCCACCCCAGATGGGCGACGTGGCGCGCTTTTTGGACGAGATCTGGGTGCCGAGTGACTACTGCGCTCGGGCGATTCGCACGATCACCGACGTCCCGGTGTTCGTCGTCGGCTATCCCGTCGAGGTTCCCGAAGTCGATCCCTCGATCGATGTTGCTCGCCTCGGCATGCCGGAAGGATTCGTCTTCTTTTTCATGTTCGACTTCTTGAGCACGGTCTCGCGAAAAAACCCGCTCGGCCTGATCAAAGCCTTCTGTCGGGCGTTCGATCCGGGAGAGGGACCGAGCCTCGTTTTGAAGTCGATCAACGCCGACGAACGGACCGTCGACGCGGCGGGGATTCGCGACGCGATCGGTGATCGTCCGGACATCTTTTTCGTCGACGCCTACTACTCCTCGGCGGAGTGCAGCGCCATGTTGGCGAGGGCGAACTGCTACGTGTCCTTGCACCGCTCGGAGGGGTTCGGCCTCACGCTCGCGGAGTCGATGGCACTCGGGGTCCCGGTGATCGCGACCGGGTACTCGGGCAACCTCGATTTCATGTCAGACGAAATCGCCTTTCTCGTCCCCGCGGGTCGTTCTCGTGTCGGGCGCGGCTCTCCGCCCTATCCACCAGACAGCATCTGGGGCGAGCCGGACATCGACGCGGCGGCCGAGCAGATGCGCCGGGTATACGAGTCTCCCGGCGAGGCGTCGGGGCGCGCCGCGAGAGCGCGCAAGGCCGTCTTGCGCGAGCACGGCTACAAGACCGCCCAGCAGTTCCTGCGGGCGCGCCAGAAGGAGATAAAGCGTCTTCGACGGGCTGGCGTCACCGGCAAGACGGCGACGCTCCTACGCGACGGTCAAGCGATCCCCGACTGGGTCGGCCTCGTGCACCAGATGACCGACTACCCCGATCCCTGATTCGAACCGCAAGTCCGGATCAGCCCTTTTCCGATCGCGGCATCTTTTTGACGGTCAACGAAGGCGGTTTCACCCGAATCCGAGCACGAGGCGTTCGCCGATCGGCCGAAAGCCGATCGACTGGTAGATCGCGTTGGAGGTCGGATTCGTGAGGTCGGTGAACAGCACCACACTTCTTGCACCGTGGTCGAGCGCGTCCTTCGTGCACGCGTGGGTGACGGCCGACGCGAAGCCGCGCCGGCGCCAACTCGGCGGCGTGTAGACCGGCCCGACCCTCGCGACGCCCGCCGACTCCGGCGCGCGCGATGCGAGCGAAACCGCTTCTCCGTCGGCCTCCCAAAGCCAAACGAGCCCGCCCGAGATTCGTCGCTGAACGAGGTCGGGCTGATCGCCCGTGACGCCGCCTCCAACCTCGGAGCGCATGTCGTTGAAGTAGGAAAGGCACAGCTCGAAGTCGTCGCTCGTCGCAAGGCGCGGACCTCCTTCGGCGCCAAACGGCGCTTCGACGAGTTCCTCCAGCCGGTACAGCGCCATGTGGGTCTTCAATTCGGCGACTCTTACCGATTGCGCGAGGTAAGCGGCCGCGAACGCCCGTCCGACGTCAGGCTGTGAGTTGACGCCTGGGACGACCAAGGCGCCGTCGCGCAGCTCACGACCAAGGTCCGCGGCTTCGTCGATGCTGGCGACGAGGATCAGCTCGTGCGGCGGGGTCATCAAGAACGCGCCGTCGACGACTGGTCCCTCTTCGTGCCAGCCGAATATCGGGGGAGGGTCGCGAAAGCGGCCCGAGATCACGGCGTCGAGCACCGTGATCGAAAGCGTGTTTGTCTCCGGATCTGTTGCGAGGAATCCCCGCGCGAACGCCGCGAACTCATCCCAGTCTGCACTCGTCCTCCATGAGCCGCCTCGGGCGCCAGCTGCCACCATCGCTCCGTCGGAATGGTCTGCTACGGGGCCTCAGCGGTCGGCGAGGAACGGGAAGCGGGCGCGGATCTCCGCGACGCGCGACGGGTCGATCTCCGCGCTGAGGGTCGTCTCCTCGGACCCCGCCTTGGCGATCGTCTCGCCGAAGGGCCCGTAGACGACGCTGCCCCCGACGTATTCGAGACGGCCTCCCACGCCAACGCGGTTCACGCCGATGACGTAGGCCTGGTTCTCGATCGCGCGGGCGCGCAACAGGTCGTCCCAGTGCGCCTGTCGAGGCGCGGGCCAGTTGGCGACGACCGTGTAGCAGTCGGTCGACATGGCCGCGTTCCAGAACCAGTCGGCGAAGCGGAGGTCGTAGCAGACGAACGGGGTGAAGCGGATCCCCTCGACTTCGAACGCGACGTCGCGGTCGCCCGAGGAATAGTGCTCGGTCTCGCCCCCGTAGGTGAAGGGGTGGATCTTGTCGTAGAAGACCTCTTCACCACGCGGCCCGCAGACAAGAAAGCGGTTCGTCGGCTTTTTGTGTCCCGGCGAGCGGCAGGCGAACGAGCCGCCGACGAAGGCGCTGGTGTCGGAGGCCACGTCGTGGAGGAAGTGCGCGGTCTCGCCGTCGGGGTCTTCCGCGATCTGCTCGGTGGCCATCGAAAACCCCGTCGGGAACATCTCGGGGAGAAGGACGAGTCCGGCACCGTCGTGCGCGGCATCCTCGATCAGCGGACGCAGGCGCTTGTGGTTCGCGTCTCTGTCTTCCCAAGCGAGATCGCACTGGATTCCCGCGACTTTCATCGACAGTTCTCCCCTCAGAACAAAAGAGAGCCTATGGGGCAGGGTGACCCGCACTGATGCGGTCGCCGCAGCCGCTCGTCCGTGCGACGATGGCCCGATGGACCCGGTGCGCGTCGACCGGTACCTGTGGGCGATCCGGCTGTTCTCTTCGCGGACGTCGTCGACTGAATCGTGTCGATCCGGGCACATCCGGGTCAACGGGTCCCGCGCGAAGCCGGCGACAGAAGTGCGCGCCGGCGACCGCATCGACGTGCGTTTGCCAGCTGGGAGATCGCGGGTTGTCGAGGTCATAGACCCGATCCCGAACCGGGTGTCCGCGAGCCTCGCTGTTCTCGCCTACCGGGATCTGACGCCGCCTCCGCCGCCGAGAAACGCCGAGCTTCCCCAAGGGGTTCGCGAGCGGTCGAGCGGCCGTCCGACTAAGCGCGATCGCCGTCTGCTCGATCGCGCCCGCCGCCGTTGATCGACGACGCGACCTCATTCCGCGAATGAGCGAATTCTCGACCAACAGATATGGAGGCGATGCCGTGGCGCAATCGGAAGCGCATGACACCGTGGGTGAGCTGATCGCGCAGATGCAGCGGCACATCATCTCCGAAAAAGCCGTGCTTGAGCGCTACCGCACCCTCGCCCGCGCAACGATACGCGACGACATCCGGTACCTGTTGACGATGATCGCTGAGGAAGAAGAGCGACATCACGCCCGCATGGCGCAGGTCACGAACGCTTTGCTGCGCGAGTTTCGCGGCGAGATCTTCGAACCTGCGGTGCCAGACTTCAGCGCTTTGCCGCTTCCGTTCGATTTCGAACAAGAGACTCGTGAGATGCTGGCGATCGAAAAGCGCGACGAACAAGAGATGCGAGACCTCGAGGAGAAGCTGGCGTTGGCTGAAAACGGCGCGCTGTGGGTGCTTCTCGTGAAGACCTTGATCGCTGACACGCAAAAGCACCAGGCGATCCTGGAATTCATCCTCGAGCACTCCGCCGGCGCCGTCCCTCTCGTCACCGACGCGTGAACGAGACGGCCCCGGCCGTCGCCGGTTCACGCGTCAGGCAACAATTGCTCCCCATGCCTGAACGCGTCGCCCCCGGGGTACTCGAGATCGACACCCTGCTCGGCGGGTGGAAGCAAACGACCGCCGGATATCTCCTCCCCGGACCGAACCCGGTGCTCGTCGAGACCGGAAGCCAGAGCTCGGTCCCGGTCATCTTGGAAGCCCTCGGCGGGGTCGGTCTCGGTCCGAACGACCTCTACGCGGTCTTGGTCACCCACATCCATCTCGACCACGCGGGTGGTGTCGGCGACGTGGCGAAAGCGTTTCCTTCGGCGACCGTCTACGTGCACGAGCGCGGGGCGCGCCACCTCGTCGATCCCTCGCGCCTCATTGCGTCGGCGGGCCAGGTCTACGGCGGCCTCCTCGACAGCCTGTACGGAAGGCTCGATCCGACACCCGAAGAGCGCGTCCAGGTCCTGTACAACGGCGACACCGTCGACTTGGGCGTCGGAAGGACGCTCACGGCGATCGACTCCCCCGGACACGCGAAACACCATCTCGGGTTCTTGGACTCACAAAGCGGGCTCTTGTTCGCCGGGGATGCCGTCGGGGTGAAGCTGCCGGGCGGAGGAGCGCTGCGACCAGCGACGCCGCCGCCCGATTTCGACTTGGACCAGGCGCTCACCTCGCTGCGTCGCTTCGCCGAGGCGTCGCCGACGCGCATCGCGCTCGCCCACTACGGGATCATCCCGACAGAGCCGTCGGTCTTGCTCGATGAGGCAGCGGAGACTCTCACCCACTGGGCCGAGGAGGCTGAGCGCGCCTTCGAAGCCGACGAGGACATCGCGGGGGCCCTCGCGGAACGATTCGCGGATGACCTCTCGGGAGTCGATCCCGCCCAGCGCGAGCGCCTCGAGACTCTGAGCGGGATCCACTCCAACGCCGCCGGGCTCGAGAGGTGGCTCACGCTGCGCAGGGAGCGCGCGGCGGGCGAGCATTCCCACTGATCCTTCTCCGGCGGAGCGCCACCACCCCCACCAGGGAGAATCCGCCAACGTTGCCGTGGTATGAATATCCGGTTTCAACTTGATGGAGGTTCTTGTGCGAATGCTCTCTCGCCGTCCGCTCCTCGCACTCGGTGCCGCAGTCATCGCCGCCACCTGCGCCGGCGCGCTGTTCGCGGTGCCGGCGGGAGCGAGTCAAATTCCGGTTGCGCCAAAGAACGCGATGCTCGCTCACGAGGTGCCGGCGTCGCTGCGTTCGAAGACGCTTACGGTCGCGATGGACGCCACGTACGCGCCGGACGAATACATCCAGAACGGGAAGATCGTCGGCATGGACGCCGACCTCGCGAAGGCGATCTCGCAGGTGCTCGGGCTGAAGATCAAGCTCCAAGACGCGACGTTCGCCACGATCATCCCCGGGATGCTCTCGGGCAGGTACGACATCGGCATGTCGTCATTCACCGACACGAGGGCCCGTGAAAAGCAGGTCTCATTCGTCGACTACTTCTCGGCCGGCGAAGCGTTCTACGTCCTTCACTCGAGCAAGATCGTCGTCAACGGACTTGCCGGACTCTGCGGCCACACCGTCGGTGTGGAGAGCGGGACGACCGAACAGTCAGACGCCAACAACCAAGCGAAGAAATGCAAGGTGACTGTCGACCCGTACGGCACACAGAGCGAGGCGAACGTTGCGGTCTCGAGCGGCCGTGCACAGATCGGCTTCGCCGATTCGCAGGTTGCGGCGTACATCGTCGCCCAGTCACACGGGGTCTTCAAGCTCTCGGGCAAGGCGATCGAAGTCGCGCCGTACGGGATCGCGCTTCCGAAGAAGACCGGTCTCGTCACTCCCGTCCTCGGCGCCGTCAACGCGCTGATCCACGACGGCATCTACCTGAAGATCCTCCAGAAGTGGGGCATCGCGCCCGGAGCGATCACCAAGGCGGTCGTGAACGGCGCTACGAGTTAACAAGAACGCATTCGCGCGGACCTGAATCGGCTGGCGCTGGACCGGGATCGCGCGAATGATGGGGGGGACACCGCCGGGCGCCGATGAGCGGCGCCCGGACGGTGCGTCGGTCATCGCCGTCCCCGTCCGACACCCCGGTCGTTGGGTCGCCTCGATCGTCGTCGCGGTCCTCGCCGCGATGCTCATCCACGCTCTTGTTTTCTCCCACACGGTGCGCGGGGGTGTTCACGAGCCGCGCTTTCGCTGGGGGATCATCGGTCACTACTTCTTGTCGCATCAGATCCTCGAAGGGCTCGTCCTCACCCTCGAGCTCACCGCCCTCGCGATGGCGATCGGTATCGCCCTTGGCATCATCGGTGCGACGATGCGGCTCTCGCCAAACCCGTTCGTATCCGGTTCGAGCTGGATCTACGTCTGGTTCTTTCGAGGCACACCGGTCCTCGTGCAGCTGTTGTTCTGGTACAACTTCGCCTACCTCTTCCCGAAGCTGACGCTCGGCGTGCCCTTCGGCCCCGCGTTCGCCCACTTCAGTGCGAACTCAATCACGCCTTTCGTCGCCGCCGTCATCGCGCTGGGCTTGAACGAGGGCGCGTACATGTCCGAGATCGTGCGCGCGGGGATCATCTCGGTCGACGAGGGCCAAAACGAAGCAGCGCAGGCCCTCGGCATGACGCGCCTTCAGATCCTCCGCAAGATCGTCCTTCCCCAGGCCATGCGCGTGATCGTGCCCGTGACCGGAAACGAGACGATCTCGATGCTGAAGACGTCCTCCCTCGCAAGCGTGATCACCGTGTTCGAGCTCACCGGAGAGGCGGAGCTCATTTACTCGAATAACTACGAAGTGATGGAGCTTCTCATCGTCGCGAGCCTCTGGTACTTGATCGTGACGACGGTGCTTACGTTCGGGCAGTACTACGTCGAGCGATACTTCGCGCGGGGCGCGCTGCGCGAGTTGCCGCCGACGCCATTCCAGAGGTTCCGCAGGGCGGTCAACACCGTCGGTCTTTGGCAACGAGACGTTGGCCGCCGTGATCCGTTCTCCAAGGTGCTGTCGCGATGACGACATCCGAAAGGCGCGTCGTCGTGAGGGCCGAAGGGGTGCGCAAGCACTTTGGTCGCATCGAAGCGTTACGTGGAATCGACCTCGAGGTGGTCGAGGGAGAGGTGCTCTGTCTCGTTGGTCCCTCAGGATCGGGAAAGAGCACTTTCCTTCGTTGCATCAACCACCTGGAAAAGATCGACGGCGGCAAGCTCTCCGTCGACGGCGATCTCGTTGGTTACCGCCAACACGGCGGCAAGCTCTATGAGCTGCGTGAGAAAGAGGTCTCGGCGAAGCGCGCCGAGATCGGCATGGTCTTCCAGCGTTTCAACTTGTTTCCCCACATGACCGCGCTCGAGAACGTCGCGCTGGCGCCGGTGCTCGTGAACCGGGAGTCGAAGTCGGTCGTCGAAGAGCGGGCGCGAAAGCTGCTCGGACGCGTCGGTCTCGGAGACAGGGTTCGTGCCTACCCGAATCAGCTCTCCGGAGGACAACAGCAACGCGTGGCCATCGCTCGGGCGCTGTGCATGCAGCCGAAGCTGATGCTCTTCGATGAGCCGACCTCTGCGCTCGACCCGGAACTTGTCGGGGAGGTGCTTGACGTCATGCGAGGGCTCGCCGAAGACGGGATGACGATGATCGTCGTCACCCACGAGATGGGCTTTGCCCGGGAGGTCGGCGACGCGCTCGTGTTCATGGATTCGGGGGCCGTCGTCGAAAGCGGCGCGCCACGAGACGTGCTGGCGAACCCCCAGCACGAGCGGACCCGCGCGTTCCTTGCGAAGGTCCTCTGACCGCTTCGCGCCTCTCTCAGCCACTTAGCGATTCTTCGCGATTGAAGTCCAACTCGGTTCGCCGATTTGCTGACGCCGTTCGCTCCTTGGAGCGTGAGCGTCGCAAAGGGACACGTAGCCCCTGCACCAGCGCGACTCCGATCAGAACGACGAGCGCGCCGACCGGCTCGTACCATGCGAGCGCCTCGGAGAGAATCGCCGCGCCGAAGATCGTCGAAAAGATGGGGATCAAGAAGGTGACGAGCGACGTGCTCGTCGCGCCGGCGACTCGGACGATCGAGTAGCTGATGAGGTAGGCGATGCCGGTGCACATGATCCCCAACGCCAGCACGCTGAGCCCGCTCTCGGCGCTCACGCGGTGCGGCACGCGGACGAACGCGGGAGCGATCAGCGCCATCTCGACCGTCGCGCAGACGAGCTGTCCCGCCGCGAGCGCGGTGACGCTTTCTTCGTCCGTCGTGACGAAGCGTCTGGTGTAGGGGAGCCCGATCCCGTAGCAAAGCGCGCCTCCGAGACAGGCGAGATAGCCGGCGAGCTCGCCGCCACTCACGCCGTGCCACGCCCCGAGGACGACGATCACCCCGACGAAGCCAACGACGAGCCCTCCGAGGCGCGATTTCGTAAGTCGCTCCGTCGGCAGCAACACGAACGCGACCGGAAGGGTGAAAAGCGGTGTCGTTCCGTTCAAGATTCCGGCCGCCACCGACGAGATCCGCACTTCCGCCCAGGCGAACAACGTGAAGGGGATCGCGTTCATGAAAAGCCCCACGACCGCGAGGTGCGCCCAGCGGGCGCGACCCTTCGGCAACCGTCCACCCGTCGCGTAGAGCACCGTGGCGAGGGTCAGCGCGCCGAGGGCGATACGACCTCCGGCGATGTCGAAGGGGGCGAAGGAGCGGTCGGCGACCTTGATGAAGAGGAAGCTGCTTCCCCAGATCGCGCCGAGGAGCAAAAGTCGGATCTGCCACGGCCAGCTCAGGGGCAGGATTCGCTTCCCGACTCGCGACTCCCGGGTGATTCTCACGAGATCGACCGCCACCTGAGCACCTCCAATCGTAGGTGTACCGAGTAGGAACACTTCCGTGGAGCCGGCGTTGCACCGAGTTTCGTCAAGATCGAGACGTCGGTTCCGACGCCGCGATGACTGGTAAAGAAAGGCGTGCTGTCACTCGGGGCATCGCGCACCGATCTGACACAACAACGAAGGCGAGGTGGTGTTCTGTGATTGACGCTGTGGTGAAAGCGCTCGCGAGAGGGAAGAACTTCGCCGCTTTTACGACGATGCTTCCGAACGGCCTGCCGATGACGCACGTGATGTGGGTCGACGCGGACGACGACTACATCCTGTTGAACACCGAGGTCCACCGGCGCAAGTACAAAAATGTCGTCGCGAACCCGCGTGTCGCGGTGACGGTGATCGACGCGGAGACCTTCTACCACTACGCCGAAGTCCGCGGCTCTGTTGTCGATGAGGTTCGCGGGAGCGAAAGCGCGGGCCCACATCGATTTCCTGTCCGAGAAGTACCAGGGCGCGCCGTTTGCAAACGTGATCGAGAGCGAGCGCGTGATCCTGAAGGTGGCGCCCGAACGTCAACGGGTGAACTGACCACCGTTCTCGTACTGGCCAGACCGGGGGAACGTGTGGCCTCGTGAGCGGTGACGGCGCCGGTCGTTACGCTTCCCCGAATGGACATCGCCGAGGCCTCCCGATTCATCGCCGAGAACCACCGCGGGGTGCTCGCCACGATACGTGGAGACGGAAAGCCGCAGCTCTCCCCGGTCAGCGTCGGGATCGACGGATCGGGTCGCGTCGTTATTAGCTCGCGGGAGGCGGCGATGAAGACGCACAACCTGCGGCGAAATCCGTTCGCGTCCTTATGCGTGTTCAGCGACCGCTTTTTCGGCGAGTGGGTGCAAGTCGAAGGAAGCGGCGAAGTCATCTCGTTACCCGAAGCGATGGACGGTCTCGTCGACTACTACCGGCGGATCTCGGGAGAGCACCCGGATTGGGACGAGTACCGAGCGGCGATGGCCGAACAGAAGCGGGTGCTGATCAAGCTGGCCATCGAGCGTGCCGGGCCGAATCGGTCCGGGTGAGGAATGACGACGCGGGCTTGAGCCTGGGAGAAGCAACCGAAGAGGGTCGGTCGGACGGGCAGGGCGCCGCAAGCGACGGCGCGGACCCTGTGCTCGCGGAACGACTCGAGACCTTCCTTCGTGACTGGCTCGGCGAGTGGCCGCCTCCCTCTCGGTTCGACGTCACGTCGTCCCGGTACCGTTCCGAGCCCGGTTGGGACGGTGTCATCCGACCGGTCATCGGCGTTTCCACGCCATATGGCGCGGTCGTGTCGGTTGTCGCCTCGGTCCTCGAGGACGCCCGTCATTTGGCCGAGCAAGGCGAGCGATCCTTTGGCACCGAAATCGGCGCGCTCGTACACCTCGAAAGTGCGCGCCTTGTCCGTGCGGTCTTCCGCTACTCCGAGCGGCGTGTCGATCTCCCAGACGTCGGAGTGTGGACGCCACGCGACGATCGGCGTGTGCCCGATTGGCTAAAGCCTTTCAACGGCGACGTCCTCGTCGCCTTCGCCGAGGACGGCTCGTACGCCGCCGGGGTTGGGCTGAAGCGTCACCACCCGCTCGGCGTCGAACTTGCGGTCGGCACCGAGCCGCAACACCGCAACAAGGGCCTCGCGAAGCACCTCGTCGCCCAAGCGGCGCGAAGTGTGATCGACGAGGGCGCCGTTGCGATCTACCTCCACGCCGAGTCGAATCTGCCGTCAGCCGCTGTCGCCGAGGCGACCGGTTTCCCCGACCGAGGCTGGGAGGTTCTCGGTCTGTTCCGGACAGAGCAAGAGGGAGCGGCGGTCCAGGACTAACCGGCCTATCGTCCGAAGAGGAGAAGAAGACCAACGAGGAGGCGAAATGGCACCGCTTCCGATGAACTCGTTTGGCGCGACGAAGTGGGCGATCACGAGGGTCGGCTTCGGGGCGTGGGCAGCCGGAGGAGGTGGGTGGAGCTTCGGCTGGGGAGCCCAAGACGACGAAGCGTCGATCGCCGCGATCCGCCACGCTGTCGAAGCGGGCGTGAACTGGGTCGACACCGCCGCCGCGTACGGGCTAGGACACAGCGAGGAGGTCGTCGCGAGCGCCCTCGAGGTGTTCGACGAGCGTGACCGCCCTCTTGTTTTCACGAAGGGCGGTCTTGTTTCCGATCCCGCCGACCCGATGACCCCGCCGCGGAGGGTCGGTGATCCGGCGAGCTTGCGGCGAGAAGTCGAGGCGAGCCTCAGGCGATTGCGTGTCGATCGCATCGACGCCTACCAGATGCACTGGCCAGCGACCGACGGCACTTCGTTGGACTCGTACTGGGAGGTCTTCTTGACCTTGAAGGGCGAAGGCCTCATTGTCGCGGCGGGGCTTTCGAACCACGGCGTCGACCTCTTGGAGCGGGCCGAGAAGCTCGGTCACGTCGACGTCGTGCAGCCGCCCTACTCGCTCATCCACCGCCAAGCCGGCGCGGAGATCATCCCGTGGTGCGCCGAGCACGACACCGCGGTGATCGTCTACAGCCCGATGCAGTCGGGCCTGTTATCGGGTGCCTTCACGAAAGCGCGCGTCGCGGCCCTCGCCGAGGACGATTGGCGGAAGAAAAGTAGCGACTTCACCGGCCGGGGCCTCGAAGCGAACCTCGCGCTCGCCGAGGCGTTGGGGCCGATCGCACGCCGCCTCGGCGTGGAAATTGGCGCCGTCGCCATCGCATGGACGCTCGCCAATCCGGGAGTGACCGGCGCGATCGTCGGGGGGCGAAGCCCAGAGCAGGTGGACGGATGGTTGCCGGCGGCGCAACTCGCGCTCTCTGGAGAAGACCTCGCCGAGATCGGGTCCGCCGTCGAAAACAGCGGGGCAGGCGAAGGTCCACTCGCCTAGTCCTGGAGGACGGCGTCTCCCGCTGTTGGGCCGACGGCTGCGACGTTAAGCACGGACGCCTTATCTGGTTCGGTTTGTTCGACGCGCATCGGAGCGACTTCGCGCGCGTGAATCAAAGCGAGCGCGACGAGCGCGGCAGCAAGTGAGGCGAGCCCTCCGATGTACAACCCGGCGCGAGCGCCGAGCTCCTGGCTCGCCCAGCCGATGATCGGCGCGCCGATCGGCGTCGAGCCCAAGAAGACGAGCATGTACACGCCCATCACCCGTCCGCGGATGCCGGGGTCGGCGGCGAGCTGGACCGTCGTATTCGCCATCGTCGACATCGAGAGCGCGAAGAACCCCGTCGGCACGAGCACCACCGCCAACGTCTCGTAGTTCGGCATCACACTCGCCACACTTTCCGCCACCCCGAACGCGGCCGCGGCGAGCGCGAGTTGCAGGGTCGACAGCCGCTTTCTCCTCGCGCCGACGAGCGCGCCGGCAAGCGATCCGACGGCAAGCACCGAGGTCAGGATTCCGTACGCGGAGGCGGAGCGATGGAAGACCGTCTTGTCCATCAGCGCCAAGGTGACGGGGAAGTTCAGCCCGAGCATCCCAACGATCCCGACGAGGAAGATTGCGATCACGAGCTCCCTGCGCTTCGCGACGTAGCGGAAGCCTTCGCGGATCTGCCCCTTCGCGCGTGCGAGGCGTGGCGCGGGGAAGAGCTCTTCTTCACGCATCAACGCGAGGCCGGTCAACACGGCGATGAACGAGATCGCGTTGGCGAGGAACACCCATCCGGTGCCGACGGCATCGATCATCACGCCGGCAACCGCTGGGCCGATGAGGCGCGCGCCGTTGAATGTCGCGCTGTTGAGGCCGACGGCGTTCGCTATCTGGTCGTGTCCGACGAGCTCGCTGACGAATGCTTGGCGCGTCGGATTATCGATCGCTGTCGCGCACCCGAGCGCGAACGCGAACGCGTACACCTCGTACAACGTCGCGGCGCTCGACACAACGAGGAGTCCGAGCGCGGTGGCGAGGAGAGCCATCGCGGTCTGCGTCGCGTAGAGGGTCTTGCGTTTGGGCAGCCGATCGGCGAGGACGCCGCCGAGCGGCGCGAACATCAACAGCGGCAGGAACTGGAGGCCGAGGGTGATGCCGGCCGCCGAGCCGCTGTTGTGGGAGAGCTTCAGCACCAGCCAGTCCTGGCCCGTGCGTTGCATCCAGGTGCCGACGAGCGAAACAAGCTGCCCCGAGGCGAACAGCCGGTAGTTCCGGACCCGAAGCGAGGTAAAGGTCCGGTTCACCCGCCGGCAATGCGCTCGATGACCGGCAGCGCGGCGGCGATCGCCGCGCGCTCTTCTTCGCTCAAGTCGGCGATTCGCTTGGCGAGCCAGGCGTCTTTGCGGCGCCGCTCGTCGGTGACCGTCGCGACGCCTTGTGCGGTGAGGGCCACGATGTACTGGCGCTTGTCCGCCGGGTCGGCGGTGCGCGACACGAGCCCCAACTCCTCCAAGCGGCCGAGGATGCGGGTCATCGACGGCGGCTGGACCCGTTCGTGATCGGCGAGCGCGCTCGGGGTGAGCGGTCCGTGCGTGTCGAGCGTCGTGAGGACCGAGAGCTGGCTCGGGGTGAGGGTCCCGACCGCCCTCTCGCGGCGGAGCCGGCGCGACAAGCGGGTGACGGCGATGCGGACGTCACTCGCCAAGGCGCTCACGGGGACGGTCGTGGCGGCTGGCATGTCGTTAGCTTAGCAAATTAGTTTCCCTAACTGTTCGTTCGAGACTGGGCGAGCGCGGCGAGGATCTCGGCGATCGACGCCGTGATCGACTTCGCCGCCGGGATGTACAGGCTCTCGTCGATCCCGTGGGCGTTCGAATCGCCGCCGAGAGCACCGCTCGAAAAGAACTGCGCGTTCGGATGCCTCTGGCCGAGGGCCGCCATGAAGGGGATCGAGCCCCCCACCCCGTACCCGAAAGGGGGGTTCGAGAAGTACGTCGACGAGGAGGCGGAGACGGCCTCTGCGAGCCACGGGGCGAACGGCGGTGCGCTCCATCCCCGAGAGGCGTGACCCGGGGTGAAGGTGATCTGCGCACCGTGAGGGGGATCGCTCGTCAGCGCGCGCTCGAGCGCCACGGCGACGGCGTCCGCGTCGGCTGTCGGGGGGATCCGTAACGAGAGCTTCACGGTCGTCTGCGCGCGGGTGAGGTTCCCGGCTTCGGCCACCTTGGGCAGTCCTTCGGCGCCTGTCACTTCGAGCCCCGCACGCCATGTTCCGCGCTCGATCAGGGTCGCGAGGTCGTCTGATTCGAGTCGGAGTCCGTCGACGATCGGGAGCGAGAGGACCTCGCTCATCCCCGACGTGGCGAGCGCGTCGATCTCCGCTTTGCGAACAGCAGGGATCTCGACCCAGCACTCCGGCAAAAGCGCATCGCCCGTCGTCGAGTCGTCGACGCGGTCGAGGAGTTGGCGCAGCACGCGGAATGACGACGGCACGACGCCGGTCCCGATTCCTGAGTGGATCGACTCGCGCAGGACGTCGATCCGCAACACACCGTCGACGAGTCCGCGCAACGACGTCGTCGTCCACAGCCGGTCGTAGGTCGGGCCGCCCGAGTCGAGACAGCAGATCAACGCGAGCTCTCCGAATCGGGGCGCCAACGACTCCAAGTACGCGTCGAGGTCTTCGCTAGCGGACTCCTCGCTCGACTCGATTAGCACGAGGATGCGGCCGTGCGGCGTCTCCGTTCGGGCGAGCGTCTCGATCGCGCCGATCGCGGCGAAGAAGGCGTAGCCGTCGTCCGCCGTTCCCCGCCCGTATAGCCGGTCATCTTTGCGCACGGGGGTGAAGGGGGAGAGCCCTTCGCTCCAGTCCCCTAAGGGAGGCTGTTTGTCCAGGTGGCCGTAGATCAGGGTGGTCGATCCTTCGTTTCCCGGACTCGGTTCGATCTCGACCAAGAGAACCGGCGTGCGACCCGGCAGCGACACGACCTCGACGGTGTTCTCCGGCAGCGCGCGAGTTCGCGCCCAATCGGCGAAGAGCGCCGCCGCTTTTTGCATCTCGCGATTGGCCTCCCAGTTCTCGTCGAAGTCGGGCGAAAGACAGGGGATCGTCACGTACTCACTGAGGACGGCGAGCGCGCCTTTTTCCCAGTACTCCTCGACCGCGGCTTTCGTTGAAGTCGCGTCCAATTGGGCCATGTCGTCGTGCCGCCTTCTTCTCAAGCGCCCGGTTTGCCGAGCGATCGTCTCATCTTGTGCGCCAAAGACCTCGTGACCGTATCGAAGGCGCGACGACCGATGCGTCGCATGACGCCTCGAAGCCGCCACGAACGTCGTGATGCAGTCAGCCGACCGCCGCGCCCGTTCCACGGGCGCGGCGGTCGGGCCGCGGGCCCTGATTTCTAGATGATCCGTCTATGCGGCCCCTCCCTCTGCGGCGGGGAGCAATATGGGGGCGTGGCGCACCGTCCCCTTTCTGCGATCGTCCTCGCCGCCGGAGAGGGGACCCGGATGCGCTCTTCGATCCCGAAGCCCCTCCATAAGTTGTGCGGGCGACCGATGCTCCTTCACGTCCTCGATGCCCTGGCCGAGCTGCCGATCGATCGGGTCGTCGTCGTCGTCGGATTCCGGGCACCGGACGTCGTGAAGGCAGTCCAGGCGGACGCGCCGTCGGAGTTGCGGATCGAGTTCGTCGAGCAGATCGAGCCGCTCGGGACCGGAGACGCGACGGCTGTCGCGCTGACCGGCTTCGAGTCGGGCGCCGACCTCTTGGAAGGCGACCTCGTCGTCATGCCGGGCGACACCCCCCTCGTGCGCCCAGCGACGCTCGCCGCGCTCGTGCGGATCCACCGAGCGACCGATGCGGCGGCGACGCTGCTCACGACGGTGCTCGATCGCCCAACGGGATACGGGCGCATCGTGCGAACGATGTCGGGAGATGTCGAGCGGATCGTCGAGGAGGCTGAGGCGACGGACGAGGAACGCGACATCCACGAGGTGGCGACGTCGATCTACTGCGTTCGACACAGCGTCCTCGCGCCGACGTTGCGCCGGATCGCGCCGTCGAGCTCGAACGGCGAGTACTACCTCACTGACGCGATCGCGGTGCTCGAACAGGCGGGGTACACGATCGCGACGTTGCCTGCCCCGGAATCGGTCGAAGCGGCAGGCGTGAACGATCGCGCCCAGCTCTCGGCGGCTGAAGCCGTCGTGCGGGCGCGAATCAACGAGCGCTGGATGAGAAGGGGCGTGACGATGGTGAACCCGGAGGACACCTACGTCGACGCCTCCGTCGAGCTTGCCGAGGAGGTGATGCTCGGTCCGGGCGTGATCCTCGAGGGCACGACGCGAGTCGATTCGGGTGCGGTGATCGGCCCCTACTGCCATCTCGTCGACTGCGCGGTCGGATCCGGTGCGCGTGTGGAACGGAGCGTCGCGACCCAGGCGGTGATCGGCAAAGATGCCGTCGTCGGACCGTTCGCACACTTGGAGATGGGGACTCGCGTCGCGTCGGGCGCGCGCGTGAGAGGTGTGCCGGCGGAGACCGGAGAAGAAAGGTGACGACGTGACCGGAGACGGAAAGACGATGGAGCTCGTCCCGCATCGGCGGCTTTCGCTGTTCTCCGGCCGAGCGCATCCCGATCTGGCGCAGGAGATTGCGGACAACCTCGGAGTCGAGCTCGGCGAGGCGAATCTACGCGAGTTCGCCGATGGTCAGATCCACTGCCGTTACGACACCTCGATCCGAGGCTCGGACGTCTTCATCATCCAAACGCACGCGCACCCCGTGAACGATTCGATCATGGAGCAGCTGATCATGATCGATGCCGCCAAGCGCGCTTCGGCGAACCGCATAACGGCGGTCTGCCCCTACTACGGCTACTCCCGTCAGGACCGGAAGTCGACCGGACGCGAGCCGATCACAGCGAAGCTTGTCGCCGACTTGTTGACCGCGGCCGGCGCCACCCGGGTCGTGAGCGTCGATCTGCACTCGGGCCAGGTCCAGGGCTTTTTCGACTTCCCCGTCGACCACCTGACGGCAATGACGATCCTCAGTGACTATCTGAAAAAGAACACCACCACCGGGGACCTCGTCATCGTTTCTCCTGACGCCGGGCGAGTGAAAGTTGCCGAGCGTTACGCGCAACAGCTCGGCGCGGACCTCGCATTCGTCCACAAACGTCGCGAAACCTCGCGCATGAACGCGGTCGAAGCCCGCGAGGTGATCGGAGTCGTCGAAGGGCGCCATTGCGTGATCGTCGACGACATGATCGATACGGCTGGAACCGTCGCCGCGGCGGCGGAACGACTGACGAACGTGGGCGCGACGGAAGTGTGGGCGATGGCGACGCACGCCGTGTTGTCCGACCCGGCGCTCGACCGCTTGAAGGCCGCGTTGATCAGCAGGGTCATCGTGACGAACACGCTTCCGTTGCCGCAGGAACGACTGATCGACAAGATCGAAGTGCTCTCCGCGGCTTCGGTCATCGCGGCGGCGATCGACGCCGTCTTCGAGGACACGTCCGTCTCCCACATCTTCGGTGGCCAGAACCTCGTCTGATCGCAGTGCGATGAAACGCGGCTTAAGAGGTCCGATCCTCGCTGAGGAGGCGGGCGAGCGCGGACCCGAGGGCGCCGGGATCGGGCAAGCGCGCCGAGAGGTCCGGCGCGAGGTGGCGTGCCCACGCGCGGAAAAAGCACCCCCCGACGAGCATCGTCGCCACCGCGTCGACGTCGAAGTCCTCCGCGATCCGACCGGACCGGCGCATTGCGTCAATCAGCGCAGCGAAGAACCTCACGCCGCGATGCGGGCCGAGGTCGCGGGCGACGAGGCCTTCGGCGAACGCATCTCGCACCTCGGCGTCGCCCTGAATCGCCTCGACGAGCGGCAAGGTCTGGTCGAAGAACGCCTCGAAGCTCCGCGCGATCTCGGCGATCGTCTCTGACAGCGGCTCCGCCGAGTCGTCCGCGAGGTGAGATGGATCGAAGCGCTCCAAAGGCGCGAGGCCAGCGAGAATCACCGCGCGCAGAAGTCCCACCTTGTCGCCGAAGTGGTAGAAGACGGTCGCCTCAGACACCCCGGCGCGCCGGGCGACCTCTTTCGTCGTCAGGCGGGAGAGCCCTTCTTGCTCGATGATCTCGGTCGCCGAGACGACGATCGCGTCGTCCGCCCCGCTCGGCGGACGACCGCGCTTTCCCGTCACAGGGTCCGGATACCCTCCCAACGATCGACCTCCAATCCGGCTTTAGGTGCCTTGAGTGTTCACTCAGGAAATGGCTAAATTCTGAGCGTACACTCAGTTTCCCCCGAGACCCCGACAAGGAGACGAGATGAACCACAAATGGTGGGCTCTCGTGGCCGTCTGCACCGGGGTGTTCATGCTCCTTTTGGACATCACGATCGTGAACGTCGCGCTGCCGTCAATCGAGCGGGACTTCCACGCGTCGCTGTCGGACCTCGAATGGGTCATCAGCGCGTACGCCCTCACCCTGGCGGCGTTCTTGTTGACCGCCGGATCCCTCGCCGACCTCTTCGGCAGGCGGATGCTGTTCGCGATCGGGATCGTTTGGTTCACGGTTTGTTCGATCCTCTGCGGGTTCGCGACGAATGCGTTGTTCCTCAATCTCTCGCGCGCCGCGCAAGGCGTCGGCGGGGCGATCATGTTCTCGACCTCGCTCGCGATCTTGGCGGATGCCTTTCGCGGCCGTGACCGGGGGGTCGCCTTCGGCATCTACGGCGCGATCACCGGAGTCGCGGTGGCGATCGGACCCGTTCTCGGCGGCGCGCTCACCTCGGGACTCTCGTGGCGGTGGATTTTCTTCCTCAACGTGCCGATCGGCGTGTTCTGCCTCGGCGCAACGCTGATTCGCGTACGCGAGTCGCGCAATCCCTACGCACGCCGCGTCGACTTGCCAGGCTTCATCTCCTTCTCGTTAGCGCTCGTCGCCCTCGTTTACGGGCTGATCCTGTCCGTCTCCGACGGCTGGTCGTCTTCGCTCGTCATCTCTTCGCTCGTCGTCGCGGGGGTGTCGCTCGTCGCGTTCGGGTTCATCGAGGCGAAGAGCAATGAGCCGATGCTCGACCTGTCGTTGTTGCGAGTCCCGACGTTCAACGGCGGTCTCATAGCCGCGTTCGCGATCTCGGGTGGAATATTCGCGCTGCTCACGTACATCACGATCTACTTCCAAGACATCCTGGGACTCTCTGCGATCGCCACCGGAGTGCGCTTTCTGCCCCTCACCGGTGCGATCTTTGTCACGGCCGGGATCGCGGGCCGGCTTACGAGCCACGTCCCGCGCAAGTGGCTCATCGCGCCGGGGTTCGTTGTGATCGGCGTCGGCTTGCTGTTGATGAGAGGACTGACGGCGCAGTCGACGTGGACGCACCTCTTGGTGGGAATGATCCTCGCCGGTGTCGGCTCTGGTCTCGTGAACGTCCCCCTCATTTCGACCGCCGTCGGCGTCGTCGCCCCCCAGCGCGCCGGGATGGCGTCGGGGATCAACTCGACGCTGCGCCAGGCGGGGATCGCGACCGGGGTTGCGACCTTGGGGACGATTTTCGTCACCGAGGTGCGCTCCGGGCTCTCCTCGCGCCTCGCTGGAACGGCGCTCGCCGCGAAGTCGGGGGCGATCTCGAAGGCGATCACGAGCGGGACGATCAATCACGTCATCTCGTCGGCCCCTCCCTCTTTGAGGGGCACCGTCGTCCTCGCGACCAAGGCGAGCTTCGCCGGAGGTTTGAACACGATCGTGCTCGTCGCGGCCGTCGCCTCCTTCGCTGGCGCCGTGCTGTCGTTCATCCTCGTCCGGGAGTCCGACTTCGTCGAAGTTCCGCACGAGGTTGCAGAGCCCACGGAGGCTGCAGCGGCGCTCGCTTAGTCGAGCCCTTGGCTGCGCACGTTCGTCGGTGGCCTAGAATTTGAGCTTCGCGGCGCCGCCCGGTGCGACGTGGCGGTACCGCATCACTTTGAGACGTCTTCGAGGAGCGCGCGCAGATGCCAGACATCAACCTCGCCGCTGAACGGCGCGCCGACTCCGGATCTGCCGCGAGCCGCCGGTTGCGCGCGTCCGGAAAGGTTCCCGCCGTCGTCTACGGACGAGGCGTCGCGTCGATCCCCGTCTCGGTCGACGATCGTGAGCTTCGTGCCGCGCTCTCGACGGACGCCGGTGCGAATGCCCTGATCAACCTCCGCATCGGAAGCGAGCGCCACCTCGCGCTGGCCCGAGAGCTCCAGCGCCACCCGGTACGCCAGAACGTTTCGCACGTCGACTTCATCGTCGTCCGTCGCGACGAGATCGTCGCCGCGGACGTGCCCGTCGTGTTGACCGGTGAAGCGGTGGCGGTCCACCGCGGCGGAGGGACGGTCGAACAGATCGTCTTCACCCTCGGGGTCCACGCGAAGCCCGCAGACATCCCGCACTCGATCGAGTTCGACGTTTCCGAACTCGAAATTGGCGAGACGATCCGACTCGGGACGGCGGATATTCCAGAAGGCGTGACGGTCGACGCCGACGAAGACACGCCGATCGTCGCCGGCCACGCCGCGCGCGTCGAAGTGGAAGAGGAAGAGGAAGTCGCGGAGGGCGAGGAGGTCGCGGAGGGCGAAGCTGCCGCCGAGGGCGGAGCGGAATCGGCCGAAGCGTCCTCGGAAGAATCCTCGGAGAACTGACGACGCGGCTTCGCGCCCCGCGCACCGAGCGCACCGGAGCCGCTGCCGACCTGCTCGTCGTCGGTCTCGGCAACCCCGGCCGCGAGTTCGCGCACACCCGGCACAACGTGGGTGCCGATGCGGTGGCGGTCGTCGCCGAGCGCAACGCGATGCCGCTTCGCGCCGAGCGCGGGATCTCCGCCCTTATTTCAGCCCGCCGCTTCGGGCAGAAGTTGTTAGCGCTGGCGATCCCGGTCACCTACATGAACGACTCCGGCGTCGCGCTCGTGGAGCTCACCAGGCGCTTCTCGGTGACCCAGCTCGAGCGCCTAGTCGTCGTCCACGACGAGCTCGACTTGCCGGTCGGCTCGGTGCGCGTGAAGCGCGGCGGCGGGACGGCCGGGCACAACGGGCTCCGTTCGATCGCTGAGCGCCTCGGCACGTTGGACTTCGTGCGCGTCCGCATCGGGATCGGAAAGCCCCCCGGTCGCATCCCGGGCGCCGACTACGTGTTGCGCCGTCCGTCGCCTGCCGAGGCGGAAGGATTGCACTCGGCGATCGAGCTCGCCGCGGACGCCGCCGAGTTGGTCTTTGACCGGGGAATCCCGGCGGCGATGGAAAAAGTGAACGCGTCGTGACGAGTCCCGTTCTCGCCCCGCTGCTCCCCGCACTCGCGTCCGAGCCCGAGGTCTCCTTGCTGATCGGGTCCGAGGACGCGACGCTCGCCGTCGCGGATTCGGCGCGCGCGTACGTCCTCGCCGGCGTCGCTTCGCTCTCTTCGCCGTCCGTGATCGTCGTCGCGACGCCGACCGCCTCCGAGGCCGAACGTCTCCGCCACGATCTCGCGTGCTTCGTCGACGAGGAGCGGCTCGCGCACCTGCCGGCTTGGGAGACGCTGCCCTTCGAGCGCGTCTCGCCGTCGGCGGAGACGATGGGGCGCCGTCTCGAAGCCCTGTGGCGGATCGACCGGGCGCGCGAAAAGTCACGGGCGACGATCGTCGTCGCGCCGGTGAAGGCGCTCGTGCAACGGCTCGCCGTGACGCCAAGTGACGCCGCGCCGATCGTCGTGCGAGCTAAGGGCGAGCTCGATCCGTACGAGCTAGTCGCGTCGCTCGTCGCCGCGGGCTACCGCCGCGAGTACCAAGTCGAACACCGCGGCGAGGTCGCGGTGCGCGGCGGGATCGTCGACGTCTTCCCCTCGACGGGCGACGACGGAATTCGCATCGACTGCAACGGTGACGAGGTCGAACGGCTGTGCAGCTTCGACGTCGCCGACCAGCGCAGCACCGCCGACATCGATTCGGTCGAGATCTTCGCCTGCAGGGAATTGCTGGCTGACGACCGACGCCGCTCACGCGTGGCCGAGCTCGCCTTGTCCGCACCCTTTGCCCGCGCCCAGTTCTCCCGCATCGCGGACGGCGAGGTGTTCGACGGCATCGAGTCGTTCCTGCCGTTCTTGGACGAGGAGACGATCCTCTGCGACCTGCTCGAAGGAGACGATCGGGTCGTGTTGTTGGAACCGCGGCGCATGCGTGACCGCGTCGTCGAGCTGTTGGACGAGGAGGTCGCGCTCGGGCAGTCGCTCGCCGAGACCTGGCGCGAGGACCCGACGCGCGGCGACGCGGAGTCGGCCGAGATCCCGCGGCTCCATGCGCCCTTCGAGCGGCTGCTTGCCCGCACAAAGGCGCGCGTCGCGTCGGTGCTTTCCCTCCCCGACAGCCCCGGACAGACGACGCTTCGGGTGAGCGGGTGGCCCGCCGCGCTCGGCGACGCGGAACCGATCGCCCGCCGCATCGGCGAGGTCCTCCGCCGCAGGGCCTCGGTCGTCGTCGCGGCCTCCGGAGCAGGAGCCGCCGCCCGACTGTCCGACGTCCTCGAGGGCTCCGGAGTCGAGGTCGATCGGGACTTCGAGCGCGCCGACGGCATCGACGCCGAGGTGCTGCGACGAACAGGCGTGCACGTCGTCGTCGCGGCGCTGGACCGCGGCTTCGTGATGGACGAGATCCCGATCGCCGTGCTAGCGGAGAGCGACCTCACCGGCAGGCACCGCCCCCACCGCGTCCCGAAGGCGCGCAGCCGACCGGTGGATGGCTTCTTCGACGACCTCGCCCCGGGCGACTACGTCGTGCATTACGTGCACGGGGTCGCTCGCTACGCCGGCATGGTGACGCGTGGCGACGCCGGCCAGGCCCGCGACTACCTGTTGCTCGAATACCGCGGCGGCGACCGGGTCTACGTTCCCTCGGACCAGATCGACTTCATCACGCCTTACACCGGGGGCGAGAGCCCGACGCTCAGTCGGCTTTCCGGCAACGACTGGCAAAGACAGCGGGCGCGAGCGCGGCACGCGGTGCGCGCCGTCGCGGAGGAGCTGATCGAGCTGTACCGCCGCCGGCTGGCGAGCGAGGGTCACGCCTTCGCGTCCGATACGCCGTGGCAGAGCGAACTCGAGCAAGCCTTCCCCTACCCGGAGACCCCGGACCAGCTGCGCGCGATCACCGACGTGAAGGCGGACATGGAGCGACCGGTTCCGATGGACCGACTCGTCTGCGGTGACGTCGGCTTCGGAAAAACAGAGGTCGCGCTGCGCGCGGCGTTCAAGGCCGTCCAGGACGGGCGCCAGGTCGCGGTGCTGGTGCCGACGACGATCCTCGCCCGCCAGCACTTCGAGACCTTCTCCGAGCGTTTCGCCCCCTATCCCGTACGCGTCGCGATGCTGTCGCGCTTTTTGACCCCGAGAGAACAGGCTGAAGTCATCGCGCAGGTCGCGGACGGCTCGGTCGACGTCGTAATTGGCACGCACCGCTTGCTCGGCGACGACGTCGCGTTTCGTCGCTTGGGAGTGTTGGTGATCGACGAGGAACAGCGCTTCGGGGTGCAGCACAAAGAAGCGGTGAAGAAGCTCTCGATCGGCGTCGACGTCCTGACCCTCACCGCGAGCCCGATCCCGCGAACCTTGGAGATGGCGCTGACGGGGATCCGCGACCTCTCGCTCATCGACACCCCTCCTGCCGAGCGCCAGCCGATCCTCACCTACGTCGGCGAGGAGGACGACCGCGCGATCGCCGAAGCCATCAGGCGCGAGCTTCTTCGTGAGGGACAGGTGTTCTTCGTCCACAACCGTGTGCGGGACATCGAGCGCGTGGCCGCGCACGTGCGCGAGCTCGTTCCCGCGGCGCGCATCGCGGTCGCGCACGGCCAGATGGACGAAGGGACGCTCGAAAAGACCGTGCTCGACTTCTCAGAAGGCGAATACGACGTCTTGGTCTGCACGACGATCATCGAGTCGGGGATCGACATGCCCCAGGTGAACACGCTCGTCGTCGACCGGGCGGATCTGTTGGGACTCGGCCAGCTGCACCAGCTGCGCGGCCGGGTCGGCCGATCCGCGCAGCGCGCCTACGCGTACCTGCTGCACCCGGTCGACAAGGCGCTCACCGAACAGGCCTACGAGCGCCTGCGCACGATCGGTGAGCACACCGAGTTGGGCTCGGGCTTCAAGATCGCGATGCGCGACCTCGAAATCCGTGGCGCGGGGAGCCTCGTTGGCACCGACCAGTCCGGCCACATCGCCGCGGTCGGCTACGACCTCTACGTGAGGATGGTCGCAGAGGCCGTCGCGGAGGCAAAGGGCGAGGTTGTCCCAGAACCGGTGGAGGTCCGTCTCGACGTCCCGATCGACGCCAATTTGCCGACGTCTTACGTCGAACGCGAGGACCTCCGCCTCGAGGCCTACCGGCGCCTCGGCTCGGTGCGCGACGAGGCCGAGGTCGACGACATCTCGGCGGAGTGGCTCGATCGCTTCGGGCCGCTGCCGAAAGAGGCGGAGGCGCTGATCGACGTGGCGCGACTTCGCGCCGAGTGCGTGCGGGTCGGCATCCGCGAGGTCGTCGTCGTCCCACACCGCATCGGCGCGCCCGGGCCGTCACGTGCGGGTGAGGTCGTCGCGCGCCTCTCCCCCGTGCACCTCCCGGCCTCGGCGAAGATCCGCCTGCAGCGCCTCGCTCCTCGCGCTCTCGTCCGCGACGACCCGGCGCGCCTCGTCGTGCCGCTCATCGCCGGCCAGGCCGTCCCGAGCGAGCTCGCCCAGTTGTTGCGGGCGCTCGTCCCGAAACACGACCAGGTCGCGGCCTCCGGTTAGCGAAGTGGTCCGGAACGCCGATCGCCCATATCCTCGCCATCCCGTGCGCTCGTTCCTCGCCCCCCTCGCGTTCGTCGGTGCCGCCGCCATCGCGCTCTCGGCGTGCGACTCGCAGTTCCTGCCGACCGCGGCGCGCGTCGACGGGGCGTTCGTCACCCAGTCGAGCCTTAACTCCGCCCTCGACTCGGTCGCCTCGGACTCCGGCTACCGGTGCCTGCTCGAGACTTCGGCCGGAAACGCGCACGCGGTGACGGGAGTCTCGAACGGGACCTACAACGCGTCGTTCGCGGCCGGCGCGCTCTCGCTGCTCATCGAGGCGAAAGCGGCCGATGCCGTCGCTGCTCGGGACCACCTCGCCGTCGGCTCGCTCGCGCGCCAGGTCGCCGACGACGAGCTCACGACGTCGTTCACGCCCACCAGCGGCTCTGCGTGCACCGAGTCCGGTGCGGAAGTGCTTGCGACGCTCGGGCCCCGCTTTCGCGACGCGCTCGTCTCGTTGCAGGCCGACCAGGACGTGCTCGCCGCGCACTCGCTCGGCGCCGTGCTGACGCCCGCCGGTGTCAGTGCGTACGCGCAACGGCACCCGAGTGAGATCGCGCTCGACTGCACGGAAGCGATCGAGGTCGCCTCGCGATCAAAAGCGCAGCAGCTAGCGACGGCGATCCGCGGCGGGGCGAGCTTCGCCGTGGTGGCGCGGGCGAACTCGATCGACGCCTCCTCGTCGCGGGGCGGTGCGCTCGGCTGCATCACGCCGTCTGGGCTGACGAGCCCGCTCGGCGGGATCGTCTCCTCGCTGGCAGTCGGCGAGCTCACAGCACCGATTCATTTCGCGGGCGATTGGATCCTGCTCGAGGTGACCGGGCGGCGCGCCCCGACGCTTTCGCAAGCCGCGGCGGCAATCGTGCACGACGGCACGGCGGCCGCGTCGAGAGCGCTTTCGGCGGCGGTGTCGGGGGCGCACGTCGAAGTCGACCCGCGCTATGGAACCTGGACGAAGGTCGGCGCGACCTACGAGGTAAAGGCGCCGCACAGCCCGTCGCTCGATCTCCTCCCGAACCCCTCCGCCGTCGGCGCGAAATAGTCAACGTGAGCACGCCCGCGAACGGGCGAGGCCGCCCGGGACTGCTCACCGTCGTCGGCCTCGGTCCGGCGGGACCCGAGCTGCTGACGATCGAAGCGACAGAGGCGCTTTCTCGCGCCTCGACCGTCTATCTGCGCACCGCGCGCCACCCTTCGGCACAGTCGCTCGCCGGAGCGGGCGCGGTGCCGCTCGATCACCACTACGAAGAGGCGGCCGACTTCGCCTCGGTGTACCGGGGGATCGTCGACGAGGTGACGGAGGCGGCGAACAGCGCCGCGGGAGTCCTCTACGCGGTCCCGGGTTCGCCGAGCGTGTTAGAGACGACCGTCGAGATGCTGCGCGACGAAGGCCGAGTCGAGGTCGAGATCGTCGAAGGGCTGTCGTTTATCGACCTCGCGTGGTCGCGACTGCGCGTTGATCCCTTCGCTCGCCGCGTGCGCCTCGTCGACGGCGAGCGCTTCCCAATCGACGCGGCGCGCGACGAAGGCCCCCTTCTGCTCGCGCACATCTGGGAAAAAGACACGCTTTCTCAGATCAAGCTCGCCAACGACGACGAGACAGCCGTCGCCGTCGTGCTCTCGCACCTCGGACTGCCCGACGAGCGCGTCGAAGAGATGCCAATCGGCGAACTCGACCGCGTGGTGCCCGACCACCTGACGTGTGTGTATCTGCCCGCGATAAAAGAGCCGGTCGGCCACGAGCTCGCCGCGCTCCAGTTGGTCGTCGCCGAGCTTCGCGAGCGCTGCCCTTGGGACCAGAAACAGACCCATCGCTCGCTCACCCGCCACCTGATCGAAGAGTGCTACGAGACGATCGAAGCGATCGACCGCCTCGGCGATCCTCCCGATCCGCAGGCGTCCGTCGCGCTGGAAGAAGAGCTCGGCGACGTGTTGTGCCAGGTGATGTTCCACGCCCAGCTGGCAAAAGAAGAAGGACTGTTCGAGCTCTCCGACGTCGCCCGCACCGTGCGCGAGAAGCTCGTCTACCGCCACCCCCACGTCTTCGGCGGGAGAAAAGGGGTGACGACGGTCGACGCGGTGCTGTCGCAGTGGGAGGAACTGAAGCGACAAGAAAAAGGGCGGGCGAGCCTGATGGAAGGCATCCCCGCCGCGCTTCCGGCGCTGTTGTTGGCGACGAAGCTCGAGAGAAAGGCGCACGGCGTCGGCCTCGGTGCGGATGCAACCGGGGGAGACGGCGGGCTGTCGAAAGAGGCCCTCTCGCTGCTGCTCGCGGACGGCGATGCACTCGGCGAGGCGCTGGTCTTCCTCGCCCGGGCGGCCGCGGACGCCGGCCTCGACGCCGAAGAGGCCTGCCGGAGGGCCGCGGAGCGGTTCCGCGACCGCTTCCAGGAGGCCGAGCGTCTCGCGACGAGCGAGGGGACGACCTTGGCCGCGGCCGACGACGCCGACCGTCGGCGATTCTTTGCCAAGGCTGAACGCGAACGACCTGTTCAGGGCGGAACCTCGCCCGTTTGATAACTTTGGCAACACCTGTCACTCCAGCTACAGGCCGCCAAAGACGGGAGACGAGGTGAGCGAGGTCGTCGCGCTCGAAGCGCTCGAGGTCCTCGACTCGCGCGGCAACCCCACCGTCGAGGTCGCCTGCCTGCTCGACTCCGGCGCCGTCGGGCGGGCGATCGCCCCGTCCGGCGCCTCGACCGGCGAGCACGAGGCGACCGAGCTCCGCGACGGCGGGCCGCGCTTTGGCGGAAAGGGCGTCCTATCCGCGGTCGACCACGTCGATGGGGAGATCGCCGAAGCGCTGATCGGCAAGGACGCCTACGACCAGCGCGAGATCGACCTTTCGCTTTGCGACTTGGACGGCACGCCGAACAAGGCGCGCCTCGGCGCCAACGCGATCGTCGCCACCTCGCTCGCGATCGCCAAGGCCGCGGCGGAGGACGCCGGGCTTTCGCTCTTCAGATACCTCGGCGGGGTCGCCGCGCACTTGTTGCCGGTGCCGATGATGAACGTGTTGAACGGTGGTGTGCACGCCGACAACAACGTCGACTTCCAGGAGTTCATGATCGTCCCCCACGGCGCGGCGAGCTTCTCGGAGGCACTGCGTTGGGGGGCAGAGACGTACCACGCGCTGAAGGCCGAGTTGCATGCGCGCGGGCTCTCGGGCGGAGTCGGCGATGAAGGCGGCTTCGCGCCGAACCTCGACTCGAACGCCGCGCCGCTCGAGGTGCTGATGGCGGCGATCGAGCGCGCCGGGCGCAAGCCGGGAGGGGAGATCTCGATCGCGCTCGACCCCGCGGCGTCGGAGTTCTTCCGCGACGGCCGCTACGAGCTTTCGGCGGAGGGCCGATCGCTTTCCCCAGACGAGTTCGCCGCGTACTGGGAACAGATCTTGAAGAGCTATCCGATCGTCTCCTTGGAAGACCCGATGGCCGAGGACGACTGGGCGGGTTGGGCGGCGCTCAACCAGGCGGTGGGAGGACGCGTCCAACTCGTCGGCGACGACATCTTCGTGACGAACGTCGAGCGTGTGGAGCGGGGGATCCGCGAGGACGTGGCGAACGCGGTCTTGATCAAGGTCAACCAGATCGGCACGTTGACCGAGACCTTCGACACGATGGCGCTTGCCCGCGACGCCGGGTGGCGCTGCGTCGTCTCGCATCGCTCCGGCGAGACCGAGGACACGATGATCGCGCACCTTTCTGTCGCGACGAACTGCGGTCAGATCAAGACCGGCGCGCCGGCGCGCTCAGACCGCGTCGCGAAGTACAACGAGCTGTTGCGCATCGAGTCAGAGCTCGGTGAAGGGGCGCGATTTCTAGGTTCCGCGACCTATGCGTGGGAACAGGCGTGATCGCCTACCGCCGCGCCCGCGCCGCGGTCTTCGTTGCGGCGGTGTTCGCGCTGTTGACCGTGGCGACGAGCTTCCCGCTCGCGACGCTGCTGCGCCAGCGCTCTGAGGTCGCGGGCGCGGTGCGCGAGCTGCAGAACGTGCGCACGCACAACGCCGCGTTACAACGCCAGGTGTCGAGCCTTTCGCAGCGTTCGGTGATCGTCGAGATCGCCCGCGAGGACTACGGGCTCGTGCGCCAGGGCGAGCGCGCGATCGTTGTCCTGCCGGGAAAGAACGGGCCTTCGGGAGAGGCGGGGAGCCTCAACGCCAACAAGCTGCCGGCGTCGGATTTCGTCCCCTCGGCCGCGACGACCTACGAGGTCTCGTCGTCACCGTCTGGCCGCGGCGCGAGCTTCTGGGGACGGGTCGCCCGCCACCTCGAGTTTTGGCGAGGGATCTTCTAAGACTCTCACAGCCCGAGGATCGCCGAGCAGGCCGGCCAGGGAGTCCAGCCGTCCCTGCTGTACAAGGTGAAGGCGGCGGCGTCCTGCACCCTTGGGGCAGCCTGTGAGGGAAGGCCGCGTTCACCGAGACCCTCCCAGGTCGAAAGCGAGAACTGGTACGCGCCGTAGTAACCGTTGCCGGTGTTGTCCTGATAGTTGCCCGAGGACTCGCAATTGCGCAGCGCCGCGAACTTGCTCAATAGCGACCCCGGCGGCGCCGGGGCGACCGAGAGCGTGGCCGGGTCGGGTGGACCGGCGGCTGCGGCCGCACTCGCCGCAGCCGCACTCGCAGCGGCCGCCTCGACCGCCGCGGCGCGCTCGGCGGCGAGCTTTTTCGCCAGGGCTTGCGCGACGAGCTGCGCGATCTCACCCTTGATCGACGCTTCGAGCCGCTGTTCTTTCACGAGCGTCGCCACGACCGCGCCGCGCTCGGTGTTCGCCGATACGAGGGCGGCGGTGGCCGCCGCCGCCTCCTGTCGTTGACGCAAAAGCGCCTGTTTCCAGTTCGACTCGGCGTGGACGTAACGGTTGGCTGCGGTGTTGAGGATCGAGATCGCCGAGTTCAGATAGGCCGCGCTCGTCACGAGCTCGTCGGGCTTTTGCGCCAGGTAGACCCCGAGGTCGGTCGAGGCGCCGGCTTCGACGTAGGCGACGTCGGCGGCGAGGGAGGCCGAGCGGCGGTCCGTCACGACGAGGCCGGAGAGCCGGTGGACGGCGACGGCCGCGATGGCTGCTGCGGCGTTCGCCCTCGCCTGCTCGCCGCGGAACTGCAGGTACGCCTCGCCGAGCGCGTTCAACGTCACGTCGTCCTGCGCGATCTGCGCCGAGATCTTTGCCGCCCGCTGCTGCAGCGTCGAGGTGGAATCCGTCGCACCGGCGGGCACCGCCACCGCGAAGAAGAAGAGCGACGCGGCCGCGACGACGAGCGCGCCCCGGCGTCGCCGCGGGGCGGAAAAGCGCGCATCGGCGCGGCGCGGGTGATCCGCCGTCGGGCGGGCGTCTGGCACCCGAAAACGTTACTTCCAGGACCGATGCTCGCCGAAGGGGCAAAATCTCGTCGCCGCGACGACGTCGAGACGACCGGTAGCCTGCGCAAATGTCCGACGTCGCGGTACTGCTCGCTCCGGAGAAAGGTGCGCACACCCCCTGGCGTGGGCTCGAGCGCGCGTCCGAAGCGGCGAAGGCTGCGGGGTACTTCGAGGTGGTCCTCGTTCTCAGAGAGGGCCAACCGGTGGACCGCTCGCCGGCCGGGGTGATCGTCGCGCTCGACGGCGCGGCGGAACCGGACGACGCGACGGCGCTCCAGGTGGCGGTGGACCTTGCGAACCGCGTCCACGCGACCTCGGTCGCGGTCGCGCTGCCGGGAGCGTTCGCCAATCTCGACACGGTGAGCGACGTCCGGGCGTGGTCGCGCCTCTCCGAACCTGCATCAAGACCCGTCGTCGTCGGCATGATCGGTGACAAAGAGGCCGGCCTGGTCAAGATCGACGCGGTGGCGTGGCCGCTCTTGCCCTTGAGCGGGGAGGTGGAGCGGCTGTGGAGCGCCCGCTCGGAGCTCGCCGAACGCCGCCAGCTGGCCTCTTCCTGGGCAGGCGGAGATGAGGCCGTGCCGAGCGAACCCGACCGCGCGCTCGTCACGGCGGCGCTCGGGCGGGCGCCGGCTGGGGGATTCCGCGTCGTCGTGCGCGACGCGGCGGGCGAGCCCCTCGTCATCAAGAACGCTCCCTTCTTGGACGACGGGACGCCGATGCCGACGAGCTACTGGCTCGTCGGGAAGAAGGCACAGTCGCTCGTCGGTCGGCTGGAGTCCGACGGCGGCGTCCGCCGGGCAGAAGACGCCGTCCCCCAAGACGAGGTCGCCGCGGCGCACGAGCGCTACGCGCAAGCTCGCGACGCCGAGATCCCGATTGGGCATGCTGGCCCGAAGCCATCTGGCGGCGTCGGCGGGACGGCGAGGGGCGTGAAGTGCCTTCATGCCCACCTCGCCTGGTACTTGGCGGGGGGCGCGACCCCGTCGGCAGGTGGGTCGCGCACGAGCTCGCCGGCGAGTTGCCCGGTCCGGTCGCGGCGGTGGACTGTGGGACGAACTCGACCCGCCTTCTCGTCCTGTCCGCCGACCGAACCCAACTCGACCGGGAGATGATCATCACCCGTCTCGGAGAGGGCGTCGACAAGACCGGCACGCTCTCCTCGGCGGCGATCGGCCGCACGCTCGAGGCGCTCGAGCACTACCGCCTACAGATGGACCGCTTCGGCGTCGTACAGGCGCGCGCCGCGGCGACTTCGGCAACGAGGGACGCCTCGAACTCGAGCGCGTTCTTCGACCCGGCGGAAGCGATCCTCGGGGTGCGTCCGGAGCTGTTGGAGGGGACAGAGGAGGGCCGGCTGGCCTTTTTGGGCGCAACCTCGGGACTGGACCCCGAGGGCGGTCCCGACCTCGTCGTCGACCTAGGTGGCGGCTCGACTGAGCTCGTCGCGGGGGGCGACGATCCGAAGCAGCCGCCCGTCGCCGTCGTCTCCCTCGACATCGGCTGCGTGCGGGTCACCGAGCGCTTCCTCGCCCACGATCCTCCCGAGCCCGCCGAGATCTCGGCCGCGCGTGCCTTCGTGCGCGGCGTGGTCGACGAGGCGCTCGTGCGCATCCCGGCGCTCGGGGTGCCCCGCCGCATGGTCGGGGTCGCGGGGACGATCTCCACCCTCGCCGCGTTGGAGCTCGGCCTCGAACGCTACGACTCGGAGAAGGTTCACCTCGCGACGCTGTCGAAAGACGCCGTCGCGCGCTGGCTGGAGGTCTTGGCCTCGGAGACCGGAGAGCAGAGAAGGTCGCGGGGCGCGATCGAGGCCGGCCGCGCCGACGTCATCGTCGGCGGGGCGGCGGTCCTCGTAGAGGTGATGGCGGCGCTCGGTTTCGACGAGCTCGTCCACTCCGAGCACGACATCTTGGACGGGATCGCCGGGGAGCTCCTTTCGAAGCCCGGCGCTTAGCGCGGCGAGGAGACCTTTTCGCCGAGGACGAGCTCGGCGGTTGCCGCGACGAAGGCGTCGATGTCGCCGTGCTTGGCCCGCGCGTAACGCTCGGCCTGGCGGGCGAGGATCCGGCCGAGGGGCGTGTGGACGATCACCCGCGCGCTGTCGAACAGCTCTCCGACGTCGCGGTACCAAAGGCCGCCGTTCGCTGCGGCGACGTGGGCCTTTGCCGCGGTGTCGTCTGGGACGACGACCGGCACGCCGTAAAGCATCGACTCGATCGTGAGGCGGCCGACCGGACCCTGGGGGCGGACGTCGACGGTGAGGCAGGCGTGCGCGACGAGCCGGGAGAAGTTGACCCGGTTGTAGTTGACCTGCAGTGGCAGCGCGTCTCTCGCGTTCGACGCCCACCACCGCATCCCGTCGACCTCGACGACGGCGACCCTGCCGAGGATCTCGCGCAGCACCTCTCTTGTCACCGGCCTTGGGGCGCGGGGCGTGGCGGCCGGCCAGTGGCGCACCAACAGCACGTAGCGGCCGAAGCGGGAGAGCCCCGCCAACGGTCCCGATCGGGCATGGACGTTCGAGGAGAAGGCGAGCTCCAGCGGGACGACGTCACTTGCGCGCTCAGGATCGATGCGAGAAAGCGCGATCGGTTCGTCGGGGTGGATCGTGCCGATCACGTCGGCGGCATCGACGAGTCGCGCGAGGTCGCCCGGGAGGAGGTTCGGATCCGAGCAGAACGGTATGGCGACGATCCGTGCGCGCCCGACGCTCGCGCGCCGCCCGAGCAGGGCGAGGTCCCAGGGCTGGTGCGAGCCGACTAGGACGACCGCCTTCGGGTCGACTTCGTCGAGCACCTCGGACACGCCCGGTGCCTCGCCGTCGTACTCGCGAAGAAGCGTCAGTGCGGCCTGGGGGACGTCTTCCGCCGCGTTCTCCGGGCTGATCGCGGCGCGCAAGAGCCGCGCCCGTGTCGGTTGTGCGCCGAGAAGAGCGACCGGCCGCACATCGAAGACGCTGTCCGCGTAGCGGCCGGTGGCGCGGTCCGTCAGGTGGACGACGGTGACGTCGGCGTAGCGGGCGAGCGCGCCGGCGACGAGGCGGGTGACGCCGACGGCTTCGATCGGCGGGTCAGCCCAGTACGGGGTGACGATGGCGACCGCCGGGCGGCGCTTTCGCGGCCGTTGGGTGATCGACGTGATGGTGTCGCGCTCAGGACTGTTCGTCGCGCTCATCGATTCGGTCTTCCAAATGCCGGGCGAGGTCCAAGAGATCGGCGCGGACCGCTTCGAGGAGGTCGCGTTCGTCGCGGAACGACACGTCGTCGAGACGCCGCGCGATGTAGTCGATCGACTGCGCGAGCGCGGCGCGATACGCGTGCTCCTTGCCGAGGTAGTCGCTCAGCGCGAGGTTGACGAGCCGGTACAAGAGGCGATGGACGATCCCCTTCGGACCCCAGCCGCGGCTCTTGAAGGTGAGCGCATCGGACATGTCCCAGTGGGCATGGAGGTGGTCGATGCTTTCGATGAGAAACGCCGGCTCACGATTGTGGTGGCCGGGCAGGCTCTCGACGCTCGCCTGGGGGGTCCAGGTGCGGGGGTAGCGATCGCGGCCCTCTTCGACGACCGCCCTTATGCGGTCGACGATTTGGGCGGAGTCAACACCGTCGTCGTGAGGTACGTCTCCCACCTCGCGTCCTCCTGTGCGTTCGAGATCGGGCACCAGTCTCTCCATTTGCTCAACAGCGGGTTGTGGTACGGATCGCCCTCGGCGATCATCTCGCCCCAGCGGTCAAGGATCATCCGCACCGCGATCGCCTCTTCGATGTGTCCCCTCGTGCGGGATTCGTGGTGGACAAGCTCGCACAACGGCGTGTAGACGACGAGGTAGCCCTGGTCGCGCAGGTTCAAGCAGTAGTCGACGTCGTTGAAGCTTGCCGGCAGAGTCTCGTCGAATCCGCCGAGGGACTCGTACAGCTCGCGCCTCGTCATCATGCAGGCTCCGGTGACCGCGGTCGCGTTGCGGGTCGAGACCGCCATGCCGAGATAGCCCGGTTTGTCACCGGGGAGCCCGCGCATCACGTGCGCCGCGAGGCCGCCGAGGCCGACCACGACACCGGCGTGCTGGACGGAGCCGTCGGGATACAAAAGGCGCGCCCCGACGGCGCCGACCTCGGGGCGGATGGCGTGGGAGACGAGGGCGTCGAGCCAGCGGGGCTTTCGCGCCTCGATGTCGTTGTTCATGAACAACAACAGCTCACCGTTGCACTCCCGCACCGCCTGGTTGTTGATCGCCGACCAGTTGAACGGACCGGGCGCCTGCACCAAGCGGACACCGGGTTGTTCCAACAGCCGGTCGATGAGGGCGAAGGTCTCAGGGAGCTCGCTGTCGTTGTCGACCAACACGAGCTCCATGCGCCCGTATCCCGGGTTGGCGCGAATCGACGCCGCGCACGTAGCGAGCAAACCAGGCTCGTCGCGAAACGGGATCACGACGCTCACGAGCGGAGACTTCGTGATCGGGTGGCGAACGTTGCGAAATTCGCGCAGCGGGCCTTCTTCGATGATCGCGGAAGGCTCGCCGCGGCGTTTCAGCGCGTCGGCGACCGCGCGCGCGGAACCCGGACCCGCGGACAGGCGGTGGTGGGGTGTGCCGTCGCTGCGGCGGTGGTAGGCGATGCGGGAGACGTGGACGATGCGTCGCGCCTTTTCGGTCACCCGCAGCGCGAGGTCGTGCTCGGCGGCGACGCCGAAGCCGGGACGGAAGCCGTCGAGTGATTCGACTAGCGAGCGGCGGTAACAGAGGGCGCGCCCCAAGTAGTCGGTGCTCAACAAGAGGTCGGGTGACCAGGAGGGCTTGAGGATCGGAGCGGAGCGTTCGCCTTCCTGATCGATGCAGTCCTCGTCCGCGTAGACGACGTCGACGTCATCGTTGTCCAAAAGCGCCTCCGCGAACTCCGAGAAGCAATCCGACGCGAGCGCGTCTCGCACGCCGAGCACGACGACGAACTCTCCTTGAGCGGTCTCGATTGCCGCGTTGAGCGCCGCCTCGCGCGAGTCGCCCGCGCCGACGCTTCGGACCCGGCGGTCCGTCTGGATGAGCGAGCTGAGCACCGCGGCGCGCACAACGTCACGACCGTTGTCGGCGACGATGAGCTCCCAGTTGCCGATCCTCTGATCCAAGACCGACCCCGCGCTTTGTGCCAACGACGCGTCGGAGCCCTCGGGCGCGTAAGTGATCGCGGAGATGAGCGGGATGCGAAAGCGCGGCCGGCGAGTGCGGGGGGTGCGTCGCGGCGGCGGGAGCAGCGTCGGCTCGCCGCGGCGGCGTAGCCATTGGTGGTAAGCGAGCGTGTCCTCCGAGGCGTCGAGTGGGTAGCGGCCGTTGCTCGGTGATTGCCCGAGCGGGTTCGACGCCTCCTGGCCAGGCGGTCTATCGACTGTTGGGATCGCCGAGAGCTCGTGCTCGGCCCACTCGATCACCGATGCGATGCGGGCGCGCTCGCGCCGGCTCGAGGGGTTGTGTTCGTCAGTCGTCATGACCTTGGGGGCCGCCCGTCACGCGACGCCACGAGCTGGCCGCAGGAAGTGTACGTGGCGATCTGCCAGCATGTGGTGGTGGGGAGATGCCGCCCGATCTGGTCCGCGAGCTGTCGCTGACGGGACGAAGCCCGTGGCCGAGCTGAGCCTCGCGGAGTCCGGTCCGGAACTCGTAGGACGCCGGGTCCTTTTGCGGCCCTTACGCGTCGAGGACTATCGAGCCTGGCACGAGGTGAGGACGCGCTCACGGGACTGGCTGATCCACTGGGAGCCGCGCCCGGCTGGGACGTCGTTTCCCCCCGAGGATCGCTCGACCTTCACCGCGCGCTGCGCGATGCGGGCGCGAGATCGTCAGCTCGGCACCGCGTACGGATTCGGGATCTTCCTCGGTGCGTCGTTCGCTGGTGAGATCAACCTCTCGTCGATATCGAGGGGAGCCTCGCAGGCCGCGTACCTTGGCTATTGGATCGACGAGAAACAAGCCGGACAGGGCTATATGCCCGAGTCGTGCGTGCTCGCCTTCGCCTTCGCCTTCGAAGAGCTTGGGTTGCACCGCGTGCAGGTTTCGATCATTCCCCGCAACACGAAAAGTCGCCGGGTTGTCGAAAAGCTGGGGTTGCGCGAAGAGGGGATCGCCAAGGGATACCTGGAGATCGATGGCGTGTGGGAGGACCACATCCGCTACGCGATCACCGCCGACGAGTGGCGCGAGCGCCGCGAGCGGTACTTCGCGCAATGGATCGACTGACCGAACCCCGCCTCTTACGGGTGCCCGGCTCCGACAAAGCCGTAGTAGTACATCGGCGAGTAGGACACGGTCTCGCCCGTCTCGGGCGCCTGGATGACCGTCTCTGCTCCGTACAGTCCTGATCCGACGTACATCGCGACGTGGGTGACGGGGTCCGGTCCGTCGTTCGGAAACGAGTAGAAGAGCAGGTCCCCCGGCTCGATCTGAGAGAGCGAGATCGGCTTCGATTCCCGGTACTGGTACCAGGCGCTGTGGGTCAGGCTCACTCCGGCCGCGGCCCAGGAGACCATCGTGAGGCCCGAGCAGTCGAATCCCGTCGGTCCCGCTCCGCCCCACACGTACGGCACTCCCAAGAACTTCTGCGCCGTCGCGACCCGCGAGGCTGCCTTGAGGGTTGGTGCCCGCGGGCTGGAGCGAAACGTGTCCGCTTTCGCTCGCCAGAGCGGCTTGGGCTTGCGCGGCTTCGGCAGCCGCGGCGGCCTGCGGGTCGACGCTCCCGAACGCATTCGCGATCGCCGCTGCCGAGGCTGCGTTCTCTGCGTCTTGGTTGCGTGCCGCGGCCGCCTTCGCCGCTGCCGCGGCTTCTGCGGCGGCGAGAGCAGCCGCGGCCTCCTGCTCGGCGACCAGCTTCGCGATTCGACCCTTCACGGACGTCAGCGCGGAGCGCGCGCTCGCGGCGTCAGCAGCCGCGGCGACGCGGGCGCTTGCAGCTTGTTCGGCGGCATTGTTCGCGATCGCGATCTGTTGGCGCGCGTTCGCCTCGTCTTTTTGCAGCAGACTTTCCTCGGCCGCCAGCTTTACGGCGGCGTCGTGGAGGTTGCGCGTCGCGATCCCCGCGTACGTCGTGAGGGTTCCCTCGTCGGGGACCGACGAAGAGATCGCCGCGCCGAACTGTGCGGCTGCGGACGCGCCGAAGACGTACTCCTCGACCGCCGCCGTCATCACGAGGCGCTTTTGTCGCCTGACGGCCACCTTCTCGCGCTCAGCTTGGGCGCGGATGACGACGAATCGCGCCTTTGCCTGAGCTTCGACGACATGGGCTTGGTCGTAGTGCTCGCCTGCAATCTGCACGTTCTCCATCTCCGAGGAGATAAATCGCGAAAGCCGCGCCGCGCGCTGCTTCGCCGCGCGGATCTGGGCATTGGTCGGGCCGGTCGGGTTACCCGTCGCGTCAGACGAGGTCGCGACTCCGACGAGCGCGCCGACACCGACCAGGAGCACCGCAAGGCACCTGGTCATCACAGACATCACTTGTTCACTTTGACCACATCGGTCTCAAGTGTAAAGCCAGGCCTGAAACGCCCAGGTGAGGGCGGTGACCACTCTTGGTAGCGTCGAAGCGCCGGAGCGCAGGGGGAGCTGGAGGGGCTGGTGGTCAAGCGAACGATCCCCACCACGTCGGGCGCGGTCCGCGGCCGCGAGGACGAGGGCGTGCTCGAATTCCTTGGGATCCCCTACGCGATGGCTCCCGTTGACGACCTGCGTTTCCGCCCGCCCGTCGCGCGAGCGCCGTGGCGCGGCGTACGAGACGCCACAGAGTTCGGCCCGATGGCACCGCAAGCGCCTGCCGCGCTCGGCGCGTACGTCCCCGGTGATCCCTTGGATCAGGGAGAGGACTGTCTCGTCGTCAACGTGTGGGTTCCCTCGGGCAGGCGACGTCGATTGCCCGTGATGGTGTTCGTCCATGGTGGCGCCTTCTTCAACGGCGCCAGCTCGAGCCGGCTCTATCGCCCCCAGGACCTCGTCCGACGAGGTGTCGTGGTCGTCACGTTCAACTACCGACTCGGCGCGCTCGGGTTTCTTGCCCACCCAGTCCTTTCGGATCCTCGCTCATCCGGGTTTGGCAATTGGGGGCTGCACGATCAGATCGCAGCCTTCGAATGGGTGCGCGACAACATCTCGGCCTTCGGCGGCGATCCGCAAAACGTCACGGCGTTCGGTGAATCAGCTGGCGCGATGGCGATCTGCGATTTGATGACGGTACGACAAGCGCGCGGGCTGTTTCGTCGCGCGATCGTGCAAAGCGGACCGGCGTTCGCCGTGCCGGCGCGCGCCGCGACGAGCGTCGCCGAACGGCTCTTTTCGATCCTTGGAATCGATGAGCCGACGCGCGAGGAGCTCTGCGCGGTCCCGATCGAGGACCTTGTCGCGGCGCAGAAGGAACTGAATGGGGAGATCGACGCGGGCATCGGAGTGCCCTTCCCCCCCGTCGTCGACGGCGGACTGCTTAGGGTTCCTCCTGAGGACGCGATTGTGCGCGGCGCGTCGGCCGGCATCGACCTGCTCGCCGGGTGGAACCACGACGAGTTCAAGTTGTTCTCGTTCGCCGCGCTCTCGGGCCGCGAGTTCTCCCGCTCGGACCTCGACGCGTACGTCCGTCGGTACCTTCGAGGCGGCGGAGTCGACGAGTCGTTCGCCGCAGAGATCATTTCGTTGTACGAGGGCGTACGTCAGTCGAGGGGAGATGCGATGTCGGATCGCGACCTCCTCGACGCCATCATCACGGACTGGATCTTCAGAATCCCGATCACCCGACTTGCCGAGGCCCACCTAGCGCGCTCCCCGCGCACGTATCTCTACGAGTTCGATTGGCCATCGCCGTTCGCCGGTGGCGCGCTCGGTGCGTGCCACGGGATCGAGCTGCCCTTCGTGTTCGGGACGGTGCGAGACCCGATCATCGGGTTGTTCGCCGGAGCCGGCGACGAGGCGATCACGCTCACTGAAGATGTGCAATCCGCGTGGGTTGCGTTCGCGACGCACGGCGATCCGTCGAGCCAGCGAGTCGGCGCGTGGCCGGCGTACACGACGTCACGGCGTCAGGTGATGCGCCTCGGACTCGATCGGGCGGTGGTCGACGACCCGCGCGCCAAAGAGCGGGAGGCTTGGGAGCGTCGGCTTGGTAAATACGGGGTTGGTGGCCCGATTGAGGGGGCGGTGCGCCAGAGCGTGCGCCTTCTCGCCCCCGATATGGAGGAGCGACCGGGGACGTAGCCCAATCGGCAGAGGCAGAGCGCTTAAAACGCTTCCAGTGAGGGTTCGAGCCCCTCCGTCCCCACGTGCTGGCCCTATGTCCCATTGAGTGGACCGTTCCTGAAGGGGAAGATAACGAGGCCCGGTCGGTCGACGCGAGAATCGGATTCTCCCTTTGCGCGCACCGGGTGGCGTTTTCTGTTGGCTCTGCCTCCCTCGAGCCTGGGTATCGTGACATCGCGCTGTGTCTGAATCTTCAATGTCCCCGCGATTAGTCGACGTTCGAGTCGCACGGCTCTTCGCCATGGTGACAGAAGCACTTGCCGCGGCGACCGACTCTCTTTTGTCGGTCGAACCCGCCAAGGCCGAGGCGATCATCGAGGCGGATCGTGAGATCGACGATCTCACAGCCGAAGTCGAACGGATCGTGTGGCAAGAGATCGAAAAGGCGCCGGTGTCGCCAGACGAACTTCGCCATCTCGTTGCGGTTCTTCTAATCCTTCCCGAGCTCGAGCGAAGCGCAGATCTCGCCGAACACATTGCTCAGCGCGCCGCGCGCAGCCTCGGTGCGGAGATGAGCCCCGCGAGTAGGGGCCTTGTCCAAAGGATGAGTGAGGTCGCGCTCGAGATGTGGCAATCGGCGGCGGACGCCTACGCGGAAAGAAGGGCGGTCGCGTTCGCGCTCAATGAGGCGGACGAGGAGATGGATCTCCTCCACGTCCGGCTTACCGACGAGATCGTGCACGGCAGGATGTCGAACTCGGTCACAACCGAGGTGACGCTCCTAGCCCGTTTCTATGAGCGTCTCGGCGATCACGCCGTCAACCTCGCACGTCGGGTCGCGAGATTGACGGAGAGCACGGAAGCGAGTTCGCCGCCTCGCTGAATCAAAGGACTACAAGGTCGTCGTCGGGGCACCGCGGCGCACCGCGATGCCCGCCAGCACCTCGAGCACAACCCGGTGCGCGTTGTTCACCGTCACGTCCGCCCAGTCGTAGGGGGGCGAGACCTCGACGACATCGAGCGCAACGAGTGGAGTGTCGGTCGCGAGTCGCCGCACGGCGCGTAGCAGGTCGACCGGCGCGATCCCTCCTGGCTCCGGCGTCCCCGTTCCGGGTGCAAACGCCGGATCGAGCACGTCGATGTCGACCGAGAGATAGATCGCTTCGCAGTCTTCTAGCGCTTCCTGTGCCGCGTCTTCGATCACGGCATTAAGGCCACGTTCCCAGATCTCCTGCATGAAGTGGTATCGCATTCCCTGTTCACGCATCCACGCGAACGTGTCCGCATCGGGCCAGTAGCCGCGGAGTCCAACCTGGACGAAGTTGTTCCCCAAAACGGCGCCGGATTCGATCAGCCGCCGCATCGGAGTTCCGTGGCTTGCGAGATTGCCGTCGATCGAGTCGGCCGTGTCGGCGTGCGCGTCGAAGTGGACGATCCCGATTCGGCCCCATCCATAGGCTTCGGCTACCGCGCTGGCGGATGGCCAGGTGATCGAGTGATCCCCGCCCAAGACGACAGGGAAGATCCGACGCGATGCCACGGCGCCGACCCGCTCACGAATTGCGGCGTGCGACACTTCGACGAGTCCGTGGGGGCAGTGCGCGTCGCCGAAGTCGACGACCTCGAGGGCATCGAAGATCTCGATTCCGAAATCGAGGTGGAAGGTGCCCGGGCCGTAGGCGAGGGCGCGAAGCGCCCGCGGGCCAAAGCGCGCTCCCGGACGATTCGTCGTCGAATCGTCCCAGGGGGCACCGACGATGGCGGCATCGGGCGCCCAGCGATCGAGCTCTTCGGGCTCAGTGAGCAGAGGACGCTGCGCGAACGTCGCGATTCCCTCGTAGGAAGGACCCGCGAGCTGCGCGCGGTATCCGGGAGGCAGTCGACGGTCGGGTTCGCTCGCCGTCATGACATGGAGTCGAGAACGATGTCGATGTCGTCCTCGGTTGTCAGTGGGTTGACGATCGCGAGGCGCGCGATCGTCTCTCCGAGGTGGGTTGACGGAGTGACGAAGGCGACGCCGTCGTTGCGAAGACGCTCAGACCAAGCGTTGTATTCCGTCCGCGACCAGCCGGTGCGCCGATAACACACGACGGACAGTTCCGGCTCGCGCAAGAGAGAGAGGTAGGACCGCTCTTTTATGGCATCGGCCGCGTAGCGTGCGGTCCGTAGCGTCTGCTCGATCGCTTCCGAGTATCGGTCTGTGCCGTAGGTGGCGAGCGAGAACCAGAACGGCAGGCCGCGCGCCCGCCTCGTGAGGTGGATCGCGTAGTCCGCTGGGTTCCACGCCCCAACCTCTTCGAGCGGCTCAAGATAACTCGCATGTTGTGTGTGCGTCGCTCGTGCGAGCTCGGGATCGCGGTAGATGAGCGCCGCGCAATCGAACGGCGAGAAAAGCCATTTGTGCGGGTCCACGATGAACGAGTCGGCTTCCTCGATTCCCTCAAATCGGCCCCTGACACTCGGCGCGGCGAGCGCGGCGAGACCGTACGCGCCATCAACGTGGAACCAGAGGTCTCGGGAGCGGCAAACCTCGGCGATCGAAGCGAGGTCGTCGATTACACCGAGGTTTGTCGTACCGGCGGTGGCTGTCACGGCGAACACGCGCTGACGGTCTTCGACACTCACGAGATCGAGTAATTGCGCAATGTCTCTTCCTCTGAGCTTGCGGTCTTCGTCAACGTCGGCGACGACGAGATCGACGTCCATCACCCTCGCTGCGTGCGACAGGGAGGAATGTGCGTCTGGACTGACCGCGATCGCCCATCGGCGCGAATCGTGGCGATCACGATCCGGGCGGGACGCGGTCGCATGCCGAGCAGTAACGAGGGCTGAGAGGTTGCCGAGCGTGCCGCCCTGCACGAACACCCCGCCGGCTGCTTCGGGAAACCCAGCGAGGTCCGCTATCCACCGCAGCGCCTGGTTCTCCGCAAACACGGCTCCAGCGGCCTCAAGCCATGTGCTCCCGTACATGCACGACGCTCCCACGATGAGGTCGAACAGCATTGAAGCTTCTGTCGGCGCGCAAGGGATGAACGCGAGGTACCTGGGATGGTTCGCGGTGATACACGCTGGTGCGAGATGATCGGCGAAGATGCGCAGCGCCTCTGAGCCGCCGATACCTTCGTGGGTGATCGTCTGGCCGACGATGGTCTCGAGTTTGCTTCGGGTCGTCGTGTTGTCGAGGGGTAGCGGATCGAGCTTGAGACGCTCCTTCGCGTATTCGAAGACGCCATTCGCCAGCTGATCGGACTCCTCAGACCAATTGTGCACGGTTGGCGAATATAGGACCGATCGTCGAAGCGCGGCGTCACGCTCGCGGCTGGGAGAACGACCGTGGCGCGGAGACTCGGAGGGGTCCACCGCGTAGATCTGCGTATCGACGATCATGGATTGTGGGTCATTGTCGCATTCGTTTGCCGGTGCAGCGCGCCGTATAAGCGGCCATGGGGATTCCTTTGACTGAGGACCAAGTCGCGCCCGACAAGGAAGATCGAAGTGCCCCCGAGCGCACAGCCGAAGATTTCGACGCGCTGCGCGCCGATCGAAGGGTTCCCTCACCGCCCGTCGCCGACGGGACGTGGTCCTCTCGCCTAGGACCGATTGCGGTCGTGCTTGCGCCCCTCGTATTCAACGCAATCGAGTTGCGGTCGCAGCTCAATTACGTCCCGTACGCGGACGACTCCGCCTTCCATTCGGAAATGGTCCGTTACGCCACCGCGCAGTTCCGAGCGGGTCATTTCCCGCTCGACGGCTGGTTTCCGTACCTCAATCTCGGTTCACCAGTGTTCATGCACTACCAGAGCCTCGGTGCGATGCTCGCAGGTGCGCTCGGCCTCGCGATCGGGGCAAACCAGTCGTTCAGCCTGTGTCTGTACCTGTTGATGGTTACGTGGCCGCTCAGCGTCTATTTCGGTGCTCGGTTGTTCGGGTTGTCCCGCTGGACCTCTGCGTTGGCCGCGCTTGCGTCCGCATTCGTAACGAGCGCGATCGGCGTCGGGTTTGAGCAGGGCGCGTATATCTGGATCGGCTTCGGGGTGTGGTCGCAGCTCTGGGCGATGTGGACATTGCCGCTCGCGTGGGGCTTCACGTGGAGGGCAATCAACGACGGGCGAAGCTATCTCTGGGCTTGTTTATTCATTGCGCTCACGGCCGCGTTCCACTACGAGACGGGGTATCTCGCATTCCTACCGATCGTCTTGTGGACCGTCGTAGGCCCCAGAAACTTCAAGGTGCGATTGAAGCGAGCGTTGGTTATGGCAATCGGAAGTCTCACGCTCTCGGCGTGGGTCATTGTTCCTTTGCTTATCTACCGGGGCTCGACCTCTGTCAACGAGTTTCTGCAGAACTCGCCGGACGTGAACTCATACGGAGCGCGACAAGTCTTGAGTTGGCTGTTCACCGGCAAGCTGTTCGACTTCGGACGGCTCCCTGTTATCACCTTGTTTGTTGGTGCTGGGCTCATCGCTTGTCTCGCGCGCTGGAGGCGCGATACACGGTCACGCGCGCTCACACTGATGTTCGTGGTGAGCCTGGTCCTGTTCTTCGGTCGCACCACTTTGGGCCCAGTGATCAATCTTCTGCCAGGGAGCAAGGAACTATTCCTCCGACGATTCGTCGTCGGTGTGCACATGAGCGGAGTCCTGCTCGCTGGAGTCGGTGCGGTCGCCGTCGGACAGGTAATCCGATTCGCTGTGTACCGACTACGCGGGGACTACGTCGAGCGTTGGTTATCCCGGGCGCCGAAGCGTCTGATTGCCCGCGTCCTTCTCGCAGCGGTCATCGTCGCCGTCACTTCGCCGATGTGGGTCGAACTCAACCGCACGGACAGCTCGAATGCTTCCTTCATGGGTGTCCAACGATCGGTATCCGTCCTGCAAGTGCAGATGAATCGGCTTGTGGCGAAGGTCAAGCAGATCGGCGGAGGACGCACGTACGCAGGCATGCTCTTCACCGGTTGGGGACCGAAATTCCGCCTCGGAGCGGTCCCCGTCGTGGAAGACCTTTCTGTCGATCAAGTCCCCGAGATCGGTTTCACCAACCGGTCCGCGTCGCTGATGAGCGATCCCGAGGCAGACATGATCGACACAAACCCGGCTGATTACGCGCTCTTCGGGATCCGCTTCGTGATCCTGCCGACGTCCCGTCGACCGCCACAGGGTGCGAGGCTTCTCGAGCGCGCAGGGCCATACGTGTTGTGGTTCTTGCCCCGAAACGGCTATGTCCAAGTCGTGGATACATTCGGCCCCCCACTCGTTGAAGATCGATCGCACATGGGTGCAGATAGCTTGTCGTTCCTGAGGTCCTCGCTCGCCAGCTCGGATCTTTACCCGGTGGTCTCCTTCGGAGGACGATCGGCCGCGAGCCCGACGCTCACATCGCGAACGCGTCCGCCCGGGCTGCCAGGTTCCGTCCTTTCGCAACGCAGCGATCTCCAAGAGGGCGAATTCACCACGACGGTCAATGCAAATCGGACTGCGGTCGTTCTTTTGAAGGTCTCATGGGACCCAGGTTGGACCGTAACGGTGGATGGCAAACCAGCAAAGACCGAGATGATCGCTCCCGCCTACGTAGGGGTTCGCGTGACCAAGGGGACTCACGTTGTGAAATTCCTCTATCAGGCGTTTCAGTACTACCCCGAGTTGTTCGGGCTCGCCGGGATGTCGCTCTTGGTGTTCGGGTTCGTTCAGCGGAGAACCCGTCGCTCACCGCCTCGTCGCACCTAAGAGAATCCGGCGCCTCGCTGCTTACCGACACCTTCTCGTGTTTACGGAGGGGAAATCACTTTCGAGGTGATAACTCGACGACATCTCTTTTTCACCGTATCGCCGTTTCGGCATGGGCATTGGAGAGAGGGCATGATGCTTCGATCGCCGTGTTGAGGTTTTCGAGGTGTCAAGGTGTTGAGGTGTTGGGCGAACCGTCCGGTCAACTGGCTTCCGCCAGCGCGGGGGCACTTGGAGAGTGTTGGTACGAGCCTGAATCACCTCCGCGCGCGGACAAGTCGTTAGCCGCACGGAATCGCCGCCGAACTGGCGAGCGGTTTGACGTTCCATCGCCGAGCGCGGCCGCCTCCTACCTTCTCCGTCTGACGGCGTCGCGGCTCGTCAAGCATCGCGATTGACACCGCCGTGCTAGCCGCGTTGATTGCCGGTCTCGCTGCACTAGGAGTGATCACCGGCTCGTTTCTCAATGTCGTTGTCTATCGGATGCCCCGCGGACTCTCGATCGTTTGGCCGGGATCGTTCTGTCCGCAGTGCGCCGCGCCGCTCGCTCCGTGGGAGAACATTCCAGTCGTCTCATACTTGATTCTTCGAGGAACCTGTCGGCATTGCGGGAGCGAAATATCTCTTCGATACCCAATTCTCGAACTGCTGACGGGAGCGCTATTCGCCGCGAATGCCGCGAAGTTCCGCTTCTCGCTCGCGCTCCCCGCGTACGAGGTGCTCGCCGCCGGGCTGGTGGCTCTCGGAGCGATCGACTTCGAACGACGAATCCTTCCAAAACAAATCGTGGGCGTGGTCGGTGGGGGCGTAGCTGGCTTCTTGCTGGCCTCGAGTGCGAAGGACGGATCCTGGCATCGCATCGTCGTCGCGTTCGCAAGCGCGGGGGCTTGGTTCCTCGTCTATGCGGTCATCTACATGCTCGACTCGAGATTCCTGGGCTTCGGAGACGTTCGCCTCGTGGCAGTCCTTGGATTCGCCCTCGGCTGGCTTGGAGTCGGCTACGTCATCGCTGGGTTCGTGATCGCGAATCTCATTGGTGCCGTAACCGGTCTCACGCTGATTGCTCTTGGGCGCGCGACGCGAAAGACCTCGATTCCGTTCGGCCCGTTTCTCGCGTCCGGCTGCGAGATCGCCGTGCTCGTTGGGTCGTTCCTGTTGTCGCCGTTTCACGGATTGTGACGACTCGAACCAATTTTGTTACGGCACTCTAAGCAGGTCACTGTTGCACCTGAAGGAAGACCTGCTGGGTTACGAGCTGGTTGAACGTCCAGAATTCCGTTCGCGACGATCGACGTGCCAGGTGCGTAGACGACACAGCCCTGCTGGCTTGCTGTGGTCCCGTCCTCCAGCATGATCGGATAAGCGTCATCACGCGCCTGAAACATGGAGATTTTGGCGTGTTCCAGAAGTCGGCGGCATCAGGACTCCGCGGCGAAACACGCAGCGCCCCGCGAAGACCGATCCGACCTTCGTTAGGAAACTGGAATCGCGAGATTGGCAGCCTAAGCCTTGGCGCGGGCAAGTTCCTTGGGATAGATCGTGACTTCGGCCGCGGACTCATACGAGATCGTCCCTGACTCGATTAGTTCGATCAGGCTCATCTCGAGTGTGCGCATACCTTCAGCCTGGGACGTCGTGATCACGTTCCGCAGCTGGTGAGTCTTTCCCTCGCGAACGAGTGCGCGGACCGCGAAGTTCGCCAGCAGGACCTCAAGCGCCGCGACTCTTCCCCCGTCGATCCGATTGACGAGACGTTGCGCGATGACTGCTGCAAGCGAACCCGATAGCTGCATCCTTACGAGGTCCTTCTTGTCGGCCGGGAAGACGTCGATGATTCGGTCGATCGCCTGAGGAGCGTCGTGTGTGTGGAGCGTGGCGAAAACGAGGTGCCCCGTCTCTGCCAGCGTGAGCGCGATCTGGATCGATTCGAGGTCGCGCATCTCGCCGATCAGAATGACGTCGGGGTCTTCCCGCAGCGATGCCCGAAGGGCGTGAGCGAACGTCGGCGTGTCGACCCCGACCTCGCGTTGGTTCACGACCGCGAGATCGTGCTCGTGAAGGTATTCGATCGGGTCCTCGATCGTGACGACGTGCACGCGACGCGTGTGCGCGATGTGATCGATCAGCGCCGCGAGCGTTGTCGACTTGCCGGAACCGGTTGGACCCGTCACGAGAACGAAACCGCGGGGAAGATCGGCGAGGTTGAGCATCGTCTTTGGCAGGCCGAGCTCTTCCACCGTCGGGATCCTCATCGGGATCATTCGCATTGCGAGCGCGGGGCTGCCGCGCTGATTGAACGTGTTCGCTCGCATGCGGGCCCGAAGTCCCCACGAAAACGAAAAGTCGACGTCCTTTCGATGCTCGTAGATCCCCTGGAGTTCGGAATTGAGCAGCGATTGGATTACGCGTTCGATCTCCTCTGGCGATATTGCGCCCTCGCCACCGACTTCAATAAGTGCCCCATCGACGCGGAGCCTCGGAGGCGAGCCCGCGCTTAGGAGCACGTCGGAGCCTCCCTTGTCCCAAAGAAGCTCCAGCCAACTGTCAACTGCCGAAGTGTCGGTGGTCATCGGGTTTCTTTCTGTATCGATCCGTTGGCTTTCAACAGCGCTCCGGGCCCGAGCGAGGGCCGGGCCCGGAGGTTCAGTGGGTTCAAGTCCCAAGCGGCGCGATTAGGCGCCTGCGCAGACGTTGAGGCTGGCTGCGTAGGGAGTGGTGGCCCCGGTCGGGCCATTCGTACCGGTGCCCCAGGTCCACGTGTCATAGGGAACCGCGTGCGTCCCGAACGGGTAGGTCGTGGTTGTGTAGCTGTGCGGCGCCTTAGCAGCCGCGTCAGTCACGTTTAGTCCCACGGTGACGGTGTCCGAGCTGAGCCCAACGGTGTAGTAGCTCGAGTTGCTCGGCCAGTTGTGGATGTACGGACCGCCCTTGGCAGTAGACGTGAGGTCTGCTGATGTCGGGATTTGGCCCGTATTGGTCGCTTCATATGCGGCGACCGCACTTTCGACAGTTTTCGCGTCGGTGTTGCAGGCGGCGACGGCGCTCGTGCTCGTGAACGCCCCGACGGCAAACGCGACGATCGCCGCAAGGATGCCCAAGATCAGGACGACGATGAGCAGTTCGATCAATGTGAAGCCGTCGTCGCCCCGGGCTTCCGTATCGACTGACAGATAGGACTTCAATCGGGATTTCATGGCGGGTTACCCCCTAGTAGGTTTACGAACTGTCTCGACATCTAACGACATCTCCAGCGCGGGAATTTAGCTGGCAAGCTCTTTGAATTAGGGGATTGTGAAGCGGCGTTTCACAAGATGCTAAAAGTCCTGCTCAGCGGGCATACTCCAATTGTGGTCGGGTTAATACCCTCCCTTTCTCGGTGCCGATATAACGACAATGCACGTCCTGCAGTCTCGCAGTTTGGGGGACGACAAGGTCGAAGCCTGGCGTCAAGTTGCGCAGGCGTGTGCACGTCATTTGCTCCACTGAACGCCGATAAGGCGCTTCAGCGCGGACCGTTGATGAGGGCGCCTTCGAGCGGGGCTTGTTACCAGGCGAGGTACACGCGATTTCCGCGTCGGACTGGCTATCAGGACGAGACGTGCACCTGGTTGTAAATGCCGTACATCGCCGAGATAAGGGCGACCGCGACAAAACCAACGATGATCCCCATCGCGACGATAATGATCGGCTCGAAGAGGCTCGTGAACCGCTTCAACTTCACGTCGAGCTCGCGTTGGTAGAAGTCGGCGGCGACGTGGAGCTGATCTTCGAGCGTGCCGGTCACCTCGCCGACGCGGATCATCTGGCGTGCCGCCAACGGGAAGATTCCTGAGGATTCGATCGGGTCGGCGAGACCGCGACCTTCGATCATTTCCTCCCGCACGTGTTCGAGACCGGTCTTGAACACGTTGTTCGAAACCGACTCCGAGGTCACGGCCATTGCGTCAGGCAGCGGAACCCCGGTCTCGGACATCGACGCAAGGATCCGGCAGATGCGCTCTACGAGGATGTGGACAATCAAGTCACCGAGAACGGGAACCTTCAGGACGAACGAATCGATGAGGGCTCGGCCCTTCTTCGATCGCCACGTGGCTATGACACCGACGACAATCACGACGATGATCGCCAGGAGGATCAGATATCGAGCCGATATGAAATTCGTGACCGCGAGCAGCATTCGCGTGGGTAGGGGCAGCTTCGCGTTGAGCGACGAGAAGAACGTCTTGAACTTCGGAAGCACGACGGCAGCGAGGACGACGACGACGATGATGGCCATGAACAAGACGATCACTGGATAGATGAGCGCCCCGGTGATCTTGCTGCGCGCCTCTAGATCGCGCTCCATGTACTCGGCGAGCTGGACGAGTACTTCGTCGAGGTTCCCGGCGAGCTCGGCGGACTCGAGCATGCCGATGAAATAGAGGGGGAAGGCCTCGGGGTGCGACCGAGCGGCGCGGGCGAACGAGTCACCCGCTTGTAGCGACTCGCTCATCTCGACAAGGGTCTTCTTGAACAGCTTGTCCGATGTGTCGGACTCGATGATCTCGAGCGCGTCGATGATCGGGATGCCTGAGCGGATGAATACGCCGAGTTGGCGCGAGAAGGCCATGACAAGCACCGGCTTGACTTTTCGGCGCGTGATCTCGAAGTCGAGCAATGTTCTTTTCTGCTCGACTGCGATCGGCTGCAGGCCGAGACTCGACACTTCGAGACGCGCGAGACCCGCACTAGATGCCGAGAGCAAGCCTGTAACGGTGTTCCCGACGTGGTCGATGGCCGTGTACTTGAACTTTCGACCCATCGAAACCTTTCGGGGTATTGAGAATGTTCGGGGTATTGAGAATTTTCGGGTCATTGACACTCCTACAAGGTGTAGATGCTTCGCATGACCTCGACGATCGTCGTCACGTCTTGTGCGACGAGATCGATCGCCTCCTGGCGAAGCGTGCGCATCCCCTCTTGCGCCGCGGCCTTCCGGAACTGGTCATCGGAGCCGTTTGAGACGATCAGGCGCTTGATCGCCGGAGTGACGGGAAGGAGTTCGTAGACGCCGATGCGTTCCTGGTAACCGGTGCCCGCACAGAAGTTGCAGCCGGCGCCACGCAAGAAGGTTCCCTTTTCTGGCCCACCCGACTCCTCGTAGAAGGCGAGCTCTTCCGGCGTCGGCTTATACGGCACCTTGCACGCCGGGCAGGTCCGGCGGACGAGCCGCTGGCTGACAACGGCGACCATCGACGCGGCGACCAGGAACGGCTCGATCCCCATGTCGTAGAAGCGGAGAAGCGCGGTGACGGCATCGGTCGCGTGCAGCGACGACAGCACGAGGTGCCCGGTCATCGCCGACTGGATCCCGATGCGCGCCGTTTCCACATCGCGGATCTCTCCGACGAGGATCACATCGGGGTCCTGACGGAGGATCGACTTGAGCCCCGTCGCAAACGTGAGGCCTGCCTGCTCGTTCGTCTGGATCTGGTTCATCGACGAGAAGACGTATTCGACTGGATCCTCGATCGTCATGATGTTGCGAGAGGACTCGTTGAGCTCGCTGAGCGTCGCGTAGAGGGTGGTCGTCTTGCCGCTCCCTGTCGGGCCGGCGCAGACGATCATGCCGAACGGCACCCTGATGACCTCCGCGAAAATGTTCAAGAGGTTCGGGGGCATTCCGAGTCGCGGCAGTTTGAGAACCGACTTCGTCTTGTCGAGGATCCGCATAACACACGTCTCGCCGAAAATCGTCGAGATCGTGGAAACGCGGACGTCGACCGAGCGGTTGTCGATGTTCGTCGTGAACTGGCCGTCCTGCGGTCGACGTTTCTCGACGATGTTCATGTCGGCCATGATCTTGATCCTGTTGACGAGTCCGAGTCCCATCGCCGGCGGCAACGCCAGCATGTCTTTCATCACGCCGTCGATCCGGTAGCGGACGCGCATCCCGTTGTCCTGAGGCTCGAGGTGCACATCGGAGGCGCGGTCCCGGAGCGCCTGGGTGAGGATCCGGTTGACGACGCGAACGACCGGCGCGTCCTCCGAAATCGTTTCGACTTCGACGGCGTCCGGCGTACGCCGCCGACCGGTTTCGATCGTCTCGAATACCTCCACGAGCGACGAGACGTCGCCGAGAGCGACGTAGCTCGAGTCGATCGCCTGGCGGACGTCGCTAAGCGGCACGAGCATCATGTGAACCGATTTGTGCGTCGTCTCGGTGAGCAGCCGCTGTAGCGCGTCACTCGGTTCGGCGACGGCGACGAACAGGTCGTTGTCGCTCAACGACACCGGCAGCGCGAGTTGATCCCGGGCGATTGATTCGGGAAGCAGGGCGAGGGCTTCGGTTTGTGGTGCCTGGGTGCGCAGGTCGCACTCCGGCATGTCGAACTTCCAGGCGAGCACCTCGGCGAGCGAACGCTCGTTCACGACGCCCATGTCGACGAGGATCTCCCCGAGGCGACCCCCAGCGTCCCTCTGCCGGGCAAGAGCCTGATCGATCTGCGCCTCGGTCGCGAGGCCACGCTCGGCGAGGAGCTCGCCGATGCGCACCGTCGTCTTTTCGACGCGCTCGTTCAAAGTCAAAGTCGCCGCCGATCCCGAGAACGCCGCGAAGTCGGCGCCGTTCGAACTCGGGGGCGCGACTGGAAGTGGGGCGGCGTTCGGCGTTTGGGGCGCCGAACTTGGCGCCGGAGGTGCCGAGTTCGGTTCGGGAGCCTCATTTTCTCTGGCCGCGCCCGCGGTATAGAAGTTGTAGCGGCGCTCGTCGGGGCGCTCGCTAGTTTCAGTCACCACGTGCTTGCCGCGGCGGAGCTTCATGGCGGTCCTCTCGCGCCGTTCATCCGGGTCTCGGCGCAGCAAAACGCTACCGTGCACCGAGACTTCCAATAGGACTCTCCTACTCGCGTTACGACCAGTTCGTGGCAGGGATTCAGTCTTTTCTTGGCATGGTTCGACATCTTTGGCCCATGAGCCAACAAACGGTCGAGGTCGTGACGCTCACAACGCCTTGTGGCGGAACGTCGATTGCGAAATTCGCGCGCCGAACTTTTGGCCCGAGCGGTTTGAGTGTCGAAACCCCGCGGGCAATTACAGGGGAATTTGTGGTTCTGCGAACTCCGCGGTTTTGGCGAACGAACTCCTCGAAGCGTCGAAGAGCTGTGCCATGTCGCATTTCCGCGAGAGCACACTGACGGGGCTGCGCCGATCTGTCAAGTTCGAGGTCTCGCCTCGCGGGCGCGATCTTCGGAGGCTTCCCCCGGCATCTGGGCGTCGGGACCGAAGGCCCCTTCGTCTTTTGCCGAGCCCGTCGGATGTCCCGACTCGGGTGCCACGTCGCCGGGCACCGAGGAGAGGTCCGTGCCCTTCGTCTCCGGCACGAACCACCACAACAGAGGCACCGCGGCAGGGAGCAAAAAGGAGAGCGCGCTGACCGCACCACCGACACTTCCGACAAGCCCGCCGCGTTCACCTAGCAGCCCGACGAGGGCGGGACCGGTGAGTTCGCCGGTGTTGGCGAAGCCGTTGCCGACGACCGCCGATGCCTGGGCGCGAATGCGAGTGGGGAAGGACTCTGCGGACAGTGCCGAAAACGCCGGGCCGACCCCGAGCCCGAAGAAGACCGCGGTTAGCAACAGAATGGAGTTCGCCGGCTTCGAGGCGGTCTGGAAGAGGCTGAAGCCGGCGCCGAACGCCGCGAGCAGGAACAACGTTGCGATTGGGCGGCGCCCGAAGCGGTCGATAAGGCGCCCGCAGACGTAGTAACCGCTCGTCCCGAGACCGAACGCAACCCCGAGATCGAGGGCGACGAAACCCGTCGAGAAATGCCGCTCGTGCTCCGCGTAGTACACCCACCACCCCGCTCCGGCGGTGACCGGGATCTTCACGAGGAACGAGGCGACCCCGAGGCCGAGCACCCTCCGTCGCCACGGCTGTTGGAAGACGACGCGCACCGGCTCGCGCTTTGGAAGCCGGCCCCGAGCAGCGGTAAACGTCGACGTCTCCTTCATGTAGCGACGGGCGACCCCGATCCCGAGCGCCGGCACGATGCCGATCAAATAAAAAGAGCGCCAGCCGAGCGGGTTGTGGAGGAAACCCCCTCCGAGCAGCGCCGCGGTCGCGACGACGCCGATCGGGCCGGCGACGAGCAAGCCTCCGAGGGCGCGCCCTCGCCTCGCCGCCGGAAACTCCTCCAGAACGACGATCGCCGCCAGCGTGTACTCGGTGCCGGAAAAGACCTGGCTGAAGGACTGGAACAAGGCGAACGTCCAGACGCTCTGCGCTGTCGCGGTCAAACCGGTGAAGAGCGCGTAGCCGAAGAGCGACACGAGCAGCAATGGCCGCCTGCCGATCCGATCGGCGAGGCGGATGGCGAAGAAGGCGACGAACTGGCCCGCACCGATCGGGATGTTCGCGAGCCCGACGGTCGCCAGCCGGACGTGGAAGGTGTGCTGGAGCTGGGGAAGGAGCAGAGCCCGTAGCTCGCCGTCGAAGCCGTTGAAGAACGCGGCGGGTACGAGGAGGATGAGGAGGACGCGGAGGTAACGCTGCGACCGCTCTCCGCGCTCCACTATGCCTGACGCTAGTTAGCTGCTCAACAAGGCGGGAGTGGAGCCGAGCCCAGACGCGGCATGGTCCCGGGTAGCCGTTCGGCCGGAGCCGTCCGTACTCCCCGGGACCGCTGCCTGGCGACAGGCGCCTTGCTGTTTGCCTTTCGGCTCCCAGCCGGCAGGCCGCCTCTCGACGGCCCCGCGACGCCGGTGCCCTCCCGAAGGGGGTCCGTGCCCCGCAGCCTGCCTACCTCCTTGGCTTAGTTGCCCCCCGTTTTCGGGCCGCTCGTCCACCCTTGCGGGAGGGCCGCACAACCCGTCCGTATGAGGCACCTCGGCCTTGGTGCGTGCATCGTGCTCCGGGCGCTCATCAAGGTCAAGAGATTTCGCGAGATCCACTAGTTATATACAGAGAAATTCTCCTGTACCCAATTCGTCCCCACACGATCCCCAAAAAGCGAACAACTTCATCCACAGCGCGGCACGAAAGGCCAGCGAGATGCGGGCAAACTGGTCACGTTCGATGACGGCCGCCGGCGCCGCGAGAGCTCAGTCGCCGCGCTCGGTCGGCTGCTCGGGAGCCGGTCCGAGGTGCGAGATGACGCGCTCGCCGACGTGGGCGAGACAGGCGAGCTCGTCCTCGCTCAGCAGGTCGATGAAGTGTTCCCGTACCGAGGTCACGTGCAGCGGCGCCGCCTGCTCGAGCACGGACCGACCGGTCGCGGTGAGTGCCACCAACGCGCCACGCCCGTCGTCAGCGCATGGCGCGCGCGCGACGAGGCCACGGCCTTCCATCCGGCCGAGGTGGTGAGCGAGCCGGCTCGTCGACCACAAAAGCCTGCTGGCGAGGTCGCCGATCCGCCAACGGGCGCCCGCTCGCTCGGTGAGGGTGGAAAGGACGTCGTAGTCGGGCTCGGAGAGGCCCGAGTCGCGATCGAGATCGCGGGCTAGGCGGAGGTCGAGCAACTGGCGCATTCGCCGGTAGTTCAGCCACGCACGCTGCTCGTTCGCATCGAGCCACCGGGTGCCGGAACTCTTTGACGTGTCAGTAATCATCCGCCTATAATAGCTGACGTGTCAGTGAAGTTCGCGGAGGCGACGACAGGAGCATTCTCCCGGGCCGTGTCGACCTCGAACTTGCTAGCGCGCCTGGTGCGTCTTTACCTCGGGCTCGCCGGCTTCGGCCTCAGCCTCGCGTTAATGGTGCGCGCCCGCTTAGGGCTCGGACCGTGGGACGTCCTGCACCAGGGGATCGCGAGGCGCCTTGGCGTGCAGATCGGATGGGTCGTGATCGCGGTCAGCGCCCTCGTCCTGTTGGCATGGATCCCGCTCAAGTTGCGACCGGGAGCCGGCACGGTGAGCAATGTTGTCCTCATCGGCGTGTTCACGAACCTCTTTCTTGATCTGCTACGGGCACCGGGTGGGCTCGCGACCCGCTCGATCTGGGTGGTTACCGGCATTGCGTTGAACGCCGTCTCGACGGCTCTCTACATCGGCGCACGCCTTGGGCCGGGAGCTCGCGACGGGCTCATGGTCGGCCTCGCCGCACGCGGCCACTCGATTCGGGTCGTGCGAACGGCGATCGAACTCAGCGTCTTGGCGATCGGTTTCGCGCTCGGGGGCACGGTCGGCGTGGGCACCCTCGCCTACGCGCTCACGATCGGTCCTTTGGTCCATCTCTTGCTGCCGGTGTTCGGTTTCCGTCCCCGCGAGTCGGAGGTGAGCGTGAAATGAACGACCTGCTCTTCGGAATGAACGTCTCGATCTCGGCCGCACGAGGCACCGATGCCGTTCGCGACGCATGTCGTGCCGAGCGATCAGGATTCGACTTCGTCTCCCTAAACGACCACCCGGCGACCGACGGGCCTGTTTACGAGGCTTGGACGTTGCTTTGTTGGATCGCCGCTCACACAGAGACGATCGCGATCGCGCCGCGCGTCCTCGCGGTACCGCTGCGCCTGCCGGCGCTCGTCGCGAAGTCCTCCGAATCGCTCGACCGCCTCTCTGGCGGCCGGGTCATCCTCGCCCTCGGATCGGGCGGATCGCCCGAAGAGCTCGAACGGCTCGGGGTCGAGCGCGCGTCCTCCGCGACGCGGACGACCGGGCTCGAAGAGGCGGTTCGGATCATCCGCGAGCTCTGGAGCGGAGACGAGATCGCGCTCTCGGGCGACGTGTTCCAAGTCGCGAGATTGCGCCTCGAGCCGAAACCCGCAAGGAAGATCCCGATCTGGCTTGGCACCTTCGGTCGGCGTGGCCTTCGGATTACCGGCGCACTCGCGGACGGCTGGATTCCCTCGCTCGGCTACAGCCCCGAGGAGCACCTCCCCGAGATGCGCGCCCGCGTCGTAGAAGCCGCGATCGGCGCGCGTCGTTCGGAAGGCGACGTTCGTTGTCTGCTCAACATGGGCGTTCACGTCGGCGAGACCGCCGCCGAGGACGCGGGATTGGTCTCGGGAAGCGCGTCCCAAGTGGTCGAACGGCTGATCGGCTTTGTCGAAATGGGATTCAGGGGATTCAATTTCGTCGCGCAGGGCGATGACCTCGAGACACAAGTTCGTATGCTCGGCGACGACGTCCTCCCCGAGGTTCGGGAGTTCGCCCTCTCGGCGACGACGAATCGATAAACGCACGAGGGGCGGGTCCCGCGCTCTCGCTTTCTTGCTGACCTTGCCTTCGTCCCAGGCGGAGGACCTTTCAGATCCCGGCGCTCGCGCAGACTGTGCGCAAGAATCTTCGGGAGGCGACCGCTCCGCTCGGACCGACAGGAGGTCTCGATGACCATCGCTGGCGGCACTTCGGCGGCTGAATACCCCGTGAGCTTCGACGTCGAAACTCAACTCTCGAATCGCAACCGCACGACGACATTTTTCCGGCTGATCCTCGCCGTTCCTCAGCTCGTCATCGTGGGCGGCGTCGGCACCATCGGCTACGACATCGGCCCCCTGCGCGGGATCGGGGCGCTCGCGACGGCGGCTTTCACGATGGCTGTGATCGCGTGGTTTGCGATCGTCTTCGCAGATCGGCATCCCCGCGGGCTGTGGGACTTCTGTGCCTTCTACATGCGCTGGTGGATCCGAGCGACGGCGTACGTCACGCTGTTACGCGACGAATATCCCCCGTTCGGGGACGACGTCTATCCGACGTCCTTCGCCATCGACTATCCGAGCTCCCCACGCGATCGACTCTCGGTCGGTCTTCGGCTGATCTACGCGATTCCCCACGCGGTGGTGTTGTTCTTCCTCAACATCGCATGGTTCGTATCGACCGTCATCGTGTGGTTCTCGATCTTGTTCACCGGCAACTACCCAGAAGATCTCTATCGCTTCGCCGTCGGAGTGTTCCGCTGGAACGTGCGGTTCGACGCGTACTTGCTGTTGCTGCGAGATGAATACCCCCCGTTCCGCATGACGCCGTAACACGGTCTCGGTTGGAGCCGCCGGCTCCGACATTCGGTTGCCTACTCGCTTATCAACTCGGTGACGAGCTTGAAGCGGGCGCCGCACTTTCGACCTCGAGCTCATGTCACGAACCGATAGCCCGATCCGTTGAATCGTGACCAATTCCTCTGCCGCTCGGTCGCGCTAGGGGCGAGCATCGATTCGGAGTGTGACCGTCACCTAAAGACGGTCCGTTGTACGAGCCGAGGTGGCGCGCCTTGCACTCGCTGATGGGTGAGGGGACTGACCCGAGTTCGAAGCCGGGGCCGGACGGTCGCTTTGTAACCCTGGGCAACTAGCGATGTCGGCTCCCGTTGTCGAAGCTCCGAAGGCGGAACGAGCGCTCGACGTATCCTGGCAGCCGCCCAGAAAACGAAGTGGTGGACGCAACCTCGCTGGCTCGGCAGGTCGCTGGAGCGCACGACACCGCCGCATCGCAATCCTCGGCTGGCTGGCATTCGTCATTGGCGCGTACCTCATCGGCGCCGCGGTCGGACAACGCAATCTCACCGACGCGGAGATGGGAAACGGTCAGTCGGGAGTGGCGACCCGGATCATCGAGGGTGCCTTTCCGTTCCACACCCAAGAGGAAGTTCTGATCCAGGGCAAAGGCTCGGTTCGCTCGACCAATCCCGCCGTGGCTGCAGCGGTCACCGACCTTGTCCACCGCCTGAGCGAGCTCAAGCACGTGGGGGAGATCCGTTCACCGCTTGTGACCGGGAACCGAGAGCTGTGGTCGCATGACGGGCGTTCGGTGCTCGTCGAGTTCGCGATCGCCGGAAACTCCAACCAGGCAAGCAAGTACGTCGTCAGCGCGCTCGCCGCGACCGCGGCGACAGCTTCTACGTACCCCGAATTGCGCGTCCAAGAGTTCGGCACCGCCAGCGCGAACAAGGCACTCGTGAAGGCATTCGACAAGGACTTCAATTCGGCAGAACACACCTCGCTTCCGATCACGCTCGTGATCCTGCTTGTCGCGTTCGGATCGTTGGTCGCGGCGGGAGTTCCATTGCTCCTCGGGTTCACCGCGGTGATCGGCGCGCTCGGCGTCATCGGTCCGTTGAGTCACCTGCTTCCCGTCGCGCAGGGACAGATCGATCCGGTCGTCCTGCTGATCGGCCTCGCCGTCGGCGTCGACTATTCGATGTTCTATTTGCGGCGCAAGCTCGAAGAGCGGCGGACAGGTCTCGACAGCGACTCCGCGCTATCCGTCGCCGCGACGACGTCGGGCAAAGCGGTCCTCATTTCCGGTCTCACGGTGATGACGGCGATGGCGGGGATGTTCTTTGCGGGCAGCTCGGTCTTCTCGTCGCTCGCGATGGGCACGATGGCCGTTGTCGCGATCGCGATCGTGGGATCGGTCACCGTTCTCCCAGCGATCATCTCGATGCTCGGTGACCGCGTGGAGAAGGGACGGGTCCCGTTCATCGCGAAAAGACGCGAGCGAGGATCTTCACCAGTTTGGAAATTCATCGTCGAGCGCGTCCTTCGCCGTCCCGCCCTCGCGGCATCCCTTGCGACCGGCGCGCTGCTCCTCGTCGCGTTTCCCGCGCTGAGCTTGCACACCGTCGACCCGGGCACGGTTGGGCTTCCTCGAAACCTCCCCATCATGAGTACCTATCAGCGCATCCAACAGGCGTTCCCCGGCGCGCCGATCTCCGCCGAGGTGGTCATCCGCGCGAAGGACGTCACGAAACCGTCGATTGCGAAGGCGGTCGACGAGATGGGGAAGGCGGCGATCAGGAGCGGACAGATGGCAGGTCCGATCCTCGAGGCCGTGAGCGCGGACCACCACGTCGCCGTCGTATCGGTGGCCGTAGCGGGCAACGGCACCAACGCAAAGTCGATCGCCGCGTTGCACACGCTGCGAGATGACGTCGTCCCGTCGACGATCGGTCAAGTGCACGGCGCGACCACGTATGTGGGCGGCGCCACAGCCGGGTCGCTGGACTTCAACTCGGTGATGAACGCCCATCTGCCGATCGTGTTCGGTTTCGTCCTCGGTCTCGCCTTTTTGCTTCTGTTGATCACGTTCCGGTCACTCGTGATCCCACTCCTCACGATCGTGCTCAATTTGTTGTCCGTCGCCGCCGCGTACGGGGTAATGGTGCTGATCTTCCAGGACGGCTGGCTGCGCTCGGCGATCGGGGCGCAGAACATCGGCGGCATCGTCAACTGGATACCGCTGTTCTTGTTCGTCGTGCTGTTTGGGCTCTCGATGGACTACCACGTGTTAATCCTGAGCCGAATCCGCGAGTCCCATGAACTCGGCTCGACGACCGCGGCCGCGGTCGAAGAAGGGATCGCGTCGACGGCGGGGATCATCACGAGCGCGGCGGTCGTGATGATCGCGGTCTTCGCGATCTTCGCCACCTTGGGCGAGATCATCTTCAAAGAGCTCGGCGTCGCGCTCGCGGCAGCGATATTGATCGACGCGACGGTCGTTCGCATCGTCATCCTGCCCTCGGCGATGAAGCTCTTAGGTGAAAAGAACTGGTATTTGCCGCGCTTTAGGAAAAGATCCGCGAGTTCGCCGGACGCCAAGTCACACGAGATCGGCGCGCCGTTTTCTTGATCGTCCTTCGAGGCGAGCGCCAGCGAACCGAACCCGCTGCACCTATTGACTAGCGATCCATCTGGCTACGCGGTTGGATGGGGATGCGCAGCATTGATGAGAGAACGACGCGAGACGGCCGGGCAGGTCCAGCCCGCCCGGCCGTCTCGTCCTTGGCGCTTGGTCAGTTGAGCGCCGCAGCCTCGTTGATCAGGTTCTGTGCCTGGGTGTTGAGCGAGTTCGCATCACTCGCGGAGAGCGAACCACCTGAGAACTCCACGTTCTCGAGATCGCTCTCGACCGTCGATGCCAGGCTGTCGCGTTGGCTCCCGAGGCTCTTGAGCGTCGATTCCATGTTGTTGTACGTGGATGAGCTTGTGCTCTCGAGCCCGGTCGTCGCGAATTTCAGCGTGTCCATCCCGAACGCGCCGACACCGGCGTTCAGCTGCTTGTAGGTCTCGCCGAGCTGCAAGAAGGCAGAACGCGCGCTCGGGTTGGCGAGCGATGGCGGGAGCGCACCGTGATCGAGGTCTTCGAACAGCACTCGCCCCGCGTGGGAGTAGTCGTCTTTCAGTCCGGTGAGGTACATCAGTGTCGGCCGCACGTCTGTCTCGTCGGCCCACGTCGTCGAGTCGACTCCGACATTGGCGACCCCACGCCCAACGAATCCGACCCAGTTCGTGTTGATCTCTGGAGCTACGTCTCCATGATCCCAGGCGTATCCGGGGTTGATGATCACGCACGCGTCCGTCGTCGCCGATTCACCGTAGGAAGGGTTCGCCGTCGGACATCTCGAGTTGGTCTCCGCGTAGACGTCGGGATTCGCGAAGTCGGTGAAAGTCGGTGTCCGGTCCGTATCGGCCGTCACCATGTGGAGGATGTTTTCCTCGGTCTTGTCCGCGAGGTAGTTCGTGAAGTGCACCGAACCTGCCGGGACGTACGGGTCCGGGATCGTCAGTTGCCCGAGGTCCTCCTCGAGGGTCCGCGCAGGCGTTCTGTTTGGCGCGGGATTGCCGGTCAGGTAGAAGTTCGGGGCGGTGTCCTCTTCGATCTGGTATCCGCCAGGAGAGGTCGGAGGCGACGTGCTCGAGAAATGCTCCTTGAGCAATCCATTCACTGAAGATTGGAGCTCGCCGATCGTGCCCGTCGGGAACATGCAAAACGTCGTCACACCGTCACAGCCCGTAGGGCTGGGCGTCCGTGTGCCGGCGAAGTGGTCTCCTTCATCCGAGCTGAAGATGTACAACGTGTTCTGCGGCGTGATCCCGTCGGCCTGCATGCGGGCGAAGAAGGCTGCGAAGGCGTTGTTGTCGGCGACGAGATTCGATTCGTGCGCCGGATCGCCAGGCCCTGCCGCGTTTCCGGTCGCGAAGTTCTCGTGGGTGTCCTCGATGTACCCGTAGGTGATCGGGATGCCGTGCTCTTGCATCTGCGTGATGTAGCCGAGCGTCTGCGACGCCGTCGGGTCGAAGCCTGGGAACCCCGGCGTGCCCGTGTACGGGTCCGTGATCGGAGTGCCACCGAGGTCGTTAACGATGAGTCCCCCGCGCCTTGTCCGCCGATGACCGGGGCGACGAACTTGTTTCCGAAAAGCGCCTTGTACCCGGTGTAGCCACCGGGCTCGTCGGAGAGCGAGTCCGCGACGGTGTTCGTCGATCCGTTGCACACCGAGTCGGACGCCTTCGTACAGTGCACCGAGATGCCCTCGTAGTCGGCAACCTCTTGGTCCTTGTATTGGTCCGGGTCGTTGTTGTACTGCGTCACTTCTGGTGAGCCCGCACCGAAGATGTTCGTGAGGTCGGTGCCGGGGTTCTCGATTTCCATATTTGCGGTGGCGAACGCGCCGACGTCGCACCCTGCCCGCGTGAAGGGGACCCACGGCGCAGGTGCGATCTTGCCGTTGTCATCCATCGTCGGCGTGGTGTCGACCGATGAGTACGTCACAGGGTCGGTCCAGTAGGCGAACGAACTGTCCAAGTCGCTCCCGGTGCTGTTGTACGTGCGATAGTCGTTTGCTACTGGCTGACCTGCGTGCTCCCATACACGCCTGTCAACGTGGTGAGGATGTCGTCAGCGGTGTGCGCGATGAGGGGAGTGTGCTCGTTAATCAGAATCACACCGTTCTGCTTGATGAAGTTGAGCAAGCTCGGAATCTGTTCGAGGTCTGACGGAACGTTCGCGTTGTCGCGTGTGTAATGGACGTTGTCGAACGTGATCTCGATCACGTGGCGGACAGGTCCTTTCGGACCGTTGAGCACGCAGCTAGCTTCTCCGGCCCGAGCGTCCGCGTGGACGCCGGATACGGGCTTTGGAGCTGCCGAAGCGAACGGCTGAGTTAGGACAACTGCGCCCCCGCCGGCCGCGAGAAGCAGGCCGACGAGAGCGGAGAGCGCTCGTTTTCCTCTCACGAAATCCCTCCTTGACAGATTTGGCATATTGGTTTGTCCGAACGCGTGGCAAATGGTTCGGCACGACACGAATACAGATCGCGTGTGAACTTCTCGCTACCTAAAGATGACGTGCGCCTGAAAAGTTTGAATTCGTCACGCGATGGTCACGCGTGTCTTCAACTCGAAAGACGACCGCAAACTTCGGACTTCGAAGCGGGTCGCTTGAGCCGCCGTGGCCATGACGAGACTCGAGCCGCCTCCAGTAGAGCCGCACGACGATCAGTCGCTGACCATACGGAGCGGCACGCGGTGTTTGGGACGGTACGGTCGCGAGCGTGCTCTCGGAAATCGGGCTCTTGACGAGCGAGATCGACACCATCGGCGGCGATGTTGCGAGCTTCGCCCAATCCGTGTGTTGGGGGCGGCTCCGGTCCCGCCTGGAGCACCGTGGGGAGTGCGCTCTGAGCCTCGGTCGGGGTGCGTCAATCGACCCACGCGAGTACCTCGCGAGGGTCGAAACCGTCCTGAGCCGGGACTTCAAGGTTGAGCACCCGGCGTTTCGCGGCCGGCCCGCCCTCGCCGGCTACCGGTCGGATTTTCGGTGGGGCTGGTTCGCCTCGCGGCTCGACACGACTGTTGCGCTCACCGTTTTCGCGCACGATGAGCCGTTTGAGGCGGCGCTCGACGGCTACCTCGAAGATGTCCTGTATTGGGGGCTCCGACAGCGAAAGGTCCGGCGCTCTGGTCTGGAGCCCTGGAACGCGGCGATTGCTGTCGCGGTCCTAACCCTTCCGTCCGAGATCCCTCCGGCGTGGGCGCGGCGCGCGCACGGTCACAGGGTCGGTTCGCTCGGCTACCCCGTCGCCGTTGACCTTGTGAAAAGCTCGGTCGTCCAACCTGAAGTGATGGTCATCGGCCGTCGCTTCGCCTCGTACCTACGCGAGATCACCGATCGTGTCGTCGCGGCGCCACTAAAGGCGCAGTAACAATCGCCCCTGCGGAGGCTCCTTCTTCCCGGCCGACGCTCCGTCGACGCAGCCCGCAACGAGACGTCCGAAGGCGTTGACTTCTCGGCAGTTCTGCATTAACGACGCGAGTCGCGTGTGTAAGACGCGAGTGCCACGCCACACACGGCCGAAAGGAGCATCTCATGTCGGGATTCGTGCAGATCATCGGGTACACGACGTCGAGGATCGACGAGGTGGACGCGCTCACCGAAGAACTGCGGGCCGAGATGAAAGGCGATTTGCTTGTTCGACGGATCGCCGAGACGTCCGATCGAGATCGCCCCGGCCATTACATGACGATCGTGGAATTCGATTCGTACGAAACGGCGATGAAGAATTCGAACAACCCGACGGTTGCCGGGTTCTCGAAGCGGATGGCGAGTCTCACTGACGGACCGCCCACGTTTTACAACCTCGACGTGAGGGCGAGTTACGAGACGACCGACTGACGCTGGGTGGTTCGCCGCGGCTCTTTCATCGAGCGTTCTCGAAGCCGGCTCGACATCGCGACTCGGCTACTCGGGTAGGGGCCCCGGATACGCGGCCTCGGCGCGGTTCGCGAGTCGAGCGAACTGCCGTCGCACGATGACGAGGGCGGCGACGATGACCACCACCGCGACGCCGGCAAGCACGAATCCGATCGTTCCGGAGACGTGCTTGAACGTATTGCCCGCCTCGTAGGAACCGAGCGTGTAGACCCCCGCCCAAACGATCCCTCCGGACGCGTTCGCGACGAGAAACGTCCTCCATCGCATCCTGTTCGTGCCGGCGAGGAACGCGGCGTAGGTGCGCAGGATCGATACGAAACGACCGAAGAAGACGACCTTCGTGCCCTGGCGATCGAAGACGTAGCGGCCGACTTTGAGCTTTCTTTCGTCAAGGTGGACTTTCTTTCCATAGCGCCTGGCAAGCTCATATCCGCCCTTATCGCCGATCCAGAATCCGATGTTGTCGCCGGTGATCGCGGCGGTGGCAGCGACGGCAAAGATCGCCCAAGGGTTCAGGTGGTGCGTGCTTCCGGCGTACGTGCCGGCGGCGATGAGCGCGGTTTCACCGGGAAGGGGAACCCCGAGGCTCTCGGCTGCGACGAGAGCGAACACCGCCCAGTATCCGGAGCTTTGGACGAGGTGGGCAACGTTCAAGGAGTGAGACGCTCCGACGGTGGTGGCGCGATGCGAGCCAGGTGGACCGTCATCCTAAGAGGCTGCGCGGATCGGCACCGAGAACCTGCCCGCGAACGGCCCCGTTCGATTCGATCCGTGGGGACGCTCCAGGGCCGATTTCGATAGCGTTTCGCCATGTCAACCTGTCGGGTTTGCGGATCGGAAAACCCGAGCGGGAAGCGTTTTTGCGGTGATTGCGGGGCGGCCCTGACGGCGGCTTGCCCGTCGTGCCAAGCCCCGATCGAACCGGGGAAGCGCTTTTGCGGCGACTGCGGCGCGGCGCTGCCAGCCGATGAGGGGTTCGAGCAAGCATCAGCGGCGACACCTTCGAAGAACGCCCCGACGCTGGTCGCCGAGCGACGGGTGTGTTCGGTCTTGTTTGCCGATCTCGTTGGGTTCACGCCGCTTTCGGAGTCCCGCGATCCGGAAGAGGTCCGCGAACTCTTGTCGGTGTATTTCGACCGAGCGCGGACGGTCATCAGTCGCTACGGCGGGGTTGTCGAGAAGTTCATCGGCGACGCCGTGATGGCGGTTTGGGGCACGCCGGTGGCGACGGAAGGCGATGCCGAACGGGCGGTGCGCGCCGCCTTGGACGTTGTTGCGGCGGTTGCCGAGCTCGGCGAGCAGATGGGCGCGCCTGAGCTTTTGGCTCGCGCTGGAGTTGTAACGGGAGAGGTCGCGGTCACCGTCGGTCAAGGCGGCGAAGGATTGGCGGGAGACGCCGTCAACACCGCGACGAGAGTCCAGTCGGTCGCGCACCCGGGGAGCGTGTGGGTGGACGCGGCGACATACCGAATGGCCGGTGCGGCGATCGGATTCGCCGACGCCGGCGAGCACGAATTGAAAGGCAAGAGCGAGCCGATGCGATTGTGGGCCGCGACCCGAGTGCTGTCGGGGGTCGGCGGGTCACAGCGCGTTGACGGGCTCGAGGCGCCGCTCGTCGGCAGGGATGCGGAACTGCGAACGATCAAGGCGCTCTTCCACGCCTGCGCGGAACGCCGCGTCGCGCGCCTCGTCGTCGTCTCGGGACCGGCGGGAGTGGGCAAGTCGCGGCTTGGGTGGGAATTCGAGAAATACGCCGACGGGCTCGCTGACGCCGTGTATTGGCATCGCGGCCGCTGCCTTTCCTACGGGGAAGGCGTCGTTTTCTGGGCGCTGACCGAGATTGTTCGCCAACGCCTCGGCATCGCGGAAGAAGACCCTTTGGAGGTCGCGGCGATCAAATTGGCCGAGGGCCTCAACACATTCGTCCCGGACCCCGCTGAGCGAGAGTACGTCGGTCCCCGTCTTGGGCGTTTGCTCGGGGTGACGCTCGCGGGCGACAGCGGCGGGACCTTCCCGCGCGAAGAGCTCTTCGCCGGGTGGCGGCTCTTTTTCGAGCGGTTGGCCGAAGCAGAGCCGGTGGTACTTCTCGTCGAGGACGTCCAGCACAGCGACGCCGGCCTCTTGGACTTTCTCGACCACTTGATCGATTGGGCCAGGGACTCACCAATTTTCGTCCTCGTCTTCACCCGCCCCGAGCTCGAAGACGTGAGACCCGGGTTCGGAACCGGACCCAACCGATCGAGCCTGACCCTCGACCCGCTCGATGACGCGTCGATGGACACTCTCGTCGAGGCCCTCGTTCCCGGGATGCCCGAGGTGGCGCGCGCCGCGATCCGTGACCAAGCCGAGGGGATCCCGTTGTTCGCCGTCGAGACGGTGCGTTCACTCATCGATCGCGACGTCGTCGTGCCGCGCGACGGCGTGTACCGACTGGTCGGAGATCTCGGAGCGCTTTCGGTGCCGGACAGCCTCCGCGCGCTTCTCGCAGCTCGTCTCGACTCGCTCGACCCCAATCTCCGTTCCCTGTTGGCAGAAGCAGCGGTGCTCGGATCGAGATTCCCGGCAGAGTCGCTCGTCGCGGTCTCGGACCAGGATGAAGAGTCTGTCCGGGCTGGACTCGCCGAGTTGTTACGCCGCGAGGTTTTCTCCGTCAGCACGGATCGGCTCTCGCCCCAGCGTGGGGATTACCGCTTTGCACAAGATCTGCTGCGTCAAGTGGCGTACGAGACGATGTCGCGCCGAGACCGCAAGGCACGACATCTGCGCGTGGCGGATCATCTGCGCGCGGTGTTCCCTGCCGACGGGGAAGACGTGGTGGAGGTGATCTCGAGGCACTACCTCGATGCCTTGTCCGCCGTACCTGATGCCCCCGACGCTCCAGACATTCGCGCTGAGGCAATTGAGATGTTGGAACGCGCTGCCGAGAAGTCGGTGCGAGCCGGCGCTCCGCGCGCCGCTGCCTCGAGCTTCGCGAGCGGTGCCCAGCAAACCGAACTCACGTCGAAAGACGCCAACGAGATCTCGGCGCTCGCCGCGGCCGGATTGTGGGAACAAGCCGCTCGGGCGGCGCTTACTGCCTTCGACGTCCAAGACACTCTCGCCTACGCCGAGCGCGCGAGCGCGTTGTATTCGCAATTCGGGAAAGCGCGGGCAGCCGCGCGCGCCCAAGCGATCGCCGGAGACGTATTGAGGAGAGCGAGCCGCCACGGAGAGGCTCGTGAGCGACTCACCGCCGCGCTCGCCGTGCTGCGCCCTGACCCTGATGCCGACACGGTGAGCACACTCGACCAGCTCGCCGCGGTCGAGATCTTCTCGGGGGGAGCGGACGCGGAACGCCTAACCGCCGAGGCTCTTGCGCTCGGCCAAGAACTCGACGTCTCCACCGGGCTGCTCGCCGATCTCTTCACGAACCGCGGCATTGCCCTCGGCATCGCGAACCGCACGGCAGAGGCCGTGGCTCATCTCGACCACGCTGCCCGGCTCGCTGACCGGGCGGGCGAGCGCTCGCGGCAGGCCCGAGCGTTGATCAATTTGGCGGACGTCTCCGTGCGGTCGGACCCATTGGCGGCCGCCGAGTTCGCCCGCAGCGCGGCGGGCCTTGCCCGCAACAGCGGCGACGTTCGTGGCCTCAGTGTGGCGGTGAGCAACGAAATGGAGGCGCTGCTCCTCATCGGAGATTGGGACAGGGCCGAACGGGTTCTCCACGAAGCGATCGACGTCGACCGGGTGGGCGAGATCGGCTATGTCACGACTAACGCGGCATTGTTGGCGGCCTTGCGCGGCGACCTCGACACCGCATCCGCGTACGCGGACGTGCCGAGGATGCGTAACAGTGAGGACCCGCAGGACCGATCTTCTGTCGCGATTTGCGACGCATTCATCGCGATTGCACAGGATCGGCCGGACGAGGCGTTGCGGCACGCGTTTGAGACCATCGCGTACCTCCCCGTCCTCACGATTGGCCATTCCAGCCTGCTTTGGGCGTGGCCGCTTGCTGCACGCACGGCCCACGACCTCGGCCAAGCAGACAAGGTTGCCGAGCTGTTGGCGCTCCTCGACGCGGTGCCCGTCGGTCACTTGCCACCGCTGTTGCGCGGCGAACGCGATCTTGCTCGTGCCGCGAGGTCGCCGACAATAACGATCCCGGCGCCTCTGACGTGCTGGATGGCGCCATTGGCTCCTTGCGTAAGGGCGCAAGCCCCTACCACCTCGCCCATGGCTTGCTCGACTTCGCGCAGTACCTGATACAAAGCGGCGATCCAGGTGTCTCGACACTTGTGAAAGAGGCCCGCAAGATCGGTGAGCTACTGCAGGCTCGCCCGCTCGTTGCCCGCGCCGATCACATCGTTGAACGAAGTCGCGAGGCTGCTTCTCGATCCGCTGGCTGAATCCAATTCCAACTTCTTGAGTGAACGAACACCGGTTCACTGGTGCGTTCGTTGTGCCCGAGACTGACCGCTGTGCTCCGAAACGGCGTCTGTAGTGTCGGTCGGCGTCATTAAATGAGCCTTGCTCGGCGTGCAATTCAATTGCGTGGAGGATTCCAAATGACAAATGACAAGACGAACGCTGCCAAGCTGATGGACAAGAGGATCAGCGAGCTCGGTGACTGGCGCGGCAAGACGCTCGGCAAGGTACGAGAGATCATCAAGAAAGCGGACCCCGACATCGTCGAGGAGTGGAAGTGGGTGAAACCGACGAACCCCGGAGTACCGGTCTGGTCCCACAACGGGGGTATCTGCACTGGTGAGACCTACAAAAACGTGGTGAAGCTGACCTTTTACAAGGGCGCTGCCTTGAACGATCCTTCAGGCCTATTCAACTCAAGCCTTGACGGGAAGGTCAGGCGCGCGATCGACATCAAAGAAAATGACAAGATCAACGAAGCTGCGCTGAAGAAACTCATTCGTGAAGCTGTGGCGCTGAACCTACAGAGCCGGGAACACTCCGTTTGAAGATTCTCCGCAAAGGTATCTCAGTGTTTTCAGCTGGCCGATTCGCAAGCGCCTGAGCGGCTCAACCCACCGCGGGGTTTGCTTTAGGTCGCGGGACAGCTCGACGACGTCGTGCCGAGGAGGGCGTCGGTGCGGCTGTAGACGCTCACCGTTCCCGTCCCGTCATTCGAGACCGAGAGCGAGTAGTGGCCGGAGCTCACGGGAAGGACTTTTAGCCATGGTCCGGACGCGGCGGCTGACGCGACCGTGTTCGGGAGGGTGTCGCCCTGCACGAGTAGCTCCGATCCCGGTCCGGTGGTGGCGCCGGCGGTGTTCTGGCTCGCCGGATCGTTGTCGGTCGGGGGGAGGGCTGGGTTGCCGCCGTTGGACGTGGTCGCGTTGGGGAAGCCGCCCATCTCGGCTTTGTACGCCTCGGTCGCGTTCTGTACGGAGCGGAAGGCGCTTTGGCAGCCCGCCTTGGAGCTCGTGCCGCCGAGGTTTCCCAACGCGAGTGCCGCGACCCCGGCGAGGATGCCGAGAATGGCGACGACGATGAGAACCTCGACGAGAGTGAAGCCGTCCTCGCCCTGGTCCGCTCGCCGTAACAGGTACGGGAGGTGCGATCGAATCACGTGGGAGACGCCCTTTTTCGACGCGACGGTTGACATCACTTCCCTGTGAAGACCGGGAAGTAGCTGCTCTGGCCCACACTCGGGATCGACACCTGCACCCAATATGCCGCACCGCTCGGTAGCGCCGGAGGCGTGGCGGTGATCAGTACCGAGGAGGTGTAGGTGACGCTGGTCGCAGTGAGGGTAGTCCCCCCGGCCTCGGGCACGAACGACACCACCGCGTTGGACTGGAATCCTGTGCCGGAGATGGATATGAGCGTGGAATTGGAGGGGTTGTTGCTCGTGGGACCGCTAGTCGGACTGATGGTGTTGACCGTCGGGACGACCGTCTGGTAGGTGAACACGTTCTGGCTGCCGTTAGCCGCGGTGCCGTTGCTCGGCGAGGTCACCGACACGAAGTAGGTGGTCCCGATGGCGATTGAAGGAGCAAGGGCGGTAATCACCACGGTGTTGGCGCCGGTTCTCGACACCGTGACCGCGGTGGCGCCCACTACGGCGCCGTTCGTGACCGGCTGGCCCCCGGACTCCTGCACGAAGTTGACGGTGTCGCCGGTGACGAAGTCGCTGCCCGAGATCGTTACGGCTGTGCCCCCGGTGCTGGGGCCACCGAGCGGGCTGCTGGCGGGGGTGCTCCCAACGGCGGTGATCTGGGGTGTGCCGGTCGTGAAGGTGTACACGGGGCCGTCGGCGCTGGTGCCTGTGGGGGTCGACACCGTGACGAAGTAGGTGCTGCCCACAACGACAGAAGGGACGGCGGCTGTGCACGTGGTAGATGTGCACCCACCGCTGTTCGGGCCCGATGCGGGGACGGTGATGACGACGTTGTCGGTGGTGGGAGTGCCGCGAGACTCCTCGACGAAGTTGACCGTCGAGGTCTTCGCGAAGCCGCTGCCCGTGATCGTGATCGTGCTTCCCCCGCTGACCGAACCCCCGGTCGGGGAAAGACCCGTCACGGTGGGGACGGTGGGGTACAAAAGCCAGCTATCGACTGTCAGGCCCGTGCCGCAGTAGACGTCGCACTGCCCGAAGCTCGGCTGGGTCACCCCCCCGGGGTAGTCATCGAAGGTCACGGCGGACTGGAGTACCGGGTTCTGGGCACAGGCCGAGTTCGATATCGAGGCTTGGCAGGCGGAGATCGTGACCACCCGGGTGTTGGCCGAGGTCGGGAACCAGGCGGTGCTGCACCAAACCGAGATGTTGACTCCGTCTGGCGAAACGTTGTGCGAAGGATTCCCGTAGGCGCCGTTCGGACCGGCAGCCCAGCACGGCTGCGGCGGGCTGGCGTTGAGGGTTTGACCTGGGGCGAGGAGCGGGGCGTAACGGATCGACTGGATCGCGAGGTCAATCGCTGTCGAGGCGTCGTATTCGAGCGATCGGGCCGCGGCGAAGTTAGTGGAGTTGGAGAGGTCGTCCCGCAGGGTCGTGAACAGGCCGCCGACGATCACGCTGACCACGAGCGTGAAGATCAGCACCAGGATCAAGCTGGCGCCCCGTTCGTCTTTCTTGACGCGGCGGTGGTGGGCTGTCACTTGCACGTTATGAGACCGTGATCGAACTACTGGTGGCCGACATCAGTGAGCCGTCGGTCGCGGTCAAGGTGTCGGTGCTGGCCCTGCTGATCGCGCAGGAGAACGTCGCTACCCCGGCCGACGCCTGTTGGGGGTTCGACGGGTTGCAGCTGAAGTGGGAGCTATTTGTCCCGTTGATAGTAAGGGTTACCGCGGAGTTGTCGTTTGTCGCCGTGTTGCCCGCAGCGTCTTCGACCGTTACGACCGTGGTGAACGACGTGTTCTTGCCGATCGAACTGGGGGGCCCGGTGGTGAAGACGAGCTTCGCCGCCGGCCCGTTGACCGTGAAGGCGGTGCTGGTGGCCGCGGTGAGTGAGCCGTCGGTCGCGGTCAAGGTGTAGCCGGTTCCGACCTTGTTGATGGCGCAGCCGGCGAACGTGGCCACCCCTGCCGAGGCGGCCCGCTGGTTCGACGGGTTGCAGGTGAGGCTGGCGCCGGCCGTCCCCGTGCCCGAGGTAATCGAGAGGGTCACCGTCGAGGTGTTCGATGTCACCGTATTGCCTGCGGCGTCCTCGATCGTCACGATCGGTTGGGTGGGGAACGCGCTCCCGCTGATCGTCCCGCTGGGCTGTTGGGTGAAGACGAGCTTGGCCGCCGCCCCGGCACCAACCGCGAAGGCACTGCTGGTGGCCGATGTGAGTGAGCCGTCAGTCGCGGTCAAGGTGTAGCCGTTTCCGACCTTGTTGATCGCGCAGCCGGCGAACGTGGCCACCCCTGCCGAGGCGGTCTGCTGGTCGTTCGACGGGTTGCAGGTGAGGCTGGCGCCGGACGTCCCCGTGCCCGAGGTGATCGAGAGGGTCACCGTCGAGGTGCTCGATGTCACCGTATTGCCTCCGGCGTCCTCGATCGCCACGACCGGTTGGGTGGGGAACGCGCCCCCGCCGGTTATCGTCCCGCCGGGCTCGGTAGTAAAGACGAGCTTGGCCGCCGCCCCGATACCGACCGCGAAGGCGGTGCTGGTGGCCGCGGTGATGTTGCTGTTGCCGTCGGTCGCGGTCAAGGTGTAGCCGTTTCCGACCTTGTCGATGGTGCAGCCAGCGAACGTGGCTACCCCAGCCGAGGCGGCCTGCTGGTCGTTCGACGGATTGCAGGTGAGGCTGGCGCCGACTCCCCCGGTGTTCGGGGTGATCGAGAGGGTCACCGTCGAGGTGTTCGATGTCACCGTATTGCCTCCGGCGTCCTCGATCGTCACGACCGGTTGGGTGGGGAACGCGCTCCCGCCGGTGATCGTCCCGGCGGGCTCGGTGGTGAAGACGAGCTTGGCCGGCGGCCCGGCAGTGATCCCGAAGGCGGTGCTGGTGGCCGATGTGAGTGAGCCGTCTGTCGCGGTCAAGGTGTAGCCGTTTCCGGCCTTGTCGATGGCGCAGCCGGAGAAGGTGGCCAACCCGGCCGAGGCGGCCTGCTGGTCGTTCGACGGGTTGCAGGTGAGATTGGCGCCCGCCGTCCCCGTGCCCGAAGTGATCGCGAGGGTCACCGTCGAGGTGTCCCCGGTGGCGGTGTTGCCGTAGGCGTCTCGCAGGGTCACCATAGGCTGCCGGCTAAAGGCGCTTCCGGCCGTGTTCGTGACAGGCGACTGGGAGAAGACGAGGCTGGTAGTCGGCCCGGGGTTGACTGTGAAGGTCTGGCTGGTGGTCGGGGGGAGTGCGCCGTCGGTCGCGGTGAGCGAGTAGCCGCTGCCGGCTTGATCGATCTCGCAGCCCCTGTAGTTGACCACCCCATAGAACTCGGTGCCGGTGCAATTGGCGAGTTGAGCCCCGGGAGTCCCTGTGTTCGGGGTGATCGAGAGGATGACCGGAGACAGGTCGGTCGTGACGACGTGACCCTGGGCGTCCTCGACTGCGACGAGCGGCTGGTTCGGGATCGCCGAGCCGGCCGTGGTATTGCTCGGACCGCCCGAGGACAGGAAGACGAGCTGTGTGGCGCCGCCGTACGTGGGGGCAGGCGCCGCCTGGGGGTCGTCGACGGTGAAGGTCGCGCGGTTCGTCGATGTTGAGCCGCCGTGGGGGCTGGTGTAGGTGACCGCGACGGTGATCAGCTGGGGGGCTTCGGCGACGCAGGTCGCTTGGGGGGCGCCATTGACCCAGTAGCTCACCCCCAAATTCGGCCCGGGCGTGAGGTTGACCTGCGAGGAGTACCCGGCCGGGAGGCCCGATACGGCGTACACCGACGCGTCGGCAGGGCAGCCGAAGGCAGCCGTCGCATTCTGCTGCATCTGGGTGGTGATGCTGTCGACTGCCGTGCGCAGAACCGTGTCGGCGCTGGCGACCGCCCGGTAGACGGTCGAGGACGATATGGCCGTGAGGAACCCGCCGATCAGGGCGGCACTAACGATGCCCAGGATCGCGACCGAGATGAGGATCTCGAGGAGGGTGTCTCCCGCATCCGGATCCCGCCCGCCAGCTGGGCCGGGGGTTCGAGGCGCGCTCATGACGGCAGCAGCAACCCGATGAAGGCGGCTTCGAGGCCGGCACCGTGCATCCAGACTGTCAGGTTGGACGGGGTCGTCGACCGGAGCATGACGGTCCCGGTCTTGTCCGAATCGACCGTGGCGAAGCACTGAACCGTGTTGGTGTTGCTCCCCGATGAGGCCCCAGTGAAGATGTTGTTGTACTGCACACCGGACAGGCGGAAGTTGTTCCAGCCGGCACCGTCGTGATTCGGAGCGAAACAGGCGTTGCCGAACGGCGAGGAAGCGCTGTTGGGGAGCAGCGTGAACGCCGGTGCCGAGGACGACGAGCACTCTGAGTAGGTCGGGACCCAGGTCAGCTCGCCGTTGGTGTCAAGGGGATTGGGAGGGGTAACCGAAGAGCAGGTCGTCCAGATCGTGCCCTCGGTGTTATCGGTGGACTCGGCGTCACCGGTGACGATCGACCAATTCGTCGCCGAGTTGCCCGCCGCGTCGAGGACCTCGATGTTGGTGAAGTACAAGGTCGTGGTGCCACCCTCGGTGGTCTGGTAGAGCGCCGGATTACCGGGGATGCCGGCGTAGAACCCGTTGTTGCCGAGAAACGCCTCGCTGGTGTCGCCGGGGCTGTAGTAGGTGTAGGCGTAGGTCGGGATGGGCCAGGGGGCAACGGTGGACCCCGTCGCGCGCACGCAGAACTTCAAGATGAAAGGAGTGTTCGCCACCGCGGCGTCGATTTCGGACTGTCCCTGGACCGGGCAATAGGAGGTGGGGTTGCCGGCCATTTGGAAGCCGGTGAAGTCGACGAAGCACAGCCGCGACGCGTACGTGCCCGTGCCCGGGCTCGCGAAACCGCAGGTCGTGTTGGTGGGGGTGACGAGGGTGCTGCCGGGGTTGCTGCTTGCGTTGACTGCCGGGTCGGCAAGGAGGGTATAGGGATAGTCGCTGCCCGGGGAGGTGACGGAAAGCTTGACACTCGTGACCCCCTCTGCGCTGGTCCAGCCGGCCGCGGCGCTGGTGCTCGCACTGGCTGGGAGAATCGTCGGAGGACCCTGACCGGACGGGATGTCGGCGGCCACTGCGTCCTGGGTGGAGGGGGTGCTCGACCCTCCGACGCAATAGTTGCGCACCAGGGACCAGGTCCCGGCGTGCTGGACCTTCACATACGAAACTGTTGTCTGGTAGCTGCCCGTGGAGTCCGCATTCCAACGCAGGTCGAGGACGGAAGCGCCAGTTCCGCACGCGGTCGCCGCGGAGCTGGTGGTGATCTGGGTTGCGCTGTGTACGTCAGTCTCGAAGTTGCTCGAGACGACCTGGGCGTCGCTCGAATCGAGAATCCGGCTCGCAACCGTGCTGCGCTGCGAAAGGATCATGACGAAGGCGAGGGTGATCGCCCCGACGACAATCGGAAGTATGAGGCACGCCATGAGGAGCTCGATCAGAGTGAAGCCCGCTTCGGCGCGCCTTGCCTCGCAGCCGGCGAACCGCGGCTTTTCACGCCTGTGTAGCCGGCTCACAATTCGCAGTCGCACCGCTTCCACCTTCTGATTTGGCCACTCTTAGGCGTTCGAAGCAGGGCCGCCTTATTTCCCCCGTTTTCCTTATTCACTTACGTCAGTCAATTCACCGGGATTTAGCGCGGAAGGCTCCCGATCTCGATGCCGTAAACCGACGCTGTGTTGGCGCCACGCGTTCAGAGAGCTTGAACACTCAGCGTGGTGACGTCCTCACTTTCCCTGTGGACGCGCTTGGACTCGGTAGCGATGTCGTTAGCGCCAACTAATGGCAACGGAGAGAGACCCGCCGAAAGGTCCAGCGATTCCAGCAAAAGAAGTTCATCTCAAGCAAAGATCTTTCGCTCAATAGACGCGTTCCGAGAACACCTGGAGAACGACAGTCCAGTGGGACAGCGCCCCAGAACGTCGGCGGCAGCGCTTATCGCAACAGGTGACGGTGCTCGCACCGGCAAGCGCGGATCGGGAGCATGCCAGCGATGGCAGGTTCCGGCGCCGGATCCGCCCCTCCGGACATTCACGAGTTCCCGGTTCACGAGTTCCAGATGGGGTAACGAGCCGCTCAGTTCTAGAACAGGACGGACTCGGCATTCGGTATCTAAGTCACCGACGCTTGGAAGATGCTTTCGATCGACCGCTTCAGGGCGGCGTCGACCTCCTCATCACTTTGGTGCACCGATAGGCCCTCGGTCAGCCCACGCGAGAAGCTGGCGATCACGCCGTGGTTGGCGGCCAGGCGAACGTCTGCCTCCTTGCTGGTGTATCCACCGGACAGCGCCACCACTCGCAAGACGTTCGGGTGGCTCACGAATTCGGTGTAGAAGTCGGCAACTTCAGGCAGCGACAACTTCAATATGACGTCGTGGCCGGATCTGAGTTCGCCCAGTCGCGCCACGATGTTCGCCCTCAAGATCGCCTCCGCCTTTTCGGAGCTGCGAATGTCGATCTCGGGCTCGATGATCGGTACCAACCCGGCAACCAGGATCTCGTTGGCGATCTCGAATTGTTGACCGACGATTGCCTCGATGCCTGCTTCGTTGACGATCTTGATGAATGAGCGCGCTTTAGTACCGAAAGAGCGGGGGGCGAGGTTTGCCCGACGCGAGAGCACCGAGAGAGGATTCGCGGCCATGAACCCTGCGGACGTGGTTATCGGCGACGATGGCCTGCCTCGTTGTTCGTGGGGTTCGTCGTCACTGGAGTACCGCACCTATCACGACGCCGAATGGGCACGACCAGTCGGCGACGAGAAGCGGGTCTACGAAAAGCTGTGCCTCGAAGGATTCCAGGCTGGGCTTTCGTGGCTCACCATCTTGCGCAAGCGAGAAGGCTTTCGCGAAGCGTTCGCGTCGTTCGATCCCGTCGTCGTCGCGACCTTCGACGAAGCCGACGTCGAACGGCTCGTTGCCGACCCGCGGATCGTGCGCCACCGGGGAAAGATCGCGGCGGCGATCACCAACGCCCAGGCGACGATCGCGCTTCGTGACCGGGGCGACTCACTTGCCGCCTCCGTTTGGCGCCATCGACCGGCATCTGTGCGGGTGCCAAAGCGAATGAGCGATCTCCCGTCGTCGACTCCAGAGTCGACGTCCCTTTCGGCTGATCTGCGCCGCCTCGGGTTTGCATTTGTGGGCCCGACCACCGTCTACGCGATGATGCAAGCGCTCGGCCTCGTCAACGACCATCTCCAGGGTTGCCACTTCCGCCTGATCGCCGAGGAGGAGCGTGCGAGTTTCGTGCCGCCGGATGGGGCCTGACGTCACATCGTCGAGGTGGCGGCTCGCCGGGAAAGAGACCCGTAGTTTCCTAACGACGTGATTCGAGGGATGGGGTCTGTGGCTCGTACCCGAAATGAAGCCGCCACCGTCGATCGTCTGCTCGATCTGGCGTGGCCAGGAAACATCGCGAACGACGCTCCTGCCAGGAGATCCAACGGCTCGAAATTGCAATCGCGGACTCGGCGCCGGGCGGCCTCGCCGTGATCGACAACGCAATGACCGCAACACTCGACGCCGCCGAGCTGGCGGTATTCGAAGCCTCGGGCACACGCCGGCGCGCGAAGTCGGCGAGTCCCTGTATCGCGCCGGCGACGTCATCTACGACTTCTTCGTGGTGTCTCCGGCGAAGTGGAGGTCTTTGTCGACGCCGACGGCGAGAAGCTCTTCCTCGCCCGTCACGGTCCAGGCCGATTTCTTGGCGAGCTGCATTTCTTGACCGGCCTGCGCGTCTTCGTCTCGGCGCGGATGACCGAGTCGGGCGAAGTGCTTGCCGTCCCCGCAGAGGTGCTGCGTCGGGTGATCGCAACCGAGCCGGATCTCAGCGACAAGATCCTGGCGGCTTTCATGGAGCGGCGCGCGCTACTGATGACCGGAGCGGCCGTGGCGATCCGCGTCATCGGCTCGCGTTTTTCTTCCGAATCGGCGCGGATCCGGGAGTTCCTATCCCGAAGCCGGATACCGCACGAGTGGCTCGATCCCGATGTCGACGAACAAGTCGAGGCACCGCTTCGAGAGTTCGGCATCAAACCCTCCGATCTTCCGGTCGTGATCGCATCGGGGACGGTGCTTCGCCAGCCGAGTCCGGGCATCCTTGCCGAGTATCTCGGTCTCACGCTCGAGCGTCTGCCCGAACGCTGCTTCGACCTCGTCATCGTCGGCGGCGGACCGGCCGGATTGGCCGCCGCGGTGTACGGCGCCTCCGAGGGACTACGGACGCTCGGGGTCGACCTGGTCGCACCCGGAGGACAAGCCGGGACGAGTTCGAGGATCGAGAACTATTTCGGTTTCGCGACCGGGATCTCCGGCGGCGATCTCATCCAGCGCGGGCTCGTTCAAGCGGAGAAGTTCGGGGCGAGTTTGAGCGTTCCGTGCGGGGCGGTTGCTTTGAAAGAGGAGGCCGGACACCTGGTCGTCGAGTTCAACGATGGCACGCAGGTCGCGGGTCGCGCCGTGGTCGTGGCGACCGGCGCCCGCTACCGGCGTCTCGACATCGCACGGCTCGGAGAATTCGAAAGCCGCGGCGTTTACTACGCGGCGACTGATCTGGAAGCGCGCCAGTGCGCGGGGAGCCCTGTGGTGGTGGCGGGCGGTGGCAACTCGGCCGGTCAGGCGGCGGTGTTCCTAGCCGACCAAGGCAGTGCGGTGACCGTCTTAGTAAGGGGCAACGATGTCAACGCCAAGATGTCTCGCTACCTCGTGGACCGATTGGTTAACCACCCCCAGATCGCGATCCTCACCGAAGCGAAGATCGTCGGATTGGAGGGCGACGAAACGTTGTGCGGCTGACGGTCGCCTCACCGCGTGGGAGTCGAAGCTGGCGTGTGCAGCTCTATTTTCATTCATCGGAGCGGAGCCGGAGTCGAGTTGGCTCTCGGGTTGCGCGGCCCTCGACAGCCGCGGCTTCGTCCTCACCGACCGTTCGTTGACGAAAGACGATCTTGGCACTGGCTGGCATAGCCTCGGCCGCAACCCGTTGCCATTCGAGACGAGTTTTCCGGGTCTATTCGCCGTTGGCGACGTTCGGTCGGGTTCGACAAAGCGTGTCGCCGCCGCCGTTGGCGAAGGTTCCGCGGCGGTGCGATCGGTCCACGATTACCTCGCATTCATCCCGCGCTAGCGGCCGTGCAAATCGGGCCGCTTTTAACAGCACTGTCAAACGCATCAGTCACTTTCGTGTCGACGGCCTGCGCAACGCACGCGGGACCGATTTCGTAGACTTAGCTATGTGACAGACGTATCCCGGGAACAGCGCGATTGGACCGCCATCATCGGCGCGAAGTTGTATCCAGTCTCCCAAAAGCTGAGTGAAGCGCTGTACGAGAGCGCCGACTGGAGCACGGTGCTCTCCGCCTACCGGCCGTTGCCCGTCGAAGTTGAAGACCTCGGCCCTCCGATCGCGAATGCGCTCGCTTGGGCTCTCGCTTCGGAAGAGCTGAAAGAGATCAGGGATGTGCCAGCGGCGGATCCCCGCGACGAGGCCGACGCTGTGGCGACGATCGTGATTCCTCGGATCACGATGCCCGCGAGGGGGACGACCGCGTATGCGGCATGGGGCACGGCCGCGCGGCCGATGACTAAAGCACTTTGGGTCAAGCTGCGCGAATACTTGGACGCCAATCCTTTAGACGTCGCGTAGCCAGTCACCTCATCTCGGTCGGCACGGCTTTGGTTTCGACGCGACATCGCAGTTAGCGAGCGCATGTCGGTCACCGCCCCAGCGGATTCCTCGCGGCCTTTCATTGCCGACTGGACAACTCTCGCGAGGGATCGTCTCGGAGGGCACGTCCACAATCTCGGACTGGCGGTTGGCAGCATGCACCAACGCTGCTTCGTGATCGACCGATGCTACGACCACCAGATCGGGCAGTTCGTCTCGGACGGACGATGGCGCAAGTGGACCACTCGGTGAGCCGGTCAACTCTGATCCTGCGTCTTCTCGACACCCCGTCGTAAGCTGGATGTTTAGAACCTCTCGCGCCGTATATCGAGGCAGGACATTCGAAAGAGGAGTTCGGAGCCGAGAAGGTGTGGAACGGGTAGCTGATTGCGGAAACCCGGCCCGTAGGAAGCAAGAATGGTTCGACGGTCCTGCGCCCGTCGTTCAGGACGACTTGGACGCCCTCCAGGAGCCGCCGCCCAAGGTTCGGCTGCCGGCCTTGATCTTCCAGGTGCCGGACATGGATTTTCCTGAGACCGAGCCCGTGTAAGTGATTGCTTCCGATCCAACGGTGCCAAAGCGGATGGACGCGCCTTGAACGGTGCCGTGGAGGCTCGTGAGTGCGTTGTTGAACCCAGAGACCCTGATTGTGCCGCTCAGGTTCTGTCCCGACTGCTGCCACGTCAGCCTGAAGGTGCCGCTGTAGGTGCCGCCGTAGCTTCCCGACCACTTCCCCGATAGAGAGGAGTGATGGGGCGGGTTGTGCTTGTGGCCTGTCGAGACCGAAGCCCCGGCTAAGTTGCTCCAACCAAGAGAAATCGCAGCAAGCGCGGCCACACCGGTAGCGATGGCGGACCTGGATGCAATGGGCAAACGCCAGGACACGTTGCCTCCCTGGGTCAAAGGTTGACCAGTTCCTCAGCCACGCGGCAACTCCACTGGTTCGGTCCTCAACTCGGACGAAATCGTAGAGCCAAGGGCCTTTGTACGTCTGGGCCATGTTGAGGCATTTCCGGCCTGAGGTGACCTGCGCCTCTGTGTCCACACCAGGCGCGTCAGCGTCTGCACGCTCGTGAGCACTGGGGAACGCGATGGGCTAGGCGACTTGGATCCCATGCTCGTCGGCGTTAGGCCGTGGTCGATCGTGCACGGGCTCGCGAGCCTTTGGATCAGCGGCTGGCTCTCCGGCCGTGTCGACTCAACCGATATCGACCAACTCGCACGGGACGTCTCCGAGCTCTTCGTGGATTCGGTGCTTCGCCGTCGGTGACCTGATGTCTCGGCCGTGAGCGTGCTTAGTCGGTCGAACAAATAGTTATTGCTGACCAGCGTGCTGACGCGGGACATTACGTTCGAGGGTGTCTCAAGACGCGCCTACAAGTGAGTGCCGAGATCATGACAGTAGAGCCGCCGCGGGACGCGCGCCGAACCGGCAGTAAGTGACGCTCTGATCTCCCAGTTTCGACGAGCTTTAGGGCTCGCGCGCTCGTGGCGGCTGATTGGTCAGTAGGCAGCTCGCCGAGTCACTCGGCGCGAAGTACCAGAGCAGTCGGGGTGCGCGCCGCGCTACGTCCAGGGAGCGCCGCGACGAGGTTGGCAAAGACGAGAGAAGCCACGCCGACGAGCAGCACAGAAATGACGGGTACCGCGGGGTCGGGCACGGCACTGATGCCATTGGCAAACAATGTCCAAAGTTCGCGTCCGATGATGACGCCGAGTGGTATCCCCACGACGATGCCAACGATTGCGGCAACCGTTGCCTGCCAGGCCACAGCGGCTGCCAACTGGCGTTGAGTGAAACCGAGCACCTTCAACAACGCCAGGTCTCTCCGGCGGCGGCGGACCGACGCGGAAAGGGTGAGGCCTAGAACAAAAACGGCGCCGATGGCGAGCCCAACTGCAAGTAGGACGGGGGTCGAGCCGATGCTTCGGTAGTTGACTATCTGTGCGGGACGCTGGACGCCGACGACGACGACGTTGTTGTTCGCTCCGTGCCTGTCGGAAGCAAACAACTTGTTGGCCGCGTTGGCGATCCTTTGCATGTCAGATCGGCCGACAGTCGTGCTGACGCCTTTTCGAAGGCGCACGAAGACGAACTCCGGTCCGTTCAGATTGGGATCCGGACTCTGCATGGCGCGCCGGAACGCGGCTGGCTCGATGCCACTAGACACCAGTGCTCCGATCCCCATCGAGGTGTGGTCGGCCACGATGCTTTCGAAACCCACTGCTGGGAAGGTGGCAGTCCCGACAATCACTAATGGAGTTGGTGGGATGTAGACGGGGGCGTCTTTCGGGGACCCCTAGCTCACGTGCACCGTGTCGCCAACGTGCTTGTGCAACAGCGCCAGAGTGGACGATCCCAGCACGACCTGGTTTTTTGCGTCGAGCCCGTGCCCCGACAGTATGGGCGGGGACACCTTTGGACGCGGGTCTGTGATCAAGATCGGAACGGTCTGATCGTCGATCTGCGCGTTTGTGTAGTCGACCCCAGTCCATGCAGCGACGTTGGGGTCGCGGTCGAGCATCGAGAGGGTCTGTGGTGGGACGTTGCTGCTCGGGTCGAGCGCGAAGTTCCAGTTCCACCCGTAGAGCGCAGGACGCGATACCAAAGTGGCGAAGCTGTTGGCAAACGTGAGGGTACCAACCACCAATGTGACGGCGATCGCGGTGCCCACCAACGCGGATCGCACCGGCACCGCAGTCCGACCCCGTCCTGGATCGAGCGCGAAGCGAAGGCCGATCACGCCGGCCACCGACATACCCGCCGCTTCGGCACCGCGCGTGAGGCGCAAACTGCGAGTCGCCACCCGTTGGACTCGGCCGATCCGATGAGTAGCGCCCCAGTAGGACAGGGCGACGGCGGCAGCGCCGAAACCAAAGACGAGCAACCCGAGGCCGGCCATCAGCACCGTGGAGTCAAAGTCGATCCCACGACCGGGATACACCGCTCGCACTGGACCGACAGGGGCGAGTGGCGAGAGCCCCACTGCGACGGCGAGAGCTAGCAGCGAGCCAACGACGACGGCGACAACGAGACCGATTAGCCCCTCTCCGGTCATCATCGCTGGACTCGCTCCAAGGGCTCGCAGGACCTCACGGTCTTCGTCTCCCGAGCGCACCTGGCGAGCAATGGCCTGCACGCCAAGAACCAAACAGACCAATGCCGCGATCGCCCCGAGCGCGCCCAGTGCGACCGACTCGGGTTTGATCGCGAGTTCTACTTGTGCCACGACCCGCGAGGTCACGTGAAATTCTGAGGTGAAACCTCGCGGGATTAGGCGGACAATTTGCTGTTCTACCCGGGAGACCCCTCGGGTGCCATCATCAAGTTGCACTCCGTAGCTCACCGGCGTGAGCGCTTGCCCGTACACCGCGATTGCTTCTCGGATCAGAGCTGGAGTCAGCACCATGAAGCCATAGGCGCGATCGATGTCGTCCTGAACAACTTGATTATTGAACTCGACGATCCCTACCAGCTTCGCACGAACTCGAATACGCGGTGTGACTTCGGTCGTGCCGAAATTCGGGAGACTCGCCTGCGCGTAGGTGTAAAGACCGAGAGGCACGATCTCGCCAACGTGCATGTCGAGTTGCCGCGCCGCGCTAGCGGTCATCGTGACCTCGTCCGTCCGGCTCGGATCCGCCAATCGTCCGGTCACGACGGCGAGCCGGTCCTGGTCGAGTAGCTCGCCATCGGCGCTACCCGCGATCACCACGTCAGCCAGGGTGTTGAGGCGCGGAGTTCCATCCGGGGCGAGCGGCACAATGAGGGGTGCATAGATATCTCTGACCCGTTTTACGTCGGCCAGGTGAGCGATCTTGGCGGTCAGTGCTGAGCCCGAACGGCCGGACCCGGAGTTGTACACCGACACATTTAGGTCCGATGGGTTGGTGCTCGCGAGGAAGGTCGGATACGAGGACTGCGTAAGTCTTGCAGCCGCGACCGACGCCATCGCGATACCGCCGATCATCCCGATCAGCAGTAGCAAGCTCAGATAGCCGCCCCATCGTCGACCGAACGTGGCGTGGAAGCGGTACCAGGCGACGCTGAGAACTTCGCTCATGTCACCAGAAACCTCCGAGACCACGTCGATAGGCGGGGGTAACTCGAAGTCTCGTTTGGCTGGCCAGAGCCGTCGAGGTGGGTGGCTGCATTCGCTCACCCCCTGCTACCACTCCTTCGGGTTGCTCGAAGCAACCGAGATATCCCATTGCGTCAGCCTGGAAAGTTGCGCGAACGACCGACACAACGCCAAAACGTTGAGCGCGTCGACCATTGAGGGTGTGTGAGGGGTCGCGCCAGACTCGGCGTTCAGCGTCTTGACAGGTAGCCCGTGACGCGCCCCGAATTGGTGTGAACGGGTCCCCTCGAAGTGCCTCCTTGAGACTTCTGCGAGACGCGACGGTTAATTCGTAGCGTTTAGAGGTCCGTGCGGGTTTTGCTCACGAAGTGCCTTTCACCTTCCGGTTGGCACATGTCGGGCTCAGCGATGGCGGCAGGATCGGAGGACCGAGGCCCTGTGAGAGTGGCCCGAGCGTTTAGCGGGCCCAGTAACCCTCGCTCAATTTCGTTTTTGCCACCGCTTCAGTGTTCTCGAAGCCCGGAGCCATCGATGCGTCTCCGCCAGCAAGCACTTCGTGATGTTCGATGTCGAGCAATCGCAGCCAGCTCTGCTGCCCGAGAGTCAGAGCGATCATGCAGCCGAGCTCGACGAGTTCGGGTTCTGAAAAGCACTCGTGCAGCCGGTCCCAGAGCTCGTCGCCCGGAGCCAGCCGCCACGCGATCGCCTCGGCGTACGCGAGCGCGGCTTTTTCGCGTTCGCTGTAGCGATCCGACTTCTCGAAGTTCAAGAGGTCCTCGAGGTGGCCCTCCTCCAGCCCGAGAGAGCGGGCCTTTTCCGAGCGCTGGTTGCCGCAGTACTCGCACTTAACCGAACGCGAGATGTAGACGCGGCAGAGCTCCTTGATCGCGTGGTCGCACACCCCATTTCTGTAAATGGCGTCCCATGAGTTGGCGAATGACCAGAAGGCGGCGGGGACGTGCGCTCTGATCGCTGAGCTTTCTGGTCTGGGCGTTCCCTCGCGAGCGCAACGGCGCATCTCGTCTTGCATCTCAGGCGTCATATCCTCGAGGGGCACATAGCTGATCCGACGCTCGCTCATTCCCATGCCGACTCCTTCGTGGACCCGTTCATCGCAGCGGGTCCCGCTCAGCCATCATTCCGGCCCGGCGTACATGCCAGCGGTCGCCGGGTACATCGCCTTCACGATGCGGAAGTTCGAAATGTCCACCGTCGCGTCCATGTGCAGATAGACGGAGGCGTCGCGGAAGTACTTTTCGATGCCGACTTCGAGCATTGACCCGCTCCCACCGTGCAGTTCCATGGCGTGCTGGCAGACGCGGAGAATCTCCTCGGCGGCGAAGACCTTCACCATGTCAGCGAGCTGGTCGGCGTCGTGCCGGCGTTCGTCCACCGCCCGCGCCGCCCGACGCAGGAACGAGGCGACCGCCTCGAGCTTCGTCGCCATCTGTGCAATCCGGACCGCGACCGCCTGATGCTTGATCAGGGGTCGACCGCCTTGAACTCGCTCGTGGACGAACTTCTCCGTGTCCTCAAAGGCCGCGATGCCGATGCCGATGTTCTTCGCCGCTTGCATGATCTTTCCGGGGCGGAAATAGACACCAGCCTTGGCGAGCGCGTCACCGTAGGCGAGGAGATGGTCCTCGGGGACACGACACTCCTCGAGGACGATTTCGCCGTTATTCATGTAGCGGCCGCCGATCGTCTCGTTGCAGCGCGTGACCTCGAGGCCAGGCGTGTCGCGTGGGACGAGGAAGCTGCTCGTTCCTTGGAGCATTCCGAGGGTGTCGTCGGTGTTGGCGTAAACGACGTAGAGGCTTGCGTCGTAACCGTTGCTGATGAACTGTTTCCGCCCGCTGATCGACCAGTGGCCGTCGGCCAACTCGGCTTTCGTGTCCATGTTCGCCTCGACGTCGTTGTAAGGCAACCAACGGTCCGATGCGCCCCGGGGCTCTGTCAGGCAATGAGCCATCAGAAAGCCAGGATCAGCCATGTAGCGCGGGAACCATTCGTCTTGGAGGGACTTCGCCGCGAGTGCGCGAAGCAAGACGGAGATTTTCCAGTTCTGGACGAGCTTGTCGGCGACGCCCACGTCGCCTCGAGCGAGCTCCGCGGCGATCAGCGCGAACGTCTGAGCCTCCCCCTCGCCTCCGAGGGACACGCCGCCGTACTCGTCGGGGACGCCGAGGCTGCGAAGGCCGGCGCGGTCCGCCTCCTTCAGGATCTCCGGGGGAAGCCGTTCGTCCGGATCAAAGCACCACTCCCGTTTTCGATTGGCGCTGATGAAAGGTTTAAGTACCTGGTCCACGTACCGTCGACACACTGCCCGCATCTCGGACTGTTCGCGAGAAAAGGTCCCGTCGTCGAGGTCGAACGCGCGCGCCACGAGGCTCAGTCCATCTTTGAGCGCACGGTCTCGACGATGCGGTCGACTGACGGGATGGCGCGGTCTTCGAGCTCGGCGGCGGCGGGGAGGGGGATGTGTGGTGTCGTGATGCGAACCACCGGGCCGTCAAGGTCGTAGAAGCACTCGTCTGCGACGAGCGAGGCGATCTCGGCGCCCCAGCCGCAAAGGCGCGGGTTCTCCTCGACGGTGAACAGCCGGCCGGTCGCGCTGACGCTCTCGAGCACGGTGCGAGTGTCGAGCGGCACGAGCGAGCGCAAGTCGACGACGGTGCAGCTGATCCCTTCGGTCTCGAGCCGGTCTGCGGCGTCGAGGGCTCGGGGGACCATCGCTCCAAGCGCGGCGATCGTCGCGTTGGAGCCGGTCCTCCGGATGCTCGCGACGCCGAGCGCGCCGACGATCTCGCCGTCGGGGACGTCACCTTTCGTGGCGTAGAGCGCCTTTTCCTCGAAGAAGACGACCGGGTCGTCGTCGCGTACCGCGGCCGCGAACAGCCCGACGAGGTCAACAGGCGTCGAGGGCGCGACGACCTTGAGACCGGGCACCGCCATCGCCCAGTTCTCGACCGCTTGCGAGTGCTGGGCGCCGAAGCGGAGGCCGCCGCCGTTGCCCGTTCGGATGACGAGCGGAAGTGTCACTTGCCCGTTCGTCATGTAGCGGGTCTTCGCGATCTGGTTCGCGACGAGGTCCCAGCACACGGCGAGAAAGTCGCTGTACATGATCTCGGCGACCGGGCGAAGACCTGTCATCGCCGCTCCCATGACCGTCCCGAGAATCGCCTGCTCGCTGATCGGTGTGTCGATGACGCGTTCGGGACCGAACTGCTCCAACAAGCCACTCGTAGCCTTGAACACCCCGCCCGCCGCGGCGACGTCCTCGCCGAGCAAGACGACCGAGTCATCGTGCCGCATCTCCTGGGTGAAAGCGCGCGCGACCGCCTCGCGATAGGTCAGTTCCGCCACGACGAGCCCCCATCGCTCCACAAATCGGTCAACAAGAGGTCCTCGCCGGGCGGCGGAGCGGCCCTCGCCGCCACCGTCGCTTCGTCGATGGCGCCGGCGACCTCTTCGTCGATGGCGTCGAGCTCTTTCTCTTCGATCGAGGCGAGCAACGCGGCGCGATAGCGGGGAATCGGGTCGCTCGCCATCCAGGCGCGCACCTCCTCGTCAGGGCGGTACTTCGCGGGGTCGGCCCGGGAATGGCCGCCGTGGCGATAGGTCATCGCCTCGATGAGGCTCGGCCCGCCGCCGGATCTCGCGTGGGCGAGCGCGGCGAGGGCGGTTGCATGCACCGCCTCGACGTCGTTGCCGTCGATCACGACGCGATCAAGACCGTACGCTGCGGCGCGATCGGCCGCCGGGTGTTCGACGGCGGTGACGGCGCGGATCGGCGTGTACTCCATATAGAGGTTGTTCTCGCAGACGAAGACGACCGGCAGGTCGAACACAGCGGCAAAGTTCAACGCCTCGTGGAACGCCCCGATGTTCGCCGCGCCGTCGCCGAAGAAACAGACCGCGACCTGACCGCTCTTGCGGTACCGGGACGAGAAGGCGGCGCCGACGGCGATCGGCAAATGGGCGCCGACGATCGCGTACGAACCCATCATGTGATGCTCAGCGCTCGTAAGGTGCATCGAGCCGCCCTTTCCGGCCATGAGGCCGGTGGCGCGCCCCATCAGCTCGGCGAGCACCGACGCCATCGGAACTCCTCGCGACAGCGTGTGGGCGTGGCCCCGGTAGGTGGCGAATGTCCAGTCGTCCGTCGCCATCGCTTCCCCGAAGCCAGCGGCGACTGCCTCCTGTCCGAGTGAGAGGTGACTCGTCCCTTTCACGAGGCCCTCGAGGAAAAGGTCGAAGGCGCGCTTTTCGAAACTTCGTAGCTCGACCATGCGCCGGTAAAGCGAAAGCCGCGTCGAGCGCTCGAACGCGCTAGGGCGCTCGTCGGTCATCTCGTCGACCATGTCTCAATCGAGCCGTCGTCAGTACGCATTGGCGACGAAGAGCTCTTCCGCGGGGAACAAGGTGATCGTCCGGGGGCCCGACTCGGTGACGATGAGCTCCTCCTCGATACGGGCCGCGGAGTACCCGTCGCTCGCCGGACAGTACGTCTCGACGGCGAAGACCATCCCCTCCTCGAGCGTGAAGGGGTGCTCGAGCGAGTTGAGGCGGCTGATGATCGGCCGCTCGTGGAGGGCGAGACCGAGACCGTGGCCGAACTGCAGCCCGAAGGCCTCCATCTCGTTCTCGAAGCCGAACTGATCGGCTCGCGGCCACACGCGGGCGATCTCGTCGGTCGAGACCCCGGGTTTGACGAGGGCGATCGCCGCGTCGATCCATTCGCGCGCCCGCTTGTAGGCGTCGCGCTGCGGCGTTGTTGCTCGGCCGACGTTAAAGGTCCGGTAGTAGCAGGTTCGATAGCCGTTGAACGACTGGATGATGTCGAAGAACGCCTGGTCGCCAGGGCGAATGAGCCGATCCGAGAAATTGTGGGGATGCGGGCTGCACCGCTCACCGGAGACGGCGTTGATCGCCTCGACGTCGTCTGACCCTTGCCGGTACAGGTAGTCGTTGGCGGCGGCGACGACCTCGTTCTCGCGCACTCCCGGCTTCAGCATGTCGCTGATCATCTGGTAGCAGCCGTCGACCATCGCCGCCGACATCGTGAGCAGCATGATCTCGTCGGAGGACTTGATCGCTCGGGCATCGAGCATCACCTGCTGCGCGTCGCGCACGTCGAGGCCGGCACTCTCGAGCGCTCGGAGCATCGGCACTTCGACCAGGTCGACCCCGATCGGAGCGTCTGCGACGCCCGCCTCGACGAGGAGCCCCTTCACCTCTGCGGCGGCGGCTTCCATGAGGCCCGCATCAGGGGCGACGGAGCCGCGCAAGCCGAGCATCCCGGCGCGCGAGTTGGCGGGGTCAAGCCATGGCGCGTGGAGGCGGTGGTGTTTGGCGGCCGATCCGAAGTCCCACAGCACCGGCTCGCCGCTCCTTGTCAGCAAGCAGTATCGGCAGACCTTGTCGCGCACCCACTCGCCGATCTGGGTGGAGGTGATGTAACGGATGTTGTTCACGTCAAAGCAGAGCAGCGCACCGAGCTCGGACGCCTCGAGCGCCGCCCGGGCACGGGCAAGCCGGTAGGCGCGAAGCCGTGAGAACTCGACGCGCTCTTCAAAGTCAACCGCCATCCGGCCCGGTGCCGGGAGCAGATCGGGCGGGCGTGGAGACTCAGTCATCGGTCACTTCCCTTCTCGCAATCTCGATCCCCTCCGAAGTCGGTACCGACGCGGCGAAGTCGCTGGCGGGCTCATCGATGAGGTCGCGATCCGCGCTCGTTGCTCCGCCCAGGAACAGGGCACCGATCTCGGGATTTTCGAGCACCTCTTCCCCGCTCCCCTCGAAGAGGACCTTGCCGTTTTCGAGGACGACTCCGTGCGTCGCGATCGTCAGTCCGGCGCGGGCATTCTGCTCGACGAGCAGGATCGTTCGCCCCTGCGCATGCATCGTCGCGATCTTGTCGAGCACGATGCGGAGGGTCTTCGGGTCGAGCCCCATCGACGGCTCGTCGAGCACGATGAGCGAAGGATCGAGCATCAATCCGCGCGCGAACTCAACGAGGCGCTGCTGGCCGCCCGAAAGGCTGCCGGCCTTTTCCTTCGCCCTTTCAGCGACGACCGGGAACAGCTCGACGATCTCGTCGAAGCGGCGGCGGACGAGCGCATGGTCTCGTTCGAGGAAGGCGCCGAGCTCGACGTTCTCCCGCACGGTCATGTCGCGGAACAGACTGTGGTTCTGCGGCACGAGCACGATGCCGCGCCGTAGCCGTTCTCTCGTCGAACAGCGCCGCAGCGACTCGCCGCGGTACATGACGTCGCCGAGGCGTGGCCGCAGGATCCCGCACACCGTCGACAGCAGTGTGGACTTCCCGGCTCCGTTCGGTCCGACGACGCAGGTCATCCCGCCGTCGGCGACGCCGAAGCTGACACCGTGGAGCACGTCCCCGCCGCCGTATCCGGCGACGACGTTCTCGAATCGGAGGACAGGTACCGCATTCGTCGTGGCAGGGTCGGCATCGCCGAGCGTGATGGGGCTAGCGGATGGCTGGGACATCGCTCGACTCTGCGTCGCCTTGACTCGGGTCGCCGGCGCCACCGAGATACGCGTCGAGGACCCTTGGGTCGTCGCGCACCTCGCGCGGGGTGCCGCTTACGATCGCCGCGCCTTGGTGCATGACGGTCACCCGGGTGCACAGGCCCATGACGAATTCCATGTTGTGCTCGACGACGAGGAACGACTTGTGGAAATCGCGGTTCAACGTCTCGATGCGGTCCCGGATCTCGTTGACGAGCGTCGGGTTGATGCCGCCTGCCGGCTCGTCGAGGAGGAGAACCTCGGGGTCGGCGACGAGCAGATAAGCGAGCTCGAGCAGCTTGCGCTGGCCGTAGGAGAGATTTCCGGCTGCTCGGTCAGTGAGGTGCGACAGGCCGACAAACTCGAGCAAGCCCATCGCTCGCTGTATCTCGTCGGTTGACGCGGCGCTCCTCGCAATGCCGCGCAGCCAACCCTCGTGCCGCTGCGTGGCGACGAGCATGTTCTCGAGCACGGTGAGGCGAGCGAAGATCCGCGTCAGTTGAAAGGTGCGGCCGATGCCGAGCCCGAAGATCCTTGCCGGGGACAAGCCGGTGATCGTCCGGTCGCGAAACGTGACAGTGCCGGCGTCGGGACGTGCGTACCCGGTGATCACGTTGAACAGGGTCGTCTTGCCTGAACCGTTCGGGCCGATCAGTCCGGCGATGCCGCCCTCTGCGACGGAAAGGGTGCACTCCGAAAGCGCGCGGAGCCCGCCGAATGACTTCGAGACGCCGCGGACTTCGAGGAGCGCCACTACGTTCCCGCCTGGCCGACCGGGACGTCCTGCAACCAGCTCGGTCGAGGCGCGGCGCGGGCCGAGCCGGAGGGGTCGTCCGAGCCTGCAAGTCGCGCTTCGAGTCGCCGTGCGCTGCGGTTGGCCCGCAAATCGGCGAGCGTCGGGACAATGCCGCGGGGCATGAGCAGCATCACCGCGAGGAACAGCGCCCCGTAGATGATGAGGTAGATGGAGCCGGCCGAGAACTGGAGCGTGAAGTACTGCTGGAGCGGTTCGAGGATCAGCGCCCCGAGGATCGGGCCCGAGACCGTCCCGAGCCCTCCGAGGAACGCCATCAGCGCGACGGACAGGTCGAAGATCGGGTCGAACACGAACTGCGGGTAGATCTGCCCGAGAAAGTAGGCGTAGATCGCTCCGACCATTCCGACTGGGACGGCGGAGATCATGAAGGAGGCGAGCTTCACCCGGCCCACCGACACACCGAGTCCTGCTGCACGGTCCTCGTCGTCGCGGATGGCGAGCAACTGGAGCCCGAACCGTGACCGGCGGATGGTGGCGGAGACGGCGATCGCGATCGCGAGGCAGATCAATGACGCGTAGTAGAAGCGGTCGTTGTACCCGACCGCCGTCCAAGTCGGTGTCGGTGTCAGCTCGCCAGACGAACCGCCGGTGAAGGAGAAGTTTGTCGCGAGGAGTTGGAAGATGAAGAAGATCGCGATCGTGATAACGACGAATGTGTGGCGACGCGTGCGGAGCGCGATGAGTCCGAGCGGCAAGGCAAAGGCGCCCGCAATAAGTCCTCCGAGCGGCACGAGGGCGAACACGCCGTACCCGCCGGAGAAGTGGGCGTCGGTCGCGATCACCGCAAGCGTGTACGCGCCGGTACCGAAGAAAGCGGCGTGCCCGAGCGCGATGTAACCGGAGTAGCCCGAGAACGAATTCCACGAGGTCGTCGCGGTCATGAAGATGAGGGTGAAGACCGCGATCGTGGTGATCGTTGGGTTCGAGAAAACGAGAGGGAAGGCAAGGAGAAGCGCCGCGAAGATGATCCAAGCGGCTCCTTGCACACGACCCTTCCGTGTTCTCATTGTGCCCTCGACAACGACCGGCCGAAGAGTCCGACCGGTCTGATCGACAACACGAGGACGAGCGAGATGAAAAACACGACCGGTGCCCAGACCGGAGACCAGACGACGGCGACAACGTCTTCAACGACGAGCATGAACAGGGCTGCGCCCAGCGCGCCACCGATGCTCCCGAGCCCGCCGAGGATGACGATCGCGAGAAGTCGCGATATCAGGTCGTAACCGCTGTTCGGGTCGAATGCGTTGGTCGCGCCGAAGACCATGCCTCCAGCCGCCGTAACGGCGACGCCGATACCGAAGCTGATCGTCGACACCCGAGCGACGTCGATGCCGATGATGCGTGCCGCGGTGCGGTCCTGAAGCGATGCGCGAACGCTCGCGCCGAACTTGGTCCGGTAGAGAAGCAGGAAGAGCGTGGCGAGAAGGACGACTGCGAGGACGAAGCCGAACACGTAGATATACGGCAGATAGAAGTTGAACAGATGAATCGACCGCGTGACGTACCACGCGTGCAGCTGCACGTAGTTGGCGCCGAAGACGACGCTGAGGATGCCTTCAATGATGAGCGCGACCGCGTACGTGACGAGGATCGACATCGCGGTGCGCTCGCGTTCACGTAGCCGCCGCATGAAGGCCCACTCGACCCCGACCCCTACGACGAACATCGCCGGAATGGTGACGGCGAGCCCGACGAAGAGGTCGAGGCCGAGGTGGACCGAGAGCACGTAGCTCAGGTAGGCGCCGAGGACGACGAGCATCCCCTGGGCGATGTTGATGATGTCCATCACCCCGAAGATGAGGGTGAGGCCAGCCGCCATGAGCGCGTAGACCCCACCGGTGAGGATCCCGTCGATAACCGCCTGGACGAGCTGCGTGCCCAATCGCTCAGCTCCCCCAGTTCGGCTTCGGGTAGAGCGGTTTCACCGAACCAGGGGCTCCCGGCGGGACGACTTGGACGTAGTTCTGGTTTTGCCACTGGAAGGCGAGGATGACCGCTTTCACGTTCTCGCCGAGGTTGTTGAACTTCACGGTGCCGAGCACTGTGTTGAACGTCACCCCACTGTGGAGGTACTTGATGATCTTCGCGTTCGAAAAGCCGTGGGTCGCCTTCACTGCCAAGGCGACGGCTTGGCCGACCGCGTAGGCCTCGGCGACGTCGGCGTTGACACCGGAGGCGGTACCTCCGTACTTCTTTACATAGGTGGCGACGAGCGCCTCGCTGGCGGCGTTCTTGTATCCCGGGTACCAGCTGCCCGCCACCATGACCCCGTTCGTGTTCGACTTGCCGACCGCCGAGACGAATGCGGCTCCCTGGTCGGGTCCGGCCGAGGCGATGAACGCCTTCGGGTTGTAGTGCGTCTGCTCGAAGGCGGCCATGAACGCCGAGACGGTCGGGACGTCGACAGATCCAAGCAGCATGACGTCGGCCTTCGTCGCCGCGACGGCGTCGGCGACCGGCGTGTAGTCCGCCACTTCATCGGGGAACGTCTTGTAGTAGACGGTCTTCACCCCCGCTTTTTGGAGGACGTTCTGCGCGACCGGGAACTGTGGCTCGGTGAACGGGTCGACCGAAGTCGCGTAGGCGGCGGTCTTCGGGCGTTCGCTCTTTGGCAGCGACGCAATCCACTGGGCGAAGCCCAACAAAGAGTTCGCGACCGGGTACGACACGTCGAAGACGTTGTCGAGGTGCACGTCGAAAACGGACGGTGCCCCGCCGGCCCCCTCGACGAAGGCGTAGCCGAACCGGTGGGCGATCTTCGCCGCCGGAATCGTGAGCAGCGACGAGAATGGCCCGAAGACGAGGCTCACGTGGTCGGTGGAGATGAGCTTTTCGTAGTTCGTCGCCACCTGCGTCGGGCTCGAGGTGTCGTCGATGATGTCGAGTCTCACGTTGTGGCCGAGAAGCCCGCCGTGACTGTTCACGTACGCATCCCAGAGCTCGTACCCACGCTTGAACGCCTGACCGTCGGCTGAAAAGTCTCCGGTGAGCGAGAGCGACGCCCCGATCGTGATCGTCGAGCTCGACGCGTGTCGGGTCACCGCCCCGGTCGTCGATCCGGCGAGCGTCATCGCGGCGCCGACGGCGCACGCCGAGACGATCGAACCGAGCCCGACGAACCCGAGTCGCCCTCGTCTTGTTCTTGTAGTCATGCTTGTACCCCCTATTCTCCTTAACCGTTTCACACGAACTTCGTCAGTCACCTTGCCTTTCACGACCGCCAGACTTCGGCGCGTCGGCCTCCGGCCGAAGGCCGTCGGACACCTCGACGTGCTCGCTTCGCAGGTTGATCCCAGCCGCGCGCGCCTCGATCTCGAGGAGGGCTGCAAAGTCCCGATCGCCGAGCCCCTCTCCGACCCCGGCCTGAACGAGCTGATGGACGAGCCCGACGACGGGCATCGGCACCTCGAGCGCCCGCGCGACGGCGAGTCCGAGGTCGAAGTCCTTCAACAAGAACCGTGTCGTGAACGTCGGCGCGAATTCGAGGTTGACGAGCTGCGGGGTCTTGTAACGGGAGAACGTCGAGCCCATAACCGAGTCGTTCAAGAACGCGAGGAAGTCGTGTCGTGTGACGCCCGCCTTCTCCGCGAGCGTCGTGACTTCGACAAGCGCCTGGATGACCGCGCCGAGGAAGAGGTTGTGGCAGAGCTTGACGAGCCGGGCGACGTCATCCTCGCCGACGTAGGTCACCTCCGCGCAGATCATGCGCAGATATGGTTCGACCTCGTCGAAGGCGCCGCGCGGGCCTGAGACGGCCATCGTGAGCCGTCCGGCGCGCGCGACTTTCGGGTTGCCGCTCACCGGGGCTGCGAGGAGGACGGCGCCGCGGCTTTCGGCGAGCGCGCGCCCCTCGGCAGACGCCTCGACCGAGACTGTGGAGCAGTCGATGACGAACTCCGGGACCTCCGTTCGGCGGAGCAGGCCGCTTTCGCCGCCGAGCACGGCGAGGAGGTCTTCGGAGGAGCCGACGGTAACGAAGACCACCCGCCGACCGGCGAGCTCGCCGATCGTGTCGGCGGCTTTGGCGCCTTGCGCGACGAGCGGCTCGAGCTTGGAGCGGGTGCGGTTGTAGACCGACACATCGAGGCCCGCCGATATGAGGCGCTCCACCATGGCGCTCCCCATTCGGCCCGTCCCGATCCAGCCAATCGTGTGCTCGGCGTTGCCCACGTGTCACCCCCCGGAGCGCTATGCAATCGATTGCGGCGAACTCTCGCGCTGCTGCCCGAGGAGGTCAAGACGAGCAACGGGAACCCGCTGCGGCAACAAAGCCGTTGGTCGGTGCTGTCTACGATCGTCGCAACCGGGCACCAACGAGGAGGGCATATGGCCGACGAGCAGCTCACGACGGCGATCACAAACTGGGAGCCACGATTCACAGCCAATGGAATCGACGCCAGCGACTACGCCGAAGTGGCGCGCGCGGTCGATCGCTGGGACGACTGGTGTGCCGCCTGGAGTCGCATCGGCGGGCGTCACGAGGAGCTCGGACGGGCGGCCCTCTCCGAAGACCGAACCCGTTCAGCCGGCGAGCACCTCGCGCAGGCCGCGACGAACTACCACTTCGGCAAGTTCCTCTTCGTTCAGCATCCCGATGAGGCGAAGGTCGCCCACGACAACGCGGTCCGTTGCCTCCTCGACGCGCTTCCGCATCTTGACCCCACGGGGAGGCGGGAGGTGATCGCCTTCGACGGCGCGCAGCTGTTCGGGATGCTTCGCCTCCCGAACAGTCGGGGGCCCCATCCCGTGGTGGTTCTCGTCCCCGGACTCGACTCGACGAAAGAGGAGTTTCGCCTAGTCGAGCGCTCCTTCCTCGACCGCGGGGTCGGCACCTTCGCCGTCGACGGCCCGGGTCAGGGTGAAGCGGAATATGCCCTTTCGATCCGGCCGGACTGGGAGGTCCCGGGTCGTGCCATCGTCGACCACCTCGTCACGCTTCCAGGGGTCGACCCGGACCGCATCGGGATCTGGGGTGTCAGCCTCGGCGGTTACTACGTCCCCCGGGTTGCGGCGAGGGACAAGCGCGTCCGCGCCTGCATCGCGCTCGCCGGTCCCTACGACTTCGGCTCCTGCTGGGACCAGCTGCCGAGCCTGACTCGCGACGCCTTCGAGTTCCGGTCGCACTCGATGGGACCCGACGAGGCGCGGGACAAGGCGCGCGCGCTCACCCTCGAAGGAGTGGCAGGCGACGTTGAGTGCCCGCTTCTCGTCGTGTTCGGGAAGAAGGACCGGCTCTTCGGATGGGAAGGCGCCGTCCGGCTGGCCAAAGAGGCGTCCGGACCGAGCGAGCTGCTGCTGCTCGAAGAGGGGAACCACGGCTGCGCCAACGGCGTCTACCGACACCGTCCCTATGCGGCTGATTGGATGGCCCGCCAGCTCGGCGTTTGATCAGCGGCGAGACCACCTCGGCCGGGCGAGAAAACGCGTCGCGGCGTTGACGTCTGAATCTCGCGTCGGAGGCGGCATCGTCGACTCGCGCACGACGAGCTCGCAGGGGAGCAACACGGTCTTCGCGGGACCGCGCCGGTCGGTCATTCGCTCAAGAAGGAGCTGGGCGGCCCGTAAGCCGATCTCGTAATGGGGGAGACGAACGGTGGTGAGCGGTGGCTGGATGCGATCCATCAAAGGCATGTCGTTGAAGCCGACAAGCGAACATTCCAGAGGACAGACGACGCGACGCAATCGCAGCGAACGAAGAGCGCCGAGCGCAAGCATGTCGTTCACGGCGACGATGGCGGTGAATGGGTGCCCGGTCGCAAAGAGCTCTTCGGTGCAGCGGAAGCCTTCCGCTTCGGAGAACGAATTTGCAAATGCGACGAGCGCCGGGTCCGCCTCGATTCCCGAGGCTTCGAGGCCCGCGACAAAACCGAGATATCTACCGTTTCCGGTCGAGAGCTCTTGCGGGCCGGCAACGTGGGCGATGCGCCGGTGGCCGAGGAGGACGAGATGGGCGACCGCCGCTCGGATCCCCATTTGATCGTCGACGGAGACGGAAGGCAGCACGTGGTCCTCAACGACCCGGTTGACAAGGACGATGGGGAGGCCCCCGCGCGACGATTCGACGAGTAGCGGGTGATGTCGCCGTGCTGTGGCGACGATCAGCCCGTCGATCGAGCGATCGCGCATCTCGGTGATGACGCGGCGCTCGCGCTCGTGGTCGTTGTCTGTGTTGCCGATCAACGCGACATAGCCCTTCTCATTCAGCTGGTCCTCGATGCCGCGGAGGATTGGCGGGAAAAGTGGATTCGTGATGTCCGGCACGAGGACGCCGATCGTTGCGGTGCGGCGTGTCTTCAAGCTCCTCGCGAGGTGGTCTGGCCGGTAGTCGAGCATCCGGGCCGCCTCGGCTACGCGATCGGCTGTCTCCTCGCGTACGAGTGAGCGTGATTCATCATTCAGCGCGCGCGACGCCGTCGCGGGGTGAACTCCAGCCAACCGTGCGACGTCTCGCAGGGTCACTTTCGTGTCCACACCAACCTCGGTTCCGTCGCCGCACAGATCGAGCGGCACCCTCGCCGACGCTCCCGCCGACCGGGTCGGACGCATGGTACGCGCCGCAGTCGGGCGAAGCGGACGTGCGCGGAGGGGTATTCCCGATAGGCGGCATGTTGTGCGAGCGCAGTGACGACTGCCCTCACGATGACGACGGATGCGCCGGCGCTGTCTTCCTACTAGCTGTGAACACGAAGGCGCGTTGCAGGTCGAAAGGAGTGAGGGGCGTGGACGTCAAGCGAGCACGTCGCGCCGCTCGACGCCATGTGAACGCGGCGGCGGAAGCCGATATAACAGTCGAGTAGCGCCGTCAGGTCATCGGCCGACCTTTGAACGGCTCAGTGAAAGGTTCGCGTTCGACGCCGAGGAGCGCTCGCTCGATCTGATGCGCTGCTTCCTCGTCTTCGAGGGGCATTTGTAGGGACGGGGCTATCCCTGCTTCGTGATTTGAGTCCGAAATGCCCGCTCTGAGCTGGCGTTCCGTTCAGCGCGCTCTGAGGGACTCGAACCCCCAACCTTCTGATCCCTATCACTCGTAGGCGGTCCGCGCCGCGCGCTGTCGTCCGATGGCGCCGGTCAGTCCTGATGTCCCGTCCTTCTCGTCGCGCTCTGACTGTGTGGCGCGCCACATTTCAGTAGCAACTCAGTAGCAACGCGATTAGGTGGCAAGGCTCTCGCCCCAAACGTCCCGCCGCGCGCGCCAATCCGGCGCGTAGCGGTGCCCGAGGATATTGGCATTGGTCAGCGGCACCGGAGCCAACGGCCCAGTCGAGCGTTTTGGGATACCTCGAGTACCGGTGCCGAGCGGCAGCTTCGCTGCGGAAGGTCAGACCGTTCTCGCTCTCAACTGGTGAGGTGGGCGAGTTCCTCGAAGTCCTCAGAACTAGCGGGTACTGCGCAGAACAACAGCCCGCCGGGATCGCGAAGGACCGTCCACTCAGCCTGGCGCTGCACCATCTTTGCTCCAGCCTCGACAAGTCGTGAGACCTCGGCTTCAAGGTCGTCGGTCTCGATATCGACGTGGATGTGGCTAGTGCCGTCCTGCAAGTGCTGCACCATTACGGGGCCGAGTGCCGCGGGATGCTCCAGCACGTGATATTCGGGGTACTTGGATCCCCTGCGGAGATCAGCCATGAGCGCGGTTTGCCAAAAGTCACGCGCGGCGTCGTGCACATCGGAAGGGAAATCGAAGACGATCGTGCGCATCAGGATTCGGTGCACAAATACAGCCTATGACTCCACATTCGACCGACGGCTTTGTCCACGTTCTCAGCCGAGAGCCTGTGATCGGATCACCCGGCGCGGAACGCTGATTGCCGGAGCAGCTGTTTCGAAGCGAATCCTGGTTCGGCCGCGATTCACAGGTTCGATCAGGTCACCGACGACGCAGTACCGAATCCACGAAGAGTTCGGAGACGTCGGCGGCGAGTTGGTCGATGTCGGTCGAGTCGACTCGGCCCGCGAGCCAGCCGCTGATCCAAAGGCTCGCGAGCCCGTGCACGATCGACCACGCGCTGAACGCCGACGAGCATGGGATCCAAGTTGCCTAGCGAACCCTCCAAGCGGCACCGTTCGATCGTCGCGCTCAGCAACGAGTAGGCAGCGTCGGTTGCCTGGACGAGTTCGGGCGCGCCTTCTTCGAGCGCATCGAGTCGGAACATCACTTCAAATTCGGCCGGCTCGGACACTGCGAAGCGCACGTAACCTCGGCCAACGGCCGCCAGCGTCGTCGGCCCATCTGTTGGGCCGACACGACCCAACTCCTCGATCACCGACTGCGCGAGCCGGCGGTATCCCTGGACCGCGAACGCGGTGAGAAGCCCCGCTTTGCTGCCAAAGTGATGCGCGGGCGCGGCGTGGGAGACACCCGCCCTTCGGGCGACGTCTCGGAGCGACAAGGCGCTGGCTCCGCCTTCTCGCACCGCGTCGTCGACCGCCTGGAGCAGAGCGGCGGGCAGGTCGCCTTCCCTCTTCGCCACACCGCATCTTGACATCGGCGGTTCAACTTGACAGTGTCAAGTACGGTCGGAGGTGGTCGTGGACACGTGGCAAGCCGTGGACGAAGAGCGTTTGGCGCTGGCTGACGATCTGGCAACTCTCGACAACGGCCAGTGGGACGCCCAGTCGTTGTGCAGCGAATGGAAGGTCCGGCACGTCGTCGGCCACCTGATTGGCGGAGCGGACTTGAAGGCGGTCCCGTTCTTTGTGGGACTGTGCAAGAGCGGCATGAACTTCAACCGCTTCATGGCCCGTCAAGGCCTGGCGCTGGGAATGGCAGGCCCCGACGAGCTCCTGCGGGAGTTCAGGAAAACGATAGGGATGCATCGCACGGCTCCCGGGGCGAATTCCGAGATCATGCTCATCGACATCGTGTGCCACAGCGGCGACATCCGCCGACCCACGGGCATGACCCGGAGTGTGCCGGAGGCGACGTTGTTGACAGTGGCCGACCTGGTGAAGCGCATAGGTTTCCCACTCCAGGCCAAGAAGCGCATTGCCGGTCTGCGCGTGTCGGCCACGGACTCTGACTGGACGACGGGGAACGGTCCGACCGTCGAGGGTCCGCTGGCGTCGCTCATCCTCGTTATGGCTGGACGCAAGGCGCCTCTAAAGGACCTGTCGGGCGAGGGAACCCAAATCCTCCAGACCCGCGTGTAGCACCGCGCCGATCTACCTTTTGCGGCTCCATTCCGCAGCGTTCCGGTTTCCATCAGTGGTTGGTCAGTTTGAACCCGCACGCGGCCGCTGCGTGAGTGAACCGCGGTGACTGATCATCGAACCCGCGCGGGAAAGCCAGGATCGCCCCGTCGCGGTCGGACACATATTGGAAGCTCGCCATGTTGGACGGCATCGAGGTCGTCGGGTCGGGGAAGTCGGAGATGCCGTGTCGACGCATGCACTGCGAGATCTTCAGTATCTGTGCCAGCGCCTGTGCGGAAGGATGCGTTTCCGAGCCGGGGCTCGGGAGGCCGCCGAGCTTCTGGCACTTCGCCTGCGCTGCCTTGAACGCCGGTGAATGCGGGTTGGTTCCAGGGCCGAGAGTGAAGCCTCCGTTCGCGCTCGGGTCTGGGAAGTTCGGCACGCCGTGTGAGCGCATGCACCGCGGATAAGCAAGCCCTGCGCTCGATGCCGATCCGGCCGCTGCCACGCTGGTCGTTGTCGAGCTCGACCCGACGCTTGCGATGTCCGGGGAAGCAGCACCGCCTCCGCACGCCGACAGACCGAATCCCAGCACCGCCACGAGCGCAGCAAACCCTCGCATTCGGACCGGCCACCCTTGCTGGGGCCTTGAACCCGCGGGACCGTCGTCAGTGCGATCCTTATTTCCTTTCATCTGCGCCTCCCCAACCGCAATCGTCGAAGCGAAGGAAAGCACAGTTGTACGAAATTGGAGGTCACACCGAGGTCACAGTTGTGACCGTGCTGTGACCTCCGGGTCATCGCAGCGACTTGCTCGCGCGGCTCATGTTCCCCGCGTCTTCAGGTCCTCTTTGCGACACGCAGTCGCTTCGTGTTCAGCATTACGCAATACTCGGAGTGCCACATAAAGCACGGCAATAACGATGTGGGACGCGTCCGCAGTGCGCAGCCGTTTATGGACGCTCCGAAGGCGCGGGCGCTTCCTGAGAATCAGAAATTTAGTAGTAATACCCCACTGAGTGCATGAAAATTAACGCCAAAATGCAATCTGACCTGCGAGTTGAGCGCGCTCGGAGGGACTCGAACCCCCAACCTTCTGATCCGTAGTCACTTTCCGGGCCCCGTGTCCGGGATCGTGCCCCGGCGTTGTCACACGTCTACGAGCACTTATGTCTCGGGGCGTCGGTGTGCGGCAGTGTCCGCAAGTGGGTCGGACCGTGCATCTCGTGACCAAACGGTGACCGCGGCTGGACGCTCGTGACAGGACCCCCCGGGGGGTTGCGCGCCACGAGCGTTGGTCGAGCGGGGGCCTGCGCGTTTCGCACGCTTTCCGCATATGGTCGCGAAGAGAATCAGCACCTTCGCAACTTCTGACTCGGATCCGGCGATCGCAAATGATCCGCGCGAACCTCAAACCAAAGAGGGAATGTGCATCGGGTGGCGCGTTTGACCGATCCCGCAAAGGGACCTCGCGCTGTTGACCGATAGCCGGGCGATTGCCCGGACCTCGGCCGTGCGCCCGGGCGGTGGCGACCACCGACCGCCCGGGCTGATTGGTGGGCGACTAAGCCGCCAGGAGTGAGGCCCCAAGCGCTGAGCGCGCCTGGTCGATCGTCAAGAGAAGAGACTCGTGGAGTGCCTCCAGCCCGGTGACAACCTTGCCCGCTCCGTTGCGTACAGCTACCGCCGTCTTGATGATGTCTCCCATTTCGACCAGCCTTCTGCGCGCCTCCTCCAGCCGACTGTCCGCGAGGCTCAGGTCGCCCGCTCGGTCGTCTGCGAGCCGACGCTCCGCCTGGACCAGAAGCAACTGGATCGCAGCCCGGAGGAGTGCGGGGTCGTCCTGCTCTGGGTCGAAGGCGAGCACGAGCTGGTGCGGACGGACGACCGCGAGCGTCTGCCCCCCCCCGGCACCAAATCGCTTGACGGCACAAGACCGAGGGAAGCCTGAGCCTCCCGGTTGCGCTGCGCTGTTTCGAGATACTCGGGCCAGCTGCGGCGATGACCTTGGGCCGTCGCCTCGACCACCACTCGGGCAATCGCGTCGTCGCGGTCGGGCAGCTGCTTGTCGAGGATGCCGTCCCCCTTCTTGCAGGATTTGATGCGTCCGACCGAGTCAGCAGTGTCGAGATACGCGGCCCCGATGCCGGCCGCGACGGTTTCGAGCGCGGCGCCGATCGCCTCTTGGTACGGCCTCCCCTTGGCGGGGGAGTTGACCCGCGCAGCCGCTACAGCAGCCGCCGTGGTCGCCGCCGACGCTGCTCCCACGACCATCTGATGGACGGTGTCGAGCTTCGACGCGAGCTCCGTGTGCTGCCGTTCTTGCTGCTCGGCAAGCCGCCTCTCCAGCGCTCCCAGAGGACTAGCCGGGTTGTTGACGTCGAGCGTCTTTGACACCTCCGTCAGCGTCGCCGTGAGGCTGCGCTGCCAGGCGGCGTGGTTCTCGGTGATCGCCTTTCCGACGATGTCCTTGATTGCGACCATCGCCTTGCCCCCTTCTGGGCCGAGCAACCGGTCCAGTTCCGTGCGCACGCTCTCCATGGCGTCAGCGACTCCCGATCCCACCTCCTTCTGGAACCGCTCACGCGCTTCGTCGATGATCTTGCCTGTCGCCTCAGTGGCTTCCCGCGTCGCCTTGGCTGCCGTTGCCACCACTTGGGCCGACGCACTGAGGGCCCCGTTTACGAGGGAAGTGCTCGCGGTTTGTGCCTGTTCCGCGAGATGGCTCACCGTCCCCGAAAGCGTCACGGCGGTCGAGTCGTCGCCGGTCGCCTGGAGCACCCGAGCACCTAGGCAGACCGCCATGCGGTGGAACTCCGAGAGGTCTGCGCCCGCCGCAGCGTCGGGCTCCACTTCCTCGCCGCGGACTCCGGTTGTCCACCGGAGCGACTCGGTCTGAACTTCAGGCTCGGCGACGACCGCGGAGCGAACCACGAGGCCCTCTCCGGGGTGATAGGTGACGAGAGGTTCGTCCTGAACTGGCTGAACGTGAATTGCTGTCATTGCGTATCGGTCTCCTTGGATGATTCCGGGCGCTGCCCGGTGAGTTGATAAGGAGGCCGTGACCGATACGATGACAGTGCCAACTAGCAACGACCGGTCACGGCCGTGCTCGACAAGGGTCCGCCTTGGGGCGGGCCTTTGTCGCGGACGGTGAACGTTACTGCCGGTGAGGGCTATCGCGTGGTCAGTTGGCCGGAGATTGGATGGGCCGCGCCGAGTCCCTGTTCGTAACTGTTCTAGAGGTAGCTCTTCTAGTTCCCTCGATTTAGGGGTCATCGACCCATCTATAAAGAGGACAACAGCCCATCTATACTCGGGTCAATGACGATCGAGGAAGCGGCTTCACCTCTGCGGCGGACCCGACCTGTCGGAACGCCGCCGCTCTTGTACGGCAGCGGCGTGAACGGGAAGTATCGATTCCGTTTCCGCCATCGGCATATCGCTGAGCACCTGGCGCCACTAATCCGCGACCGGGCCGCGGGCGCCGCGAAGCTCGACCTCTTGTTGCGGGGCATCGCGTCGCTGCCGGAGCACGCCGGTCGGCGACAAGTCGGCATTGTTCTCCCGCACTACTCCTACGAGGACCTCCACGACCTTGTCCGGCACGGCGACCGCTACGGCGGAGCGGGAAGCCAGCCCGACTACTCGGCGGAGGTTCGCCGTGCGAAGCGTAAATGGGTTGGCGAGCAGATCGAGAAGCTCGAAGCGCTGAAGCTGATCCGGCGCGAGAAGCTCGGTGGCAGGCCGCGTTTACTTGTCCTCAGCGACGATGGAGCTGAGAATCCCCTGGATGACCCGACGGGTAAGGGTGGCGAGCTCTACATCACGGTGCACGGGACCCTCTTCTCCACGGGAACCATTCGGGATTGGGGGGCACCAGAACTCAAGCTTCTACCTTGCGGCGATGATCGGCGAGGGCTTCGACAGGGGACTGGTGGAAGCAGGCGGCGGATCGCCCCGGCGGGGAGTCTGGTTCCGAATTCTCGACCGGTTTGCGGATCCGCAGCATCGGAGGCCCGAGGGCCATATCCGTATCCCGTTCTCTGTGGCGACGCTTGAGCGTGGCCTTCATGCTTTGAGGAAACAGAATTTCGTCGCGACCACGACAATTCGACAAGATCCGGTGACGAAGCGACGGTTCGAGCGCCCGCGGAATCTGTACCTGGAACCTCTTCTACACGCTTGAGTGGAACGACGTCGCCAAGCAGGCCGAAATACGCCACTTCCTCGTCGCCCTCGGGGGTGACAGTGAACTGCTCCTTGAGGGCCTTCCCCTTGAGATCGGCGGGGGTACCCCAACGCAGTCCACCACCGGAGCTGAGGCGTCGGCGTCCTCCAAGCCGCCGACGCCCCCGGCGTAGCTGAGGGCTGGGGCGGCGGCGTTCGATGGGCGCAGCGGCCGTGGGTGGCCTCATCGGAGGGGTCGCGGTCGTTGTGGGCGTGGTTCTTGCCCACCTGCTTGAGCGTCGACGGGAAAACTGGCTAGAGATTCAGCGTTCCCTCGCGAAGCTCGACATCGCGGTAAGAGCAGCAACCTTTGCCATATTCGATCCGCAAGCGCGACAGGCAGTGCATCTGCCGTCGTGGGGGCATACGTGCGAGATCGCGACAACGGCCCTCGGCGAGCTCAATATGTACGCGAGAGGGCGCGATGAAAGAAAGCAACGGCTGCGAGCAGAAGCGCAAAAAATGAACGTCGTTTTTACCGCGGCGGTCGGGACGATGGCGACTGGCCGAATCCCCGAGGAGAAGGAGCTTTTGTCGCTGACGAGTGGCCTTCGCAATATGCACGATCTTGCGTTTGGACCGGGTACTCCTCAGCTCAAAGACCCCGCCGATTTCGATCGGCAGGTCGCGTTCCTTCGAGATCACGGATTGGATTCCGATCTTCCAGATTTGTGATACTTAGTCGCGGCTCACACTTCATCGGTGATCAGTTTCCCGGTGACTGGCGGGAGGGCGACTGGCTGTCAATGAGTATTCGCTCCCATCTTCCCCTTGAGAGTCGCTAGCAGTTCGCCCAAGGGGACCATGCCGGATGCACACTCCGGCGAACGCTCGGCACGCATCGACGAAGCATGTTCCCCGGTTACGAGGTCCAGACCGTTTCCCAGTCGTCCAAACGATCAGGCGGAGATCGGCATGCTCTAGCGGGATGACGACTCCATGCCGTCTGAATTCGGGAAGCAAACTCTGCAACGCGCTTTCCGTAACAGATCACCGCGCAGGACATCGGCGCCCCCTTGGGATCCTCCTTGCCGCGGATGAAAAACCTCAAACGTGGTTCGTAGAGGAAACAAATCGCCCCAGCTATTGGATAGACGTAGCGTTTCCAGTGCGCAGTGTTTGTGGCCACAGGTACCAACGCGATGACCTCCGAGCCCATCGCCGCGGCACGCTGCGATTCGGTCGAACCAGTGCGCGATCGTGTACCGCGTGACTTGTCGCTTCCGTAAGGAGGATTCACGTAGATGGTGTCGTAGTCCCAAGATTCGACCAGGCCATCGTGGATCAGGAAGCTGGTAGTTCACGCGGGCGCCAACGACCGAGTGTTCGTCTGCGCACGGATCCAGGTCTATTCGTCCACCGAATACGCGCCGCATCTGACTCTACCGACGTCTGGCGGCGTGCACCAATCCTTCCTGATCGATACAGCCTGGCGTCCAGCAGTCACGGGCTACACCTCCGGCTTTATTATTTCGGAGAGGCGAAGCAAGTCGTCTCGCAGCGTGGCAGATAGCCTTGGGCGTGACGACGTTGAACCAACGCTCCCAAGGGCTGGTATCGCGGAAATACTCGGTCAACTCCCGATCCGCAATCTTGTCGATCTCTACCTTCGTGAATCGATTCTTTCCCCCGCTCATCGCGTAAGCTGGCTGCGAACGCTTCCCGCGCCGGCAAAACGGCCATCGGCTCCTTGCAGTGCAGTCTCGATGAATTCGGCTAGCGCCGCTGTCCGTGAGGAACAACAGCCAGTCATAGGACTGCGCAAGAACGCGTGATCTCCTTGTTCTGATTTTCCGCAGTAAACCAGTTGCCGTGGTTGCTCACCACTCCGACAGTTAGTACGAGATCTCGGAGCGTGTCCCGGTCGCCTATGCGCAAAGCGTCATCGATAAAGATGTAATAGTCGTCGTAAGGAGTCAGACTTCCATCGGGATTCTCGACGATTGCCGCGACTTCGCCTGTCCGCTTGGTCACGCGGTCGAATGCCGGACACCGTTCGAGCTACGTACGCACCCTGTTTCGCCTTTTCAATCGTCTGCGGACCTTTCTTCTGACCCTCTTCAACCCCCACCCGCTTGCACTCAAACATTGCGAATGGCTGCTTAGCAAGGTGCACTACCGTGCACTCACCCGGTGCCGTGAGATAGGCGTTCCAGAATCCATTGGCGTCCTCGGCAAAGGTGAGAGCGTGTCTCACTAGGCCGTTACCTGACGTAGTGTGTGGCCCGTGGCGAGGATGGCGCCCTCCATTACGGTTGCC
>CAVRXQ010000002.1:0-708086 GCA_963725215.1 uncultured Acidimicrobiaceae bacterium | reverse complement strand
CCGATCTCGTCAATGCGGCACTGACCAAGGCCTCATCGTCGAGGTCGACGACTGCAAAGACGATCATCCACTCGGACCACGGCACCCAGGGCGAATTCAACTGGTCGTCGCAACACCTCGATGATGGAGGTTTTGCATGGGCGTTCGGGAACGGCAGCGAACCGTTCAGCTCTATCGAGGGCAGATTCCGTCGCCTGGACGACCGACAGTGGCCTGGCGCGAGGATCGGGTCAGGTTCTGGGCGGCAGTCGCTCGTGGCGTGCAGACCGAGGACGCGGCGGAAGAGGCGGGCGTGTCCGCGCCGGTCGCGTTCCGGTGGTTCCGTCACGCTGGGGGCGTGAACCCTGCTCTCGCTCCTTCGGTCTCGGGCCGCTATCTGTCGTTCTCAGAACGTGAGGACATCGCGATCTGGCGCGCGCAAGAGGTTGGCGTTCGCGAGATCGCCCGACGGCTCGGGCGGAACGCGTCGACGATCTCGCGCGAGGTCCGCCGCAACGCATCGACACGGACCTACCGGCTCGACTACAAGGCGTCGACCGCGCAGTGGCATGCCGAACGGCGGGCCAGGCGGCCGAAGGTCGCCAAGCTGGTCACGAACGAGCAGCTGCGCATCTACGTGCAGGATCGGTTGTCGGGCGTGGTCCAGACCTCAGATGGCCGCGTCGTCGGTCCGTCCGGTCCGCAGTGGAAGGGGCGCAACAAGCCGCACCGTGGGGACCGATGTTGGGTGACGGGATGGAGCCCCGAGCAGATCGCGAAGCGGCTCAAGGTCGATTTCCCCGATGATGCATCCATGCGGGTCAGCCACGAAGCGATCTACCAAGCTCTCTACGTCGAAAGCCGCGGCGCGCTCCGGCGCGAGCTCGTCGCTTGTCTGCGCACCGGCCGCGCGCTGCGCGTCCCCAGGGCCCGGGCAAAGCGCCAAGCCTGGGCCCACGTCACGCCCGAGGTGATGATCAGCGAGCGCCCGGCCGAGGCCGAAGACCGCGCGGTTCCTGGCCACTGGGAAGGCGACCTGCTCATCGGCCTCGAGCGTTCCGCGATCGGCACGCTCGTCGAGCGCACCACGAGGTTCACGATGCTCGTCCACCTGCCGCGCGAGGAGGGCTATGGCGTTATCCCACGCACCAAAAACGGCCCCGCACTCGCCGGCTACAGCGCGATCACGATGAAGAACGCACTCGCGTCAACGATCGCCACGCTGCCGGAACAACTGCGCCGTTCATTGACGTGGGACCGCGGCAAGGAGCTGTCTGCTCACGCCCAGTTCAAGATCGAGACCGGCATCCCCGTGTACTTCGCCGATCCGCACAGCCCCTGGCAACGCGGGACAAACGAGAACACGAACGGACTTCTTCGCCAGTATTTCCCGAAGGGCACTGACCTGTCGCGATGGTCTGCCGAAGAGATCGAAGCCGTTGCCAACGTGTTGAATTCCAGGCCGCGCAAGACCCTCGGCTGGAAGACACCAGCAGAAGCACTCGACGAACATCTACTCTCGCTTCAACAAGCTGGTGTTGCGACGATTGATTGAACCTGGTCAGTTCACTTCCTGGGCCTTCACCGAAAACGTCCGGCGCGCTGAACTCGTCGGCTCGATGGGGACGACTGGAGACTGTTACGACAACGCCCCGATGGAGTCGTTCTGGGGATCGATGCAGATCGAACTCCTCAACCGGCAAAAGTGGACGACGATCGCCGAGTTGAGCAAAGCCATTGCCGACTACATCGAGAACTTCTACAACCCGGCGCGACGACATAGCTCGCTCGAGTACCTGACCCCGAACGAATTCGAAGACCTACACTCACCAACCCAAACCCAGACCACGTTGTCATAACCGTGGTCCACTCGATGGGGTCCAGGGCACATGGAGCGGACGACGGGACTCGAACCCGCGACCCTCACCTTGGCAAGGTGATGCTCTACCAACTGAGCCACGTCCGCGTGATTGCCATGTTACCCAGGCGCTCCGGCGCGTTCTGAGTCGACTTGTCGTTCCCGGTTCAGCGGCCGGAGTGCCCGAAGCCCCCGTCTCCTCGGGTCGAGGCAGGAAGGTCGGAGCATTCAACGAAGCGGGCGACGGCGACTGGCACGATTACTAATTGCGCGATGCGGTCGCCTCGGTGGATCACGTACGGCGATTTCGGGTCGGTGTTGACGAGCACGACTCGGAGTTCACCCCGATACCCGCTGTCGATAAGACCGGGAGCGTTGAGGCACGCCACCCCGTGATTGATCGCTAGCCCGCTTCGGGCGAGGACGAGGCCCGCGTAGCCTTCCGGAATCGCGACCGAGATCCCCGTCGGGACGAGCGCGCGCCCACCACCCGGCTCGAGCACGACGTCTGAGTTTGCCACGAGATCAGCCCCCGCATCGCCGGGATGGGCGTACGCCGGGAGTTCAGCGCCATCGAGGCGCACCGATGGAACTTCGACCATCGACGCAACGTATCTCGTCGTCGCTTCGATCCCCTTCAGCGCTTGCGTGTGCGGATACCCTCGGTTCACCGTGCTGGCGTGGATGGACCTCGAGATGACCGGGCTCGACCCGCGCGTCAACGTCGTCGTCGAGATCGCAACGATCGTCACGACAGACGAATTGGAAATCGTCGCAGAAGGTCCCGATCTCGTCGTTGCGGCGTCGGCCGACGATTTGGCAAAGATGGATGACGTCGTCAGAAAAATGCACACCGAGTCGGGCTTGCTCTCGAAGGTGGAGGCTTCGACGCTCTCGATCAGCGATGCCACCGCGCAAACCCTCGAGTTCCTCCGCAAACATATTCCCCAAAAGGGCCGAGCGCCGTTGTGCGGCAACTCGATCGGTGTCGACCGACGATTCCTCGCGCTACAGCTGCCGGAACTCGACGAGTACTTCCATTACCGGTCGATCGACGTCTCGACGGTGAAGGAACTGTGCAAACGCTGGTCGCCCGTCCTGTATGGGAAAAGGCCCGTCAAGGTCGGCGCGCATCGCGCCCTCGACGACGTTCGCGAGAGCGTCGAAGAGCTCCGCTTCTACCGCGAGCAGTTCTTCCGGGTGGGCGAGCGATGACACAACCATGTCTCCCGGTGCTGACTCGCGCGTGTGCTCCACAGGCACGTCCCGCCCTGGTCGCCCGCGACGTGCGATCATCGCGGTAATGCATCTGGAGGAGGCCGAAGTGCGAGCGCCGCTTGTCGCGCCGGCGGTTCGAGTTGCGATCGTTGACGACCATGCGATGGTCGCCGATGGTTTGAAAACCCTGCTCAGTGGGCATTCGGACATCGAGGTCGTCGGAACGGCGGCGACGGTCGCCGAAACCCTCGAGCTCGTCGACCGCACCCACCCCGACGTGCTCTTATTGGACTACCGCCTCCCGGACGGCGACGGGGCGAGCGCGACCTCGGAGGTACTGCGGCGCTCGCCGTCGACGAGGGTCGTGATGCTGTCGGCCGTCGGCGGAGACGAGCTCCTCGCTCGATCGATCGAAGCAGGCTGCTCCGGCTTCTTGCCGAAGGACCGCAGCGGCGAAGAGGTTGTCCAAGCAGTGCGCGCCGCCGCACGGGGGGAATCGCTCGTGCCGACCGACGTGCTCGTCGGTCTCGTCGATCGCTTGAAGCGCGCCCCGAAGGGCAAGCACGGGGATCTCACACCGAGGGAGCTCGAAATCCTTGGCATGCTCTCGAAGGGAATGTCGACCGAGGGCATCTCGTCTTCGCTGTTTCTTTCCGAGCACACGGTCCGCAACCACGTGCGCAACATCTTGGGGAAACTCGGTGCCCACTCGAAGCTCGAAGCGGTCGCGGTCGCGGCGCGCGACGGGATCATTTCGCTGCAGCGTCAAGCCTGATCGGGAGGTATAACGGAAAAACCGATCCGTGTCGTCGTGGCGGACGATCAACCGATGATCGTGCACGCGCTCAAGAAGCTTCTCAACGACCAACCCGATATCCAAGTCGTCGGAGCCGCGTACAACGCCGAAGAGGCATTGCTCCTCTGCATTGATCAAATTCCCGATGTGGCGATCCTCGACGTGAGGATGCCGCTCGGAGGAGGACCGGTGGCGACGCTCGAGATCCGTGCCCGTGAGCTCCCGACGAAGGTCATCGCGCTCTCGGCGTTCAACGAGCCGACAACTGTGGAATCGATGCTCACCGCCGGGGCAGTCGCGTATATCTCGAAAGAAGCCCCAGTCGAGGAGCTGCTCGGCGCGATTCGCAGCGCGGCGGCGCTCGCGGAAGCGGCCGGGATGTCGTAGGGTCGGCTCAGGTCTCCTGGCGCGGGATCCAGACGCGTACGGTCGTTCCCTTGCCAGGACGCGAGGAGATCTCAAGGCTTCCTCCCGCGCGTTCGGCACGCGCCCGCATCGACGCAACGCCCAAATGTCCTGGCACGACGACGGTCGCGTCGCCGTCCATCCCGACGCCGTCGTCTGCGACTGACAACGCGATTCCTCCTTGGGAATCGACGACGGATACCGCGACGCGCGTCGCGTCGGCGTGTTTGCGCACATTGGTGAGTGCCTCCGCGGTGATGCGGAAGAGCGCCACGGCCTCTTCCGGGGTCGGTTCTCGCGCGATCGTGTTTTCGAAAGCGACCTCTGGGCCCCCGGAGGCTTCGTATCGACGAATGAGTTCGCGCAGCGACTCACTGAGTCCTCCGAGTTCGAGGGCAGGTGGGTGGAGTTCGAACAGCAGTCCGCGCACCTGTTCGATCGCTTGTTTGATCGATTCTTTCAAGCCGGCGATCGATTCGAGGACGAGCTCTTCTTTCGTGCGACGCTCGAGGATTTGCAGCTCCAAGGAGAGCGCGATCAGCGCCTGAAGAGGATCGTCGTGCACTTCGCTCGCGATCCGTCGTCGTTCCTCTTCCTGAGCGCTCACCAACAGTGCGGCGAGCTCGAGCGCGCTGTTCGTCGATGCGTCGTCGTTCGGACAGGTCATAGACGAGCGCGATGACGAAGCTGGGTTCGCGCGGCGAAGGCTCGATCGAAGCCGCGTACACGAGCGTGTACAGCATTTCGCCGTCGGGGCGCACGACGACGAGATCGAATGCCGAAGAAGGTGCTGAGCTTTCCAACAGTGCGTCGACGGCTCGACGAACCTCGGCCGCGTGATCCGCGGTCGTGAACGATTCGACTTGTCGTCCGACGATCGCGCCCGTTGTGTCGCCCAGAAGAGCGCGCAAGACCGGGTTCACGGCGAGGAAGCGGCGCCCTTCTCCGATCACGCCGATCCCGACCGCTAGCTTGGACGTGATGGCGGCGAGGGCGCGCTCGCGCTCGGCGGTCCGGCGACTCAACGCCCACACCGCCGCTGATGCGGCGATGATGATCGCGGCGACGATGACCCATTGCTTCGCCGCGGCGCTCGACCCGCTCTTGGCGCTGAGCTCACCCGTCGCGGCGAGGATGATCCCCGGCACCGCGACCGCGTAGGCGGCGACGACTATCGCCGGCGCCAGCTCGACGAGTGCGAACGCCGCGGGGGCGAACCACACGCACAACAGGAGTCCTCCGGACGACAACGAGAACGCGTCAGCGCCCATCCAGGTCGTTCCGAGGACGAGTGACGCGGCGACGAGCGGCTGCGCAATCGGCGGGCGGAATCGCACGAGCGCCGCGCCGCCCAACAGCGCGGCAGCGGCGCAGGCGAGCATCACCGTCGCATCCGCCGTCCCGATCCCAGGGGACGAGACGAGCAGACTCGAGACGATCGCGGCGGCGACGAATAGCACGCCGAGGGTCAACGACGGGTCAACCGAGCGGGCAGGGGCTTCGGACGCGACGGCTCGGGTCAGCCAGTTGCCGGCCCATTGTGTCGTGCTCATCGGTCGGTTCTCTCCGCGGCGACGCACGTCGTCAACGTGCGCACTGGCACCCGACCCTACTTGGCGTGATCGCGACGGCCCGGGACTTGTTCCTCTTTCGCCCAGGTCACGCGCAAGCCACGATTCCCCGAGAATGGAGGCGACGGAGGAGATATGACGACGACAGAAGCCCGAGAACACGCATCTGTTCCAGAGGCCGTGCTCGCGGCGTGGGAAATGGATTCGCTGCTCATCGACGGTAGGGCCGTGCATATCCGTCCGGTTCGTCCGCCCGACGGCCCCTCGGTGCAACGCTTTTATGGCTCGCTCTCAAAAGAGAGCCTCCGCCTTCGCTTCTTCGGTTCGGTGTCCGAGATCTCGCCGCGTGAACTCGAGCGCACGGTGAACGTTGACTACGCCGGCCGCATGGCGCTCGTCGCATTCGTCCGGGGCGAGATGGTCGGGATCGCCCGCTACGACGTGACCGACGACTCGTCCATCGCGGAGGTCGCCTTCGTTGTCGCCGACGAGTTCCAGGGTCACGGAGTCGGGACTCTGCTCCTCGAAAGTCTCACGGCGTACGCGCGTGAACGGGGGATCACACAGTTCGTCGCGGAAACACTCCCCGAGAACGCGCCGATGATCGGCGTCTTCGAAGACGCCGGGCTCCGAGAGGCCAGCCGTTTTCGCGACGGGGCGATCTGGGTGCGACTCGATCTCGCGCCGACGCCCGAGTACCTCCAACGCCGCGAACAACGCGAACGCGTCGCCGCCGCGGCGAGCGTGGCGAATTTCCTCCGCCCGCGAACGATCGCCGTCATCGGCGCGGGGCGAACCCCGGGCGGAATCGGACACCAGGTCCTGCGCGCCCTTCTCGCCGGGGACTTCGCGGGGACGGTTTACCCGGTCAATCCGCGCGCATCGTCGATCTGTGGCGTCCACGCGTACCCGAACATCAAAGACGTCCCCGAAAGCGTCGACGTCGCGGTGATCTGCGTCCCCGCAACTGCGGTGACCGCCGTCGCGCGCGAATGCGCGGAAGCGAAGGTCCGCTCGCTCGTCATCATCACCGCGGGTTTCGCGGAGACCGGAGCCGACGGTGCGTCTGCGGAGGCGGAGCTGTTGTCGATCGCGCGTGGGGCAGGGATGCGCATCGTCGGGCCGAACTGCCTCGGGGTGTGCTCGACCGATCCCGAGATACGCGCGAACGCGACCTTCTCCCCGGTGCCGCCGAGCGCTGGGCGGTTAGGACTGTTCTCGCAGTCGGGGGCGGTCGGCGTCGTCTTGTTGGAGGAGGCGGCGAGGGTCGGCCTCGGGATCTCGAGCTTCGTCTCAGTCGGCAACAAGCTCGACGTGAGCGGAAACGACTGCATGTGTTTTTGGGAGGACGACCCGGGTACCGACGTGATCGCTCTTTATCTCGAGTCGTTCGGCAACCCGCGCAAATTCCTTCGCATCGCGCGCCGCGTGGGAAAGAAAAAGCCGATCGTCGCTCTGAAGGCGGGTCGGACCGTTGCCGGCGCGCGTGGCGCCCGCTCGCACACCGCGGCGGCGGCGACTCCAGCTGTCGCCTCGGACGCGTTGTTGTCGGCCGCTGGCGTCGTCGCCGTGTCGCACCTCGACGAGCTGTTGGACACCGTGGCGGTGTTCACTTCCGGGATCCTGCCGAAGGGCCGGCGCGTCGCGCTGGTCGGCAATTCCGGAGGGCCGCTCATCCTCGCCGCCGACGCCTGTTCGAGCGCGGGGCTCGAAGTGCCAGAGCTTCGCGAGTCGACACAAAAGACATTGCGAGAGTTCGTGAGCACCGCCGCCGCGCTCCACAACCCCGTCGACGTCACGGCCGACGGCGGCGCGCCGACACTCGCCAAGACGCTGCGGATCGTCTTGGACGACGACGACATTGACGCGGTTCTCGCCGTCGTCACCCCGCTTGCTGCAGCGCCGCGCGACGAGGTCCTCGACACCCTCGGAAGCGTCGCGTCGGGAACCTCGAAGCCGGTCGTCGCGTGCGTGTTCGGAGAGTCCTCGGCGCGCGACGTCGTGAGCGCTCGGGAGCACAACGTCATCGTCATCCCGACGCCCGAGCGCGCTGCAAGTGCGCTCGAAAAAGCCGCCCAGTACGCGTCTTGGCGTGCCGCGCCCGCACCAGTTGGCGCGGAGCCCGAAGGCATTGAGATCGCCGCCGCCCACGCGGTCGTCGAACGCGCGCTCATCGAGCATCCCGAGGGCGGATGGCTCGACGCAAACGACGCCGCTCGGCTCCTCGAGGCGTTCGGTCTCGCGGTCATCGAAACTGTCGGCGCGTCGTGCCTCGAGGACGCCGTCGCCGCGGCAGAAAGACTCGGCTTTCCCGTCGCGCTGAAAGCCGCCGGCGGCGCGATCGTCCACAAGACCGAGGCCGGGGCGGTCGCGCTCGGTCTCGAGGACCGCGATGCCGTCGCGCGCGCGTATTCGGACATGGCGACGCACCTTTCCGGTGCGCTCCAAGGCGTCGTCGTGCAGTCGATGGCGGGCCAAGGGATCGAAGTGATTGTCGGACTCACCGTCGACGAAGCATTCGGACCGTTGTTGATGTTCGGCCTCGGCGGCGTCGCGACAGACCTCCTCGGCGATCACGCGTTTGCTGTCCCGCCGCTCCAGGCGGGCGACGCGCCTCGACTCATCGAATCGATCCATGCCTCTCCGCTGTTCCACGGCTATCGGGGAACACAACCAGTCGACGTCGAGGCGCTGTACGACGCGATAGAGCGTGTCGGAGCGATCTCGGAATTGGTTCCCGAAGTCGTCGAGCTCGACTTGAACCCGATCACGGTCTCGCCTGAGCGCGCGGTCGCGCTCGACTGGAAGGTGAAGGTCGCGCCGCGGCCAACCGGACCGGATCCCTACATGCGGGTGCTGAGCCGACGAGCGGCGATGAAGGTCTCAGTCTGAGGAAGCCCTCGGCGCGGTTGGCCGTAGGGTGTTCGCGTATGGGACTGTTCTCTTCGAAGCCTGAGATGGTCGAAGCGTCGCGCGCGCTCGCTGGCCGGCCGACGCCGATCATGACCCCCGGCCTCCACGAGGTGCTTGGGACGCCGATCGCCGGACCGTTTCCCGAGGGCCTCGAACAAGCGCTGTTCGCGCTGGGCTGTTTCTGGGGCGCGGAACGTGTCTTCTGGCAGACCCCCGGGGTGTACACGACCGCGGTCGGGTATTCGGGGGGCTACACGCCGCACCCAACCTATGAGGAGGTCTGTTCTGGCAAGACGGGACACGCGGAGACTGTCCTCGTCGTCTTCGATCCGGCAAAACTCACCTATCGCGAGTTGCTGGCACGCTTTTTCGAAGCGCACGACCCGACCCAGTACATGCGGCAGGGCAACGACGTCGGCACTCAGTATCGATCCGCGATCTTCACGTCTTCGCAGCGCCAGCGCGACGAGGCTCTCGAGGCCCGCGACGCCTACGCGAAAGCGCTGACGGAGAAGGGATATCGGGAACCGACGACCGAGATCGAGGACGCGGGACCTTTCTATTACGCCGAGGATTACCACCAGCAGTACCTCGCGAAGAACCCCAACGGATACTGCGGGCTCGGGGGCACCGGGATCGCCTGCCCCGTCGGCGCGGCCTAATCGGGTCGCGGCACCGTGCGCTGGTGGCGAGATTGTGACGGCATCGGCGCCGGTTCGTCAGGGTCAGATGGAGTAATCACCATCGATCGAATGGTAAAGGACACCTCGCGCGAGGAGTCCACCGCGCTTACGGTGGCGAGTTACCGATCCGAACTCAAACAGATAAGCGCGTCCTAATCGAACTGGCGCGCGAGCGGCGATCGCACGGTTGCATGCCGTTGGTTCCTCAAATAAGGGCAAGAGCGCGGTACCGCAACTCTGGCTAGGTGCGTCGGCAACGTGTCGGTAGGGACCGCGTTTTGTCATCAGGATCAACTCGTTGGATGGCGCGCGTCGTAACCGCAGACGACACGGTGATCCGCATAGATGCAGTCCGGGTCAATACGATGTGGGCTGGCCTACGCTTTGTCGATACCAAGCCTTCGTTGGTCAACGAATGGTCACAACCTCCTTCCACGAGGTAGAGGTCCGTACCCTGGTGCACACCCGCCCACGGGTCGCTGAAATGCGGGCGCATTGATACCGGTATCCGGACGCGCCGAGCGACGCGCCCGATTCGCCGGCGTTTTCTTCCCGACGATCCGTGGCTATCAGGCGAGCGCGCTCGGCCCTGACCTGCTCGCTGGGCTGCTCCTGGCGGCGATCGCGCTTCCAGAACAGATTGCGACGGCGCGTCTCGCGGGAATGCCGACCACGGCTGGGTTGGCCGCATTCATCTTTGGTTCGCTCGCGATCGCGATCTTCGGACGTACGCGCACATTGTCGGTAGGCGGCGACTCGACGATCGCGCCGGTGATCGCGGCGAGCGTGACGTCGATCGTCGCGTCGGGTTCGGCAACCTATCGCGCCGATGCCTCGCTGCTCGCGCTGATGGTCGGACTCGTCGTCGCCGTGGTCGGAATCGCGCGGATGGCGTGGCTTGCCGACATCTTGTCGCGCCCCGTTGTCACCGGCTTCCTCGCTGGCGTCGGGATTGCGATCGTCCTCAAGCAGTTGCCGTCGCTGTTCGGCGTGGAAGTCGCCGGACACCCGGGCCAGGTCGGGATCGCCTACGACACGTTGAAGTCCCTCGGCCACGCGAACGGCTGGGCGATCGGTATCGCGGCGGTCGTGCTCGTCGGCGTCGGCGGGGCGGACCGGTGGAACAAGCGGTTCCCCGGCGCGTTGATCGCCCTCGTCGGCTCGACGGCCGTCGTTGCGATCTTCGGACTGAAGACACACGGATTGGCGGTGCTCGGCACGGTGCCGAGTGGGCTCCCGCACTTCGCCGCACCAGCGGCGAGTTTCGCCGCCTTCGGGCGACTCGTCTTGCCGGCCGTCGCGATTTCGCTCGTCGTGCTGGCGCAATCCGCGGCGACCGTACGAGGAATCGGCACCTCGGCGGTGAGCGGGAGCACGTTCTCCGACGATCTCGTCGGCATCGGCACCGGCTCGCTTCTTGCCGGCTTCACGGGATCGTTCGCCGTCGACGCGAGCCCACCGCGCACCGCGATCGTTTCCGACGCCGGCGGTCAGACCCAGCTGTCGAGCCTTTCCGCGGCGGCGATCGTGCTCGTGTTCGCGGCGGTCGCCGCGGGCCTGCTCGACGACGTTCCGTACGCGACTCTCGGCGCGATCTTGGCTCTGATCGGCGCGCGGCTCGTGAATCTCCCCGAGCTGCGCACCATCTTCCGCTTCGACCGCGTCGAGTTCGGTCTCGCGTTCATCACGCTCTGTGTCGTCGCGCTCGTGAATGTGGAAATCGGGATGGGCCTCGCGGTCGTCCTCTCCGTCGCGGACCGCGCGAGGCGGACGGCGCGACCGCGCGACGGGCTGCTTGGCCGATTGCCTGGCACGTCGAGCTGGGTGCTGAGCAGCCCGCAACTGCAACTCGAGAGTCTCCCGGGAGTGGTCGTCTATTTCCTTGCCGCGCCGATCTGGTTTGCGAACGCCGACAACGTGGCGTCACGACTCATTTCCCTTGCCTCAAGCGGGACAGGCGTGAAGACGCTCGTCCTCGACGGCGCGGGCATTCCCGACATTGACTACACGGGGAGCAGGGCCTTGTTGATGGTCGCGCGCCAGCTGACCTCCGAGGGGGTCACGATCCGCTTCGCCCGGCTCGATCCGAATGTCGAAGCCGAGCTCAAACGGGCAGGAATCTTCGCGATCACCGGCGGCCGCAGCCATCTGAGCGTCGACGAAGCGGTGACTGAGACGGCCCCGACCGGCCCGCCGTCACCGGCTGCCCCGGAGTCAGCGATCGTCGGCACTTGAGGCGCAATCGGTAAGACTGGAGCGACATGATCAAGGTCTTCCTGTTAGACGATCACGAAGTCGTCCGCGCCGGCCTGCGCGATCTGCTCGAGTCTGAGGAGGAGATCGAAGTGGTCGGCGAGGCGTCGACCGCGCAGGAGGCGATGGACCGCATTCCGGCGGTTCAGCCGAACGTGGCGATTTTGGACGTGCGCCTTCGCGACGACGAAGCCGACGGGATCGCCGCGTGCCGGGACATCCGCTCCGCACACCCGGAAATCGCATGCTTGATGCTGACCTCGTACGCGGACGATGAAGCGCTCTTCGCTTCGATCATGGCGGGCGCGGCGGGTTACCTGCTGAAAGAGATCCGCGGACGCGAGATCGTCGACGCCGTGCGGCGTGCGGCGCGCGGCGAGTCGCTGCTCGATCCGACGCTCACCCAGCAGTTCTTCGATCGCCTTCGCGGCGGCGGTCCCGAGGACGCTCTTTTGGCGCGCCTCACCGATCGTGAGCGCAAAGTCCTCGACCTCGTGGCAGAGGGGAAGACGAACCGCGAGATCGGCGCCGAGTTGTACCTCGCGGAGAAGACGGTGAAGAACTACGTCTCGAACATCTTGTCGAAGCTCGGGATGCAGCGCCGCACCGAGGCCGCGGTCTTCGCGACACGCCTTCACGAACGCGAGCGTCGCGGCCGCTGATCAACCGGAAGCGGCCCTTTTCAGCCCTTCCGATTCGCCGACGAGCGCTCGAAGTCGCGCCATACCGAGCGGAGGCGCCTTAAGTCGCCTCCGAGCCCCTCGAGGCTTCGCTCGGCGGCGAGCCGTTCCATGACCACGAACTGACCGGCCGCGTACGCGCACGAAGGGTGCTCCATCGCCGCGCGGTGCGCGAACTCGGCCGTCGAAAGGGCGTCCCGGTGTTCGCCCAGGCGGTCCTGGACCCCCTGGGCGGCCCGCGCGAGGCGGCTCGCGGGTACGCCGTAGAACTCGCGGGAGATCTCGGCGGCGTAGCGGAGCTCTTTCGAGCGGATCCGCAGCACGTGGAGGTTTGTCTCCGTCGGTGCTCGACGGGCGGTCTTCGCCGCGTCGCGCACGGCCCTCCACGGCCGTCGCAAGATCCGCGCCGTCGCTGTGGCGGCCTCTTCGGAGGCGCCGACGCCGAAACGCACCTCGCGGTTCGCGAGCGCGTCGACGTACGAGCGGACGGACTGGTAACGGGGGAGCTCGCGGGCTTGGGCGACGTCGGTGAGTGCCGCGGCGCGCTCCACCTCCGCCGCGGCGAGGAGCTCTTTGTAACCGGCGAGATCGTCGCCGTTGTCCTCCCGTCGAGAGATGCGGCCCGCCATCACGTCCAGATTGCGGACTTCGCCGAGCAGCCCGCCGAACCACCCGAGCTCCGCACGGACCGCGCTCGCCCAGATCGGGTCGACGACGCTGCGGAAGGTCCGCAAATAGGAACGGATCCTGCGCAAAGAGACCCGCGCTTGGTGGAGGTCCTCTTCGTTCCCGGCGCGCGACCGCGCGGTGTCGCGCGCAAGGTACGCACGGGCCGCGCCCGAGAGCGCGTCGCCCAAGAAGTCAGCGACGGTGCGGACGGGGACTTCGCCCGGATCGCCCCATATTTCGACCAGCCGTAGAGGTTCCAAATCTGACCATCCGCCGAGAGGACCGGACGACACGATCGTAGGTGACCGGGAAATGCCCGGCTCCCTGTAACCGACTCGAGAGGACTCACACTTTCCTCACGCTCGCTTGGCGGCTCCCACACATCCGCGCGAAAAGATGGCCCCAGTACCAGGAGAGCCGGGTCAGATCCTGGGCGTCTGGCTCTGGGACTGAGGGCGTACTCGGACGGCTTGCTCCCCGGTCCCCCCGGCTCCCTGGACCTCGCGGTAGCGGGGCGCGCAGGCGCCCGGGATCGCGGTAGGGCCGGGACCCGGTGGCGGCGGGTCCCGGCCCTGCCGTCGTAGACGAAAAGCCCAGCCACGTAAGGAATCCGCGATGATCAGGCGTGCGCGTCGCGGCGTTCGTCGTCGGGATCATCCTCATCGTCGCCACCTGGGGCGGGGTGATCGCGGTTTTTGTCGTCCCTCGTGGTCGGTCTCTGTTCCAGCGGCTGCCATCGAAGTTGATCTTCGGCGTCTACCGGCTCTTTGTCTGGATGACGCATCTGTTCCCGAGGTTCCGCTCCAAAGACGGCGTCTTGGCCGCGGCGGGAGCCCTCGCGCTCGTCGTCCAGCTGATCTCGTTCCTCGCCCTTTTCGTGATCGGCTTCGCGCTGGCGCTCGTCCCCTGGACGCACGGCTTTCCGCTCGCGATCCGCCAGGCCGCCTCGGCGCTTTTCATCGTCGGGATCGCCGACATCCAGTCCCACACGAACGAGTACCTCGTCGTCTTCGGTGCCGTCACCGGCGCCGTCTCGGTCGCCATCCAAATCGGCTACCTGCCCGTCATCTACGGGAGCTTTTCTCGGCGCGAGGCGCTCGTGACGATGATGGAGAGTCGCGCCGGGGTACCGGCGTGGGGGCCAGAGGTGCTGATCCGCCAGGAGCTCGTCGCAACGCTCGACTCGCTGCCGGACTTTTATCGGGAATGGGAGTCGTGGTCGGCCGAGGTTGCTGAGAGCCACAGCACGTACCCCGTGTTGAACCTGTTCCGCTCGCCGCGGCCCGGGTTCTCCTGGTTGTTGTCGCTGCTTGCGGTGATGGATGCTGCCGCTTTACACCTTGCGCTGGCGCCGTCGGTGGCGCCGAGCGAGGCGCGGCTGTGTCTGCGGATGGGCTTCACCGCGTTGCGACGGATCGCCTTCACGTTGCACTGGTCTTTTGACAGGGACCCGAAGCCGGACGACCCGCTCGAGCTCACCTACGACGACTTCGCCCAAGCCGTGGAGCAGCTCCGCGACGTCGGCTTCCCGATCGAACGCGAGCCCCAGGAGGCCTGGCCGCATTTCCATGGCTGGCGGGTCAATTACGAGACGCTCGCCTACCGCTTTGCGGACTACCTCGTCACGCCGCACGCGCCGTGGTCGGGCCCGAGAAAGCACCTCCGGCCGGACGTGCTGCCGCCGGATCGTCCTCCGCATCGCGAGCCCTCGGGCGAGGTCCACGAGGAGGGGCGCTTCCGCCCGAATCCTCGCCGTGCAACTAGGGGCTGATCCGGGCGCTTTTCAACCGCTCGCGGCGAAGCAGCTCTTCTTCTTCATCGTCGAGGTTTTCGAGGTCGTCACCGGTGGCGAGCGACAACAACAAGTCGGCGAGGGCCGGATTGCGGGCGAGTACCGGCCCGTGGAGGTAGGTGGCGAAAACCCGCCCTTGGACCGCGCCGTCTGAGTGACCGAAGCCGTTGCCGACGCCCGCGCGCACGACGCCGAGCGGGCGCGCCGTGGGGCCGAGTTGCGTCCTCGCCTGGTGGTTCTCGAACCCGCTCAGGCGTCCCGGGTCGAGCTTCCATGTGGGGTCGGCGGTCGCGTCCGTGACGACCTCGCCGACCGCCCGGCGATCGCTCGTGTGGCGTGTCACGGCGTCGATCAGCCCGACGCCGCGCGCCGTTCCCTTCATTCCTGGAAACGACTCCCCGAGGATCTGGAACCCCGCGCACACCGCGAGCACGGTCGCCCCGCGATCGACGGCGCGGCGCAGCGCCCCCGAACAGAGCACCTCCGCCGAGTGCTCCTGGGGTCCGTCTTCGCCCCCGCCGAGCAGGTAGAGGTCACCACTTTCCGGTAAAGGCTCGTCCGAGCGGGCGAAGACCAATTCCGCCGCGTATCCGCGCCATCGGGCGCGGTTTTGCAACACCCGGCCGTTGCCCGCGTCGCCGTAGGTGCCAAGTAGGTCCGGGTGGACGACGACGACCGACAGCACAGAGGCGCCGTCTTGTCGCAGAGCGACGCCTGGGGGCTCGTGGACTGGCGGGCTCGGCACGCGCTGTCGAGGGTGGCGCCGCTCGAGCTCGCGCCGCAGCGATTGGAAGGCGGTGTAGTTGCCGACGTAGTCGACCACACCCGATCCGGCGGCGTGGAGCGCGTCCATTTGGTCGGCGACTGCTGAGTGCGCCAACTCGGCGTGGCGAAGGCGCAGCGCAAGGTCGAGGGAGCGCTCTCCTGTCGCGACGACAAATCGCGACGAGAGCCGTTCGAAGGGGACGTCCCACAGCCACGACGGGTCGTGGCCGTCGGCGTCGCGGGCGTTGATGCCGACGACGAGGGGCGAGTCGTCTTGTTCCAAAAGCGAGATGAGTTCCGCCCACCCGGCGGGGTTCTTCGCGAGGAGAAGGCGCACCTCACTTTGGTTCGTACGCACCGTCGCGTACCGTCCGGCGACCGTCTCGACGTTCTTTGCCGCCGTGAGGGCCGAAGAGAGGTCGACGCCGAGCGCGCTCGCCGCCATCGCGGCGAGCGCGGCGTTCGCTCGGTTGAACCGGCCCGGCAGGTTGATCGCCACCTCGTATGAAGTGCCGTCTGCGAGGACAAGACGGTCACCCTCGAGGGCCGCGTCGAGCGGCGGGCGGGCGAAACCGCAGCTGCAGCTCCAACCGCTCTCGTCGGACCCCTCGTCGTCGGCGAAGAAGGAAAGCCGGGAGCCGCAGACCGGGCAGTGGTACGCGTCGTCGTGCCAGACGCCGCCCGCCCCGACCCAGATGACGTGGGGCGCGTCTCGCGCCGCGAAGACGACGAGAGGATCGTCTGCGTTCGCGACCACCGTCGAAGTGGCGCCGGCGAGCATGTCGTGCCAGCGATTGGCGACCATCCGGACCTCGCTCATCCGGTCGAGCTGGTCCCGCGACGCGTTGAGAAGGACGATCACCACTGGATGGAGCGCGGCCCCCGCGACGCCGAGGTAGCGCTCGTCGACCTCCAAGACGGCGGGTGCGCCCGGGGGCGAGAGCGCGAGGGCGCCGGCGAGCCCGCTCGGAAGGTTCGCCCCTGCCTCGGAGGTGGCGACGACGTCTCGTCCGCCGAGGGCTTCGGCGATCAGCCGCGTCGTCGTCGTCTTGCCGTTCGTCCCGGTGACGAGCACGACCGTCCGGCCAACTCCGAGGCGCTCGAGGAGGTCCGGGGCGAGCAGCAGGCCGACTCGCCCACCGATAGTCGAACCCGAGCCGAAGTTCGCGAGCCGCGAAGCCTTTGACGCGACGCGAAGCGCGGTTGTCGCGGCGCGTATCCGCAGGCCGTTCGTCGTACGGGAGACGGTGTCGTCCACGGCCACCGACGCTAATGAGAGCGTCGCAGTAGATCGGATCGGTCCGTAGCATCGGCTCGACAAAGGAGGTGGAGATTGAACGACGACGCCGTTCCCTCGGTCGACGTCGGGCGAGCGGCGACGCTGCTGCGCGCTGACGCGGTGTTGCTCGACGTGCGTGAGCCGGAAGAGTTCGTCGCCGGTCGCGCCGAAAATGCGGTCGCGATCCCAATCGGCGAGCTCGCACTGCGAACGGGCGAGCTCTCCAAGGACGACACGATCATCCTCGTCTGCCGCACCGGGTCGCGTTCTGCGCTCGCAACCGTTGCGCTCAACGCGGCAGGTTTTCACGCATTCAACCTCGAAGGCGGGATGGTCGCGTGGCAGGACGCGAACCTGCCTGTGGTTTCTGACGCCGGTCCCGGGATCGTTATTTAGACACCAGATCGAATAGCGTCGCCGGGGTTCTTGTCTTCTCGGAGGTACGTTGCCAAACGACGACGAATTCGCGACCCTGCCATTCGACGCGCTGAGATCGGCCGCGCTCGGGCGCGCAAGCGAGCTTGGATGCGAGCGAGCCGAGCTGCGCGTCTCGCAGCTGCGAACGCAGATCCTCGCGATGCGCGACGCGCGCGTCGAAGGCACCGTCGACGACCGCTCAGTCGGCATGGGTCTGCGCGTGATCAAAGACGGCTCGATCGGGTTCGCGGCCACGGTCGCGATGCGACCAGACGACGCGGCAGGGCTCGCGGAGATTGCCGCCGAGGCCGCTCGGATCACCGCATCGGCGGGAGGTGAGCGCGTCGAGCTCGCTGACGAGCCACCGCACGGCGTGTCGGATTGGGTCGCCCCGCACCGGCACGATCCGACCGAGGTGCCGCTGCAGGAAAAGGTGACCCGCTTCGAATCGTGGAGCGCGGACCTCCTGCGGGCCGAAGGCGTCGATCACGTAACCGCGACGCTGATGGCGGTCGCCGAGGACAAGTACTACGCAGACTCCGACAACACGGTCACGACCCAGCGGCGCGTCCGTCTCCACCCGAGCATCGAGGCGCTCGCGGTCGGCGACGGAGAGACGGGCTTCGAGACGATGCGCACCGTCGCCCCGCCGGTTGGGCGCGGCTACGAGTACTTAGACGGCGAGGGCTGGGACTTCGAAGCCGAGCTGGCCACGATCCCCGGGCTTCTCGCCGAGAAGCGGAAATCGCCCTCGGTCGAGCCCGGCGCGTACGACCTCGTCATCGACCCGACGAACCTGTGGCTCACGATCCACGAGTCCGTCGGTCACGCGACGGAGCTCGACCGGGCGCTCGGCTACGAAGCGGCGTACGCAGGGACGTCGTTCGCCACTTTCGACAAGCTCGGATCGCTGAAGTACGGCTCCGAGTTGATGAGCGTTACCGGCGACCGCACGACGCCGTATGGCCTCGCGACCGTCGCGTACGACGACGAAGGGGTCGGCGCGCAGAGCTTCGACCTTGTGAAATCCGGCGTGCTGGTCGGTTACCAGCTGGACCGGCGGTTCGCGAAGCGGCAGGGCTTTCCGCGATCGAACGGTTGCGCGTTCGCTGATTCTCCGCTCAACGTCCCGATGCAACGAATGGCGAACGTCTCTCTGCGTCCCGCTGCGAACCCCGGGCCCTCGACCGAGGAGCTCATCTCTTCTGTCGAAAGCGGCATCTACATCGTCGGCGACAAGAGCTGGTCGATTGACATGCAGCGCTACAACTTCCAGTTCACGGGACAGCGCTTCTTCAAAATTGAGCACGGTCGGCTTGTCGGTCAGCTACGCGACGCTGCGTACCAGGCGACGACGACCGATTTCTGGGGATCGCTCATCGCGCTCGGCGGCGAATCGACGTATCTGCTGTGCGGCGCGTTCAACTGCGGGAAGGGACAGCCCGGCCAGGTGGCGCCGGTGAGTCACGGCTGTCCGTCCGCAGTATTCGCTGGCGTGCGGATCTTGAACACCCGGGCAGAGGCGGGACGATGACGATCGACTCGGGGCTGGTCCCCGCCCCTGAGGTTGTCGAACGCGCGCTGCGGGCTGCGTCGGGGGAGTCGGTCGTCATCGTCGAAGACGTCGTCGACGCGAATGTTCGCTTCGCCAACAACACGACGACGACGAACGGCGTGCGACGGGATCGCCGCGTGAGCGTCATCGCGATCGAGGGCGCGGGAGAAGATGCGCGCGCGGGTGTCGTCTCGGCGAGCGGCGCGGACGACATCGAAAGTCTCGTCGCCGCCGCGGAGCGCGAGGCGTCCGGCGCGACGCCCTCGGAGGACGCGTCGCCGATCGAAGACGACGGGGTCGACGCCGATTTCGGATCCGGTCCCGTCGAAACCGGCCTCGGGGTCTTTTCGTCGGTGCTCACCGAGCTGAACGACGCCTTCGGCGCGGCGCGGGCGAGCGGCCGGTTGGTATCGGGATTCGCCACCCACGAGGTGCGCACGATCTACCTCGGGACCTCGGCGGGCACCCGTCGTCGATTCGTCCAGCCGACCGGGTCGTTCGAGCTCGTCGAGCGTTCGTCCGATGGCTCCGCATCGACCTGGGCGGGGATCGGGACGCCGGATTTCTCAGACGTCTCGGTGCACGACCTCGACGTGAAACTGCAGGGCAGACTCGCCGCGGCGAAGAGAAAGGTCGAGCTTCCCGCCGGTCGCTACGAGGTGGTGCTTCCTCCCGACGCCGTCGCCGACCTCGTCCTGGAGTTCGATTTCGCGGCGAGCGGCCGGGATGCCGAAGACGGTGGGACGGTCTTTTCCGGACGTGATGGCGGGACGCGCGTCGGCGAACGGCTCACCGAAAAGTCCTTCGATCTCTACGGCGATCCGGCGGCGCCAGGTCTCGAGTGCCCGCCGTTCGTTGTCGCCACGTCTTCTGGGACGGACTCGTCGGTCTTCGACAACGGGGCGCCGGCGGAAAAGACGTACTGGTTGCACGAGGGCACGCTCGAGCACCTCCGCTACCACCGTGCGGGGGCGCGCCGTTCGAACGTGGCGTTCACCCCTGGGGTCGACAATGCGATCCTCACTCTTCAGGGAGCGAACGCCACCTCGGATGACCTCGTCGGGCACTGTCAGCGCGGACTCCTTTTGACATGCCTTTGGTACATCCGCGAGGTCGACCGGTCGAACCTGCTCGTCACGGGGCTCACACGCGACGGCGTGTACCTCGTCGAAGATGGTGAGATCGTCGCGGCCGTGAACAACTTCCGCTTCAATGAGAGCCCGCTCGACGTGCTCGCCCGCACGATCGAGGCCGGCCGAACCGAACGCGCGCTTTCACGCGAGTGGCACGAGTGGGCGAACCGCACCGCGATGCCACCGCTTCGTGTCGCGGAGTTCAACATGAGCTCGGTCAGCCCGGCGAGCTGAAACGAAGGGTCGCGCGAACTCGGGCGTGATCTCGGCGAAACTGTGTCCGTGACCGCCGCTGACGCCTCGACGCCCCGCGCCCGTGACGCCCGCCGACGGACGAAGATCGTGGCGACGATCGGGCCGGCGTCAGATGACGCCGACACTTTGCGTGCTCTCGCCGAGGCGGGGGTGGACGTCGCCCGGGTATCCCTCGCCCACGGTCCGACGTCGGCGTCGATCGAGCGGATCCATCGAGTGCGCGAGTTCGCGCCCGGGGTTGCGATACTCGCCGACCTGCCCGGTCCGAAGATCCGCGCGACTCCCTTCCCCGTCGGAGGAGTCGTGGTCGTCGCGGGCAGCGAGGTGCTTCTCGCACCGGGGTCCGTCGCGAGGACGAGCGACGCGGGGCGCATTGGCGTGGGACTCGACGCAGCCGTCGCCGACCTCGCCGAAGGCGATCGCGTCGCGATCGGTGACGGCGGCGTCGTCTTGCTCGTCTCAGGGCGAAAGAACGGCGACGTGGTTTGCGTCGCGGCGGGCGGAGGGAGGTTGCAAGGACGGCCCGGGGTGACGGTCCCCTCGCATCGACTTAGCTTGACGACGCCGACCGAGGAGGACCTCGAGCGCATCGAGCGACTCGTGGAAGAACGGGTCGAGATGATCGCGGTGTCTTTTGTCCGTGGGCCAGACGACATGCGGCGGGCGCGAAAGGCGCTCAAAGGCGATGACGCGATGCTCGTCGCGAAGATCGAGACTCCCGATGGCGTCGAGCACTTGGACGCGGTGTTGTGCGCATCGGACGCGGTCATGGTTGCGCGCGGCGATCTCGGGATGCGAGTGAACCTGGAGGACGTGCCGCACCTGCAGAAGCTGATCATCCGTACCGGCGTCCGACTCGGTCTCCCCGTGATCACTGCGACGCAGATGCTCGAGTCGATGATCGAAGCGCCTCTTCCGACCCGTGCCGAGGTGACCGATGTTGCGAACGCGGTGCTCGACGGCACGAGTGCGGTAATGCTTTCGGGCGAGACCGCGATCGGAACCGACCCAGTGCGCGTCGTCGAGACGATGGCGCGGATCGTCCTTCGCGCCGAGGTCGATTTCGACTATGTGAACTGGGGACGCGGCCTTGCACCACAAGAGATCGCGGGTCCACCGGACTCTGCGGCTCACATCACGGCGGCGATCACCGGCGCGGCTTGGCGCGCGGCGCTCGAGCTCGACGCGGTGGCGATCATCGCGTGCACGCGTTCTGGAGCGACGGCACGCGCGATTTCGCGGTTCCGTCCGAAGATGCCGATCATCGCCGTTACGACGACAGAGCGGGTGCGTCGCCAACTCGCGACGAGCTGGGGGGTCGAGGCGGTGACCTCCGAAGAGACCTCGACGACCGACGACGTCATCCGCCAGGGCGTCGACGCGGCGGTTTCGATCGGCGCGGCGCGAAGCGGCGACATCGTCGTCGCCCTTGCGGGGTCCCCGGCCGCCGAAGTCTCTGTTGCCGACACCTTGCAGGTCATCCGGGTTCCCTGAGGCCGAGAGGATCCGCGCCGCTGCAGCCCGCAGATTCGCCCTTTTCGCCTCGGGAACCATTCCGCAACCTGCACAACAGGGGGCGAAGCAAGCCCTTTTTTGTGTGACGTTGGGCCCTTCTCCTAGCGACCTTTTCGCCGGACACTCGAAATGAGTGCAGGCGCATCCGCGTGGCGCGTCCGACGCGCAGGGGAACGCGGATCGCGAGAAGGGGCGACGATGAACGAGTTCAAGTACGTGAAGTTCTTCGAGGAGTTCGGGATTGGTGATGTCGCTTCGGTCGGCGGAAAGAACGCTTCCCTCGGCGAGATGTATCAACAGCTCTCCGGCGCGGGGGTGCGCGTGCCGCACGGGTTCGCGATCACCGCCGACTCATACCGCCACATGCTCGACGAGGCGGACGCCTGGCGCCCGCTGCACCTCGCCCTCGACGGGCTCGACCCATCGAACGTCTCCGACCTCGCCCGGCGCGGCCAGCGTGCCCGCGACATCGTCTACGGCGCAGGTATCCCGAAGGACCTCGCGGATGAGATCCTCGAGGCGTACTCTCAGCTGAAGGTCGAGTACGGCGAGGACCTCAGCGTCGCAGTGCGGTCATCCGCGACCGCCGAGGACCTCCCGAACGCGAGCTTCGCCGGCCAGCAGGAGACCTTCCTCAACATTAGAGGCGAGGACCACCTGCTCGACGCCTGCAGGCGGTGCTTCGCGTCGATGTTCACCGACCGCGCGATCCACTATCGCGTCGACCAAGGATTCGATCACTTCAAGGTCGCGCTGTCGATCGGCGTGATGAAGATGGTGCGCTCGGATCTCGCAGCGTCCGGGGTGATCTTCTCGCTTGACACCGAGTCCGGCTTCCGTGACGTCGTCTTCGTCACCGGCGCGTACGGGCTCGGCGAGAACGTCGTCCAGGGTGCTGTTGACCCGGACGAGTTCTACGTGCACAAGCCGACCTTCGAACGGGGCCACCGCGCCGTGCTGAGGCGGGTGCTCGGCGACAAGGCGGTGAAGATGATCTTCGCCGAAGGCGGATCGAAGCAGACGACGCGCAACATCCCGACACCGCGATCTGACCGCGAGCGCTTTTGCGTGACCGACGAGGACGTGCTCGAGCTCGCCGACTGCGCGATCGCGATCGAGAAGCACTACGGGACGCCGATGGACATCGAATGGGCGAAGGACGGCCTCGACAACACCGTGTACATGGTCCAGGCTCGGCCGGAGACCGTCGCCTCGCTGAAGCGGGCGACGATGCTCGAGACCTACGTCTTGGACGCGACAGGAGCGGTCATCACCGAGGGTCGTTCGGTCGGCCAGAAGATCGCGACGGGACCGGCGAGGGTCATCTCCGATCTCTCGCGCCTGAGCGAATTCCAGCCCGGCGAGGTCCTCGTCTCTGACACGACGACGCCCGACTGGGAACCGGTGATGAAGACCGCAGCAGCGATCGTGACGAATCGTGGCGGACGGACGTGCCACGCGGCGATCGTCGCGAGGGAGCTCGGAATCCCGGCCGTCGTAGGTTGCGGCGACGCGACGACCGTGCTCGCCAAAGCGGGGATCGTGACGGTGTCGTGCGCAGAGGGCGACTCGGGCCGCGTGTATCGCGGTGAGATCGCCTTCCACGTCGAAAAGACCGACGTCGAGGGGATGGCTCGGCCGAAGACGAAGATCATGATCAACCTCGGCAACCCCGACCTCGCCTTCAAAACGTCGTTCCTGCCGAACGACGGAGTCGGGCTCGCGCGGATGGAGTTCATCGTCTCGGAGTCGATCCGGGCGCACCCGCTCGCACTGTTGCACCCGGAGAAGGTCTCTGATCCCGAGGCCCGCGCCGCGATCGAGCGGCTCACGTGGTGCTACCCGGACGGCGCGACGTTCTTCGTCGAGCGACTCTCCGAGGGCATCGGCACGATCGCCGCGGCCTTCTGGCCAAAGCCGGTCGTCGTGCGGATGTCGGACTTCAAGACGAACGAGTACGCGAGCCTGCTCGGCGGCGCCGCCTTCGAGCCCAAGGAAGACAACCCGATGCTCGGCTGGCGTGGCGCGTCGCGTTACGCCCACCCCGGGTACGAGGAGGGCTTCGAGCTCGAGTGCAAGGCGATGAAGAGAGTCCGCGAGGAAATGGGGCTCACGAACGTCATCTTGATGATCCCCTTCGTCCGTCGTGTCGAAGAAGCGAAGCAGGTTCTCGACAAGATGGCGGAGTACGGACTCCGTCGTGGGGACAACCGACTCAAGGTCTACGCGATGTGCGAGATCCCGAACAACGTCGTCCTGATCGATGAGTTCTCGAAGCTCTTCGACGGGTTCTCGATCGGCTCGAACGACCTCACCCAGCTCACGCTGGGTGTCGACCGTGACTCGGCGACGGTCGCATTCGACTACGACGAGCGCGACCCGGGTGTGAAAGCGATGCTGAAGCTCGCAGTCGAGGGATGCAAGCGGAACAACATTCACTCGGGGCTTTGCGGCCAGGCGCCATCGGACTATCCGGAGATGGCGGAGTACTTGGTCGAGATCGGCATCGACTCGATGAGCCTTAACCCCGACACCGTGCTGAAGACAACTCAGCGCGTCGTCGACCTCGAGGCGAAGCTCGCGAAGAAGTAGCTGCGAGTTGATCGGGCGGGCGACCGTGCTCACCAGCCCGCCCGACCTCGAGGGCGAACCGGCCCGGGCGAACTCTTGGCCCGGGCCGGTTTCTTCCATTTTCCGGATGGGTCGCATCTTGGTGGTTGATCTTCCTTCCCTACTTGATTAGAGAGACTCGCGTCGCACCATCTCTGCGGGCGATCGGAGGATCTTCGTGGTTCGGCCCTCTATCTATCGAGACCTGGCCTCACTCGGCGTCGCGACCGTCTACGAAGCCGCAGGGGCGATTGGATTGGTCGCTGAGGCGCTCATTCAGATCGTGCCGGCGAGTCGCGCCGCCGGTCCCGCGCGCATCGCCGTGTGCGGTCCCGGGGACAATCGGGCGGTGCACGAGGTGATGGGGCGAACCCAACCGGGCGACGTTCTCGTCTTGGCGCTGGAGAGAGTCGAGCCCGTAGCTCTGCTGGGAGAGCTACTCGCGACACAGGCCAAGGCGCACGGTGTCGCAGGGGTTCTCGTCGACGGAGCGGTGAGAGATGTCGACGAGCTTCGAGAACTCGGACTTCCCGTGTGGGCCCGATACGTCCATGCCACCGCGGCGACGAAGCTCCATCGTGGTGCGATCGATGTTCCAGTGAACGTCGGTGGTGTGGCGATCGCTCCGGGCGACGCGGTGGTACTCGATGCGGATGGCGCTGTCGTGGTTCCAGCGGGGCGCCTCGAGCGTGTCGCCGATGCCGGGGCAGATCGCAGGAGCCGGGAACTCCGAATGCGCGAGTCGTTTCTTGCTGGCGAGCTCTCCTATGACCTCTTCGGGATGCGAGCCGAGGACGAGGCTGGGCCGGGCACGCGAGAGCGATGACGAGGGCGCTGGCGCTTCGAGCGGTCTTGTCGGCTGGCGGGGCGAAACACCGAGACCGCCCGTCGATCGGGCTTCGATTTCACACGGCGACTCACGATTCGCCGGTCGCGAGTCAGTCCGCGTTGAGGGCGGAGGTTCCCGCCTGATCCGAAGCGGCGGCACCGCCGAGGAAGGAATCGACGAAGGCCTCAGAATCGGCGAGTTCGGCTGGGGTTCCTTCCATCCGTAGTTGTCCGCCGCCGAGCACATACGCGTGATCAGAAATCTCCAACGCTGCTCGTGCGCGCTGTTCGACGAGAAGTACGGCCGCGCCTTGCCTAGCGAGCGATCGGACGTGGTCGCGAAGGAGCGACCGGGCGACCTGTGGAGCGAGGTTCGCCGTCGGTTCGTCGAGCACGAAGATGGCCGGGCGCAGCATCAGGACGCGTCCCATCGCGAGCATCTTGCGTTCGCCCCCACTGAGCTTCGAGGCTCGCCGAGCCAGCATCGAGCCAAGGCGCGGGAAGACCTCGATGACCGAGCCCATTCTCGCCGCGACCTCCGAGGAGGGAAGGAGGTAGCCGCCCATCTCGAGGTTCTCCTTGACGGTCAGGGGAGCGAAAACGTCGTCGACCTGGGGGACGTACCCGACGCCACACCTCGCGATGTCTTCGACCTTGTGGTTCGTGAGATCCATTTCGCCAAGAGCCACGCGGCCGGAAAGCACCGGAACTACGCCGACGATGGCTTTCAAAAGTGTGCTCTTCCCCGAGCCGTTCGGACCCACGACCGAGACGATTTCCCCGGGCGAGACGTCCAAGGAGACGCCGTGGACGACGGGTCGACCGTCGTAACCGGCAGAAAGAGCTTTGACCCGTAGAAGCGGACGGTTCGCGTCGCGTTCTGCCATCTCGTGACGGGGCTCGGACGTCTGCTCGGAGGCTCCCGTCTGGCTGATCGTCCGGCCTGGATCCTTCGACTCAGCTGACAAGGTAGGCGTCCACAACTGCGGTCTCGCTCCGGAGCGTCGCCATCGTTCCTTCCGCGAGCACCCTGCCTTCAGCCATCACGATCACGGGGTCGCAGAATTCATCCATGATGGCAAGCTCGTGCTCGACCATGAAAATCGTCATGCCATGACCACAAAGCGCGACAAGTGAGTTGCCGAGCTGGCGCGCCAAGCGAGGATGCAGTCCAGCCATCGGTTCGTCGAGCAAAAGGACATCGGGTTCGCCGATCAGTGCACGCATGATCTCGACGAGCCTCCGCTGCCCTCCGCTCAGGTCACCGGCGTACTGGTTCGCGTACTGGCTGAGCCCGAAGGCATCGAGCATCTCCTCGCAGCGACCGACGGCGGAAGCCTCGTCGCGCCTCCAAAAGCGGCGACCGAGGATTGCTCCGTGAAACGAGTCACCCGAGTGGTCGGGAACCGCGGAGAGCAGGTTTTCCATCACGGTGAGGCGTTTGAATTCACTCGCGAGCTGGAAGGTCCGGATTAGGCCGAGCCGAGCGCGTCGGTACGCGGGCAGATGCGTCACGTCCTTGCCGTCGAGGAGCACCTTTCCGGAAGTCGGCGCGAGCGTGCCCGCCAAGAGCGCCAGCAAAGTGGACTTGCCGGCGCCGTTCGGACCGATCAGTCCGGTGAGACGGCCGCGTTCGACAGAGATCGTGACCCGGTCGACTGCGGTGACGCCCTCGAACTCACGGCTGAGTTCGACCGACGCCAGCGCGATTTTCTGCTCTGTTTCGCCGACACGCGTGACCGCCTCGCTTGTGCCGATTCTCCGGTGTTCGGCGAGCTTGAGGAGGAGGTCAGCTCCGTCAGGCCTCGATAGACGCGTTCGCGAGGGCGGATCCGTCTGTCGCCTCGAGGCCAGGCGAAGACGGGAGGCGCACTGGGGCCGAGCCGATCACCCGCCGCCGTTCGGGGAGGATGCCCTGTGGCCGGAACCACAAGAAACCGACGATGAGCAGTCCAATCGCGACCCATTCCAAAGCCGGAATCAGGCCCGGCTGGCCCGGGACCGCGGGGAGGTAGCGGGTTGCCTCTTCGAAACCAACCGGGACGACGATGGCGCCGATGATCGCTCCGAGGTGGTTGCCCGCCCCGCCGATAATCACGGCGGCAAAAAGCACGATCGTCTCGGGGTAGGTCCATGCCGAGGGCGCCCACAAGTTGATGAACCCGACGAGGATTCCTCCGCTCAAACCGGCGATTGCCCCGCCGACGACGAGCATCACGGCGCGCTGTGCCATCAGGTTCTTGCCGATCGATCCGGCGACGACGTCGTTGTCTCTCATCGCCCGGAGCGAACGCCCGTAGGGAGATTCCGTAATGCGACGGACGAACACGTAGACGAATGCGAGCAGAACGAGACTCGCGATCGCATATCCCCAGCCGTAGCCCGTGGACTGCGGGTTGAACGATCTTTGGAACGGCGACGGCACGACGCTGAGGCCCGCGTCGCCGTTGAAGAGCGGCACGTAGTTCTGGACGAGGAGGTTGGCGATCACCGCCGCGATAAGCAATCCGACCGCGGCGAAATCGCCCCGTATTCGTTTGCCGACGAGGAAGACGAAGGGAAGCGCCAACACCGCACCCGCAACCGTCGCTCCGATCAGCGGCCACGGGAACCCCAAGTTGAGGCCACCGATATAGGTCTGAAAGCCCCCATTCGCCGTGTCGCTCGGGAGCGAAAGGATCGCGGCCACGTACGCGCCCGCCGCCTGGAAGATGATGAATCCGAAGTTCGTGACTCCGGCGACGCCGAACTGCTGGCTAAGTCCGAGACAGACGATCCCGTCCACCGCCGCGTAGACGAGGATCGTCGTCAGGTAGAAGACGGTCGCGTTGCCCATGGCGGCTGGGCGTTCCTAGGTGGCCCGCGCGAGCAAGCCGGTCGGGCGGATGGCGAGAATCAAAAGCAAGATGCCGCCCGCCACTGCGTATTGATATGGGGAGATGTAGGCGGCGCTCACTTCGGTCGCAAGGCCAAAGACGAAGGCACCGAGCATTGCCCCGTACGGATGGCCTGGACCACCGAGAAACACGGCCGCGAGGATCAGCACCAAGAACAGGTCGGCGCTCGTCGCGCCGAAGCTTCCGATGTCGATAGCGAACACCGTCCCGGCGATGCCGCAAAGCGCGCCCGTAACGGCCCACGTCGCCGTGATCACCCGGTCAGTCCTGATTCCGCAGTTGCGCGCGAGAGAGCGGTTGGCCGCGGTCGCCCTCATCGCCTTGCCGAGCCTGGTGTAGCGAAGAAGGGCGTGCATCGTCCCCATGATGGCGAGGCTGAGCCCGATGATGACCAATTGGACGACCGTCAACTGCAGTCCGCCGCCGCCAACGGTGGCGCCCGAACTCATCGTGTATGAGACGTTCGTCCCGCCGACAATCGCCTGCTGCCCGAACTCGATGATGAGGAGCAATCCGAGCGACACGATGACGATCGCGATCGAACTCGTGCCACGACGTTGGAAAGGTGTATAGACGAACCGGTTGAGCGCCGACGAGAGCACCGCGCCGAAGGCTGCCGCAGCGAGCAGCCCGACCCAGATCGTTATTCCGGTTTGGTTGACGAGGTACGCGACGTAAGCCGCGGCGATCATGACGGCTCCGTACGCGAGATTCAACACGTCGGTGACGCCGAATTGCATCGTGAAACCGACGGATGCGATCGCAAGCACGGACGCCGTGACAAGGCCGAAGCCGACCGAGGCGAGGAAGATCGTCATCGTCGGCGCTCGATTCCGCGCCCACCGTCACCTTCGGGTCCCTTCGATCGGTGACCGATGCGATCGAGGGCGTTTCCTCCCGACCGAGCGATCTCGGGATCCCTCAGGACCCCCCGGGCCCTTGGGTCCCGGGGGGTCAGGTTCTTTCGAGGTCGTCTATTCGTACGACTTGACCTCGGTGTTCGGGAGATTGGCGACTACTTGCACCGTGCCGTTGGTGCTGTACCGGTCGATCTGGAAAAGACCAGCTGAGTCGTGGTACGCGTCGAACTTCGTCGGACCCCCCGGCCCAATGAAGCGGATTGCTTTGTGCTGCTTTAGGGCGGCGACGCCGGCGGCGAACGTATTCACCACCACGGCTCCTTTCACGCCGTCGCCGATCTTGGTGATGTCGGCGCGGTAGACGCTCGGGTTTGTGCTATTGGACATGACCATCGCGAGCGCGGCGAGGTTCATGCCATCGTAAAGGTGCACCGCTCCCGGGGCTGTGAGGAACGTGCTGAAGTTGCCGCTCCCTCCGGGGATCTTGCTCCGAACCGCTTCCATCGCATTTTTGAAGTCCGAGTAGGCGGACCCGCTCGTCTCGGTGACGAGGTTGTCGGCGAGGAAGTCCGTCGTGAGAGTCGAAGCCCCGATCGCTTTCGACACGGTCGAGTACCAAGCGGGGTCGATCGTTGCCGAGGTGCCGACGGTCGGGATCACCTTCCCGCCGTTTAGCTGCTTCACCTCGGAGAGGAACGTCGCCTCCGACGGGCCGAGGGCCTCGGTCAAGATCACCTGTGGGTGAGCCTGGACGATCTTTTCGGCCTCGGGGCGAAACGTTGTCGCCGACAGGTCGAGGGTCTCGTTCGCTACGAGGTCCAAGTGATGCTTGCGGATCGCGGCGATCGCCGGTTGCACAAAGGTCTGTGAACCGATGTCATTGCCGAACGCGAGCGCGATCCGCGTGAAGTGCTCGTAGTTGTGGGCGATCGCTAAGAGCGTGTACGCCTCGATTAGGTCCGGTGGAACGAGACGGTAGAAGTACGGGAACTTCGTGTGGTCGAACTCAGATTGGCCGGTCATGCCGAACACGACCATGTGCTGCGCGTTGATGATCGGGACGACCGCCGCTGCCTCATCCGAAGTCACGCCGATGACGAGAGCAAGATTGGAAGTCGTCGCGAACATTTGGCGTGTCGCAGGGACGGCGTCGGCCGGATCACCTCGAGTGTCGACGCCTTTGCAGCCGAGCGTGTGTCCGAGAACGCCACCAGCGTTATTAATGGCCTTTGTCGCTCCGAGACAAGCAGCCAAATAAATGGGGCCGAGCGCGGCGTCAGTCCCGGTGAACGGAGCGAGATCAGCGATGATGAGCTGGCCGTTCGACCTCTTGTTCGCGGCGCCCGCCGTCCCGAGGGTCGTGGCGCAGACAGTGAACAAGAGCGCCATCGCGCTCAACATGGCAACCACCCGGGCAGGTCGTCCTATTCGAGTGGTCGCGCTCTCGCTCGGTCGCTTAGTCCGTGCTGCGAGCGGTGTTGACATCGTGCATCCCCCTTTTTAGTAAAGACCTCTATCTCCTCAGATCGAACTTGTCGCGACCGATTGGGGTCGCCATCGCCAGGTTGCTGGCGAATCCGTTTCGGCGACGACTCGATTGCGGATGCTTCCGATGCCTTCGATACTCACCTCGATCACGTCGTCCGGCTCGAGCCACACTGGCGGCTGGCGGGCGAATCCAACTCCTCCCGGAGTGCCAGTCGCGATGACGTCACCGGGTCGAAGCGTCGTGAACGACGAGAGGAACTCGATCGTCTCTGGAACGTTCACGATCATCTGGGAAGTGCGCGCCGCTTGCATAACGGTTCCGTTGAGAGTCGTGGTCAGCGCGACGTCCCCGACGTCCACCTCATCAGGCGTGACGATTTCTGGCCCGATCGGCATCGATCCATCGAAGTTTTTGCCGGCCGTCCATTGGGTCGCGGCGCGCTGCCAATCACGCGCCGATGCGTCGTTCAGGACGACGAAGCCGGCGATCGCCTCTAACGCCTTCTCCGAAGGGATGTAGCGGCCTCCCCTGCCGATCACGACGCCGAGCTCGCCTTCGTAGTCGAACCGCTCCGTGAGCGTGGGCCGAACGAGGTCAGCGAACGGGCCGGTCAAGGAGTCGGGGCCTCTCACGAAGCATTCCGGCCAAGTCGGGACGTCCCGGCCCCCTTCGATCGCGTGCTCGCGATAGTTCATGCCGAGACAGAGAATCCTTCCAGCATCCGGTACCGCCGCAGCGAACTCTCGAGGTTCGACGTCACGTCCGTCCATCGACTCGAGCGAGCGAACGGTATCCATTGCTCGGGGCCCGGCTCGAAGGAGCCCGACGATCGACGACAGGCTTTCCTCGCCAGTGGCGGCACGGACGTCGACGTAGCCCGACCGGGCGCGGACGTGCAGCCGCAATCCCTCCGGCGTCGCAAGCGTCGCAAGTCGCACGATTCCCCCTGGAGGTTGGTGCGCAAGCACCTCGACCGGATCGGGCGGAAGCTTTTGCCACCCGATTGGTTATGGCAAGTCGGATTGGTTGGGGAGCATAGGTCGGTCGGGAGAGAGTTTCAAAGCGCCCTACCTGCGTGAAGGCAGTGAACGTTCCGGTGTTCGACCGCCTCGGGAAGGGATTGGTAGCATTGGTTATCACGAGGTGAAGATCCTGTGACACAAGCTCTTGGCGTGTTGACGCGTCCGCACCGGGCGACACCGAGGCGCGGCTCGTCTGGGGAAGCCTCGGGGAAGCTCGCGAGGCAGATCCTCGCCGAGTGCCAGTCGGCCGAGCGACAGGGCGTCAGCCAGCTCCCGACGGAGAGGCAGTTGGCGTCGGATTTCGGAGTCTCGAGAACCGCGGTGCGACACGCCCTCGCCGTCCTCGAAGCAGAGGGACGGATCACGCGTCAGGTGGGGCGGGGAACGTTTCTCCGATCTGGGGCGATGCGCGACTCCGAGAAGACGGAGCTCGATCACGTCGATATCGGACCAGCCGACGTCATGGAGGTGCGACGGCTTTTCGAGCCACAGGCGATGGCGGTAGTCGTCGCATGGGCGACGCCTCGAGATTTCGAAGAGATGGAACGATGCCTCGCCGGGGGTAACGCGTCACAGACGTACGAGGAGTTCGAAGCGTGGGACCTCGCGTTGCATCGGTGCATCGTCTCGGCGAGCCACAATCAACTCCTGATCCGCCTCAACGAGGTCATCGAATCCGCGCGCCACGGCCAGGTGTGGGGCGACCTGAAACGCCGCCACGACTCACGAGCTCGGCGCGCGAAATATCAGCGCCAGCACAACGCGCTGGTCATGGCGCTTCGGGCCCGGGACACGGATCGCGCCGTCGAGGCGATGCGGGCACATCTCGGGAGCGTCGCGGCAGACCTTTTCGGCTCGACTCCCGGCTGAGTGCAGTTTTGAGGTAGCTGTTCCACATTGCTTCGAACTTGAGTCACCTGCAGCAGGACGAATCAAGTAGAGGGGGCGTTCTGGCGCACACGACTGCCGACCAGCCAAGCAATCGTCTGGACGCGCTTTTCGAGCAAGCGCCGGGAGCGCGCATTGCGTTCGTGTCGCCCGAGCATGGGCGCTCGCTCACGTACGCGCAGGCGGCCGAACACGTCGTCGCGCTCTCCGGGCAGCTCGCCGCGGCGGGCGTACGTCGGGGAGACCGTGTCGCGATTTCGATGCCGAACAGCCCCGAATTCGTTGAGCTGTTGTTCGCCGTGACGAGACTCGGAGCTGCTGCGGCACCGCTCAACCCTGCCTACACCGAAGCCGAGTACGACTTCTACTTGGGCGACATCGCTCCCCGATTGGTCTTGTTGGCGTCGAAGCTGCCAGCTGCAGAGCGAGTCGCCAGCGCTCTTCGCATTCCCGTCATCAAGGTGACCGAGCGGAAAGATGGACCGCCGGCGCTTTCTTTGGGCGGGAACGATCTCGGCGAGCGATCGACCTACGAGCTCGGAGAGCCAGAGGACGTGGCGATCGTGCTTCACACCAGCGGGACAACAAGCCGACCGAAGCAGGTCCCGCTGCTGCAGCAGAACCTGATGGCATCGATACACACAATCGCGGTCCACTACGAGCTCGGATCCGAGGACGTCTCGTTCTGCGTCATGCCGCTTTTCCACGTTCACGGTCTTGTCGCCTCGGCGCTCGCCACGATCCACCAAGGTGGGACGGTGATCCTGCCGCGCCGGTTCACCCCGCACCGCTTTTGGCGCCAAGCTCGGATGCTCGAAGCGACGTGGTTCTCCGCCGCGCCCACCCTTCACCAGATGATCCTCGAACGAGTCGACGTGAAGGGAGCACCGTCCACATTTCGCTTCGTTAGGTCCTGCAGCTCGGCATTGTCCCCCGCCCTCATGGAACGAGCGGAAAGCATTTACGGAGTGCCCGTGCTCGAGGCGTACGGAATGACGGAGGCAAGTCATCAAGTCGCATCGAATCCGCTGCCTCCGAAAGCTCGGATTCCCGGCTCGGTGGGGGCCGCGACTGGGACCGAAGTCGCGGTGATCGACCAACAGTCTCGCTTTCAATCCGAAGGTGTTCCGGGCGAGATCGTGATTCGAGGTCCAGGCGTCACGCCCGGTTACTTGAACAATCAGAGCGCGAACACCGAGTCGTTTTTCGACGGCTGGTTCCGCACCGGCGATCGCGGCGTGTTGAGGGCCGGCTACCTGCATCTCGAGGGTCGTATCAAAGAGATGATCCTCCGCGGCGGCGAGACCATTGCTCCGGCGGAAATCGAAGCGGTGCTCCTGCAGCATCCCGCCGTTGATGAGGCGATCTGTTTTGGAGTCGCGGACGACAAGTATGGAGAGGTGCCGACGGCGGCCGTCACCCTGAGCACCGAGGCCGATCCGAAGACGCTCGTTGACTTCTGCCGGCAGCGCCTCGCCGCGTTCAAGGTGCCTAAGACGATTCACGTCGTGGCGAAGATCCCCCGCACGCCGACAGGAAAGGTCCAACGTCGGCTGGTTGCAGCGGCGGTCGACAACCGGAAGCGGGGAAGTTGAAGTTCGTCGTCGCCGGCGCGGGCGCCATCGGCGCCTTTGTCGGCGCGTGCCTCGCCCGAGGGGGAGCCGATGTCACCCTTGTCGCGAGGGGAGCTCATCTGCAAGCAATGCGCGAGGGCGGCGTACGGGTGCACTCAGTCGACGGCGACTTCGTCTCCCACCCAGCGGTGACCGACGACTTCGAAGCGGTCGCCGACGCCGGCGTCGTCTTCGTCGGATTGAAGGCCTACAGCCTGCCCGAGCTGGCGCCGCAAATCGGACCGCATCTTCGCCCGGCGACCGGGGTGGTGTGGGCACAAAACGGCATCCCTTGGTGGTACTTCCAAGCAGAAGGAGGGCCGCTCGATGGGACGAGACTGGAAAGCACCGACCCCGGCGGCGCGATCTCGGACGCGTTTGCGAGCGCGCACAACATCGGATGCGTCGCCTACAGCTCGGCCGAGATCGTCGAGCCGGGCGTGATCCGCCACGTCGAAGGGACGAGATTCATCATCGGCGAACCGGATGGCTCGGACAGCGAACGGTGTCAAGAGATCTCGAAGGTGTTCGCATCTGGCGGGCTGAAGGCGCCGGTTGAAGCGCGAATTCGGAACCAGATCTGGTTAAAGCTTGTCGGAAACGTCTCGTTCAATCCGGTGAGCGCCCTCACCCGGGCCACGATGGGAGAACTCGGATCGGATCCCGAATTGGTCGAGCTCTTGCGGAAGATGTTCGATGAATGCGCTTTGGTGGCGGCACGTCTCGGAATCTTGTTCCCCGTCTCGCTCGAACGGCGGCTCGCTGCGGCTCTCGCCGTCGGCGACCACAAGACGTCGATGCTGCAAGACCTAGAGGCCGGCAAGCAGCTCGAGCTCGACTGCATGAGCGGAGCGGTGATCGAGCTCGCGGAGAAGACCGGCGTCGACGTCCCCTACATTCGCGCCGTTCACGCCTGCGCCAAGCTGCTCGGTCGGACTTCGGCCGCCAAGATTGGCGGAGAACTCGCTGCGACCGTCTGAGGTTTCGCGCGACGCTTCAAACCCGCGCGGGTTCGATCAGCTTCGGTCGTAGGGGAGTTCTTCGGGCCGGCAGTCGCGAAAGTCAGGTGCCGGCTGAACCTGAAACCGCACCGCTTTGATCGTCGTGCGACCCTCCAGGATCGCGCGGGCAACGCGGTGCATTCCATCCATCACGCGACCGTCCTCGCCGAGGATGATCGGGTACGAAAGATCCACCTCGTTGATGAGCCGGGTGTGTTCTACGACGCCGCGCACCGTCGGCTCGTTTCGTGATTCGTCGAACCAGTACACGGTGTCGACGGAGCCGATCTCCGAGACGTCGACCTCTTCGACTGGGAAGTCGGCACTCAGCTCGATCAGTCGGTTGACGTCCCACGCGTCGAGGCCATTCATCCCGGGCCAGAAGTGATACTGCGGGCGTACTCGCGCGTCGCGACGTCGCGCCCGCTCGCGGCCGTGCTCATCGGTGCTCACGTCGAGTCCACCGCGCCGTCGCGGTTTCGCACTCGGCGGCGGGGCAGCACCGCTACGCCTCCGGCGCCGTCTTCGAGCACGCGGAGCTCCGCTCCGTAATGACGCGCGAGGACGCGCTCGGACAGCACCTCGCGGACCGTGCCCGTGGCGAGCAGGCGTCCTTTCGCGAGCAAAACGAGCCTGGTCGAGAACTGTCCGGCAAGCGTTAGGTCGTGCATCGCCGAGATGACCGTCAAGTCGCGCTCTTCGCGCAGCGAATCGACGAGTTCGAGCACCTTTTGGCCGTGGCCGATGTCGAGCGCCGCAGTCGGCTCGTCGAGCAAAAGGACCGGAGCCTGTTGCGCGAGCGCCCGGGCGAGCACCGCCCGTTGGACCTCGCCCCCGGACAACGACGCGAGCGGGCGTTGCGAGAACTCCTCAAGCTCGAGACGCCCGATGACCTCGGCGGCGACCAAGCGGTCGTGGTGGCTTTCTGTGCCGAAGAACGAGATGTGCGGGGTGCGTCCGAGTAGCACGTACTCCGACACCGTCATCTGTGCAGGCAGCACCGGTCGCTGCGGCACGTACGCGACGAGGCGCGAGATCCGCCGGCGATGCGAAGGTGACACCTCGCGTCCGTCGAACGCGACGGTGCCGCCGAAATCGACTAGCCCGGCGACGGCGCGCAAGAGCGAGGTCTTGCCGCTCCCGTTCGGGCCGATGAGCCCGAGCCACCCGCTGTCATCGACGTCGATCGACACGTCGCCTAGCGCGGAGCTGCCGTCGTAGGAGACGGAAATCGAAGAAAGGCTGACCTTCACGACGCACGCCTCGATTGGCGGAGAACGACGAGGAAGAACGGTGCGCCGAAGAAGGCGGTCACGACCCCCAAAGGGACCTCGGCAGGCGAGAGCGCGGTTCGGGCGACGAGGTCGGCGAGGATCAAGAACGCCGCCCCGACGAGGATCGACAGCGGCAGGATCCGCCGGTAGCTCGGCCCGACGACGAGGCGGATTGCGTGCGGAACGATGATCCCGACGAAGCCGACGAGCCCGCTCACCGCGACGACCGCCGCGGTGGCGAGCGTCGCCGCCACGACAATGAGCAACCGGACGCGCGTCGCGCGCACGCCGAGGCTGTCGGCCTCTTCGTCTCCGACCGCCATCACGTCGAGCAGCCGGCGCGACGCGAGGAGGACGACGCCACAGACCGCGACGTAGGGCAGGACGAGCAGGACTTCTTGCCAGTCCGCGCCCGACAGCCCGCCGAGGATCCACGAATACACCTCGAGGAGGGTCTTCGTGTTCCGTTGTTGCGCGTAGGTCTGGATCGCGGTCAAAAAGGACGCCACCGCGACACCCGCGAGGATCAGGCTTGTCGTCGAGCGCATCCGCTGACCAGATCTCCCGAGCACATAGGTGAGCGCGACGGATACGAGCGCGCCGGCGAACGCGGCGAGCGGGATGGGGTTGACTGCCCACGCGGCCGGATCGTGCACGACGACGACGGCGAGCGTGGCCCCGAGCCCCGCGCCCGCCGCAACACCGAGCAAGTACGGGTCCGCGAGCGGGTTCTGGAAGACGCCCTGGTACGACGCGCCGGCCGTGGCGAGCGTCGCGCCGACGATCGCGGCGAGCACGACTCGGGGCGCGCGCAACTGCCACACGATCGCGCTATCGAGGGCGGACACATGGGTGTGCACCCCGAAGAGGAGCTTTCCTTCGAGGACGTGGAAAACGATCGCTGGGGAGAGGTCCGCCGGACCGACGAGCACCCCGAGTGTCGCCGCGCCGAGCAGCAGGACGAGCGCGCCGAGGTAGAACGCCGCGTCCCTGCACAGCACGGGGCGGAGGCCGGCGCGCTCCGCCCGGTGTGCGGTTATCAGCTCGCCAGCCTGCGCTCGTACACCCATAGGTCTTTTTCGATGTCTTGTGCGAGAAGAACGACGCGGGGCCCCCACTGCGAGGCGATGTCATCGTTCAACCCGAAGACATCGCGCCCTTTCACGGCGCTCATCGCCCTGAACCCGGGACGCTTGGCGAGCGTCGTCAGGGATTGATGACAACAGATCGTGTCGGCGAGGAAGATGAGAGACGGGTTCGACTTCACGATGTACTCGGTCGAAAGCTGCGGATAACCGCTCGAAGCTCCCTTGGCGGCATCCGCGATATCGCGCAAGCCGAACATCTTTACGAGCCTGCCGATGAAGGTGGACGACGTCACCGAATATTCGGTCTGGTCAAGTTCGTAGTAGTAGGTGGGCACCTTCGCAAAATGCGGTGCAGTGCGCACCGCCGCCGCGATCTCCCGGCGCATGCGCTCGACGAGCGATCGCGCCGCGTTGACGTGGCCGGTGATCTCGCCCAGCCGTTCGATCTGGCTGTACGTGCCGGAGAGGCTTGCCGGCGCATCCTGAAAAAGGACGCTGATGCCGAGTCGCTCCAGTGATTTCTCCAAGTTGTTCGGGTTGTACGAGATGACGACGAGTTGTGGCCGGTACCTCGCGATCGCCTCGAGGTTCGGTTCGAGTCCTGACAACGATGTGCGGGGGGCGTTCTTCGGATAGTCGGAGTCTCCGTCGACGGCGACGACCTGGTGTCCGGCACCGATCGCGAACAGCACCTCGGTTGCGGTCGGTGAGAGCGAAATGATGCGTGACGGATGTCGCGAGTTGAGGTGCGTCGCTGAAGCGACAGAGGTCGTCGTGCTCAGCGCGCCGATGATCAGGGCGCTTCCTAGAACGATCAGAACGCGCACGCGGGTACAGACCATCGAGCGATCACTTTTTGGGCGCGTGCGAAGAAACGTTTCTCTGAGTCGAGACATCTCCCACTCCTTCTGGCCGAGCGCGCGGCCGGTCGGTCGGCTCACGCCACGGCTTCGAGTGGGATCTCGCTGGTAGACCCAGCGCCGCGACCCTTCAGTTCACCTTGACGCGAGGCTCGACATCTCCTGTCCCGAGGCAGGTCTCCTGACTTCCGGATCGACGCTCTCCCGTGCCTTCCCAGGACGAAGTCCCAGTGGCCACGTTCGGGATCGCTCCCCGGTCACAGTGGCGCGACCGTGCCGGACTTCCACCGGCTTCCCTTTTCAGCTCCGGCGTACCGCCGCCGGAGTCCACCTCGGGTATTTCCTAATGCGGCGACGACATTGTTACTCGGCTTGGAGGTACTCGCAACGGGGTGCGCCCCGACGAGCGGTTTACGTGCTCGTCGTATCGGTCTAAGACGACGCCGCGCTCGAGGTCTCCTCGGTCGCCCGTCGCGCGCGCCTTCGAGGAGCTGCCGCGCCGGTTGATCGCGATATAAAGACCGACGGCGAACGCTACGTAAACGACGTAGCAGACGGCTTGTAGCGCAGTCGGTCGATCGGCGTAGCCGAAGAGCGAATGGAAGACATCCCCGATCGCCGAACTTTCGGAAACGACGCTGGTCGAGTTCCACATTTGAGAGCTCAACGCGTGAACCCAACCGAGCTGCTGGAGGTTCTCGACGATGTCCGCGACGAGCCCGGCGGCAAACACGATCAGCAACGTGCCGACTGTCGTGAAGAAGATCGCCAAGTTGAGGCGCTTGCCGGCGCGAAAGATCGCGTAGGCGATACCGAGGGCGCACACGAGTCCGACGAGTCCGCCGAGCAGCGTCTGTTTCGTGCCGGCGGCGAAGACGATTGCGAGGGTGAAGACCGCCGTCTCGAGCCCCTCGCGTCCGACGGCTTGGAAGGCGAGCAGCGCCAGTCCGAGCCGCTCTTTCTTTCCGATCGTCGATTCGGCTCGGGCGGAGAGCTCTTTCGAGATCGTCTTCGCGTGGGCGCGCATCCAAAACGTCATGTAAGTGAGGATGATGACGGCGACGGCGTATGTGGCGGTCTCGAAGATCGTCTGCGCACGCGAGCCGGCGTAGGTGTGGATCGTTAGGTACGCGGCCACGCCGCCCGCCGCCGCGAGGAGGCCGGCGATTCCGGCGCCCAAGAAGACGGCCTTGAAGTGGCGCCGGTGACCGGAGCGCTCGAGGTAGGAGAGGAGGACGGCGATGATGATGCTTGCCTCGGTGCCTTCCCGGAGGAAGATGACGAAACCGGCGAGCATGAACCCTCTTTCACCTCCGAAATATCAGGCTAGCTTGAGAAAAACTCTCTGGCGAACCTGATGTCCGCCCGACCTCAGCGGATGGTTGTCCCGTATCTTGTATCGACGATGCGCCCCAGCACCCGAGAAGAGGAGAGCCGGTCATGACGATTGCCGTTGGTGACAAGATCCCCGACGTCGAGTTGCGCCGGATGGGAAAGCGCGAGCCAGAAGCTCTGCGCAGTCTCGACGTCCTCGGCCGCGGCAAGGTCGTGTTGTTCGGTCTGCCCGGCGCGTTCACGCCGACGTGCTCGGACTTCCACCTCCCGGGCTACATCGTCCGCGCCGAGGACCTGAAGGGAAAAGGCGTCGATCTGATCGCCTGCATCTCAGTCAACGACGCCTACGTGATGGGGGCGTGGGGTCAAGCCCAAGGGACCGGCGACGCGGTGATGATGCTCGGCGACGGCAACGGGGAGTTCACCCGCGCCGTGGGCCTCGATTATGACATGACCGCGGCGGGACTCGGGGTGCGCTCTCGGCGGTACGCGATGATCCTGCAAGACGGCGTCGTGACCTATCTCGGCGTCGAATCCCAGCCCGGAGTCTCAGTGAGCGGAGCAGACGCCGTCCTCGCGGAGCTGTAAATCGGCTGGCGTCCCAGCTTGACAAAGTTGTGAGTACTCACTAACTTACCTCCATGGATATGGCGAAGGGGACGGCGCCGCGAAGCGGCCTGCGGATGACGGCCGACGAGCGCAAGCGAGCGGTGCTCGCCTTCGCCCTCACGGCCTTTGCCCGCGACGGTTACGGCGGCACCTCGACCGATGCGATCGCGCAGGCGGCAGGGATCTCCCAGCCGTACTTGTTCCGACTGTTCGGAACGAAAAAGCAGCTGTTCTTGGAATCTGTAGCGCTCGGCTGTCGGGCCGTCCTGCACACCTTCGACGAGGCGAGCAAGGGTCTCGAGGGAGAGGCGGCCTTGGAGGCGATGGGCTTGGCGTACGGGCCCCTGATTGCCGACAGCGACCGACTGCTCATCCAACTTCAGGGCTACGCGGCTTCTGGCGATCCGGAGATCCGCGCGTTCGTTTCCGAGCAATTTCGCGAGATCGTGCAATTCGTCGCCGGCCGAACCGGGCTCGGGCCGCAAGAGCTGCGCGAGTTCTTCGCGATGGGGATGCTTTGCAACGTCGTCAGCGCGCTCGACCTTGTGTCACTCGACGAGCTGTGGGGCGACTGGCGAGACGACGCCGAGCACGCCGCCTTCGTCGATTCCCTCGAAAAAGTCCGCAACTGAACCATGAGCTCCACCGAAGTGCCCTTTCGCACGTCTTTCAAATCTAGTGAGTACTCAATATCTAACTGAGGAGGTCGAAATGTCTGCCTCGAACCCACAACTCGGCGCGACGACCCGGCGCGCCCGCCCGACGTCGCTCGTCTGGGTGATCGCGATCACCGGCGCGGCCCAGTTCATGGGGTCGCTCGACAATCTCGTCGTCACGTTCGCGTTGCCCGTCATCCGCCGGAGTCTGCACGCCGGGCTCGCGGGGCTCGAGTGGACGGTGAACGCATACACGCTCTCTTTCGCGGTGCTGTTGCTCACCGGCGCCGCGCTCGGTGACCGCTTCGGTCGTCGCCGCATGTTCGTGGTCGGAATCGGGATCTTCACCGTGGCGTCGGCCGTCGCGGCGCTCGCACCGAACATCGATGTCTTGATCGCGGCGCGCGCTGTTCAGGGTGCTGGAGGCGCGCTGTTGATTCCGCTCTCGCTCACCTTGCTGTCGGCGGCGGTTCCAGAGGCGCGACGCAACGTTGCGCTCGGGGTGTGGGGCGCGATCGGCGGTCTCGCGGTGGCGATCGGCCCGCTCGTTGGCGGCGCCGTCGTCGAGGGATTGTCGTGGCAGTGGATTTTCTGGCTGAACGTACCGATCGGCGTGGCGCTGCTCCCGCTCGCGTGGACGCGCCTCGACGAGTCCCACGGTGACTCGCGCCGGCTCGACCTCCGAGGAATCGTCTTTGCGAGCGTCGGTCTTTTCGGCATCGTCTTCGGGCTCGTGCGCGGCGGCGACGTCGGATGGACGAACACGCAGATCCTCGCGAGCTTCGCTGTCGGTGTGAGTGCGCTCGTTGGCTTCATCATCTTCGAGCTGCGCTCGGATCACGCGATGTTGCCGATGGCGCTTTTCCGCCGCCGTGGCTTCTCGGTCGTGAACGGCGTGTCGCTCTTCATGAGCTTTGGGATGTTCGGCTCGATCTTCTTCCTCGCGCAGTTTCTGCAGACGGTGCAGGGGTACTCACCGCTTTCGGCGGGAGTTCGCACGCTGCCGTGGACCGCGATGCCGGTGCTCGTGGCACCTTTCACGGGGCCGCTCGTCGAGAAATTCGGTGGCCGCACCCTCATCACGCTCGGCCTCGCCCTGCAAGCGATCGGGCTCGCGTGGATCGCGTTTGTCATCAGCCCCGGGACGGGGTACCTCGATTTCGTGCCGGCGTTCGTGATCTCGGGCGTCGGGATGTCTCTCTTCTTCGTGCCGGTCGCGTCGGTGCTGCTGTCGTCCGTTCCGAGGGTCGCGGAGGGCGTCGCTTCGGGGACGAACAACGCGATCCGCGAGCTCGGTGGGGTGTTCGGGATCTCGGTGCTCGGCGCATTGTTCGCGAGCTTCGGCAGCTACGCGAGCGGGCTCACCTACGTGGCCGGGCTCCTCCCGGCACTGCGGGTCGGCATTAGCGTCGTCGCGGCGGGCGCGATCCTCGCCGCCGTTTTGCCGCGGCCCGCGCGGCGGGAGTTGGCAGAAAGTGAGCTCGAGCTCGAAGCGGCGTAGAGCCGGTGGGATTCTCGAGCTCGGAAAGCGCCTCCTGGCAGGTACATTGGATGCGTGACGACACCTGAAGAGATCGAGTCGAACGGTTCTCCAAGCCGGCTGACCGGCACCGACAAGGTGAAGCGTGGCCTCGCCGAGATGCTGCGGGGCGGGGTCGTCATGGACGTCGTCACCCCCGAACACGCGAAGATCGCCGAGGACGCGGGCGCGGTTTCTGTGATGGCGCTCGAACGGGTGCCCGCCGACATTCGCCGCGAGGGCGGTGTCGCGCGCATGAGCGATCCGGCGCTAATCGAGGCGATCCAACAGACGGTGACAATCCCGGTGATGGCGAAGGTCCGCATCGGACACTTCGCTGAAGCCCAGATCCTGCAGGCGCTGAAGGTCGATTACATCGACGAGAGCGAAGTGCTCACCCCGGCAGACGAGGCGCATCACATTGACAAATGGTCGTTCCAGATCCCCTTCGTATGCGGTGCGACGAACCTCGGCGAAGCCTTGCGCCGGATCTCGGAGGGCGCGGCGATGATCCGCTCGAAGGGCGAGGCCGGGACGGGCAACATCGTGGAGGCGGTGCGGCACTTGCGATCGATCCTCGGCGACATCAGAAAGATCACCACCGCCGACAGCGCCGAGCGGTACTCGTGGGCGAAGTCTCTTCAGGCGCCGATATCGCTCGTGGAGGAGGTCGCCGAGACGGGTCGGCTGCCGGTACCCCTTTTCTGTGCCGGAGGGATCGCAACCCCCGCGGACGCCGCGCTCGTCATGCAGCTCGGCGCGGAAGCGGTGTTCGTCGGGTCTGGGATCTTCAAGAGCGAGGACCCGCCGTCGCGGGCGCGCGCGATCGTCGAGGCGACCTCGCACTTCAACGACCCGGAGATCCTGGCGAAGGTCTCCCGTGGACTGGGCGCGCCGATGATCGGTGCTGAGATCGCGTCGCTCGAGACGAGGCTCGCCGAACGTGGCTGGTGATCGAAACGACGATCGATGTGGCGCTCGCGGGACAAAGTCGAATCGCGTTCAGTGATCGGTTGGTGATCGGCGTCCTCGCATTGCAAGGCGACGTCGAAGCGCACACGAAGCTCCTCACGTCACTCGGTGTCGAGACCAAAGAGGTGCGCGTCCCGGCGGATCTCGAGGGGATCGATGGGCTCGTCCTCCCGGGCGGCGAGTCGACGGCGCTGCAATTGCTGATCGAAGGAGCAGAGCTGCGCGAGCCGATTGCGAAGCTCCTGGCGGGGGGATTGCCGGTGCTCGGAACCTGCGCCGGGATGATCCTGCTCGCGCGAGAGGTGCTCGACGGGCGTCCCGATCAGTGGAGCTTCGACGCAATCGACGTCACCGTGCGTCGCAACGCGTTCGGCCGGCAGGCGGAGTCGTTCGAGGCCGATCTCGACTTCAAGGGCGCGAAGGATGGCCCGATCCATGCGGTGTTCATCCGCGCTCCCTACGTCGAATCAATCGGTGCCGACGTCGAGCTGCTCGCGGAGGTCCAGATGGCAGACGGGAAGTCGCGGCCGGTGGGATGTCGTTCTGGAACCGTGACCGTCGTCGCGTTCCACCCCGAGCTTGTCGCGGATCCGAGCGTGCACGCGCTGCTCGTCGACGACGTGCGCCGGCGCATCTCGGGCGCGAAGGTCGAACGCTGATGGGTGTCAAGGAGCTCGGGCACCTCGTGCTGTACGTGAAGAATCTCAAGCGCTCCGTCGCGTTCTACCGCGACGTGCTCGGTTGGCGACAAGTCGCCGGGCCAGGTTCCGAAGTCGACATCCCGCTCGGATTCCCCGCCGCGATGTTCAGCGGCGGCCGCACCCATCACGAGCTGTTGCTGATCGAAGTGGGGGAGGACGCGCCCGGTCCGCTGAAGGGACGCCGCGCAGGTCTTTATCACTTCGGGCTCAAAGTCGGCGACACCGACGAGGAGTTGCGTACGGCCCTCGAACAAGTGCGCGCGGCGGGCGCCCACGTAGTCGGCGCGGCCGATCACACTGTCACCCACAGCGTCTACCTCACCGATCCCGACGGCAACGAGATCGAGCTTTACGTCGACGTCGAGGGGATCGACTGGCGCGATCCGAAGTTGCTCCTCGCGGACATCAAGCCGCTCGACCTGTAGGGGAGTCACGCGGCGCTCTCTTCGCCGCCGAACGAACGATCCGCACGCTTCCGCTCAGGGAGCTGATCTGCAACGAAAGTTCCGGTCCTACAGAACTCGACGAATCCGGCTCGGAGTCGAGGGGGATCTCGAACTCGAGCGATCCAGCGAGCGCTTCGGCTTCGACGTGCAGAGCAGTGCCCTGCGCGATCCCAGCGGAGACCGAACCGCTCACCGTAGTGAGGCGGGCGCTTCCGGAGATGAACCAGCCAACACGTTGGCGACCAGACGCGGTTTCGATGCGCAGGTCGCCATCCGAAGTACCGACGTCGGTCCGCGATGACCTCGTCAATGTGGCGGCGCTCAGAGTCAAGCAGGGCGGGCGCGCCGAGAAGGAGAAGCGTTGCCGGCGTGGAAACAGTCCTGCGGCCGAGAGCGGCCGCCCTCTTAAGAGTCGGTGCCGAGATAGTTCGGCGCGTCGATTACGCCGTAGAGGTCGTGGGGGTGGTTCTCGCGGTACGCGCCCTCGCTGACGCGGATGAACTTCGCCCGCTCGTGAAACTGGGGGATCGTGCGCGCTCCGACATAGCCCATCGCCTGGCGGAGCCCGCCGACGAGCTGATGGACGACCTCAGCGAGCGGACCGCGGTACGGCACAGCGCCTTCTACGCCTTCGGGGACGACCTTGTCCGGATCAGCGACCGTTTCTTGGGCGTAGCGGTCCTTCGAGTACGAGCGGGTCGCCATCGCCGAAAGGCTCCCCATTCCCCGGTATCGCTTCATCGGGCGGTTGCCGATCATCGTGATCTCGCCGGGGCTTTCTTCGACGCCGGCGAACAGGCTGCCGAGCATCACCGCCTGCGCGCCGGCAGCGATCGCCTTCGCGATGTCTCCAGAGAAGCGGATGCCGCCGTCGGCCAAGATCCCGACCCCGTGGCGACGCGCCTCTTCGGTGCACTCGCGGATCGCGCTCCACTGGGGGACCCCGATGCCGGTGACGACGCGCGTCGTGCAGATGGAACCAGGCCCGACTCCGATTTTCACGACGTCGGCACCGGATTCGGCAAGCGCGCGCGTCCCGGCCGCGGTGGCCACGTTGCCGGCGACGATGACCCCGGTTCTCCAGTTCTCGCGGAGCTCGGCGACGGTCTCGACCACCCGGCGGGAGTGTCCGTGCGCGGTGTCGACGCAGATGACGTCGACCTCGGCGTCGATCAGCGCCTTCGCCCGCGCGTATCCCTCGCCGCCGACTCCGATCGCCGCCGCGACGCGCAGTCGACCGTCCGGGTCCTTGCTCGCGCCGGGGAACGCCTCTTGTTTGGTGATGTCCTTCACGGTGATCAGACCGCGCAATCGACCGTCGCCGTCGACGATCGGGAGCTTTTCGACTTTCGCCTCCTGAAGGATGCGACGCGCCTTTGCGAGGTCGGTTCCGAGCGGTGCCGTGACGAGACTCTGTGACGTCATGACGTCGGCGACCGCGACACGGGGGTCGTCGTGGAAGCGCAGGTCGCGGTTCGTGACGATGCCGACGAGGCGGCCGTCGGGGTCGACGACGGGGACACCGGAGATGTGGAAGTGCCGCATCATTTCCATTGCCTCGGAAACGGGGCGGTCCGGAGCAATCTTCACCGGGTTCTGCACCATCCCGGCTTCCGAGCGCTTCACCCGGTCGACTTCTTCTGCCTGGCGCTCCGCCGACATGTTGCGGTGGATCGTGCCAAGTCCCCCGAGGCGTGCCAGCGCGACCGCCATGCGCGACTCGGTGACGGTGTCCATTGCCGCGGAGACGAGCGGGATGCTCAGTTCGAGTCGATCGCTCAGCCGCGTCGTCGTGTCAGCCTCGTGGGGGAGGACGTCGGAGTCCTGTGGGACGAGGAGGACATCGTCGAAAGTGAGGGAGATTTCCGCGGGTGACTCCGCGGCGTCACGAGACATCGTTCATCGCGCTCCAGGGTTATTTGGCTCGTCCTGACCCTATCGGGCCATCGCCGCGGCGGGTGGGCTGTCACGGCGGGCCGGGCGCACCGCGCGTCATCGCCGTGACGCCGGGACTTCTAGTGCACGCCCTTAATCGTTGCTGGACGGAAAGCGGCCGACGAGCGAGGCGGATTTCAGACCTTGCCGTGAAGAACGAAGCCAGCTTGTGCCTGGACCGAGGCGAGGAGCAGTCGTAAAAGGCGGGTGAGCTCACCCTTGTCCGCGTCGTCGAGGCCGCTCAACAACTGGCGCTCCCGCTTCGCCTGCACGCTCACGTAGCTGTCGAGAGTTCTGCGGCCCGCTTCGGTGAGCTCCACGGTCAGCGAGCGGCGGTCATGGGGATCGCGAGTTCGGGCGACGAGACCCGCGGCTTCGAGCTTGTCGAGTCGATTCGTCATCGTTCCGGTCGAGACGAGGAGGTGTTTGGCGATCTCGGCGGGCGAACGGAGGTCGTCCTTGTTCACACACAACAGCACCTTCAACTCGCCCAGCGCGAGACCGAGTGAGTCGAGCGTGTCCACAGAGGCGCGGTCGATGTAGCGGCCGATTTTGTCGATTCGGTTGACGATCTGTTCGACGACTGGATCGATCTCCGGCCACGTCTTCGCGGCCCAGGCGGCATGCGCGTCGAAATCGTCGCACGTTTCGTCGCGCGCAGCGTCCTTTTTCCGGGTCTCGGTCACGTGCACATCATACCAACTTTTCACTTTAATTACAGTTACTTGATTTCAAGCTGTATTTCAAGTAGCTTGATAACAAGCAGCTTGTCATCAAGCGTTTGAAGGAGGTCCGATGAATCCATTTCTTGTCGATAGCTGGCTGCACCAAGAGGCGTCGGACACCAGCCGATTCGAGCGGGCCGCGCGGCGACGCGAAGCGCGTGACGTCAACCGCCGCCGCTTCGTCTTCAACTTGTGGGCCAGGGTGCGCAGGAGTTCTCGCCAGGCTGCCGAGCCCGCGCCGGTCATCGTCCGACGAGTCGGGCTCGCACCGGCGGACGGGCAAATGAAGTGCGGGGCACAACCACCTCGCGCCCGACTCGGGCGGGAGGCCGCGACGCCCGTCTAACGACGGACCGAGCGGCGGAACGGGTTGGGTGAGCTCCGGTAGCTTCCCTATCGTGCGAGTTGTTTCGCTCCTTCCGTCTGCGACGGAGATCCTCTTCGCTATCGGCGCGGCCGACGATGTGGTCGGTGTCACGTTCGAGTGCGACTACCCGAGCGAGGCACGTTCGCGGCGAGTCGTCTCGACGACCGCGATTCGGAGCGGTTTGACGCCCAAAGAGATCGATGCAGAGGTACGGACTCGAATCGCGTCGGGTGAGGAGCTCAATCGTCTCGACGAGGGCTCGCTGCGCGAGCTCGAACCGGACCTTCTCGTCACCCAGGACCTGTGTGCGGTTTGCGCCGTGGACGTGAAAACGGTCGACGACGCGCTCTCGCATCTCCAGTACGACAGCGCCGTCTTGACGGTCGATCCGCAGACGCTCGAGGAGGTGCTCGGCTCGATCCTCGCGATCGGCGACGCGGTCGGGAGGCACGTCGAAGCGCGTCGGCTCGTCGACAACCTGTCCTTTCGACTGCAGCGGATCAATTCCGTCGTCGTCGGCCGCGATCGTCCGCGCGTTGTCGTTCTCGAATGGACCGATCCGCCCTTTGGTGCGGGTCACTGGATCCCAGACATGGTCGAGCGCGCCGGAGGGAATGAGGTCGTCGGGGAGTCCGGCAAGCCTTCGAAGCGCGTGGACTGGAATCACGTCGGTCAGCGCGTCCCCGAGATTTGCGTCGTCGCGCCGTGCGGTTTCCACCTCGATGACGCGCGCCACCTGGCGACTGACCTTCTGAGCGAGGGTCGCCTACCAGCGGGTTGCCGCGTTTTCGCGGTCGACGCCGACTCCTCGTTCGTGCGTCCAGGTCCCCGGCTCGTCGACGGCGTGGAGGCGCTCGCCGGGATCTTCCATCCCGACGTCGTCCCTCCCGATCCAGATCTCGTCAGCTACGTCGGTAAAACGTCGGCGAAGACAAAACCGTCACGTTCGACGATCTCGCCGACAGAGACGTCGAGCGGGTGAGCAAACCCCGGGCCATCGACGACGAAGGTGTGGAACTCGCCGTTCTCTCCGCACGCGTCGACACCGGGAGGCAACTCGTCGAGCAGGGCCCGGTCGTACCGCCGACCGGCGAGTGCTCGCGGCGCCTGATTCGGGTCGACGCAAGTGATGACGGCCCGGACGCCCGACGCGACCATTTCCTCCGCGAGCGCGTCGGTCGGCCGCTGCCATAGGGGAAAGACCGGAGAGATCCCGGTTCCCTCGAGCATCGCCTCTCGGTACTCACGGATGTCGCGGAGAAATATGTCGCCGAAGACGATGTGGCGTACCTCGTCTTCGACCGCCGTAGCTATCGCCGATGCCATCTTTTCCTCGTAGACCTCGTTCGGACACGGTGACGGCAGCTCGACGACGTGGAGCGGAAGACCGAGCGCGGCCGCCTGAGCTTCGAGCAAACTTCGCCGCACGGCGTGCATCGCGACCCGATTCGCATCCGCGTTCAGCGTCGTCAACAGTGCGACGACGTCGAGCGATCCGTTTGTCCGGGCGAGATGGAGCGCGAGCGTGCTGTCTTTTCCAGTCGACCAACTCATCCAGGCGCGCGCGTTTTGGCTCATCTCATTTCTCGACGTAAGGGCAGTGCCGGCATCCCTGCTCGCAGCAGTAGCCGCGCGCCGCGAGGTATCGAGCGGAGAGGACGAAGAGCCCGGAGGAAGGATCGATGTACCCGTCGGCGCCTTGCTCGAGGGCAGCCGAGTGCGCGTCGAGGATCTCTCTCCTGTGGGGCGCATCGAGGGACAGACGAGACTCCGCAGGTAGAGAAGGCGGGCGATCGGCGAGTATGTCCCGATCGTGACCCATGCGACGAGGAATGTATCGAGAGATGCGCGCCGAGGTGTCTATGGGGACCGCAAGTTCGGCGAATCGACTGCGCTCAAAAGATGACGAGGAAACATCAAAGGCGAATTGCACGAGTACTGCGCCGACCTCCGCACGGTACTTACAGTCCGATGGCTTCCGAGCAGATCGGCCATGCAGACCAACCGGAGAGTCTCTGCAGTTTCGCCGCCGCGGCGTTCTGAAGCGCCGGACTTGCCGTGCTCGGCAGACCCGAGAGGCCGAGACCCCACCACGTCGATGCGGCGAACTGATAAGCGCCGTAGTAACCGTTGCCGGTGTCCTCGGAGTAGTTGTTGTCAGACTCGCACGTTCTCAACGCAAGCCACTTTGACGGTGTCGCTGCCGAAGAAGGTGCGACCGCGAGGCCGATCTGCGTCACTGGCGTCGGACGCACGCGTGGGCTTGGTTGCGCGAAGAGATAGGGGATCGGGGTCGTGCGATACGCCCCGGCGAGGATTGGCGGAGCGGCGCGAGGGAGCCGTATTTGGGTATGGCGCACGCGCGCGTCGAAGCGCGTGTGGGTGACATGTCGCACAGCGCGGACGAGCGCTGTGGTCTTGGTATTCAAGTTGGCGACGCCGAACGCGCCGGCGGTGCCGAGGATGACTGTGGCCGAAGTGATCGCAAGCTTTGGGTGCGGTCGCATCGAAGGCCTCCTTGGATCGGGGTTCTTCCACTGGTCCAGGTGGGTCGGGATGCGGGCCGACCGCCTTACTGCATTCGACTCGTGATCCGATGCCGGCAGGGCGAATCCAGATCGGGGTGAAACTCACCCGTGCGAGGTGCAGGCTGGCCGAGCCCTTCGCTTGGTTCTCGCGTCGCTCCTTTGACTAAGGGCATGCACTTTCGTGCACCGCCCGCGCGCGCTCGTCTATGAGTTTGTGAGGGTCTCGCTCCGGCGAATGACCGGCCGGGGTCCGGCGCGCGCTCCGTCGACCCCGTCTATGGCTGAGGCCGTCATGTTACCGATCGTTCACGTTGCGCGCTCCAGCGGCATAAAATCACTGATCAGACGGTCGCGAAGGGCCTCAGTCACCTGCGCAACGACTCGGTCGAGCCCTCGAGACTGGTCAGTCCCGTCGGTCGGCCCCGAAGCGACCGTCGAGATTGTCCGCGAGTTCGTCCACCCGCGCCTGGACCTTCGGGTCCGAGTCCTCCCTCGGGGGAGACAACGCGGTCAACGAGACGAATCCTGCGCTCGTCAGCGCTTCGTCATCGTCAGGGCGCCTCGACTGGCCCCGATAACCGAGCGAGACGCGGATACGCCCCGCGTCGATGCTCGTCGAATGGAAGATGTCCGACTCACTGAGATACGCGCGGCGCACCCCTCGGATCTCGTCGAGGGGTTTGTTCGGGACATTGCAGTTGAGCACGCTTCCCGGTTCCATCGACGCGAGCGGCTCGATGAGCGCGGCCGCGATCTCTGCCGCAGTGGCGAAATGGACAGGCGCTTTGCCGTCGGACTTGATGCTGATCGCGAGTGCCGACCGGCCGAATTTCGACGCCGTGAACGCAGCTCCGACGGTCCCAGAGTGGAGAATCAGTCGCCCGATATTGCGACCGCGGTTGATGCCGGATACGACGAGTTCGGCGGGAGGCCCGAGGGCACCGCCGAGCGCGATCGCCACGCACGCCGCTGGAAGCGATGCGATGCCGTAGGCGCGCACTCCTGTCGCCCGTTCGAGCTCGACGGCTTCGAGCGCGAGGGCGTCGGCGGACGACTGGGGCTGCACGCCGGTCGCGGCACTGGACCCACTTTGGTCTTCGAGCGGCGCGACGACGACGACGTCATGTCCCGCTTCGGCGAGAGTCGCCGCAAGCGAAGCGATTCCCGGCGCGAACACGCCGTCGTCGTTCGTCACGAGAATGTGCACGAGTCGTCTCCTCCGCCGGAGCCGTCGCCGATCCATCGGTACCATACCGACGATGTCGCGACCGAGCGGCGAACAATTCGTGATCGTCGCGGACGGAACGACAGCGACGATCACCGAAATTGGAGCGACTCTGCGCGAGTTCTCGGTCGACGACCGGCCCGTTCTCTGGGGATTCTCCGAAGACGAAATGTCGTCTGCAGGGCGCGGCCAAGTGCTCGCGCCGTGGCCGAACCGTCTCGCTGACGGCGCCTATCGGTTCGGTTCTCGGCGCGCGAACGCGCCGTTGGACGAGCCGGATCGCCACAACTCGATCCACGGCATCGTCCGTTGGCTTCCGTTCCGCATCGAGCGTCTCGACGAGTCGGCTGTCTCTTGCTCGCTCCGCCTCGGTCCCCAGCCGGCATACCCATGGTGGTGGCAACTCGACGTCACCTATCGCGTTGATGCCGGTTCGCTCATCGTGTCGACGACCTTCGAAAACCGTGACGACGAGGACGCGCCGTTTGCGCTCGGGTTTCATCCGTATCTCGTCGCCGGGTCAGTTGGGCTCGACTCCGCCTCAGTCGCGATCCCTGCGCGTCGCCACGTAGTCGTGAACGATCGAATGTTGCCGGTTGATTCGGAACCGACAGATCAGTCCGAGTTCGCTTCGATAACCAGTCGTCTCGCACTTCGTGGTCAAGTCATCGACGACGCCTTCAGCGAGCTCGATCGCCAGTCCGATGGGACGTGGAACGCACGTTTTTGGCCCGAGGAAGCCGCCGACCCGGTCGTCGTCTGGGGTGACGAGAACTTCACCCACGTTATGTGCTTTACGGCGGACACGCTCGGCGAAGCCCAACGTCGAAGCGCCCTGGCGCTCGAGCCAATGACCGCGCCGCCGAACGCGTTTGTGAGCCGAGACGGGTTCGCAGTCGTCGAGCCTGGTGAGCGCTTTCGCGCTTCATGGGGGATCGCGCTCGAGTGAGGAGCGCCGCCTCGACGAGACCGAATCGGACCCCCTCGAGGTCGCGAGCGTCCTTAGCCGATTAGGAATGCGCCAAGCTGGACGTGCTTCCTCGAGGCATTCCCGTTACCGTTAGGACTTCGCGCAGGCCTTCACCTGAGAGGCGGTTCCTTCCAAAGACAACAGCGCGCAGAAGCTCGAGTCACTGACTTTCCATTTGCCGTTTTGGAAGATCGCCTTTCCCTTCGAGCCGGAAAGCTCAGGCGTGCCGCCGAGCAGGATCGTGTAGGTCACCGTTGCCGTCGTCCTCGAGGTGAGCTTCACCTTCGTCACCTTCACGGTGACCGACTTCGCCGTCGAGGTTTTCGCCTGCGCCTTGATGAACGAGACGAACTCCGACCCGTTCTGAAGTAGAGAGGCCTTCTCGGTCGCAGGCGTCGTGCCCTTGAAGAACGCGGTCCAGTTGGCGGTGATCTGTCCGACCGCGTTCTTGCCCGTGGAGGGGCCGCCGCCGGTTGCGCCGGACGAGCACGCCGATAACAGGAGCGATCCGGAAAGGACGAGGAGGGACGCCACGGCCAAAACGCCTGGTCGGGCACCCCGTGAAGTCGGGATCCGCACCATATCTATTGGATACCTCCTCATTGCGCGAGGACGGCGTCGCATCGAATCTCGAACAACTGAGCCTAACGGCGTGCGCTGCAGATTCTCGTCTTCCAGCGCCAGCGCCAGCGCCAGCGCCAGCGCCAGCGCCGGCTGCGGCGACGCGGCGTCGGCCCAGGTAGGAGAGGGGCGAAGAACTAGGTGCCGGTACGCTTGCATCTAACAAGCAAAGGACCCGTTCGATGCTCCAGCCCGATCAGAAAACCCGCCACATCCGCCCCCTCCACGCCGTCGGCGTTCTCGTCACCTTCGCGGTCCTCGTTGTCATCGCGTTCGCCGTTTTGACCGCGGTCGCGGGCGTCGTCTGGACGATCCTCAAGCTCGTAGTGATCGTCGTCATCGTCTTCTTGCTCGCACGGTTTCTGGTTCGTCGCTCACGCGCCTGACGCACGGCGGTCTTTTCGATGTGTGGCCGGTACGTCCTCGCGACCCCGATCGATGAACTCCTGAGCTTCTTCGAAGCAAGGCTCGCCCCTGGTGTGCGCGACGACTATCGGCCGAGTTACAACGTCGCACCGACGGAGACGGCGCTCGGACTCGTGGAAGAAGAAGAGCACGGTCGTGTCCTCGATGAATTCCGGTGGGGGCTTGTTCCGTCGTGGGCGAAGGATCTGTCGGTCGGAAGTCGGATGTTCAACGCGAGAGCAGAGTCGATCGCGACGAAGCCGTCGTATCGCGCCGCTTTTGAAGCGCGCCGTCTCGCGGTGATCGCTGACGGGTTCTACGAGTGGCGAAAAGACGGGAACGGGAAGCGGCAACCCTTCTACTTCACTCGTGCCGACAATGAACCGATGGCGTTCGCGGGGTTGTGGGAGGTATGGCGTGATCGGTCCGCTGAGAACAGGGACCGAAGCTGGCTGCGCTCTTGCACGATCATCACGACCGACGCGAACAAAGAGGTTTCGGCGGTTCACGACCGGATGCCGGTGGTCCTAGAGCAAGACGCGCTCGAGTTGTGGATCGGCGACGAGCTGTCCGAGCCAGACGAACTCGAGGGTCTGCTCCGCCCCGCCGAGGAGGGCACGCTCTCGTTCGTGCCCGTCGATCGGCGTGTCGGGAGGGTGGAGTACAAGGACCCGGCTTTGATCGCTCCTGTCGCGGCGACCGAAGGTTAGGAGCTCCTCGGCAGCTGTTCGTTGTTCGGATGCACACAAGAAGCGAACACGTACGGATCCGACTGAATTGAGTGGATGGAGACTTTCCGACAGGACGGTCGAACATATGTTCGATATGCTCCGTCGGTGACTCTCAGGTCGCCAGCGCCCGCCTCGGCCACCTCGCCACGCCTCCTCGCTGACCGACTGCGACCGACCGTCCTCGCACGTGACGAGCTGTTGCCGGTGGCGCCCGCCTTCACCGAGCTGCTCGGTACCCCCGGGCTCAGGCGGGGGAGCACGGTCGCGATCTCGACGGTCGGTCACGCAGGTGTGACGGCGCTCGCGTGTTCCCTCATCGCTCAGGCGAGCACCGAGGGAGCGTGGTGCGCCGCGGTGGGGATGGCCGACCTCGGAGTCGTCGCGGCAGCCGAGCTCGGCGTGGCGCTCGATCGCCTCGCCCTCGTTCCCCGTCCCGGCTCCAAGCTGGCCCCGATCGTCGCCGCGCTCTTGGACGGTTGCGACGTCGTCCTCGCTCCGGCCGATACCTCGGTAGCCGAGCTCCGCCGCCTCACGGCGAGGGCGCGCGAACGCCGGTCGGTTCTCGTCGTTCTCTCCGGTTCGCTCGCCGTCGCGTCGTTTCCTCGCCCGGTTGCTGAAGGAGTGGACGTGCGCATCGAGGTCGCGGGGAGCACTTTCGGCGGCCTCGCTCCCGGCACCGGGCGACTGGCTCATCGCTACATCGACGTCGTCGCGACCCGCCGATCTGCGACGCCGCGCACGCTGCGCGCGTCGTTCTGGTTGAAAGCGGGGAGCGCCCCCGCGATCTCGACGGTCACCGCAGGTTCCCTTCCGCCGGTGCGGCGTGAAGAGATCGCTGTGCGGTGAGCACGAGGCGCGTTCCCTCGGTCGAGCGGACGCTCGTCGTCGTCTGTCCGGACTGGCCGGTGACCGCGGCGGGCTTCGGTCCCAACGACCTGGTGGCCGTCACTGTGAGCGGAATGGTCGTCGCGGTGTCGCGAGCCACGCGCGCTTGTGGCGTGCGCACCAATCAGCGCCAGCGCGAGGCGGTGTCGTGCTGTCCCGGTCTCGTCGTGCGCGCGGAAGATCCGGGAGGGGAGTCGCGTGCCTTCGAGCTTGTCGCCGCCGCGCTCTCTGATTTCGGCGCTGACGTCGTCGTCGATCGTCCTGGGTGGGCGGCCTTTCCGGTACGCGGTCCGGCGCGCTACTTCGGTGGCGAGGAGTCACTCGCCGCATCAGTAGGTGCTGCGCTGGACGCGCTCGCAAACCGTGTCGGTCCCTGTACAAAACGCACTGGTGTTGCGGAGCACACCTCGCTCACCGGATCGTGGTGGCGCATCGGCATCGCGGACGGTCGGTTTGCCGCGACGCTCGCCGCGCGCTGCGGGGAGATCGTCCCAGCGAATGAGAGCGCCGCGTTCTTGGCGCCCTTCGGCGTCGAATGTCTCGAGCGTCCCGAGCTCTCGGATCTGCTCGGTCGCCTCGGGGTGACGACCCTCGGAGCCTTCGCCGCGCTCGACGAAGCAGATGTGCTCGCGCGCTTCGGTCGTGATGGCGCGCGAGCACATTTGCTCGCGCGCGGAAAAGACGGTGCATTACGCGGGTCGCGTCGAAACCAAGGATCACGATCAGTCGAGACGGTGCTCGAGCAGCCTGCATCTGCCGTGGAAGCTGCTGCTTTCTGTGTTCGCGAACTCGCCGAGCGCCTGGCAGGCGAACTCGCCGAAGACGGCCTCGCCTGCACCCTGGTCGAGATCGAGGTCGAATTGTCAGGAGGCGAGCGTCTCGTCCGCCGCTGGGTGAACGACGCCGCGGTACACCCCGCCCTTGTCGTGGAGCGGCTCCGTCTCCAGATGGAGGCGTGGATCACCCAGGCGCGCGGCTCCACGTGCTCGCAGGAGGACGAGGGCGGAGGGGTCATTCGTCTTCGCCTCGACCCGATCGAGGTGACTCCCGACGTCGGTCGGCAGCTCGAACTGTGGGGCCGTCGCGGTGATCCTGAACGTGCGGCGCGCGCCCTCGCGCGTGTCCAGAGCCTGCTCGGTGCGGAAGAGGTCGTTTTTCCCCTGCTCGTCGGCGGACGCGGACCGAAAGAGCGCGTCCGTCTCGTCCCGGCCGGTGACCCCTTGCCCGACAAGTCCGATGCCGCGAGCCCCTGGCCGGGACAGCTCCCTCCTTTGAACCCGACCGTCGTCTTTGCCAATCCGCCCCCAGCAGAACTCCTCGATGCGCGCGGCAACCACATCGGCGTCGACGGCCGCGGACAGCCGACGGGGAAGCCGGCGAGCCTTGCGATCGGCCGTGCCGCGGCCATCCAGCTTTTCGGATGGGCGGGACCGTGGCCGATCGATGAGCGCTGGTGGGACCGGCGCGCGCAACGCCGTCGCGCGCGTTTCCAGGTCGTCACCGAAGCCGGTCATGCGCACCTCGTCTCGCTCGAGCGCGGCGGCTGGATTGTCGAGGGCACCTACGACTGACCGCACACGTGCCAGCGCGCATCGACAAGACTCAGCGATGACGCGCGAGATCACGAGGACGAGATGAGCGATCCACATCAAAAAAGCGAAGAGTTCGCGTACGCCGATCTCGCGTCGTTGCGACGAGCGCTCGAAAAGGGCGAGACGACGAGCATGGAGCTCACCGGCACGCTGATCTCCCGTATCGACGCCATCGACGGATCGGGTCCGACGCTGCGCTCGATGCTCGCCGTCGCCCCCGACGCGATCGAGTCCGCAAAGGCGCGCGATCGGGAGCGCCAATCCGGGATGGTGCGCTCACCGCTGCACGGGATTCCGATCGTCGTGAAGGACAACCTCGAAACCTCTCGGTTCGTGTCGACCGCAGGGTCGCTCGCACTGTCGACGCCCCCGCATGCCGACGCCGCAGTCGTGACGTCGCTTCGCGAGGCGGGAATGGTCATCCTCGGAAAGACGAACCTCTCGGAGTGGGCGAACTTCCGCTCCGAGAAGTCGAGCTCAGGGTGGAGCGCGGTCGGCGGACAGACGCGCAATCCGCACGCGCTCGAGCGCTCGCCGAGCGGCTCTTCCTCGGGGTCGGCGGTTTCCGTCGCCGCCGGCCTGTCGCCACTTTCGATCGCGACCGAGACCGACGGCTCGATCCTGAGTCCGTCGGCGGTTTGCGGAATCGTCGGCATCAAACCGACCGTCGGTCTTTTGGACGGGGCGGGCATCATCCCGATCGCGGAGAGCCAGGACACCGCGGGACCGATGGCGCGTTCGGTTGCCGACGCGGCCGCGTTGTTATCGGTGCTCTCGGCTGAGACCACGACCGATCGCGTCAACGCGTCGCGTCCCGACGGGTTCGCCGTCGATTTTTCGACACATTGCCGTCGCGACGGCCTCGTGAACAAGCGCATCGGGATCCCCCGCGACGGATTCTCCGGATACCACCCGCGCGCCGATCAATGCTTCGATCTTGCGTTGAGCGCGTTACAAGACGCCGGCGCGACGGTCATCGATCCCGTGACAATCCCCGGAGCCGAATCGCTTCGTTCGTCCGAAGACGAGCTCACCGTGTTGTGTTACGAGTTCCACGACGGGATCGACCGCTACCTGGCGGATCGTGCAGAACAGTCAGGGTCGGGACCACGCTCTCTCGACGAGGTGATCTCGTTCAATCTCGAGCACGCGGACGCGGAGCTTTCGCTTTTTGGTCAAGAACTCCTCGAACGCTCGGCGCGCACGGGCCCGCTCAGCGATTCGGCGTACAAAGAGGCACGGGCGCGCTGTCTCGAACAAGCGCGCGCTCAGGGGATCGACTTCGCGTGCGAGCACGATCAACTCGACGCGCTGGCGGTGCTCTCGACTGGTCCCGCGTGGTTGATCGATCACGTCAACGGTGACACCTTCTTGGGCGCGGGGTATTCAATCGCCGCCGTCGCCGGGTATCCATCGCTCACCGTCCCGATCGGCACCGTGGCCGGCTTGCCGATCGGCCTTTCGTTCTTGGGGCGGGCGTGGTCTGAGGCGACGCTCATCGAGTGCGCGTCGGGGCTCGAGGCCGCGCTCGGCATGGCGTTGCGGCCGGGCTTCAGCCAGCGGGGTGTGCCCTCGTGATCCAGTCGCCAAAACCCCAGGTGGTGGCGTCTGGAAAGATCGAACGTATGTTCGTATTGTCGTCGCAATCAGCTCTTTCAACCCGATCATCCCCTGGTCCGAGCTCGAGCGGCGCCTGTCGGGGCGCCTCCCGGCCCGGCGATCCGAGCAGCTGCTCGCCGGGGTCGCGCCCGGCGTTGCAGGCCACGAGCTCGACCTCCCGCCGGTCGTGCGCAAGGACCCGCCGGGCGGGGTCGCGTACGCCGAGCTGCACTGCCACTCGAACTTCAGCTTCTTAGACGGCGCCTCGAACCCCGAGGACCTGGCGGTCGAAGCGGCGCGACTCGGGCTCGAGGCACTCGCGCTCACCGACCACGACGGGCTTTACGGGGTGGTCCGCTTCGCCGAGGCGGCGAGGGAGCTCGCGCTCCCGACGGTGTTCGGCGCCGAGCTGTCGCTTCCCTGTAACGGGTTGCGCCGCGCAGAAGAGCGCGCCGGGGCGATCGACCCGCAAGCGACGCACCTAGTCGTGCTCGCCGCGGATCCCGAGGGCTACGCCCGGTTATCGACGGCGATCTCACGTGCCCAACTTGCGGGGGGCGAAAAAGGACGTCCGGCGTTCTCGCTCGACGCACTCGCGAACGCGCATGGCGGTCACTGGTACGTCCTCACCGGGTGCCGTCACGGCGCGGTGCCGGCCGCGCTCGTTGACGGTGGGCCTCAGGCGGCAGCCCGCGAACTCGCGAGCCTCATAGAGGCGTTCGGTTCCGAGCACCTCTTTGTCGAGCTCACCGATCACAACACTCCGCTTGACAACGCGCGCAACGACGCGCTCGCTGAACTCGCGGTGAGCGCCGGGGTCGGTCTTGTCGCGACGGGAAACGTCCACTACGCGACGCCGTCCGCGTACCCGCTCGCGACCGCGCTCTCAGCGGTACGCGCCCGACGCAGCTTGGACGAGGTCGACGGCTATCTCCCGCCGTGGGCTTGTGCTCCGCTGCGTTCGGGACTCGAACAGCAAAGACGTTTCGCGCGCTATCCGGGCGCGGTCGAACTCGCTGCAGAGCTCGGGCATGCCTGCGCGTTCGACCTACGCCTCGTCGCGCCGGAGCTCCCTCCGTACCCCGTCCCCGACGGCTCAAGCGAAGTGGCGTATTTGCGGGCGCTCGCGTACGACGGCGCGATGCGCCGGTACGGGCCGCGCGACCAGGAGCGCGTCCCTGGTGCGTGGTCGGCGATCGATCGCGAGCTCGAGATCATCGAGGCACTCGGGTTCCCCGGATACTTCTTGGTCGTCTGGGACATCGTCGAGTTCTGCAAGAAGAACAACATCTTTTGTCAAGGCCGCGGCTCGGCCGCGAACTCGGCCGTCTGTTACGCGCTTTCGATCACGAACGCCGACGCGGTCGCGCTCGGGCTGTTGTTCGAGCGCTTCTTGTCACCGGCGCGCGACGGACCGCCCGACATCGACTTAGACATCGAGTCGGGACGACGCGACGAAGTGATCGCCTACGTCTACGACCGCTACGGGCGCGAGCACGCTGCGAAGGTCGCGAACGTCATCACCTACCGCCCGCGCTCCGCGGTACGCGACGCGGCGCGCGCTCTCGGGTACCCGCCGGGGGCGCCCGACAAGTGGGCGGAGCATCTCGGGGGCTCTTTCGTCTCGTCCCTCGCCGAGCCGAGCCGAAACGGCGCCCGCGCCGAGGCGACGGCGGCGGACCTCGGCATCCCAGAAGACGTCGCGCAGCTCGCCGCGGCGATGGAAGGGATGCCGCGGCACCTGGGCATCCACTCGGGCGGGATGGTGATCTGCGACCGGCCGGTTGTCGAGGTCTGCCCGGTCGAGTGGGCGCGGCGCGAGGGCCGTTCGGTGCTGCAGTGGGACAAAGAGGACTGCGCGGCGGCCGGGCTCGTGAAGTTCGACCTTCTGGGCCTCGGGATGCTGGAGGCGCTTCATCGCATGGTCGACCTCGTCGCGTCCTTCTTCGGCCAACAGGTCGACTTGGCCCTGATCCCCCAAGAAGACGCGGTCTACGAGATGTTGTCGCAGGCGGACTCGATGGGGGTCTTCCAGGTCGAGAGCCGGGCGCAGATGGCGACGCTGCCTCGGCTCGCCCCGAAGGTCTTCTACGACTTGGTGGTGGAAGTCGCCCTCATCCGCCCCGGCCCGATCCAAGGTGGCTCCGTCCACCCCTACTTACGGAGGCGCGCGGGTGAGGAAGAGGTTGCCTACCTCCATCCGCTGTTGAAGGGGGCGCTCGAAAAGACCCTCGGCGTTCCGCTGTTCCAAGAACAGCTGATGCAGATGGCGATCGATGTCGCCGGATTCTCGGCGGCCGAAGCCGACCAGCTACGCCAGGCGATGGGTTCGAAGCGCTCGGCCGAGCGCATGGAGCGACTGCGCGGCCGGCTGTATCGGGGGATGGAAGAGCGGGGGATCGAAGGCGACGTCGCGGACGCGATCTACTCCCAGCTCGCCGCGTTCGCGAACTTCGGCTTCCCCGAGTCGCACTCGGTTTCCTTCGCCTACCTCGTCTACTCCTCGGCGTGGTTCAAGCTCCACTACCCCCAGGCCTTCCTCGCCGCGCTGTTGAACTCCCAGCCGATGGGGTTCTGGTCGCCACAGAGCCTCGTGCAAGACGCGCGCCGCCACGGTGTCGTGACGCTGCGGCCGGGCGTGAACGCGAGCGCCGCGGGGTCGACCCTCGTTGCGCACGACGAGGGCGCCGGTGGAGCCGCGGTCCGCCTCGGCCTCTCCGAGGTGCGCGGGATCGGCGAGAGCCTCGCCGAGCAGATCGCGGACGGCGCCCCCTACGAGAGCATCGACGACCTCGCGCGCCGCGCCCGGCCGAACACCGCCGAGCTCGAATCCCTCGCCAGCGCCGGCGCGCTCGACGACCTCCCGCCCGTAGCAGGCGCGAAGCCGAGCGGGGGGCGCGGGGCGCGGCGGGCCGCGCTGTGGGCGGCGGGGGCGCTAGCCGGTGGCCGGCCCGACCGGCTGCCGGGGACGGTGCCGGGTGTCATCGCCCCGACGCTCCCGGAGATGTCGGCGGTCGAGGAGCTCGCGGCGGATCTTTTCTCGATTGGGATCTCGCCGGACGACCACCCGGTCGCCCCGGCGCGGACCTTCCTCCGTCAGCGCGGCGTGGTCCCCGCGGCGGACCTACAGGAGCGTGAGGCGGGCCGGATCCTCGTCGCGGGGATCGTCACCCACCGCCAGCGCCCTTCGACGGCGGGCGGGACGATCTTCCTCAACTTGGAGGACGAGACCGGCGTCGTGAACGTCATCTGTTCGCCGGGGCTGTGGACCCGCTACCGCGGCGAGGCGACGTCCGCCCCGGCCCTCATCGTCCGCGGGCGGCTCGAAGGCGAAGGCGTCGCCCGCTCGGTCGTCGCCGAGCGTCTCGAGGTGCTCGAACTGCCCACCCGTGCCGGCAAAGCGAGGAATTTTCGCTGATCAACCACATGACGCACTCACGCCACTGCTGCCTCGCGTGCGTCAGGGCTTCATAGCGAACGATTCGCGGTCGTTAGAGAAAAGTCCAGTTCGGGGAGTCCTGAACCTAAACAAACGGACGGAGGGCACGTTGACGCAGAGTGGTGACCATGCCACACTGAGTGACATGGTCGACGCGACCGAGACGAAGATCGAGATGGCGGCGGCAATGTCCGCGAGCGAGATCATCGAAACGCTCCCAACGCTCGCGCAGACTGTCGAGCTCTCGGAGTGGACCTTCGACGCCGCCCTTTTGTCCGGAGACGGCACGAGCATTGACGAAATTCTCGCCAAGGGCGGCACGTTCTACGGCCGCGAGGCCCTCGATGCCTGGCGCTTCTTGCCCCCGAACGGCTGGCGGCTGATCCACGAGGACACGACGACCCGCGTCTACGCGGCGCCCGAGCCCGGAGCGGTCGGCGAATGGGCCGTCGCCTCGGTGCGTTTGGAAGGCGGCGTGTGGCGCGCTGCAGGCGCCGAGCGCAACCTCTTCCCCCACGCGACCGGCACCGCGCCGTCAACCGAGCTCGAATTGGTCTGGCCGAGCGAGCAGATCATCGTGCGCGGACGCCCGCCGCAATTGTTCGCCAAGGTGAAGAACCACGGCACGGAGCCCTGGCTCGCCGACTACAAGGAGCCGCTAACGGTCGTCGCCTGGCTGATCGACCTTCCGTCGAATCGTCGCCTCCTCGCTTCGCGGGCGGACTTCAAGACCCCGACGAATCGCGTGTTGTCCCGGTCGATACTCGTGCCGCCGGCCGCCGCGATCGTCGTCCCAGTGGCGCTCGCAACGATCGCTCCCGAGACCCTCGTCGCCGGTACCTACGGCATCGTCGGTCGGCTCGAACGGTTGAACCTCACGTCTCAGACCGGGACGGTGGTGATCGTCGAGCGCTGATGTTTTGCTGACCCCCCACCAGCTAAGCAACGAAGAAGGCCCGGCGGGTTGCCGGGCCTTCTTCGCGCGGGCGACCGCTATTCGTTGCCCTTCTCGCCGCGTTCGGCCGCCCGCGCCAAGAGTGCGACGACCTCGGCGTCTGAGGTCTGTCCGAAGTTGACGTACCACTCGCCGACCGAGGAAAAGCCGGCAGGTGTCTCGAGACAGACGATGCTGTCGGCTCGCGTCGCCAGATCGCTGATCGACTCGGCCGCTCCGACGGGGAGGGCGACGACGACGCGGGTCGCGTCGGCACGCCGGGCGGATTCGCAGGCCGCTTGGCACGTCGCGCCGGTCGCGACGCCGTCGTCGACGACGATCACCGTTTTTTGCGCGAGCGAGATCGGAACACGTCCTTCGCGATAGAGCGACGCGCGGCGATCCACCTCTTCGAGCTCACGCCGAGCCGCGTCTTCGACCTCTTCGTCGCTCATCCCCGCGAGTCGTTGGATCGCACCGTTCACGACGCGCACCGAGCGCTCGGCGACCGCGCCGACGGCGAGCTCTCTTTGGAGGGGAGCACCGAGCTTTCGGACGACGATGACGTCGAGCGGAAGCTGCAGGGTTTCTGCGACCTCGTAGGCGACGACCACGCCACCTCTTGGCAAGCCGACGACGACGGAATCGGCATCGACGTGGTCGATTAGCGCGGATGCCAGTCGGCGCCCGGCATCGACGCGGTCGACGAAGCGCAACGGGTGACGCCCGTTGCCCGTTGCGATCCTCATCGCCGCCGCGGCGCGTGCTCGGCCGCTGCGCAATTGGCCGCCGGCTCGTCCGCCAAGCTCCGCTGTGCCATGTGCCACCTCGTCCGCCTTCACGCTACGAACGGGAGCCGGGTCCGGCTAGGGACCCTCGTCCCGTCCCAGCCGATTGCGCCGAGATGCGAAAGACGAGAGATTTGGTCGGGCGAACGTCGCTCGAAAAAGGATGGTGGTCGGTGAGCGGTCTCGAGCTTTCTGTCGTCCCGATCGAGAACCAGGGCGCATTGAACGTCATCGTCGGTCAGTCGCATTTCATCAAGACCGTCGAAGACCTGCACGAGGCGCTCGTCGGCTCGAGCCCGAACCTGCACTTCGGCATCGCCTTTTGCGAGGCATCGGGAAAGCGCCTCGTGCGCACGTCGGGAAACGATGACGAACTCGTCGGACTGGCGACGCGCAACGCGGAAGCGATCGGCGCGGGGCACACCTTCGTCGTCTTTTTGAAAGACGGCTTCCCGGTGAACGTGCTCCGTCAGATCGCCGCGGTGCCAGAGGTCTGCTCGATCTTCTGCGCGACCGCGAACCCGCTCGAGGTCGTGGTCGGTGAGACGTCTCTTGGACGCGGCATTCTCGGCGTGATCGACGGCGAGACCCCTCTCGGCGTCGAGACGACCGACGACGTCGAGGAGCGGAAGGCGCTCTTGCGGGCGATCGGCTACAAGCTGTGACGCAACCCGACTGACCGGCGGTCCGCCGAGACTTCTAGTCCCAGTTCGTTCTCGTCAGTGGGAGTCCCGAGCGGCCCGAGTCGTCGGTCTTCACCCCGAGGGTCTGGAATACGCCGAGGCGACCGTCCAAGAAGCGGTTCTCCGATGCGGACATGTACAGCCGCCATACCCGCGCCCTCGACTCACCGACGTACGCGACCGCCTCGTCCCAACGGGCCTCCAAGTTCGCCACCCATTGATGGAGCGTCTTCGCGTAGTGCTCGCGGAGACCTTCCACGTCGCGCACTTCGAATCCGGCGCGCTCCATCGCCAGGATCGCCTCACCAACGTCGATGAGCTCGCCGTCTGGAAAGACGTAGCGGCCGATGAACGAACTCGGCGTGATGCGCGAGGTTCCGGGCTTCGCGATCGCGTGGTTGAGAAGTCGGCCTTGTTTTCCGAGAAGTCCGTAAAGGACGCGGAAGTACTCCGACATCTTCTTGGAACCGACGTGCTCGAACATCCCGATCGAAGAGATCGCGTCGAAGCGTTCGTCGCCGAGATCGCGATAGTCCTGCACGCGGATGTCGACGCGGTCGTCGAGCCCGGCTTCTTTCACCCGGTCGCGCGCGAGCTCCGCCTGTTCAGGACTGAGCGTGATGCCGATCGCTCTCGCGCCGTAGTTCGCCGCGGCGTGGAGGACCATCGAGCCCCACCCGCAGCCGACGTCGAGCAATCGCAATCCCTCGCGTTCAGCGAGACCGAGCTTGCGACACGTGAGGTCGAGTTTCGCCTCCTGGGCGTCGTCGAGGCTCGTGTTGTTGCTGACAAATCGGGCGCAGGAGTACACGAGCGTCGGTCCGAGGACGAGGCGGTAGAAGTCGTTGCCGACGTCGTAGTGGTGACGGACGACCTGTGAGTCGCGGCGTCTCGAATGGCGCGGGCCGGAAGGCCGGACCTCCTCTTTCGGGGCCGGCAGCGGAGGCCCGAGCGCGCCGAGCCGTATCGCCGCGCCGAGGCCAGCCGCGGCGACCTTGGCGCTAAAGCGCGGCCTTTGCTTGTCGACGGTGTCGCCGAGCGCGCGCAGGCACGCGGCGAGTTCTCCTTCGACTTCGATCTCGCCGGCGATGAACGCCCGCGCGACACCGATCTCGCCGGGAGAAAAAAGGATTCGCCGAATTGCATCTTTCGAGCGAACGTGCACCACCGCGTCCGCATCCTCGGGACCGACCGAGCTCCCGTCGAAGAATCGGATCTGCACGGGTGGGGGACGGCCGATGAGCGCCTCGATGAAAGGCGTCGTGATCGAGGCGGCGTTTTCGCCGCCTCCTCGGGACGTGGTTCGACGGGGTGTGGGATCGTCGCGCACGTTCATCGGCATCGACCTCCAGGCGTGTTTTGGCCTGCGTCCCGGAAATTATCGGTCACGCGCCCAGTGCCGCGCTTTCGAGGTCGGTGACCTCGTCGGATTCCTGCACCTGACAGGAAAGGGCGTCGCTGAAATGTTCCGCACGTCGACGCCACGGGCGACAGAATCTGGCAACCCAAGAAAAGGAGGGCGCGTGTTCAAGGGGTTCCGCAACTTCCTGCTCCGCGGCGACGTCATCGTCGTCGCCATCGGTCTGATCGTCGCCCTGGCGTTCAGCGGTGTCGTTCAGGCCCTGACCACCGATGTCTTAAAGCCGCTCATCAACGCGGCTGCGAGCAACGGTTCCCCCTCGAGCGGCCTCGGATGGACGATTAATGGGCAACGGATCGACCTCGGGGCGTTCCTCTCGGCGGTCATCTATTTCCTCGTCCTGATCTCCGTCGTCTACTTCGTGATCGTCGTCCCGTACCGGGCGGTCATGCGGCGCAAGGGGACGACGGTGTTCGGCGATCCGGCGCCGACGAAGACCTGCCCCCTGTGTCTGTCGAGTGACCTCCCAACGGCGGCGACGCGCTGTTTGCACTGTGGGGGAGAGATCGGCGACAAGGAGGCGGCCTGAAGCGGCGGACCGACTCGGGGAGCGATCGATACGCGCCTCAAATTTGCAAATGAATTGCAAGCGAATATCGCCTGAATGTTCGATCAGAACCGTGAAAAACATGGAATATTCGAGACCGGGTCGTCATCGAGGACTTGCGGCATCCGGTTGGACACCTGCACAGTGACTGACAGGCAAGCAGCTTGCAGTCGGTCACGGGTCCGCGGCCCGTCGCCGAAGGATCAGCGAGACGATGGAAATGCGCGCGCAGGACGTTCGAGTTGGGCTGGGAACGTGCGTTGCAGTGGATCGACGAGCTGTTCACATATCTCGAGTCGCAGCCCGAGGTTGTCGGCTTCGTCTGGTCCGAGTACGCGGGGAGAACGGACTGGCCAATCGAGACCTCGCCGGCTTCGGAAGTAGCGATGCGCCCCGGCCTCGCACACCGAAGCGCGGAGCGCCCCGCACGGGTTGAGGGGTCTTCGCAGGAGTTCGCGCCGCCAGAAGCCCTAAAAGAAGGGCATGACCCGCTCGGGACCGTGATTGAGCGCGGCCGCCATCATTCCATGACGCAACCGATGGCGTTGATGTCGCGTCGAGACGCGAATCGGGTCTTGCCGGGGTCGATCGGGATCGCGCTGCTGGGCCTTTTGCACGTTGGCGGCAAACGAGCGACAACGTTCGTGCGATCGTCGGCCCACTTGCGGTGCATGGATTCGCCTCTCAAGTGCCGAGAGTTTCGAGCAGACCTAATCGAGTCTTGTCAACCTCGTCGGAACCGCTCTCTCCGGTTCATCGCCTTAACGCTCCTAATGTTGGCACGGTGGGCAACTGCGCATAGCAGCCGCTATCTGATGCGCGAGTCGATTGCTCTAGCTCTCACGCGATTTCAGAGTTGTACGCTTCGAAACCCGTTTGTAAATTCGGACACTGGACCGCGCTCCTTTGGGCATGAAACAAACCCCGCCAAAAATTTAAGGAAAAGCCGAACATGGAATGAAAAATCCCGTCAATGTTTTGGTCGTACTTTTATCGGATACACCGATCACCGTTTCGTCTGTAGAGATGACCCTCGAATCAGTCCGCGCGCAAGCGGGACCGATCTCGAGCGAAGTTGTCACTGCTGCCTCGGTTGACCCTGACTTGGCGCGGAAACTGAGGATTTGCGTTCGCCCGAGCACGGGTGGTCGCCCAGATGTTGACAGATGTCGCGGCGAATGGGTCGCGCTCGTGAATGCAGGCGATATATGGCCGAGCGTCCGATTCCAATCACTGATGCGGCACGCTGACAATTTTGATGTCGCTTATGGCGATGTTGCCCTGGCTACTGAAGGCAATCGCTGCAATCGCACGGCTAATGAGTTGTTTCCGATTCCTGAGCCTGCTGGGTTGCTCGATGCATTAATTGAACAACAGTGCATACCTCGTTCGTCAGTCCTCATTCGACGAAGTGTTTGGGACACTCTCGAGCAGTCGCGTCTTGTTGGTGAGGCTTGGGACTTAGACATGTGGCTCAAATTGCTCGTCAGACGCGCCCGATTTCACCGGTATCCCGACGCCGAACTTGTTCGAACGCAGTGTCCAGCGCCTTGGACACAAAAGCAGCGATTGCAATATCTGCGCGGCGCTGTTGTTGCATATCAAGCCGCAGCTGCCGATTTTGAGGGCAATCGTAAACAGCAACTGCTTGATCGAGGCGAAAGGGCCTTGGTGGAATTACTGCTCATCAGCCGATACCAAAAGGTAGATCGGCGAAGTCGTCTTTCGCTGCTTAGCTTAGAGCAGGTTAGGCGGTCGGGTAAGACGATCGGCGCCCAGTTATTGGCCGGGGTCCTTCCCCAAGTCTCGATGCAGATCAAGCCAGAGCGGGTCAATCTGCGGCCGCAAACAGCCACGATGGATTTCCTGAGCACGAATCCGCTTCATAATTGCGCTACTCGCTCCGGCTCGCTTTGTCATTCTGAGCCGCTCGTTACGATCGCGATACCTAGTTATAACCACGGCCGATTCTTGAAGACTGCGATTAGCAGCGCCCTTCAGCAAACATACCGCAACATCGAAGTTGTAGTGGTGGACGACGGTTCGACCGATGAAACTCCACAGATCGTCCAAGGTTTTGGAGACGCCATTCGGTCCTTCCGACACGCGAACTCCGGCCCGGCGCGCACATACAACTTTGCTGCCCAGACGGCGCACGGTACGTATCTAGCTTTCCTAGACGCAGACGACGCATTTCATCCGCTTTATGTCCAGGAACTACTTGGGGGATTCTGCGAATCCGAGGATGCGTCACTCGGCTTCGTGTACTGCCAGATGGCATTGTTCGGTCGAGAAAACCGAATCACGTGGTATCCGCAGTTCGATTCTAATGAACTCCGCTACGGGAACTACGTCAATTCGTCCGCGCTCTTCAAACTGGAGGCACTGCGCCAGGTTGCCTTTGATAGCGATCTCCCAGGCCTTGAAGACTGGGACCTCTTCCTATCGCTCACCGATCGCGGCTGGGGAGGAAAACTGGTTGACCTTCCCTTACTGAAGTACCGAACCCATGTGGACGTCGAAAGTCGGAGCGCTACAGTTCGGTCGCGCCGACGGCAACGGGCTATCCGTGCATCGGTTAAAGCAAAGCACAAGCAAGTGATCCTCCACCCGCAGCTCCATCGACGCAAGATGTACGCTCCCTACCGCCGAGGGGATATCGAATGACCGGAGATCCTCTCGTACCGCGCGCAACGGGGTTCGACTTCACTGCATTCAGCTGTCGCTCGCGGTCGTCACCGCGGCGACGACGCGCTCAAACTCCGCATCTGTGAGTGAGTCAGCGATCGGTAGGCTGAAACACCTAGTTGCAACGTCCTCGGCTGTCCGCGCGCTGACTTGTTCAACACCGCGCAACGCAGTTAGAGCGTATGGATAAAAGCGGCGGGTCTCGATACCTCGTTGCGAGAGGGATTCCTGAAGACGTTCCCGCATTGCTGCGCTCGACGCCACGACGGTGAATTGATGGAAAACATGGGTTGGTCGCTCCTCGTCCCGAAGGTCGAGCGCCTCACTCGGAACGGAAACGACGTCTGGCCATGCCTTCGAACATGCGACCGCCAGACGATGAGCGCGATACCGGCGGAGTTTGATGCGCGACGACAGACTAGGAAGTTGACTCAAGGCAAGTGCTGCGCCGAGCTCACCCATGTGCTGATTCAACCCGTAAATGGTGCGCGCATTCAGTTCGATGCTCTCGTGGTTGATTAAACGTCGAACCCTGTTCGCAATGGTTTCGTCGGGGGAAACGAACACTCCTCCTTCGCCAGCGAAAATAGTTTTCGTTGCATAGAGTGAGAAGGTCGTAACATCGGCTCGGGTACCGATTGGCGCGCCGCTGGCATCGTGTGCACCGACAGCCTGTGCAGCATCTTCGATGATGACCAAGTCATGGTCTCTTGCCACCCGGATCGCGGCGTCTGTTCCAGCGGTATTTCCAAAGATATCCACGACGACAAGGGCTCTAGCATCGGGATAGTTGGCGAGTGCCTCGGCGAGAGTCGAACCGTCGATGTTGAAGGTATCGGTCGTGATGTCGATAGGAACGACCCGACAGCCGAGGGCGAGAAAGGCATTTGCGGTCGCGGCAAATGAAAAGGCGGAAGCAAGCACGACGTCCTCGACGCCAAGACCGGTCACCATGCCAGCGAGCCAAAGCGCGATCGTCCCGTTTGCCACAGCTACTGCGTGATCTGCGCGGGTGATCTGCGAGAAGCGCGCTTCGAGCGCTGCGAGCTGAGGCCCCCTAGCCACCACCCCGCTTGCGAGCACCGAGGACACTGCTGTCACAGCGGTGTCCTCCACCCGCACTGGGTTGAACCTGATGATGTCATCCCTCCCTGTCGAAGGCGAAGTTGGCCTTCTGGCGATCTCGGACCGCTGTGTCCGCACCTGCGCGTCTTTGATGATGTCCACCGCGTCCCTCGCTAGTCCCGAGACAACTATCGCACTCTCCAAAGTGGCAAGCGCCGGATCAGGTACGCCGTTGAGACTGCGAGCGAAGGCCATCAACTCTTCAGCCAAAGGCTCACGAGGGTAGGGCTCAATGATCACCGTTCGACCATCTGACGATACCGATCCGAACGCAGAAAGAGCTTTGGTTAGCTTCGGCATCGCGTTGCGCAGACAGATATTTACTTGAGGCTCCAGGAGATTCGCTCGAAGGCTCGCGTTTTCCGTGAGGATGAAGAGCTCGCGCTCACGTTGCGGTGCAATTCGGCTCACTTCAATCCCGACAATTGCCCCTCTAGATCGGAAGAGCAGTTTCGCAGTATGTATCTGTCCGTTCTTCGGGTCGACGCTGCCCGCCGCCCCAACGACTTCGAGGTTTCCGGCAAGAAGAAGCGCGATGTCGATGTCGTGGACGGAAAGATCGTGGATGACATCGAAATCGGGGATATTCCTCATGGGGATACCGAAGCGTCTCAGTTCGAACGAGAGTGGTGCGCCGAGCACACCAGATACCAGCAGAGCAGCTACGGTTTGGACTGCAGGGTTAAAGCGTTCTACGTAACCGACATATAGAAGTGTGCGGGTTTCCACCGCCACGTGAGCGATGTCTGAAATGTCAGCAGAGGATTCCGCGATCGGCTTCTCCGCGAGCGTAGGTATTCCGGCTCGGAGAAGGACTTGGACGATGTCGGCGTGAGTGGCAGTTGGACTTGCCACGACAGCGGCGTCGTATTCGCGAGAATCGAGGGCCTGATTGAGGTCAGTGAAATGCAGTTCACTTCCCGGAAAGCGCTCGATCGAGCGACGACGTGGATCCACGGTGGTTATCTCTTGTGCAATCCCCAATCGGCGAGCAACGTCGAGGTGTCGCCCCCCCTGGCGGCCGTATCCCACAATCAAGAGTCGTTCAAAGCGTGCTGAATCCTTAACGCCCACCATGAAGTAATGTTAAGTCCTCGCGTGACGTTGCGATCCCTGCTGCCACATGAAAGGTTGCGTTGTCTAGGCTTCCCTACACCTCGTTCAAGGTGTGGCAGAAGTAAACCAATTTCGGTAACTGGGGACCTCGCATGTGTCACCGTGTTCGGCGAGCGCCGTTCTTAGCTTCGTGAGTCCACGCCGGCATCGCCGACCACTTCACGCTCGCCGTGTGTCCCGCATCGTCGTTTCCCGACGAGTTGCTGGCGCGTCATTGATCACTGCCATGCTCCTTGGTGCGGGCATTGCGAGTTACAAGGCGGCGACGCCGGTCACCCCCCCCTCACTTCGACCGGTCAATCTGGTCCAGGCAGGTGACTCCAAGACGCCGTGTATCTACGCGGGCGTCGGGACGAACTTGCGCCAGGCCGAATCGGCGACGGGCCTGAAATATGACTGCATCGAGACCTTCAGCAATGCGGATCGAACTTGGGCCGACTGGGTGAGGCCTTGGGTTACTAAGGCTCCCTATGGCTACCGCGCCTGGCTTGCTCACGATCACACGGGGCGCACCATCATCTTGACCCAGAACCTGATTCCTGACAGCGAATCGACCAATCCCGACTGGCGGGCCGAAGGCGCAGCTGGGGACTTCAATAAGTACGCTCGCAGCCTTGCCAGGGTCCTCGTGAACGCTGGCTTTGGATATTCGGTTATCCGCCTCGGTTCTGAGATGAACGGGGTTTGGGCGAATGACACCATCGGGGACAACAAGACCCAGTGGCGCCAGTGGGCGCGATATTTTGCCCAGATCGTAATGTCCATGCGATCTGTTAAGGGAGCCCACTTCCTTTTCGATTGGAACGTCAACGCAGCAGTCCGGCCGATTCCTCCCTCCTACTATTATCCCGGCAACGCTTACGTCGATATCGTCGGTATCGACTTCTACGATGTGGGTCCAAATGCCCCTCCAGTCTCCTCGCCGAGGCGCTGGACAGTCCTAAGCCACGAGCGGCTTGGTCTCGACGCCGTCTATGCCTTCGCCTCTCGACGTGGCAAGCCGCTAAGCATCCCCGAATGGGGCACGGTCGACCCCCAAAACACTGGCGCTGGGTTTAACGCGACCGGCGGGGGCGACGACGGTACCTATGTCGCTCACATGGGCGACTTCATCGCAAGCCACAACGTCGCCTACCAGTCTTGGTTCGACAATGGCGACGATGGCGTATACGAGCTGCTTACCACTGACGCACCGAAATCGGTCGCCGCTTACGTAAACACAATCTCACGACGGCAAAGACGACATTGAAGATGCGAACCTACCTTTTTGACGATGGATATCGATATAACATTTTCACGGAGGTCAAGGTCTGGGCGTCTTCCGATTTCGACGAGCGGTATCAAACGTGGGCATACGAAGACCGAAGCATTTCCTCGTCCACGAGTCCGCCTGAGCGTTCGGTAACGTTTGGCGCGCGGCATATGGATTTCGTCCCAGTCTGCTTTTGCGATTCCGACATTTCGCCCAGCTAAAACCACTCCTTCACGGACAGCCCGTGGACCGTGCGAGGAGCTGTAACGCTCGCGCCGTCAGACTTCATGCGGCAGGCCGCGACCGGACAGGCGCCACTCGACCGGAAGGGACGTTTGGGCGCTACGAACCTAAGTTCTGGATCCAGCTTCGAGAATTTCTTCGAGAACTGGAAGCCAACCCTGAGATTCTTTTCGCTGAGATAGGGCAGCGAAATGGGCTGGCGCAGCGGCGCGGAGACGTTCTCTGGCTTCGTCTGTAGCGGCCACACACATCGCGTGAGCGATAGCGCTCGCGTCGTTCACGTCCGTGAAGTGAGGCAGGTCTCCCGCGAGTTCAATCAACGATGGCAGTGGACCACACACGACCGGGATTCCCAACGACAACGCTTCGATCACCGGCAGTCCGAAGCCTTCCATAAGAGAGGGGTATACGAGCGCCCCTGCTTGCCTTATCAGTGCGCGTACGTCTTCGTCCGACAAGTAACCGGTCAAGACGACTGACTCTTCAAGGTGGTATGCACTGATGAGGGGCCTAATAATATCTGAATTGAAGCCCGTTACGAATAGCTGACGGTTGTCCCCGGACTGTCGCAGAAGGCTGAATGCCTTGAGTAGTTGGTGCACGTTTTTCCGCGGATCAACACCACCGGTATAGACAAAGGGGGATGCCGACACAGGTCGCAACAACACCGCGGGCGGCGCGCCTGGCACCGCTGGGACCATCGGATACACGGTTCGAATCCGCTTCTTGCGCCAAAAGTGTCGAACATCCGACGCCGTAGCTCGCGAATTTGCGATGACCCAGTCCGATCGGAGGGCGGCGATGAGCGTGGAAAGCAGATATTTTGCCGACCAACGCAGATCCCTGAATAGATACATCCGCGACAGGCGAATGGGTATCAAGTCGTGAACCAGTACTACGAGTCGTGTCCGACCGAAGTACAAGAGCGGGACGCCCCAGTTAGCAGGTGCAATGAAGATGTCGGGCCGAAAGCAATAGAGGTATCGGAGTGTCCACCACTGCTCCCACCGGAATCCGCTGGAACACGGATACACCGCGACCTCGGCGGACGGAAAACTCTCCCGCAAGGCTTCGCCATGCTCCGCATGGTCAGTGAGTAACACCACCCGCCATTCGGTCGCAAGTAGGTCGTTGATTAGACGCGCCAGGCAGACCGCCAAGCCAACACCCCGTCGGCGCAAGTAACGCGAGTCGATAGCGATTTGTGGAACTCGGCTCGTGTCTTTGCCTCTGGGTCCCCGCCTTTTTTCATCAGTTGCCCAAGCGTGCACCCGTATCACAACACTTCGATGTTCGCAATTGCCTGATCACAGATTGGCGGATGCATTACAATCGCCGCCTCGCTGGTAGCCGGAGCATTCGCACATAGGTTGCTCGCTCCAGCGGATCCAACAGAACACAGGCACCTAGGCTGACCACAAACACTCCTGCCGCCGCAGCGATGAGCGTAGGCAAATTCGGAAAACTCGGAGGCTTGCTCTCAAGCAGGCGTAGTGATCCGTAGAGAATTGCGTTGACCGTCGCGGGAAGGATGAGGCGACGGAGTAGGCGATGATATTTGATACCGACGAGACGGCACGCTAAGGGCACGTAGTAGACGAAGGTGAACAGCGTGATGGGTATCGTTGTTCCGAAGGCAATGCCGACGATGCCGATCCGGCGGGCGAGCAGGACACTCAGCACGATGTTTGCCGTCGCCTCCGCAAGCCCGACCAGCGCGACCACACGAACTCGATCGAATGCGATCATTATCGTGCCCGACGCGCCTCCGAGCGACGCGACCAGCATTCCTAATGAAAGTACGACGAGAGTCGAATATGAAGGCACGAACGATCGCCCTACCCAAAGGGAGAGAAGCTGGCGTCCCCAAAGAGCGAACACGACGACGGCGGGCATAACCACCGCCGCCACGAGACGCGTTGCCTCGAAAAGCAGCCGATGCAGCTCTGAGCTGGCACTCGCCGATCGCAAGGACGCAGCCGCGGTCAGCGAGACCATATTGAATTGGTCTCCTGCAGTCTGGAGGGCTGACGCGGGGCCAAGCGCCACTTGGTACGCAGCTACCGCTGATGTCCCTAATACCGCCCCCGCGACAATGTTGTCGGTATTGAAAATGGCGGTGACCTCAAGATTGAGGAGAAAGATCCAAAAGCTGATAGAGAACATCTTTCGAGCGAGAAAGAGATTCGTCTTCCCTCGACTCACGGCGATTCCAAACTTGACTCGACAGTGTCGAACCTTCATGACGTACGCGAAGACGCTCAAAAGTGCGGTGGCGGTTACGAGCGCGATAACGCCAAATCCTTCCGTCAAGAGGATCATCCCAATCCCAACGCTTGTGGCCTGAATACAGATACCAAGAATGCTGAGATATCGATAATCCCCGTAGGCTTGATGGATCGCGGTGTACAGGGAGGACGGAAAGGTCGCGCTTATTCCAAGTGCCGAAATCAGTAGGGCTTCACGGAAGGTATTGAGGTGCGCTCCTGCAAGGTGGAAGAGTCCACCGACAAACGGCTCGACTCCGAGGGTGACCATCAAGATGACTAGGCCTATAGCGACGAAGATGGTCACCGCGTTGCGCGCAATGGTCACGATCTCGTCGCTGACCACACCGCCAGCCCGCTCGGCCACCATTTTCATGACCGTGACTCCAACTCCGAGGTCGAGGAGCGAGGAGTAGGCGATGAACGAGGTCGCCAAGACCAGGATTCCGAATCCACTGTGTCCCAAGCGGTGGACGATGAAGGCGGTGTAGATGAAGCCCGTGACAGTGGTGAATCCTGCGTTGAGGTAGTTGAAAGCAACACCGCTGACGACCGAGTTCGCTCTTACAGATCCGGAATTCGACGGCATGTCTGCAAGATTCGCGAGCTCTCGGTCGTTTCCCGCGTGAGGTCGTTCGGAATCGCGCTCGCGGTTGTTCACGAAATGCCCGGGCGAATCAATTTAGGAATTCCTGGTGAGTGGCGAATGGAGAAGTTCCCTCAAATTTGCCGTCAAACTGCTTTGCATTGCCCGGTTGTCACAAGCCTGACGACCTGAGCCACGCCGCTATCTTGACATTCGGCGAAGGCGCCACAATCCGATCGCAAAACCAATGTCCAGCATCGTCTCTTCCGCGAGCTTTACGTAGCAGTCGCCTAGCGGAGACACGGAGCGTTGGCGAATTGCATTTCGACAACCTTTGAGGAAAAGAAACTGCGGGAGGAAAAGCGCCAGGATTGCTCGTATGGCTCGACGACGCGACCAGACCAGCAGTCCGGCGAGAAGCACTGGGTAGGGATACACGGTTGGAGCCATGTTTGCGCGCTTCCGATAGAGACGCGCCCCCCCGATTCCGTACGACCGATAACGGCGAAGCAGCGCGAGAGGATTGGTATCGAAGTGATGCTGAACGATCGCGGAGGGCTCGAAGCGAAGTGAGCCTCGGAGCTCGTCACGAATGCGCAAGCAGAGATCCAGATCTTCGCCACCCTCGTCGCTACGAAAGCGCTCATCGAATCCTCCGAGTTCGCGCAGCGCGGCGACGCGAAAGGCGGCATTGGCAGTGGGCACGGCATAGACGGTTCGTTCACCTTTCGGGGTATCACTCAGGTTTCGGAGCAGGTAGCGGAGGAAGCGGAAAACGACACCAGTGCGGGTGGCCAAGTCCGCTTCGAGAGGCTCCAAGGGATTGTTTCGCTCAAGGTAGCCGCCAAAATAGCCGCGGCGCTCAGCAGGAACGACTTTGCCTCCAACGGCAATCGTGTTCTCGTCGAATCCACTGACTAATCGCTCCGCCCAATTCGGGTTAGCTTCACAATCGTCGTCGAGGGTCGCGAGGATGGGAGCTCTTGCGGCGGCGATGCCGGTATTACGTGCCGCTGCCAGCCCGCGATTGAGCCCGTGAGAGATCACTTCAGCGCCGAAGGCTCTCGCAATCTCGGCGCTGTCGTCGGTCGAACCGTCGTCAACCACGATGAGCTGGAGTTGGTCTCCGACAGATTGCCGTCGAACGGAAGCGAGGCATCTTCGGAGTCCTGCTCCTCCGTCGAGGGTGCAGACGAGAACGCTGATTATCGGTGCCTCTACGCCGAGGGACTCAGCCTCCACCTTTCGATTACTCTCCTTCGAAAACGTCCGAACTCGACTGGTCACGTTCTCGGACAATCCAACCACTGAGTAATTCTTGCCGGCCAATGTTCGAGCGAGATGACCAGTTGAGTGCGCTTGCTTGAACAACGGACTCGGAGACGTTCGGTTACCGTTCGCGTATGTCGTGGGGCGATTCGAATAAATCCGGTGGCGAGGGCGATTATTGTCTTGCCCGTACTCTGGTATACACGCCAGTGAAACGTTTGAGTCGCGAGATTTTCGTTTCCGACAGAGAAACGCAATTCCAGGCGGCGCGAAGTCGGCACAGCCGATGGAAGTGAGCGGGCATTTGGGAAATACAGCTCGACGAATGTTTTCTTCGCCGGTGATACGCCGATCGCTCGAAACGCGTCGTGACCGACCCCAGTTTGGGCAAGTACAAGTAAAGTTACAGCAACCCCCACCGTCGCAACCCTCCAGTCGAGGAGACGGCTGACAGCAGATCTTGAGAACCCGGGAGGCAAGTAATTTGTGAGCTTCGGCAGAATTGAGGGAACGCTCGCTTTCGAAGTGTCGTCCTCACGCTAACCGTTGTGCAGATAGCTATCAGCTGACCTGCATCATCTGCTGCGAGGGAATGACCTCGTTGGACCGCAGACAGCGAATGCAGACGACGACATACCTTGACAACCGGTGTCCACGCGCCTCGCGACACTGATCGTCCTCAATTGGAAGGATGAGACCAGCACGGCGCGCTGTGTCGCGAGTTTAGGAAGGCTAGATCGGGCCGACGAATGCGCAATCGTTGTCGTCGACAACGAAAGCACATCGGTCAGCAAGATAGTGCTGGACGCTCTGGGGGTGGAAGTGATTCCGCTGCCAACCAACCGCGGGTTCGCAGGTGGGATGAATGCCGGCATTCGCGCTGCGAGAAGCGAGTACATCGCAATCCTAAATAACGACCTCGTCGTCGATTCCAGCTGGCTTGCGGCGGGACTCCGTCTTCTAGAACAGGCCAAAGTCGGCATGGTCGGAGGTCACGCCATCGAGTGGGATGGCGTCTCCAGTCCATCGGTAAACGGCGAAGCGCTGGCGTTGACCGTCATTGACCCGGAACGGGGGTACGGCATCCTCGGACACGCTCCACCAGTGGAACGCGATGTGGCCGGCCTGGACGGCAGCAATATCCTCGCCCGTACCGAATTGCTCCAACGTCTGGGAGGGTTTGACGAAGCGTACTTTGCATATGGTGAAGACATCGACCTCAGTGCCCGGGTACTCAATGCCGGCTACCGCCTCATACTCACCCCGAGTATGAAGGTATGGCACAAACGGGGAAGCAGCTCAGACAGTATTCCGTACAAGCGCGCATACTTGGCGCGCCGTAATCAGTGTTTTACCATCGCCAAGCATTTTCCAGCGGAGTCATGGTGGCGGGTCGTCATTGCTCAAACTCTTGACAATGCTGCCGCAGCGATAATTGGCACACGGTTCGGACTACGCGGGTGGAAGGGCTCGCCAAAACTCAGCCGCGAAAGCCGCGTGGGAATGGTCATGGCGGCTGCTTGGGTCGCGTCTCATCCGCACAAGCTCATCGCGATGCGCCGGAGAGCGATAGCAGACGGACAGCACGCTGAGAATTATAGAGAAAGGCTCCGGGCAATGGCTCGCACGTAACAATTCGACTGGGTGCGTGCCTGTTATCACAGAACGTCACTCGCAAGGTGAGCTGTTGGATGAACGTCTCGATGCGACTCGTGCTGCCCGCGTTTGCTGTTAACCGTCACGAAGTTGTTGTCGGGGCCCGCGGCCAAGAGTGAGAAGTCGACGGAGACGAGCGCGTCGGCACGTACGGGAGACGGGCAACACCTTTTTCCCTTCGAGTGAAGCGACCGCTTCGTGAAAGACGTCTCTCGTCGCGCGAGCTGCATCCCCCCATGACAGGGTCGCAACGTATGCGTGTGCTGCAACAGACATGTCGGCAAGCCGCTCGGTTGACGTCGTCGCTGCCTGCAACAGAGCTTCAGCTAACCCAGAATGACTACCGTCGTACCGCCACGCGCAAGTGCTCGGAATATCACTGAGAGTGGGACTCTCGGGGATTATGACTGGGCAACCCTCGCCGAGGGCCATTATCACGCTGCCACTGGTCGTAACCTGCCGATACGGCAAAACGACGACATCCGCCGACGCGAGAAGGTCATTCAGGTCATCGTCGGGCAGATATTCAAGTCGGAGCTCCAGCGGTATCCGGCAGTGCCGTGCCATATCAATAATGCGCCCGGTGAGTTCGGGGTTGTCACATGAACCGGCTATGACGCACGACAAAGTGGAAGGAAACTCGTACGAAATTAGAACGTCCAGTAGATCTTGAACACCTTTGTACTCGAGCAGACTTCCAAAAAAGACCAGTCGTACATGGTCGCTTTTGGCAACGACGCCTCGCTGCCCATCGCATCCGAATCTCTGACTGTACGGTCCGTGACGGATCACGGACGAACTCGCAATCTCGCAGCCCATCCCAGTGAGCTCCTGCAAGGTCGCCTCATTATGGGCGATAACACTCGCACATCGCACCGTCAGCTGTCGTCTTGCAAGCCGATCGTTATCAAACACCTGCGTGTGTGGAAGCACATTGTGAGCCGTCCAAACGACTGCCACACCGAGCGTGCGGCACAAGGTAAGGATCCCGACGAAATACCAACGCATCAATCGGCGGATGGCAGAGCTACCTCCGAGTAGTGGTATCGAGAAGCGAAAGACCCAGTGGAGGTGGAGACACGAGAATCCGCGGAGCTTTCCTATCGTTACTTCGAACGGAAGCAAGATGAGGTTCAGAGTTTGGGAACCAGTGAGCTCCCCCACATACTGATGCTCAACGCCGAGTTGGCCGAGGTTCGAGTACAAAAGTGCTTGGTAGGGGTTAGTGGTGCGCGGGTGGACCATGACGCGCATCGGAATCAGCGCCAACGCTCGGAGAGCGCTTCAGTCAGCGAGCCAACACCGTAGATGAGGTGGTCGAGAACCACGATCAGAGGTCTTGTATTCCGTGCGCGCCAGACAGGAATCAGCAGCAGCAAGAGATAGGCCGGAGAAACCAATGCAAGTGGAAGACCTACGAGGAACATTGGATACGCGAGGAACATCGGATCTCGCCGTAACAACTCGCGGATCGGGATGCGGTGCTTACGATAAAGCCTGGTGCGGGCCCGACCATAGTGGTACGACCGCCGAATTTGCCGGCGACGCGTTCCCCAGTTCGACACCACCACCGCGTCTGGCACGAGGCGAATTCGAGAGCCAAGGCCCACCATGCGCCACGAATAGTCAACGTCGGAGCCGTATTCGAAACTCTCGTCGAATTCTCCGACTTTGTTGAGAACCGCGCGAGAAATCGCGAGATTGATCGTCGTGGCCTCATTGAGGTACGAGGGGTAGTGAGGATCACGGCGCTGATAAATGATGCTCCAAGGACCATATCCTTCGGTAAATCCTGCGGTCACCTCCTCCCTGCCCTCCGCGATCGGGGTGGTCAATCGTTCGAGCCATCCCGGATTCAGACGGCATCCGGCGTCGGTGAACACGACTATGTCCGCGCTCGCGGTGGCGCGAAGTCCTGCATTCCGTTGGTGGGGGATGGTTACTCCAGGCGACTTCGGCTCGTAGTCGATCCACCGAACCGACGGGAAGTCCCGTCGCACGGCGTCGAGTCGTCCAGAGGAGGCGTCGACGACTACTAACTCGGCTGCGGTTGTCGTGACGGAATCGGTCAGATCGGACAGCGTGTCACGCAACATGAGCTCGTCCTTGCTAATGACTATGACCGATATCACCGATGAAACACCTCAGTAGAACCAGTGGAGAAGACGATATTGAAGTGGTCGTCCAGGAACGATGTCGGGAAGACAATGTCGAGGGAGCCGCGGCTGGTAACCCCCCAGGTCCGATCGCCCTGCACATTTTCGGTCGAGCCGAAGACCCACGCGTGCTGATCAATGGTCAGCGGTGTGATGTCGTTGAAGATCCCGCGGTGGAGTTGCGTAAATTCCGCAAGTATCAGTTGACCGTAGTTGTCGGCAAATATAACCGGCCTAGCGGGGACGGCGCTCGCTAGCCACCGTGCTGTCTCCTCCTCCTCGGGTCTCACGTAGAAATGGGCGTAATCCTCGCCTCCGTTGGACAGACTGACGGGTGGATCGCCCCCGACAGCGATCACCCCGAGACCCGAATTGCCGAATAACGCCACGACGAGCATTAGGCCGTATAGCCAGAGCGGATCCACTCGCAGCCAAGGAATCATTGCTTGCAACCGCGGATGAAGCGCGCGTGCTTGGTGCTCAATTCGGGGCCATAGAAGCTCTCGAAGACGACGTGCAATTTGATCGACGAAGGCCGCCTCAATGGGCGCGAGCACAAAGAGGCACTGAAGATAGAGGCGAGATGAGTTGTAGTCGTTCGCGAGTGTCCCGCTCAGTCGACTTGCCGCCAAAATGAGCAGTGCGGCTAGGCCGACGAGCCCTACGGTGCGAGGGAACGGGCGTGATCGTCGGCGAAACACGAGGAAGGCCACGCCGAGGATGCCGAGTCCGTTCATTAGTTGTTGGACGAAGAATTCCGCGTCGTTCAGGGCGTGAGCCATCGACGGAAACGCACCAGGCGTCGAGAGCCCTGGTGCCTGGCGCAAATCGAACCTGCTTTCGTGCGCCACGGGAAGCGGAACGAGGAATGGGTAGTGGATCGCGTAGGAATGCGCTATCGCCAATTGGTATTGAGAAGCTGTTGGAGGGGGCTCGCGGAGCCCATTGAAGTAAACCTCGATTACGTTTTCCCCTCGTCGTGCGCCAGGAAGTAACTGGAGGCCGCTCCTTTTGAGCGACTGCGCGACATAGGTGAGATTGTTGTCGGAATGAGTAATGGGCACGTACCAGATTGCGGCCGCGACAGAAATCACCGCTGCTGCGGCAAACCAGGGCGACGCCGCCAAAGCCTCTCTGTGGATGCGTGTCATCACGGTTGCAAAGATTCCGGTCATGACGCACAAAAGGATGGTGACATAAGCGGTCGAATAATGAGAAAGGACGAGGGTTGCGCCGAGGATCGACACGAATCCGAACTGGCGCATTCTGTCGAGCGAGGTATCGAGCAGTGCGCCGACTATTCCCGCGAAGATCAGGATCGCGAGTTCCTGTCGCGCAATTTCAGGTTGCTGCTCAAAAAAGTACCATTGCACGATGACGATCTCGCTGGCGATGAACGCCACACGTCGATTGAGAAAGCGTGAGGTAAGCAGAAATACCGCAACTGGGAAAGTGGCGAATAGCACGGGATACGCGAATTTCAAGACCCACACATCTTGGCCGCCCACGAGCGAATGCAGCGCGGCGGGGAAGACAGTGAGACTGAGCATGGCTTCGTAGGGATTCAGGTGTCCCGTATGCCAAATTCCCGTCACGACCGCCCGATGAAAATCGGCGTACTCCGTGCTTATATCGAAACCGAGGACGTAGGTGCTTCGCATGCTGGTGAGGAGCATTAGCGAGAGAGCGCTGCCGTAGAGCATGAGGCTGATGTGTCGGCGGTCGAGTCGACCTACCAGAGGCAGGCCGACCAGAAATACCGCAATCGTAAGAACGACGACGGCGACAGCGAGAACGTTTCCGTGTCCGTCGTCAAGCTGAGCGGCAGCAACAACGGCCTCTGCCGGGAGCACAAGCGGCCAAAGCCAACGAACATTCCCGATCAGTGCAAAGAGGTTGAGATCGCAACTTGCCGGTGCGTTGCGTCCGAGCACCGCGAGTCCGACGACCGTGAAGTTTAAGCCGATTAAGACGGGCCACCGATGGAGAGGTTCGTGGATCCCGAACGCTGGCGCCACGAGATCGACCGCCAGTGAGCTGGCCATCACGACAGCAATCGACGCACACACCAGGTACACCGGATACCGGAGGATCGATCGACCGGGGATGCGGAGCGCGCGAAGAAGTACTTGTCCTGGTAGGCCGATCAACAGAAGCGCAGCAACAACTCGAGCCAACCACAGTGAGTTCGCAATTACGGCGAGGTCTAGGACGACAAGTTTGAGTAGCCAGGTAGGCCGCGATCCGGGACGCCAGCTTCGAATTCGTTCCCACCTGCGTGGAACGATCGGGTTGTCGATCATGGAGGTTCGACCAGGGTATCTATTGAGAGATCGCGGCAGCGGAACGTTCGATCGCAAACTCAAGGTCGATTACTCTGAGTCTTTACCCGGCGCTGCACAACGATCCGGGTTCGCGCCGGCTTGTCACCAGCCAGGTCGGATTGGCCGGTCCCAGCCTTTAGACGTAAGGAGCTAATCCGTTCGGGCGCGTGCCCTTCGGCAGACATCAGCATGTTCGCGACTTTGGTTGCAGCGAACTCCGCGTCAAGCAGATCCGAAGGTCGCGACGGGCATGTGGCATCGGGGAACCGGAGCTCCTGAGAGGAAGCATGAGCGCGACGCACAAAACACGCTGACGCAAGATTGAAGCACAATTGCGCGAGCAAGCCGTTCGGACACCGAACGTGGTCTCGAAATCACGTGGCGAGTACGTCGGACCGCACGGCACTTCTTGCACGTTGGTTTGACCGACGCTACGCGGTCGATTCCGCGCAACGAGTGACGCATATAGCTAACTGCCAGCCAACCCACATCTCATTATCGATCAAATGACCAGAAGGGTATTGCCTCGCAGCGCCTGACGTTCATACGCTTTGTTTGAAACGCGTAACTATGACCACCAAACCATGGATGAACTCGGGTGTACTAATAGTGAACAATGAGTTATCCCGAGAGTCCATAGCGATCGTCGGTAGCGGATACCTGGGCACTGTCGTCGCCGCGTGCTTCGCATCGGTCGGTCATCGCGTCGTCGGCGTCGAGTCGGACCCTCGCAAGCTGGCGCAGTTAGGCGCAGGACACGCGCCTTTTCCCGAACCAGGTCTCGATGATCTACTCGCGAGCACGCTGGATAGCGGAAAACTGACATTCACGGCGGATCTCGCCGCGGCAACGAGGGAATGCGAGATCGTTTTTCTTTGCGTTGGGACTCCAGCCGGTCCCGACGGCCAGGTCGACCTGTCGGCGCTGGCGATGGCGGGGCGCGTCATCGGTGAAAACAGTCATCCAGGACTCATCATCGTCACGAAAAGCACGGTTCCCGTGGGAACCGGCCGGTGGTTGCAGTCCTTGATTGAAGATCAAATCGCCATCAACGGGCCAGCGCCGACGTTCAGCATCGTTTCAAATCCCGAGTTTCTCCGCGAAGGCAGCGCGGTCCAAGACTTCTTTCATCCGGACCGGATCGTCGTCGGAGGTGACGACGGACAGGCATGTCAACGCGTGATCGACATGCATCAACCGATCATTTGTCCGGATGGACCAGAGGCGAGTGCGAACTGCCATCCAGTCCCGGTCATATGGACGACCTTGGCGACCGCTGAGATGACGAAATATGCCTCGAATGGCTTCCTCGCCACCAAGTTGAGCTTTGCAAACGAACTCGCCCGGGTGTGCGAGTACGTCGGGGCTGACATCACTGAGGTAATCGCAGCCATCGGGCTCGACGCTCGTATCGGGGGCAGATACTTTGACGCCGGGATCGGCTGGGGCGGCTCGTGCCTCAGTAAGGACCTTTCGGCTCTAATCCACACCGCGCTTGAGTACTGCTACGAGCCAAAGCTTTTCCAAGCGGTGGTTTCAGTCAACGACAATCAGCGCCAACTCGTTATCGACGAATTGCTTCGTCACTTAAAGGTTCTACGCGGCGCTCGTATCTGCATCTTTGGGGTCGCGTTTAAGTCTGGAACGGACGATCTGCGCGACTCACCTGGCGTGGACATTGCACACAGACTCATCGATCGTGGCGCGTGCGTGACCGCGTACGACCCGATGGTCGCAAGGATCTCAAACGACACCGCGATCAGAACGATGGGCAGTCCATTTGAGGCGGCAAATGGTGCAGACGCGGTGGTTATCACCACAGACTGCCCTCAATTCCTTGCTCTTGATCTGGTGGAGCTGCGCCGCTGCACTCGTGGTGACATCTTTTTCGACGGAAGGAATGTCTTCAATCCACAGGCAGTTCGACGCGCCGGGTTTCGCTACATCGGGATCGGGCGTCCGAACTCGAACGGCTTTCCGACAGATTCAATCGAGCGTGAGCTCGAAACGGCTCGGCGAGCAACGGAGAAGGCTTCTTCCGCGGGCGAGGTTATCGAGCGAATAGCGATCGGCGACGGACGGTAAAGCGGTAAAGGCATAGAAGATGACCGTTCCGGCAGTCAGTGATCATGATCAATCAGCAGAAGTGCGGGAATTACGCGCGCTTGCATCAACAACGAATGAGCAGTCAGACGGTCAAGACGCGGCGAATGAGCAAAAGGCATTCAAGCTGACCATCGTCGTACCGACATATAACGAGGAGCCAACGATCCTCCAAGTCCTCGAAGCTCTCGCCTCTCAGCTAATTGATAGCGATGTCGAGATAATCGTTGTCGATGATGGATCTACGGACAGGACCTGGGAGATCCTCCAATCGACGATGCACAATCAACACGTCACGGTGCGCCACGAAGTGAATCATGGCAAGGGCGCAGCGGTCAGAACAGGCATGGCGCTAGCGACCGGTACGCACATGCTCGTCTTTGACGCCGATTCCGAATACGACCCAGCAGACCTTCCGAGGCTGGTTGCTCCGATTCTGAGCGGTCGAGCAGAGGTCGTCTATGGCGTGCGCGTGCGTGGAGCTGAAACGTCTTTCCCTTCCTTGATTAACGTCATCGGGAATCGTCTGATGACGGCTGCCACCAATGTGCTGTTCGGGTCTGCGATGAGCGACCTCCACACGTGCCTCAAGCTCTTGCCAATTCCGATGCTCCGGAGAATGCGGCTCGCGGAGGAAGGATTCGGTCTCGACACCGAAATCAGTGCTGAACTACTTCGACTTGGCTTTCGTCCGTACGAAGTGCCAGTCAGTTACGTCGGTCGCTCACGTGAGGAAGGCAAGAAGATCCGCTTGCGCGACGCATTTCGATGCCTCCTGGTGCTTATGAAGGTTCGTCTACGAGGTTGCACGAAACACGGGACACGGGACAAGTCGATCGCCCCGCCGGTCTTGCAGCCATTGAACGCGACGCCAGGCGAGGTTGTAGCGTGATTCGTCAGACCACCGCGTCGCACGTAGAAGATCGTAAGTCGATTGCTGTCGTTACAGACGCCATTTCTCCGTTTCATCGAGGCGGTAAGGAGAGTCGCTACAGCGAGCTTCTACCCCGCCTCGTTGAGGATTTTGAAGTCCGAGTCTTCACGATGCACTGGTGGCCGGAAAAGTCAAAGACAAGATTAGTTAAGGGCGTTGAGTACTGGGCGATTTGCCCGGTATTCGCCTTGTACAACAAGGGCCGTCGGTCGATGCTCGAAGCTCTTGTTTTCGCATGCGCATGCGCGCGACTGCTCACGGCTAGTTTCGACGTCCTTGAGGCCGACCACATGCCCTACTTGCAGCTTTTCACTTTGAAGATCGTCACGAAGCTCCTGCGACGACCGTTTGTCGTGACCTGGAATGAAGTCTGGGGCCGTGAGTATTGGGATCAGTATCTCGGGCGCTTCTTCGGCGCGATTGCCGCGAAAATCGAGCGCATGGCGATGACACTTCCCGACGGAATCCTGGCAGTCTCTGCCGGAACAGCGGAACGCTTACGTCCGTATGTGGCCGACAACGTTTCGATCAAGGTTATTCCCAATGCAGTCGATCTTCAGCTCATTCAGCGAGTGCGTCCCGCCGCTCTGCAAGAACCGTTGGAGATCCTTTTCGTTGGCCGCCTGCTTAAACACAAAGGAGTCGACCTTCTCGTCGAGGCAGTCAAGATGGTTCACTCCGAGAGGCCACTGCGAGCCCTGATAGTTGGAACGGGTCCAGAACGGTCGAACCTTGAAAACCAGGTGGCGGATGCCAACTTGAATCACGTCGTGCAATTTGACGCTAACGTCCACGACCAAGCCGAAGTGTTCGCGCTTATGAAGGCCGCCAAGGTCTTCGTCTTTCCTTCCACTCGTGAAGGTTTCGGAATCGCGCCTCTCGAGGCTCTCGCCTGTGGAACTCGTGTGATTACGACATCGCATATCGAAAATCAAGCCCGTCATCTCGTCGCGCGTTCGGATCGCGGGTATGTAGTTGATGCGACAGCGGAAGCGTTGGCCGCCGCGATCAAGACAGCGTTGCGAGAAGCCGATGGACGCGAACGACCCGCGGAACCGTGGATTCAGGAATTCGATTGGGATGCTGTAGCAGAGTCGTACCGCGACGCGCTCATTACCTTGATGGGCGACACCATCGAGTGCGATCGGCGAGCCGGCCAGCATTTGGCGCGCTGCTGAGCTGGACGAGTATCGGATCTACCACGAAAGCGACTGGCCGACCTGACATCGAAGCGGGCAGCAGCCCTAGCGGCCGCGCCGAGCGACATGAGCGGATTTGTCCGGATATGGTTTCGAAGAACCGAAGCCATCTGCGTGTGGTGTTCATCGGACCGTGCGGGTCTGAGCGTGACGGGATCGCGCGTTACAGCGCGAGTGTCCTATCCGAGCTCGTCGGACGAGGATGCAGTGTTGCCGTCGTCACACCCCGGCGGCCCGAACGCGCTGAATGGGAACTACTTGGTCAGTTGGGACGCGGATTCCGTTTACGTGCCCTTGAGAAGGATCTGGCGGATTGGTCGCCTGACGTCGTTCATGTGCAATTCTCCTTCGCGGCCTTCGGAACGCGGTTGCTCAGGCTTCTTCGATTGCTTCGGCGGTGTAGATGCGACATCGTCGTAACCGCCCATGAAGTAACCAGGGATCTTGATCGTGCAGGTTCACTTGGTCGTCTCGTCTATCGGCAGATAACGACGACCGCAAGTTGCGTCGTGGTTCACACGCAGGCGGCGCGACAGGAGCTCCGTTCGTTGTGTCCTCAGGCGAACATACGCGTGATGCCGCACCCGGTACTCGTCGTGCCAAGCAAGCAGGTTTCGCCGATCGAGTTGCGACAGAGGTTTGGCTTGTTGCATCGAGACGTGATCCTGATGTTCGGGTTCATTCATCCACAGAAGGGTCTTGGCGAGCTGATTCGTGCTTTTGCCAAGGCCCGTCGTAAATGTGGTGGATCGCTCGATCGGTTTACCGTTGTTGTTGCAGGAGGGATTCGGCGGCGATCTGGTCTCTTTCGAATTATGGAGGTACCTGATCATCTTCACAGGGCGAAGGTGAAGGTTCTCTCGTACGTTTTGGGAGTACGAAAAGAACTGCTGTTGTTCACCGGATACGTACCTGATGGAGAGGTTTCGGCGTGGTTTGAAATGGCGCACACTGTTGTGCTGCCGTATCGCGACACCGAGCAGAGCGGCGTGCTCAGCCTTGCGCGGTCTTTAGCTGTGCCGATCATCACTAGCGATGCTGGTGGTCTGGGGGAGGAATCGCGTAACGTGTGGAAGTTCCGCGCTCGGAACGTGGATGATCTCTCAGCTCTGTTGTCGCGGCTTGAGTTCGGCCGTCCGCCATCAGCGTCGGCGTCAGATTCTTGGGAACTGCCGGCATTCGTCGGCGCTACGGAAGCGCTCTATCGGGAGTCGTGCGGAGATAAGCGCTCCGCAATATCGGCGAGCTCGGACGTAACGATTATCGCAGGCAGCGAACATAGATGAGCTGCTCGAACAAACCGAGGTCGGAACTACTAAAAGCTCGAGCCCGCGGAAGCGAACGGGCTGAGCCGCCGGAAGTTCTTCGACGGCCACAAGTCTCGGTTTTCTTTCGCGGGCTCGACGCTGCGCTCGCTCGTCCTCGATGACTCGAGTGTTTTGTCCGATTGGCGGAACGTCTGGCCTTCTAGCGTGCTAGGTGTTATCGGCCCTCACAACGACGACGTATCGCTGAGTTGCTCACAGCTGGTCGTGGCAAACCCGGGTGCGCACATTCTCACCATCTTTGGAGGCGGCCCCGAGCGAGTGGACCCAATTCCGAGCTGGGAAACCCACTCCAGGCTATTTAAGCCCGGAGACGATGTGGTCGGTAGACGCCGCCTCGAGGATGAAAGCTCGGCCGCGGTTCTTGGGGCGACGAGCCACAGGTTGCCGTTCTGGGACGAGCAATATCGAGTGGATACCTATGGATATCGGGGCCCTCACGCTGAAAGCCTCGTGGAAGCGATCGGTATCCAGCTCAATGACGCGATTAGAGACATCGAAGCTGACCTTTGGGTCGTCCCCCTCGGAATACTCCACACCGACCACCAGATCGTCGGCCGTGCGTGCCGATCGTTAATAACGCGAAGCGCGCTCCTTGTCGATTGGTGGATTTATGAAGAGTTGCCGTACCGGTTGGAATATCCAGCTCAACTCGAAAGCGCGCGCCAGACCGCCAAAGAAGACGGCGTTCTTCTCGAGCCGGTTGATCCGGTTGTCAACCGCGACCTGGCAAAGAAACGGAGTGCGATCCGCTGTCATCGTTCACAGTTGCGCGTGCTCGGGCGGCGCATCGATCTCGCAGTTAACAGCCCTGAGAAGTACTACCGAGTCCTGTCCCACTGAACGTTGTCGGATGCGCGCGGATCGATTCGCGCAGTGATTTGGTGATATTACGACGGTCAAAGGCATGAATTCGACCAGTTGACATCGACAGATCGCGAGTTGGCACTTTAAATCGGAGTCCGTGGAGGTCCATCCTTGCAGCCGGATTCGACGTGCTGACCCGCGTCTCGCAAAGCACTTTTCTCGTAGCGACGTGCTATTCCTGCTCGCCGAGATTCGTCGGCAATTGTTGCGACGACCGACCTACGACGACTCGATCGCGGATTCGATGAACGATCCGAGAGCAGATGAAGATCTCTAACTAAGAACGTCACGCATGAGCGCGGCTACCTGCTCCCACATTGCATGGCTGTCAAATTCATTCGTAGCAAGTTGACGTGCTTTACGCCCCATGCTGACGCGCCGGTCAACGTCGTGATGTAGAGTTTCAATTCCTCGCTTAAGCTGGGAGACGTTACCAACGTCGCAAAGCAAAGTGGCGTCCTCTCTTGCGTATTCAAACAATGCAGCCGTTCGTGTTACGATCGCTGGACGTCCACAAGCGAAACCTTCCAAGAGCACGCTCGAACCGGCTGGATACGCTAGATCGCCTGTTGGAACGACGACGAATTCTGCTTCCTGGAGTAGCTGACGGTATCCACGATGATCAATTCGGCCGAGGACCTCGACGTTTGCCGGGACTCGTAGTTGCGGAAGTCCGTAAAGATCTGTGGCGAGCTTGAATCTGATTTGTGGGAGCTCCGCTGCTGCGGCAAGTAACGTCCGCCAGTCTCTCCCTTTCGGACTCCCGACCGCGGCGACATAGCTCGGTCCGTCATGGTTGATGACTGGCTGATAGAAGTCTGTGTCAACGCCGAATGTGATCGCTTTGATCCGCGCGGCGTCGAGCTCGAGCTGTTCTGCGAGCATCTTGACTTGGTGACCAGAGAACACTGTTATCAATTTTGCTTTGCGCGCGAGTGCCTGACATTTCTTAAGCTTCCTTTTGCTAAAGGCGGCAAGATGCTCCGTCAGCCACTGGGTCATCATGACTAAAGGAGGAAGCCTCGTAATACGTTGGGCGAGGGCTAAGTAAGGCAGACCTTGTTCCTCGAAAATGCTGATAACTAGAGAAGTATCGGTGATACCGGGCAAGGAATGTAGAACCTGAGAAATCGCTCCGTCTGCGCGGAATTGATATCCCAGCCGCGTAGTTTGTCGACGCATAAGAGTTCGCAGCCAGCCTTCATTCCAAGGAGCATCGTTGTGGCGGAGTGAGAATCCGAATCGCTCGAGAGCCTCTATACCAAAGGGAAGCTCACCAGAGCATGCGCCGTTCGCGTGAGCGACCTGCCACGCCGCGAAATCATGGCCTTCTAATACGGTAATGGGTGTCCGGCCGTCTAGTCGCGCCATGGTGAGCAGGTTCCAGTTGAAGGTGACAGTCGGGAATAGGGCTAAAGTTTCTTTCACTTTGTCTTCTCGGCGCTGCGTTGCTCCGAAGTTCAAAAGGATTCTAAGGCTTTGTTGCGCGCACGCCGACAATGCATGGCCAAGAAGGATCGTCGTGTTGCCAAGCGCGTCGGGGTAGGTCCTCTACGGCCATGCCGCACCAGATTGCAGTACCCACTAAGGCATTTCCGTACCGTGTGATCTCGACTTCCCACGAGAGATCAGCGAAAAGGGCAGATACTCCAGCCGGCATGAATCGCCAATAATCGGTGCCCTCCCCGGCTGTTTCTTCGCGCGCTATGCAGTTAACGGCGACGAGCAAGGTTCCGCCAGAGGAAATGATCCTGTGCAATTCGCACACGCCCCGGCGTGGATCCCGAAGGTACTGCAGTGTGCATGTAACGATGGCACACTCGTACGACTCGTCGGGGACCATATTCAGGTGCTGCAGGTCACCGAGCACGTTCGCGCGCTCATTCTCCGCATTGATGTCGAGCACATCGAACTTCGTGACCCGCCCGCCACCGAAGCGGCGCAGGTACGCATCATCTTTGATCTCGATGCAGCGACCCTGGATACGCTCCGCATTTTGCGCCAGAAACAGCTCGATGTATTTCCGGTCTGCCGCTTGTCCGCGGTCAAATCCGTAAACGGTACTGAGCGGTCGAGTAGTCATCGACGCAAGATAAAGGCGAGCCTCAACTTGTTGGAGCCGCGAGATTCGTCGAAGAATGTTCAAGCTCACCAAGGCCCTGTTTCAGTCGCGCGCCAGCCGAAGTAATGCCGATGAGTGACTTCGCGCTGCCGATGACGAACGCGCTCAGATCGTAAGGCGCATCGCGGCGACGTTCAAGCGAGGCGGCTGAAGTCGGTTGACAGTTCAGGTACAGATACGGGAATACGTCGGGCTGAAGGCATTGCTGACAACGGGCGGTGACGCTTAGCGGCACGTTCCCGTTGAAGAAGGCCTCGAGGAAGCCCTCACCGAAAGCCGAGAACCAGGGACCGCGCCCATCCCAGGGCAAAGTGCCGTGTAGGGACGTGGAGGCAGTTGCGGTCGCGGTTTGCGAGCATCCCAGCCGGTCAAAGGGCCCACCCGGCCAGGACCCGACACTTCACCTTTCAAAGGTGCGTCGCTGACCTGGCGCGCCTCAATTTATGGAGATCTTCCTAAATTTATGGAGATCTTCCTAAATTGACCCGCTCGACTCACGTCGTCGAGCCGGCGATTCAGAATTCCGCATTTTCGGAGGTCCGAGCCCTCGTTGGAAGCCGTTCGCGGCAATTTCATCAACATGAGCCGCACAGTTTCATCAACATCCCGCAGAGGGCCGTTTACGAGACTCTCTGAAGTGGGTTCGCGTGCTCGCAGTAGGGAGACTCCACCGGTTAAGGCGACGCGTCTCCACCGCAACCTCGGTCCTACTGAAGTCGTGTCGGCGATCAGCACCTCGAGGCTGTCGAAAGTAGGAGTTAGTTGACGATTTCGTATTTAGCGCCAGGAAAGTAGCGACTCCGAGGGCCTGATCGGATTAACGGCATACCCACGATCACCGAGGTGCTTGCGAAACTCGCAGCCTTGAACTGCCCGACAACTGATTGAACGACGAAGCGCTCGGCTTCATCTCACGGGTGCGCGACGACCCAAGTCCCGTGAAAATCATTGACGAGGAGACGTGGTCGTCACTGTGGCGTCAAGCGAGGCACCGTTCTCGCTGACCGGGTCCCCGCTGAACTGATCCACCCGTTGTGTGAGTCCGACGCCCAACATTGGGCAGGAGGACAGCACAGATGAAACAGCGTCATCACACGCCCGAGCAGATCGTCCGAAAGCTCGCCGAAGGGGACAAGCTCCTCGCCGAGGGAAAGATCGATCGCCGAGGTCGCGCGGGACCTCGAGATCTCCGAGTCAGACCTTCCACCGTTGGCGCAATCAATACGGCGGCATGAAGGCCGACGACGCGAAGCGATCTGAAAGAGCTCGAGAAAGAGAACACGCGACTCAAGCGCATCGTCGCCGATCAGGCCCTCGACATCGACATGTTGAAGGAGGTCAACCGGGGAAACTTCTGACCCCGAACCGTCGTCGCCGAGCCGTCATTGTGCTCGAAGAACGGTTCGGGGTCTCCGAACGCCGGGCCTGTTTGGTCATCGGCCAGCCCCGTTCCACGCAACGTCTCCCACCACCGGTCCCCTCCGACGACGAGCTCGCGCTGCGGGCTTTCCTGCGCGCCTTTTCGATCCGCCGGCCACGTTGGGGCTGGCGTCGCGCGGCGACGGCGGCGCGCGCGGCGGGCTGGCGGGTCAACGACAAGCGCATCCATCGCCTGTGGCGAGAAGAAGGCCTGCGTGTGCCCTATCGCAAGAAGAAGAAACCGCTTCGCGGCATCGGTGTGGTCGACGGGCGCGATGTGCCCGATCCGCCCGAACGTCATCTGGGCCGCTCGACTTCCAGTTCGACCAGACGAGAAATGGGAAGACGATCAAGATCTTGAACGTCATCGACGAGTTCACCCGTGAGGCGCTGGCGACCGAGGTCGCCCGTTCGATCGACGCCGACCACGTCGTCGCGATCCTCGACAAGATCGCCGGAGAACGCGGCTCATCCCGCGTACCTGCGCTTCGACCACGGCCCAGAGTTCATCGCCTACGCGGTTGCCGACTGGTGCCGATTCAATGGTGCGAACACGATCTTCATCGATCCCGGCTCGCCGTGGCAGAACGCCTGGGTCGAGTCCTTCAACGGACGGATGCGTGACGAGCACCTGAACGGTCAGCTCTTCGACAACCTCTTCGAGGCGCAGGTGCTCACCGAGGACTGGAGGATCGATTACAACATCAATCGCCCGCATAGCGCGCACGGCTGGAAGACCCCGGCCGCGTTCGCCGCGGAATGGACTACCCGACATCAACCACAACTCGCATAACGAGTGGATCAGCTATTGGGTTCCGGTCATCGCCATGTAGATCCGAGCTAGCCGAGGTCGCCTAGATATAGGAGACATCGATTGTCTTCTGCGAGAAATGAACGTTACGACTGTGAAGGATGCCGTTGAGGTATACGAGTCGTACTATCCAGAGGATCCGTTGAAGCCGCAAGCTATCCCGATGTTGAAGCAGATATTGGGCGAGAAGTAAGAGGCATCTGCTCGGGCTGGCGGCGAGCGCCTGATCGGATTTACCGCACACCCACGATCGCGGAGCTACTTCGCAACGACGCCTTGAACTGGCACCCGTAACTCGAGATGTCCGAGCGGGTAGTTGGGATGCGCCGACGATGCTCCGGCGAGTGTCCTGGTGCCAAAGAAGCTCGCCCCCAACAGGGCGCAAAAGAGAGCGGCGGCGACGAACAGGCGCGCGGCCGTTCCTCTTTCGGGTGTGCCTAGCCGTTCTCTCTCAGCCATCACTCTGCTTCTATACGGCCTTAAGCCCGCCGGGACTGAAGAACTCGGGTGCACTGACCGGGACCCATCTGGTCCACTCGCTATGCGAGTTGATGTTGATGGTTGCTGTTCCATGCCTCCGCGAACTCGGCCGGTGTCTCCAGCCGTGCGCGCTGTGCGGGCGGTTCACGTTGTAGTCGATCCGCCAGTCCTCGGTCAGCACCTGGCCTCGAACAGGGTGTCGAAAAGCTGACCGTTCAAGTGCTCGTCGCGCATCCGTCCGTTGAACGACTCGATCCAGCCGTTCTGCCACGGGACCGGGGTCGATGAAGATCGTCTCTGCGTCGTTGAATCGGCACCAGTCGCTGACCGCGTAGGCGATGAACTCCGGCCCGTGGTCGAAGCGCAGGTAGGCGGGACAGCCACGCTCACCGGCGATCTTGTCGAGGATCCGCGACGACGTGGTCGGCGTCGATCGAGCGGTCGACCTCTGTGGCGAGAGCTTCTCGTGTGAACTCGTCGATGACGTTCAAGATCTTGATCGTCCTTCCGTTTCTCGTCTGGTCGAACTGGAAGTCGGCCGCCCAGACGACGTTCGGGCGGATCGGGCACATCTGGCCGCTCGGGACGCCGATGCCGCGAAGCGGCTTCTTGCTCTTGCGATAGGGAACCCGCAGGCCCTCTTCTCGCCAGAGGCGGTGGATGCGCTTGTCGTTCACCCGCCAGCCCGCACTTCGTGCCTCGGTCGCTGCTCGTCGCCAGCCCCAGCGGGCCGGCGCACCGAGAACTCCCGCAGCCAGGCGCGAAGGGCGAGCTCGTCGTCGGATGGACCGGCGGCAGAAGGCGCTGGGTGGAACGGGGCTGGCCGATCACCCGGCAGGCTCTTCGTTCGGAGACCCCGAACCGTTCCTCGAGCACGATGACTGCTCGTCGGCGGCGGTTCGGGGTTAGAAGTTTCCCCGGTTGATCTCCTTCAGCATGTCGATGTCGAGCGCCTGATCGGCGACGATGCGCTTCAAGCGCGTGTTCTCGCGCTCGAGCTCTTTCAGTCGCTTCGCGTCGTCGGCCTTCATGCCGCCGTATTGGTTCGCCAGCGGTGGAAGGTCGACTCGGTGATCTCGAGGTGCCGGCAGACCTCTTCGATCGTCTTTCCCTCGCCGAGGAGCTTGTCGGCTTCGGCGAGCTTCGAACGATCTGCTCGGGTGTGTGGCGACGTTTCTTCATCGTGCAGTCCTCCTGCCCAATGCTGGGCGTTGGACTCGCACAACGGGTGGATCATTTCACGGGGACCCGGCCAGCACTCGCACACCCATGAGGTCGAAGCTTGCTTGCTCGATTGATACACCGAGCTGCTAGAAGAGCAGCCAAACCGGTTTACTTCGGTATTCCCACGCCTTAATGATCGGCGTTCGCACAAGTTCGCTCGAAGGTGCTGCTTGAACGAGGACACTCCATGTTCGAGAACGTTCATCAATATTCGCGAACCACCACTCGGATTTGCCGCAACCGCCGTTCGCTCGTAATCCACCGACGACGAACGTCGCACCGCTAATAACTCCGCAGACTTCACCGTTGGCAAGCTCAAACGACCAAGGAGTCGTGGCAGCTTGGAATGCTTTCGTCGGTAGCGACCTCGTGGGAGAGATCAGCACGATCCTGTCCGGGACGCCGAGAGGGCAGGCGACCCGTCTCAAATCAAATGGATCTGAGAAACACGGATCGTAAATCTCGTTCGGCTTAGACAGCGAGAGGCATCCTGTCGTGTGACAGCGAGGGAGTCGGTCCAGCAGTATCCCCGAACGGTGCTCGCAACTTTGATTCCCGAAGCAATGCCATTGCCGATGAGCGGTTCGTAGACGTCGACTGACGTCGAAGTGACAGTTTTGCGAAGCGACAACTTCTGGTGAGACGTCTGCACCGACGCTCGTTCGCCGAAGAAAGCACCAAGTGCGACTCCGACAACGACGATCACTGCTCCGGCCACGGTTGCCACTTGACGCATCGTTCCCCCTGCACGTCTATTTCCTTATTTCAGAGCGTCATCGCTGAACGTAGATTGAGGCGGGCTAGTGACTGCACGGCTCAGGAGGTGGAAATGGTCAAGATCAAGGACCGCATCGTCGTCGAATCCGAAAAGGTCGGAACACCGCCGAGATCAGGCGTGGTCACCGCCACCCAGGGTCCGCTCGTGCGGGTGAAATGGGATGACGGAACAGAGTCCTCGTTCGTCCCCGCGGCGGGATCACTTACGATCATCCCGAAAACGGATAAGAAGAAGTCCGCTTGATGTTGCAACGAATTACGAGGCCAACGATGCCTATACGAAGCATCAGCGGCCGGAGCCGGTGGCACGTTACGAGTCCGGGCGGAGAATTAAGCGGTACAGCCGCATGGGAGATCGTTGAACGGGTCGTAACCCGAGGAAATCGAAACATTCACCCTGCGTATCGCGTGGCTCTCCGGGTCATCACCCCGCTCGTCACGTCCGCAGTCGCCGCTGTGTCTGCTCGAATTGTTCAAATCGAAATTCGTAAACGTGAAACGCGTGAGTTGAGTACTCACTTCCTCAAATCGGGCGGGGCAGCGACTGATCGCTGCCGGTCAAATCCAATGCTGCATAGGTGATCGTTGTTACCGCACGTTTCATTACGAGGTCACTGCGAAGCACTTGGTCTTCGCGATCTTTTAGCGGCAGGCGGCTGCGGCGCGATGACGGGGTAACCGAAGGATTCCTCGGAAAAGCGCGACACCTAAATGGGCGAACTCAAGGCACGCCGTCGATAGCGCGTACTTGCTCGTAGATGCGCGTTCTACCACGGAAGCGGACGGTGTGCCCACTGCGCGTGAATGAGGCAGATTACTCATTGATCAAAAGCGGAACGCTTGGCAGCATCTGCGGCAGCACGTGCAGTGCAGTTGGCTGGGACGCGTGGATCCCCGACCCGTAAGTGTGGTCGCTTGGGTTTGGGGGGAGCGAGTAGCGAAACCACCCCAGGTGTCGTTTGGTCGACATTGATGCCTATCAGTGGGGTGGAGACGATGAGTCTTGAGGTCTTTGAGCAGTTGACTCCGCGTGAACAAGAGGTGCTGTTCGCGTTGATGAAGGGTGCGACGGCCCGCGAGATTTGCAAGCGGGACTTCGTGTCACTGTCGACGGTCCGCAGCCAGATCCACTCGATCTTCTCGAAACTCGGCGTAAGCACGCAGCTCGCCGCTGTCATTCTCGCGTACCGGAGTGGCTGGGTCCCTGGCAATCAAGCGCACGAGCGGGCCGGTTTAAGGCATTGAGTCCACGGTCGTTGTTGATGCTCGCGGACCTGACTAAAGGACAGATCGCTTCAGCACCCTTGCGACCGGCCCATCATCAACCGAATGACGTCGACCCTGTACGACGCTTGCCTGAGGCTCCAAATCGGTTACGTTGTCGTCCGTTTGCGTCCCGGTAGCGCGCCCGGTACTTGCCATTTCGCCTTTCAACGGCCGCCAAAATCCTTCTCGATCGGCTTTCCTGGGCGCGTGTGGGGAGCGAAACAGGGGATTCCAGGAGTCTCGATCGGTCAGGCGCGGCCCTGACGGACAAATCGAAAACCGGCCCTGACCTGCCACGATAGACGAAATCGCTGGAGGCGGCGACCGGAATCGAACCGGTGCAGAGGGCATTGCAGGTCGTTCGGAGGCGTCCAGCAGGATCGCTCGCATCCAGGGAGATTGCTCCTTTCTGGACATTCATTCGCCTGGTTCGCCGGCGTCGCTCTCGTTTTCTCCGGATTATGGGACGAATTATGGGACGCGATTACGAAGCTCTCTTGAAACTCTCGGTGTTATCGCGAGCCCGATGGAGCGCTCGTAGCCGTCGATCTGCTCGGAGTCCGTCACCAACGCGGCCCGGTATTCGGTATCAACGTTTTGGGTTCGCGACTGCCCCGGTACGGCACCTTCGAGCTAGTCCGCGACCCGAAAATTGGCGCGCATTATGTGACGCCGGGCCCCGGCTGTCGGGGCAGACGTCGTGGCTCTGGTGGCGCGCCGTAGGGGCAGGGCTCCGTCAGCGATGCGATGAAAGTGTCACCTCGAGATGGACGTGGACCCCCCACGCCCTGCGACGAGGGAAGCCTGCCACCGCGGCGGTGCCCTAGTCAGTGAGTGTCGCGCAGAAGCCGGAGAACACCTCGATGAAGCGGTCGATGTCGGCTTCGGTGTGTTGGGCAGAGATCGTCCACTGCTCCTCGTTGCCCGGCGTCATGAAGATCCCGCGGTTGACGAGCCACGCCCACGAAGCCTCGAAGAGCTCGGCGTTCGTCTCGAGGAAGCTCCGGTAGTCGACAAGCGGCTCACGCCGGTACGAGATGCAGCCTTTGCAGCCGAGGTCGACGACGTGCGCCGGCAGGTCGTGCTCGGTGATCGCCGAGCGGCAGCCCGACGCGAGCCGGGCGCCGAGCTCGTCGAAGCGCCGGTACGCCTCTGGCGTGAGGACCTCGGTCAACGCGGCGAGGGCAGCGGCGGAGACGAGGGGGTTGCCGTTGAAGGTCCCCTGCTGGGCGATCCCGTTGCCGATCTCATCCATGAGGTCGGCCCGGCCGCCGAAGGCGCTTCCCGGGAGTCCGCCGAAGACCGACTTGGCGAGGCAGATGAGATCCGGCTGGATGCCGAAGCGTTCGGTCGCGCCACCGGCGGCGATCGTCGCGCCGCACTTCACTTCGTCGAAGATGAGGACGATGCCGTGGCGGTGACAGAGGTCGCGCAATCCCTCCAAGTAGCCGGGCTTCGGCAGGACGATACCGATGTTCATCATCACCGGTTCGATTATCAGGCAGGCGATCTCCTCGCCGCGCTCGGCGAAGAGCTGCTCGGCCGCGGCGAGGTCGTTGAAGCGAAGTGCGAGGGTCCACTTAGCCATCTCTGCGGGGATCCCCTTCGACGCGGGGATCTGATCTCCCGCCACGCTCTTTTCGATGAGCATGAGGCTCGGTGTCACCGAGAACATCACCGTGTCGTGGTGGCCGTGATACGAACCCTCGATCTTGCAGATCACGTTTCGGCCGGTCACGCCGCGGGCCACCCGGATCGCGTCCATCGTCGCCTCGGTGCCGGAGTTCCCGAAGCGGACGCGCTCCATTCGAAAACGCCGACAGAGTTCCTCTCCGAGCTGCACGGTGCGCTCGGTCGTGACGGCGAAGTGCGTGCCGGTGCGGGCGGCGCGCTCGATCGCGGCGACGACCGCCGGATGGGCGTGGCCAACGGCCATCGCACCGAGGCCGTTGTTGAAGTCGACGTAGTGGCGGCCGTCGACGTCGATCACCTCGGAGCCCTGACCGCGCGCGAGGTAGATCGGATACGGGTCGATCGCCTGGAACGAAGAGGCGACCCCGAGGGGCATCGTCTGGCGTGCCCGTTCGAAGAGCGCTCGAGAACGCGGCGTTGCCTCGAGTAGCGCCGCCTTTTCGGTGGCAAAGAGCTTGGCGGCGCGGGCGGTCCAGCCGTCGTCCTCGCCGCGATTTTTTCTCATCGTCGATGCCTCCACTTTCACTCCTCTGATCGGCACGGCCAGGCCCTCGATGCTGAGCGGTTTGGCGCAGTCCAACTCGATGCGGTCCCGCGCTCGTCGCAGCGAGCGCAACCCTCGACGTCCACTCGTCCATCCTGCCAGCGTGCTCGGGTCACGCGAGTCCGATCACAGCGACGGATGGTCGCGCCGGCCCGGTCAGTGGGAAACGGCGCGCGGGTTCGATACCGAACGTCCCCTCGGGCGCCGCGCGGCCTTCCTCTCGAAAACGCCAGACCAGAGCGGAAGGACAGTTCGTGTGCTGGAGAGCAGTCGCCGCCGATCGGCGAAATTGGTGCGTGCAAACCTGGGTGCTCACCGCTGCGGACCAAAGCGGTCCGGTTCTATTCGCGCCGCGAGGAGTCGACCGGCTCGCGGACCTTCACCGGTGCCCCTGGCGGGTGGACATCGAGCACGCCTAGGAGGACACTGAGAGGCGGTGCACTTTGAGAGTTTCGAGTTCGGCTCGATGCAAATCGACGGCAAGACCTACGACTACGACGTGGTGCTCGACAGGGGCCTTATCCGAAAGCGCGACAAGAAAGCGTCCAAACAGCTCCGCTCCGCGTATGGTCACACGCCGCTGTCGCTCTCTGAGAAGATCCCGTGGGACTGCCGTCGTCTCGTGGTCGGGACCGGAGCACAAGGTGCCCTCCCACTTGTCCCGGAGCTGAGGCGAGAAGCCGAGAGGCGCGGCGTGGAACTCGTGTCCTTGCCAACCGCCGATGCCATCGCGCTGCTGGAGAAAGACTCGGAAGGCACCAATGCTGTCCTCCACGTGACCTGCTGATCTTCAGCAATCCCGAGACGCACCGATGAGGTCATTCGGATCTGCGGGCGACTCCGGACGCGGCGCTCTTGCGCGACGTGATGAACGTGGTCGTGGGCGCGGGCGTCCCCAAGGCCCAGAATCGATTTGAGCTGAAGTCCCCATTCTGAGCTGGAGCACCCCGTCGTGGCTTCGGGGGCGCATGACCCTGGACGTGTGACCTGTTGAAGCGCACGATAAGGATCGGTAGGGGGTGGAGCGATGAGAAATTGGTTATGGGGTCATCGTCTCGGGGCGCGCGAACTGGGAGAGCCGCGGTCAATGGTGCACGTGCTGCGAGACGACGAGGAGCTGCGCTCCGCATTGGAGCACGTGATTGAATCCGAGCGCGCGACGGCCTCCCGCGCGTCGGAGCTCATTTCACGTTACGAAGCAATGGAGCCACACAACGTCCTTGTCTCGATTCCAGTTCGTTCCTCGGACAACAGCGAGGACGGCCAACCCCAGGTGCGATCCGCGTAACGCCCGTCGAGGAGCGCGCCTCGCGTTCTGCGGAAGGACGAAGCGTTCCTCCAGCTCCTGATGGGTTGAGCGCGAGGGCGCTTGGCCACGCTCAGCCGTAGCGGAACGTAAGCCCGTTCGACATCCCGGAGCGGGTTTCGAGACGAACCGTGGCGGTGGCCGTGCCCACCGGCGCAGAGACGGCGACCGGCGCGAACCTCGCTCAGAGCATGGGCACCGCCGAGTCTCTCGCGTCGGCGAGCAGGTACGCGACGACGTCGGCGGCCGTCCAATTATTCTTCGTGCCCAAAACGCCGACCAGACGAGCGAGGTCATCGCCGCTCGTCACGATCGGCGGTTCGAATCCCGAATCGCGCAGCTGCGCCAGCCCGACGGTCGCCAGGAGCGCGCTGCACAGACACTTCCGCCCCACAGTGTCGTCGCGTTTGCCGCCTTTTCGCACGTAGGCGCCGACTGGCTCGCTCGGGCACCGGTAGCCGACGCCACCGTCGGCACGTACGTAGGGCGCGCGCAGCAATCCGACGTCGCATCTCCGCTCGCGCCCGATGTAGACGGCAGACTCGGAGAGCGTGCCGCCGAGCTGGACGACCTTGAACGGATAACCGCTCGGCGAGACACGAGGGTCGGTTAGGACTAGAGCCGTGCCCGCGCGCGCCGCGGCGACAAGCCGGTCCTTCAGCTCGGGGGCCAGGCTGGACTCCGCACAAAGGGCGAACGCCGTGCCGACCTGAACTCCAGCGGCTCCAGCGGCGAGCGCCTCGACGAGGTTCGCCGGAGAGGCAACGCCCCCGGCAATCCAGAACGGCAATCCGAGCGCGGCGATCTGTTCGAGATCGACCTCGTCGCGCGGTCCGTAGACGGGCTGGCCGCGCTCGTCGAGAACGACGGGGCCGCGCGGTGGCGCATTGTGGCCACCGGCACAGTGGTACTCAACAACGAAGCCGTCGGGGCGCGTCACGGCGTTCTTTGCGAGGAACGAGGCCAGGGTATTGGACGAAACGATGGCGACGAAGCGCGGTCGGACGAGCCGGGCGGGGTGAGGGACGAACTGTGCAGGGTCGAAGCGCACGGCGTGACCGTCCTCGGGTCCCGCGCCGGTCACTGTGACGCGGTAGGCGACCGGCACGCCGCGGGCCAGATCGTTGAGGAGGCGGGGCACGTCTGAAGGAATCCCCGCCCCCATGAGCACGTAGTCGACGCCCGCGAGCATGGCGCCGTAGAGGGCGTCGGGAGTCGGTATCTGGACCTTTTCTAAGTAGTTGATGCCGATCGGACCGTTGTGTCCCGACTTGGCGAGTTGCACCTCGGCGAAGTTGGATAGGACGGTCAGCTCGCGAAGCGCCCGCGGGGACTCGAGTCGGAACATGGGCACAGCCCGGTACGGCTCGCCGGGCAGGCGCCCACCCGCGACGAACCAGCGGTCAAGCACCCGCCTCACCAGAGAGGGTTCGGGGAAGGAGGCGTAGGCCCGCCGCAAGTGGCCACCCGGGTCGCCGTCGCCGAGCCGTCGCGCGTGGACCGTCTCCAAGGCGGTACCCGACACGACACCGAGCTGGCCGAGAGTCGCAACAGCGCGCGCGAGCGGCCATCCCGATACCGCCACTCCCATCCCGCCCTGGATTACCGGCGGCAGGTCCGACGCGAGTCGCTCGTTTCGAACGATCACCGACCGCAAGCTACCAACCTGCGTTCGAGTCGCCCGGAGAGGTGTCTGCTTGGTGCCGGAACAGTGTGAATGCTCTCAATGTCAAAGGCCCATTTGATCCGGGTTTGGCGGTTCTTTGGACATGAGCGTGATACGGGATCTGTGTCCGAGGGTTCGGACGTCGAGAGTAGGACTTTCCCCGAAGGTGCCCCACTATTGGCCGACATGGGCGAATGCTCGGATGCACCCGGGGTCCTCTCCAAGCGGGTCTCCGGTGGCCGCGAAAGCCCGGGCTCGCGAGCCACCACAGAGATCTGCGTACTCACATGTGCCGCACCTTCCGCCGAAGCTGGCATCCCGGATCGAATGCAACAGAGGATGATCCCGATAGATCTCCGCAATGCTTTGTTCGCGAACACTGCCGAGTCGGAGAGGTAGAAATCCCGACGGAAAGACGTCGCCGTTGTTGGCGACGAAGATGACGCCCTTGCCGTCGCGAGTCGCAGCACTCGGGGCGCGTACGGGCGCGGTGGGTGTTCCCAATTGCGCGTGGAGGCGGTCGCGAAGATGTGAGTACAAGGGTCCGAGTTCGAGCTCGTGCTCGGGGGGCCCGTCACCAATGCGACGACGATCGACGACGACTCTTCTGAAGAACGGCGCTTCGACGGTGCGAACGGTGAAGCCGTACCGCGATGCATCGACGAGGAAGTGACAAATGTCCTCATTCTCGCGAGCACTCGTCGCCTCGACCCGAGTACCGCGTCCGGTAGTGATCAAGAAAAACACTTCCCACGCATTCACCCCGCTCCGCTGCATCAGCGAGGCGATGTCGGCGAGCTCTCCGACGTTGCGCCTCATCACCGTCGTGTTGACCTGAACGGCGTACCCGTGCACTTTCAAGTTGTTGATCGCGTGCATGGTGGCGTCGAAGTGGCCGTTGACGCCGCGCACCGCCTCGTGGATTTCCGGTGTCGCACCGTCGAGACTCAGCGATGCGGTCTTGACGTTCTGGGCTCGCAACTGACACAAAATCGTCGGCGTCAGTTTTGGCGTGGTTGACGGAGCGATAGCAACCGGAACGTCCATCTGCTTTGCGTGAGCTGTAAGAGCGACGATGTCTTTTCGCATCAGGCAGTCGCCGCCAGTGAGGATCATGATCGGACGCGGCCTGCCGATCGTCGCCAGATCGTCGATGAGGGCAAGACCCTCGGCAGTCGAGAGTTCATCCGAACCGGGATCGCGTTGCGAGTTCGCCCGACAGTGGCGGCACGCGAGCAAGCAGGCCTTGGTCGTTTCCCAGAACACCAAAAGCGGGCGGTCGTCGAATGAACGGGTCGGACCACGGACCTCAGTAGATCCAGCGTCGTTCACGACGAGGTGCGGTGTCACTCAGTCAAGCTAGCTGTTCAGACGGCGGATTCAACCGGTCAACGCAACAAGCTCAGCAAGCTTCTCTGATGGTGTCAGATAGCCGAGGGTCTCGCGTGGGCGGGTGTTGAGGCTGAGTGCGATCAGCTCGAGAGCCTCTGCGGAGTGAGTTGAGAGATCGGTTCCTTTCGGCATGTATTGCCGAAGCAACCCATTGGTGTTCTCGTTCGAGCCTCGCTGCCAGGGACTGTGCGGATCACAGAAGTAGATCTGGATGCCCGTGTCGATGGTGAAGGACGAGTGCAGGGCGAGCTCCTTTCCTTGGTCCCAGGTGATGGAACGGACGAGCTGTCGTGGCAGCGTGGCGATTGCTCTTCGCATCGCCGCGTCGACTTTCTCGGCGTCGCGACCTTCAGGGAGATGCAGGAGCATCACGTAGCGCGTCGAACGTTCGACGAGGGTGCCAACAGCAGAGGCGCTGTCCTTCCCGATGATGAGGTCGCCTTCCCAGTGTCCGGGGACGGCGCGGTCGGCGACCTCGGGCGGGCGTTCCGAGATCATCACCATGTTCGGCAACCGTCCCCCGGCTCGCTGCCGGCCGCGGGAGCGGCGCTGGGCTCGACCAGTGCGGAGACACCTCGCGAGCTCTCGTCGCAGCTCTCCGCGCCCTTGCACATAGAGGCTCAAGTAGATGGTCTCGTGGCTCACCCACATCATCGGATCGTGTGGGAACTCGAGGCGCAATCGGCCGGCGATCGCCTTCGGGGACCACCACTCGCCGAGCCACGTCGATACCTGGTCGACATGTTCGCGTACCGAGTGGAGTCTGACCTCCGCTCGCGCCAATGCCCTATGGCTTTCAAATAGGGACGAACCCTGAGTGCCGTGCATTGAATCGGTGCCACGCAAGCGCGACAGCAAAGGACGTGCTCTCAACAGTCCTCGCGACCAGCGGTCGCCAAGACCGTCCTCTCGACGTCGCGACAACCGACAAGAGCGGTGCGGTCCTTGCTGCTCTTCGCGGACAGGGCGACAACCGCGACGACAAGAGCCCACAGTGCCGACGCCAAGGCGAGATGTACATCCGCCAGAGCCGCTGGCGAACCGAGTAGCGCGTCGAATGCTCCGACAGCGACCTGGATTGTAAGCAACACAAGCCCGCTCACCGCGAATAAGCGCTGCGCGTGATTGACACTCCCTTTGCGAAGGAGTGCAGCGAGGTATACGACAACGAGTGCCCCGCCGATCAGGACCATCGAACGATGGGCGAGCTGGAGCGCGACGAGTCCCCCGGATGCTCGACTTCCGAAGCACGCTGGCCATGACTTACACGCCGACTGAGCTCCCCCGTCGACCACGAGCGAACCGGAAATGAGCACGAAGAACAACCCGGCGACAGCAACCCAGGCGAGGCGGTTCGGTTCGTGAAGCAGTGACCGCGACTGCGCGGGCACGATGAAGGACGCGACCGCGGTCGTCGTCACAACTCCGAGGAACACCAACCCAACCGCGAGGTGAAGGGCGACAGTGACCGGTGCGTTGTTGGTGATCACCGTGATAGAACCGAGCACGATCTGCACTGCTATCACCCCCACGCACACGAGCGCCGGTCCCCGCACATGCCGAGCCTTCGGACCGATCCTCCAGACGAGCGCGGCGAGCACAAGGATCAAGACGGTCACGAGCGTCACGAGATAGCGGTGGGATTGCTCCAGGAACGGGTGGAATTGGGCGATCGGACCAACTTGCCCGGAGCACAGCGGCCAACCCCGGCAGCCCATGCCCGAGTTGGTCACACGGACGGTACTGCCGAGCACGACAAGGCAATAGGTCGCGACCACCGTTGCCAACGAGAGCGCCGGGATCCAGCGAAGGCTCGCATCCTGTCGACGGGCTCGGCTCCGGGCATCTCTTCCTGCACCCGGGCCACACATGCGCTGCCAAACTATTCGCTCACGCGTCACCGCACGATTGAGCGAGCAGTCGACGGGCTGAGGGGGATTCGGTGGACGCAGCACGGCTCGCAAATCACGGGCGTCTTTTGCGGCTCAGGGAGCATTAGGGGCTTCATAGCGAATGGCTCGATCTCGATCACGGAGCAGGTGGCCGCGATCCAATACAGCTATGTAGGGTCCATTCAGCCGGCGCGAATGAACCTTATGGGGATTCGGTGGCATCCGGGAGCGCTTCGAAACTGCGGCGGATCCGAGTCCTAACGCGCGCGAAACCTCGTAGTAATCGGGGTCATTTACTGAACTCATTTAGCGGGAATCAGAAGCTACGTCCGGAAATGCCACCTTCCACATCGAATGCAGCAACCTCAAATTCGCTCCCCTTTTGGTCGTTTGAGTCAGTAGGTCGAACGGCTCATTCGTGAGGGAGGCCGGAGCAAATGAGTCTCAGAAGGAAACACCACCAACAAGAGCCCGAAGTGCCCATCATCCTGGATTTCTTCGAGCAACGTGTCGTTGTCGACGAGTCGACAGTCAAAGCCGATGCAGCCGGCGAATTGCGGAGGACGGTTCCACGACAACAAGCCTCCTGGAACGCGATGTGCAGATTTCGCGACGACCCAGAAGGAGAATGGCGCGACTGCCTCATGTATGACATTTCGTCCGCGGGATGCGGCTTGAGAGTGTTCGGCCTAACGCCAGAAGAGGTGCACGGCCGCAAACTCGATGTCGTGATTCATGTGAGCGGCGATGTCCGCAACGCCACGGCGGGAATGAAAGACGATTTGAGGATCGGAATCGAATTTATCGGTTTCGAGGGTGACGCAAACTTCTTCGAGTCGCTCGATCGCTCCGACACGCGCTGGTAGTCCACCCAAAACGAGTCGTCAAGATCGGCTCGGGCCGTGGCCCCGCGTAATTGTGCAGATTTACTCGATTAGTTGAGTGGTCAGCGTCGTGCGCTCTTCGATCACTCAGATCGGGCCGCTCCCGCCAGACGAACCGCCGCCGAATGGACCGCCGCGGCCGAAAGGACCTGGGCGACCACCTCCGCCCATTCGCTGACGGCGCCTCACGACCTGCATGGCTATTACGCCAAAAAGGATGAGAACGAACAGAGTGCTAGATGACCCGCCCAGAGATGCAAACACCAACATGTGTGGCCTCTTTTGGTGGCACGCTAACAGGTTCCGCATCACACTCACTCCCGATTAATTGAGTTCAAGTAAATGCGGAAGTCTTCGCAATCCACGACAGACAGTTCGTCTGGTGGACGCCGATTCGTCGTCGGCGCTCGGCTCCGGGAATCGGGTGCAGTCGACTTCCGAGAGCAAGACTGTGCGAATGACGAATCCCAGCTACTCAGAGTCGATCGTGATCGCCGGTCAGGCAGAGTTGCTCTACGACATGGTCTCCGACGTCACTCGAATGGGCGATTGGAGTCCAGTTTGCAAAGCTTGCTGGTGGGACGAGGGCGATGGCCCCCGAGTTGGTGCTCGGTTCACTGGTCGCAATGAGACCTCTGAACGAACGTGGGAAACACGTTCGGAAGTCGTGGCGGCAGATCGAGGGCGCGAATTCGCGTTTGTCGTTGGTGACTCATGGGTTCGCTGGGGCTACACGTTCACCCCGGATGAAGGTGGGACGAAGGTCACTGAGTCATGGGAGTTCCTCCCGGCTGGTATCGCACGATTCGAGGAGCGATTCGGTGGTGACGCTCTCGCCCAGATTGCTGATCGAACCGAGGCTGCCCATCAGGGGATTCCAGCGACCCTTTCTGCAATCAAGAGGGCAGCAGAATCAGGTGGCACTACGTGATCGTGCAGATATGTGAGTTCATTTAATTCAGTTCAATTAAAAACGTGGATTCGCCGAATCGCACCGGTTAGCTGTAATTCCCAGGTAGGTCGTTGACACCGAGGGACCTCACTCAATCGGATGGGTGTTGCGACACATCCACCGACGAGGAGGCCCCTCAATGGCTCACGCTAAAGCGAAGCTCACCCCTGCTGGGCGACTACTGATCGTCATTCGCGTCACCGACGAAGGTTGGCCCCCGGCACATGCGGCGGCGATGGCCGGCGTCTCCCGACAGACGCTCTACAAATGGCTGCGGCGGTTCCACGAAGAAGGTGTGCCGGGTCTTTTGGACCGCTCGTCGCGGCCGCGACACTGTCCGCACCGAACGGCACCCGAAGTGGAGTCGCGCGTCCTCGAGCTGCGACGCGAGATTCGCCGAGGGCCGCATCTCATCGGCGGGCGCCTCGGCCTCGCTCCATCGACGGTGCACGCCATCCTTTTCCGCCACGGTCTTAACCGGCTCAGCCGTCTCGATCGATCGAGCCGGGCGATCATCCGCTACGAACGCGATCACCCAGGTGCGCTCCTCCACGTCGACGTGAAGAAGCTCGGCCGGGTCCCCGACGGTGGCGGATGGCGGGTGCACGGCCGTGAGATGGGCAAGACCTCCGCCGGCAGGCGGGCTGGGATCGGCTTTGACTACCTCCACGTCGCGGTCGACGACCACAGTCGCTTCGCCTACGTCGAGGTCCACAAAGACGAGCGAGCTGAGACCTGCAGCGGGTTCCTCACCCGAGCAATCCGACGATTCGACGAGCTCGGCGTCACGATCGAGGCCGTGATGACCGACAACGCCTGGAACTATGTGCACGCGAAGAGCTTTCGGTCAGCCCTCGGCGGAGCCCAACACCTCGTCACGCGTCCCTATCGACCACAGACGAACGGAAAAGCCGAGCGCTTCAACCGCACGATGCTCGACGAATGGGCTTATCAGCGTCGCTACGACACAAACGCCGAGCGGCTCGCCGCACTCGAGACCTTCGTTGAGGACTACAACTGGTCTCGAACCCATTCAGCAATCGGCGACTGCCCACCCGCAAGCAGGCTCCCGTTAACAACGTGACTGGGAATTACAGTTAGCCGGCGGCTATCTGCGCCAGCTTGGTGACCGTGTTCCACGTGCGCGTCGTTACCGCCACGCCGAACCGTTTCTCGATCGCGGCGGCATGGTCCAGCAGCGAGAAACCGCCAGGGCACCAGAGGAACGCCTCGGCGCCCGTCAACCAGATCGCGTCCCCATCCGGAGCGTTCACCCGCAGCTCGCGCTCGACGGAGCTGACGAGCGAAGGATCGGGCGTCGAGCTGAGGAACCCCACGAAGAAGCGGGACGGGTTCTGGGGTTCCGCGGCGAGCGGGTTACGAGCCATAACGGCAGTGAGTTCGCTTGCGGTCCTGACGATCACGCGCACCGCCATCCCGAGCTGCGCTGTGATGCGCGCCTCTATGTCGGCGGCCAGCGACGCCGCGGGTCTACCGCTGGACGTGGTGAAGAGCGCGTTGCCGCTCGCCAGGTAGGTCGTGACGTCCGCGTACCCGAGACCGGTGAACAGCGTCCGCAGGTCGGACATGGCGATGCGTTTGCTGCGACCCACGTTGACACCCTTCAGCAGCGCCACGTACCGGGTCACCTGCTGAATTCTGTCAGCCACTGCGACGCGACGCTGGTGCTCCTGTCCAAGTAATAGAGATCATTTACGAAAGGCACTGTGCGCGTTGAACCCACCCGTACCTCGGGTCGACAAGGAGCTAGGCGGCGAAGGCTGATTACCGGGCCGGTTGGCCTTTTCGGCCGATCCAAAGCGGCGTAGCGTTTGTCTCGGGTTCTCGGGGGTAAGCCCGCACCGAAGAGCCGGGGTTGAGGGTGAGAACCGGCCGCGCTGGTAGGTCTCTTGGCCATAGGTGTCGTTCCCTCCCCGGGACGCTCCCGAGGGGCCCTATTTCGTGCCGTTGGAGGCCCACGGCAGGGAAGGACTACGGAATGACGCGCAGCTTCACAAGCCAGCTGTACCGGGCAGCTCGATTGTCGAACAACCTTCGAGCGGTGTCACGCGGACCGGGTGCTTACGCGAAGCGAGTCGTAAGGCGGAAGACCTACGGGAAAACGATGGGCGCGACGAGACGGCTTCTGAGGTCGTTCGGATTGAGCAAGTGAGCATTCTCAGCCGACTGTTCAAGCGGCGAGCGAAGTCCGAGGATGGCGAACCGAGTCCTCTCAAAAAAGAGTGGGGCGTTAGCGGTCCGAACGTGCCACCGCACGACTACAAGCCGATAATCGAGGCACCTCGCACGCCGAAGCCGCCGGACGATGACGACGAGGAGCTGGGCGGCGAAGGCTGATTAGCGGCCGGTTGGACAATCTCCATTTCGGCCGACCGAAAGCGATTTCGTTAGCAGGCCTCATCCCGACGAACCCAGCGAGCAACACGAGGCAGCGAAGCCTTGGCTTGATCGCTTCGGCGAGCTGTAGCACGGTCACCGTGTCGAGCATCGGTCGTTCGGCCCGCGGTATGCACGCGGTATGGAATTCCGCCCGAAACTCAGAAAATGCCTCTGAACAGGGAGGCGGCGAGCGGAATCGAACCGCTGTAGAGGGCTTTGCAGGCCCTTGCCTGAGCCACTCGGCCACGCCGCCGTCGACTTCTTCACCCTAATGGCAGGGAAAAGACGATCTTGGGGAACTCGTCAGGGCCTTCACGCGCCGACGGCGTGGAATCCGCCGTCGACGTGGACAATCTCGCCGGTCGTCTTCGGGAACCAGTCGGACATCGAGCGCGACGCACGCCTTCGCTACAGCGTCGGCGTCCTCCGAAACACTCCAGCCGAGCGGCGCTCGCTCCGACCACGCATCTTCGAATCTCGAAAATCCTGGGATTGCCTTCGCAGCAACGGTTCGGACAGGACCGGCGGCGACGAGGTTGACTCGGATTCGTTTCGGGCCTAGGTCGCGCGAGAGGTAGCGAGTCAGCGACTCCAGCGCAGCCTTCGAGACGCCCATCCAGTCGTAGCCGGGCCACGCGAACTGCGCGTCGAAATCGAGCCCGACGATCGATGCCGAAGGCGCGGCCTCGAGAAGAGAGATGAACCCTTTCGCGAGAACGCGCAATGAATATACGGAAACCTCGATCGCCGAAGCGACGTCGCTCCAGCTCGCCTCGAACATTCCATGTCCGATCGCGGACTCTGGCGCGTACGCGATCGAGTGCAGGATCCCGTCGAGGCGACCAAAGCGCTGCGCGATTGCGCCGGCAACCCGTCGTGGATGCTCTGTGTTCGTGACATCGAGCTCGAGCACTTCGGCCGTCTCGGGCAGGCGCTTCGCCGTCCGCGTGGTGAGCGACATACCGCGACCGAACCCCGTGAGAATGACGTCCGCGCCTTCCAGTTGCGCGAGCCGGGCGGTGCCGAAGGCGAGCGAGTCGGTTGTGAGCACGCCTGTAACCAGGAATTTCTTTCCTTCGACGATGCCCACTGGGGCTCCTTTCGCCATCTAGCGGCTCACGAGCGCGCCGGACAATATCGACGGTCGTCCGAGTCGTCCACCTCGTGAACGGCGCGGTGCTTCGGGCGCGAATCTCATCGTCCGTCTCACGTCTTCACGTCATGCGCATCGTGGCTCAGACGAGACCGACGCGGGTGGATTCGCCTCCACCTCTCAGGTGGACGAGTCGCGCTGATACCGTCAGACGACGTGAAGCTCGGAAGGATCGGTGTGTGGGCTGGCGGTCCGTGGCGCGATCGGAGCCGGGTGGCCGAAGCCCAAGAGGTCGCTTCGGAGCTCGAAACCCTCGGCTACGGGACGTTGTGGCTATCAGGGGGATACAAAGGACCGTTCCGCGATCTTTTTGAGCCGTTGCTTGACGCAACGAAGACGATGACGATCGCGAGTGGGATCGTCAGCACCTGGCACACGTCTCCCGATGTTGCGAAAGAGACGTTCTTCGAGTTCGAGTCCACGTATCCTGAGCGGTTCCTACTCGGCATCGGAGCGAGCCACGCGCCCTATGTCGAACGCACAGGAAATGCCTACGAGCATCCCTACGCGCACGTGGTTGACTACCTCGACGCGCTCGACGCAGGTCCGCGTCCCGTTCCGAAGGACCGGCGCGTTCTCGCCGCTCTCGGGCCGCGCATGCTGCGACTCGCGGGGGAGCGCTCGCTCGGAGCACACCCGTACTTCGTCCCCGTCGAACACACGCGAGTCGCGAGGGACACCCTCGGCCCAGGCCCGCTGCTCGCACCCGAGCAAGCGATCGTCGTCGATCAAGACCGGGAAGTGGCCCTTCGCGTCGCCCGTGAGTACCTCGACGTCTACCTGAACCTCCCAAACTACACCTCGAACCTGCGGCACCTCGGATTCACCGACGCCGACCTCGTTCCTCCTGGGTCCGAATCGACCGCTGAACGGCTCGTTTTCATGGGCGACGCGGCGGATGTCGCGAGCCGGGTACCGGCGCACTTCGTTGCCGGCGCCGACCACGTGTGCCTCCAAGTGCTTGCCGCCGATCCGGGGCAGTTCCCGCGCGCCGAATACGCGCAACTGGCCAAGGCGCTCCTGTAACGCTGTCAAGTAACTTTCTTGCAACCTGATTGTTATCTGCCGGAAGCCCAGACTCCGAACAGCCGCTGGTAAGAACCCCGGGTGGCTTTCGCCGTCGAGGAGCGGACATCGGAATGGATCGCGAGCGCGCCCCTGCGCGTCGACCACGCCTTCGACGTGCACGCGCCGCCCCATGCAGTGTTCTCCGTTCTCTCCGACCACGTCAGCTGGCCGGTCTGGTACTCGGGAATCCACCGGGTTCGGGTTTTAGAAGGTGACGGCGGCGAAAGGACCCTGCGGACGGTGTGGTACCGCGGCGCGCGGGTCAACGAGCGTGTGTTGTTGTACGAGGAGCCGTCGCGGATCGTTTTCGCCGTGATCTCGTCGAACGTGCCCGGCTTGAAGTCGATGGTGACTGATTGGTGCGTCGCCCCGCTCGGCGCGGGCCGATCGCGATTGATGCTCTCCGTCGGCATCGAGTGCTCGGGCGCGTTGCGATTCGTGCCTTGGCTTTTGCGACCCGTCCTCAGCTACGCGTCGAACGGGGCGCGTGGGATCGCGCGAATCGTCGGCTGAGCCGAGTCCTTCTACGCGAGCGCGCTCGATAGCGCCGAAGCCGCCCGGCCCAACAGACGTTCGTAGAGACGTGCGGTTTCGGGGTGAACGGCGCGTAGCGGGTCTCCGTCGATCTCGAGCACCAGCGCGAGGTGCCTAAGTGTCGCCTCGACACCGGCGCGGTCGCCGTTCGCGTCCGCGGCCTCCATCAACAGCCGGTGCAGCCGCTCGTCCCAAGGCGTCGCACGCAAACCCCGGTGGGCGGCCCACGTCGCGGCGTCGGGATCCCCGCTTCGCAAAGCGAGCCCGCCGTATCGCAGCGCGAGCGAAGAGATCGCGTGCTCGATCTCGGCGGAGAAGCCTTCGAGGAGCGCCCACTGGCCCTCGTGGAGGTCGGAGAACGGACGCCCCCGTACGAGTTCGAGAGCCTTTCGCCAAGCATCCTGATCATCCGTCTCGACAAGCGAACGAAACTCTTCCCAGTCGGTCGTCACGTCCGCGATCAAGTGGCGTTCGTCGGCCTTGCGCAGGCGCGGACGCCCGTCCACGGCGTCTCCGAGCGCTCGGCGAGCCTCGGAGAGGCGGTTCGCGATCGTCTGTTGCGGCATCCGGCGGTTTGGCCAGATCGCCGTTTCCCACGCTGACGTGGTGGCTCCGTCGGGGTGCATCGCGAGGTAGACGACGAGTTCGGTGAGAAGCGGGTGACCGCCGAGCGGCTCTGCGGTGTTGCGAATTTCGACGGGACCCAGAATCGCCACTTCGACCGCACTTTCGGATAGTTGTCGCGAGTTGCTGCGGCTCGAGTGCACCGCGTTCGGCCCGATCGCTTTTGCTGCACGCGGCGTGACCGGGCGTAGCAAGACCGAGCACCGCTCGAGCTCGCCGGCGACGAGGACGATTCGTGCGTCCGGGTGTGCCTCGGTCGTCAAGATGCCGACGGATTCGTGTCTTTTCGAAGCGACGATCAGTCGTTCGAAGGCGTCGGTCTTCGTTTGCGCACCGTCGACGTAGACGACGAGTGGACGAGAGCTGCCTCCGATGAACTCGCATGCTTGTGCAACCGAACCGACGCGCGAGCTCTCCAACTGCGGCCCGTCACCCGCGACGAGCACACCGATATCGCGGTTCGGCCGGCGGAGAAACGAACGCAAGATCGCGGAGGCGACTTCGACCGCGTGGTCGCGGTGACCGACGATCGAAATGAGTCGCGCTGAGAACACGTCGACAATGGTCGCGATCGTGTTTGTCGAGGGAATCGTCGCCAATCCGAGTCGCGCATCGTGTGGAGCTATGTCGGCGTTGAAATCCGGTCGACGCACATTGACGCACAGCCGCTTCGACATTGTTCCCGTCGGCGAGAAAACAGCGAACGGCTGGTCGGACGAACACGTCACCTCGTGACCGTCGATGGTGTATACGACGGGCCGCTCGCTCCCATCCAGCTTCACGCACGTCTTCGCGGCGTGAGCGACCTCGTCGACGAGCGGAGGGATCGGTCTTTCCTCGAGCAGTTCGATGCCCGGTGGAACGGGGCGAGGGAAGATGTCGCGGGTTCGTCGCGAAGATCCATCGTTCTCGTGACCACAGACCTCCTGTCCGCCCACCGGTGGCCCTCCTTCCCCCTGAGCCTCGGCTCGCAACCAAACCCGAGAACCTGTCCGGAATGTCCGAACGAGATAGATTTCTAGTCGTCGCGTTCCCGGTTTCGCTACCGTCCGTGGTTGAACGGCGACGGAGCGTGATCGAAGAGCCTGTCGGCCGGACGCCAATTGCGACGGACGGGCGAGTGGGCGCGAAGGCGCCGTGGCAGATCGACGAGACGGACGCCCGGAGGCTGGAGGAGTCGCCCGCGCCTCGGGCAGACCGGTGCGTCCCCCATTTTCGATCGCGCGGGCAGCCGGTGCGACTGTTCGGCACCGCTTTGGTGTCGCCGGGAATGGCTTCTGGACACCTTCGACCCCGGTCTGTGGAAGAGGCCCCGGAAGGTATACTCCACCAGCGGTTTGTCGAACGGAGGGCAGGTAGGAACGTGGGCTTTCCGCCCACGTTCTTCTTTTCATGCCTGCGTGCGACCAGAAAGTCGGCGAAAGCCGGGGGAGCGGAATTGACGATGGTGAGCGGTCGAGAAGGAGTCGAGGCGACGTCAGGTAGCCCCGACGGGCTCGAACGCGCCCTCGCAGCCGTCGTTGGCGCTTTCGGACTGGAAGTGATCGATACCGAGCACTGCGGCAGGATCGTGAGGGTGATCGTCGAGGGCGACGCGCCGATCGACCTCGATCGCCTCGCCGAAGTCTCCAAGGCGGTCTCCGAGCATTTGGACGCGCACCCGGAGCTCGTCCCGGAACACCGCTACGAACTCGAGGTATCGAGCCCTGGACTTGAGCGTCGATTGCGCCGTGCCGCACACTTCAAAAGGGCGCTCGGCCAGCGCGTCGCGGTGCGGACCCTCCCCGGCGCTGAAGGCGAACGCCGCGCGGAGGGAGCGCTCATCGACGCCGACGAAGTCGGGTTTTCTCTCGCGCTCGACGACGGTTCGACGCGGCGCTTCACCTACTCGGACGTCGATCGCGCACACACAGTCTTTGACTGGAAGGCCGCGCTCGCCAGCGCGAAGCGCGACTCCCGTCGGTCCGAGGACGCAGGGGCCGTCCGATGAGCACGACGAACTTCGAATTCCTCGACGCACTGCAGCAGATCGCTCGCGACAAGGGCATCGGAGTCGACACGCTGCTGGAGGCGCTCGCGAATGCGCTCGTCGCGGCGTACAAGCGTCTGCCCGACTCGGCGGAGGAAGCCTTCGTCACGATCGACTCGGACTCCGGAGAGATCCGCGTCTACGGACAGGAGCTCGACGAGGACGGCAACGTCGTGCGCGAATGGGACGACACCCCGGACGACTTCGGACGCATCGCCGCGCAAGCCGCGAAGCAGGTCATCTTGCAGCGGATCCGTGAGGCCGAGCGCGACCTCAAGTACGAGGAGTACGCAGGCCGCGAAGGCGACATCGTGACGGGGATCATCCAACAGTCCGACAACCGCTACACCCTCTTGGACCTCGGCAAGGTGGAGGCGTTGCTTCCCCAAGCCGAGCAGGTCCCCTACGAGCGTTACGACCACGGCGCGCGCCTGAAGGCGTACATCGTCGAAGTCCGCAAGACGGCGAAGGGCCCCCAGATCGTCGTCTCGCGCAGCCACCCCGGACTTATCAAGAGGCTGTTCGAACTCGAAGTTCCCGAGATCTCGAACGGCGTCGTCGAGATCAAGGCGTGCGCACGCGAGCCCGGCCATCGCACGAAGATCGCCGTCTGGTCGAATGACCCGAACGTCGACCCGGTCGGCGCGTGCGTCGGCGCGCGTGGCGCGCGCGTCCGCATGGTGACGAACGAGCTGCGTGGCGAAAAGGTCGACATCGTGCCGTACTCCGACGACCCGGCGGAGTTCGTCGCCCGCGCCCTGCAACCAGCGCGGGTGAAAGAGGTGCGACTCGATGAGGTAACCGGCACGGCGACGGTGATCGTGCACGACTTCCAGCTTTCCTTGGCGATCGGCAAAGAGGGCCAGAACGCCCGGCTCGCGGCGCGTCTCACCGGCTGGCGGATCGACATCAAGAGCGAGACCCAACTGGCCGAGGAGGAATCTGGGGTGCCCGGCGTCGATTGGGCCGAGGGCGAATGGGTCGAGAACGAGGCCGGCGAGATGGTCTTCCAGCCGGCCGGGGGCGGGGCGCCCGTTTCCGTTGCCGAATGGGAACAAGGCGGCGCCGCCGGGCGAGACGAACCGGCGCCCCCGGTCGCCGTCGAGTCCGCCGAGCCGGAGGCCGAAGGCGCCTCCCCCGAGCCCGAGGTGGCGGAGAGTGACGCCGCAGCCGCCGATGGCGAGAAGACGGCGGAAGCGCCGATCGAAGAGGACGCCAGCTAAGCGCCCTCGAGTCGTCGCCGAGTCTCCTTCACGCCTCAAACCTCCTGGTCCGAGGTGTGGGAAGATTGTGAAGCTGGACGCACCGTTCAGTTCGGTCACAGCGGTGCGCAATAAGTAGTCAGGAGTCATTGGAAGTTGGCGAAGAACATCCGCGTCTATGAGCTCGCTCGTGAGCTCGGATTGACGAACAAAGAGGCGCTCGACCTCGCAGTGTCGCTCGGCATCGGGGTGAAGAGCCACTCGTCGTCGATCGAAGACGCCCAGGCCGATCGCGTCCGCCGCAAGGCAGAGCGCGAGGGCCTGATCCGGGCGACAACCCCCGAGCCTCCTACGCCCGCCTTCGAGCCCGAGCGGCCCGTCGTCGAGCGCCGGCCGCCCGAGCCGGAACCCGTTCCTGAGGTGCACCGCGTCGTCCGCAGCCGCCCGGCGTCCGAACTCGGCGACGCGGCGGCACAGGTCACCCAGCGCCCTGTGCCTGTCCGTCCCCAGCCGCCGGCTCCGCCTCGTCCCGCCGCACCCCGTCCGGCCGGCGCGATGCCGCCGGCACCTTCGCGCCCTCCGCTTCGCAGCCCGAGCGGACGCCCGATCCCTCCACCGCCCGGCCCGCGCGCGCCGAGCGGACGCCCGATCCCTCCGCCGCCCGGCGTCGGGGGCCGACCAGCCGGCGGCACGGGCCGTCCGGCGCCCTCTTCTGCGCCGCGCGGTGGCGGCTTCGGCCAGCGCTCCGCGCCCGGTGGCACTCCCCGTAGCGGCGGGGGCTTCGGTGCCGGCCGCCCGGGAGGAGGCTTCGGTGCCGGCCGCCCCGGTGGCGGCTTCGGCGGGCGCCCTGGCGGAGGACCAGGTGGTCCGCCCGGAGGTCGCAGCGGTCCGGGAGGTCGCGGCCGCGCGCCACAACGGCGTCAGCGCCGCCGGCGCAGCGTCGAAGAGCTAGAGCCGATCCAAGTCGCTCAGTACGTGCCGTCGAACGCGCCCGTACCCGATCACGAGGTGATCGTCGAGCGCGGCAGCACGCCCCAGGAACTCGGTCCGAAGCTCAACCGCTCCGCGGGGGACGTGATCCGCTTCCTTTTCCTCCAAGGAGAGGTGGTCACCGCGACCCAATCGCTCAACGACGACATGATCGAGTTGTTTGCCGCCGAGATCGGCGCCCACGTGACCCTCGTCGATCCGGGAGAGGAGCAAGAAGCCGAACTCCAGGCTCGCTTTTTTGCCGAAGACGCGGAGATCGACGCGGCGACGCTTCGTCCGCGGCCGCCGATCGTGACGATCATGGGCCACGTCGACCACGGAAAGACGCTGCTCCTCGACCGGATCCGCTCGGCGCATGTGGTCGAGTCCGAGGCGGGGGGCATAACCCAGCACATCGGCGCCTACCAAGTCGAGCGCAACGGCCAGCACATCACCTTCATCGACACGCCGGGTCACGAGGCATTCACAGCGATGCGCGCCCGCGGCGCGCAGGTCACCGACGTCGTCGTGTTGGTCGTGGCGGGTGACGACGGCGTGATGCCGCAGACGATCGAGGCGATCAACCACGCGAAGGCGGCCGAAGTCCCCATCATCGTCGCCATCAACAAGATGGACAAAGAAGGCGTCGACGCGAACCGCGTCCTCCAGCAGCTCTCCGAGCAGGGACTCGTCCCCGAAGCGTGGGGCGGCGACACGATCACCGTGCAGATCTCTGCGCTTTCGGGATTGGGCGTCGACGAGCTGCTCGACCAGATCTCTGTCCTGTCAGAAGTTCTCGAGCTGCGGGCGAGCCCGGAAGGGCCCGCGCGCGGGGTCGTCTTGGAGGCAAACCTCGATGTCGGGCGCGGTCCGGTCGCGACGGTGATCGTCCAGTCCGGCACATTGCGGGTCGGGGACGCGATCGTCGCCGGCGCGGCGTGGGGCAAGGCACGGGCGCTGATCGACGACCGGGGCGATCAGGTGAAAGAGGCGCTCCCGTCGATGCCCGTCCAGGTCCTCGGCCTCTCCGAGCCCCCGGCTGCCGGCGACGAGCTGCGCGCGACGCCGGATCTCTCGGTCGCCCGCTCGATCGGCGAGGCGCGCGCACAGCGCCAGCGATATGCCGGGTACGCGCCGACGCTCAGCGCGGCGCAGTCGGGGGCGAAGCTCGAAGACATCTTCGAACAGATCCAGCGCGGCGAAGCCGCGACGTTGAACGTCGTCTTGAAGGCCGACGTGCAGGGATCACTGGAAGCCGTCACCGAGAGCCTCCGCCGGCTCGAACGTGACGACGTGAAGATCGCGTTCGTGCACCGTGCGGTGGGCGCGATCACCGAATACGACGTCCAGTTGGCCGTGGCCTCGAAGGCGACGATCATCGGCTTCAACGTGCGGCCGGACCGCCGCGCCCGCGAGCTCGCGGAGACCCATGATGTCGAGATCCGGACCTACGAAATCATCTACAAGCTCGTCGAGGACATCGAAGCGGCGATGGTCGGAATGCTCGCTCCGATCTTCGAAGAGGTTGTCACGGGCGAGGCCGAGGTCCGCGACATCTTCCGCGTCCCCCGAGTCGGCGCGATCGCCGGTTGTTACGTCCAGTCCGGTGTCATCACCCGAGGCTCGAAGGTGCGGTTCTTGCGCGAAGGCGTCGTCATCTGGAAAGGCGCGATCAGCTCGCTGCGCCGCTTCAAAGACGACGTGCGCGAGGTGCAATCCGGTTTCGAGTGCGGCATCGGCCTCACCGACTTCCAAGACCTGCACCAGGGCGACATCATCGAGACGTACGAAGAGCGCGAAATCCCCCGGAGCTGACCGGGCGGCCCTCCTCATCGCTGCGAGGCGCCGGAGTACGAGATGAGCAGACGAACAACCCGCCACCACCGCCACACTCCCGAGCGGCCGTACCCTCGAATGGCGAGGGTGAACCGCCTCGTCCATGAGGTGCTCGCGGACGAGATCGAGCGTCTCGCGGACTCGGACGAGCGGCTGGCGCTGTTGACGGTGACCGGCGTGATCTGCGAAGACGACCTCCGGCACGCGGTCGTCTTTTTCGCCTCGCTTCCAGAAGGCGCCGTAGAGGCGCTGGAACAGCACCGTCGCCACCTCCAGAGGCTGCTCGGCACGGAGATCCGGACAAAGCGCACCCCGGCTTTGCGCTTCGAAGCCGACCCCGCGGTCGCCTCGGGGAACCGGATCGAAGACGCGCTGCGCCGCGCCCGACTTCCGACGCGCCCAGACGAGGCGACGCCCTGAACGGAAAGGCGGTGCTCGACGGCGTCGTCGTCGTCGACAAGCCCTCCGGGTGGACGTCGCATGACATCGTCGCGAAGGCGCGCCAGCTGCTCGGCGAGCGACGCGTCGGTCACGCCGGCACGCTCGATCCCGCGGCGACCGGAGTGCTCGTCTTAGGCGTTGGACGCGCGACGCGCCTTTTGCGCTTCGCCTCCGATCTCGAAAAGCGCTACGTCGGAGAGGTCGTGCTCGGGGTCGCGACGTCGACCCTTGACGACGAGGGCGAGGTCGTCGCGACCTTCGATATGGACGGGGTGTCGCTCGACGACGCCCGCGCCGCAGCTGCCGAGCTCACCGGGACGATTCAACAAGTCCCGCCGATGGTTTCGGCGTTGAAAGTCGACGGGCGTCGCCTTTACGCCCTTGCGCGCGAGGGCATCGAGATCGAGCGCGCACCGCGCACGGTCGAGGTGCGACGCTTCGAGGTCGGAGCGACGACGAATGATCACGTGTTCCGGATCGAAGTCGACTGTTCGTCCGGCACGTACGTCCGCTCACTCGCCGCCGATCTTGGCAGCGCGCTGGGTGGGGGTGCGCACCTTCGCGCCTTGCGCCGTCTCGCCGTCGGCCATTTTGAGGTGTCCGGATCCGTCGCGCCCGAAGACGTCTCCGCCGCTGCCATGCGCTCGTCAAGTGAACTCGTCGCGCACCTCCCGAAGGGCACGGTTCAAAATGACATCGCCGACATGATTTGCAATGGCCGAGTCCTCGAGCGCCGCAAGATCGGCGCGGTCGGAGACGGGCCGGTCGCCGTTTTCGACGAGAACGACGCGTTGCTCGCGGTCTACGCACCGGTGAGCGCCGAGAGATCGAAGCCCCTGGTCGTGCTGGCGAGAGGCTCCTGAACACGACTGATCGGCTATTAGCGTGGCCGGGCAATGACAACGTCCGCAACGAGCGGCCGCACACGTTCCGCGGCGACGATCGGGACCTTCGACGGCGTCCACGTCGGACACCAGCTCCTCGTTTCGACGACGCGCAAGATCGCCGACGAACGAGGTCTGAGAGACGTAGTCGTCACCTTCGACCGACATCCTTTTGCCACGGTTCGGCCGGATGCGACGCCGAAGCTGTTGTCGACACAAGAACAGAAGATCGAGCTCTTGAAAGCTCTCGGCGCTGACGATGTGGTCGTTCTGGAGTTCGACCTAGCCCGCTCGCACCAAGAGCCGGAATCGTTCATCGAAGACTTCCTCGTCGGCGGGCTCGGCGTCGCGGCGGTCGTCGTCGGCGCGGGCTTTCGTTTCGGCCACCGGGCGCGCGGTGACGCAGCGATGCTCGAACAGATGGGGGACAAGCTCGGGTTCTCGGTCGTCACGTTGGAACTCGTCGGCGACGAGACAGGAGGCGTCGTCTCCTCTTCCCACATCCGTGATCTCGTCGCGCACGGTCGGCTCGACGAGGCAGCGGCGATGTTGGGACGTCCCTTCGAAGTGCGCGGGAAACTCGCAGACGACCGAGAGCCGCGGGTCGTCGTGCCGAGGGAGCTCCTCCTTCCGTCTCCCGGACGGTACGCGGCCGAATTCGTCGCTGTCGACGGCTCGCTCGACGCAGTCGCGACGATCACGACGTCCGCGTCCGCCGATGACGCGGTGGTCGGTGTCGATCTACCGAGAGGCACGAAGCAGCTCCTTGCCGGACCCGTCGCGTTGCGTTTCCTCGAACGACTCGGCGACGAAAGCGCCAAGTAGCCTTTCGATCGTGGCCCTGATTCCGATTCGCGTCTTCGGCGACCCCGTATTGCGCCAGCCAACGGTCGAGGTCGCCGAGATCGACGACGCGTTGCGCCGGCTCTGCAAGGACATGCTCGAGACGATGTACGACGCGCCCGGCGTAGGTCTCGCCGCGAATCAGATCGGCGTGCAGCGACGCTTTTTCGTCTACGACGTCGGCGACGGTCCGGGCGTCGTTATCAACCCACAGATCCTCGAGCGCTCGGGGGAGTGGACCTACCTCGAAGGGTGCTTGTCCGTGCCTGACCTGCACTTCGAGATCGTCCGACCGCACAAGGTCCGCCTCGTCGGACTCGACCTCGAGGGAAACTCGATCGACGTCGAAGCAGAAGATCTCCTCGCTCGTTGCTTCCAACACGAGGTCGACCACCTCGACGGGAAATTGCTCCTCGAGCACCTCGACGATGCGCAACGCAAAGACGCCATGCGCTCGCTGCGGACTCGCGACCTCATGACGACTGCCGATTCCTGAACAAACGACGCGACGGCTCGCGTTCGCCGGCACGCCGGAGGTCGCCGCGCGCACCCTCGAGTCGCTCATCGACGCCGGATACGAGATCGTCTGCTGCGTGACCCGCGACGATCGCCGCCGCGGCCGGAGGGAAAAACCTTCGCCCTCGCGGGTGAAGTCCGTCGCGCTCGCGCATCGTCTCCCGGTGTCGAGTGACATCGACGCCGTCAGGACTTCGGGAGCAGAACTCGGCGTCGTAGTCGCCTACGGTCAGATCATCCCGCAAGCCGTCTTTTCGGTCGTGCCCTTCATCAACGTCCACTTCTCGCTGCTGCCCCGTTGGCGCGGAGCGGCTCCCATCGAGCGCGCGATCCTCTCCGGCGACACGACGACGGGGGTCTGCCTGATGGCGATCGAGGAAGGACTCGACACCGGCCCCATCTACTCGCGCCGCGAGGTCGAGATCGGCGACGAGGAGACAGCCGACGAATTGCGGGCGCGACTCGGTGCGATCGGCGACGAGATGCTGCTTGAGTTGCTGGCGCGCCCTGGCCGCCTCCCCGATCCCGAGCCGCAGTCCGGCGAGGCGAGCGTGGCGACCAAGGTCTCGATAGAAGAGCGACGTCTCGATTTCACCCATCCGGCGATTGTGCTCGCCCGCGTCGTGCGCATCGGCGGGGCGTGGACGACGTTTCGCGGGCGGCGACTGATCGTCCGCCGGGCGCGCCCGCATCCCGATGTGGAAATCCCAGGTCCGCCCGGCGCGATCGCCGACAACTTTGTGCGATGCGCTGAGGGCGCTCTCGAGCTCCTCGAGGTGCAGTCCGAAGGACGCGCGACGCTTGCGTTCCGTGCCTGGGCGGCAGGCGTCCGTCTCGTCGCCGGTGAGACACTAGGGGAGGAACGGTCTTGAGCGGCACGGTCCTTGGGCAAGACACCTTCAAGATCAACCCTTCGTTGCTGGCGTCGGACTTCGCCGAGCTGGCCGACGCGGCGCGCTCGGTGGCCGGAGAGACCGACTGGCTGCACATCGACGTCATGGACGGACACTTCGTCCCGAATCTCACGATCGGCCCTCCAGTCGTCGCGTCTTCCGCGCGCGCACTCCGAGGCGTATTTCGACTGCCACCTGATGATCACGAACCCCGGCGAGTTCGTGGATGCTTTCGCCAGGGCAGGGGCAAACCTCACGACGATGCACGCCGAAGTCGGTTCGGTGAGCGAGGTCATCGCTCTGATGCGCGCACGCAACCTTGGCGTCGGTCTGGCGCTCAATCCCGACACCGAGTTCGAGGTTGCCGAGCCCTACCTCGAGTCGATCGACCTGTTGTTGTTGATGACGGTCTTCCCCGGATTCGGCGGGCAGGGGTTCATCGATTCCGTCGTGCCGAAGATCGCGCGCGCCTACGAGGCGATCACCCGCCGTGACCTGCCGGTCGTGATCGAGGTCGACGGGGGAATCGACGCCGACAGCGTGTACACGACCGCGTGCGCCGGGGCGCGGGTCTTCGTCGCCGGCACCTCCGTGTACGGAACGCCGCGCCCTTCCAAAGCGGTGCGCGAGCTGCGCCGAGTGGTCGAGCGGGCGCTGGCGTCCCAGGATCGCTTGTGAGCGACATCGGGCCGCGGACGGACATGATCGAGTCCGGTTGGGTGGTCGCCTTCGACGAGGACGTCGGCCTTGGTGAGATCGAATCCGATGACGGCGGTCGCTACGCGTTCCACGCGACTGCGATCGCCGACGGCAAACGCGCGATCGCCGTAGGGACCGAGGTCCACTTCGTCGTCGTTTTCGCGCCCCGCGGCAGGTTCGAAGCGGCGAAGGTCACGCCGCGCTGATCCTCAGGGGGCCGCTTCGTCGCCTTCTGGCGTCTGTGGAGGCGACTCGCCGTTGCTCGGCTTCGAGAGCTCGACGAACGCGAGCCGGATGCTCGCCAGTGCACCCCTCAAAGCTTCGGCGTGCGGACCGAGTCGGTCGCCGACCGTCTCGACGATCCCGCCCAGGGCGTCGATCGCGATGCGGGCCTTGTCGAGATTCGGGGGCTGCTCGTCCAAGTGGAGCGCGGCGAGTTGGAAGAGCCCGAAGCAGTGGTTCGCCACGATGTCTTCGACCGGCGCTTCGACGAGGTCGCGGCGCAACGCGTCGACATCGGCATCTGACGGTGGGGTCTCGTCTTGCTCGCCTGCCGCCGGACGGGAGCGATCAGGTGAGTCTTTGCCCGACTCGCCGACGCGATGTTCACCTTCGGGTGTCCAAAGACTCGACACGTTGCTACCCTAGGAGGAAACTCAACGGGAAAGCGGGGTCGCGGCGCGCGGCTCCCACCCGATCACCGTCTTAGGGCCAGGCCCGACGTGTGCATCGGGTTCGGGTCCAGCCCTCGGCATCGCTTTCCACGCGGCACCTGCTGCACAACCGGAAGGAGTGATGCCCGATCTCGACAGCACCCACCATCAACGAGCCGCGCATGAACGAACAGATCCGGGCGCTCGAGGTTCGCCTCGTCGATCCGGAGGGTCAGCAGCTCGGGATCAAGTCGCTCACCGAAGCGCTTTCGATCGCCCGAGAAATGGACCTCGATCTCGTTGAGGTGGCACCCCTCGCGGATCCTCCCGTCTGCCGGATCATGGACTACGGGAAGTTCAAGTTCGACGAGGCGCAGCGCCAGAAGGAATCGCGGCGCAGGTCGACGAACGTCGGGATCAAAGAGATGAAGTACCGGCCGAAGATCGGCCAGGGCGACTTCGAGACCAAGACGCGGCGCGTGTCGAAATTCTTGGCCGAGGGGCACAAGGTGAAGATCACGATCATGTTCCGCGGCCGCGAGGTGTACCACCCCGAGCTCGGGCGGAAGATCCTGGACAGGATCGCCCAGGAGGTGGAAGGAAGCGGCAAGGTCGAGTCCGAGGCACGACTCGACGGCAGGAACATGGTGATGGTGCTGGCGCCGGACAAGCGGGCCCGCCAATCGCAGGCGGCTCGTGCGGCGTCGCAGGACGCGCCGGAGTCGAACGGGACGGAGTAAGCGGGTCGGCGGGGCATGCCTCGCCGAAAGGGGAGATTGGAACGGCGATGCCGAAGATGAAGACCGATCGTGGCGCGGCGGCGCGCTTCAAGGTGACCGGGACGGGGAAGATCCTCCGTCGCCACGCCAACCGGTCGCACCTTTTGGAGAAGAAGTCGTCGGTGAGGACACGGCGTCTCGGACGTGATTCCGAGGTGTCGTCCGCCGACCGCAAGAGCGTCCGGAGGATCCTCGGGATCTGACGCCCAGACCCGGGCCACAGCGAGTCTTCGCCCGGGATGAACGAGCATCAGAAAGGAGCACGGTGGCGAGGATCAAGCGCGCCGTCCAAGCGAAAAAGGGACACAAGAAGGTCCTGCGCCAGGCGCGGGGCTACTACGGCAACAAGTCGCGCTCGTATCGCTCTGCGAACGAGCAAGTCATGCACTCGCTGCAGTACGCGTACCGAGACCGGCGCCAGCGCAAGAGCGAGTTTCGCAAGTTGTGGATCCAGCGCATCAACGCCGCCGCGCGCGTGGAGGGGATGAGCTACTCGCGACTGATCGCGGGGCTGCACCGCGCGGAGGTGGCGATCGACCGTAAGGTCCTCGCCGACCTCGCGGTTCGCGACTCGGACACCTTCGGCAAGCTCGTCGGGATCGCCCGCCGCCACCTCGAACAAGACGGCGCGGAAAACAAAGACTCCGAGCGGGCGGCTTCCTGAGCGACGCCGCGCTCGGTCCGCACCACCAAAAGGTGCGGCGGCTGCGGCGCCTCATCGATAAGCGCGCCGATCGTCGCCGCGAAGGTGCGATCGTCGCGGAGGGCGAGAAGGTGATCGCCGCCGCGCTTGATGCCGGCGCAGACTTTGAAGCGCTGTACGTCGCACCCCCCGCCGCTGACGCCGAGAGCGGTCGCGCGCTCGTCGCGAGGGCGAAGGATGCGCACGTCGCGATCTTCGACCTCGCCCCGGGCGTGATCGAGAAGGTCGCGGACTCCCGCACACCCCAGCCGTTGATCGCGACGATAAAGAAGGCTTCCCGTTCGCTCGACGACATCACCGGCGAAGACACCTTGGTCGTTCTTGTCGACGTGCGCGATCCGGGGAACCTCGGCGCGATCTTGCGCGTCGCCGACGCGACGGGAGTCGGAGGGGTCGTGGCTTGCGCCGGCTGTGCCGATTGGCGGAGTCCGAAGGCGGTGCGCGCTTCAGCCGGGTCATGTTTTTCGGTACCGGTCGTGGACGGTGACGAACCCCCGGCGGTGCTCGCTGCACTGCGAGCGAGCGGATTTGTCGCGATCGGCACCGCGGCTTCGGGTGGAAGCGACCCGACCGATTTCGCCTTCCCGAAAAAGGTCGCCTTTGTCCTCGGCAACGAGGCCTCGGGGCTCACCGCACAACTTGGATCCACTCTCGACGCCTCGGTATCGATCCCGATGGCGGGTTCGACCGAGTCGCTCAACGTCGCGACGGCCGCCGCGGTCATCTGCTACGAGCGGGTACGTCAGGAAAAACACCGGAGAAACGACGTCGTACGATGAGCGGACCCATGTCGACCGAGCACGCCAAGGAAAAAGCGCGCCCTGAGACGCTGACGATCTCGGCGCTCGACCGTCACTTCGGCGAAGCGCGCGAGGCGATCACCGCTGCGAAATCCCTCTCCGATCTCGACGACTTCGATATCCGATACCTCGGCAAGCGTTCTCAGCTTTCGAGGTGGAAGCGTGAGCTCGGCGCGCTCGACGAGGAAGCCCGCAAGCGCTTCGGTGCCGCCCTCAACACCGCGCGCGAACGCCTCGAATCGTCCGTCGCCGTACGCCGCGGCGAGCTCTCCCGCGACGTTCGCGAGAAGGTCCTCGCGCAAGACCGTCTTTTTTTGAGCGAGGTCCTCCCGAAACCGGAGCCGGGACACCTCCACCCCGTGACGAAAGTACGGTGGGAGCTCGAAGACATCTTCGTCGGCATGGGTTACGAGATCGCCGAAGGTCCCGAAGTCGAGACCGATTGGTACAACTTCACCGCGCTGAACATCGGGCCGGGTCATCCCGTGCGTTCCTCGCACGACAGCTTCTTCATCGACCTCGGCGAAGAGGATTCGGTGCTCTTGAGGACTCACACCTCGCCGGTGCAGATCCACCTGTTGGAACGCGGCGACCTTCCGATCTACGCGGTCGTGCCCGGCCGCTGCTATCGGCGTGACACTCCCGACGCGACGCACCTGCCGTGCTTTAATCAGCTGGAAGCGCTCGTCGTTGACAAGGGGATCACCTTCGCCGATCTCGCCGGCACGATCGACACCTTCGTCGCGGCGATCTTCGGGACGGACGTGAGGGCACGGCTACGTCCCGGGTACTTCCCGTTCACCGAACCGTCGGCGGAGTTCGACATCACATGCTCGATCTGCGGCGGTCGCGGGTGTCGAACGTGCGGGGGCATCGGATGGATCGAGCTCGGGGGATGCGGCCTCGTTCACCCGGCGGTCTTCCAAGCGGTCGGCGTCGACCCCGAGGTGTGGTCGGGCTTCGCGTTCGGATTCGGCATCGACCGCATCGCGATGTCGCGCCACGACGTCGACGACGTACGCAACTTCGTTGAGAACGACGTTCGCTTCCTGCGACAGCTCTGAGTCGAAAAAAGAAAGGTCCCGCAAGGTGCGCGTCCCGCTCTCCTGGTTGAAGGAGTTCACGCCGATCGAGCTCGATCCGCGTGACACCTCGGGACTTCGCGCGTTCGCGAACGAGCTCAGCATGCTCGGCATGAACGTCGAACACATCGAGCCGTACGACGCGGACTTCAAGGGCGTCGTCGTCGCACGGGTCCTCGAGGTCGAGGCGATCTCGGGCGCGGATCGCATCCGCAAGGTCCTGGTCGACGCCGGAGGTGTACCGACGAGCGTCGTCTGCGGCGCTTTCAATTTCGACGTGGGCGACTACGTGGCGTTCGCGACGGTGGGGGCGCGACTTCCGGGTGGCGTCGAAATCGGCCGCAGGGAGATGCGCGGAGTCGCGTCCGAAGGGATGATCTGTTCGGTTCGTGAACTCGGACTCGGTTCGGACGCGAGGGGCATCTTCGTTTTGTTCTCGCCGCCGAAAGGACGCGATGCGCACGTCGCGTTGCCCGTCGGCTCGACGCTCGAGGACTATCTCGGGCTGGAACGAGACGTCGTCTTCGATCTCGACATCGAGCCCAACCGCCCCGATCTGTTGTCCATCATCGGCGTCGCTCGCGACGTCGCCGCACATCGCCGCATCCCCTTCGGGGTCGGACAGGTGACTGTGGAAGAAACCGGCCTCGCCGCGAACCGGTTGGTGGCGATTTCGATTGAAGCGCCGAGCGCCTGTCGACGCTTCGTCGCGCGCGTCGTCACCGGCGTCTCGGCGGTACCGGCCCCACGAGACGTGCAACGTCGCCTGATCCTTTCTGGAATGCGACCGATCAACGCAGTCGTCGACGCGTCGAATTACACGATGCTCGAGCGGGGTCAGCCGACTCACCCCTACGACCTCGACCGCCTCGGCGGGGGAGGCTTCCACGTGCGTTTCGCGCGCCCCGCCGAACGCCTCGTCACCCTCGACGGCACGCAACGGGTATTGGGCGAGCATCGCAGCCGACGCGGCGAGACGATGCTGGTCGAGGATCTGCTGATCTGTGACGCGAACGACGTCGCGGTCGGTCTCGCCGGGATCATGGGTGGTGCTTCGAGCGAGATCTCCGACTCGACGTCGAACGTCATCGTCGAGTCGGCGGACTTCGCGCAATCGGTCGTCGGCGCGACCTCGCTCCGCCAGGACATCCGCACGGAGGCATCGGTCCGGTTCTGGCGTGGAATCGATCCGGCCGGCCTCAGTACCGCCGCGACCCGAGTCGCCCAGCTCATCGTCGCCGGGCATGTCGAACACGGCGTCATCCCGCCGATCGTCGCCCGTGGGACCGCCGACGCGGTCGGGACCCCGTCGCAGTCCCCGCCCATCTACGTACGGACGGATCGGGTGAACGAGTTGCTCGGAACCGATCTTGACCGCAGGGCGATCCGCTCGCTGCTCGCGCCGATCGGGTTTTCGGCCGGCAAGGCGCCAAAGGGTCTTTCTGTCTCCGCGCCGTCGTTCCGTCCGGACGTCACGCTCGAAGTCGACGTCGTCGAAGAGATCGCCCGCCATCACGGCTACGAGCAGATCGCGCCGACGCTGCCACGCCCCGCTCGGGTCGGTTCGCTCAGCGCGTACCAAAGGGATCGCCGACAGATCGGCCGGATGCTCGCGAGCTTTGGCGCCGAAGAAGCCTGGACGAATGCGATCGTCGATCCTGAAAGGGACCGCGTCGCGGGCCAGGGTCTGCGCCCGCTGACGCTCGTCAATCCCGTGGTGCGCGAGGAGAACGCGCTGCGCACCAACTTGTTGCCGGGCCTCCTCGACGCGCTGCGTCGCAACGTCGCGACCCGCAACGCCTCGTTGCGGCTGTTCGAGATCGGAAAGGTGTTCCGCTACCCAAGCGCGCCCCAGGACGCGCCGATCGAACGCGAGCATCTCGGTGTGCTGTTCGCGCGCGACGGCGACGACGCGCGCACGGCCGTGGACTGCTTGTACTTCCTTGCCGCGACGTTGCGGATCGATCGGCGCCGCTACAGGATCAAGGAAGGTGGACTGTCATCGAAACCGTCGGACCCTGTGGCGTTCGGCATCCATCCGACGCGGGTGGCGACGATCGAGAAGATGAGTTTGCACGGCGAACCGATCGGCGTGGTCGGAGAGGTCGACCCCGAAGTTCTCGAGAGCATCGATGCCTCCGGTCGGCGCGTCGGATGGCTGAGTCTCGACCTCAAGCGATTCCTGCGACTGGAGCGTCTTGCCGAGCGCGCGCGGCCGGTGAGTCGCTTTCCCTCGAGCGACATCGACCTGTCCTTCGCCGTACCGGACGATGTGTCCGTCGAGCGGCTTGAGGCCCTGCTCGAAGAGGCGGCGGGGGAATGGGTTGAGCGCGTCGACCTCGTCGACGTGTACCGCGGCGACGGCCTGGCGCAGGGGACTCGCAGCTTGACGTACCGGATCCGGTTCTCGGCGCTCGACCGCACGCTCACAGACGCCGACGTCTCCGCGGCGCGCGCCCGCTGTATCGCCGCGGCCGAGACCGAAACTGGGGCGGTGCTGCGCGGCTGACGCCGGAGTCTTCCTCCGTCTCCCCGGAGTGCCCTTGATCGTCGGCGAGACGCGCGGACCTCGGATGGAGGTACGTGTCAGCCCTGAGACGCGCCGTCGGCGAGAGCGTGGAGAAGAAGACCGAGATCACCTGCGCCGCGTCCACTTGAGGATCTGAGACGACCCTCTCCAAGGCGGTGAAGACCTCCTCGAGGCGGATTTTGTCGCCGTCGCGAAGGCCGAGAAGCATCTGGTCGGTTTCGCACGCGAGGTCGGCGAAAACGGTCGCCGCGGAGAGCTGGTCTCCGCGGCTCGAGACGAGCTCCTCGTAGGTCGCGAGGTACGAGGGGAACGCGGCCAAAAGCGTCCTGATCGCCCTCCGATCGCCGCACCGCCGCAACGCGTGTTCCTTTCTCCGAATCGGACGGATCGAGGAAGGCGTTGGGACGACCTTCGATGCGCGCAGGGTATCGACCTGCTGTATCAGTTCGAGTCCGGCGGCCCTGCAATCGCATATCCGATCGATCCACCACGCGCTTGCGACTTGTTTGCGGGGGTTTGAACGCCTTCGCGCGAAGGCAACTACCCACCAGAGAGCTGGCGACCATATTCGGGAAACCACATCGCGCTGGCGATATCGCGTTCGATCTCGGTGTCACCGATGATGCGGGCAGACCCACCTGCGCGCGCCGTCTCGGCCAGGGTGATGGCGATTCGCAGTGAAACCTCGCGCAGATCGTCGAGCGAAGGGTAGATCGCCCCCTTTTCGAGGCGCTCGTCAACGACGCTCTGCGAGAGCGTCTTCGCCGCGGCAAGGAACATCTCGTCGGTCAGTTCTCGAGTTCGCGCCACGATCGCCCCCAGTCCGACGCCGGGAAAGACGAACACGTTGTTAGCCTGACCGATGATCCGTTGCTCTCGATCGATCTCGACGGGATCGAAAGGGCTCCCGGTGGCGACGAGCGCCGCGCCGTCGGTCCAGTCGAGGATCTCTTCCGGCGTCGCTTCGGAGTTCGCGGTCGGGTTCGAGAGTGCGAAGACGACCGGGTTGTCGACGCTTTGGGCCATCGCTCGGAGCGCGCGTTCGTTGAATGCTCCTCGGACTCCCGTTGCGCCGATGAGGACCGTCGGGCGCACCCGGGCGACGACGGATGCGAGGTCACGCGCCTCATCGGCATCAAGCCGCCACTCTTTTAGGGCGTCAGGCGAGAGCGCGAACTCCCGCTTGAACTCGTCAAGGTCGTCTCGGTCCTCGGCGACGAGTCCATGTGAGTCGAGCATGACTATGGCGCGCCGGACCTCGTCGGTCGTCGCACCTTGCTCGGTCATCGCGTCGCGGACAAGGCGAGCGATGCCGAGGCACGCCGCACCGGCGCCGCAGAAGACAAGGCGCTGACCGACGAGATCTTCGCCGCTCCGTCGGAGCGCGGCGAGGATCCCGCTCAGCACCACCGCGGCTGTGCCTTGGATGTCGTCGTTGAAGCTCGCGATGCGTCCGCGGTAGCGGTTGAGAAGGCGGAAGGCGTTCTGCTGCTTGAAGTCCTCCCATTGCAAGATCGCGTGCGGGTAGACCTCGATGACGGCTTCGACGAATGCTTCGATGAACTCGTCGTAGGCCGCGCCGCGAAGGCGCGGCTTCGGATACCCTAGATAAAGCGGGTCATCTCGAAGCGCGTCGTTGTCCGTCCCGCAATCGAGCGAGACGGGAAGGGTGAGACTCGGGTGGACGCCCGCGCCCGCCGTGTACAGCTCCAACTTGCCGATCGGGATCCCCATGCCGCCCGCGCCCTGATCTCCGAGGCCGAGAATCCGTTCGTTGTCCGTCGCGACGATGAGTCGGACATCGTCCTGGCCGCTGTTGCGCAGCAACTCGGGAATGCGGTCGATGTCTTCAGGCGTCACCCACACCCCGCGGGGCCGGCGCATCACGTGGCTGAACTCGTGGCACGCCCGACCGACGGTCGGCGTGTAGACGATCGGCGCGAGCTCGTCCAGGTGCTCGACGAGGAGCCGAAAGAACAGGGTCTCGTTGCGATCCCGCAGTGCCGCGAGCCCGATGTACCGCTCGACGTCGTCACCTTTTCGCCGCAGGTGCTCGAGCTCGAGGGCCATCTGGTCCTCGATCGTCGCGATGCGCCATGGAAGAAGTCCGCGCACTCCGAACTCGTCCCGTTCGTCCTCTGAGAACGCGACGTCCTTGTTCGTCGCCGCATTCGCGAGAAGCGCTCTGCCGGTCGTCCGTGCCGGATTCGCCGCCTCGGTCATCGCGATCGCCTCCCGAAATGCCCGATGCCAGGCCTCATCGGACGCGGACATTCGCCGACAATGTCCATGTCACCACCGACGCGCCGATCATGGAAGGGCCGAACGTCCCCGCGCCTTACGGCGCTCTCACTGTGCGTCCCTTGGCCACGACCGCGTCGCCCCCCCGTACGCTCAGGGAACGGTGAACGGCAAGGAAGGACGGAACCCGATGTATCCGAGCGCTTCGTTCTCTGTGACGATGCGCGTCGACCTCGACGACCCGCGCCTGATCGGCGCGATCACGACGGCAGTCGGCGACGCGGGAGGGATCGTTACGGCGCTCGACGTCGTTGAGCCGGGAGGCGGTGGATTCGTCGTCGACCTGACGTGCAACGCGGTGAACGACGAGCACGCGCAGCGCCTTCACGACGCGGTCGACGCGATCGAGGGAGCACACGTCCGCGCGATGAGCGATCGGACGCTGCTGTTGCATCTCGGCGGCAAGCTCGCGGTGACCCCGAGGGTGGCGTTGCGCACGCGAGACGACTTATCGATGGCGTACACGCCGGGAGTCGCCCGCGTTTCGATGGCGATAGCGAAGGACCACTCAGCTGCTCGCAATCTGACCATCAAGCGAAACACCGTCGCCGTCGTCACTGACGGCTCGGCGGTGCTCGGGCTCGGCAATGTGGGGCCGGAAGCGGCGCTGCCGGTGATGGAAGGTAAGGCGCTGTTGTTCAAGCGTTTCGCCGACGTCGACGCGTGGCCGGTGTGCCTTGCGACGCAGGACACCGACGAGATCGTCCGCGTCGTTGAGGCGATCGCTCCCGTCTACGGCGGGATCAACCTCGAGGACATCGCGGCGCCGCGCTGCTTCGAGGTCGAAGCGCGCCTGCGCAAGTCGCTCGACATTCCGGTATTCCACGACGACCAGCACGGAACGTCGATCGTCGTCTTCGCCGCGTTGCAGAACGCGCTGCGCGTCGTGGACAAGGCGCTGAAAGACGTGCGCGTCGTCATTTTGGGGGTTGGCGCCGCCGGCGTCGCGATCGCGAAGCTGCTGTTAGCGGAGGGGGTTGGCGACATCACCCCGGTCGATCGTCAAGGAATTCTTACAAGGGCCACCCCCGATCTCGACGAGACGCGGCGCTGGGTCGCAGAACACACGAACTCTTCGGGACTCGAAGGCGGCATCACCGAGGCACTCCGTGGCGCGGACGTCCTGATTGGCGTGTCTGGTCCGAATGTCGTCTCCGAGGAGGAGGTCGCCTCGATGGGACGTGATTCGATCGTCTTCGCGCTGGCGAATCCCGTGCCAGAGGTCGACTCTCACGTCGCGCGTCGTCACGCTGCGGTCGTTGCGACGGGTCGCAGCGACGAGCCGAACCAGATCAACAACGTGCTCGTATTCCCGGGGCTCTTCCGGGGTCTGCTCAACGTCGGGGCGCACAAGATCACACAGGAGATGGAGCTATCGGCGGGCAGAGCTCTCGCGGCGGTCGTGGCGGACGACGAGCTCTCGTCCGCATACATCATCCCGACGGTGTTCAATCCCGCCGTCGTGCCGGCCGTTTCCTCTGCAGTCGAGAAGGCGGCGGTTCCTCGGCGCTGATGGAACCGCGATGACCGTGCCCACCGCCGTGTTTTTCGACCGTCTCGCGGCGCTCGTGCTCGACGAGTCACGTCCCGAGATTTACGACCAGCCGATCGGATTGAAGCTGCTCTATTCAGATCCGGGTTCAGGAGCTGAGCATTACCTCGTCCGCTATCCAGTCGGACTGCAGGCGCGCCGTCATCGGCACAGCGCGGCGCACACCATCGTCGTGGTGGAGGGCTCGATGCAAGCGAACGACGAAGTGCTACCCGCCGGGTCCTATGCACATTTTCCCGCCGGCGCGGTTATGCACCACGCACCCGCCCAAGGTCACGATTGCCTGTTCGTGATCATTTTCGACGGGCCCTATGACGTGATTTCGGTCGAGGACTGAGCGGGGTCACACAGGATTGCACGCTCGGTCGCGCAATTACGTGCGGCGCAGCTTGTCCAGCCTGTCAGATCGCACGAAACCTTCATCGAGGAAGTAGCGGACCGAGCGTTCGATCGCTTCGCGCGCGGGACGCGAGCTGTATCCGAGTTCGGCGCGAGCCCGGGAGTCATCAAACGCCATCGTGGTCGCCGCCATCCGCGTGCCTTCTAGGGGAACGCTGGGAGCTCGGCGTAGCAGCCGACCTTCGACGAGCTCGGAGAACAACGCGGCGCCGAGCGCGAGGGCGCGGGGGACTTCGAAACGCGGCGGGTGCAACTTGCTGATCGTGGCGAGTTCGGCGAGCAAGGTCCGAAGGCTCAAGTTCTCGCCTCCGAAGATGTAACTGCGGCCGACCTTGCCGTGCTCTGCGGCGAGAAGGTGGCCGGCCGCGACATCGTCGACGTCCACGATGTTCAGCGTCGTGTCGTACCAGCCAGGCATCTTTCCGTTCAGGAAATCGAGGACGATGCGCCCGGTTGGCGTCGGGCCCCGATCGCCCGGCCCGAGGGGCGTGGTCGGCAGGGCGAGGACGACGGGGAGACCCTGCGCGCAGGCGCGCAACGCCTCGTGCTCGGCGACGTACTTCGACTGTTTGTATGAGCCGAAGAGGTGGTCGACGCGGGCGAAGGAATCCTCGTTCGCCGGCCCATTCGTTTCGACGTCATCGAGACCGAGCACGCCGACCGAGCTCGTGTAAACGACGAGCTCACAGCCCGCGGTCCTTGCCGCGTCGAGGACGTGGCGCGTGCCTCCGACGTTGATCGCATAGAAGTCCTTCCGGTTCGCCGCCCAGAAGCGGTACAAGGCGGCGGTGTGGAAGACGACGCGCGAGCCGTCGATGGCCGAATTGAGGGCGGTCGGGTTCCTGACGTCGGCGATGCGCCGAACGACGTCAAGGTGATCGAGATTGGCGGTGTCCGCGCCGGGTTCGCAGATCGCGACCACCTCGACGTTTCTCTCCACGAGCGCTCGCACGATCGCGGAGCCGATGAACCCGGTGGCGCCGGTCACCGAGACGCGCGTACCGGGCGACAAGAGCCGGCGCGACGCTTGGGGCACGCCAGATTCTTTTCTCGAACCCGAGGGATATGCTCCGCCTGACCAGGGAGGTTGCCGTGTCGTCATCGAAGATCGTCGAACTCGAGAACTTCGTCGGCGGAAAGAAAGTGCCTGCAAAGTCGGGCGAAACCACCGACATCATCAATCCCTCGACGGGCGAGGCTTACGCCCGCGCGCCGCTTTCTCGACAGGCCGACGTCGACGACGCTTTTACGGCCGCCGCCGAGGCGTTCCCCTCCTGGCGCGACGCGACGCCTTCGGAGCGCAGCCTGGCGCTGCTGCGCATCGCCGACGCGATGTCGGCTCACGCTCAAGAGCTCGTGCGCATCGAGGCTGAGAACACCGGGAAGCCGATCGGACTCACCCTTTCCGAAGAGGTCCCGCCGATGGTCGACCAGATCCGCTTCTTCGCTGCCGCGGCGCGAACCCCCGAAGGCCGCTCGGCTGGTGAGTACATGGCCGACCACACTTCCTACATCCGCCGCGAGCCCGTCGGGGTGTGCGCCGCGGTGACGCCGTGGAACTACCCGGCGATGATGGCCGTCTGGAAGTTCGCCCCGGCGCTCGCGGCAGGGAACACGATGGTGCTGAAGCCTTCGGACACGACGCCATCTTCGACTCTGTATTTGGCCGAATTGATGGCGGAGCACCTGCCTCCCGGCGTCTTCAACGTGATCTGCGGTGACCGCGACACTGGTCGCCTGCTCGTTGCGCATCCGACGCCGCAGATGGTCTCGATCACCGGTTCCGTGCGCGCCGGCAAAGAGGTCGCGGCGGCTGCAGCCGACGGATTGAAGCGCGTCCACCTCGAGCTCGGCGGCAAGGCGCCGGTTGTGATCTTCGACGACGCGGACGTCGAAGCAGCGGCGTCGGGGGTGCAGATCGGCGGGTACTTCAATGCCGGTCAGGACTGCACCGCGGCGACGCGCGTGCTTACGGGCGGGCGCATCCACGACGAGTTCGTCGCGGCGCTCGTCGAAAAGGCGAAGGAAACCAAGACCGCCGGACCCGACGACGAAGATGCCTTCTACGGCCCCTTGAACAACGAGAACCAGCTGGCAAGGGTGTCCGGGTTCTTCGAGCGGGTGCCGAGCCACGCTGAAGTGAAGATCGGCGGGGCGCGCACCGGAGACCGGGGCTACTTCTTCTCGCCGACCGTCGTCGACAACCTCCGCCAAGACGACGAGATGATCCAGACCGAGATCTTCGGTCCGGTCGTCACGGTGCAACCATTTAGCGACGAGGAGCAGGCGATCGCGTGGGCGAACGGCGTTGAGTATGGCCTCGCGGCGAGCGTGTGGACGAAGGATCACGGACGCGCGATGCGCATGACGAAGGCTCTCGACTTCGGCGCGGTCTGGGTGAACACTCACATCCCGATCGTCGCCGAAATGCCGCATGGAGGCTTCAAGCACTCTGGATACGGCAAGGATCTCTCGGTGTACGGCTTCGAGGACTACACGCGCATCAAGCATGTGATGCACTTCATGGGCGAATGATCTGTCGACGCGCCGGCATCGCGCCCGCGCGTCGACTCTGCCAGGGCTAGTCGTCGGCGCCTTGGAGCAACGCTGTTGCCGCGGCGCGTTCAGTGCTCTCGGCGGAGCGGATCCGCTTTTGCGGCCTCGAGAGAACGAAGTAGATGCCTCCGATGAGAACGATGACCAGCACGACGACGAACGTGATCCAGTCGTAGTTGAAGAGCGCGCCGCGCCCACTCGTCAATCCGCTCGGGTAGATGATGTTGACGAGCATTGCGGCTCCATAGATCACTCCGAGGATGGTCACCGGGTATCCCCAGGCTCCCAAACGGAACGAACCCTGCGCCTTCCAGCCGCGAAGTCTCGCGACGAGGGATCCAACCGTGATCATCAAGAACGAGAGGTAGATCCCCGAGACGCCGAATGAGACGAGCGCGTAGAGCGCGTTGACGCCTTTCGGATAGGTGAACCACAGAATGTGGATCGGTTTCGACGGATTCACGTGGGCGAGCAAAGTGAACAGCGCCGCGACGACTGCGCCGAGCAGGATCGCCGCCACCGGGGTCTCGCGTTTGTGGGAGACCCGCCGAATCACGCCGCTACCTGGGATTGCGCGGTCGCGCGCGTATGAGAACGCGAGCCGCGCCCCGCGCCTTGTACGGCTGTGCCACAGCTAAAGAAGGCGAAGCAGATCAGGATAAGGATGAAATCCGTGAGTCCGCTGTTGTTGATCGCTGTATTGACGATATATGGAACGCCGCCACTAAAGGCGGCGAGAAACCCCTTGTGACCCTTCGGAATCGCGAGCTCAAGCGCCGCGACGAGGATGAAACTCGCCACCCCACCGACGAGCAGTGAGGAAATTATCGCTTTTGGCACCTTACGTGAGGCGCCGACAACCTCCTCGGCCACGTCTCCGGCGGATTCGAATCCGTAGAAGATGTACACGTGAGCGAGGATCGCGACGAATGCCGCGCCAAGCCACCAGTTGTTGCCGAAGCCCACGCCGAACGGATTCGTCGCAATGCGCTGGGTGCCCTGAGTCGTGAACAAATAGCCGAGGCCGTGATGAAAGCCTTTGATCCCGAGGAGGATCGCGATGCCGAAGGTGCCGAGTATCTCCACGTACACGCCGATGACCGAGATCCTGCCGAGCAACCTCACACCGAACACGTTGAAGAAGGTTTGAAGGGCAATGAGGATCAGCGTCACAACGAGGATCGTGTTCGGTGCAGCAGCGTCGAATTTTGTGCCAAACCAGTTGTTCAGTAGCGACGTGATGTACGGCGCGATTCCCGTATCGACCGAGGCGATCGTGATCAGCAATGCCCAGCCATAGATCCACCCGACCCACCAGCCGTATCCCTCTCCCAAGAGGTGCTTGCCCCACTGGAACAAGGCGCCAGCGATCGGGTAGTGGCTTCCGAGCTCCGCCATTACGAGCGCGACGAAGAGCTGGCCGACGACGACTATCGGCATCAGCCACAGATATCGAGGTCCGGCCGAGCCGATGCCGAGCACGAAGAGCGAGTAGATGCCGACCATCGGCGATAGGTAACAGAACGCGACGCCAAAGTTCTGGAACAGCGAGAGCACGCGGTTGAGCTCGGGTTTGTATCCGAGCTGTTCGAGCTGTAGGTCGTCGGCCGCTACTTCGGTCTGCGTACCCGATCGCTCAGCAAGGTGCGCCATCGTTTCCCCCCGGTCCGATGCTGGTGCGAGATTGTCGCGCGACAGCGCAACTTTCCGCCACGTTTCACCCGGCCCTAGGTATAAGCCCAGGACAACGGGCCCATGATGGCTCAGTAGTGTCGATTCGAAGCGCCTTGACCCTTTTCGGCGTATCGGAGGGTTCCGGCCCAGGGAGGACAGCAGATGGCAACGATCCCAGGACCTCGATCGATCGAGCTCGCGAGAAGGCGCGCGAACGCCGTCGCGCACGGCGTGTCATCGGTCCTTTCCGTCTACGCCGCTCGAGGCGACGGCGCGACCCTGGAAGACGTCGACGGGAACGAGTTCATCGACTTGGGCTCGGGAATCGCGGTCACGGGCGTCGGGCACAGAGATCCCCATCTCGTAAAGGCCCTCGCCGAGCAGGTCGACCGCTTCACCCACACGTGCTTCATGGTCGCCCCTTACGAGGGCTATGTCGCGGTGTGCGAGGAACTGAACGCCCTCACTCCGGGCGATCACGACAAGCGCTCGGCGCTCTTCAACTCGGGAGCCGAGGCGGTGGAGAACGCGGTCAAGATTGCGCGCTTCGCGACCGGCCGCCAGGCGATTGTCGTCTTCGACCACGCCTACCACGGGCGCACGAATCTCACGATGGCCCTCACGGCGAAAGTGAACCCGTACAAGGACGGTTTCGGCCCGTTCGCGCCCGAGACCTACCGCGTCCCGATGTCGTACCCCTTCCGAGACCCGGAGAAGATGACCGGGGAGGAAGCGGCGTGGCGCGCGATCGACCAGATCGAGACGCAGGTCGGCGCCGCGCACGTCGCCGGCGTTCTTATCGAGCCGATCCAAGGCGAGGGCGGCTTCATCGTTCCCGCCGAAGGGTTCCTGCCGACGCTCGCCGAGTGGTGCGCCAAGAACGGAGCACTATTCATCGCCGATGAGATCCAATCGGGGTTCGGCCGTACGGGTCGGTGGTTCGCGTCCGAGCACGAGGGTGTCATCCCTGACGTCGTCACCTCGGGCAAGGGGATCGCGGGTGGGATGCCGCTCGCTGGGGTCACGGGGCGTGCGGAGGTGATGAACACCGTCCACTCGGGTGGCCTCGGCGGCACGTACGGCGGAAACCCTGTCGCTTGTGCCGCGGCGCTCGGCGCGATCGTCGCGATCCGCGAAGGCGACCTCGTCTCAAAAGCCGCACACATCGGCGACATCTTGTTCGAGCGGCTCTCCAAGATGCGCGGTTTGCATCCCGAGATCGGCGACGTGCGCGGGCGCGGAGCGATGTTCGCAATCGAACTCGTCAAGCCCGACAGTCTCGAGCCTGATGCAGAGCTTGCGAAGAAGATCGCCTCGTCTTGTCACGAAAACGGAGTGCTCGTCTTGACTTGCGGTACGTGGGGGAACGTGGTCCGACTGCTTCCCCCCTTTGTCATCTCCGACGAGTTGCTCGGTCGAGGTCTCGACGTCCTCGCGCACGCAATCGACGCGACGGTCTCTTAGATCTTCAGCGGATCATTCCCGCATGCTGTTGAGTCAGCGGGGCGCGGCGCCGGAACTTGGCCCCTCGATGGTGAGACCTCAGCGGAACCGACGATGCTCTCGCGCCCTCCGCTTCAAATCGTCACGAAGTTCGTACATCTCTTGGCGATGGCGGTCGCGCAAGGCGCGAAGCTCCGACTTCAGCTGGTCGCGGAAGTCTGCAACGTCATTGTGGAACCGCTCCCAGGCGGCCTGGCGACTGACACCAACCGAACTGCCGATCGCTTCCCAGGTGGCGCCGGACTCGACAGCTTCCGCGGCGAGCTTTGTCTCCCATGTCGACAGCAGACCGACGAGCGCCCGAGTAGCCCCGAGCGCGATGAGCGGATCAGGATCTGCGATCGCGCTTTCCCACGTGGCGCTCATCAACGGTGGGACTTCCCGAGGGCTGCTGGCGCTCGTCTTTGCCATGCGTCAAGTATGCCTTGACAATCGCTGCATTGTCAAGATAGCCTTGACAGTCGTCTTTGGCCACTCATCTCCAGACCCTTAACTGGTCCGGCAAAATCGGAGGAACGCGATGAGTTCGGTGTCGTGGGACGGGCCTGCGATCTTCTTGGAGGACGTGTACAAGTCCTTCGGCGACGTACGGGCACTTTGCGGTATCGACCTCGTCGTGGAGCGCGGCCACGTGCTGGGGCTGCTCGGACCGAACGGGGCCGGCAAGACCACGGCGGTGAAGATCCTCACGACCCTGTTGCAGCCCGATCGGGGGCGTGCGCTCGTCGAGGGGCGCGACGTCGTCCGTTCGCCGGCCGCGGTGCGAGAGATCATCGGGCTTGCCGGCCAATCCGCCGCCATCCAAGACGAGCTGACGGGCCGCGAGAACCTTGAGGTTATGGGCCGCCTCTATCACCTCGACCCGACCACGAGGCGGCGACGAGGCGTCGAGCTCCTCGAGCGCTTCGATCTTGTCGAGGCCGCTGATCGTGCCGTCAAGGGGTATTCGGGAGGCATGCAGAGACGGCTCGACCTCGCGTTGAGCTTGGTCTCGCGTCCCCAAGTGCTGTTCCTCGATGAGCCCACCACCGGACTCGATCCCCGAAGCCGACTCGGGATGTGGGACATCATCCGCGAGCTCGTATCGGCCGGCACGACGTTGCTCCTCACCACCCAATACCTCGACGAAGCCGACGAGCTCGCCGACGAAATCGTCGTCATCGATCGCGGCCGGGTGATCGCCGCAGGCACCGCTTCTGAACTGAAGAACCGCGTCGGCGGTGAGGTATTGCAGTTCGCGGTTGTCGAACGGCTCCGACTTGCGGAGGCGGCGCAAGCGGTGAGTTCGCTCTCGAGCGCGAATCCTGACGTCGACGAGGATGCGGCGCGCGTCAACCTGCGCGTCGGGTCGGACGGTTCGCACGCGCTTGTTGAGACCGTTCGGCGTCTCGATGCACTCGGCATCCACACAGAAGGCCTCGGCGTTCGTCGTCCCTCGCTCGATGACGTCTTCTTGGCGCTCACCGGGCACGGCACCGAAGAAGCCGGCTCGCCCGAGGAACCCGCTTCGCGCAAACCCGCCCGCCGACACTAAACGAGGTCACATGAGCACGACTGCCCTCTCGCCACTTGTCGCACTCGAGGTCCCGAGCCCGCCGGCCGCGGAGCGCGTGAAGCTCGCCGTCGCCGACATCATCACGCTGACTCGCCGGGACCTGCTGATCTGGCTGCGCAATCCGGCATTCTTGTTCTTCACGATCATCCAGCCGGTGATGTTCGTTTTGCTATTCCGCTATGTCTTTGGCGGTGCGATCCCCGTGCAGGTACCCGGTGGGTACGTCGATTTCCTGATGCCCGGGATCATCGCCCAGTCAGCCGCCTTCGCTTCCTTCGGTACGGCGATTGCGCTCGCGAGGCAATTGCAAAGAGGCGTGATCGACCGGTTTCGGGCGATGCCGATGGCGCGATCGGCGGTGCTCATCGGCCGACTGTCGGCAGACACCGTTCGCCTCACCGTGACGGTTCTTGTCATCCTCGCCGTCGGCTATGCCGTCGGCTTCCGCTTCTTGAATGGTGCTTTGCCGGCCGTGCTGATGTTGGTCCTCGGAGTGATATTCGGAGCGACGATCTGTACCGTGAGCGCCTACGTCGGCCTTGCGATCAAGGACGAAGAGTCCGTCGGATCGTTCGGGCTGGTCTGGCTTTTCCCACTCACTTTTGTGAGCGCGGCGTTCGTGCCGATCTCGTCGATGCCGGGATGGCTTCAAGCGTTTGCGAAGAACCAGCCGGTCACCATCGTCATCGACGAAATGCGGGCGCTCGCTCTCGGGGGTCCCTTGGGCCTGCACGCCTGGGAGAGCGCGCTTTGGCTTGCTGGCATCGTCGCTGTCTTCGTCCCGCTTGCCGTGCGCGCATATCGCCGCGCCAGCTGAGCTACTGCGCGCCCGCAACTGTTCGACGGGGGAGCAGGTCGGGGTTTCATTTCGCCGAACCTCTCGGTCGAGTCGACGGCCGGGTCGTTTCGTCCGACGCCTGCGAAGCCGAATCGGCGGACTCTTTCGCCGATTCGTCTGTCAAACGGTGCGCAGCGCCTCGGCCGGCGAAAGTCGGGTCGCCCGCACGGCCGGATACAACCCGGCGATCATGCCCACGACAAGCGAGAGAGCCACGGCGGCGAGCAGCGCGGTCACCGGAACGACCGTGCTCCAATGCCGCGCCGAGGAGTAGACGGTCGTCGCGAATCCCCCCGCCACCGCGCCGACGACCCCGCCCGAAAGGGCCAACAATCCGGCTTCAGCGACAAACTGCAAGCCGATCTGCCGCCGAGTTGCGCCGAGCGCTCTTCGTAGGCCGATCTCGCCCCGCCGCTCCAGCACCGCGATCACCATGACGTTGGCGATACCAACCCCGCCGACGAGAAGGGCCACCGCGCCAAGTGCAAGAAAAAGGCTCTGAAAGGCAGCGGAGGCATCCGCGCGCGACGAGCGCGTCGGACGGGTTCGTGATGACGACGTTTTGCGGGGCGCTCGGGTCCGCGGTCGCCGGGAGCACGGCTTCGACCGCGCCGACGCTCGTCGGGAGGGTTCGCACGTAGATCTCGACTGGTGACGAGTGGGCGCGAAAAAGGCTGTCGGCGATCGGGAAGCCGATGAGCGCCGAACGATCGAGCTCGGGGGCGAGGGGAACCGGATCGAGGATCCCGACGACGGCGAAGAGGTGCCCGCCGAGCCACACCGCGACGGTTCCGCCAGCACGGTCGACTCCGAGCACGCTCGCCGTGGTCGCCCCGAGCACGACAGCAGGAAAGTGCACGGTCGCCGCATTCAGGAATCGACCTCGAGCCATCGTCGCTTCCACGGTCTTCGGCAGGTTCGTGTCGGACGTGTACACGCTGATGGCGTTGGTGTTCGCCGCGGGGATCGCTGGACTCCGGTAAATCGACGCGTTGACGTTGCCGATCGCCGCCGCCGAGAGCACGGGACCGATCCTCCTGACCATCGCCGGAGCGGTGTTCGGAAGCGTGACCGTTGTGCCGGAGAGTAATTGTCCCGGGGTGACCGTGAGGAGATTTGTTCCGAGCGCGTCGATCTGCGCGACGAGTTGTGCTCTGCTCGAATTCGAGATCCCAAGGACCGCGACCATCGTCGCGACACCGAGCGCGATGCCGAGAGCGGACAGCATCGCGCGGGTGGGTCGCCCTCTCAGGCCGACGGCCGCAAGGGAGGCGACGTCTGCCGGACGAAGCAGGCTCCTCGGCGCAGACCTGGCCGATCCGCGGCCGCGCCTCATCGCAACGCCTCGGTGTCGGCTTCGATCGCACCGTCGCGCACGTGGATCGTCCTGCGCGCTGCGCTCGCGACTTCTGAACTGTGCGTGACGATGACGATCGTCGTTCCTGTCCGGTTCACCGCTCGGAGAAGTTCGAGGATCTCTTCGCCCGTCGAGGTGTCGAGGTTCCCGGTGGGCTCATCGGCGAAGACGATCGCCGGATCGCCCACGAGGGCTCGAGCTATCGCCACGCGTTGGCATTCTCCGCCGGAGAGTTGGCTCGGAAGGTGCGTCGAGCGGCTCTCCAACCCGACGGAGTGAAGGACGCGCGTCGCAGCGTCGAGTCGCTTCGATCGGGGGATTCCGCGGTAGAGCAGGCCCGTCGCCACGTTGTCGAGCGCGGAAAGAGACGGCAGCAGGAAGAACTGCTGGAAGACGAATCCGATGTGGAGCGAGCGGAATGCAGATAGCTCGCCGTCGTCGAGCGCTGCCACGTCTTGATCGCCGACGGAGACTGTGCCACCGGTCGGGCGCTCGAGAGTCCCCGCGACGGAAAGGAGTGTCGTCTTGCCCGAACCCGAAGGCCCGACGACTGCGACGAAGTCGCCATCGTCAATGCAGAGCGTCACCTGGTCGAGGGCGACGACCGATGTCGAGGCTGGATAGACCTTTGTCACGTCGAGCAACTCCAAGACGCTCATTGCGCGACGATCACCTTCGTGCCGGCGCGGATCGCCCCGCCTCGCACCTCGACGAGGGTGTTCGAGAAGAGCCCTGTCGTCACCCCGACGAGCCGGTGTGCTCCCGATGGCTCGACGATTTCGAGTCCGTAACCGCCGCCGGAAAGGGCGAGCAACGCTGATATCGGCACGGCGAGGACGTTCGAGGCTGTCTCGGTCGTGAGCGAAACCTGTACCGGGACTCCCTCGAGGGTGCCGGTCGCCGACGGGTGGGTCGGAAGGACCGTGAGCTGAGTCCCAGAGGACGAACTTCCTCCGTTATTCGAAGAAGTCGTGGTCGACGGCGGGATGGGTCCGATCGAAGTGATCCTTCCCGGTGTCGTCGCGTTCGACGGGAGCACGATCGAGACGGATTCGCCCACGGTGACGGGCGGGGCGTCGTTCGGATTGAGCGGCACGGTCACCACTCGCGCCGTCGACGTCGCGTCGAACACGGACGAGCCGGGCTGAAGGGTCGTTCCAACCGCTCCATCCGCCTTCGTGATCCGGATCGGCCCAGGTGCGACGACGACGTCGCCGAGCCTCAACTCGCCGCTCGCGGGAAGTCCAAGCGAGGTTTGAAAGCCTCGGAGCGCGGATTCCGTCGTCGCTGAGAACCGTTGAGAGGCGCCAACGCCTCTCGCGAAGCCGAGCGCGACGAGATTCGCGTTGAGCTCTTGCACGTCTGGCCCGTTGCTCCCACCGACGTAGAGCGCGCGCGACAGAACCGTGGTTCCGTACAACAGCGGAACTCGATGATCGTTCAGCGCGTAGACCGTCTGTCCTCGACGGATCGTCGCGTTCGGTGGGGCGACCCAGGTGAGAACAGAGTCGGGGTTGATCGCGCTAGCCGAAGCCAACGCGAGCGATCGCCGCGCGTAGGTCGCGCTCGCTCGATCAGCGACGAGCTGCTGTTGTGCGGCAGCCACCGCGCTCGAAGCGTTGGTCCGAGCCGCATCCAGCGCGTCACGGGCTTGCGTAACCGCCTGCCCATCCTCGTGAATCGCCGTCTCCGCCTGCGCACATGAGGACGCGTCCGTCGTGAACGATTGCGCGATGCCGGTTGTCGTTCCCGCGGCGTTCGTCGCGACGAGGACGAAGAGATACGTCGTGTTCGGCGTGAGTCCCTGAAGAGTGGCGCTGATGTCGAAGGGGGCGTTTTCAGCTGGCAGGTTCTCGCTCGGCGTCGACAATCTCAAGACCGCGGTCGTCCCGTAACGGAAGAAGTAGCTCGTCGAAGCGCCGTTTGGGTTCACCGTCCCAGAGATCTCGGTGGCAACAGCCGTCGTTCCTGAGGCGGTCGCCGTCGATACGACCGGCGCGACGGCGCTGGTGTCCAGCGGTGCCTGGGGTGCGCTCGATGTGTCGAGCGACGTGGAAGTATTCGACGAAGCCGGAGTCGAAGATGTTGACGTCGCCAAACAGCCCAGTTGCTCGCTGTTTGTGAGCTGACGGCGCGCGGAGGCGAGCGTCGCTCGAGCGCTCGAGAATTGTGCGCTCGCGGCGGCGATCGACTCGGAATGGTTCTCGAGGCTTGTCGTCGACTGCAAACTCGCTTCGTCGGCGCTCACGGTCTGCCCTGCGGCGGTAACCGCCGCCTCTGCCTGCGTCAAAGAGCTCTCGTCGACGCCCGATGGCGTCGTGACGGTGAACGCGCCCGTGTATCCCAGGATTCCTGGAGTGAGAATGGAGTCGCTGAGCGATGTCCGAACCACGGTCGCGGTCGTCACTCGCGGTGGCTTCGCGACGAGACGCGGTGCGGAACTGCCGCGCACGGCGATGGTGGCGACGGATCCGGCGATCGCCGCCACCGCCAGACCCGCGATGCCGAAGAGACGGCGCCGATTCATGGCCCCGTCCCGTTGTCGTGCACACCACGGGGAAGAAAATGCCGGCACGCGCTGTCAGCCGACCGGAATTGCGGTGAATACCGACCGAAATCGTAGGTTGCCATTCCGGGGACGTTCCCGAGGTTCAACTGCCCGTAGGGGCCGGGATCGAGCATGTTGATGTCGTGTGCGCGCATGCAGCGCGCGTAATTCGTCAGAGCGGCGAGCCGCGCCGCGGTGATCGGCGGGCCGCCCGCCAATTTCGCCTGCACGAGCTTCTGGATGAAGTGGTTGCAGGCGTCAAGAGCCGGAATCGTGTGGGCGGTGCGCGGGGGGAACTCGATGGACAACCCGGCGTGCCCTGCACGGTGATGCGGATCGGGCTCGTTGACACCGTGAGAGCGAAGGCACGCGGTCCAATCGATGATGTTCTGATCGCTCTGGGACTGGGTCAAAGTGTTCGATGACGGCGAGCCGTGGTGTTGGCCGGGAAGGCTCGCGACCGATCGATTCGCCGATGGCGTCGACGAGCACGCCGTCGCCAGCACTCCGGCAAAGGTGATAATCGCGAGCCCGGCGATTGCTCTTCGCCATTTTCCTGTCTTGGGTCGCGGATCTTTCATTGCCCCTCCTCGGTTCCGCCATTTCGGGCGCACAGATCGAGGTGTACGTCAACCCCCCTTTCAATGGGCGAACAAAGAGCGACGCCGGGAGCGCTACTTGTCTCTAGAAATCGCAGATCGCTACCACGGCCTCGAGAGGAATCGCGGACCGTTTGTCACTGCGTTGTTATGTCCGCTGGAGCAACATGGGCTCGTGAGGGTGCTTGTCGTCGAAGACCAGGTCTCGCTCGCCGACGACATCGTCGAAGGACTCCGGGATCAAGGCTTCGCAACCGACGTTGCTTACGACGGCGCCGCGGGTCTCGAAAAAGCGGTGATGAATCGCTACGACGTCATCGTTTTGGATCGGGACCTGCCGAAGATTCACGGTGATGCACTGTGCGCGACGCTCGTTTCAGGACCTTCGGATTCGCGGATTCTCATGCTGACTGCGGCCGCCGCGATCGACGATCGCGTCGAAGGGCTCAATCTCGGCGCCGACGACTACCTACCGAAGCCGTTCGCCTTCGCAGAGCTCGTCGCCCGGATCCACGCCCTCGCTCGGCGTGCCCCGGCGACCCCGCCACTCATCGCTAGAGGTGACCTGCTCCTCGATCGGGCGAGGCGCCGAATGAGCCGCGCCGGCAGGCCCGTTTCGTTGAACCGCAAGGAGATGGCGGTGCTGGAGGCTCTGCTCGTCGCGGACGGGGGCGTCGTCAGCGCGGAGGACCTGCTCGAGAGCGTCTGGGACGAACACGCCGACCCGTTCACGAACACGGTCACGGTGACGATTGCGCGTTTGCGCAAGAAACTTGGCGAGCCTGACCTCATCGAGACCGTCATCGGCAGCGGGTACCGCATCCCGTGATCGCGCGCCGAACGTCGTGGGGCAAGTCGGGATGGCCCCGCACGATCCGATTCCGACTGACGGTCCGTTACGCCCTCCTGTTCTTCGTCGCGGGCGCGGCGCTTCTCGGTCTCGCATACGGCCTCGTGGACCACAGCCTTTCGGCGACGCCGACTCCACACATTTCCCCGAATCAAATCGCGAAGGCGACAAAGCAATGCGAGACCAACATTCCGATCAAGTTGGGCAAGAAGAGCAGTGCGAACATTGCGAAGTGCATCAATACGTACACGGCAGGACTACGCGCCGGGAAACTGAGCCAGCGCGAGAACACGCTGAACAACCTGCTCCTGTACTCGCTGCTCGGACTCGGAGGGACGACCATCGCGTCTGGAGGTATTGGGTGGATGATGGCCGGGCGTGTCCTTCGTCCCGTCCGCACGATCACGGGCACCGCGCGCCGCGCCTCGCAGGGGAACCTCTCTGAGCGCGTCGCGCTCGAAGGTCCGGACGACGAGCTGAAGGAGCTCGCGGAGACCTTCGACTCGATGCTCGGCCGCCTCGATGCCGCCTTTTCGAGTCAGCGAGACTTCATCGCCAATGCTTCGCACGAACTCCGCACGCCGCTTACGGCGATGCGTACCGCGATTGATGTCACGTTGGCGAAGCCGGATCGCACTCCCCAGCAGCTCGAGGCGATGGCGGAGAGAGTTCGGAACTCGGTGGCCCAATCTGAGCGTCTCGTGGAAGCGTTGCTCACCCTCGCAAGTAGCGAGCGAAGCTCCCGAGTGGTCGAATTCGTCGACCTCGCCACGGCGTGCGAGGACGCACTCGAATTCAATGACGATCGAATCAAAGAACGCGATCTACAGGTGACGAAGGTGTTGGAGCCGGCGGAGATGACCGGCGAACGTCTGTTGCTGGAACGTATGGTCACCAATCTTGTGGACAACGCTACGCGTCATTGCGATCAAGGTGGATCCGTGCAAATCAGTTGCGGGCAGCGCGACGGGATCGTCTATGTGAAGACTTCCAATAGCGGCGAGTCGATACCCGAAGATCTCGTGCCCATGCTCACCGAACCATTCCGACGCGCGGTAGCCCGCGTCGGCCAAACAGACGGGGCAGGACTCGGATTGGCGATTGTCAGATCAGTCGCCGTGTTGCACGGGGGTACCGTCACGCTCCAAGGCCTCCCGAGTGGCGGCCTGGAGGCACTCGTCGAGTTGCCGGCTCAACCAAGTCACGTCGCCTCGAATTAGGACGCCGCGGTTCGCGGAGATGGGCGAGCTCTCGAAGAGCGGGATCACCAACGCGCAGGATTTGGGCCCAATTCGGCAACGGCGAGCAGGGTCATGAGCAGGCGAGAAGCCCCGTACCTCGCGGAAGGTGCGTTAGGCCGTGCAAAGATAATTGCAGTCGCGTGACCACTTCATTACGGTGAGCCGTTAGCCGTCAGACCCGTGGCCGTGGTCGGCCCGAAGGACGGTCGACACACGACGATGGGAGTGGAGACGCTGCAAGATCCGGTGCCTGCCTCCTTTGTCGCGCCCGGAGTCAGCCCTCCCGTTGCCGTTCGACTAACCAAGGTTCACAAGAGCTTCGGCCCGGTCGACGCGGTCGCCGGTGTCGACCTTGACATCTACGAGGGCGAATTCTTCACGATGCTCGGGCCCTCGGGCTCGGGCAAGACAACGATGCTGCGGGTGATCGCGGGGTTCGAGCGCCCAGACTCTGGTCGCGTCGAGCTCGGCGGCAAGGACGTCACGAACGATCCGCCGTACCTTCGCGACGTGAACACCGTCTTCCAGGACTACGCGCTCTTTCCGCACATGAGCGTGCTCGAAAACGTCGAGTACGGGCTCAAGGTGCGCCGCGTGCAGCGTGAAGAGCGTCGGCGGCGTGCGACAGAAGCGCTCGAGATGGTTCGTCTCTCTGGTCTCGGAAAGCGCAAGCCTGTCCAACTCTCCGGGGGTCAGCGACAGCGTGTCGCGCTAGCACGGGCGATCGTCAACGCTCCGGAAGTACTTTTGCTCGATGAGCCGCTGGGCGCGCTCGATTTGAAGCTGCGCCAGGAGATGCAGTTCGAACTGAAGCGCATCCAACGCGAGGTCGGCATCACCTTCGTCTACGTGACCCACGACCAGGAAGAGGCGCTCACGATGAGCGACCGCATCGCAGTGTTCAACCGCGGTCGCATCGAACAGCTTGGTGCGCCGTTCGTGTTGTACGAGCATCCCGAAACGGCCTTCGTCGCCGGCTTCATCGGTGTTTCAAACCTCGTCGAGCGCAACGGTCGTCGCTACACCGTTCGCCCAGAAAAAGTCCGCATATTAGAAGACGGAGATGTCGCGCCCGTCGAAGCGACCGTCGAGGATGGGCAGATCGACGAGGTGACATACCTCGGCATGGTCACCCGGTACCGCGTCGCGCTCGACGCCGGTGGGTCGCTTGTCGCGATCCGACAGAACCTCGAGACCGCCGCCGCTGACGCCCAGGAGCAACTCGGGCGCCGAGTGCGGATCTCTTGGCGCGCCGAGCACGCGTACGAGATCGAGCCCACGTCCGTGGGGGGCGAGGGTCCGGAGCAAGCAGGAGAGGAGAATCAAGCGATATGAACATGCGAACGAAGCGATGGCGGCTGGTGTCCGCCACGGTCGCCATCGTCGCGGCGGGGTCGCTGGCGACCTACGTGTCGACGGCGCTCGCGGGCGCGTCGACCCATCATTCCGGAGGGACGTCTGGCCCCACTCCTCCGACCGCGAAGTGGCCAACGCTGAAGAAGATCGGCAAGGGTGAGGGCCAGCTCAACCTCATCGCCTGGGAGGGGTACGCGCAACCTCAATGGGTGAGGCCGTTCGAGCGTCAGACCGGCTGCCAGGTCAACGCGAAGTACGCCGGGACCTCGAGTGAGATGGTGGCGCTGATGGCAAACGGTGGGGGAGGCCAGTACGACCTCGTCTCAGCGTCGGGCGACGCGGACCTCCGCCTCATCTACGGGGGCGACGTCCGTCCGGTGAACATCGGCCTGATCCCGGACTGGAAGAACTTCCACCCGTTCTTGCAGGCTCCGCCGTTCAACACGATCAAGGGTGTGCACTACGGGGTCTCGCTGCAGTTCGGACCGAACGTCCTGCTGTACAGCCAAAAGACGTTCTCGTCTCCGCCGAAGTCATGGTCGGTGATCTACTCGAAGAATTACTCCGGACAGATCACGATCCCGAACAACCCGATCCAGATCGCGGACGCGGCTTTATATCTCTCGTACCACGAGAAGTCGCTCGGGATCACCGACCCCTACGAGCTCACCCAGTCCCAGTTCAGCGCGGCGGTCAATTTGCTGAAGCAGGAGCGGCCGTTCGTGAAGAAGTACTGGGACCTCGCCTCGCAGGAGATCTCGCTGTTCGCTTCGGGGACGACCGTCGTCGGCGCGGCGTGGCCGTACCAGACAAACGCGCTGCAGTCCTCGCACTACAAGGTGGCCGACACGATCCCCGAAGAGGGCGCGACCGGATGGGCGGACACCTGGATGCTGGCGGCGAAGGCCCCTCATCCGAATTGCGCGTACATGTGGATGAAGTGGGTGTCGACGCCTCAGGTCCAAGCAGAGCAAGCGCTCAGCTTCGGTGAGACGCCGGCGAACAAGCTCGCTTGCACAATCATGAACAAGCTGCAAAAGGGCGGTTGCGCGGCGTACCACGCGAACGAGCCGGAGTCGTACTTCTCGACGCTGAAGTTCTGGAAGACCCCGCTGTCGACGTGCGACAACGGCAAGAACGCCTGCGTTGCCTTCCAGCAGTGGGTGAGCGCCTGGACCCAGATCACCGGGTAGCCGGACTGCGACACCGATGACGGCACTTGGCGCGCAGCCGCGCGCCGAGCAGAGGACGGTCCGCGTCTCCGCGGCGCTGTGGCGTCGCGGCTGGGCGCGGGCCGTCCTCACCCTTTCGCCACCGCTCGCCTGGTTCCTGGTCATCTACGTCGCGTCGCTCGTCGTGATGCTGATCACAGCGTTTTTCAGTGTGAATCCGTATACGAACAATCTCGTCCATTCGTTCACGCTGGCGAATTTCCGCCAGATCTTCACCTCGACGTATCTGACGATTATCGGACGCACGCTCGCGATGGCGGCGATCGTGACGATCACCGACGCGGTGTTGGCGTTCCCATTCGCCTATTTCATGACGCGTGTCGCCACCACGAGGACGCGCCGGATTCTTTTCACGTTGGTCTTGCTGCCGTTGTGGGCGAGCTACCTCGCGGGGTGTACTCGTGGATCGTCATCTTGCAAAAAGGCGGCACGCTCAACTGGACGTTCCAGCACCTCGGACTCGGTGCCCCGAACATCGGGTACACGAACGTCGCGATGTGGATCGTGTTCTCTTACATCTGGTTGCCGTTCATGATCATCCCCGTCTACGGAGCGCTCGAACGAATCCCCGACTCGTATATCGAAGCATCGTCCGACCTTGGCGCGCGCAACCTCCGCACGCTGTTCGGGGTGATCCTCCCGCTCGCGCTGCCGGGGGTTGTCGCGGGATCGATTTTCACCTTCTCGCTCACGCTCGGAGACTTCATCACGCCGCTTTTGATCGGCGGCGCGAGCTCGAACTTCATCGGCAACGTGATCTACGCCAACATCGGAACGGCGAACAACCTGCCGTTCGCGGCCGCGTTGGCGATCGTGCCGATCGTGATCATGACGATCTATTTGACGATCGCGCGCCTTTTTGGTGCGTTCGAGGCGATGTGATGGAGAGCCGAATCGCCCGCGTCATTTTGCGCTTCTGGGTCGCGGGAGTGCTGGCGTTCTTGTTCATCCCGATCGCGACGATCGTCCTGTTCGCGTTCGATAGGTCAAACGTGCTGGCATGGCCGATACACCACTTCTCCACGAAATGGTTCTCGGTCGCGTGGCACGACCCCCAAGTGCGCGCGGCGCTCATCTTGTCGTTGAAGGCGGGTGCGATCGCGACTGCGATCGCGCTTCTGCTCGGATCCGCCGCGGCCTTCGGGGTCTACCGGTTTCGCTTTTTCGGCCGCGAAACGATTTCGCTTTTGCTTGTCTTGCCGATCGCCCTTCCGGGAATCATCACGGGTATCGCGCTGAACTCCGCCTTCAGTTTCGCGGGGATCAATCTGTCGTTGTGGACCATCGTGATCGGCCATGCGACTTTCTGCGTCGTCGTCGTCTACAACAACGTGATAGCGCGCCTGCGCCGCACATCGTCGTCGCTCTCCGAGGCGTCGATGGACCTTGGTGCCGACGGGCTGCAGACCTTCCGGTACGTCATGTTGCCGACCTTGTCGACGGCTCTGATCTCCGGCGCCTTATTGGCATTCGCGCTGAGCTTCGACGAAGTGATCGTCACCACCTTCACGGCCGGGGCGCAGAACACGTTGCCGCTGTGGGTTTTCGGTGCGATTCGTCTCGGCCAGCAACTACCGGAAGTGAACGTGGTCGTGACCTTTGTCCTCGCCGTCACGGCCATTCCGGTCGCAATCGCCGCACGGCTGACGGGTGCGCGCGGCCTTACGCGGTCTTCCGCGGCAGCGGTCAGCGAGCCCGATCAGGCGGCGTGAGCGCGGCGAGGCTCTTTAGCCGCGCGAGACAAGCCTTAAGAGGCTCCTCGCATCGGAGAACTTGAACTGGCGACTCGGGCGCAGGATCGCACGTCGGAAAATCAACGCCGCAAAGCGCGCGAGCGCCACCGTGGCAGCGAGCGAGATGAGAGCCGAGGTCGTCACCTCCCACCACGTCGCCGCCCCGTTCGCCGTTAATACGGTCATTTCGAACGGGGCGGTCGGGGGCAGGTAGGCGAGGACCTTCACGAACACCGACGGCGTGGAGGAACCGAGAGAGGTCAAAGCGACGATGTAACCGAAGAGGATCGGAAGCTGCAAGGGGAGCGCGATCGCTTGCAGCTGGTCCTGGCGCTCGATCATCGATCCCGCGGCCGCGTACAGCCAGCAATAGAAGGCGTATCCGAGCAATAGCCAGACGAGCCCCAAGACGACGCTCGAAGCTGCCGTCCCTTTGATGAGGTCCGATCCGGTCGCCGCGGCGAGCGCAAGCGCGAACCCGACGATCACCGCCGCTTGGGCGAGCGCGACGACGCCGATGCCGCCGACCTTGCCGGCGAGCAGGCGGAGCGGGCTCACCGCCGCGAGCAGCACTTCGACGATCCTGTTCGACTTCTCCTCCAAGATCCCCATCAAGATCCACGTCCCGTACTGGCTGAGGAGCACGTACATGAGGATCAGCACGTAGATCGCGGTGATCACCGTGGTGGATCGGTGCTTTGCGGGCGCTAGCGCCGTGACCGGCAGCGCGATCGGCTTTGCGAGCTGTGCCGCGGCGTTGGCCGAAACCCCGTCCCGTACGAGCGCCGCTTCGAGACCGAGGGTGCGCGCGAGGCTCTCGGCGACGAAGGCGATCGGACCGTTGTCGCTCGCCGAGAACGCCTGTTTCACGTAAAGGCGCGCCGATCTGTCGACGACGAGATCGACGGTGCCGTCCTTGAGGTCCTTCAGCGCCCGCGAGAGGTTTGGTTCGCTCGAGATCGCCGCCTTCGCGCTGTCAAGCATCGCTGCTTGCTGCGCCGTCGTTCGCAAGGTCGTGCTCGTCGTTCCCACGACGCCGACGTGCACCGTCGTCTCGTGCCCTTTTCGCACGACTGGTATGACGATGCCCGCGGCCACGACGAGGAGGACGATCAGCGTTGCGACGCGAAAAGCCCGCGTCTTCACCCGCTCTCGGATCTCTCGTTTTGCCACGAGGGCGACGTCGCTCAGCGAGCGTTCCCGAAGGCGGGGACTGCTCGCCCTCCGCCTTCTCATGAACAGTCGCAATCCGAGGACAACCACGACGATCGCGATGATGATCGCTGACTTCATCGCACGGCTTCTCGGAATACCTCAGTGAGACGGCGCTGTTCGAAATCGAAACGCTCGACGCGCCCAGCAGCCATCGCCGCGGTGAGGATGACTTGACTGTCGGTCGCATCGTCGAGAACGAGGCGGGCCCCTCCAGCATCGACGCTCGAAACCGAGACTCCCACGAGGCCACGGGCCCAGCTCGCGTCGGGGTCACCGTCCACCTTCACGACAAGTCGGCGAGCACCGGCACGGCGGAGCTCGTCGAGCGGTCCGACGGCGACTGCGTGTCCGTGGTCGATGATCGCGACGGATTCGCACACGTCTTCGACGAGGTCGAGCTGGTGGCTCGAGAAGAGCACGCCTTTTCCTTCCGAAGCTTGCTTCGCGAGGATCCCGGAGACTTCGTCGATCCCAACAGGGTCGAGTCCTGAGAACGGCTCATCGAGAACGAGGAACTCCGGTTCGTGGATCAAGGCCGCGGCGAGCTGCGCGCGCTGTTGGTTGCCGAGCGAGAGCGCGCTCAGCTTGTCCTTCGCCCGGTCCGCGATGCCGAGGGCTTCGAGCCAGCGCGCCGTCGAGGCGCGCGCTTCGCGGGGTGCGACGTCGTGCAGTTCACAGAGGTACTCGAGTTGCTCGTGGACGATCATCGCGGGATACAGCCCGCGTTCTTCGGGCATGTAGCCGAAACGACGTCGGGTTTTCTCGTCGAGTCGGGCGCCGTTCCATGTCACCAAGCCAGCGTCGAGTTCGACGAGACCGAACACGGCGCGCATCGCCGTCGTCTTGCCGGAGCCGTTCGGTCCGAGGAAACCGAAGACCTGACCGTTTGGAACAGAAAATGAGAGGTCGTCGAGAGCGACGACCTCTCCGTAGCGACGGTAGAGGCCAGAGAACTCGAGCGTCACGGAGCCATCCCGATCTCAACGACATCTGAGGTCGAGACGTTCGTCGCGCGGCGCACGCGCCGACGGTAGCCGGTGCGACGATGTGCGTATCGCAACGCGACCAGCCGACCTCATCGATCAACCCGATCGCTCGCGCCGAGTTCTCTCGGGTGATGCCGAAGTGCGGGAACGTTCGATGGTCTTGAGTAAGCCCTGTTCAGAGGCGATTTCGAACCGATCTCGCTTTCCGGGCGTCGTCCAAGTGTGCTCGTCGTGACGCCGGAGAAGCGGTGAATAGCCCGCCGCGCGACGACGGTGAGCTCGACCGTTGGATCGCGAAGTGGTACGTGCCCGCGTACCGCGCGGCGTTCTTGATCCTTGGCAGTGCCACCGACGCCGAGGAAGCTGTCCAAGAGGCCTTCTTGCGGATGTGGAGATTCCGCGACGCCATGCCCGAGGGCGAAGGCGCGCGACCGTGGCTGTTCCGAGTCGTCATGAACTCCTGTTACTCGCTGGCGCGAAAAGAACAGCGCGAGAAGAGTCGCCGCGACGAACTCGCCGACGCCGACGACGTCGAGGACCCCACCAGGCGTCCCGAGGATCTCGCCATCACAGACGAACTCACGCGGGCGGTTCAAGCTGGGATGAGCCGTCTCCCAGAACATCTGCGCGTTCCCCTCGTGCTCCGGTACTACGCGGGGCTTTCGGAAAAGGAGATCGCTCTAGCGATTCACCGGCGGGCGGGAACCGTGAAATCCCGCCTGCATGAGGCTCGCCGAGTACTCAGCGCGGATCCTGAGTTACACGCGGTTATATCGCCGATCGAGGATGCTCGATGATCACCGAAGACGAACTCACTGATCTTTTGCGGCGCAGCTCAGAATCGATCACCGTTCCACGATCGGGGCCAGAGTCGATCCGCGCTGCGGCGACTACGGGCGCTTCGAAACAAACGCGAGACCTGTTCAGTCGTTTCCGGCCGCGCGAGCTCGTGGTCGCGGCGGGCGGGCTCGCCGCAGTTATCGCTCTAATCGTCGTGCTCGTCGTCGGAACCGGCGCTCCATCGGTCGTCACCCCGGCGGTCGCACACGCCGCGAACGGTTTAGCCACGACCAATTCGACCTCTGGGGTGACTTCGAAACAGGCGACCGTCGGGCCGAGGGTGCAACCGACGGCGCCAAATCGCGCCAGCTCTCCTTCCTCCGTGCAGCCTTTCGCGCGCGACATCGTCGCGACCGGCACCTTGCGACTCGTCGTCGGACGGGCAGAGCTGCCACGTGCGGTCAACCGGCTCGAATCCCTCGTCGCGTCGTTTGGCGGCTACGTGGGTCGTTCCGACGTCGTCGAGTCGGGACGCAACGTCGGGGGCACCCTCGTCCTCGACGTCCCCGCTTCGTCGTTCCAGCGGCTCGTCGGCCGCGCACGGGCAACCGGAACCGTCCGCTCGCTCGTGACCTCAGATCAGGACGTCACGAGCCAAGTCGTCGATCTTGGCGCGCGCCTACGCGCGCTCGTGGACGAGCGCAGTCAGCTCGAAGCTCTGTTGTCGAAATCGGGCAAGGTCTCGGACCTCCTTCAAGTCGAGAATCAGATCTCGTTCGTCCAGTCCGAGATCGAGCAGATCCAAGGTCAACAGCGGGTCCTTTCCCAGCAGGTCGCGTTCTCGGCCCTTACCATCAACCTTGCGGTCACTCATCGAGCGCATCACAAGGCGTCGCCGACTGGCTTTGCGCATGCTTGGCACGTCGCCATCACGAGTTTCGTCGACGCGGTGAAATCTCTCGTCTCGGTCCTCGGTGATCTCGCCTTTTCGGTCCTCGCCCTCGCCGTGGCGCTGATGCTTGCCTGGACGGCGTGGCGCAAAGGATGGCCCAGGGTGCGGAGGCGTTTCGCGTGAGCTTCGGGGTCGCGTCAACGGTCGCGGTCGGATGCTTGTGCGTCCGTGGGCTCGCCTTTGGCTCGGGTTGTCGCCGCGGTCGCGTCGTCCTCGGACGCTTCGGCCGCGAGTTCTTCGATCGATACGCGGCGTCGGGCGAGGATGATGTCCTCGCGGTGGCGAAGAGCGTTCGAAAGCACGAAGTCGATGTGGTTGTGCAATACCGAGTACCGAGACTTGGAGGGCACGATGTCCGGGATCAGCACGACGACCTGTTCGTCGCGGCTGTCGCACAGATTGCCGATCAGTTCGACGATCGGTTGAACGACCGACGCGTATTCCGACTCGAGAATCAAAAGCGGGATGTCCGGGTTCCACCGTTCCCAGTTCTCTCGCATCTGCGCCGTCGAATCCGTGCCCTCGCCCTTTTCGACCACCGTGACTGCGATGACGTCGTCGCCGATGCTCAAGGCGTCGCTCATTGCATGTTCGGCGAGTCTCGTGACGCCGACGATCGGGACGATGACGAGGGTGCGACGGGCACGTGGAGGTCGTGGCGTCCCCTCGAGTGCGAGGCTTCGACCGACACGGGAGTAGTAGGTCGCTACACGCACGAATGTGAACATGAAGAGCGGCACCGCCACGACGACAACCCAACCTCCCGAGGTGAACTTCGTGAGGAGGAAGATCCCGGTTGCCGTTCCGGTGAGCAGGGCACCGAGTGCGTTCACCGAAGCCCGCAGGCGCCAACGATGCGACCGCTCATGTGCCCAATGCACGACTAGCCCCGCTTGGGCGAGTGTGAAACCGGTGAACACTCCAATCGCGAAGAGTGGGATCAGCCGCTCGGTAACCCCGTTCACCGCGATGAGCAGGATCCCCGACAGCGCGGCGAGCGACCAGATGCCGTTGGCAAAGGTCTGGCGATCGCCGCGAAGCGCGAAGAGATGGGGGAGGTAGTTGTCGCGGGCGAGAAGGCTCGCAAGCACCGGGAGCCCGCCGAAGGATGTGTTGGCGGCGAGTGCAAGGACGAGGGTGACGACAAGGGAGATCGTGAAGTACGCCAGGTGACGGCCGAGCGCGATGGCGATGATCTGGCTGAGCACGGTTTGGCCAGAGCGCGGGCCGATCTGCCAGATCTTCGCCAACCAGGCGAGACCGAGCAGCATCGCTCCGAGGATCGTGCCTAACAGGGCCTCGGTCCGCTTAGCCCGTTCGACTCGTGGCTCTTTGAACAACGGAACCCCGTTGGCGATCGCTTCGACACCGGTCAGCGCCGAGCATCCCGCAGCGAACGCCTTCAACACGAGCAACACGCCGACCACCTCGAGGGCGTGGCTCGACGTGATCGCGTGTCCCGGAAGCGGGCCGTTGCGGTCGAAGGGATGGACGAGACCGATCACGATGACGGCGAAGATCCCGATGATGAAGAGCACCGTCGGCAGGAGGAAGGCTCGCGCGGCCTCGCCGAGGCCGCGTTGGTTGAGGAGCGTGATCACGGCAAGGATCCCGAGGCATATCGGCACCGTCTGTGAATGGAGCGTCGGATACGCAGAGGTCAACGCGCCGACGCCGGCCGCAATCGAGACCGCGACGGTGAGGACGTAGTCGACGATCACCGCCGCGCCGGCAAGAAGGCTCGGCCACTTGCCGAGGTTCGCCCGCGAGACCGCGTACGCGCCGCCGCCCTCTGGATAGGCGTCGATCACTTGTCGGTACGAGACGACCAAGATCACGAGTAGCCCGACGATGACGATCGTGATCGGCCAAACGAGATGGATCGCGCTCGCCCCGGCGAGGGCGAGCACGACGATGATCGCCTCGGGTCCGTACGCGACCGATGTCAGCGCGTCGAGCGAGAGCGCCGAGAGCCCTTCGAACGGATTAATCCGTTCCTTCTCGGTCTCCGAGCGTCTCAGCGGCCGGCCCATGAGGATCCGCCAGAGCGATCCGAACGCCTCGGCCGTCGGATGTCGTTCCTCGGCCACGTCGCCGATGGTACGGGTGCGCACGAAGCTCGGTGTGGTTCGATCGCGCGTGGTCAACTACGTCGGAATTCAACGCCGCAACGAGGCGAGGAGAAGGAGAAGGACATGAGCGACGCCGCCGCCGCACCGCTATACCCGCCCCACGAACACACGAAGCAGCTCCTCTCGGGGCACGGGCACCCCGTCAAAGTGCGGGACCAATTGCCCCACAACAGCGCAGCCTCACGTTTCAACTCTTGGCTCGCGGTGAAGATCACCGACGGCGTGGGGTCGATGTGGTGCGCGTACCTGTTCATCGCGCTCGCGCTCGTGAGCCTCCCGGACGCGATCAAGTCGCACTCGGCCGTCGTCCTTGTCTCTTGGGTCTCCCAGACGTTCTTACAGCTCGTGTTGTTGTCGATCATCATGGTCGGCCAGAACATCCTGTCCACGGCATCCGACAAGCGGTCGGAGAACACCTACAAGGACGCCGAGGCGGTCCTCCATGAAGCGCGCGAGATTCAACGCCATTTGGTCGCGCAGGACGCTGCACTGAAAGACATCATCACTCAGCTCCAAACGTCCCGGGGGTGAACAAGACGTTGTTCGAACGAGCGCGGTAGAACCGCGCATGGCCGAAACGGAGGTCGTGCCGCCCGTTCCGCAGTTCCAGAAGGTGCGGGCGAGTCTCCGACATCTCAGACCGACTTGGTCGGCGGCGGGAGCGGCGTCCGCGCTGAGGGCGGTGCTCGTCATACCGTCGCTGTTCGCGATCACGAGTCAGGTCGTCCACGACTCGCAGATGGCCCTGTTCGCGACGTTTGGAGGATTCGCGAGCCTCGTGATCGCGAACTTCGGCGGCACGAGGCGAGAAAAGCTCGTGGCGCACCTTGGCCTCGCTGTTGCCGGCACCGTGTTGATTCCGATTGGCACCGCGATCCACTCCTCGGCGGCGCTCGCATCGTCGATAGCGGTCCCGGTGGTCTTCGTCGTGATCTTTTTCGGCGTCGTCGGATCGAACACCGCCTCGGGAACCACGGCCGCGCTCGTTGCGTTCATCCTTCCGGCCGCGTCACCGGGGTCGGTGTCACTGTTGCCCTCGCGGCTCGAGGGTTGGTGGCTCGCCTCCGCGGCGGCGACGCTCGCGGTGTTGGCGATCTCGCCGAAACAACCAGCGGACCAGCTTCGCGAGAGATCGTCGTCGACGTTAGACGTGCTTGCCCAGACGATCGGACGCCTCGGATCGGGGATCGCGGATCTCCCCCTCCTGCGCAAAGCGCACGAGGCGCAAGACGAGCTCATGGCGGAGTTCCGCCGGGCGCGGCGGGCCGCGCTCAGTGCCGCCGACCTCGCGCTCGCCGACCTCGTCGAGACCGTTCAGTGGTGCGTCACCCTCGTCGACGACGCGGCGAAAGAGCACGGTGGCCTTGGGACAATCGACGATCTGAACTCCCATCTGCTCGCCTCGGCGTCGGAGGTGTTAGGCGAAGCGGGGGAGGTTCTCATCGGTCGGACGGCGGAGGTGAAGCTCGGCGCTCTCGATGAGCAGTTAACAGAACGCGAACGCGAGATCGCAACATCGAGCGTCGGCGCTGTCGCGACCGAAGAGTCGATCCACCTTGCCTTCAACGTTCTGATGATCGCGGTGGCGGCGAGAAACATGGCCATCGACGCGCTCATTGCCGCGAGGCGCGCTTCGCGAGCCGACGCGCTCCAGGATCGAGGCTTTCTCGCCGAGGAACCGCCGGGGGCTGCCGTCAGCAAGAAGCACATCCCCGTGATCGGCGGGTTGGATTCGCTGTTGCGGATCCACTCGGGTGTGGCTTCGGTCTCGTTCTTGAACGCGGCGCGTGGCGCGATCGCGATCGCCGCGGCGGTCGCGATCGCAGACCTGACGAACGTGCAGCACGGGTTCTGGGTTGTCCTGGGCGCGATGACGGTATTGCGCACCAACGCCGCATCTATCGGAGCGAACGCCTGGCGCGCATTACTCGGAACGACGATCGGTTTCGCGATTGGCGCCGGGTTACTGGTCGGGATCGGCGGCAACACCGCGGCATTGTGGACGACTTTCCCGATCGGAGTGGCCGTGGCTGCGTATGCAGCACGCGCCAACGCTCCGTTCGCTGTTGGACAGGCGGCGTTCACTGTTTTGTTGACGGTTCTCTACAACCTCCTTGTTCCGGTCGGATGGTCGATCGGCGTAGTGCGGATCGAAGACGTGGCGATCGGTGTCGGGGTGAGCTTGGTCGCCGGGGTTCTGTTTTGGCCCCGAGGCGCGTCAGGAGTCGCGCGCGAAGACTTTGCCGACGCGTTCCATTACGACGGCCTTTTCCTCGTCCAGGCAACGGCGTGGGCGCTCGGCCGGAGGAGCTCAGCGCCTGACGCCGGCGCGCTAGCCGCGCGATCGGACGTCCGCCTCTTCGATGCCTTGCGCGCCCTCATCGCTGAAAGAGGCGCGCCGAGAATATCGAGGGAGGACGCCTGGCAGTTGTATTCGGGGATCGGTCGACTGCGAATGACCGCACGCGGACTGGCGGTCGCCCCCGGACGTGGCAGGGTCGGTGCCGATGAGGAGCTTTCCTTGCTCGAAGAGTCAGTGCGCCTTGCCGGGCTCTGCGACGCCTACGCCGCTCGGATCGCCAATCGTCCGGCCACTGTCGCGCAGGAGCTTGCCGGACTTGCGCTCCTCGCTCCGTCGGTCGAGGGTGCGGCAGGTTTTGGGCTTTGGGTGCGCGAGCACCTCGACCGGGTTCGTGACGAGCTCGAAGCGCTTTCGGCACCGGTGGAGCAGATCGCTGTCGGCGCACGGATGCCGTGGTGGCGCTGAACGACACGGGCCGTGCGAGCCGGGCGATCGACCTCGCCGCTCGATCGCCAAGGGGCCGGTAGGGCGCTCTGTTCGTGGTGTTCAGCGCCGCTCGCGCCGGTCGCGGGCGAACTTCTCCCGCAGCATCTCCCGCCGGGCCTGCAGCTCTCGGTAGCTCAGCTTCTCGGTGTCCGCGGAAACCCCGAGCGAGGCACGCACGCCGTTTAAGTCAACTCCGGCGGTGCGGGGGTCGAGACCGATCTCCTGCGCGATCCGGCCCCCGTGGCGCTGGGCGAAGTACGTCGCGGATCGCGACCACCTCGCCCAACAGGTCGACGTCGGGTGCGAAGGTTGCGACCGCGCCGTCGACGAACAAGATGTCCTTCACGAACAGCATCAGCTCCTTCGGCATCTTCGCCCCGTATGACAGGAGGTGCTTCGTGAGGTCGCGCAGCTGTCGGGTGAGCTGCTCGGCGGTCATCTCGACGACGTCCTGGGGAGGGCCCTCCAGTCCGAGGTCGACGATCACTTGATCGATGTCCGCGTCCGCCGGCAGCGCGCCGAGATCACGCAACGCCTCAACTTGCGCTCGGACGTTGTTCATCGTGCCGCCCATCACGAGTCGCAAGAACGCGATGCGGTGCGGCTCTTCGAGGCGCCCGGTGATGCCGTAATCCAATAGCGCGACGCGGCCGTCCTCGCGGACGAAAAGGTTGCCACCGTGCAGATCACCGTGGAAGACGCCGAAAAGCATCGCTCCTTCGAGCAACGAGACGACCGCGGCGTGGAGCACCTTTTCGGTGTCGATGCCGGCAGCGCGCATCGACGCGACGTCGTCCCATGCATATCCGTCGAGTCGTTCCATCACGATCACGCGCTGCGTGATCAGGCGGGGATGGGGGCGTGGTACGAGGATCGCACGCTGGTCGGTCGTCGCGAGCACCTCGGCGATGTCGAGCATGTTCTCGGATTCCAAACGGAAGTCGAGCTCCTCGACGATCGTCTCGGCGAACAGCTCGATGAGCGCCGGCGGGTTCGCCAGCACCGCGACCGGAATCCGGCCGACGAGCATCGGCGCGATGTAGCTCATCACCGCGAGATCGTGGTGGACGAGTTCGGAGACGCGGGGGCGCTGCACCTTCACGACGACGTCTTCGCCCGTCACTAGGCGCGCGCTGTGAACCTGGGCGATCGACGCCGCGGCAACGGGTTCGGTCGCGAACTCCGAGAAGATCTCCTCCAACGGCCGTCCGAAGTCGGCCTCGACGACGTCGCGCACGTCCGAAAAGCGCTCGGCGGGAACCCGGTCGCGCAGCAACTTGAACTCGCCGACGAGCTCGGGTGGGAAGATCCCTTCGCCCGAGGAGACGATCTGTCCGAGCTTGATGTAGGTCGGACCGAGCCTTTGGAACGCGAGCCGCAGCCTCCTCGACAGCCCAGCTCGCGACGCGCTGCGTCCTCGCGGGCGGTCGCGCACGTACCAAGCGAGCACCGCCCAGCCGATCGCCGACAAGACGCGGACGATGCGGCGCAGTGGCGGGAGGTGCCGCCTTCGCAACATTCTCGGGACCTCGTCGCGCGTCACGCGGCGGACGAGGTCGAGGCCGATGAGCCAGGACATTTCGTCGCGCTCGACGAGCCAGGGAGCGTCTTCCGAGAAGGCGCCGACCGAGAGGTCGGCCGGCGCGGAGGCGGGACTCAGGAGCTGAGCGGGCCGAACACCAGGCACCCGTTGTGCCCCCCGAACCCGAAACTGTTCGAGAGCACGGGACCGGGCGTAAACGACCGGGGACTGCCGGTGACGATGTCGAGGTGGATCTCGGGGTCCAGTTCTTCGAGCCCCGCGGTCGGCGGGATGAGGCCGCGCTCGATCGATACCACCGCGGCGACCGCCTCGAGCGCGCCCGCCGCGGCGAGCGAGTGGCCGGTGACGCCCTTGATCGAGGTGACGGGCGGACCCGGCCGGCCGAAGACCTTTTCGATCGCTTCGGCTTCGGCGAGATCGTTGAGTGGAGTCGACGTCCCGTGCGCGTTGATGTGCGTGACCTGTTCGGGACCGATCCCGGCGTCTTCGAGGGCGAGCTCCATGCAAGAAATCGCGCCCGCGCCACCCGGGGCTGGTGCGGTGATGTGGTACGCGTCGGCGGTGGAGGCCGATCCCATCAACTCGGCGTAGATGCGCGCGCCGCGCTGTCGCGCGTGCTCAAGTTCTTCGAGCACCAAGGCTGCGGCACCCTCACCGATTACAAAGCCGTCGCGACGTCGATCGAACGGACGCGAATTGCCGGACGTCGAGAGCGCGGTCATGTTCTGGAACGCGGCGACACCGATCGACGCCATCCCCTCGACCGGGGAGATCGCCGCCTCCGCGCCACCCGAGATCACGGCGTCGCAGCGCCCCGTGCGGATCAGCCAGAGCGCGTTGCCAATCGACTGCGTTCCTGCCGCGCATGCGGTGACGATCGTCTCGCAAGGACCGCGATACCCGAATCGCATCGAGATCCCGGCCGCTCCAGCGTTGCCCATCATCATCGGGACGAGACGCGGCGAGACCCAACGCGCACCCTTGTTGATCGAGACCTGGATCTGGCCCTGCAGCGTCGACAGACCGCCGACGCCGGTGCCGAAGATCACCCCCGAACGGATGGGGTCGGTCTCCGTCGGTCCGGAGTCGTCGACCGCGAGCTGCGCCGCGGCGATTGACAGCTGCGCGAAGCGGTCCAGATGGCGCGCCTCTTTCGGGTCGAAAAACGCGGCCGGGTCGAAGTTTTCGACGTGACGCGGCGAGGTCGCGTGTGGACCGTTCAGACCTTCGAAGAACGCGTCCTTGCCGATCCCGCAGCAAGAGACGACGCCGAGACCGGTGACCGCGACCCGCCGCCCGGACCGCTCGAGCATCAGAGCTTGCCGAGGACGAGGTCGTACGCCTGTCCGACGGTCTCCACACCGTCGAGCTCGGACTCGTCGACGGTGATGCTGAACGCCTCCTCGAGCGCCATTACGAACTCGACGAGGTCGAGGCTGTCGGCGTCGAGGTCGTTGGCGAAGCTCGCCTCGGGGACGACCTTTTCCGCCGGCACCTGCAGAACCTCAACGGCGCAGTTCCTGAACTTCTCGAAAGTGGCGTCGTCGCTCACGCTTCGCTCCTCGTCGACTCGTCGGTTGGCCGGACGGCTTCTTCCCCGAACCGACCACTACGACGATATCCAGGACGTTCAACCATCCTGTGCCTCAAATCCCCATTCCGAGACCGCCGTCGACGCTCACGACCGCCCCGGTGACGTAGGACGCGTCGTCCGAGCACAAGAACGCGACCACCGCCGCCACCTCGTCGGGATCGGCGACCCGCCCGAGCGGGATCCGCGATTGCAGCGCTTCCACCTGCGCCTCTTGCAGCGCGGCGAGCATGTCTGTCTGAACGAGCCCGGGAGCGACGACGTTCGCCGTGACCGAACGGCTCGCAACCTCGCGCGCAACCGATCTAGCGAGTCCGATCAGACCCGCTTTCGCCGCGGCGTAGTTCGCCTGTCCGGCGTTGCCCATCATCGAGACGACCGAGGATAGATAGACGATCCGGCCGAATCGCGCCCGGATCATCTGCGGCAACGCACGTTTTGTGGCGCGAAAACACGCCGTCAGGTCGGTGTCGATGACTTTTTCGAATCGCTCTTCGGTCATCCGAATGATCAACCCGTCGTCGGTGATCCCCGCCGAACAGACGAGCATCTCGACTGGGCCGAGTTCCGCTTCGACCTTTGCGAACGCCGCGTCAACAGAGGAGCCGTCGGTGACGTCACACTGGACGGGATAAAGCGGCGACGTCGACGCGTCGCCGCCGAGGTCCTCGGGCGGCGCGTTGTGGTACGCGACGGCGACGCGCTCACCTTTTTGTTGCAGCCGGCGCGCGCTGGCGAGCCCGATCCCGCGCGAGCCGCCGGTGACGAGGGCGACCCGAGTCATCCGACGCCCCGGCGCCCCCACCGGATGATGACCGATGCCCACGTCATGCCGGCGCCGAACCCGGACAACAACACGAGGTCGCCCTCGTGGAGGCGACCTTCGTCGGCTGCCTCGGCGAGCGCGAGCGGTATCGACGCGGCGGAGGTGTTCCCAGTGCGATCCAAGACGTAAGCGGTTCGGTCGTTCGGGATCTTCAGTCGGTCGTTCACCGCGTCGATGATTCGCTTGTTCGCTTGGTGGGGTACGAAGAGTGCCAGGTCCTCGGGCCCGATGCGGGCCTGGTCGAGAACCTTCGTGATCGAGTCGACCTCCGCGCGCACCGCGCGCCGGTACACCTCGCGCCCGTCCATCCTGATCGGTGCGCCAAGCTCCGCGTAAAGCAGCGGTGCCGCGGATCCATCAGCACCGAGGTCGTATGCCAGCACGAGTTCGTCTTGCGCGCCGGATTCGATGACGACGGCTCCGGCGGCGTCGCCGAAGAGGATCGCCGTCGTGCGGTCCTCGAAGTCGGTCACCCGCGAAAGCGTGTCCGAGCCGATCACGAGGGCGCGCTGCACACCCGTGCGGATCATCGCGTCCGCTGTCGCCAGCGCGTAGGAGAAACCCGCACACGCCGCGTTCAAATCGAACGCCCCGCCGGCGCAGCCGAGCTCCTCGTGCACCACCGACGAGGCCGCGGGGATCGTCTGATCCGGAGTCGTCGTCGCCACGATGAGGAGATCGATGTCCGATCCGGTCCTCCCCGCGCGTTCCAGCGCCGCGCGTCCGGCGTCGGTGGCGAGCCCGATCGTCGTTCCGCCGACGCGGCGCTCGCGGATGCCCGTGCGTTCGACGATCCACTCGTCGGTCGTGTCGAGGCGCTCTTCGAAGTACGCGTTCGTTAGCACCTTTTCCGGCAGTGCCGAGCCCCATCCGGTGATCGCCGCACCCATCAGTTCTCCTCTGCGCCGACCGCCGCGCGCAGCCACGCGACGGGTTGTCCGTGCACCACCCGCTCTCCGGGAAGGACCAGCAGTCCGGCGAGGTGCCCGGCGAAGGCCGAGCGGATCTCGGAGGTCCCGGCCCAGCCGATCAGGTCGCCGACGGCGATGTGCAGCGGGTCGTTCACGTCGCCGCCCAGGCTCAGCTTGGGCGCCCAGTGCGCGTAGGCGTCGACGGGACGGAAGGGACCGGTCGCCGGCGAGACGATCATCCGCTCGAATATTTCGTAACGTTCGATCGCGGCGCGTTCTTCTGCCGGCGCCTCGACGGCGGCGCCAAGCGCGGAGACGAGCGCCTCGAGCTCGGCGGGGGTCGCCACTGACCACGCCGCGATGTCGTTCTCGGGGAGGCCGCGCTTCGCGAGGCCGGTGAGTACCCCGCCTGGACCGAGCTCCACGAAGGTTCGCGCCCCGGCCTCGAACAATGTGGTGAGGCTTTGTCGCCACCTCACCGGGGAGGTGAGTTGCGCCGAGAGCAGGCTCGCGAACTCCGAGCCGTCGGCGTGCGCCAGCGCATCGACGTTCGCCACGACTTCTGGTTCGGACTCGTGGAAGGTCACCGTGGCGAGCGCCTTGCGCAGCCGATCGCGCGCCGAGGCCATGAGCGGGGTGTGGAACGCGCCTCCGACGGGAAAGGAGAGCACCCGCTTTGCGCCGCGCTGTCGCGCGATCTCCGTCGCCCTTTCGATCGCCTCACGTTCTCCGGCGATGACGACCTGTCCCGGGGCGTTGTAGTTCGCCACCCAGACCTCGCCCTCCGCCAGCGCGCACACCGCCTCGGCCGAGTCGTCATCGAGACCGAGCACCGCAACCATCGTCCCCGGGTTGTGCTCGGCGGCGTCCGCCATCGCCGCTCCGCGCTCCGCGACGAGAAAACAGCCGTCCTCGTAGGAGAGTGCGCCCGTCGCGACGAGAGCGGTGTACTCGCCGAGGCTGTGGCCGGCGCAAAAGGCCGGTTCGAGGCCGAGGCGCTCTGCGGCGTCGAGCACCACACAGCTCGTGACGAAGGTCGCGAGCTGAGCGTTCGCCGTGTTGCGGAGGGTCGCTTCGTCCGCGTCGAGTACGAGCCTTCGGACGTCTCGTTTCACCGCCTCGCTCGCCTGGTCGACGAGCTCGAAGGAGGGGTGCTCGGACCAAGAAGCGCCCATGCCTGGCCGCTGGGAGCCTTGGCCAGGGAACGTGAACGCGAGCAAGGATCACCCCCCTTCGGCTGCGAGATCGTGGCGGCGGCCGCCGCGCCGGGATTTAGACCCGGGCGGCCCCTTTTTGGTTACGTTCCGCAAACAGTATGTGACGACGCCGCTTTGGCCGCGGGTTGAGCGGCGTCAGTAGCCGAGCGCCGGGTCGACGAGGCCCTCCAGGGCTTCTCCCTGGCCGAAGCGTCGGACGTTCGCCGTGATCCGCGCCGAGAGCAGAGGTGCGTTCATCTCGACGGTGTCGGCGGTGTGCGGGGTGATGAGACAGTTCGAAAGCCCCCACAGCGGGTGGCCGTCGGGAAGCGGCTCAGGATCAGTGACGTCGAGGGCCGCCCAAGCGATCTGCTTTCCTTCCAGCGCCGCGACGAGGGCGTCGGTATCGACGATAGGCCCGCGAGCGATATTGACGAGCACCGCGTCTCCGCGCATCGTGCGGAGCGCCTCCTCTCCGATTAGTCCTTTCGTCTCCGCCGTGACGGCGAGCGCCAGGACGACGACGAGTGCTGATGAAAGTGCTTCGTGGAGCCGGTCGACACCGACGGTCCGATGAGCGCCTTCGACCGGCTCAGGGTGCTGGCGGACGACAGTGATCTCGGCGCGGAACGGTTGGAGCAGCCCGATCAACGAGACGGAGATCCCGCCCGCGCCGAGGATCGTCACTTTCTCGTCGTATAAAGAGGTCGCCGCCGGACGCCCCCACGACGTCGCACGGGCGCGCTCTGGAAGGTCGCGCAGGCAGGCGAGCGCGAGCGCCAGGGCGTGCTCGGCCACAGGTTCCGCGTAGAGACCCTTGGCCGAGGTCCAGGTGCGCTTGGCATCGACGATGCCGGACTCGACGAACCTTTCGATTCCCGCCAGCGGAAGCTGAACCCACTCGATAGACGGGTGCGTGTCGAGGAGATTTTTCAACTGATCAACCGTACGAGTGGAGAAGTCGGTCCAGACGAGCGCGGGTGGATCCTCTGAGACTGCGGTCACGACGCCGCCACCGGCTCGCACCGCGTTCATCGCCCACGAGTCCTCGCGCGGACCGATCGCGACCCGCGTCGCTTTCGCCTCAGCCAATTCGCTCACCTCAGCATCAAGACGAAGAGATCGTTCACGGCGCAGTGATCGAGCGAATTCGTCGTCGAGACAGATCCGCGCATCGTTCGGGGCATCGCTTGTCGGAGCTTTTGACGTCTCGTCACGAAAATACGGTGCGGTACGGTGAAGTTGAGCCCGGATGATGGAACGGTAGACATGATGCCCTCAAAAGGCATTGTCCGAAAGGGCGTGCGGGTTCGAATCCCGCTCCGGGCACCGAGTTCACCCACGTCGAGTCGATGTTCGTCACGTGAAATCGCATACGCGGTCACAACTTGGTCACAGCACGGCTGCGGTGACAGAAACGTGGGATTCGCAACGAGAGAGAACTGACCCCGCCGGCACCTCGTCCGACCCTGTTGCGCTCCTGTCATCCTTCGACGCGTATAACGCTCCCATGGGAATGAACACACAAAACGGTTGGAACGCCCTCGGGCGCTCGGCAGCGCTCGTCATGATCAGCACCCTTCCTCACCTCCGCCACCCCTGACGAGGACATCGTCATGAAACACATCACCCGCTTCAGACCCCGGCCGCCCGCGCCGCGAACCGCGACGGCCGTCATCGCCGCGGCCGCATTGGCCCTGCTGGCGGCGGCAGCCCGTCATCCACGGGTTCCGGCGGCACATCGAATGCGAGAGGCTCAACGAGTTCCCCGTCGGTGAACTCCCAGCTGCTCGCCTTCGCCCAGTGCGTGCGCTCGCGCGGCGTGCCGAGCTTCCCCGACCCCAGCAGCACGGAGAGTTCAACAAGGCCACCCTGCACCAACTCTCGGACAGCAACTCCCATTACCAGGCGGCGACGCAAGCCTGCGAACACCTGATGCCGGGCGGCAACGGGATGACTCCCGCCGAGGCGCAGGAGGTCGCGAACGACGAGTTGAAGTTCGTCCGGTGTATGCGCTCCCACGGGGTGTCGAATCGGCCCGAGCCCACCCTTGACCGCGGGCGCCTTGTTTTCAATCCGCAGGCCGTCGGCATTGACCCGAAATCGCCGCAGATCAGCACCAAGATGCAGGAATGCGATCACGTGTTTCCGGCAAGCCTGGGGGTTCCGCCGGGCGCCGGACACAATCCTTAGCAGCGGAACGCTTCGCTAAACGTATCGATCTGTTCGAGGCTTCGGTTGGCACCAGAAGTGGCTAATGAAATGACAACCAGGATGCTTGTGGACAGCAAGGACCCGGCAGGAGAGCGGTGGCGGGAATTCGAATCCCGCTCTGGGCACCGAGTTCTCACACGTCAACGCGGTGCTCGCCGCGTGAGATCGGAGACTCGGTCATAAATTGGTTGCGGCGGTGCTTTTGAGAATTCGGAGGGACACGGAGCAGCGTTGGCGCAGACGGAGACCGACAGCTCGGCTATGGAGAATTCGGCTGCGCGCGAGCTCGCCCCTCTGAAGGGGATGTGCTTTGGCGCCATCGTCATGATCCTCATCCAATACGGCCTCGGAATGTGGGTGAACCTCTTCGGCCACCTTCCCACCTCCGATCACGGAAGGGGTTTCTTCGACGCCTTCGGTCGCGCCATCGCTGACGGCCTGGCTGGTCTCGGAATCCACGCCGTGTTCGGCGTAATGCTCGGGTTGGCGGCGATCCAGTCGCTCGTGCGCGGCATCCAGTCGCGCCGCCGGGTGTTGATGTGGATGTCAGTCATCGGGTTCGCCGCCGTCGTAGTGGCTGGACTCAGCGGCATCTTCTTCGTCAGCGACCAGCACAACGGGAACAGTTTCGCGATGGCGATCTCTGCTGGCGTCGGGCTCCTCGCCTACGCGATCGCACTCATGTCGCTGAGTTTCGCCTGACGTCGTGCGTTCATGTGCCCGGCTGCTGGAAAAAGATTGAGGGCGGGAACACGAACGAGTTCGGCAGCGCGCCCGCTTATCGATGAGATCCCGTGCGTCTGAGGGAGATCGAACTTCGTCGCCTGGAAATGACGCTTGTTGCACCCGTCGCGACGGCGAAGGAACGACACGTGCGTCGGCCGATCCTCCTCCTTCGGGTGACGACTGACGAGGGCGTCGGCTACGGAGAATGCGACGCACTCGAGACGACGAGGTACGCGGGGGAGTCGATCGACACCGCCGAGGTCACTCTCGCCCAATCGATCATTCCCGATTTGCTGAAGCGAGGCGCGGAATATTCGTCGCTCGAGGAAGCGGTGGGGTCGTTGTCGACCCAAGGTGCAGCTCCGATGGCCACCTCGGCGATCGAGATGGCGCTGATGGACGCTGCGCTCCACGCGCGAGGAAGGTCGCTCGCGACGTACCTCGAAGTCTCAAGAGTCGCGATTCCAGCGGGGGCGACCGTCGGGATCGGACCAGTCCGCGACGTCCTCGCGGCTGTGAACGACGTCGTCGCGTCGGGCATCCGGCGCATCAAGTTGAAGATCGCTCCCGACGTAGACGTTGTGGCGGTGCGAACAATCCGAGACCACTGTCCCGACGTCGAGATAGTCGTGGACGCGAACGGGTCGTACACGATTTCTGATCCGAGCCATCGCGCCGCGCTCCGCGCACTCGACGACTTTGGCCTTAGTGCGATCGAGCAGCCACTTTCTGCGGAGGACCTCGACGGCCACGCTCAACTCGTGAAGGAGCTCAGAACGCGGATCCTGCTCGACGAGTCGATAGCGAATTTGGACCGCCTCGACCGGGTGCTCGACGCCGGTGCTTGCACGGCGGTATGTGTGAAGCCGGCGCGACTAGGAGGAATCTTCGCCGCGCGCAAGGCGCGGGACCGTTGCTTGGCGGCGGGAGTCCCGTGTGCGATCGGTGGGTTGTTCGAGGCGGGCCTTGGTCGGGCGGCTGCGATCGCGGTCGGAGCTCTGGACGGCTTCGATGTCGCCGGCGACCTCGGTCCAAGTTCTCGTTATTTTCGTGACGACATCACGACGCCGCACAAGCTGTTCCAAGGGATGCTTCCAGTGCCGATGCGCCCGGGCCTCGGTGTCGATGTTCGACAGGACATCGTCGACGCGCTGACCGCGAGGTCACACCAATTCCTGCCGTCATAGGCTGCGACTGATGAGACCCGCATTCATCGATCCGAAACGCCGGGTCGAGCGGCGACTTTTCGATATCAACGATCGCCTACAGAAGCTGAGAACCGAGCTCAGCGTGATCGAGGAACAATTGGCGGAGCTCGCCGATCAAGCTGAAGAGGCGAAGACGCGTGCCGTCGTCGCGGAGACGGCGATGGCCGAGCACGAATGGCAGGACGCCCGCCGGCACGCGGAGCAGATGGAGCGGGCGCGCGAAACCGTGCGGAGCGAGATCCGAGAGCTCGAATCGAAACTCGACGAGCTCATCGGGCGGTTGGTTTCCTGATAGGAGCGAGTTCGAACTCGTGCCGACGGCGCGAAACGCGGATTGAAGCTCGCCTGTCGAGGGATCGTCCTTGGAAGCTCACGCGGTCGTCACATACAGCTGACGGCCCATCCGCGGCCCGATCGCGACCGTGCTGTCCGGGGCGCCGTCGGTGAGTTCGAGGGTCAGCGTCCCGTCGGGGGCGCGCGAGCGCACCCGCGCTTTGCATCCTGGAATCAGACCGTGCCCACTCAAATAGATCAGCGCGTCATCATCGACTTCGAGCTGCTCGGTGATCCTGGCGAGCGTGATCTCCGCTCCCGCCGCGATTTCTGTCATCGGGACTTGGGGCGTCGGATCGCGATTTGATCCTGGGATCGGGTTCCCATGCGGACAAGTTGTCGGGTGTCCGAGGATCTCGTTGAAGCGTTCTTCGACATCGTCTGAGATCACGTGCTCCCAGCGTCCCGCTTCGTTATGCGCCTTTTCCCACGGCAGCTTGACGATGTCGACGAGGAACCGCTCGGCGAGGCGGTGCTTGCGCACGACGCTTTCTGCTTGCCGCCGACCCTTTTCTGTCAGCGCGAGCCCTCGGCCCGAGCGATCGACGTAGCCCTCGTCACTCAAGCGGTGGATCATCTCGGAGACCGCCTGAGGGGTGTGGCCAAGTCGTTCCACGAGGCGGGCCTGGATGACAGGGACGTCTTCTTCTTCCAGCGCGAGCACGGTTTCGAGGTACTCCTCGAGCGGCGGGTGGAAGCCTGTCGACATCTTCCCGATCGTACCGGCGACCTGGAAGGCGGGCCCTGTGGCGCGGTTCGCTGTGGGTGTTGCCGCTCTCATCGGCGGCCGGCGAGCGCGACTCGACCGACGCGCAAGGCGGTCCGACCGGTAACCGGGGTGGTCACGAACTCGACGTTTCGGCAAAAAAAGAGCGCACTGAGCCCCGCTTGGGTCAGTGAATTACGCGTCGCTCACGGAAAAGGTGCGCTGAATTTACAGGGGCGAGTTGCCGTATAGGGAGACATGTCGCGAGCGGAACTCGCATCGAGATCTCAACGACACCGAACTCAGTCCAAGGCGTCTCGCCGCGATCTGACGGCACGCGCGGCGCGAAACGCGCCACCCGGTCTCTTCGTGGACGAGTCATTCCAACCTTGCTCTCGTTGGTAGCCGCCGCGAATGACGAACGTGTCCAGAAGAACGAGGAAGTTGCCGCCTTCGGAATACATCCGCGAGGAACTCAACGAACTGCTGGCCAACGGTGTTGGACGCGACGAGGATCTCGCCGCCACTCTCAAAGAGACGTTCAGCCGCCTTATTGTCCAACGCTTGTTGGAAGCCGAGCAAGCAGACTTTCTGGGCCGCCGTGGTCGATACGGTCGGCGTGATGTCGTCCAGCGCGGATCACGCAACGGTTACGAACCGGGCTGGCTCCGCACGGCCGACAACCCAATCAGGGTGCGCGTTCCGCAAGTTCGAAACAGTGGCGTACCTTACCGATCGAGCCTGCTGCCATTTCTCAACGAAGGTCCTGTTGTCCTCGATCGCGTGGTGCTCCAAGTCGTTGCTCGAGCGCTGGCAGGGTCTGTCGGCGAGGGATTGCAGGACTCGAACGGGCGGGCGTTGATATCCGAATCGGCGTTTGCGGTCGTCATCAAGGAGTTTTCCGAAGATTACGAGGTCTTTGTCCACCGCGATCTGTCCGACATTTCGATCAGACATCTCTTCTGCGATGTGCTGTTCGGATCAAAAGATCAACCAGCGAACGAGGACAAGCTGCTAGCCGTCTGGGCGGTTGGCGCAGACGGCTCCAAAACACCGTTGCACTTAACCGTCGACAACGAGGATTCAGAGGCCGCGTGGTTGGCGATGTTCTCAAACTTGATCGAACGTCGAATGCAAACGCCGAAGGTCGTAATCAGCAACGGGCCGGAAGCGGTCGAGAAGACTGTCGATACCGCCTTCGGCACTCCCGAATTCGTTCGAGGCTAGCCATTACCTCGCACTCTTCTTGATTGAACGGATCAGTCGAGATGGGCGAGCACGGGTGAACGCAATTTCGGTGCTCCCTGCCCTGTACTCCCGCTCGGTTGTACGTCGGCGCTTGTGAGAACCACGCGTCGCTCGATCGAAGCGCTTCGCGTGTGAAGGGCAATAGACGACGCCTACCGCGCTAATCACAAGTTCGAGCTGACCCGTATTGGATGTGTCGCGTCACTCTATCGTGCAACGACATTGAGCAATTGTTGCGAATCGTCTAGCGCGCCACGACCTGGTGATTTACAGGCGATCTTGCCAGTAACTGTTTACAGGAAGATGTCACGTCCACCGGAAATTTGCACAAAATTACTAACTCATTCGTGTCCCCGGATCTGATAAAAACAGTCCAAAAGGCGTCGGGTCGAAGAAGTGGGGACGGGGTGGCGACAGTTAAGGGCTGTCCAAGCCAACTGGGGGGGAACAGATGGTGACACGTTTCCTCTCGCTGGCATCGGTCGAACAGGTTGCACGCACCGCCGAGATCTTCCCGAATCCAAGAACGGTGAGCGCGATTGCCGCTTGCCGCTCGGAAAGGGCGGTGGCGCGATGAGTTTGGAGTCTTTCGAGCGCCTTAGCACGCGCGAACAACACGTGCTCGTTTCGTTGATGAAGGGGGCGACGGCTCGGGAGATCGCCAATCGGGACTGTGTCTCTCTCGCAACGGTCCGAAGCCAGATTCATGCGATCATCTCGAAACTCGGGGTGAGTTCGCAGCTGACCGCGGTCGTCCTCGCCTACCGCTCCGGCTGGCCGGAGGGGCGCGAAAGCTGGCAACGGGAGCGCCCAGCCGTCTAAGCAACCAGGCGCGGAGAAGGCACAGGAGGTCGGGATCGTCTCTCCTCCGGAATCTCTTGGCAAAACGTGGCGAGCCCGAGGACAGCGTCCGAAAAGATCAGGCTGGGGGCCGGAAGCGGTCCAGCAGCTCCGTCTGAGAGTGCGTGTCGAGCTTGCGGAAGATCGCCTTCAGGTGATTGCGGACTGTGTGCTCGCTCAGGTAGAGGGTGCGCGAGATCGAGGCCACGCGGCGTCCGTCTAACAGCAAGGCGAGCACCTCGCGTTCGCGTCGGGTCAGTGTCTCGACGTCCGATGTCAGGTCGAAACCCGGCGTCGGATCTGAGCGCATCTGAGATCTTCCCGACGAGCCGCTGCTCGCGCCCGACGAGGCCCCGGCGAACGGGTCGTCGAAGATGGCGGAGTTGAACTCGGGCGCGAAAAGACAAACGGCGAAGCGCTCCCGATCCACGCTCGTGAAGGCACTGATCCTGAGACGCGACCGAACTCGTCCACTCCGGCGGGTGACGAGGTCGATAGAGGTCGAGACCGTACCCGAACCTTCCACGGACAAGAGCGTGGCCATCCCTCCGAGCAGGCGCGCGTACTTCGGGCGCTGATCCGCAGACACGTAGGGGGGTGGCTCGGATGTGCCTCGGGGAGCGCAGGCGTCCGCTCCGACGAGATCGTCGAGCGAAGGGTTCGAATAGACACGGTGGCCGACAACGTTGACCACCAACACACCGTCACTCGAGTCGTCGAAGATGGTCTTCAGCGACGAGTCGAACCAAGCGCTCGCTCGTCTTCGCGGACCTTCGAGTTCCGATGACGAGACCCCCAAGGTCTCTCTCGTCCAAGGCATCGTGTGTCCCGGAGCCTGCGCCATCAGATCACCTGGCTTGCCGACATTGCCCAGATCGGGCTGATGTCCACTCGGTTGGCCAACGCGGATCCCCAATCGTCGGCTATAGGCCTGACACTGAAGCATGCCGACCTGCGGAGCGTCGCGCACCATCAAGATTGTTGAAATAGCCCAAACTCGGGCGAGGACGTGGGGAGGGCGAGGCGAGTCCCGGGTGTCGTATCCCCCGGGAAGGCCGGGTTCGGCGGGGTCCTTCTCTAAGTGAGCCGGTCATGGCGGCTCTCGGTGCGCTAGGTACCCTGCTGTGGGCCAGGATCAGATACTTGTGGGGCAGAACGCATCTTCGGTACTTGCGCAATTGCTTTCCGGCGGATGCGCAGATGCCGCGCGACGAATGATCCATGCCTACACACAAAGGACGTCTCCAACTTTCGCCATCAATCGCGTCGAGCAACCGCGCTAACCACATAGCGGAGTCTCGAAGCCACTCGGTGCGCGTTGTTCAATCTTTCGCGGTTGAGTGGGTCGCGCGTTTCGCCTCGCACGCGGGACTTTCGTCAATATTGATGATGAATCGGTATCTCCGAAACTCGTAGCCTGCTTTGGGTCTGTTCTCCTAAGGAGAACCAAGGCGGATTCGTGCGGAAAAACTCGACAACTCAATTCCGATTGCAGCTGAAGTTCCTTGCCGCTGCCTTCGTCGCAGTCACAGCTATGGCCTCCGTCGCCGCGATTGAAACGCAAGTGGCTGGAGCCGCCAATACGATCACGGTGTCGCCGACGTCGGCCAGCATCGATGTCGCGGGCTCCGCGGCTTATTCCGTCCAATTCACCACCATGGGCGACGACGGTTCTCCGGCGTTCACTGAGAACTCTGATTCGTCCCCCGACCTCGCGGTAAGTCCGACCGGCCTCCTCACGACGAGCGGCACCACGCTTACTGCCGGCAGCTACAGCGCTGACGGTTCGGTCAGCGACGTGAGCGGTGACCTCGGCACGTGGAGCTTCACCCTCACCGTGACTGGCGACACGATCACCGTGTCGCCGACGTCGGCGAGTGTCGCCGTCGGTGGTTCCTCGGCCTACACCACCACCCTCGTACCCACGGGCAACAACGGCACGGTCAGCTTCTCGCAGAGTTCCGGCTCGCCGCAAATCTCGGTCAGCTCGGGCGGCGTCGTCACGACGAGCGGCACCACGCTTGCTGCCGGCAGCTACAGCGCTGACGGTTCGGTCAGCGACGCGAGCGGTGACCTCGGCACGTGGAGCTTCACCCTCACCGTGACCTCGTCTTCAACGACGACGACTATCGGATCCGTTTCTCCAACGGGCCCGACCGTGGGACAGCCGGTCACGGTCGACGTGCTCGTGTCGCCGACTCCGGACGGTGGGAGCGTGACGTTCTTTGACAACGGATCCACGATCGCCTGTACCGGCGGCGATCAGACGGTCAATACCTCCACAGGGGATGCCAGCTGCGAGTTCGCGTACACCTCCACGGCGGGCAACCCGCAAACGATCACTGCAACGTATTCGGGCGACCCGACGGGATATCTCACTTCGACGTCCGGAGGAGTCTCGCTCACCGTCAATCCGGGCCCGACGAAGATGACGACGGTTTCGTTCGCCCCCGGCTCCTACACATATGGTCAGTCGATTACATACTCAGCCTCGGTCACCGGAACGGGAACGAGTGCGGGAGCGCAGCCTGACAACGGGACGCCCGTGACCTTTACCGTCGGATCCATCACGCTCTGTAGTGGTCCCATCGAGTCTGGGACGGCCAGCTGCTCGGCTACCAACACCCCAGCCGGAAGCCCGACAACAGTGACCGCCGCTTATCCGGGCGATGCAAACTTCCTCTCGACGTCAGGCACGACAAGCCCCACCGTCCACAAGGCCACGCCTACGACTTCGATCAAGCTTTCTTCGAGCTCGGTGCCATACGGGACGGCGATCACATACGGAGTCGGAGTCTCACCGGGCAGCACTGTCAACGCCCAGGACACCTCGGAACTGCCCACCGGAGTGGTCAACGTCACGGTCGGCGGTGTGACCGTGTGCACGGTGACCTTGACGCCTTCAACTGGCGATTTCGACGATTGCAACGTCGCGACCGCGCCGCTCGGACCGCGTCAGCTGGTCGCGGCGAGCTACGTGGGGGATTCCAACTTCGTTGGCTCCACGGCGTTCACCACTTTGACGGTAACCCAGGGCACTCAAACGATCACTTTCTCACCCCCGTCGTCGGCCAGCTTGGGCGCGACGGCGACCTTGTCCGCGACCGGTGGGCCTTCGGGCAATCCCGTCCTGTTCTCCCTCGACGCGTCGAGCGGCTCGGGCGTATGCGTTCTGACGGGCCCGGGCTCCACCACGGTGGTTTTTACTGGTGTGGGCACGTGCGTGATAGATGCCAACCAGGCGGGCAACGTCGACTACCTACCTGCGTCGCAGAACACCGAGGCGATCGCCGTCGTTGTGGGGAGCGGGCAAACCAGTGGTGGTGGCAGCCCAACCTTTGTCCCCAATGGTCCTGCAAACGCGCCCCCTCCCGCGGGACTCCCGGCGGCTGACTTTGGTACACCCGCGTCGTGGACGATCGGAGCAGGCGGCTCTCCAACCGTCACGGAGATCTTGGACGGGGCGAAGATTACCGTGACCGTTCCGGCCTCCGCGCTCCCGAATGGGACGACCGTGAGCCTTTATCCGGTTACGTGCGCGAGGGCGATCGCGTCTCTACTGCCCGAGGGCAAGTCCTGCATCATTTCGGTCGCTCTTTCTTGGGAAGCTCCCGACGGCACGATGCCGAAGGCAGCGGTTCCGATCACGATCACGGCTGATGACGCCAAGATCGTCGCGAAAGATGTCATCTTCGAGATCACCTCATCCGGAGCCCGCGCAGTTGGGTCGGCTAGCGACGGCGCAAAGGCGAAAATCACCTTCACAAACGATCCGACCTTCGTCGTGGCTTCGAATCCGAAGATCAACGTTTCGGAATCAACCTTGGTCCTGGCGGCGGGGCGACTTCCCCTCAGATTGACGTGCTCAGCCAACAACTGCTCGGGCTCCGTCACCCTTAGTGAGCAGGTGGAAGTGGGAAACAAGAAGGGTTCGGGCGAGAAAACGAAGAAGGAGATCTTCGTGCTCGCGCGTCGCACGTTCCGATTTGCCCATTCGAAGAGGGCGACGGTCGAACTGTTTCTCACCTCCTCGGCAGTACGACTCCTCAGTGGCGCTTCGCGACGTCCCGTTCAAGCTTCGCTGAAAATCACCGTGATCGGTGGCCCGACCGTGACGAGGACGGTTTCGATCCGGTGATCGCGTCGATAACCGCACGTCCGAGGCTTCTTCGCGGCTCATTGCCTGGGATTCCATCCGAATCCGCGGCGCACAGAGTCCCTCATTTCGTAGGTGAAGTCGGATTTTCGCCGCGATGCGCAAGCGCTCAGGAAAGAACAGCGGTCGAGGGGTTCGTTTCAGATGCCATTCGCGCCGATCCCACCGTTCGGCTTCGGATGAGCGCTTGGACGCTGCCGCTCGTGCCTCTTAACCAACTTGTCTGTGCGCCGACGTCGCAGGGTGGCGGCACCGGCGGATAAGTCAGGGAGGCAGCCAGCTGCCTTGCCGCAGGGCCCGCTTCCTTCGACTCACGAGGGGCTCGGAAGACGACGCCTTCGTCGGCGATGGGCCGAAGGCATCACGAAAGCGGAGCCCGCCGCAAAGGGCCAATCAGTTCGAATAGCTCGTGTGACGGTCAGACGGGGGCGTGCGATTCTTGTCCGTGGGCCGTTCCGGACTCGATGTTCCCATCGCCATCGTGACGCAGCTCAGGCATCAGCAGACACACGACAATGCTCTCGCGGGTTGTGTTCGAGAGGGCGATGATCTTTAGCCGGACCCTGATACGCCTTCCACCGCGGGCGATCAGGTCAAACCGGGTCGAAGCTGTGCCGAATCCTTCCACCGAAAGCAAGGAGGCGATTCCGTCGACCGTCGCCACATATTTGTGACGCTCGTCGACAGGAACATACGGAGGAGGGTCTGGCGTATAGAGGGGCAGACAAGCGTTCGCGCCGACGAGATCGTCGAGAGCCGGATTTGAGTAGATGCGATGCCCAGCGACGTCGACGACAAGCACCCCGTCGGTCAAGTCATCGAATATCGCCTTGAGCGAGGGGTCGATTCCTGGCTGGTCGAGCCGCTGCGCCGCCAAGGTATGCGACGGCGAGCGGGGTGACGGTGGGCCAGATTGAACTACCGCATTACCTGCGTTTTGCCGCAAATGTCGACTTCTCCCGACGCGAATTCGGTTCGAGCAAGGTTCGTGCGGTCGTCTCTCGATTCCTGACACAGACGTTTGATGCCGCTCCCGGTAGTCCGAGAGCGTCGCTCGCGCTGTCCCAAAGATCGAAATGGGGCTAACCGGCGATCTTGCTGGTCAAAGGGTGAGCTGTCGGACCATCGACCCGCTGTATTTGCTCACCGACTCCTTCCGGCCGCCTATGTGGAGACGGGGCGCCCGAGGGCGCCCCGTCGTCCAACGACACCACTAGGTGGCGCCGCTACTACCGCGTCAACTTGTAGATCAAGACGAGGAAGTGAAGCATCCGCGCCCTGAGCTGCCTTAGCTGCTTCAGGTCACGACTCCGCTCGAGCCTGGTCAGTTTGTGGCTCTTTAGCGACTTCTCAATCCTCGAGATCGTCCTGTTGAGCCTCGTGACCGTGTGCTCGTCACGCGTCAGCGCAACACGCCCACCAGGAGCGTCGAGCTTGCTGACGGCCGCCGCCACCGCAGTGGCGATCGGAAGCGTCTTAGCGGTCGTGGTCCCTGCGTTGGGAGCGCCCGGGTTGGCGACTGTCACAGAACCGGTCGAATGCGGAGCCGCAGGAGGCGGATCCATGTTCGTCCATGTGACGATCGTTTCCGAAGCACCTTCGCTCATCGTGACGTTCGCTGACGAGGTCCCACCCGTCGTGCCGAGGCTGATATTCGACAGCACCGGCTCGGTCGTCGGGGTGAAGACGCCGCCCTCGTAGACCGAGACGTCCGTGAAGCTCGACGAGATCGCAACGTTCGTAGCCGCGAAGTTCGTCGTTCCGGACTCTGTGATCGTCTGTGTCGAGTTGTACGGCAACAGATCGAACCAGTTGGTCGTCAGGTACGACGGGTTCTTTGAGCTCACCGTCGGCGTCGCGAATTCGCACTCACCAGCGGGAACGCTGACCGTGAACGACCCATTGGCGATTTCGCCAAAGAACCATCCAGGTGTCGCCGTGCCGTCGGCCTGGTACTCCGGAACGTATTGCGGTCCGGAAACCGTGAATGTGAATGGAGCGCTGGCGGTTTCGTCCGCTGCGAGGTCCTTGCAGATCTTCAGCGTCGAGGGGTACGCGATGCCGTCAGTGAACGTAACGGTGGCCGAGTTGCTCGGGGTCCCCGTCGTCGTGTCGGCACCGACAACAACCGTGACCGTCCGGTTCGCAAGATCCGGGTCGTCAGAGTCGTTGTCCGGCACGGTCGTCAACGCACCGGAGGGGGTGATCGCGCGCACTTCCGTGCCCGGGGTCACACCTTCGGTGATCTTGACGATTGTGCCAGGCGCGTACTGCGTCGGCGTGTTGCAGCCACCCGCATTCAACGTGAAGCTGGAGGGCGCCGTCGCCGGGCCGTCACCGTTCGGGTTGGTCGCCGTCTCGCTAAACGAGTAGGTCGTTGCAGTCCCTTGCGGCTGGCTGTACGGGTCGCCATCCCACGCCTTGCAGACCTCGAGGCCGACCGTGTCGTTGGTGTAGGTCACGACAGTCGTTACCTGACTGTCGGGGTACACCCACGACTCGGATGCGCCGTCCGTGAGGTTGTGGTACCCGAGTTCATTCTCGGACGTGTTGTCCAACGTGGCCGTGATGCTGGTCACGTAGAGGTTCGTCCCCGCCTCGGTTACTTCCAAGACGCCGGCTGGGACGGTGATGTTGCCCGTGCACCCGCCGACATTGAGCGTCTCTGGTATGTCGAAGGAAAGACCACCAGATCCGGAGGCTTCGTCGTTCGTGTTCGTCAGAGCAAACGTGAACGGCCCAGACAGCGTGTCGCCGGGGGTCTGCGCCTTGCAGATCTCCGCATTTCCAGTCACCAAATCGTTGGTGTACTGAACGGTGACCTCGTCACCGGCAGAGACCTGGTCCGACGTGATGGCCACGTACGACACGAGGTCAGCAGGGCTGTTCCCGGGCAGAGATTGGTCGGTCGGGAAACTCACGTCGCCGAGATTGTCGAGCTCGGCAATGTTCGTCACCTGATACCAATCGGCGTAAGCCTCGGTCACCGTGTACGTGCCCGCCTCCCAGACGTCAGTTTCGACGCACTGCCCGGCGGAAACGTCCACCTCTATGCCATCCGAATAACTGGGACCTTTGATCCAGAATACGAACGGTCCCGTCGCACTTGCGATTGACGACGCCGTCCATACTTTGCAGATCTTGATCCCAGCGGTCCCTGGACTTGGGGTGGCGCCCGCTACCGCCGCCGTCCCGGCAAGCACCGCGACGAGGACGGACGAGCCGATGAGCATCGCGAGCAGTGCCCCAAGGCTCCTAGTTTTTCTATTTCGTATTGCCATTCGCTCCCCTTTATTTGGAGATGCTGGACATTTGATTGTCCTGGCGTATGAGCAACTACAGTGATGCACTTCTTCGGAAGCGAGCCAGGCACGGGTTCTTTTTTTGAACCTTTCCGTCTTCTTGTCGTAGCTGGGACAAGCACGGTTATGGCCGATTTTCCGCCCTTCTCTCAACCCCCTTTGATGGCTGGTAATCCGCTCGCCAGGGCGCAGATCCAGCCGTCCGGGGGTAACGTAAGGACCGAAAACTGCTGGTGCAATGACCGAAGAAGCAATTGACCTGGGGTGGGCCTAGCGAATCATCGCGAGTGACTAGCCAATTGTGGGCTGGTCGTAGTCAACTCGCCACACTGGGTGCCCCCAGGTGACACGCCCGTACGCAGGGTGTCGCGCAGGATTCACACTCTCGGTGTTGGCGATCGCAACCTGACGGTAAATGGGCTCAGCGCAACCAGAGTTTGCGGGACAAATGAGGAGGGCAGTCCTCCGTGCGCGGCGATCGGCGCGCGAACTTGAAGAACCTTGATGCTCGTTGCTGAACGAGGTGGCGAAAACCAACAATTCGCGTCATTTCAATCGCGTTCCGGCTCATGAAGCCTCTGCGGTGATGAACCGTGAATGAGTCCTGCGCAGAGATGAATAAAGAACTCGGCGAGTCACCACCAGGGTAGATGAGACGGGCTGTAAGCGCTTCGACCCCATTTCAATTGCGCGGGTTGTCGAGCGGGTCTTTCGAGGCTTGCGCAACTTCTTCCCTCGGCGCCGAGAGTGCGCCACACTGCGCAGGTCGCTTGGATGGGTTTCAGGAGTAGTCGAGACGATAGGTACCACTCGCCGGGTCGCTCGCCACGACGTGGGCCATCTCGTAGACGTCGGACTCTGGAATCTGCGCCGGCGATCCGTCCACGGTGAACGACCGTAACCGCTCCGAGCCAAAGTTGGACACGGGAACGCCGCCCGAGGCGCCGTACGCCTCGGCCATCCACTCGGCCGAGCTACCGCCTCCGTAGTTCGGGGCGCGGCTCGCTTCGGTTTGGCCCGTCCTCAGATCGGTCAAAGTCGCGTGCCAGCCACCCGATCCGTCGCTCACGGTGGCGGTGACCGAGTCGCCCGGACGGATGACAAGACCGAAGCTCACGGTCGAACCGGGGTATTGCTCGGCGAACCCGCCGTTCTCGGCGACCCCGTCGATGCAATTGTCGAACATGCCGACTTGGAGTAACGACCCGCTGGACAAACCTCCGACCCCGACCCAGGTCGAAGACAGCGTCTCGGTGCTCGAGCAGTTGAGACTGGGCACGACCCAAGTCCCCGACACCGAGGTCACCGGACCGGGAGTCTCGAAGTATCCCGCCCATTGGCGCGTGAGTGTCGGGTGGAACGATCCACTTGAAGAGTGCGACGGACTCGGGGATGCCCCCACTGGTACGCGGACGCAGAGCACTCGATACTTCACGCGCCGCCGTTCGATCGTCCAAACACCGTCGACTTCGACTCGCCGCCTCACGATCCGACGCAGCACCCGCCGCCGGAACCCCACTGGACACGAATGAGGCGTTCGGACGAAAGGGCTCGCTACGGATGCCGCACTCGGCGCACGATGTTCACTTGCTGGGCCATGAACGGACGCGGCACCGAAGTTGAAAGAGCCGAGAAAAGTGCCGGTCGCGAGGGGAATCACTGCGGCGACGGCGCCAGCACGCATCAGCCCGACCCTACACGCCGTTTGTAGTCGTGCCGAGGACATCGAAGTTCTCGTTCGGCTGACGTGTGGCGTTCGCGAGTCATCGCGAGTGGGCGTCCCCACCGACCGCGCTTGGCGGGGAGGCGTTCTTTATGCCGCCGGCTCGACAGTCAAAGCCGAGTTCGAAGTATCGGACACTTCGCCGACGAACAACGCGCGCGCGAGGTGACCGATCTCGACGTCTTGGGCGCCGAGGAATCTCAGCATGACGAGGACTCCATCCGCGCCGAGAACGTGTGTGCCGCGCAACTCGGCGCGGATGTTGAACTCCTCATCTCCGATCGCGAGGTGCAGTGTGTGAAAGGTCAAATGGCCAAGCGGAGGTTGTGTGCTTCGCACGAGCGCGCCACCGACAGACACGTCGACGAGGCGACCCGGTACGCCATCGATCGCGGCCGGCGCGCCGATCTTCAACCGGACGGCGGCTCGACGTTCGGTCGCGTAGCGATCGGAATGGACGAGCGCGATCGCCCACACCAAGAAGGCGGCGTTCAAGACCGCCCACCCGGCTGCGCCGTACGCCGTCCAACGAACGTGGTACTGGATCGGCGTGAGGCCGGCGATCGTGAGTCCGAACCACACCCATGCAGCGACCGTGACGACAGTCAGTCCCACCAACAGCAGCGGCGGTCGGATCCTTTGCCGAGTAAGCGCGCGCTGCTGCGTCGTCACCGTGAAGGTGTGGCCCTTCCGTCCAGCGAGGTTGAGCGTTGCTCCGAGGTTGCTCTGCATGCGAACAAACTCGAAGAGCACGGCCATTCCCTGCGGCGCGTACCCACGCGACAACAACGACAGAGCCGCACGCTGGCTCAAGAACGCCGCGCCGAAGGCTAAGGCGAACCACAGCGCTGGCGCTTTGATTGGGGTCGCTCCGCTGAACAAGACGATGAGCGGCAACAACACGAACCCGAGGCTCCGCCAAGATTCGAACCATCCGAGAATCGTCGACGCGTACGCAAATCGTTGGCGCAAACTCAACCCCCGCCCCGTCAGCGGTCGCTCGAGACGGACGATTTGCATCGCCCCGGTTCCCCATCTCGTGCGCTGGGATTGGTACTCGGAGGCGGTCCTCGCGGCGAGTCCGTACGCGAGCACCTCGTTGTGGTACAAGGTTCGCCAGCCTCGGCGATGCAACCGAATCGTCGTGTGCATGTCCTCGGTGACGGTCTCTTCTGCAACGCCACCGACCTCGCGTAACGCCGCGACCCGCACGAGCGCATCCGTGCCGCACCAGATAGCCGCGTCCCAGCGGTTCTTCCCGGGCTGGATCGCTCTATAGAAGAGCCGTTGTTCGTTGAACGCGACCTTTCGCTGCTGGCGCCAGAACCACGAGCGGTTACGTCCGTGCTCGAACGACTCCGCGTTGTAGAAGTCCTGAGGAGTCTGAACGACGGCGATCGTCGGATCTCGGAAATATCCGAGCGTGCGGGTGAGGAAATCCGCGGTCGCGACGTGGTCAGCGTCGAGGACCGCCACGATGTCGACGTCGAGACGGGAGATCGCGTTGTTGAGGTTTCCAGCCTTCGCGTGCGTCCTTTCGTCGCGGGTGAGATAACTGGCGCCGAGCGACTCGGCGAGCTCTCGAACCCACTCTCGTCGGCCGTCGTCGAGCACCCAGGTCTCGTGACTCGGCGAGAGTGAGAGCGCCGCCGCCACCGTGGGGAGGAGGACCTCTCGAGGTTCGTCGAACGTCGGAATCAGCACCGCAACCTTGAACTGATCGTCCCGAACAGGTTGCGGCTTCGGAGCGGAGTCGATGTCCCAGAGCGAGATCGTGAACAATGCCAGGCTCGCGGCAGCCGAGAGCTCGAGCAGCCACAACGGGATCGCGATCCAAAGTTCGTGTCCGAGAGTGAAACCGGCGCGCCAGACGAGATAAGCGCAACTCGTGGCCAGCGCGATGAGGGCGACGAATTGGATCGTGTTGCGTCGCCGCCGTGACTCGGGTTGGGGATGCTCCCGTCCGGCGCGGAACGCGAGATCGGTCTCCTCGTCGAACCGGTCGGCGGTCGGTCGCAAACGATAGAGAGCGCGACGTTCCAAGAAGGCGCCTTTCCGGTAGGCGGGTGTCGTCGCTCTCGCGGGCGACTAGTTGCACATACGGCGCGAGTTAGCGCCAAATTCAGGCTTCGCGACTGCCCGGGCATCAGACCCACCTCGTCCGATCGGCGGTGGCAATCGGACTGCTCGGACCTACGATCGATTCCGGTGGCGACCTACCTTCTGCTCGACGGCCACAGCCTCGCGTTCCGGTCCTGGTTCGCCCTCAAAGACGCCGGGATGCGCACCTCCTCGGGGCAAGAGACCCAGGCGGTCTACGGGTTCGTCTCGATGGTGACGAAGCTGCTCGCCGACTTCTCGCCCGACGGACTCGCCGTGGCCTTCGACCGTCGCGAGCCGACTTTTCGCGACGAGATCGTGAAGGAGTACAAGGAAGGTCGGCCGACGACGCCGGAACCGCTCCTCGAACAGATCGAGCTGATCCGCCAGTTCGTTGTCGCGCTCGGCGTACCGGCGCTCGACGCGGTCGGCTACGAAGCAGACGACGTCTTGGCGACGCTCGCGACTCACTGTCGTGACGCCGGCGACGACGTCGTGATCGTCACGGGGGATCGCGACACGTTCCAGCTCGTCGAGGATCCGCACGTCCGCGTGTTGTACAACCGTCGGGGAGTGACCGACTACGCCTTGTACGACGAAGCGGGCATCGAGGAACGGACGGGCGTGCCGCCTCGCGAATACCCCTTCTACGCCGCCTTGCGGGGTGATCCTTCGGACAACTTGCCCGGAGTTCCAGGGGTGGGGGAGAAGACGGCGGCGAAGCTCGTCTCGACGTATCACGATGTCGACGCGCTCTATTCCCACCTCGACGAACAAACACCGAAGCTTCGTTCTTCGCTCGCTGAGGCAGAGGATGTCGTGCGGACGAACCTGCGTGCCATACCGCTCATTCGTGACGTGCCGATCGCAGACGGCCTCGGAACGCTCTCGCCGGATCTCGACGCACTGGAGCGTCTGCTCGATTTCTTGGAGATGCGAACGCTAAAGCTGCGCCTCTTCGAGCTGATCGGAAGGGAAGGGCGCCAAGGGCGGACGATCGCGAACGTGGAAGCGCCCGCAGCCCGCGTGGTCGCGACTCCAGGGTCAAAACAGGAACTCGAGAGCGCGCTCGACACTTCACTGAACACAAAAGGCCGCGTCGGCGTCGACGTCGCGTGGGAAGGGATCCCAGGTCGGTCCGAAATCGCGGCGATCACCTTCGCCCCTCCGAGCAACGGACCGGTTGTCGTTGCTGTTGGCGAGCGGACGAAGGACAAGGGAGTCGAACGAGCGCTCGCCGCGCAGGGTCGACCGCCCACACCTCGTCTCGCGGGTCACGGCCTGAAGGAACTCGTGCGGGCCTTCCTCGCAGCGGGATCCGATGTCACGGGCGTCGATCTGGACACGAACGTCGCCGCGTACCTCCTCGATCCGGCGCAAGGTTCGGCCTCTCTCACCGATCTCGCTGCTCGGAGAGGTCTCGTTGCCCCAGAAGGGCAGGACTCTGGACAACTTGGCTTTGATCTGTCGGGCGACGCCGGTGAAGCAGGCTCCTACGACGCGTCCGCGGCGCGCGCCGAGGTCACGCGCGTTCTCGCGGACATGCTCGCGACGGAGCTCGAGGAGGCCGGCGAGCTGTCGCTGTACGAAGAGATAGAGCGCCCACTTATCCGGGTCCTCGCGAAGATGGAAGTCGCTGGCGTTGGCGTCGATGTCGATCGGCTGCGCGAGATCAACGCGGACATGACGAACCAGGCAATCGCCCTCGAAAAGCAGATCCACGAGTTCGCGGGCGAAGACTTCAACGTCAACTCTTCGACGCAGCTGCGCGAGATCCTTTACGGGAAGCTGAAGCTGACGCCTGGCAAGAAAACGAAGACCGGATATTCGACGGACGCGCAGACTCTTGAGAAATTGCGCGACGCGCACCCGATCGTCGAGGCGTTGCTCAGGTATCGGGAAGTGGAAAAGCTCCGATCGACGTATGGAGAGGGATTGTTATCGGAAGTCGCGCCCGACGGCCGCATCCACGCCTCGTTCAACCAGACCGTCGCGCGCACTGGTCGGCTGTCGTCGGATCGACCGAACCTGCACAACATCCCGATCCGAAGCGAAGAGGGACGGAAGATCCGCGAGGCATTCGTGCCGATGAAAGGGACTCAATTCCTCATCGCGGATTACAACCAGATCGAGCTGCGAGTGATTGCGCACCTGACTGGCGACTCCGGATTGTCCGAAGCGTTCGCCGAAGCTCGCGACATCCACGCCACGACCGCGGCGCGCATCTTCGGCGTCGATCCGAGAGATGTCACGCTCGCTCAACGCTCGAAGTCGAAGATGGTCTCGTATGGCCTCGCCTACGGGATGGAGGCGTATGGGCTTTCGCAGCGCCTTGGCGTCGACATCTCAGAGGCCCAGGAAATCCTCGGCTCCTACTTCGATGCCTTCCCCGCCGTGAGGGCGTACATGGACCAATCCGTGCAAGAGGCTCGGGCGAAGGGGTACACGGAGACCGAGCTCGGCCGGCGTCGCTACCTGCCCGAGCTGATGTCGGACAACTTCAGGGTTCGCCAGGCGGCCGAGCGCCAGGCGATGAACGCCGGCATCCAGGGCCTCGGAGCTGACATCTTCAAGATGGCGCTCGTCCGGATCGACGAGGCGTTCGAGCGCTCGAAGCTCTCTTCGCGGCTCGTGCTGCAGATCCACGACGAGGTGCTCGTCGAAGTGCCCGAGTCCGAACGCGACGAGGCAGAAAAGATCGTGCGGGAATCGATGGAACACGCCTACCCGTTGAAGGTGCCGCTCGAGGTTCACCTGTCGTGGGGGAAGAGCTGGGCTGAGGCCAAGTAGCCACCAGTATTCGGACCGTGCTTGTCTAGCTCCGGTTGAACATCTGTGGTCGCGGTCCGTTCGCGATCTCCCGCCTCCCGTCGCGTTATGGGTTGCGATTGCGGCCTGGTTGATTGTCGCGGTCGCGGCCGTATGGGGCGCGCCCGCGGCGATGGATCGGTGTGACGCTAGGCGTGCAGACAGGCCCTGTCGCCGGCACGACATGCGACGAGTAACATCAACGGCGCCCTGCCAGCGCTTCTCGCGCCGGATCAACCAGAGGGCGCCAAAAACCACTTTCCGCCGGCTCGCTGCGCGCGATGCGCGAGGCGGGACGGCCCGATCACCAAAAGGCCACTACTTAAATGTCCGACGAGATGAGCGGCGACACGCCGGCAGCGACAATCGACGCCGGCACGACCGAAGAGGTCGAGCTCGCCGCCACTGAAATACCCGAAGAAACAGAACAGAACGCGAAGCCGAGCGGCGACGGGTACACGTACAACACCATCACCGAGGATGACCTCGGATCGCTCAGCTTCGATGATGCGATCGACCAGACCATCGTCGCCTTCGATGAAGGCGACATCGTGAAGGGTACGGTCGTGAAGGTCGACAACGACGAAGTGCTTCTCGACATCGGCTACAAGTCCGAAGGCGTCATCCCCGTGCGCGAGCTGTCGATCCGTCACGACGTCGATGCGCACGACGTCGTGAATCTCGGTGACGAGATCGAAGCACTCGTCCTGCAGAAAGAGGACAAAGAAGGTCGACTGATCCTTTCGAAAAAGCGCGCCCAGTACGAGCGGGCTTGGGGGTCGATCGAGCAAATCAAGGATTCGGGTGGCGTCGTGCGAGGCCCGGTCATCGAAGTCGTCAAGGGTGGCCTCATCTTGGACATCGGCCTGCGCGGCTTCCTTCCCGCTTCGCTCGTCGAGCTGCGCCGGGTGCGCGACCTGCAGCCGTACCTCGGCCGGGTCCTCGAGGCGAAGATCATCGAGCTCGACAAGAACCGCAACAACGTCGTCTTGTCGCGGCGCGCGTGGCTCGAAGAAACCCAGAAAGAACAGCGCAGCGAGTTCCTCGAGAACCTGAAGCCGGGAGAGGTCCGAAAGGGCGTCGTCTCCTCGGTCGTGAACTTCGGCGCCTTCGTCGATCTCGGTGGGATGGACGGTCTCATCCACGTGTCCGAGCTCTCCTGGAAGCACGTCGATCACCCCTCTTCGGTGGTCTCGGTCGGAGACGAGGTGACCGTCCAGGTCCTCGACGTCGACTTGGAGAAAGAGCGGATCTCGCTCTCTTTGAAAGCGACGCAGTCCGACCCCTGGCAGGAGTTCGCCGCGGCCCACAAAGTGGGCGAGCTCGTCTACGGACGGATCACGAAGCTCGTCCCATTCGGCGCGTTCGTCCAGGTGGGAGACGGCATAGAGGGTCTCGTCCACATCTCGGAGATGGCGGCTCACCACGTCGAGCTGCCGGAGCAGGTCGTCACCGTCGGCGAGGAGCTGTGGGTGAAGATCATCGACATCGACTTGCAGCGGCGGCGGATCTCTCTTTCGATCAGCCAAGCGGCCGAGGGGGGCGAGGTTGCCGAGGAGTACCGCGAGGCGTTCGGCGAGCACGCCTACGACTCCGAAGGCAATTACATCGGTGCATACTCCGCCGGCGAATTCACACCGGAGACGGAGGGGCAGGCGGCGTGGGCCGACGAGTTCGTCGCCGACCAGGCGGAGGACGAACAGGAGGCGGCGACGCCAGAAGCCGCCGCGGACGAGCCCGCAACAGAAGGCGACAATTCCACGTCGGAAGGCGACTGAACGAGGCCACGAGGGCCCGCGCGAAGGCGCGTCTTTCATCGCTTCTGCTTCAAATGCCGCGCCACGCCGCGGAAAGCGCGCGCCGGTGATCACGATCGGGCTGACGGGTGGGATCGGCGCGGGGAAGTCGACGGTCGCTCAGCTCTTCGTCCAGCACGGGACTCAACTCATCGACGCCGACGCGATCGCGCACGACGTGCTCGGTCCGGGCACCGACGCCTTCGCCTCCGTCGTCGAGCGCTTCGGCTCTTCTCTGGTCCGTGCCGATGGCACGATCGACCGCGCAGAGCTCGGGACGATTGTTTTTGCAGATCCGGTTGCACGGCATGATCTCGAGGCGATCGTCCACCCCGCAGTCGGTGCGGTGATCGAGCGCCAACTCGCGCAGGCTCGCGCGGAGGATCAGGACGTGGTTGTCGACATCCCGTTGCTCGTCGAAACCGACGCGCGGCACCGCTATGGCCTCGATGTCGTCGTTGTCGTCGATGCTCCCGAGCCCGTCGTCCTCGCTCGGCTCGTGCGGGATCGGGGGATGGACGAGGACGCGGCCCAGGCCCGGATGGCCGCCCAGACCGACCGCTTCAACCGGCTCGCCGCAGCTGACGCGATCATCGAAAATTCAGGCACGCTTAGTGAACTCGCCGATATGGTCGACACCATCTGGCAGTGGATCGCGCACCTCGGTCCGGGCTCGGCACCGCTCGATCTCACGCCGAGGGAGCCACCGCGCTGACCTGTTGATTGGTGAGGCGGCCACCGAGCGAGCGGCGTCGACCCGCCTCGAAGGCGCGGAGGAACGCTGGAGCCGGTGGATCCGGCGACGCGGAAGGTGGGGGTTTTGCCGGTCGCACAGGCGTTCGGATAGGAACGAGGGGCCCGGTGAGTCTCCCGACCGCCGACGGGCCGTCGCCCACGCGCGCCTCGAATGTCGACGTCCTCGCCGGCGAGCACCGCAGTGCGACCGCGCCGGCTCCTCGCGTCGAGCTCACCACCGAGGCGGTCTCGACGTGGCCGTGGCTGTGGCCGGTTGTCTCCTACCTCGCGACCCGCGCCGCTCTATTGGTATTGGCGGGGCTGATCGCACTCGACGGGCATCACTCGATCACCTCCGAGCTCAGCGGCTTCGACGGCGGCTGGTACCTGCGCCTCGTCGATCGCGGGTATCCGACGTACGTCACCCACGCGCAGTCGACGCTCGGCTTTTTCCCGTTGTACCCGATGGTCGTGCGGGCGCTCGATTGGCTGACCCTCGCTCCGGTCACCGTCGTCGCGCTCATCGTCTCGTTCGCCGGAGGTCTCGTCGCGACCGTTCTCGTCGAGCGCCTGGCGACGAAATGGTGGGGAGAGCAGATCGGTCCCCGCGCGGCGATCGCCTTCGTCCTCTTTCCAGGATCGGTCGTCTTTTCGATGGCCTACTCCGAGTGTCTGACCATCCCGCTCATCGTCGGGTGTTTGCTCTGCGTATCCAAGAAACGCTGGATCGCTGCTGGTCTGCTGGCCGGGATGGCGACGGCGGTCGAACCGGCGGCGTTGGCGATGATCGTCGTCCTCGCCGTCGTCGCGCTGCGGGAATTGCGTGCACACGGCTTCGCTGACCGGAGCGCCCGTCGCAGCCTGCTCGCGCCGCTGCTTTCGACCTTGGGCATCGGGGGATTCGGGATCTTTTTGTGGGTCTGGACCGGCACTCCCTTCGCCACCCTCGCCGCGCAGCATTACGGATGGCACCAGCAGAACGGACCGTTCGGGATCTTCGGACAGCCGATCGTCCGCCACCTGATCGCGTCACCGGGCAAGGTCGTCGCGTATCTCCCGAGTTGGAACCTGTGGAGCGGGATCGTCGGAGCGATGTTCTTGGCGCTCTCGCTCGTCGCGCTCTACCGGGTGCGCAAAGAGCTCACCGCGGGGGCGTTCGGCTGGGTAGTCGGAATCGCAGTACTGACGCTGTGGTCGGTGATGACTCCTCCAAAGGCGCGTCTGTTGTTGATCGCGTTTCCAGCGGTGATCGTCTGGGCGAGAAGGCTCAACGCGACCCGACTTGCGGCATTTTTCGCGGCCGAGTCGGCCGTCTTTGTCATCGCGAGCGCGCTCACGCTGTCGGGCCACATGCTTCCGTAACCGTCCCCGTTGGCGAGGCGGGGACGGGAGTTCAATCCTCGCTGGGCGCTGCCTCGCCTTCGACGAAATCGGTGAGCGCGGCGATTGCCGACTCGATCGCCTGGCGCGCCTCGATCAGCTCTGGCGTCGCGCCGTGCTCGTCACAGAGGCGCTCGATCTCGACCGACGCCTCGGCGAGGGTTCGCGCCAGCACGTCTTCGGTCGCGGGGCGCGAAGTGACCTTCTCCAGCACCGCGCTCGTCTCCCGGAAGTTCCCCATGCCGGTGTCCTCGTCCTCGGTCGCGGGCCGCAAGCCGCAGTCCGCGACGCATCCGACGCTAGGGATCCGTCCGCTCCTCCTCCAGGGGCGAAGGGCCTACGCCGAGCGATTCGACAGCGGCGCCGACACTGCCCGTCGGTACGCTCGGGCGGTGCCCGAATTCCACGTCGTCTCGGAGTTCCAACCCGCCGGCGACCAGCCACAGGCGATCGCGGGACTCGTCGAGTCGATCAACGCCGGTCATCGCTTCCAGACGCTGCTCGGCACGACGGGCAGCGGCAAGAGCGCAACGATCGCCTGGACGATCGAGCAGCTGAAGCGGCCGACCCTCGTCATGGCCCCGAACAAGTCGCTCGCGGCACAGCTCGCCGGGGAGTTCCGCTCCTTTTTCCCCGACAACCGGGTCGAGTACTTCGTCTCCTACTACGACTACTACCAACCCGAGGCGTACCTCCCTTCGTCGGACACCTACATCGAAAAGGACTCGTCGATCAACGACGAGATCGACCGGCTGCGCCACTCGACGACCGCGAGCTTGCTGACGCGCCGCGACGTGATCGTCGTCGCCTCGGTCTCCGCGATCTACGGCCTCGGCTCGCCCGAGGAGTACGAAGGGAAGTTGCTCGTGCTGCGCCCGGGGGAGACCCACGACCAGCGCAAGATGCTGCGACAGCTCGTCGACATGCACTACGACCGCAACGACCAGAACCTCGTGCGCGGACGATTCCGAGTCCGCGGCGACACCTTGGAGATCCATCCGGCGTACGAGGAGTTCTCGGTACGCATCGAGCTCTTCGGTGACGAGGTCGAGAAGATCACGCGCTTCGACGAGCTCACGGGCGAACTCCTCGGCGAGCTCGACGAGCTCATCGTCTTCCCCGCCACGCATTACGTCGCGGGCGACGAGAAGATGCGCGCCGCGATCAAATCGATCGAAGAAGAGTTGCGGGGTCGCCTTCAAGAGTTCGAGCGACAGGGCAAGCTCCTCGAAGCGCAGCGGCTGAAGATGCGCACTGAGCACGATTTGGAGATGCTCGCCGAGGTCGGCACGTGTTCGGGGATCGAGAACTACAGCCGGCACCTCGACGGGCGAGCGCCGGGACAGCAGCCGTACACGCTGCTCGACTTCTTCCCGAAGGACTGGTTGTTGATCCTCGACGAGAGCCACGTCACCGTTCCGCAGCTGCACGGGCAGTTCGCCGGCGACCGCTCGCGCAAAGAGGTCCTCGTCGAGCACGGCTTCCGCCTTCCGTCCGCGCTCGACAATCGTCCGCTGCGCTTCGAAGAGCTCGAGGAGCGGATCAACCAGTGCGTGTTCATGTCGGCAACGCCCTCTCCCTACGAGTTCGGGGTCTCCGACGTCGTCGTCGAGCAGATCGTCCGCCCGACCGGCCTCGTCGACCCGGAAGTCGTCGTGAAGCCGACCAAACGTCAGATCGACGACCTCATCGCGGAGATCGAGGTGGTCGTGGCGCGGGGCGAGCGCGCGCTCGTCACGACGCTGACGAAGAAGATGGCCGAGGACCTGACCGACTACTTGTTGGAGTCGGGACTTCGCGTCCGCTACCTCCATTCGAACGTCGAGACCCTCGAGCGGATCGAGATCGTGCGCGACCTGCGCCTCGGCGAGTTCGACGTGCTCGTCGGGATCAACTTGTTGCGGGAGGGCCTCGACTTGCCGGAGGTATCGCTCGTCGCGATCCTGGACGCCGACAAAGAGGGGTTCCTCCGCTCTTCGACCTCGCTGATCCAGACGATCGGACGCGCGGCGAGAAACGTCGCCGGTCGGGTAGTGCTCTACGCCGACGTGATCACCGATTCGATGCGACAAGCGATGGCGGAGACCGAGCGACGTCGCGAGCTGCAGAGGGCGCACAACGCGCAACATGGCATCGATCCGCAGACGATTCGCAAGGCGGTGACCGACCTTGTGGCACAGTTCCGCGCCGCAAGCGGATTCCAGCCCGATTCCGCGCCGATCCCGATCGGCACGACCTCCGACCGGTCACGGCGCGCCGGGCGCCGCGCCGCACGGCGTGCCGCCGGTGAGTTCGCCGAGCACTCCGAGGAGCTGCCGGCAGACGAGCTCGAGCGTCTGATCGCGACGCTCGATTCTGAAATGCGCCAGGCTGCCGCCGAGCTCCGATTCGAATACGCGGCGCGGCTTCGAGACGAGATCCGCCGCTTGAACCGCGAGCTCGCAGAGGTGGGCTGACCGATCCGACGCGCCGGCTTTTGAGACTGGCGGACGACTTAGCTGTTCAGTGGCGATCCGACGTCGAATGCCTTCGGCGAGGCAACTGCGTCCACGTCGTCAACGGGCCGCGAAAAATGTCGCTTCGGCCTTGTCTCTCAACATGTTGCGTGGTTCTTCGTTCGAGGTGGGACTTCACGAGCGCACGACTCGGTCAGCTGTCAAGCAAGGTCACGGCGTCGCCGACCGATATGGTGCCGTCCGACAAGATGTCGGCGTTTATGCCAGCTCGGTGCGCAAGCTCCTGAACGATCCCGGGGCGCGTGAGGCCTTGTAAATGGCCGCACGGCTCGCACAGTTCGACCCCGAAGCACTCGACCTCTCCGACGCGGAACTTCTTGCCGACGTACTCATTTAGTCGCTCGCCCCGAACGGTTATCTGTCGACGCGTCGCTCCCGCTTCGAGACCGGCATCCTCGACGACTTCTTGCTCGACGAGCGTTAGTGCCTGACCGGCGGGGGCGCCCTCGGAATGGAAGTGTCGGTCACCGACAAGGCCCTTGCCGGCAACTGCTTCGACCGAATCCACGGCCCCCAAAGACCCGCCCTCAATTGCGCCGATGTGGATCGCCACGACCGCCATGTGGTCAAGGTATACGCCCGCACAACCAAAGCTTCGATTTGACACGAATAGGTCGTGACTACCTCCGAGGCTCACTTAATGTGAGCGCGTGCTGCGGTTGACCTCACGGACCGCGCATCGAGGCATCCGCCGCGTACAAATCGTGCTCGCGATATTGGGGTGCGTCGTCGGTAGTTTCGGTGCCACGACTCCCGCATCGGGCTCGACTCGCGGGGCGGTTGCGCACGTGGAAAGTGTTCGGCTCCTCGAACGTGCGGTGTTCGATCGAATCAACGACATCCGCCGCGGACTCGCGCTGCCTACCGGCACCTTCACCGTCTCGTATGCATCGATCGTGACGAAAGCGGCTCGTGAGCAGCTAGACCCGATTGCTCCGCTCGGCCGCGGCGTCGTCGTCTGGTATGGGATCTGGGGGATCGTACCGGTCGCACCCGGATCCGAAGACGCAATCCAACTCGTTGACGACTGGGTCTACCGAGATGGATGGCTAGGCGCGAGAACGGAAAATCGTGACTGCACATCGCCCAACGCCCCCGGTTGCGATTCTCACCGAAGAGCGATCCTGAGCTCCAGACCGAATCCCTCCGCTCACCTTTTCATCGTTGTTGGAGCGGTGACGACGAGCCGAGACGGATTCAACGGTGAGTCGATCGCGGCCCTCCTCGTCTGGATCGATCCGGGGTCCGGGTAAGCCCGACCAGAAGCCGATCCGACCCTAGAAGCGATGGCGGGCCGGGACCATTTCCAGGATTCGCCCGATTCGACCGTTCAGGGAACGTCACCGACGACGGCGGCCAGCGGGTGATCGGAATTTAATTTCACGTTTACAGCGAATTGATGCCGTGTTTGCCGTCTTGTGATCGCGAGGTCGCGAACGCGCCATATCGGTCACCTACCTTGCCGCCGGTTGGTTGGTCGCGGCGGACCCGCCGGGACATAGACGTCCAAACAGGAAGAAGGGGGCATGAATCGAATGCGCTTGCGGACTGCTCCGAGATGGGGCTTGGCAGCGGCTGCTGCGACGGCGCTTGTCGCAGGGTTCGGGATAACAGCTGGCGCGGGCGCCAGCGTCAAGCGCCCGAACGCCTCTGACAGCTGCTGGAAGACTGCGACGAGCATCTCTTCGTGCGGCGGAATGACCGCCCTCGTTGCGGCGGCGAAGTCGGAGGGCGTGCTCAACACGATCACGCTTCCGAGCAACTGGGCAAATTACGGAACGATCATCAAGGACTTTGAGCACACCTACGGCATCAGAGTCACCGACGCAAACCCGGACGGATCGAGCGCCGACGAGATCAACGCGGTGAAGACCCTCAAGGGTCAAAGCCGCGCTCCCGACGTTCTCGACCTCGGGACGTCGTTCGCAATCGAAGGAGACCAGTCACACCTCTTGGCACCGTTCAAAGTTCCCGAGTGGAGCGAAATCCCGTCCGACGCCAAGGCGACTGACGCTTCGTGGTACGACGACTACGGCGGCTACGTCGCGATCGGATACGACCCGAAGTACGTGAAGACCCCGCCGACGACGATCAAGTCGCTCGACAACCCGATCTACAAGGGACAGGTCGCGACGAACGGCAACCCGACGCAGGCCGGTGCCGCGTTCGCCGCGGTCTACGCGGCGGCGCTGGCCAACGGGGGCTCGCTCAACAACATCGCGCCCGGCATCACCTTCTTCGCCACGCTGAAGAAGGCAGGCATCTACGTCCCGGTGACAGGCAGCGAGGCGACGGTCGCGAGCGGCCAAACGCCGATCCTCATCTGGTGGGACTACTTGCAGGCGTCCGAAGTGAAGGCGGAGATCCCGGGCTACAAGATCGAGGTCCCCTCCGACGCCCACTACGCCGGGTACTACAGCCAGGCGATCAGCAAGTTCGCCCCCGACCCAGCGGCAGCCCGCCTCTGGGAGGTCTACGTGTACTCGACGGTTGGACAGAACCTCTGGCTCGACGGGTTCACCCGTCCGATCGAGCTCCCAACGATGGTCAAGGGCGGCATGGACAACAAGGCCGCCTACGCAAAGCTCCCGGCCGTCTCTGGGGCAGCGCCTCCGCTTGCCTCGGCATCCCAGCTCTCCAAGGCGGAAGCACTCGTCTTGAAGGACTGGTCGACCGAGGTTGGCTGATCAGATCCTGAACGACTCGGAGATCGCCGCCGAGCTCGCCGGTTCCGCCGGCGGGTTCGGCGGCGCCGAGTTGCTTCCTGACGCCGAAACGCCGTCGGCCGGACAAAGCGGCCGGCGCGTGCTGCGCCACGTCCTCAGCCTGGCGCCTTTCTCGATCTACGTCTCAGTCTTTCTTTTCATTCCCGCAGTCGCCGTCGCGGTCGGCGCGTTCCAGACCGAGAACGGCGCCCGCTTCACCCTGGCGAACTTACGGATCGCGTTGTCGGCATCGCAGCCCTATCGAACTGGTTTCATCAACAGCCTCGAGATCGCGCTGTTGTCGTCGATCGTCCCGGGTCTGCTCGGTCTGCTCGTCGCGTACGCAGTGCACACCGCCCCTTCACGCAGTCCCCTCCGCAGGGTCGTCGTGTCAACCTCCGGCGTCTTCAGTCAATTCGGCGGGGTGCCGCTGGCGTTCTTGTTCGGCGCGTGCCTCGGACCTGCCGGCCTGGCGACGGTTTGGCTCTCCCACATCGGCTTCCATGTCCAAAGCTCGTTCCTCTATTCGTTCACCGGCGTGGCGTTCGTTTACGTGTTCTTTCAGCTCCCACTAATGGTGTTGATCATCCTTCCCGCCCTCGAGGGACTGCGCCCCGCATGGCGCGACGCGGCGCGTAATCTCGGCGCGCGCCCATGGCAGTACTGGCGTTACGTCGGCGCCCCGGTGCTGTTGCCGAGCTTTCTCGGAAGCGTTCTCTTGCTGTTCGGTTTCGGCCTCGCCGCGTACGCGACAGCCGACGCCTTGACGAGCGGGACGCTCGCGTTGACCCCGATTCAGATCGCCGGGTTCTTAAACGGGAACGTCGCTGCCGGCCAGGGCAACGTCGGAAAAATGCTCGGTTTCGCGATGCTCGTGATTCTCGCGGTCGTGATGGTGGCGTACATCACGTTGCAGAGAAAGGCCTCGCGTTGGCTGCGATAGCAACGACGCTCGAATCCGCCGGCGCGTCAAGCCCCGCACCGCCGACGTTCGCGCAGCGAGTCGCCACTCGCCTCGTCGCCGTTCGCTGGTGGCGGTTCGTCGTCTTGGGGTTGGCTGGCGTCTATTTCATCTTCCCGTTGGCGTCGGGACTCCGTTTTGCGCTCGACAAACAACAAGGCAGCGGTCTGACGCTCGCCAACTTCGAAGGCATCTTCAACGTCGAGGCCGGGTTCAGCGCAGCGTTGTGGTTGTCCCTCCGCCTGGCGCTCGTTACCGCCGTGATCGTGCTCGCGCTCGTCGTTCCGACGGCGATCTACATCCACTTGCGTGCTCCAAGTTTGAAACGGGCGATGGACGCGGTCACCGTCATGCCGGTCGTCATCCCGCCGATCGTCTTGATTATCGGCGTACTCCAGGTCGCGCCGGCCTGGCTGAAGGCGACCCCGTACCTACTGTCGCTTGAGTACGTCATCCTCGCCATTCCGTTCGTCTATCGCTCGATGGACTCGGGTCTGCGAGCGATCGATTCGAACACGCTCGTCGATGCGTCTCGGTCGCTAGGTGGGGGGTGGGCGACGACGCTGTTTCGCGTGCTGATCCCGAACCTGCGCACGGCGATCCTTTCGGGAACGGTGCTCAGCATCGCTGTCGTGATCGGCGAGTACACGATGGCGAGCCTCGACCAGTATCAAACGTTCACCGTCTGGATCTACGGCACCAACCAGGACAACGCCTGGATCTCCGAGGCGGCGTCGATGCTGGCGCTGATCCTCACCTGGCTGTTATTGCTGGCGATTGTCTTTCTCGACAGGGGATGGGGTCGCCGTCGGTCGCGGCGACAGACCGCGCTGAGCGCCGCGATCGGAGGGCCGTGATCGGATTGAGCCCGAAAGAAACGTCATCGACACAGAAGCCCGCGTCCAGCGCGCTCGCCAGAGCCACGCGAGGTTCCGGCGGAACGGGGACGACGGTCGAGCTCGTCGGGCTGTGCCGCCACTACGCCAAGGTACGAGCGCTAGACGGACTCGATCTGCGCCTGGAGCCGGGCGAGCTCGTCTCATTGCTCGGACCGTCCGGGTGCGGGAAGACGACGGCGTTGCGGATCCTTGCCGGATTCGACCGCGCCGACGCCGGCCGGGTCCTCATCAACGGATCCGACATCGGGCGGACCCCGGCGCACCGGCGGGACATGGGGATGGTCTTCCAGAGCTACAGCCTTTTCCCGAACCTGAGCGCGGCGCAGAACGTCGCTTTCGGATTGCGGCTGCGCAACGTGTCACGCTCGGACCGCATGCGGCGTGCCGCGGAGCTGTTGGAGCTCGTCGGCATGCCCGAGCAGGCGGGCCAGTTCCCCCACCAGCTGTCAGGCGGGCAGCAACAGCGCGTCGCCCTCGCGCGCGCTCTCGCCATCGAGCCGCGCGTCTTGTTGCTCGACGAGCCGCTCTCCGCCCTCGACGCGAAAGTGCGCGCCCAGCTGCGCGACCACATCCGCTTGTTGCAGACACAGCTCGGTATCACGACCCTCTTCGTCACCCACGACCAAGACGAAGCGCTTTCCATCTCGGACCGTGTCGGGGTGATGAGCGGCGGCCGCTTGCAGCAGGTCGGCGCGCCCGATGTGATCTACGACCGGCCGACGAATGCCTTTGTCGCTGGCTTCGTCGGCGCGGCGAGTCGACTGCCGTCGACGGTGCGCTCCGACGGCAATGTCGAAGTGCTCGGGACGGTGCTCCCGATTCCGAAGCAAAGCGGGACGTTCTCCGCCGGGACCGACGTCGAGGTCCTGCTGCGACCCGAGACGGTACGCCTGGCACCAGACCCGGGGGGTCACGGCGTCATCACGGCGCGCTCGTTCCTCGGTTCGGTGATGCGCGTCGTCGTCGCAATCGCCGGAGGTCACGAAGTCGTCGCCGCGGTTGCGGCGAGCGAGGCCGACGAACTCGTCGTTGGATCCACAGTCTCGGTGCGGCCGCAAAGCGTCCTGTTTGTCACGACACCGGGCGCGGCCGCCCCGGCGCAGTCGGCCGCGGCGGCCGAGTAACAAACTGGTGAAGGGGCTCAAGTGATCGACAGCGCGCGACGGCTCGCGGCGACGATCACGACGCGTGGTCCGGAGCCCCTCGGCTACCGACGTCTCGTCGCGTCGGCGCCGGAGGAGCCGACGGTGCGCGCCGACCTAGGTGGCGCCGCGCCGCGCCGCGCTCTTGTCTCCCTCTTCTGTTTCGTGCACCTCTCGGACCTCCACGTCACCGACGTCCAGAGCCCGGCGCGCGCCGAGTTCCTCGACCGTTACGGCGACGAGGACGGGCAGCTCTACTCGCCGGGAGGGCGGATCGGCACCTACCGTGCCCAGGAGGCGCTTACGTATCAGGTTGTAGAAGCGATGGCGCGCGCGGTGCGTGGCGCACTCCTGGCCGGCGGCCCCGCCACAGGCGCGCCTTTCGCCTTCGCCATCTCGACTGGCGACAACACCGACAACGCCCAGCAGAACGAGCTCGCGGCGTACATCGCGCTCTTGGACGGGGGGACCGTCGTGCGCCCGGATTCTGGCGACCCTTTCCGCTACGAAGGAATCGGCTCACCGGACGACTACGACGCGCGCTACTGGCATCCCGATGGCACCCCCGACGGTCAAGCGGACGACTTTCCGCGGGCGGCGTCGCGGATTCCCGCTCGTCCCGGGCCTGCACGACGCGTGCCGGGCTCCTTTTGAAGCCACCGGGGTCGGACTTCCCTGGTACGCGGTGTACGGCAACCACGACGCGCTGTTGGTCGGTACCCAACCGCCGACCCCCTACCTGGCTGAGATCGCGGCTGGCGGCCGCAAGACGACGCTGCTCGGAGGCGGCGTTGACGTGACCGAGGTCCTCGCGAACACCGAGGTCGCGCCCTCGCCCTTCGACTGGGGAATGGTGGAGAGCCCCGGGCGCGACGTCGCGGCCGACGCGACGCGCCGCATTGTCGGCGCAGGTGAGTGGATCGCCGCCCACCTCGGCTCGCCCGGCGCGCCGAGTGGACATGGATTTACGCCCGAGGATGCGAAAGACGGTCGCGCCCACTACGTCTTCGACGTCGGCCTCGTGCGTTGCGTCGTCCTCGATACCGTGAATCGCGCCGGAGGCTGGCAGGGCTCGCTCGACACCGCGCAGTTTTCGTGGTTGGAAGGAGAACTCGAAAAGGGCCACTCGCGCTATTACGCGCCCGACGGCTCGCGGCGAGAGACGGCGAATCAGGACCGCTTGTTCGTCCTCTTCGGTCATCACCCGATCGGGACCCTGATCAATCCGTGGTCGCCCGACGGTTCACGGCGCGTCCTTCGCGACGAGTTCGTCACGTTGCTCAGTCGCTTTCCAAACGTCGTCGCCTACTGCAACGGGCACACCCATGAGCACGCCGTCACGGCCTACCCGGCCGTCTGCCCGGACGGCGTGCTCGGAGGGTTCTTCCAGATCACCACGGCATCGCACATCGACTGGCCGCAACAAGCACGCCTCATCGAGGTGGCGCTCGACGAAGAGACCGGCGACGTCTGCATCTTCACGGCCGTGCTCGACCACTCCGGTCCAGTCGATCCGCGCGGCCTCGCGCTCGGCGACCCACTCACGCTCGCCAGCTGGTCGCGGGAACTCTCGGCGAACGCCTGGCAGGGACGCGTGAGTCCTGAAGAGCCGATCGGACGCGGCGAGGCTCTGGACCGCAACTGCGTCTGCGTTGTGCCCGCCCCGTTCGCCCTCGGAGCGGTGCTGGCGGGATCGACGTTGGCCGCGACCTCGCCGAAGCCGGCCACGTGAGCCCTCGCCTCGTCGTCGTCGGCGGCGGCGTGATCGGGACGATGCACGCGCTCGCCGGCGCGCGCCGCGACTACGAAGTCGTTCAGATCGAGCGCGACGTCGCCCCGTGCGGCGCTTCGGTGCGGAACTTCGGCCTCGTGTGGGTGAGCGGCCGGGCAGATGGCGCCGAGCTCGACCTCGCGCTGCGTGCCCGAGAGATGTGGGAGGAGCTGGCGAAGAACTGCGGCATCGGATTCCGGCCGTCGGGCTCGCTCACCGTTGCTCGCCGCGCAGATGAGCTCGCCGCGATCGAGCTCGCGGCGTCGGGACCCGGGGCACAGGATCGCCAGTTCGAATTGTTGACAGGTCGCGAGCTCGCGCAGATCGAACCGGCTCTCGCCGGCGCGATCGGGGCGCGCCGCGTGCTCGCTGCGCTCCACTGCCCGCTCGACGCCGTCGTGGAGCCGCGCCTCGTCCTTGGCGAGCTGCGCGCCCACCTCGACTCGCTGGGCGGGTACCGCTATCTACCTGGCCGTCAGGTGATGGAGGCGCGGCCGCACGCGGTGCGCGACGACCGCGGCGAGTGGCACGAGGGCGACCTCGTCGTCTGCTGCGTCGGGGCGACGACGGGAGGCTTCGTCGCCGACGCGCTCGGAGGCGCGCCGCTGCGCCGGGTGCGGTTGCAGATGCTCGAGACCGAGCCGTTCGACGTTGCGCTCACGTCGGCGCTCGCCGACGGCGACTCATTGCGCTATTACCCGGCGTACGCGGGTCGGGCGCGTCACCAGCTCGGTCCCCAAGACCCGGTCGCGGCGGCGTGGGGAGCACAGCTCCTGGCGGTGAAGCGTGCGAGCGGCCATCTCACGATCGGAGACACCCACCATTACGAGGAGCCGTTCGACTTTGACCTCGACGAGACACCGACGAGGCACCTGCTCGGAGTGGCGACGGCGCTCCTCGGTGACCTCCCCCCTGTCGAGCGGCGGTGGGAGGGGATCTACCTCGAGGTGACCGACGGCGGCCTTTATTACCGCGGCGAAGTCGCCCCGGGGGTCATCGTCGTGACGGGAGCTGGGGGACGGGGGATGACGATGTCACCTGCGATTGCGGAGAAGACCTTTCAATGATCGACAACGGATCGAACGACAGCTCACCTGGTGCGCGCCGGGGTTCAGGTGCCGCCACGCCGATCGAGCTCGTCTGTCTCGACATGGCGGGAACGACGGTCGAAGACGACGGCCTCGTCGAGAGGGCGTTCGCCGCCGCGCTCGACGCGGTCGGAGATCTCGGCAGGTCCGAGCGCGAGGCGATGCTCGAATACACCCGCGAGACGATGGGAATGTCGAAGATCGAGGTTTTTCGGCACCTCTTCGGTGACGACTCGACGGCGGAGCGCGCCAACGCCGCGTTCGAGTCCGGCTACAACGACGCCGTCGCGGGCGGCGGGGTCCGCGCCATCGCGGGCGCACCCGAGGCGATCTCCACGATCCGCAATTCAGGTCGCAAGGTCGCGCTGCTGACGGGATTCTCGCCGAGCACGCGCGATCGTCTGTTGCGCTCTCTCGGTTGGGAGGAGATCGCAGACATTGCCTTGTGCCCGAGCGAGGCGGGCCGGGGGCGTCCGGCTCCCGACCTCGTCCTCAGCGCGATCGTTCGCCTCAAGGTGAGCTCGGTGGACGCCGTCGCCATCGCCGGGGACACCGCATCGGACATCGAAACCGGCCGGGCCGCCGGGGCCTCCATCCTCGTGGGCGTGCTCACCGGCTTCGACCCAGCCGATCGCCTCTGGGCGGCGGGCGCGACCCACGTCCTCGACTCGGTCGCCGATCTCCCGCCTCTGCTCGAGGATCCGACGCGCTGACTCTTATTTCTGATCGGAGGTGCGGGTGCCTGGTGGATCGTCGTCGATTGGGCGCGGAGTCGCGACGCGCCGCCCGCTGATCGTGTGGTCGCGCGGGCGCGGGGCACCGTCATCACGCGTCCTTGGGTGGCGCGGTCGGTGAGGGGGGTATCTGCCGATGATCGGATCGGCGAACTGCGCACGCAGCGTCTCCACGGTTACGGCCTCTCGCGCCCCTGGTACCTCGACGAGGGCGTCTTCGCGGCCGAGATCGACTCGATCTGGCGTGTCAGCTGGTGCGTCGTCGGCCACTCGGAGGAAATTCGCTCAGGCGGCGATCGGTTGGCCGTCGAGCTTGGCGGCGACCCGATCGTCGTCGTGCGGCAAAAAGACGGTGGCCTGCGTGCGTTCCACAACGTCTGTCGCCATCGCGGTTCGGTGATCGTCACTGAGGAGCGTTCGCACGACACCCTGCTCGTCTGTCCGTACCACCGCTGGAGCTACGGCCTCGACGGAGCATTACGCGGCTGTCCGGGAGCCGACGAGGGCATCGACCGCGGGCGGCTTCGTCTGCATGACGTCGCGGCGGCAGAGGTCTCCGGATTCGTCCTCGTGTCTCTCGCAAAGACGCCCGTCGACCTCGAACCGCTTCGTCGGGCGCTCCTCGGGCAACCCGAGTCCGATTCACTCGCCGGTGCCAAGGTTGCGGCGACGATCGAGTACGAGATCGCGGCGAACTGGAAACTCGTCTGGGAGAACAACCGCGAGTGTCTCCACTGCGCCTCGAACCATCCCCAGTACGTGCGCGCGAACTACGACCACGCGCGCCCCGGGGACACGGTGCCCGGGGGCCTTTACGAGTTCCCCGATCCGAGCGGCACGCAATGGTGGTCGGTGAACCGCACGCCTATGCGCCCTCCTTTTGTCACCGAGTCGCTCGACGGATCTCCGGTCGCGCCACCGTTTCCTTCCGCCGCTGGAGGTCATCCAGAGACGCTTCGCGTCCGCGTGCTTCCCAACTTTTGGGCCCACGTCAGCAGCGATCACGCCGTCACGACGAGGCTCCAGCCGCTTGGGCCCGGTACGACCCGCGCCAAGGTGACGTGGCTCGTGCGGCCCGACGCGGTCGAGGGACGGGACTACGACCTCGAGGCGCTGTTGCCCTTTTGGCGGCTCACCTCCGAGCAGGACTGGCTCATCTGTGAGCGCCAGCAGCGGGGAGTTCGCTCTTCTGCCTACGTTGCTGGGCCGCTTTCGAGCGGGCTCGAATGCAATGTCATGAACTTCCACGCCTGGTACGAGGGGCGGCTCGTCGCGCCTGCCCACTAGGAACCCCGGTCGGTCGGGCAGGTTGCCGAGCCCGGCGAGGCCGCGACAGGCCACGGGTATCCTCGCCGAGATGCCCGATTCCTTGGTCATTCGCGGAGCGCGCGAACACAACTTGAAGAACGTCTCGCTCGCGCTCCCTCGCGACAAGCTGATCGTTTTCACCGGGCTGTCGGGATCTGGCAAGTCCTCGCTCGCATTCGACACGATCTACGCCGAGGGCCAGCGCCGATACGTCGAATCGCTGTCGTCCTACGCCCGCCAATTCCTCGGGCAGATGGACAAGCCCGACGTCGACTTCATCGAAGGGCTTTCGCCGGCGATCTCGATCGACCAGAAGTCGGCGTCGCGCAACCCGCGCTCGACCGTCGGCACCGTCACGGAGGTCTACGACTACCTTCGGCTCTTTTACGCGCGCATCGGCCTTCCGCACTGTCCGAAGTGCAGAAGGGTCGTGTCGCGACAGAGCCCCCAGCAGATCGTCGATCGCGTGATGGACCTTCCTGACGGGAGCCGGTTCCACGTCCTCGCGCCCGTCGTACGCGGGCGGAAGGGCGAGTACGACTCCCTGCTCGAAGACCTCGCGCGACAGGGCTACGCCCGGGCGCGCATCGACGGCGAGCTCGTCGAGCTCGCCGAGCGCAAGAAGCGCTCGCTCGCCAGATACGAGCAACACACGATCGAAGTCGTCGTCGACCGGCTCGTCCATCGCCCGGGTATCGAGCGCCGGCTCACGGACTCGATCGAAACCGCGCTGCGCCTCGGGGAGGGGATCGCCGAGATCCACCTCCTCGAAACCGACGACATCCTCACCTTCTCCCAGCACCTCGCGTGCGCGTTCGACGGAACCTCCGTCGACGATCCCGCGCCGCGCAACTTCTCGTTCAACTCCCCGTACGGCGCGTGTCCGGTCTGCCTCGGGCTAGGCACGCGCTACGAGGTCGACCCCGATCTCGTCGTCCCGAACCCTGGGTTGTCGGTCGACCACGGGGCGATCGCACCTTGGGCATCGGCTCGCACCGAGTACTTCGCGCGCGTGCTGCGCGCCGTCGCCGAGGAGTTCGGGATCGACCTGACAAGGCCGTGGGGAAAGCTCTCGAAGGCGCACAAGAAGGTCCTGTTGTACGGGGCGGGGGAGCGACGCGTCCACGTGACGTACCGCAACCGGTATGGCACGCAGCGGTCGTACAAGACGACGTACGAAGGAGCCATCCCCTGGCTGCAGCGGCGTCACGCCGAGGCGGAGTCGGAGTGGCACCGCGAACAGATCGAGGGCTACATGCGGGAGGTCCCGTGCACGGCGTGCGAAGGGGCGCGCCTCAAGCCCGAGTCGCTGGCGGTCATGGTCGACGGGATGAACATCGCAGAGTTGTCGGCGAAGCCGATCGGGGAGACGCTGAAGATCCTCGCGTCACTTGAGCTCTCTGGGCGCGAAGCAATGATCGCCGAACGTTTGCTAAAAGAGATCCGGGCGCGCGTGCAGTTCCTCGTCGACGTGGGCCTCGACTACCTGACGCTCGATCGTTCGTCTGCGACGCTCGCGGGGGGCGAAGCGCAAAGGATCCGCCTCGCGAGCCAGATCGGCAGCGGCCTCGTCGGCGTCCTTTATGTCTTGGACGAACCCTCGATCGGTCTCCATCAACGCGACAACCGGCGATTGATCGAGACCTTGGAGAGGCTGCGCGGCCTCGGCAACACCGTGATCGTCGTCGAGCACGACGAAGAGACGATCCGCGTTGCCGATCACGTCGTCGACATCGGCCCCGGCGCGGGTGAACACGGTGGGGAGATCATCTACTCCGGTCCGGTCGACGGGCTGATGAAACAAGAGCGCTCGGTCACGGGCAAATATCTCTCTGGCGCGGCGCAGATCGAGGTGCCACCCCGTCGGCGACCACCCGAGAACGGCTATCTCGTCGTGCGCGATGCCTACGAGCACAACCTGCAGCACATCGACGTGTCGTTCCCGCTCGGATGCTTCATCGCGGTGACCGGGGTTTCGGGATCCGGGAAATCAACTCTTGTCAACGACATCGTGCACCGCGCGCTCGCGCAGGTGATCTACAAGACGAAAACCGTTCCCGGTCGGCACCGCGCGATCGAAGGCGCCGAGCTCGTCGACAAGGTGATCGACATCGACCAGTCGCCGATCGGGCGCACCCCGAGGTCGAATGCCGCGACGTACACGGGCGTCTTCGATCACATCCGGAGGCTGTTCAGCCAGACCCAGGAGGCGAAGTTGCGCGGCTACCAGCCGGGGCGTTTCTCGTTCAACGTCCCTGGCGGCCGTTGCGATGCGTGCTCGGGCGACGGGACGATCCGCATCGAGATGCATTTCCTTCCCGACGTCTACGTGCCGTGCGAGATCTGCAAGGGCGCCCGTTACAACCGCGACACGCTCGAAGTGCTCTGGCGCGGCAAGTCGATCGCGGATGTCTTGGACATGTCTTGCGAGGAAGCGAGCGAGTTCTTTTCTGCGCAACCCGTGATCGCGCGCCATCTGCAGACGCTCACCGACGTCGGACTCGGATACATCCGACTCGGCCAGCCGGCACCGACGCTTTCCGGTGGCGAAGCTCAGCGGGTGAAGCTCGCCTCGGAGCTTTCGAAGCGTTCGACGGGTCGGACCTTTTACATCCTCGACGAGCCGACGACGGGACTCCACTTCGACGACGTCCGCAAGCTCCTCGGTGTGCTGCAACGGCTTGTCGACCAAGGCAACACCGTCGTCGTCATCGAGCACAACCTCGACGTCGTGAAGTCCGCCGACTGGATCATCGACCTCGGCCCAGAAGGCGGGAGCGGCGGGGGCCGAATCGTCACCGAGGGCCTCCCTGAACAGGTCGCTGCGGTCTCGGTCAGCTACACGGGACGCTTCCTGAAGCCACTGCTCGCCAAAGGGGCTCGGCGCGGGGTGCAAAAGCGAAAGAAGGTCGCAGCTTCCGCCTGACCCGGATCTCGAACGGCGGATCGATGAGGCAATTCAAACGATGGCGAGCATTCGCTCCAAGGCGACCCGCGCCGATGCGGCCGTCAGCTCGTCGACGACGATACGGTTGCGCACCTGGCCCTCGAGGAGGCCTTCCAACACCCACGCCAGGTGCGCCGGGTCGATGCGGAACATCGTCGAGCATGGGCAGATGAGCGGGTCGAGGGAGACGACCGTCTTGTCCGGGTGCTCGTTCGCCAGTCGGTGCACGAGGTGGATCTCGGTTCCAACGCCGATCGCCGCGCCCTTCGGTGCGGCGTCGACGTAGCGGATGATCGCGTCGGTCGATCCGACCGCGTCGGCGAGCATCACGATCTCGTGTGCGCATTCGGGATGAACGACGACGAGTCCGTTCGCATGGGCGGAACGGAACGCCTCGACGTGCTCGGTCTTGAATCGCTGGTGCACCGAGCAATGCCCCTTCCACAAAAGGAAGGTCGCCTGCTTGACCTCTTTTTCCTCGAGCCCCCCGAACTCGCGACGCGGATTCCACACCGCCATGTCCGAGGCGTCGAAACCGAGCGTGTAGGCGGTGTTACGACCGAGGTGTTGGTCGGGGAAGAAGAGGACCTTGCGCCCGGACTCCCGGACGACGTTGACGAGCCCGTCGCCAGCCGGGAGATCTCTTTCGATGCCGAGTGCCCAACGCACCGCGGCCGCCGCATTCGACGAGGTGCAGACGGTGCCTCCGCGATCGCCGACGAAGGCCTTCAGCGCCGCTGACGAGTTCATGTAGGTGACGGGCACGATCGCTTCGAGATCGGTGATCTTTCCGAGCTCCTCCCAGGCCCGTTCGACCTCGTCGAGGTCGGCCATGTCCGCCATCGAGCAGCCGGCATTGACGTCAGGAAGGATCACTTGCTGGTTCGGGCCGGTGAGGATGTCGGCGGCTTCCGCCATGAAGGTCACACCGCAGAAGACGACGAACTCGGCGAGTTCTTGACCGGCGGCGAATCTGGAGAGTCCGAAAGAGTCGCCCCGCGCGTCGGCCCAACGCATCACCTCGTCGCGCTGGTAGTGGTGGCCGAGGATGACGAGGCGCTCACCGAGCTTGGCGCGCGCGGCGCCGATCATTTCAGCGAGTTCCTCGTCCGTCGCGGAGGTGTAGCGCTCGGGCAGCGGCGTCTGGAGGCGGAACATGAGCCTCTTTCTCGATCGTCTCGCTCCGCTCATGGCCGGCGGGGACAGCCTGGTCGCCCATCCGCGGGGATGTCGGCCTCGGAGTTCGTATGTCCGCCGGAATACCAGGCCGGCGTAGCCTCGACATTAATGCTCGAGCGGCCAAAAGACGTTCCAGACGCTCCGGGCTCGTACCAGTTCAAGGACCGGGACGGACGCGTGATCTACGTCGGCAAGGCGCTCTCGCTGCGCAGCCGGCTCGCCAACTATTTCGGGGATCCCTCGGGACTTCCGGTCCGGACCCAGCAGATGCTCGAGCGAGCGCACTCGGTCGAGTGGATCCAGGTCCGCTCCGACGTCGATGCGATCATGCTCGAGTACAACCTGATCAAAGAGCACCGGCCCCGCTTCAACATCCGCCTCGTCGACGACAAGAGCTACCCGTACCTCGCATTGACGATGGACGAGGAGTGGCCGAGGGCGATGGTCGTGCGCGGAGCGAAGCGCAAGGGCACGCGGTACTTCGGCCCGTATGCGCACGCCTATGCGCTGCGCGAGACCCTCGACTCGCTGTTGAGGTCGTTTCCGATCCGGAGCTGCTCGAACGCGAAGTACGGCCGTCATGTCCGCCTCGGCCGGCCGTGCCTCCTTTTTCACATCGAGCGGTGCTCAGGGCCGTGCGTCGGCGCGGTCGACGCCGACACGTACCGCGAGTACCTCGATGACCTGGCGCATTTTTTGGAAGGCGACACAAAAGCAGTGCTCTCCCGGCTCGAATCCGAGATGCACGTCGCCGCCGGGCGCGAGGAGTACGAGCTCGCGGCGCGCCTCCGTGACCAGCTCGAGTCGGCACGCCTCGCGAGCGAACGCCAGGACATGGTCGCCGCGGCGGGAGACGACCTCGACGTCTTCGGCATCGCCGATGCCGAGCTCGAGGCGACAGTGCAGGTGCTCCACGTCCGTCACGGACTTCTCGTCGGGCGCAACGGGTTCATTTTGGAGAAGGTCGAACCGGTCTCGATGCCGGATTTCCTGCAGCGTGTGCTCGAACAGCACTACGCGGAGACCCCGCTCGGTATCGCGCGGGAGGTCCTCGTCCCCGAGGAGCCGAGTGAGGTGGGGACATACGCCCAGTGGCTCTCCGAGCGACGCGGCGGACCTGTCGCGATCAAGGTGCCAATTCGCGGACGAAAGCGCGCCTTGATCCGCGTCGCGGAGAACAACGCGAAAGACCAGCTAGCGCGGCACCGGACAAGGCGCGCGACCGACCTGTCGAGCCGGGCTCGTGCTCTCGAACAGCTGCGGGAGTACCTGGATCTGCGCGAATCCCCGTTGCGGATCGAGTGCTACGACATGAGCCATCTTCAAGGCAGTGACTACGTCGGCTCGATGGTGGTGATGGAGGACGGGCTGATGAAGCGCAGCGACTACCGCCGTTTCAAGGTCCGCGCGGTCGCCGACAACGACGACTATGCGGCGATGGGGGAGGTGCTCGAACGACGCTTGCGCCGACTCGTCGACCCGAAGCCGGGAACAGCGTCAGACGCAGAGGGGCGCCGTCCTCGCCGTTTCGCGTACCCGCCGCAGCTCCTGCTGCTCGACGGCGGCAAGGGCCAGCTGAGTACCGGCGTGCGCGTTATCGAGGAGCTCGGCCTGTCCGATCGAGTCGACGTCGCCGCGCTCGCCAAGCAGTTCGAGGAGGTCTTCGTCCCTGGGCGCTCGGAGCCGATCCGAATCCCCCGCGATTCGGAGGCGATCTACCTCTTGGAGGAGCTGCGCGACGAGGCGCACCGCTTTGCGATCGGGTACCACCGGGAGATCCGAGGGCGCCGGATGCGTCCGGACCCGCTTTCACAAGTTCCCGGTCTCGGCGCGACGCGCCGCCGCCGGCTCGTAGCCGAGTTCGGCTCGGTGCGAGCGCTGCGGGATGCGTCGCGGGACGCGCTGTTGGGACTCAGCTGGCTTCCGGACTCGGTCGGCAACGCGGTGTACGAACGCCTCCATCCCGACGCCGCTCCATTCGAGCGCGGCGAACGCGAGGCGCAGCCGGCGTGAGCGAGACGCGCGCGACGGGCGAGATCGGCCCGGAGTCCGCCTCGGCGAAGGTCTGGGACGACAACGCCACGTGGTGGAAGGAGACCTTCACCGACGGAGCTGACCGCGAGTACGAAGTCGAGATCCTTCCGCTCGTCGAATCTGAGCTCGCCGGATGCGAGCGGGTCGTGGACATCGGATGCGGCGAAGGACAAGTCGCGCGTCGACTCGCTGGCCTCGGCGGCAAGGTCATCGGCGTCGACCCGTCGCGCGCTCAGCTCGCAAACGCGATCGAAGCGTCGCGTCGCGAGATCGCTTATGTACAGGCGTTCGGTGAGGATCTCCCGCTCGCTTCGGCAAGCGTCGACGGGGCGGTGTGCTGCCTCGTGATCGAGCACACCTTCGACGCGGACAAGGTGCTCGCCGAAGCGGCGCGGATTCTCGCTCGCGGGGGGCGGTTCCTCCTCATTGTCAATCACCCGGCGTTCCAGGGGCCTGGTAGCGGGTTCGTCGACGATCAGATTCTCGCCGAACGCTATTGGCGCGTCGGGCCGTATCTGAAAGAACAGTGGGTGATCGAAAGGGTCGACTCGGCGGTCTCTCTCGGGTTCAGCCATCGTCCGCTCTCGCGCTACATCAATCCCGCCGTCGACGCCGGCCTCGTCCTCACACGGCTCATCGAGCCCGCCCCGCGACGCGAGCTCCTCGATGGCTCGACCGACGCGGAGTTCGAGTCGACGATTCCGCGCTTGTGCGCGATGCGGTTCGAACGCCTTTGAGAAGGTGAAGGCGGTGCGTCGCGAGCTTCTCGATCGCGCGTCGCGAATGTGGGGAGTCGCACCGAGCTACATAAGGTGCCGTCTCGGCGCATGACTCCGCGCTTCACGAGCGTCCCGCCGATGTCGAGGGCGAGCAGCGAAAGCTCCTCTGCTTCGGATAGCGCGATTTCGTCCAGAAGATCGTCGACGTTCGTCTTCGTCATGGCGTCAACGGCGGACGCAGAGTTCGGCATTGAAAACGTCGTCGACGTCGAACTCGTCGAGCTCGGCGGGGGTCTTTCGACGGCGGGCGAGGCGCTGGTCGACCCGCTCGAGCAGGCGATGCACATTCCAAGCCCGGTCGTCGAGCCCGTCAGGGTCGAGACGTCCGCGTTGGGCGCGCTCGGCGGGCTCCGCGGGGGCAGGTACTGCCGCGTTGGAGCACGTCGTCTCGCGTCCTCCTGATCCGGTGCTGCTTTCTGGCGTCACCGTCGTCTTCGATGGCGAGGTGGTCGAGGACGGGTGGTTGCGAACAGACGGAGAACTGATATCAAAGATCGGCCGCGGAGAACCTGCGGAGGTCGCCAAGGAGGAGGTTGTGGGGTGCGCCGGTAAGACGATCGTCCCGCGATCGACCGACTCGTGCCGTTGGTCCTGAGGTGTGCCCGGCGGGCGTGCGGCAGTGGGAAGATCGTGACGGAGGTCGCGTTGTGGCGGAGTACCTGATCGTCGGGGGTATGTCGGGGGCCGGACGGTCGACGGCCGCGGCGACGCTCGAGGACCTCGGCTGGTTCGTCATCGACAATCTCCCGGGGGCGCTGATCGGCAAGGTCGCCGAGCTCGGCGGCCAGCGAGGCGGTGAGTTCGACCGGTTCTGCTTCGTCGTCGGGCGCGGCGGTCCGGAATCGCTGAGCGAGATCGTCCCCGCGATCGAGGAGTTGCGTGCGTCCGGTGCCCGAGTGCGGGTGCTCTTTCTCGACGCTTCCGATGAGGTGCTCGTGAGGAGGTTCTCGGGAACGCGGCGGCGCCACCCGCTCGAGGCGGAAGGCGTGCCCGAAGCGATCAAGACCGAGCGCGAGCTCCTCGAGCCGCTGCGATCGGTGGCCGATGCGGTCATCGACACGACCGAGACAAACGTGCACGAGCTTCGCGCCCGCCTCGTCGAGCTGTACGCGGGTCGCACCGCCGAGGGCGCGATGGAGACGTCGGTCGTCTCCTTCGGGTTCAAGAACGGCCTCCCGCTCGACGCCGACCTCGTCTTCGACGTCCGGTTCCTGCCGAACCCCCACTGGGTCGACCGCCTCCGTCCCCACAGCGGGCTCGAAGCCGACGTCCGCGAGTACGTGTTGTCGTCGCCCGAGGCGATCGAGTTTCTCGACCGTCTCGAGTCGCTGTTGCGCTTCCTCCTTCCGTACTACGCGCGGGAGGGCAAGTCGTACCTGTCGATCGCGATCGGTTGCACCGGCGGGCGTCACCGATCGGTTGTGCTCGCCGAGGAGCTCGTGACCCGCTTGCGCAAGGACGGCTACGAGCCCGCGGTCCACCACCGCGATATCGGCCGGTGACGATCGGGGACGCGTGGTCGACGCCGCGTCGAGAGCGGCTCCTCGATAAGGGGCCGCGGGTGGTGGCGATCGGGGGAGGTCACGGCCTCGCACGCACCCTCGGGGCATTGCGCGAGTACGCGTCAAGGGTCACCGCGGTCGTGTCGGTCGCCGACGACGGTGGCTCGAGCGGCCGCCTGCGAGAGGCGTTCGGGATGCCGGCACCCGGTGACATCCGGCGCTGCATCGGGGCACTGCTTCCTGCGCCGTCGCCGCTCGGCGACGCGCTCGAGTACCGCTTCGATGTCGGCGAGCTCGGCGGGCACGCGTTCGGAAACGTTCTCCTCGCAGCGCTCTCTGCGACGACGGGCGACTTCGCGGCGGGCGTCGCTGAGTGTTGCGCGATCTTGCAGACCGTCGGGGATGTCGTCCCGGCGACGGACATCCCTGTCGTCTTGAAAGCCGTCGTCCACGGATTCGAGATGGAGGGCCAAGCACGCATCAAGATGACCGAGGGAGTGACGTCGGTGTCGCTCGTCCCCGAAGACGCACCGGTGCCGCGCGCGGCGATCGAGGCGATCGAACGGGCGGATCAGATCGTGATGGGCCCCGGGTCGCTGTTTACGAGTGTTCTTGCCGCGCTCGCTCCACGACCGATCGGCGATGCGCTCCGCCGCTCCTCGGCGAAGCGCATCTACGTTTGCAACCTCCACGAGCAGGTGCCCGAGACGAGCGGCTTCGACGCGGCGGCTCACGTAGAGGCGTTGATCCGACACGAAGTGGTGCCCGACGTCGTGATCTGCGACCCGACCCACATCCCGCTCGGCACGATGCCAAAGAGCGTGCGTGTCGTGGAGGGAGCGTTGGCGCGCGGAGATGGACTCGTTCACGACGAGGGCGCGCTGGCCGCGGCGCTTTTCGCGGCGGGCGAGGGTTAGAGCGAGGCGAGGAGGGAAACACCGAGTCGGCGCTCCCAAGGTTGCACGTTTCGCGCGACGAGACAGAGGAGAGTTGATGTCTCGAGCGAGCGGTGGTCGCGCATCTCGTGCAGGGGAGGCACTGGCAATCGAGGACGGGTTGGCTCCGAGCCGCTCCGGACGCTGGCCGTTCCGGAGCCTCAGCCTGAAAGACGTCGTGGTTCGCCGAGGTTGAACCCTTCGAGCTCCAGCGCGACCTGAGCGCCGGGTAGCTCAGGACAGTGACCGGAGAGCACGATTTCGTCGCCTGAAAAAACCGTGACGTCGTTGTCGTCCCAAAAGACCGGGAACGGCGAGGAGGTGTCGCGGCCCTCGAGCGAAAAGGAGGTATGGACCCCGACCGCCGGGGTGCCTTCGGCGGAGGTGTTGCGGATCCTGACGCGCACGTGCTCGCGCCCTTCGCGGCAACCCAGCCGTTCGATCTCCGTCTCGAGCTCCGCGTTCGGCATCCGTTCCAGGCCGCGGAGATCTGCGAAGGTGCTCGTCGGGGTGTACTGCCTTGTCGATGACTCCCAATCGAGGACGTCGGATTGGGAGGAGAGCCAGTAGACGTTGCGGGAGACCGTGGATCCGCCGGCGTCTTTGAGGTCGAGCGCCACGAAGTAGGTGGGTTCCCCGGTCTCCGGCGGCCAGATCGTGCCGATCGAGACGAGTCCACGCGGAGCGAGTTCATCGACCGTGTCGACGACGTGACGAACGACCTGACCGTCGGTGCGCACGACGCGGGTCGAAAGTTCGAAAGGCCCCACTGTCTCTTGGCGATGGTTCGTGACGACGACGGAGTCGGTGTCGTACGCGTAGGAGACGTGGACGGGCTCACAGCCCTTCTTCGCGCCGTAGTAGGCGCCGGCAGGATCGAGGTACCAGTCGTACAGCTGCCAGTTCAGGCTCGGCCAGGCGGCGTTCAACAGCCAGTAGATGACGCCCGTCGCGGGCTCCGGAGCAAAGGCGCGCGACCGATACGCCTCGAACTGCGCGCGCACCGCTTCGTAGTTCGCTAGCTGCGCCTTGCGGACGAAGTCGCTCAGAGATGTGATCTCGCCGTATCGACCCGACAACGCGCGGTGGAAGATCTCGAGGTTGTCGAATTCCGAAGGCGGCCCGGCGTGGAACTGCTTCGCGTCCGGTCGCCGCCAGAGGTCTTCGAGCTCGCTCTCCGAGAGCATCCGAACAAGGTTCGCGAGGCGAGGGATGTTGCCGCCGGCTCCCGTCTCGGAGTTGAAGCCGATCGCACCCCCGCGGCTCGGATCTCCGGAGTACCAATACCCCGGGGGAACCCAGGCGTAAGGGCCCGTCATCTTCATTCCCGACGGGCCCGCGGCATCGGTCCCTTCAGCGGTCGCCGAGGAGATGATCGGCGCGTCCCACCGAGCGTCGCGCAGTGCCTCGACGTACATTTCGGCGGCGCGCGGCGGTGGTGCGAAATCGCTTCCGATGAGGAATCCGATCACCGACGGGTGGTGGCGCAACAGCCGCGCTTCGCTCTCCATCGAGCGCCGCGCGATCTGGAAGTCCGGCTCTGACCACGCCGAGCCCTGGGGGCCCTTCTCCTCCCATTTGCTGCAGCACTCCCAGCCAGCGAGGACCATGATCCCCCCGGCGTCCGCCATCTCGAAGAACTCGGCGTTTTCGAGTTTGCCCTCGAGGCGAATGGCGTTGTGGCCCAGGTCCACGAGATACGCGAGCTCCGCGGCCGTCCTCACGGGATCGTGTCGGAGGAAAAGGTCGGGCGACCATCCGCCCCCGACGATCTGCAGCGGACGTCCGTTGATGAGGAATCGGCGTCCGTCGCCCGGTTCGATCTCGCTCGAAACCGTGCGGATACCGAACGAGATCGCGCGGGCGTCGCACGGAACGCCGTCGACCGACACGGCAAGATCGAGCTCGTATCGATCCGGAGTGCCCTCACCGATTGGCCACCACAGCGCCGGCTGTTCGATACGCAGCTCTGGCGAGTCGACCGCGGAGACAATCACTTTCTCTCGCGCACCAGCTGCAAGCGATACCTGTTGGCGAAACCGCGCACTCGTCCCGTGCCCGTTCACCGCGCCGGTGAGCTCGGCTTCGACTGGCGCGTCGGAGAGGTTGGCGAGATCGACCGACACGGTGAGCTCGGCAGGAGACAGGACGGGTAGGGGGAGCGTGCTCGTGACGAGCGGCGTGTCGAGGCGAACCACCCCTGTCCGTTGGATGACGACGTCTCGCCAGACCCCGAGGTTGAAGTCAGGAGGAGGCTGGTTCCAATCCCACCAATTGATGGTGAAGTCCTCGAGCGGGGTTCCGGGATGGACGCGAAGGGCGAGCGCATTGTCTCCCTGTTGGACGAGTTCGGAGACGTCGAATGTGGACACGGCGTACGCGCCCGCGATCTCGTCGGCCCCTGCGACGGGCGAGCCGTTGACGAACAGGTCGGCCTTCGAAATCACCCCTTCCAGCCGCAGCGATGTGCGCGCCTCTCCGTCGACCACGAAGCCCGACCGGTACCACCACGGAACGGCGAAATCTTCCGCTTCGACGAGGTCGCGCAAGTTCGTCGAACGTTCGATCTCCGGGTATCGGCCGCTCTCGAGCAACGTCGCCATCACCGTCGATCGCGCCGGAGCCGCCAACCACCCGGCTTGGTAGTCGGCGAGCGAGATCTCCGAGCCGTCCTCGAGCGAATCGTTTCCGGCGCGTGATGAGCGAACTAGCCAGCTCGAGATTGGTGTCGCTGCCGGGGAGCCCCGCACGGAGGTCGGGCGGTACGACGCGGTCACCGGGAAACCGCCGGGACGTGGTCGCCTCGGGGCTCGCGAGGGGTGCGCCTTGTAGCCATTGGGAAGGGACGCTACCGATTGACCGGCGGAGACGCACGGAATCTCTGAGACGGGCCGACGCGTGCACGTGCGGACCTCAACTGGGCCAGAGGGACCGTTAGCCTCTTTGGTGCGACGTGACGGCGGTGCATCCTCTGAGCGAAACCGGGTGCGCGCGCGTGCCTAATGGAAGCGCCTGGCGGGCTCTCCGCTGGGTTCGATCAGAAAGACGGTGAGATCATGACGGTTCGAGTCGGAATCAACGGTTTCGGACGGATCGGGCGGAACTTCCTTCGCGCTGCGCGGGACAGTTCGGTTGACGTCGAAATCGTCGCCGTCAACGATCTCCTCTCTCCGGAGGTGAACGCGCACCTCCTCCGCTACGACTCGACCTACCGCCGGTTTCCCGGGACGGTCGAGGTGAAGGGCAATGACCTCGTGGTCGACGGGAAGACGATCTCGGTCTTTGCGGAGAAGGATCCGGCTCAGCTGAAGTGGTCCGAAGTCGGCGTGGACGTCGTCATCGAGTCGACCGGACGCTTCACAAAGCGCGATGCCGCCGCGGCGCACCTAGGAGGCGGAGCGAAGCGAGTCATCATCTCGGCACCGTCTTCGGACGCCGACGCGACGTTCGTCGTCGGCGTAAACGACGCGTCGTTCGACCCACAGCGCCATGTCGTCATCTCAAACGCCTCGTGCACGACGAACTGTTTCGTTCCGATGATGAAAGTCCTCGACGACGCTTTCGGGATCGACAAAGGGCTCATGACGACGGTCCATGCCTACACCAACGATCAAGAGCTCCTCGACCTCGCCAGGGAAAACCTCCATCGCGCGCGGGCTGCTGCAGTGAACATCGTGCCCTCGACGACCGGAGCAGCGCGAGCGACGAATCTCGTGATGGAGAACATGAAGGGCCGACTCGACGGAACCGCGCTTCGCGTACCGCTTCCAGTCGGGTCGATTACGGACTGGACGGGGATCTTGAACGCCAAGGTCGACGTGGCGGGGATCAATGCCGCGTTCAAGCAAGCGTCGGGTTCTGGTTCGCTTGCGAAGGTCCTCGTCTACAACGAGGACCCGATCGTCTCGTCGGATATCGTCGGTTCTCCCGCCTCTTGCACGTTCGACGCGGGAATGACGATGGTGTTGTCACTCGATGGCGGAAAGACCCTCGCCAAGGTGTTCGGCTGGTACGACAACGAATGGGGCTACTCGCACCGTCTCGTCGACTTGGCTGCGATCGTCGGAACGGCGTGACTCGTCTCCCGCTCCTCGAGGACCTGCCGGACGTCGAGGGCAAATCGGTTCTCGTCCGCGTCGATTTCAACGTTCCGATTCGCGAAGTGGACGGCCAACGTGTCGTCGCCGACGACTTCCGGATCAAGAGCGCGATACCGACGCTGTCGTGGCTGATCGAGCGCGGCGCCAAAGTGACGTGTGCCACCCACCTCGGCAGGCCGGCGGGGAAGCCCGATCCCGCGCTCGACGTGTCGCCGGTGCGCGATCGCCTCAACGAGCTCATTCCAGGCGTCACGCTTTTGGAGAACCTCCGCTTCGACCCGGGAGAGGAGGCGAACGCCGAAGCGTTCGTCGACCGACTCGTCGAGGGCGAGGACCTGTATGTGAACGACGCCTTCGGATCCTCGCACCGGGCGCACGCGTCGATCGTCGGACCACCCAGCCGGCTTCCGTCCGCCGCCGGGCGTCTCCTCGCACGAGAGGCCGAGGTGATCGGGGGACTCCTCGAATCGCCGAAACGTCCTTTTGTCGCCGTCCTCGGCGGCGCGAAGGTTGCCGACAAACTCGGCATCGTGCGCGCACTAGCTGAGCACGCTGACACCGTGCTCATCGGCGGCGGGATGGCGTACACGTTTCTCGCGGCAAAAGGGGAGCAGATCGGAAAGTCGCTGTTCGATCCGACGAAGCTCGAAGAGTGCAAGAAACTGCTTTCCGGCTCGCTCGAGATCCGATTGCCGAGCGACGTCGTCGCGATCGGTCCCGGCGGATCGCTCCATCCCTTCGGGGAGGAAGCAGACGCCGATGATCCCGTCGGCACCTTCTCTGGAGGGATCCCCGAGGGCTGGGAGGGCGTCGACATCGGGACCGAGACCCGCGATGCGTACGCAAAGGAGATCGACGAAGCAGGGACAGTTTTCTGGAACGGCCCGGTCGGATTCTTCGAGGACCCCCGGTTCGCGCTCGGAACGCGTGCGCTCGCGGACGCGCTCGCGTCCAGCGCGGGGTTCACCGTTGTCGGGGGCGGAGACGTCGTCGCGGCGATCGATGGTTTCGGACTCGAAGACAAGATCGACTTCGTGTCGACCGGCGGCGGAGCATCGCTCGAGCTCCTCGAATATGGCGACCTTCCCGGTCTCGCGGCGCTGAGGTCGGCATCGAACGCTCCACGCGACGGAGGGAGGCGGTGACACCGGAACGCGGCGCTGTGATCAGCGGGAACTGGAAAATGAACGAGAACCACTTCGAAGCGTTGAAGCTCGTTCAGGAACTCGCCGCGCTGTTGCTGCAGGGCTCGATCCCTCAAGGCCGGGAGGTCAGCATCCACCCTCCCTTCACGTCACTTCGTACCGTGCAGACCGCGCTCGAAACTGATCATGTCCCGGTCGCGCTCGGCGCGCAAAACTGCCACTTCGAAGACCGCGGGGCGTTCACGGGAGAGGTCAGCCCCGAGATGCTCTCTCGTCTCAATGTGCGCTTCGTTGTCTGCGGGCACTCCGAGCGCCGGCAGTACTTCTTCGAGACCGACGAGGTCGTACGCAAAAAGATCGAAGCGGTCCTTCGCCACGGCATGCATCCGATCGTCTGCGTCGGAGAGACCCTCGAGGAGCGAGACGCCGGTGACGCGGAAGCGAAGGTGCGCCGGCAGACCGCTGCGGCGTTCGAAGGGATGAAGTCCGACGTTGTCTCGAGTTGCGTCGTCGCGTACGAGCCGATCTGGGCGATTGGCACCGGCGAGACCGCGAGCGCAAAAGACGCTCAGGAAATGTGCGCGATCGTGCGGGACGAGATCGAACAGCTCTCGAAATCGGCGGCTTCGACGATTCGGATCCAGTACGGGGGGTCGGTAACGCCGGAGACCGCTCCGGAGCTGATCGGAGGCGAGGATGTCGACGGCTTCCTCGTCGGTGGGGCGAGTCTCGACGCACAGAAGTTCTTTTCGATCGTGCGCGCCGGCGCAGATGCTGACCGCTCGCGACGTTGACCACCTGGTCAGGCTGGTAGCCTGCCGGGCGCTTCTTCTGGCGAACCGAGGAGGATTCCCAGCGTGCTGACCGACGTCGTCGTCGGGATCGAGACCGTCACATCGTTCGCGCTGATCCTGCTCATTCTGTTGCACTCCGGACGTGGCGGGGGACTCTCCGACATGTTCGGGTCGACCGTCGGATCCGCAGCCGCAGGCTCGACGGTCGCGGAGAAGAACCTCGACCGATTGACGATCACGGTCGCGGTGATTTTCGCCTTCTCGACGGTGATCATCGGCCTTCGGTGGGGCTGAAGCCCGCCCTGGCTTCCGCACTCATCGCCGTCGCCCTCGCCGCATGCGGGGCCACCGCCACCGCTGCTCCGCGACCATCCGAGTCGTCAACGTCGCCAAACAACGGCAAGCTCACTTTGAAGAGTGGCGGAACCGTCACGATCGCGGTGTCAACTCTGCCGACGGAGTTCAATCCCGCGACGCCAGCAGGTTCGAACGTCGTCACCCAGATGGTCATGGAACAGGTCTGGCCGCAGCCGTTCACCGTCGGTTCTGGGACGAGAGTCGAGACCGGTCCCGGACTGGTCACTTCTGCCGAGCTCGTCGGGGTCAAGCCCGAGACCGTCGTCTACACGCTCGCAAAGCGCGCCCGATGGTCAGACGGCGTTCCGATCTCGGTCGCTGATTTCGTCTACGACTGGCACGAGTTCCTCGCCGTGGGACCGTCGCTACCGGCGTCATTCCCGCTAGCTGGGTACGAAGCCATCGCCTCGATTCGCGCTACGAAGCACGACACGGTGAGCGTCGTCTTCAAGACGCCATACTCAGACTGGCAAGCGCTGTTCGAAAATCTCGTTCCCGCCCACGTAGCACAGCGTTACGGATGGGCAACAGCGTTCGCGGGTTCAGACCCTCCTCATCTCGTCTCGGGTGGACCCTTCATCGTCTCGAAGGTCATACCCGGATATGAACTCGTCCTTTCGCGCAATCCGAAGTACTGGGCGAGACGCGCCCGTCTGTCGTCGATCGTCTTCAAGGTTGAACCGAGCGCGTCCGCAACCTTGTTCGATCTGGCTAGCGGGCGCGTCGACGTCGCGGAACTTGCGCCGGGTCCTTCGGTCACTTCGATCGTCAGCCGAAGCACCGACCTTGACGCGGTTGACGAGTTGTCACCGATCCTTTGGCAACTCGACTTCAACCTGGCGGACCCGGTTCTGTCATCGCTTGACCTCCGACTCGCCCTCGCGAATCTCATCAACCGCCCAGCGCTCGTCGCGGACTCGGTGGGTCTACTCAGCGGAACCGAATTCGCGTCGTCGAACCACCTCTTCGGGGCCGGAGTTCCCGGTCACCGCCGTGACGATGGTCCCTACGAGGGGTCAAGCTTGACCATCGCCGACCAGCTGCTGCAATCGGCGGGATATTCGCCCAACGCAGATGGCGTCGTCTCTTCCGCGACGGGAGTTCCGCTCGAGTTCACGGTCACCGGTCCGACCGATGACCCGGTGATCTTGAGAGTGGAAGACGAGCTTCAAGCCCAATTGCTCCAGGCTGGCGTCACGCTTCGGATTCGCAACGTCTCCCCGTTGCAGTTGCTGAGCGTCATCCTGCCGCGTGGCGAATACCAAATCGCGCTCGCGCCATATTTATTGTCACGTTTCGCTTCGACGAACGAGGGGCTTTACACTGCCCCCGTCGGTCCGACGCCAAGCCTCTTGTCCGGATCGTCGGGCACGGGCACTCCGCAGTCGACTTCGGGTGCGATCTACAGTGCCGGTTCAGAATCCGAGCCGTCCGCCGATGCGGCGGGTGTCGTCACCCGCGACGTGCTCGGCTTCGATGATCCGATCGTCGAGTCGCTCTTTCCGCGCGCGATATCGGAGCTCAACTTCCTTTCCGCGTCGAACCTGTACAACGAGATCGACACTCGACTCTGGGATGACATGGCGGCGTTGCCCCTCTTTCAGGCGCCAATCACGCTCATCTATCGAGACGACTTGGTGAACCTGAGCTATTCGTCGACGTGGGCTGGTCCGCTTTGGAACGCAGAACAATGGGGGATTCAGCTAAGTCCACCTCCGACGACGACGACATCGACGACTGTGCCTTCGCGGTAACCCATTTTTGATCGCGAACCCGAGGCGGTACCCTTTCGGCGCTCGGTTAGTTCGAACGGGCGCTCGTCGGAGTGGCGGAATAGGCAGACGCGCCAGCTTGAGGGGCTGGTGCCCGCAAGGGCGTGGGGGTTCAAGTCCCCCCTCCGACACCCATTTCTACTAGGGAGTTCGCGTTCGCGGCGACACGAGTATCTCCCGCGGGAATGCCTCCTGCTAAACAACTGCTAAACAACGGCAGAGACGGGGAGGGATCCTGACGAGTTCATCGGAGCGAACCAAGGCCCCAGGCGTGTACCGACGGGGAAACGGCTTCGCGTATGTCGTTTCGTTGCCGAGGGACGCGCGCTCTCGCCGTCGGCAACAGAAGTGGGTCGGCGGGTTCGGGACGCTTGCCGAGGCAAAAGCTGCCCGCGCTCAAGCGATAACGGAGCTCTCACGGAACTCGTACCTACCGCCGACGAGGCTGACGCTTACCGAATTTGTCGAGGATCAGTGGGCGGATTCAACCGGTCAACGCAACAAGCTCAGCAAGCTTCTCTGATGGTGTCAGATAGCCGAGGGTCTCGCGTGGGCGGGTGTTGAGGCTGAGTGCGATCAGCTCGAGAGCCTCTGCGGAGTGAGTTGAGAGATCGGTTCCTTTCGGCATGTATTGCCGAAGCAACCCATTGGTGTTCTCGTTCGAGCCTCGCTGCCAGGGACTGTGCGGATCACAGAAGTAGATCTGGATGCCCGTGTCGATGGTGAAGGACGAGTGCAGGGCGAGCTCCTTTCCTTGGTCCCAGGTGATGGAACGGACGAGCTGTCGTGGCAGCGTGGCGATTGCTCTTCGCATCGCCGCGTCGACTTTCTCGGCGTCGCGACCTTCAGGGAGATGCAGGAGCATCACGTAGCGCGTCGAACGTTCGACGAGGGTGCCAACAGCAGAGGCGCTGTCCTTCCCGATGATGAGGTCGCCTTCCCAGTGTCCGGGGACGGCGCGGTCGGCGACCTCGGGCGGGCGTTCCGAGATCATCACCATGTTCGGCAACCGTCCCCCGGCTCGCTGCCGGCCGCGGGAGCGGCGCTGGGCTCGACCAGTGCGGAGACACCTCGCGAGCTCTCGTCGCAGCTCTCCGCGCCCTTGCACATAGAGGCTCAAGTAGATGGTCTCGTGGCTCACCCACATCATCGGATCGTGTGGGAACTCGAGGCGCAATCGGCCGGCGATCGCCTTCGGGGACCACCACTCGCCGAGCCACGTCGATACCTGGTCGACAAGTGGCTGGTGATCGAACTTGTGAGGCTTCGGGCGCTTCGAGCGACACTCGGCTCGCTCGTGAGCTCGCCACGCCCGATACTCGCCTCGACCGCCGTTGGCGGCAACCTCGCGCGACACAGTCGAGATGGAGCGCCCGAGTGATCTCGCGATCGAAGAGTGGCTCGCACCACTGCGGATCCCGAAGCTGATCTCCTCTCGCTCAGCGAGCGACAAGTGACCCGATGAGGGCTGCCATAGCGGAGTGGGAAGTCTTCGCTTTGAAGGGCGAGTGACTGCCCAGTGCGCGCACTGACGAGAACACCCAATCGCTGCACCGATCTCGCGGAAGGTCTTTCCTTGATCGCGAAGACGTCGGGCGAGACGACGTTCCTCTGCGGTGAGGTGCCCCATTTTCGGACGCATCACGCAACCTCCTCGGTGAGTCGACGAGACGTCGATAGCTCACGGAGTTATTGCGTGCACCGTTTGAACACACAGTGGCTTCCGGCACAAGGCACTCGGGTGAGGCCCGGCACGCTCGAGCTCTACAAACAGGAGTGGGGCCGCGTCAAACGTCGCTTGGGCAATTTCCAGTTGCGCTCTATCTCGCCCGCTCGCCTGCAGTCTTTATATGCAGACTTACTCGAACGTGGGAACAGGAAGCGGGAGCCGCTTAGCCCGCGGTCAGTTCAGATCACGCACGCTTTTGTTCACCGATGCCTTGTGGACGCCGTTCGTTGGGGGCACCTAGATCGCAATCCAGCTGACCTCGTCGACAAGCCAACTGCACCCCGACCTGAAATGCGCGTGTGGACGCCCACACAGATCGGTGTTTTCCTCGAGCGCTCGAATAGGGATCGGCTCGCACCGCTCTGGCGACTGCTGGCGACCACGGGCCTGCGTCGTGGAGAAGCCCTTGGATTGCGATGGACCGACGTCGATTTTAAAAACGCTCGAATCTCCGTTCAGCAGTCGTTGCTCGATTTCCGCCGAGGCAAGGCGATTTTTGGCGAACCGAAGACCTCGAATGCGCGCCGGTCGATCGATCTTGACGCGCAGACGGTCGCGGCCCTCAAAAGATGGCGCGTGCGTTCGCGTGAGACGCAACTCCGCGCGGGTCACGCATACGAGCGGTCGCCGTTGGTCTTCGTCGACGAGTTGGGCCGGCCGTTGAAACCGGAAACGGTCTCACGAATCTTCTCGCGTCTCGAAAACGAAGCTGGTCTTCCTCACATTCGGTTGCACGGTCTCCGCCACAGCAATCTCTTCTCGTATGAGTCGATGATCAGGAGGGCGGTGCACCAGTACGACTTCTTAAATGCGAACCTCTGAAGTGATGGCTGGGGGCAGCGTGCTAGTCGCGCCCGTTCTCGACATCTAGATCCCTCACGAGGGTCTGCCTCGGGTTTGGTTGGCATCTCTTATGCGAGGCGCGTACTCGCGAGGAAGGATGGCACCATGCCCAAGAAGATTCCGCCGGAGTTCAAACGTGACTTTGTCGCTGTGGCTCGGCGAAGGACGGTCGATCTTTCTGAGGTGGCAGCCGACTTCGACGTCTCGGAGTCCGCGCTGCGCAGGTGGATGCGCCAGACCGGCATCCACGACTGCATCAAAGGCGGCCTGACCACCGCGGAACAGGCGCGCATTGGCGAGAACGTATCAACAGCAGAGATCGCACGGTGCAGCGCAGGCGCAAGAACGTTCTCTTGACCAGACGCAAACGTTTGATTATCTTGAACAGAACGTCGCGACAAACTTTCGCGCGTGGGGGTCGTGTGGAAATTGTGAGTGCGTGCGGAACTCACGCGCGTTTTATCAGTGCAGCCTTGACCGGGGATTCTTCTTGGATCCAGCGGAGCGGCCAGAGACCAGAGACATGGTCGCACGGGTGCGCTGGCCGACGGGTCCCTATTTATGCGGTCCGAGTCGTCCCGTTGCGTCGGAATCAGGCTCTTAGTGATGGATGAACACTTCTTGCAGCGCGGGAGGACGAGGCAGCAGAGGGCGCGCAGCAACATGCACGGCACATAAATGTTGTCACGCAAAGTCAATACGCCTGTCCACAAATGGGGAAGGAAATAGCAATGTTGAAGATCGCAAGAAGCGTCTTTTTCAGAGCCGCGATCCTGATTCTTCCGGCCTCGGTGGCTTTTGTTTCCACCTCGGGTGGCGTCCGCACGGAAGCAAACGCGAGAGGATCGACTTCTTCGTCCTCGCAACTAGTGGTTGCCGTTCTGGACACACCCAATACTCTTGATGCCGAATTTGCCACGACTCCTGATGCTTGGGAGATGCCTCTCGCTACGTGCTCCTTCTTGGACTCGTACACGTACAAGCCTGGCCCCGACGGCGTGCAAATCCCCGATCCGTCCGCTCCGTTCCTCCCCGGTCTTGCGCAGCGCTGGTCCTTTTCAAACCACGGCAGAACTATCACCTTCCAGTTGCGTCGAGGGGTTCGTTCACAGTTTGGCAATTTGCTGACGGCTCAAGACGTGAAGTGGTCCTGGGATCGTGCATTTGCGCTCAAAGCGGTTGGCATATGGATGTTCCAGTCGGCGGAAGTAACTAGCCAAAAGGACATTCGCGTCCTAGGCCCGAACACCCTGAGTGTCACGACGCAGGAGCCGACCAATTTGTTTTTAGCGAACCAGGCGATCCCACAGGAAGCTCCATGCATCCTTGACTACAGTCAAGTTAAAAAGCACATAACCGCCAGTGACCCTTGGGCCAAGACTTGGTTGGGTACGCATTCTGCGGGGTTTGGGCCCTATGAGGTAAGCCAGTTCATTCCCGGTAATGAGGTCGTCCTCAAAGCCAATCCAAACTATTATGGCTCTAAGCCAAACATCGGAACCATCGTTTACAAGGCCGTAGGGACCGCGGCGACGGAATTTGAGTTGTTGAAGACGGGAAATGTACAGATTGCCGAAGATCTGACTCCGACCGAACTCCAGCAGCTGAAGGGTGATTCACAGATTAACGTCTTAGATTTCCCCGGGACACTTGGGGTAATTCTCGGACTCAACAATAAGATTGCACCATTCAACAACAAACTTGTTCGCGAAGCGATTGCGTACGCATCGCCGATCGGCAACATTATCAAGACTGTGTATCCAGACGATCCGGCCGCAAAACTTTTTAAAGCTTACACTCCGCCTACGTTCCCGGGTCATACGAATTATTGGCCGTATCTTCCTAGCAATATGACGAGAGCCAAGCAGCTCCTTCGTGAAGCTGGTCAGGGTCCATTCACGATGACTCTCACGTACGACACTGCCGAGGCGGACGCTCAGGAAGTAGCGGTAGTGGAAAAAAGCGCTTTGGCTAACCTCGGCGTCACTGTGCAGCTCCAAGCGGATCCTCCAGCGGCATATTCCCAAAGCTACCTAGGTCGGACTGCCCAAAGCGTACTTGTAGAGGACAGTCTCTGGAATCCTGATCCAGGATATGGTCTTGAGCTGTACTACACGCCAGCTTCCCATGCGGATTGGATTAATTACGACAATCCAACCGTTTCGACCTTGATCAATAAGATTCGGAAGACGCTCAATGCGAGCCAAGAAGATGCATTAGCGAGGACGGCGTACAAGATGATTGTGAACGATGCCCCTTGGGCCTTCCAGATCGGTACGGGGTACGAACTTGCCATGTCGTCAAAGGTGGGGGGCTTTCACTATCACTACAGCAATATCGTCGACGTCTCGTCCCTCTACTTCAAGAAGTCATAAATTATCGCATTGAACTCCGAGCACACGAAGCCGCGGCTCTACTACGAGCCTTTAATCGAATACTGACACGAACAGATTGCGGGCTCAAATGGCCACGGTAATAAACATCGACGATACCCGTCTTAACCGTTCGCGTCAGCTAGCGGAGGAGGCTCGGAGGTATTCGCCTGGCGGGGTCCAGGGCGCGGGGAAATTCTACGAGCCATACCCCGTGTTCATCGAGCGGGCCTTCGGTTCGAGAATCTGGGATGTTGACGGAAATGAATATATCGACTACGTGGGATCATTCGGTCCCGCGGTCCTTGGTGTGAGCGAAGGTCGAGTTTGCGGAGCAGTTGAAAGGGCTATGAAGGAGGAGGGTCTGATCGTGGCCTTACCTCACCCGCGAGAGGTCGCTCTCGCTAGCAAACTCTGTGAGGTTATTCCGTATGGCGAGCATGTCACGTTGCACGGTGGCGGTGGGTCAGACGCTATCTATAACGCTCTGCGTTTGGCACGTGCTTACACGGGAAAGGAACGAATTCTCAAGTTTGAGGGCGATTACCACGGCTGGCATGATGACGTGGCGATTTCTGTACGCCCGTCCCCAGAGGAAGCCGGGCCCTTCGAGGCACCCAATTCCGTTCCGATGTCGGCGGGAACGCTGCCCGAACATGTAAGGAACTGTCTGGTTGCTCAGATCAACGATAGAGCTATGGTCGAAAAGATAGTTGAGAATCACCATGACGAAATCGCGGCCATTATCGTCGAACCAGTGGTGCATTCGAGCGGATGCATAAAGCTGGAGGATGGCTTTCTTAAGCTGCTGAGGGAGCTATGTGATACTCACGGGATTGTGCTCATCTTTGATGAAGTTGTGACCGGCTTCCGGCACGCATTGTCTGGCGCAGGCGCCCAACAGGGTGTGTACCCAGATATCGGCGCCTTTGGTAAAGCGATGGCCAACGGTTTTGTTCTCTCCGCGCTGATAGGTCGCCGGGAACTGATGTCGATGTTTACTCCTTCGGGTCGAGTCCTGTATTCGGGGACATTTAACGCGAATCTGATCGGTGTTGTTGCCGCTCAGGAAACAATTCGGATCCTGGAGACTGAGCCTGTTCACGAGAAGCTGTACCGTCTTGGCCAGCTAATGTCAGACGGGATCAATCGAGTGATAACTAAACATGGTATTGAGGCTGTTTGCTACAACTATGGTTCCGTGTGGTGCCTGTATTTTGGTGTGAAAGAGGTTAGGAACTATCGCGACATCATTCAAACGGCGCATACGAAAGAGGCACCGGTAAATGTGGCCTATAGGCGATATCTCCTTCAAAGGGGCATCTTCATGCAACCGTACTTTACGAACCGAGGATTTATTTCTTATGCCCATTCGGAAGATGATGTGGTACGGACCGTGGACACAACTGAGAAGTTCGTGATCGAGCACTCCTCTCTTCTCCGATGACGATGATTTGTCTCGAAGCGCCGAAACCTTCCGTCGTCGGGGCGGCGAGCGAGAACTGATGAAGCGCGTGGCCGTCGATATTGGCGGCACTTTCACCGATATTGTCGTTTATGACGAGGAAACGAAGACGACGAGTCGGGGCAAGACATTTACCGTTCCAGCGGCACCCGAAGAAGGCTTCTTGCGCGCTCTAAGCGAGCAGGGGATACGAGCTGAAGAAATCAGCTATTTGGTCCACGGTACGACCCTGGTCGCGAACCTAATCGTGGAACGCAAGGGCGCGCGCGTGGGCCTTATTACAACGCTCGGATTCCGGGATGTTCTCGAGATTCAGCGGTCGTACCGCCAAGCGCTTTATGACTTGCAGTGGGAGAAACCCGGTCCGCTGGTGCCACGAGATCTGCGGCTTGAGGTTAATGAGAGGATCGACGCGAAGGGCCATGTGCTGGTGCCTCTGGATGAGGGAGAGCTTCGCGACCGGATCGCGGAACTTCTATTCCATGGCGTTCAGTCGATCGCAGTTTGCTTCCTAAACGCGTACGCAAATTCGAGTCACGAGGAGTCGGCGGCACGAATTATTGGAGATATTGCCCCCGAGTTACCGGTTTCGATTTCATCGCGCGTCGATTCGATGATCCGCGAATACGAACGTGTAAGTACCACGGTGTTGAATGCTTATGCCGTGCCTCGCATGGGACAGTACGTACGTATTCTCGATGACGCCGTGGCTTCTGAGAGGAGTGTGCTTTATATGCACTCCGGGGGCGGTGTCATTCCTAGCAAAGCAGCCCAGAATTATCCCGTTCGGCTGATCAATTCTGGACCTGCAGCAGGGTCGCTTGCAGGGGGTTTTTTCGCTCGTCAGCTAGGCCTCGGCTCCGTTTGCACCATGGATATGGGTGGCACTAGTTGTGACGTTTGTGTTGTGCGTGACGGGCAACCCGGGTTCAGGGATACGTGCGAAGTCGCCTGGGGAATACCTGCGCGAACACAGAGCATAGACATCCAGGTGATCGGCGCAGGTGGAGGCTCGTTGGCGTACGTTGATTCGGGAGGCACCCTGCGAGTTGGGCCTGAATCAGCCGGCTCGGAACCCGGACCCGCGTGTTATGGGCGAGGCGGTGTTCAGCCAACTGTCACAGACGCCAACCTGATGCTCGGGATACTTAATCCTAAAGCCCTACTCGCGGGCGAAGTGAAATTAGACGCGGGAAAAGCTCAGGAGGCCATCGCCCGACTCGCTCGCGAATTGGATGCTGATGTTGCTTCCGTCGCCATGGGCATATACATGATTGCCAGCACCAATATGAGCCAGGCAATCCGGAAAATAACCGTCGAAAATGGACTCGATCCGCGGGAATTCACGTTGATAGCATTTGGCGGCGCGGGGGGACAACATGCAGCTACGGTCGCCAGAGAGCTGGCGATACCGCGCGTAATTTTTCCGCGGAACGCGAGCGCTCTTTCCGCCTTGGGCATGCTTACGGCCGATCTTGCTAGTTCTGAGGCTCGAAGTCTGATGCTCAATATTGATCAGATTCAAATCGACGAGCTTTCTTTACAGGTCCAAGAATTACGAGCACGTGCTACGGGGTTGCTCCAAGGAGCATTCGAAACTCCTCACCAAACCCGTGGCGAGTATTGGGTCGACATGCGCTACGTAGGGCAATCGCATGAACTTAGTGTCCGTTTTGACGAAAATTCGCCAGAGCCGAAGCAAGCGCTGTATGAGACCTTCAAGGAAACGTACCGTAAGTTGTATGGAGTTTCGTCGGAAGATCCCGCTGAAGTCATAAATATTCGAGCGAATGTGTCCGCCTCTGTCGAGCCCCTTGAATTGGCACGGCTCAAAGTAGAGCGAGAGAACACGTCGGCGAGCGGGTATCGCCAGACGGCCTTTTGGAGTGACGTGTTGCCCGTCTTTTCCCGCGATCTTTTGCCTCCCGGTTGGATGACAGACCAGCCCTGCCTAATTGAAGAGTCGGACACGGTGATTTTCTGTCCAGGTGGTGTGACGATGATCGACGAGTTCGGGAGCATCGTGCTTACGGAGGTCACTCAGGCACATGGCTAGCCAGGAGAGCGGGGATCAGTTCACGCAAGTGATCCTCCGGAATTATTTGGACGCGACCGTGCGCGAGATGGGAAGTACGACGATTCGGACCGCGTATTCGACGTGCTTCAGTGAAGGCGAAGATTTTACTTGCGCCCTCTTCGATCGAGATGGGCGGATGGTGGCACAGGCAGCGGGCCTTCCGGTTCACGTTGGTGGATTGCCGATCGCAGTTCAACATTTCTTGGAGATATGGGACAGCTTTTCTCCGGGCGACGTCATATTGCACAACGATCCGTTCACGGGTGGTTCCCATCAAGCCGATGGGACAGTCTTCCGGCCAATGTTTTGCGATGGGGATCTGCTCGGCTTTGCCGTCAATCGTGGCCATTGGACCGACATTGGGGGAATGTCACCGGGTGGCTGGAGCGGTAACGCTCGGCATGTGGTACAGGAAGGACTAGTCATTCCTGCTGTGAAGCTGTACGACGCCGGAGTACTGAGGCAAGACTTAAAGAGTCTTATCCTCCAAAATGTCCGTTTATCGAACCAGCTTTGGGCTGACTTGCAGGCTCAGATTGCTTCCACTGTTACTGCTGAACGGCGAGTCATAGATCTAGTTCACAAGTACGGTTCGGATACAGTTCAGGAGGCCTTCCGAGCTACTCAAGAGTATTCAGCTCGACGCTTTCTCAATGGCCTTCGCTCCATCCCTGACTCCACCGTCTCAGTCTCCGATGTCCTCATGGAAGATGACGGTGAAGGGCGCGGCCCGTATCGGGTGCAGGTGTCCATTACTAAGGCATCCGATGGGGTGACAGTTGACTTTGCTGGGACCGATAAACAAGCGCTCGGAACCGTGAATTCGACTGAAGGATGTACGCGTGCCGCTGTCTACGCGACGTTGATTGCGGTGGTTGACCCGGGTATTCCTGTCAACCAAGGGTTACTGGACTTGATCAAGATACATGCACCGCGTGGGTCATTAGTCAATCCGACATACCCCGCTCCAGTGTTTGCAGCTACTGGTGATCCAGTCCACAGGCTTTCCGAAATCATGCAACTAGCACTTAGCAGGCTAGTTCCCGACCGTGTTATGGCGAGTAGTTATGCAACGGGAAACAATCTCACGGGCTGGGGCATTCGCCAATCAAGCGGGGAAGAGTTTCTCTGGTACATCTTCGAGTCTGGGGGCTGTGGAGCTCGCGCCGAACGCGACGGCAATTCGGTTGAGTTTTTCCTCATGGGAAATTGTAAAAACGAATCGATGGAGATTTGGGAACAGCGATATCCTGTGAGATTTCGTTCCTATGAAATGGTTCGAGATTCTGGCGGTCCCGGACGACAAAGAGGTGGATTGGGATCACGAAGAGCAATTGAGCTTCTTGAACCGACAATACTTACGGCTAACGCTGATCGGCATCGAGTTGCACCGCCGGGCTATTTCGGCGGGCGCGACGGGTCAGTCAATCGATTCGCAATAGAACGCGAAGGCGAAACTCGTTCATTTGTCCAGCTGTTCGGAACACGGTCGCCCTCGAAATTCTCCAACTGTGCGGCGGAAGCTGGGGACACGTTGATCGTCCAACAGGGCGGAGGAGCCGGCTATGGGGACCCCTTGCTGCGAGATCCTCAGACCGTAGCAAGTGATTTTCGGCTCGGTTATGTCAGCAGAGAATCGGCACGGAATGACTACGGAGTTTCTCTTCGCCCGTCTGGCGAGGTCGATGCGACCGCTACCGACGAGATACGCCGGCGCCTTCGGGAAACACTCCCCAGTGAAAGGACGGACGATTGAGTACGGGTGATCCGGTGCCGACACCCTTGAGGGAGGAATCTCGCGAGAGAGGTTCGGTATCGCCGCCCATTCCCGGAACTGAAAGGGATTTCATCGGATACGGTCGCCATATTCCGCGGATTGAATGGCCGAATGCAGCGCGTCTTGCGTTGAGTTTCGTCGTGAATTACGAAGAGGGCTCCGAGTACAGCTATCCGGCGGGAGATGAACGCAATGAAACGCACGGTCTGACTTATGACTTTCCGGCGGGAGTACGTAATCTTCGCATTGAATCGCAATACGAATATGGAAGTCGAGCGGGGATATGGCGGCTTTTGCGACTGTTTGAAAAATATGGGATACAAGTTACTTTTCACGCGGCAGCCGTAGCACTTGAACTGAATCCGGAAGTCGGTCGAGCCATCGCGGAGCTGGGCCATGAACCCTGTTCTCACGGTTGGCGCTGGGATGAACCATGGCGGATGACCGTAGAAGAGGAGAGGCGTCGGATCAAACTAGCAGTGGAATCGATCACCCAAACTTGCGGCCAACGACCGCTTGGCTGGTACACGCGTTATGGACCAGGCGTTCACACGCGACAATTGCTCGTGGAAGAAGGCGGCTTCTTATACGATTCAAATGCTTACAACGACGATCTACCCTATTACGTAAAAGTAGGCGACCGCCAACAACTGGTGCTTCCGTACACCGGAACGTATAACGACGGAAGATTTGTGGGTGTACCTCGATTCGCGTCGATCGCTGATTTTGTAGAGGACACATCTCGCGCTATCCGCTTCCTTTGGGCCGAAGGTGAGACGCATCCTCGAATGTTGGCGATAGGTTTGCACCCACGTCTAATAGGAGATCCGGGACGCGCCTCTGGTCTTGAAGATCTCCTCAATAGAGTACTTAATCTGGATCGCGTGTGGATTGCTCGACGTGTAGACATAGCACGCTGGTGGCTTCAGAATCGGGGGATAAATGGGAATGTTTCCAAATCGCACGAAAATTAAGCTTGAAGAGGACGCGGTAGCGATCGGTACTTTGAGTCTGTTACCGGAGCCCGCATTACCTGAATTGATTGGGGCGGCGGGATTCGATTTCTTCGTCATTGACATGGAGCATGTCGCCGTCGAAGGGCAGAGAGTCGCAAACATGATCCGTGCGTGCGAAGCTGCTCAGGTCACACCGATCGTTCGAGTGCGGCATGTCGAGGAAAAAGAGATCCTTTGGATTCTTGACACTGGTGCGCAGGGGCTAATGATTCCCCTTGTCGAAGATCTAGCGACTATCCGCCGCGCCTATGAGCTGTCACACTATCCCCCGGATGGTATGCGGACGCTTTGTTCAGCTACGCGAGCTGCGGCGCATGGTGTGTATCGGTCAGATTTTGCTCCTTACCTTGAACAGTCAAATAGGAATATGCTGCTAATTGGACTCATTGAAACGCCTGAGGCGATTGACAACATCCAAGCTATTGCTAGCGGGCCGATTGATGTCCTGAATATCGGCCGCGGCGATCTGTCGGTGAAGATGGGATTCCCCTATGCTCCCCGACACCCCAAAGTCCATGAGGCGACCTGTCGAGCGCTTGATGCGGTAATGAGCGCGGGGAAAGGTTGCCAGCATGCTTGCTTACGATCTTGAGGATGCACAGGAGTGGCTCGAATTCGGTTGTCGACTAATTATCTATTCCCAACCAGAAATGGTGTTGGCAAGACACTTCCAGGAGGCATGGCGCGATCTATCTAAATCCTCACCTGTAGCGCGGCCAAAATGAGCACGAGAATCACAGCTCACTTATCCTAACCAAAATTCGAGGATTGTCGTTACGGTATCGGAGTTCGCGACTCTGATTGACGCCCGAATGGCCGACTCTGAAATCTGGAGGAAATGAACGGATGGGACGCACGAGTCTTTATGTCGCGCGTCGGCTTGGATCGTTCGTGCCACAGGTATTTGCTGTTGTTACGGTGGTCTTCGTAGTTGTCCGAATATTGCCGGGAAACCCCGCCTATCTTCTCGCGGGACCGAGAGCTTCTCAGGCACAAGTCAGAGCAATATCGGCATCACTCGGCCTGAACAAGCCCATCATTGTGCAATATTGGCACTATCTCGTTGGCCTGCTACACGGCAATCTTGGTAGTTCCCTATTAACAAGTCATACTGTTGCCAGCGACCTTGTTCAACGGCTTCCGGCTACCTTCGAATTGATTACATGTGCATTGGTCCTCTCGCTGCTGATGGCATTTATTTTGGGCGTGTTGAGTTCTCTAAAGAAGGGGGGGCTGCTAGATCGCATATCGAACGCCTATGGCACCTTAGCCGGCGCTTTGCCGGACTTTTGGTGGGGGCTAATGCTGGCGCTTATCTTTTTTGGCATTCTTCACATAGCGCCAGCTCCTATCGGTCGCATCGGCCTGACGATCCCGCCACCACCACGAATCACGGGTCTTTACACGATCGATAGCGTTTTGGCGCTTGACGCGCAGGCACTCGAATCGTCGTTGGCCCATCTCGCGCTGCCCGTGATAACGCTTGCTTTCGTGTACACGGGTCCGACTTTGAAGATCATTAGAACCAGCATGGAAGAGCAGCTGGATTCGAGATACGTCAGATACGCGAGGGCACTTGGACTTCGGCAACGCACGGTGCTTTTTTATGCTGCCCGTAATGCGCTCCTTCCCACTATCACGATGATTGGGACTGTTTATGCCTATCTATTGAGCGGCGATGTCCTGGTCGAGCAAGTCTTTTCATGGGGAGGCGTTGGGCAATATGCCGTTCAAGCCGTTGAGAGTTCGGACTATCAAGCATTATCCGGGGTCGTCATCGTCGCGACGGTGTTTGCTCTCATTGTCTATCTGATTGTGGACGTATTGTATTTAGTCGCGGACCCCAGGGTGAGTTACTAGTGTCCGTCGTCGCGCCGGAAATCGAGATCGCATTTCCCTCGACGGCAAAAAGGGGATCGCACGCTGGCGCCCGCACAGGGGGCGTGATAGTCGGCCTGAGCTTGTTCCTGGCGGCATTCGGCCCTTTGATCGCGCCACGTAACCCGATTCAGGTATTTCCAGGGAAACAACTTCTTCCACCGAGCGGTGCATTTCCGCTCGGCACGGACATCAATGGCATGGACATCCTGTCACGCCTGATGGCGGCACCGCGCACGGATATACCGATCGCATTGCTAGGCACTTTGGGTGCATGTTTGATCGGAATTCCAATTGGTCTGCTGAGCGGGTGGTCGCGTAGCTGGCGGGGCGGTCTGGTCATGCGAGTCTCTGACACGATACAGGCGTTTCCGGTGTTCATACTCGCGATGGCTTTGGTGGTGTTCATGGGACAAAATCTCTGGAATGTAGTTATCGTGATTGCCACAGTGAACACGCCAATATATGTGCGATTGACGAGAGCGCAGGTACTCGTGGTCCGAGAGCGGCAGTTCATCGAGTCGGCTCGCTCAATAGGCGGTTCGACACGTCGTGTGTTATTTAGTCATGTTCTACCCAATTCCGTAACACCGGCTCTCGCCAATGTATCCGTGACTATCGGTTTCTCAATACTGCTCACTGCCGGACTCTCCTTTGTTGGCGCGGGCGTTCGAGTTCCGACACCGGAGTGGGGCTCCATGATTGCACTTGGTGCTCAGAACACCTATACGGGACAGTGGTGGGCTTCGGTTTTCCCCGGGATTGCCCTCGCCATAACCGTTTTAGGCTTCGCGTTGTTGGGCCGGGCAGCACAGAGAAGGTGGCATCCAACCGCGAAATGACTCAGAACTGATGAAAGGATTCCGATGGGCGTCCGCCTTGGTTTGATAGCTACTGGCGGAACAATCGACTCCTTAGGTTCCAACCGCTTGGACATGACTTCATACTTGTCCACTGGTCTTTGGTTATCCGAGGAAGCCCTAGTTGATCGGGTGCCCGAGTTGGCAGACGTGGCAGAGATATTTACGGTGGGCTCCCCGAGATCTCCCAGCCATGAGTTGACAACTGCGGACTGGATCAGTTTGGCGAACCTGATCCACGAAGCGGTCAATAATGAGCGACTCGACGGGGTAATTGTTACCCATGGCACCAATACTCTTGAGGAGACGGCGTGGTTTCTCCATCTAGTTCTCAAGGTCAATGTGCCCGTCGTCCTGGTGGGAGCGATGCGCCCCGCCTCCGCAATTAGCTCGGACGGCGATCTAAATCTCCTACGCGCGGCGCAGGTAGCGCTTTCCTCCTCCTCTCAGTCGCTCGGTGTGCTTGTGGTTATGAACGAATGTATTTTTAGTGCACGCGACGTGACAAAGGGGTCTACCTATAGGACCGACGCGTTTTGTGCACGCGATTCTGGCCCGCTTGGTTTTGTAGAAGGCGACGGAGGTGTGCGTTATTACCACAGGCCTGAACGTCGCCATACGACGGAAAGCGAGTTCTCGATAAATACCCTCAGAGACTTGCCACGAGTGGACATCATTCTTTCGTATGTAGGCGCCGACGGCTCAACGATTGATGCGACGACTGAATTGGGTGCTCAAGGCATCGTTCTTGCCGGAGTGGGGGCCGGCAGAGCGAACGCCAGCGAGGAGTCAGCGCTTGCGCGAGCACGGGCACGGGATGTGGCGATATGTCGCTCCACAAGAACCGGCTCCGGTCATGTTCTGTCTACCTCCGAACTGAAGGAGAAGGGTTATATTGCGGCAGGGAACCTCGTGCCCTGGAAAGCACGAGTGCTACTTGCGTTGGCCTTGACACGATCGCGCCAGCCCGCCGAGCTGCAGCGCATATTCGACACCTATTAGCAGGTGACAGCATCCCTGATCGGATTTGGAGAAAAGAACTACTCCACTCCATACTTATTTCGCGTTGCGCTGACCTCTTGGGACTTCCGGCTTACGTTCCCCCGAGAGCGGAAGGGTCTCTTGACAGATGGATGATAGGGAAGTGTCGCAGAGCGTGACGAGATATTTCAAGCCACGTGAATCTACAGGCCCGAATGTGGTTCCAATGCCTCGCGTTGAGGAAGATCCGCGCGGTCGTCAACAGAGAACCTATCGGTGAGCAAAGACCATCCAAGCATTTTGGTCATTCAGGACCTGGAAGTGCGATTTCCTGGAGAGAATGGCCAGGATGTCGTCATCTTAATGGACGTTAATTTGGAAGTTCGGAATCGCGAGGTTTTCGGCCTTATCGGGGAAACTGGCGCTGGCAAATCTCTGACGGCTTGGGCGGCGGTGGGGTTGGTTCCTCCGCCCGGACGAATAACGAAGGGCCATGTGTACTTTAATGGACGCGACGTAGGTACCGAATCAGGTGAGCTTTCGAGTTTGCGAGGGAACTCGATTGGAATCATAGTACAGGATCCACGCAGCACGCTGAACCCGATCATGCCCGTTGGCAAACAAGTGGCCATCGCTTATCGCACTCATAACAAAGTGTCGAGGGGGAATGCGCGCGAGCTTGCCCTTGAGGCGCTCGCCGAAGTACAGATACGGAATCCTAAAGTCTGCGCCGGACTTTATCCGCACCAACTGAGTGGGGGCATGGCGCAACGCGTCTTGATCGCTATGGCGATCATTAATCGCCCACAACTCATAATTGCGGACGAACCAACGACGGGGCTCGATGTTACTGTTCAGGCCGACATTTTGGATCTCTTAATCAACCTCGCTCGCCAAGAAAGGTCTTCGTTGTGGTTGATTACTCACGATCTCGGCATCGTGATCAACTACACCGACCGTGCGGGTGTGATGTTTGCAGGCCAAGTAGTAGAGAGCGCGCCGACCGCGAGTCTCTTCAGTGATCCTAGGCACCCCTATACGATTGGTCTCAAGGACGCTATCGAGTCCGAAATCGGCCAGTTAGCTGCTCTGCAGGTCGGAGGACCTCCTCCCAACCTAGAGCCGAGACTACCCGGTTGCCAGTTCGCCTATCGGTGTCCATGGTTCCTTGAAAGTTGTCAAGACGACTCGCCTCAGCTGAAGTCCGTACTCGCTCAACATGAGGTCCGTTGCTTCGTGGCCCAGCAACTCTCCATGACCGGGCAGCGCGACTCACTGCAGCGAACGGCAGGTTCCACAGATGCCGTCTCTTGATAGCGGGCAAAACGCCCTCATGTGCGCGACTGACTTAAAGAAGACGTTTCTCTCACGACGTTTGGGCGCGGAGCAAGTGATAGCTGTAAATGGCGTGACATTGTCCTTGGCTCGAGGGAGCTGCCTGGGTCTGGTTGGAGAAACTGGTAGTGGTAAATCGACCTTGGCACGATTGCTCCTCCGACTTACAGATCCAGACAGCGGATCTATTACGTTCGATGGTGCTGACCTCTTGTCCATTTCGCAGCAAGGGCTGCGTCAGTTTCGGGCACAAGCCCAGATCGTATTTCAAGATCCTTACGACTCAGCCGATCCGCGACAACGAATCCAAGCAATTCTGGAAGAACCGTTACGAGTCCGAGGCACGCGCGACCACGTTGAACTCGGCGTGAGAATTGCGGCATTATTGGGATTGGTTAACCTAGATGCATCTATTTTGTCGCGTCGTCCGCACCAACTGAGTGGTGGCCAACTACAACGGGTGATGATTGCCAGGTCTTTGGCGTGTAATCCGCGACTTTTGGTCTTGGATGAGCCAACATCAGCGCTCGATTGGCTCGTTCGCAGGGAAATTCTGAATCTTCTCGCTCAGCTACGTTCTGAGCAGAACCTGACTTACCTACTTGTCACTCACGACATGGGCGCCGTCAAGGGACTGTGCGATCAAATCGCGATCATGTATAGGGGAGCAATTGTTGAGCGCGGTGATGCGAAAGAGATTCTCGGCCGGCCACAGCATCCGTATACACGAATTCTGCTTTCATCGGTTCTCGATCCTACGGTGGGGGTCGAGCGGAAGAGACTTAGACTTCGAAGAGGCGCACTTGAGGATGAATCAACGAGACCAGGGTGCCCATTTTACTTAAGGTGTCCAGTGCGAATCGAAACGTGCGCAGAAGAACCTCAGCCACTCCGTTTTGTTGGGTCGGCTCATGAGGTTGCTTGTATGCGTGCGGTGCGAGAGAGAGATTTTGGCTGGTTGGAAGAGTCAGAGGGAACATAGTCGACATGCGATCCTTTGTGGAATTCCTCTTCGAATCGCGTGATTGATTCAGCGTGTCGGTGCTACTAGTCAAATCGACGAGGGATGTCAGCGATTGTCAGAATGGGTTGCGGACGCCGAGCGGCTTGAGGAGTTTGTAACGGAAGTCTTGCGTTACGTGCGACTGCCTGACATCGATGCGAAACTTGTCGCCAACAGTCTGGTGACAGCCGATCTTTGGGGACATCAATCGCACGGCGTACTTCGGCTTCCGTGGTACGTCAGACGAATTCAGTCTGGCGTGATGGACCCTTTAACGCGATCGGAATTTGTTGTGGATACGGGTCCGATTGCCGTGATTGATGGCCATGACGGTGTCGGACAGGTGTTAGCTGCTCGAGCCATGCGCGAGGCGGTAAAACGATCACAGGATATGGGAATTGCCGCGGTGGCAGTTCGAAATTCCAACCACTTCGGTACAGCTGCGTACTTTACGCGCATGGCAGCAGCGAGCGAATGTGTAGGAATCCTTGTCACAAATGCCAGTCCAGCTATGGCACCGTGGGGGGGGCGCAGCAAACTCATTGGAAGCAATCCTTGGTCAATTGCCGCGCCAGCTGGGCGACGAGGTGCGGTGGTCATGGACATCGCCAATACGGTTGTAGCTCGGGGGAAGATATACATAGCCCGCCAACAGCAAATTGGAATTCCTCGTGGCTGGGCGCTTAATGCTGCAGGGGAGGATACTGCCGACCCAAACGAGGCTATTGACGGCGTCATACTACCGATGGAAGGCCATAAAGGCTATGTAATAGCACTCATGATGGACGTTCTATCCGGGGTACTAAGCGGAAGCTCTTTCGGCAGTGATGTCGCTGGGCCATATCAGTTTGACCAACGCAGCGGCTGTGGTCATTTAGCTATCGCAATCCGCGTAGAAAGCTTTATACCTATTAAAGACTTTAATGGGCGGATGGATCGGCTACTGAATGGCATCAAGTCGGATTCAAAGGCGGCCGGATTCTCGAATATCTACTATCCAGGTGAACTCGAAGAGAAAACTGCAGAGCGATCGCGAAGGGAGGGACTGGCGCTGCCGGACCAGACGCTAGCCGACCTGCGTGAGCTCGCCTCTGAAACTGGTGTTCCGCCTGTGCCTTTGCGGAAGATCGCCCAGCCGTAAATGACGACTCTCGAATAAACGACATATGCCGCAAAGTCGTGGGAAGTCGCGATCCAAGATCACTTTAAGGATGGTCGCAGAATTAGCTGGCGTTCACGTGTCCACCGCATCACGAATCCTGAGAACAGAAGCAGACGACAATGGCCGGAAGGACACCGAGGTCGCGCGACGGGTCCGAGAGGCCAGCCGTCGTCTCAACTACGTGCCCGATTATTATGCCGCCAGCCTCCGGACACAGCGGATTAGGGCGATTGGAGTGCTCGTACCGCGTCTTACGGACGTGGTCCTTGCGACGATCTACGAGGGAATCGACGACGAGGCGAGTCAGCTCGGTTACCAAACGCTTGTAGCCAACACACTCGACCGCCTCGCTTTGCGGCGACGCCGAGCGGAGCTTCTAAGAAATCGCAAGGTTGATTGTCTGATCATATCTGACGGACATCGACGTGATCCCTTTCTATCGGAACTGGCCGCGGAGGAGTATCCGTTCGTTCTCGTCAATCGACACGTGGGCGACCATCCATCTGTTACTTGCGACGACTTCGCGGGTGGGCGTCTGGTCGGCAACCATTTGGCCGATCTAGGCCATGAAGACATCGGAATTGTCGCGGGACTTCGCCATGCCAGCACCGGATGGGATCGCACGCGTGGTTGCATTGGCTGTCTAGAGGAGCGTGGCATAGAGGTACCTAGCGCTAACATCGTGTTTAACGGTTTCAGTGTCAAAGCCGGTCGAATGGCAGCCGAGCGCCTGCTCAGTAATAAACAGCCACCGACGGCAATTTTTGCAGTCAATGACTACGCAGCCATCGGGGTCATGGGTGCTGCACGTGATTTCGGTCTAGAAATTGGCAGGGATATTGCCATTGTTGGCTTCAATGATATAGATCTAGCGGCTGAACTGCCTGTGCCGCTTACATCGGTAAGGAATCCGATGCGCGAGATGGGAATACTGGCCGCTAGGGCGATGGTCGACCGACTTCAGGGTGGACAGGTCGTATCCGTCCGCCTATCACCTACTCTCTTGGTACGGCAGTCCACTTCTCCACGTTCGCGCCGCAACCCCAACGAGGTGACAGTCCGTGCGAATCAGCTCGGCAAGTAATGTGTTGCGCTGTGCTCAGCTTGGCGTGCCAACATTGATCAAAGTCAGTCAATATTCGGACAGAAGGTTCGTTTGAGCCGTGCCCATCGAACCTGATCGACCGATGAGAGTTGGCGTACTCGGACCGGGCGGCGTGGGCGGGCTTTTGGCAGCCGTGTTCGCCCGACAGGGAGATCCAGTCGTCTGCATCGCTTCTGAATCGACTTGCGAGCAGCTGCGCGTGGCCGGCCTCTCCGTCCATAGCGAACGTATGGGGGACTTCAGCGTCAGGGTCGATGCAACCCCGATCCTTGAGATGCCAGTCGATGTGTGCCTCGTAACGGTCAAGGCAACTCAACTAGAAGGAGCCTTAGACCGCCTGCCAATAGGCGCACTGGGCGACGCGCTCGTTGTTCCACTTCTTAACGGTATCGAACACCTTGACCTACTCCGGGATCGGTATGGGGCCGCCGTCGTTGCCGCGACCATTAGAGTTGAGTCCACACGGATTGCGCCGGGAGAGATCGAAAGCACGAGCCCATTTGTTGCCGTCGAAATCGGCCTTTCCAGTGGTACCGAAGCAATCCACTTTCAGCAGGTACGAGCATTCGGAGCGCACCTTGCTGCAGCGGGGGTTGACGTCGAGTTTCGAGAAGACGAGCAATCCATGATGTGGGGAAAGCTAGCCTTCGTTGCGCCTCTTGCGTTGCTCACAACCCATAAAGCTGCGCCAGTCGGTGTTATCCGGACGAAGTATCGAACTGAACTTTTGACTCTTGTTGATGAAGTCGTTACCGTCGCCGAGAAGGACGGTGCCCGAATTGCTCCCGAAAAGCTCCTCCGACTGTTGGACAACGCGCCTGAAATGATGCAATCGTCGATGCAACGTGATGCTGCTGCGGGCCGACGCATCGAGATCGAAGCCATCGGCGGCGCGATCTTGCGGGCGGCGAAGCGGCTCGAAGTGTCGGTTCCGCTGACGACCAAGCTGGTTGAGGAATTGCGTCGCGATACCACTCACAAGTCAACTTCAGTTGATCCCGCGGTACCCGATCGCGTCTCACCGCTGGTGTAAACGGGGTCGCGACGCAGGTTCCGACACATGCATGCGGTTTTCAGAGGTCCGGTTCTTCACCGGCGGGTGCTCGTCGTGCGTCGAGGAGTTCGCGCCGGAGGCTCACTCGCTGAACGGATTCCGACGGGGCGTCGTCGGAGGTAGCGGCGCTCCCGAGGCGGCGTTCGACTCGGTCCGCCCGCCTATTAGACAGCGTGCGGCGACGCGATTTCGACGCTCAGCGTCAGCTGTTCGGACGACGTGCCATCGGCATTGCGCTGCTAATCACTTGCTTATCTGTAGCGGGATCCGTGTCAAGACCAGGTGTTCCTGTTTCTTCCCGTGGACACGACCGCGTTGAGTGCGCGCGAGAACTTCAAGCGGACAAAAAGATGAGTTGCCTGGCCCCAGCAATTGCCCCGGCTTATCTCGGTGCTCGGGTGGTGTGCCCGGCGACATGATGAGTGATCGGGCCGAACTGCCGTGGTGAACCTGCGGCCGCACGTACTAATGAGGGTCGCTCGCGTTAGCGACGACAAACAATCGAGGGAGCTGGCCGCAAGACATCGGACGTTGGGCTGTGCCAGTCAGGCAGCGTGTTCTAAGACGAGGTCTCCAGCCTCCTTGAGCTCGTGGTGGATGCGCCGACAGATCCGGCGTGCGACGGCGAGGCGTGCCTGAACGGTGCCAAGGCGCGCCTTCGTCGCGACGTAATACTCGTGGTCGGGCGACTTCACCCGCCACGCCGCGTTCGCCGCCTCATACAGAGCCCAGCGAAGCGTCGACGATCCCTGCTTCGAGATATGCCCCCGCAGACGTTTGCCGTCGGACTCTGAGACGGTGACGTCGAGGCCGGCGAAGCGGACCGCTTGGCGTGAACTGGAAAAACGTCGGGTGTCGCCGAGCTCGGCAAGGATCGTCGCGGCGAGCACATGGCTCACTCCCCACTGCCGGCGAAGGATTGCGCAGCCGGGCAGTCCACGGGCGAGAGCGAAGATCTCCTGATCGAGCTCGTCGAGGGAGCGATCGAGGTGGTCGATCGTCGCGCAACCGAAATCGAGCACCCGACGGGCGGCTGCTGGGACCTCGACATCTTTGATGTAGTCGCGCCCGGCGATCGTCTTCAGGTTCGGAGGGAGCGGAACACCGTGTTGGAAAAGCTGGGCGTGCATGCGGCGCAGCCAACCACTGCGTTGGGAGATGAGGACCCTTCTCAGCCGGACGAGTGTTCTCAGGTCGGCGAGGTGATCGGGCGGGATCCATGACTCAGGGAGGTTGCCGGCGAGCAATAGGTCGCGCAGCAATCGGGCGTCGGCGCGATCGGTCTTCGCACGGCGCTTCGGTCCGCGCCGGGCGCGCGTCTCTGCCGGTTCGGCGAGGTGAGCTTCGGCGCCGACACGTCGGAGTTCTTCGACGACGAAGCGCCAGCCGGTCGTTCCTTCGAGCGCGAACGCCATCTTCTTCCGGCCGAGATTCGCCAAAAAGGCGCGAACTTCCTCGCGCGTCGCTGGTCGGATGACGCCACGGTGTTCTTCGCCGGTTCGGAGATCGACGTAGTTATAGGTGATCTGGGCGCGGTGAATATCGAATCCACCTACGATCCGCATGGGGACCTCCTCTGGCTCCGCGTGCCTTGAGCACTTACCAAGTACTGATTGCAGTACTCGAGCGGAGGGGGTCCCCGCTACATGTCACCTAATCAACGAGATGGAACCCATGTCGTGAGATCCGACTCGCTGGACTCAATGGCCGCTCGGATCAGGATGAACGGCACTGGGCCGCACACTTTGGACGGTTCCCCACAGCTTGAGGGGCTGGTGCCCGCAAGGGCTCGGGGGTTCAAGTCCCCTCGGTCACCCCAATTCTAAAACTGACTGAGATCGTTTACATATGAGGTCTTCCGAGATGGGGGAAGACCTGGTGACGGAACGAGAGCTGACGAGGAACGCGGCGCGGCGGTTGGCGGTCATCCGTCACGCCGAAGAGGTCAGCGGCAGTGTCGCAAAGACCTGCCGCTACTACGGGATCAGCCGGCCGGCCTTTTACAAATGGAAGCGCCGCTACGACTCAGAGGGGGAAAGCGGCCTCAGGGATCGCTCGAAGCGCCCGCTGTTGCGGCCCCGGTTCGCCGGACAGATTCACTGACTATCACGCGGCCATCTCCGCCGTCGCCTCGATGAACGCCTCTCGTGGCGTGCGGTGGCCGAGGCGCTCGATCAGCCACTCGTTGTTGTAGGTCCCAATGAAGTTGGCGACACCTTGACGGAGGTCGTCGACGTCGATGAAGAGCCGCGACCAAAGGCACTGCTCTTTCAAGGTGCGGATGAACCGTTCGGCGACGCCGTTGCCCTGCGGCTCGCCGACAAATGCGGCATCGTCTTCGATCCCGAGCCATTTGAGCGACCCTTGGAAGTGGAACGAGCGGTATTGGCTGCCCCAGTCGTGACGCAGCTTGATCCCTCGAGCGACGTCCGGTCCGAGCTTTCCGAAGCGATCGATGACGGCGTCGTAGAGAGGCTGGAGCGCGGCGAAGCGGTTGCCGACCTTCGCGACATGTGCCCACGCCTCGTCGGTGTGGTGGTCGACGAGCACGAACACCCACACCCAGCCGTCGGCTCTCGTCCACGCCATCGTCGCGTCGGTGCCGAAGCGCTCGTTCGGCCGGTTCGTGATCACCTGTCCGTCGTGGATCCTTGGACGGTGCCGGCGACGCTCGCGTTGCGGGGCGAGGAGGCCCTCTTGTCTCATCAGGCGGAGCACCCGGTTCTTGCCGACGACGAGCTCGTGCTCTCTGCGCAGTCGTGCCCTCACCTTTCGGTGTCCCTCACCACAAAACGGGCTCTCTTTGATCACCTGGCGGATCCTCTGCGTCACCTCTGAGTCCGAGACCGAGCACTTCGGGCCGGGGCGGCTTCGAACGTCACCTCGTGAACGTCGCTCGTAGATCGTCGAGCGAGGAGCACCGGTGACCCGACAGACCAAGGCGAGGGGGACCTCCATCTCCGCGCTCATCGCGGCCGCTTCTGCGGCGGCATCTGGAGCCCCCTTTTTTCTGCCACCTTTTTCCAGATCTCGTTCTCCAAGGTGAGCTCGCCGATCTTTCGCTCGGCGTCCCTGAGACGCCGTTCGTCTTCTGTCTGGGGGCGGTGACCTTTCAAGCCTTCCTTGCCGGCTTCCATGAACTCGTCACGCCAGGCGGCGATCCGGTGTGCTTCGACTTGGAGCTCACGGGAAAGCTCATCGAGCCGCTCCCCACGGAGCAACCGCATCACGACGTCTAACTTCCGGCTCGCCGACCATCTCGGCTTGGTTCTGAAGTCCTCGGTCTCATCGTTGTTCACCGTCACGAGTGCCATCTTGGCCCTCCTCTATTCGGTGTCCAACGAAACCGGGTGCGCGGCACCGCTCAATAGTCCCCGGGCGACCAAGGTCGAAATCGTCGGGAAGATCATCTACCTGCGCCAGAACTATCACTTCGGCCCGTTGAAGATCTCGATGTACCTGAAGCGCTATCACGAGATCGAGATCTCGAACTCCGGTGTCTGGCGGATCTTGAAGCGCCTCGACATGAACCGCCTGCCGAGCTCACAGCGTTACAAGCGTCACGCCGAGCGCTGGAAGCGCTATGAGAAGCCCCAGCCCGGTCATCAGATCCAGGTCGACGTGAAATTCATCGCCCCGATCGGGGGCAAGAAGCGCCGCTACTACCAGTTCACCGCCATCGACGACTGCACCAGACTCCGGGTGCTTCGCATCTACAACCGGCTCAACAAGAAGACCGCGATCCAGTTCATCGACTACGTCTTGGAGAAGCTCCCCTTCCACGTCGAGTCGATCCAAACGGACAATGGATCCGAGTTCCAAGTGCAGTTCCACTGGCACCTCCTCGACCGCGGCATCCGCCACGTCTACATCCGTCCGCGCACGCCGCGCCTCAACGGAAAAGTAGAGAGATCCCACCGCATCGACGGCGAAGAGTTCTATCGCCGGCTCGAGGGCGTGGTCATCGACACGACCGAGCTCTTCAACGAGCGGCTGCAGGAGTGGGAGAACTTCTATAACTACGATCGCCCGCACGGCGGCCTCGGCGGGCAGACTCCTTACGAACGGCTACGGCAAAAGACACTGACCTCGAAGTAATCGATCACTGTCAGTTGCACACCCCCTCCGACACCCCCCCTCGCGTTCGTTTCTCGAGGTCGAGACTGAATAGATGGCCGCTGAGCCGGCGTTGTGGGGCAGACGCGCGCAACTCTCCTTTCCTCACATTTAGGGACATCAAGAGGCTAGGAATGAGATGGCGAAGCAGCGCCAGCACCCGGGACCTCCGACGCCGCATTCCGGCGTGGGGGAGAATCCGAGAGGAGGTGCCGAGGGAGGATCTAGATGAAGGCGGTTGTGCAGGACATCTACGGATCCCCCGACACCTTGCGGTTCACGGAAATCGAAATGCCGGTGATTGGTGACGACGAGGTCCTCGTGAAGGTGTTGGCGGCCGGTGTCGATCCCGGCGTTTGGCATCTCATGACCGGTCGTCCCTACCTCGTACGCCTCATGGGGATGGGTGTGCGCCGCCCGAAGGTTCGGGTGAAAGGCCGTGACCTCTCAGGTGTCGTCGACGCGGTGGGCCGGCGCGTGACCCGATTCCGTCCGAGCGACGAGGTCTACGGCGTGACCATGGCCGGCTCGTTCGCTGAGTACACGCGTTCGCGGGACAAAGACCTTGCCCGCAAGCCCGCCAATCTGACCTTCGAGAAGGCTGCGGCGGTCCCCATCTCGGGCATGACCGCGCTGCAGGGCCTGCGTGACGTTGGACGCGTGCAGTCGGGCCAGGATGTCCTGGTCATCGGCGCGGCAGGCGGCGTCGGCTCCTTCGCCGTCCAACTGGCCCACGCGTTCGGCGCCCGTGTGACGGGGATGTGTAGCACCGCGAAGACGGACCTCGTCCGGTCCATCGGCGCCGACGACGTGATCGACTACACCCGCGAGGGGGTCGACGCCCGCGGACCGCAGTTTGACCTCATCCTCGATACCGCAGGTCGGCGCCCCTTGTCCTCGCTTGGCCGAGCCCTCACGCCGCACGGCACCCTGGTGATCGTTGGCGGCGAAGGAGGCGGCCGGTGGCTCGGTGGCTTCGACCGCCAGATCCTGCGGGCGCCCGTTCGGTCGATGTTCTCGGACCAACGACTGCGAGCCGTGGTCGCGAAGGAGCGCACCGAAGACCTCGAGTACCTGACGACGCTGATCGAGGAAGGGAAGGTGACTCCCGTCATCGATCGGACCTTCCCGCTTCGTGAAGCGCCCGAGGCCATCCGGTACCTGGCACTAGGTCACCCTGGCGGCAAGATCGTCGTCACGGTCTAATGGTCATCGGCGGGGCCAACGGGCGAGAGCCGATTGGCCGACGCGACTCCGCGTCGACCGCTCGCCTAGTGGGCAGAGGACACACCGAAGCGCAGGACCGTGCCACACGTACCCGGCAGCGATCTGGGCTAGTCCGATCTCCCGCCGAGTACCACTCCACGGGCAACAACAATTCGATCAGCGTCCCCGAAGTGCCAGATTGCGACGCGCTTATCCGGCGTTCCGGGACGCATGTCGCCGCTTCAAGTCAGACGGATCGCGCCAGGGAGGTGTCGTCGTCGAGCGCACGAAGGCGCGAGCCACTACTGAAGGTTCGACTGCCGCTACGGCAGGCGCCGGCGCACCCACCAGACGCAGCCGACTGCGAGGGCAACTGCGAGGGCAACGAAGATCGCCGCCTCGGCCCACTGCAGCGGCCAGTAGCGGCTGGCCGGCTGGTAGGTGACCACTTCGCGCAGGTGGAAGCTGTCGATGCAGCGCTGGAGAGCGGCCAGCGTCGCCGGAGTGGAGTGCGAGTGAGGCACGCCGAGGGACACGGGGATCCGGTTCGGGCACCGGCCGACGCCGGTGAACACCGCCGTCCCATTGCCCTTCACATTGAAGCCACCCAAGTTGCCATTCGGACCGATCTCCCCGTTCTCACCTACAACCTTCCCCGTGCCAGTCACGATCTGATTCGAGACCGGCCAGTCGCTCGGTTGCGGCGGTCCGATGGTGGACTCGGTGCCGGTGGCGGTCACCCGGAAGCGGAAGGGCAAGTTCGCCCTCAGTGGCGCGAAGAGGTTCGGCCGGATGTACTGCGCCACCAAGTAGCGCGCGCCGGCGTAGACCGCGATCGTTGACGCCATCGCAACGAGCGTCCGGCGCGCGAGCGCCCCGAAGAGCGCGCCGAGCGCGACGGCGAACACGGCGAAGGCGACCGGCACCACGTCGCGCTGGTCGAAGTTGCGCCATAGGGCGTTGTTGACCAGGTCGAGCGGGCGCTGCCACCACGTCACCGCAGTGCTGAGCAACGCCATCAGCACCGAAGTCGCGAGCGTGACCAACGTCAGCCGCGTCGCGATCCAACGCATCCTCGTCACGCTCTGGGTCCAGGCGAGCCGGTAGGTCCCCGCTTCGAGCTCCCGGGCAACCAGCGGCGCGCCCAGGAAGATCCCAAGGAGGACTGGTGCGACGAGCATCACGCTCGAGCTCATGTGCTTCAGCTGGGAGTCGAGTCCTTGGAAGTGGGAAGTGACCGAGAAGCAGTCACCGTGCGCGGCGCAGGGGACGACCACGGTGTCGTAGACGTGGAGGAGGTGTGGTCCGGTGACGGCGAGCGCGACGAGGACCCCGAAGACCCCGAGCGCTCCGACGGCTGCCGGGGCGCGCAGCTGGCGCCAGGCGAGCCACGTCACGGCGCCACCTGGGCCGTCACGTTTGGGTCCTGGCGGACCTTGCCCTGACCCATGTAGGCGAGGACCAGATCCTCAAGGTTGATCGACTCGATGACCCAGCCGGGCTCGACGACCGGGCCGTCGCTTCGAACCACGAGCAGTCGCTGGCGGTCGGTGACCGAGGACGCGATCACCGTCTGGTTCACCGGCGCGACGTCGTCGGCCGAGCGTGTGCCGACGAGCCGGTGGTGGTCGGCCAGCAGCTCGTCGATCTCCCCGGCCACCCGGACGCGGGAGTCCACGAGCACGATGAGGAAGTCGCACACGCGCTCGATGTCGCTCACTAGGTGCGACGAGAGCACGATGCTTACGTCCTGGCCCGAAACCGTTGACATCAGCAGCCCGAGGAACTCGCGGCGTGCCAGTGGGTCGAGGCTGGACACGGGCTCGTCGAGCAGGAGCAGCTCGGGGCGCTTGGCGAGTGCGATCGTGAGTGACAGCTGGGCGCGCTGGCCGCCTGAGAGTTTCCCCGCGCGCTGGCGCGGACTGAGTCCGAGCTCGGCGAGGCGTGCGTGCGCGGCCTCCGCGTCCCATCGGGGATTGCAGTGCGCGCCGAGGCGCAGGTGGTCCTCGACGCTGAGCCACGCGTAGAGGGACGCGTCCTGGGGAACGAAGCCGACGCGGCCGAGCTGGGCAGCGTCGCGCGCCGGCTGCTCTCCGAGCACCACGATCGAGCCGGCGCTCGGCGCGAGCAGCCCGGCGGCGAGGTTGAGCAGCGTGGACTTGCCAGCGCCGTTCGGGCCGACCAGACCGACGACGTGGCCCCGGGGGATGCGGAACGTGCAGTCCTCGAGCGCCCAGCGACGCAGGTAGCGCTTGCCGAGACCCACGGTCTCGAGCGCTGCGGCACTCACGACGCTACGGGGGCGGAGTTCCGAAAGGCCGCTCGGAATAGCGCTTCGATGGAATCGTCGTCGAGGCCCGTGGCTCGGGCCCGCACGAGCCATTGCTCGAGGTCGTGGCGGATCGGCCCGAGCGTCGCGAGGACATCCTCGCTGGTGCTGGCAGTCACGAAGGTGCCGACCCCGGCACGAGCGACGATCAGCCCCTCGTGCTCCAGCTCACGGTACGCCTTGGACACGGTGTTCGGGTTGATCGCTATGCGGGTCACGACCTCGCGGACCGTCGGCAGCTGGTCACCCTCGCGCAGCGCGCCGAGCTTGAGGGCCCGGCGCACCTGGTGGACGAGCTGGAGGTAGGGGGCGATGCCCGACTTCGCGTCCAGGTAGAACTCGATCATGGCTCCCCTGTTCCCCTAGATATCTAGTGAACTATAGAGAGCTGCGGCGACGCTGTAAAGGAGGTCCCGCCGTCGAACTCAGAAAGTGGATCAAACGGCTCGGACTTCTGCGCATTCGGTCACATCCAGCGGCCGAATGCGATGACGGGAGCAAGTTCCACGGATCTGGTCCAACGGGAAAGACGGTTTAAGTCCGTTTGGCGCATCGCGAGCTGGCCCGGGGACCGACGAGGGCTCGGCTCTCACCTGTTAAACCAAGGCGAATTTGGACGACGAGTTAGCGGCTCCCAGTGCCGACGGTCTCGGATGCTGTGCGTGAGATTCAGTGGAGCGCGTTTTGGGACATTTGTTCGACTCGCCCTGTCGATCGAGAAATGATGCCGAGAACCCAACTGATCTAGCGCAGACACGCAGGGAGCATCTCGAGCGCTTCCTCGAGGTTGAGCCCGGCCGCCTTTCTTACGTCCTCGGCCGGGACCCAACTCAGAAACGGGGTTTTTATCGTTCGGTGAGCGCCCGTCGAGGTGTGCTCCTCATCAACCGCAGCGAGCCGGTCTGGCGGGAAACGATCGGCGAGTCGGACGACGGCCGGCCAGAGCCGACGATGAATGAGAGTGACCTTGCCGTTGATGAGACGCGTCGCTACCACGTCCGGAGAACTGCGGACCTCATTGATGATCCTGAAGATCTCATAACCGGCCCTGTGCCCCCACCAACTGCCACGGATCGGTTCACCAGCGATGAACTCGGCAAGGTTCGGGACCGGGCCTCGCGCCGACTGCAACACGATTCCTTGGTCACGCACCCACTCGAGCGGTTCCATGCTCTAAGTCAATTCGGACCGATCGTTGAATAGCCAGCAAGATTCGGGTGAATGTTCGGCTTCGTGACCGGGTCTGTCGGATACATCCAAGTGAGTTCGCAGGTGACAGCGACGTTCGCGTATCCCTCAAGTCCGCCTCCCTGCCATCGGGCAGGTGCAACAAGATCACATAGCGCGTCGAGTGCTCGACGAGCGTGCCGACCGTGGAGCGGCCGTTCTTCCCGAGAATGAGGTCGCCTTCCCAATGCCCTCGGACGGCCCGATCTTCGAGCTCGGCCGGACGCTCGGAGATCATCACCATCCAGTTGAATCCGCCGCGCCGAGGTGTCACCGATCGCCAGCGGGTGGGCGTCCTCGTAACCGTGGCGCAACCGCCTACGGCGTACAAGGTCAATACGCGACGATGAAGCGAGGGCTTCCAGGATCGAGGGTGATGCCAGCCGCTCACACAAGGAAGCTGCGTGCCGCTTCGGTCGGGCTCGCGCTTGTTGCCGTGGCGGCGCTCTTCGCCGCCTGCGGGGGCGCTTCCGGACCGGGCGTAGCGAGCCTCGGGTCGTCGACCACGACGACGACCTCCCCACCCGCCGGAGCCTCGGGCGGGAACAAGGAAGTCAACTACTTGGACGCCGTCAAGTACGCCCAGTGCATGCGGACCCACGGCGTGCCGAACATGCCCGACCCGACGAGCGACGGCAGCTTCCTCTACGACCGCGGTCTTCTCAACGGTCAGCGCGTCGACGTCCGCTCCGCCCAGTACAACTCGGCCGACAAGGCGTGTACGCACCTCCTCCCGAACGGCGGGAAGCCGACCGCCGCGGGGCTGCAGTACGCGCTCACCCAGCTGTTGAAGTACGTGCGGTGCCTGCGCACTCACGGCCTCCCCAACACACCGGACCCGGTCGAGAGCAAAGGCGGCGTCGGCATGCGCTTGCCGGGGAACCCGAACTCTCCGCAGGTCCAATCGGCGATGAAGGCCTGCAAGTCGTTCGCTCCTGGAGGGTAAAAAAAGGAGTCTGCCTTCGTCGCGAAGTCCGGACGGACAACAAATTGTGAAGTGACGACACTTAAAGTCGCAGCGCGTCCTCTAATGAGCGTCGAGACAGGTTTTCGCGACTGACCCTGACCAGTGACAATGCCGACTGGTGGGCAGCGATCGCTAACTCGTGAGCACCAGCCAGGTCCGGCCGTCAATCAGCTCCCTCGCCGCGTCGAGGTGTCCGGAATGGCAAGCGGTCTCCGTGATTACGTGCAGCATGATTTGTCGGAGGTTGTCGAGCCTCCAGCTCCCAAAGAGATCCTCGGGCCACCACTTCGGCGCCTCATCAAGGGGCGTGTCCCTGATTACGGCATTCGCTCGTTCGATCTCTCGCCGGTAGAGGTCGAAGATGGCGTCGGCTGGCACGTCCGGCCCGACCGACCAGGCGTCGTCTATTTCGGTGTCCCCGGTCTCCGATTGACCACAGACGACGCGCCAGAACCAGAAGCGCTCATCATCGAGGGCCAGGTGTTGGACGAGCCCGAGACACGTCCACCCTGACGGAAGGGCGCTTCGGTGGAGGTCCTCTTCTGATAGCCCCTCAAGGATGCCCATCACGTGTTGGCGCTGGTTGTCGAGTGCGCCGAGCAGGTTCGCCTTCTCCTCCTCGCTCGCCGGCTCTGCCATCGCCACTCCTTCGTGCACTAGTCCGCCGCGATCGGGCGGAGTTCGAGGACGAAGCGCTGCGCGAGTGGATGCGCCGACGCGACCTCGATCGCCTCGTCCACATCCCGGCACTCGAGCAAGTCGAAGCCGATGAGCGGGGTGTTGGTCGTCAGGAAGGCCCCTTTGCTCACCTGCTGCTGGCCGTCGCGCACCCGCACAACCGTCGCTTCGGTCTCAGGCGCGAGCGGGTCTCCCGTGATGCGGACGCCTCTCGCGTCCATCGCCGTCACCCACTGTTCGACGTCGTCGCCCAACGCACGTGACGGTCCTTCCACGGGAACGTCGTCGCGGCAGATGATCATGAGAAAGCGCAATGCGACCTCCTCGGTTCGGAGTTGACTCGACCCGCGTGAACCTAGACGAGAGATGTCCGATCGCTCAGGGGCATCACCTCGACTGTGCCCTAACGACCATCGGACGTGTTCGCGAGAAGTGACACCTACCGATGCTCCTATGGACTGTCAATAGCGAGATGCCGACGAGGTAGTAGGTCGTAGACCTCGCGGGCGACGTAGCGCTTGAGACAGCGAACGGCCTCCTTCTTCGTGAGCCCCTCCTTCATGCGACGCTCGATGTAGTGGCGAGTTCGCGGATCACAAACCATGCGGGTGATGACGATGTGCCACAGCGCCGAGTTGGCGTGGCGGTCGCCGCTTCTGTTGAGGCGGTGTCGTTCGTGCTTGCCGCTACTCGCGTCGATCGGCGACACGCCACAGAGATGAGCAAACGTTGCCTCGTTGCGGAGCCGTTCCGGGTTGTCGCCGGCGGCGACGAGAAGGGCGGAAGCGACGTCTGTTCCGACCCCCGTGCATGAGATGAGCTCCGGTGCCGTTTCGCGGACGAGCGGCTTCAGCATCGCGTCGAGCTCGCGGATCTCTTCTTCGAGTGAGACCGATCGTTGGGCGAGCATCTTGAGCGTGCGCTTGGTGACTGAGACGAGATCGCGTTTGTCAGCGGGGCGATAAGCGACGCAGCGCTCGAGGAGCCGATAGACGTTCAGGTAGCGCAGCTCTTCGCGGATCGGCTCGGGTGCGGTCGAGATGAGGCTGCGCATCTGGTTGAGCGCCTGGGTGCGAGTCCTTCGCGCTGATGATCGAGCGACCCGCATCACCCGCATGGCCTCGACGTTTCCGTCCCTCGTCTTTGCTTCACCATTCGCCTCGCCGGCCATTGCGGCGCGGGCAGCGGCGACCGCGTCTTCGGGGTCGGACTTTCCTCTGCGCCGGCGACGCTGACGGTTGGGGCGGTCGATCTCGACGACGCGGACCTGTGCGCCGTGCAGGTGTCGGGTGAGTCCCGCTCCATAAGAGCCGGTGCCTTCGACACCGACGAGCTCGACTTCTCCAAAGCTCTCTAGCCAGGCGAGCAGTTCGCGATAGCCGCGGAGGTTCGTCGCAAAGCTCTCAACGCCGAGAAGGGCGCCGCGATCGTCGAGTGCTGCCGCGACGTGCACGTCGAGGTGTGTGTCGACGCCTCCTGTGATGCTTCGTGTCAAAGTGGTCACTGTCATCCCTTCGTCTAAAGCCGGTGGGGTGGCACCGACCTGCTGGACGACGGACAAGACAGCGATGGGCCTGTTCGGCAGGCTCCTATGAGGTCACTCCGTCCAACCGGTGGGTGTCGGGCGAGTGCCCGGCCGGGCCGACTGATCGATATAAGGACAGTCCGCAAGGACGTCAGCCGGATTCGTTGGGTCAGACCTGGTTTGGGCACTCTCCCTCACGCTGCCAGTTCCATCAACGAAGCGACGGATCCTTCTGCGCTAACGCGATCCTCGCTGCCGGAATAGATCCGGGAGAGGGGCCGGAGCACGAAAGCGGGACGAAACCGCCGCGAGGCTGAATTAGTCGCTAACGTCCCTGGTCGTCGCTGAGTTGGTTGAATTCGGCTACACAGTCCCTTCCGTTCGCCTTGGCTTGGTACATTGCCATGTCGGCATCGCGGATCAGCGTTTCGGGGCTCTCTGCAGAAGTCTCAGCTAAGCGGATTCCGATGCTTACCCGTACCTGCACCTCACTCCCGTTGGCTGTAACGGGCGGCACGAGCGCTGCTGAAATTCGCCCTGCGATCTCCCGCGCCTCGGCCTGATTGCGGACGTTCTCACAGCAGACGACGAATTCGTCGCCGCCAAAGCGGGAGAGCGTGTCCTCTGCGCGGACCGCCGATTTCAATCGCCGTGCAACCTCGACGAGCACGGCATCTCCAGTCAGATGCCCGAAGGTGTTGTTGACGGTATTGAAGTTGTCGAGATCGCAGAACAGCACCGCTGTTGTCGCACCAATCCGAGAACTGCGAACGAGCGTGTGCTCGAGCCGGTCAGCAAACAAGGCCTTGTTGGGTAGGCCTGTCAGGCCGTCGTGGAGAGCTAGCCGCCTGAGCTCGTTTTCGGCGTGCGTCCGGGCTTGTTCGGCGACCTTCTGATCCGAGACGTCGCGTACAAGAAGGCACACTCTGGTGGCGGCCGTCTCGCGTGGGACCTTGATCGGGGCGAGTCTTGCCTGAAACCAGCGTGTGCCGGTCGGGACCAAGAGCGAGTACTCCCAGACTTCGGGCGAACCCTTGTCGAGAACGCGCCCGATGATTCGTACTAGATCTTCGCCGAGGTCGTCGCCGATCACCTCCCGAACGCTTCGGCCGATCAGCTCGCCCCGCGGCCTAGCAAGCAGATGGTTACTCGCGGTCCAGACACCCAAGTACACGCCGTCACGATCGAGTTCGAAGACGATGTCGTCGAGTGACGAAAGCAGGGCTTCGCGGCGAGCCTCGCTTTCCTCAAATGACTCTATGATTTCGTACTCGCCTCTTGGCGTTGCCAAGTTGTCGGGGCTGCCCTGACCAGACATCGCAACACCCTCCGCCCTTCAATGTAGTTATCACTTGCCTAGCTGTAACAACTTCGTGCTCTCGCGATGCGATGGCGGCACCCGGATCGGGCATCGGTGCCATCGATGTGAGCATCCAGCCGAAGGATGTCCAGGTGTCCTTCGGCGCTATCACCCGCATGGGTAAGGACCAGGCGTTAATCGAATTGGAGGAGCAAAAGGTCTCCGGACAAGCCCCGAAGTCGAGTTTCCAGGAGTGCGTAGACCATGTGGTCGAGCGCCCCTCTGGCGTTGTGCAAGAACTCCCCGATTGTGATGCCGAGACTTACTTCGGGCGAACGCTCAACCGTGAAGATGGCGCTGACGATGCTGCCATTAGGGTTCTGCTTGAACGAAACCTTGTATCCGTGTCTTTCCCCGTATCCCTCAAGCAATCGTTAATGACTTATCGATGGTGTTCTGCCCGCTCCAGTTTCGCTTTGACGCCTCGAAATATGTGGGGCCTGAGTTCGATAGGAACGGTCATGAGGGACAAACGAGCAGAAGTACGTAATTCGAGTCATCACTTCCCGAGGTCGCCGTCATTAGTCGGCCCGTCCGTCCGATGCCCGCCGGTCGAGACGCTCATTGATTACGAACGGGACGTGCAGGCTCTTGGCAGCTCGCTTCTTTGCCTGTTCTCCTCGACGGTCGTAACGAGCAGTCGTCGTCACATTTGCGTGGCCGACAAGACGCTGCACGATCGAGATGTCGACACCGGCTTCCAGAAGGTCTGAGACGCAGCTCCGGCGTAAATCGTGTGGGCTGAACAATTTCACTTTCGCTTTTTTCGCACGAGATCGAAGGATTGCATAAGCGGCTTGATCGGTCATCGATCGGAGGCGGCTGATGGGCCAGAAGAACAAAGGCGGAATGTGGTGCGCCGTCTTCGTAAACAAAGCTCCGAATCATGTAGTTCGTGGGATGAAGGGGCTCGCCTTGATTCGTGCGACGGTAAAACAAAATCCCCCGGCCGCCATTACGAGACCGGGGGATTTCGGTTAAGAAGCTGTCTGCGTCAGCCGGTGATGTTACCGCTCGATGCTTGTGGAGTAGCGATCGAATCGATCCACGAGCCGTTGTGCTCCGTCGTGTACCGGAAGTCGAAGTTACCGACTCCGCTGTACGTGCCGCCAGGGAAGAACGCTGCCACGAAGGCGGCATTACCAGCCTCGGCAGATGACGAGTTTGTCGTAGTCGCATTGCATGCGACGCACGTGGCTTCAGGATTGAACTCCACCGGTCCGCTGATCTTAAAAGATTCAGTGCCGACGTAGTTACCTTTCACGCCACCTGTCTCTGTCGCCCCGCAAGGCGAAGCGTTCGGTTGTGGATTACCAGCGATCGTGACAAATCTTCCCGTAAAGCTTTCGTCAACGAGATAGCTGCCGTCCACTTGCGGGATAACAACGAAGGTGCGTGAGTACCTGTCGTTCGCCCAAGCATTCGTGTAACTGGTGCAGTAGCCAGAGTCTGGTCCGCTGTTGTTGTCGAAAGTGTAGGCCCACGGATAGCTCGATCCTGAGGCGTTGTGCTGCTCGCCGTTGTGCTGCTTGCCGTGGTGGTGGTCGCCATTGTGGGAACCCCCATCGGACGCAAGTGCTGTACTCGGGATGGCGACCAGTCCAGTTATGAATACTGCAGCGACGAAGAGTAACCCCTTCCGCAGTGGCGCACGTCGCTCCTTTAGGTTTTGCGCTCCAGTTCGTAGTTTGAAGTGTTGCGCTGAACGTAAGCCCATTGTCCGATTCCTTCTCTCTCGTTGGGCAGCCCCAACTCGTTGGAGTTTGACGTCGTCGTAGTGGGAAGAGAAAGAAAAAGGTTGGAATTAGCTCGAAAGAGCTAACTCCAGCTGAGCAAATCGAACTACGAGATCTCGTTGACCGAGGCTCTCATACATCGTCACGAGGAACGTGACCATATAAGAAATAATCGCCCTGGGTCTGATGGAACTCGGGCTATTGGATTCCAACGAGTTGCTGATGTGATTGCTTGGCGAGGAACGCCTCCTCGAACTCAGCCGGTGGGACGTAGCCGAGATACTCATGCAAGCGCTCTGAGTTGTACCAGTGCACCCATGAGAGCGTCGCGAGCTCGACGTCGTCGACGGTCCGCCAGGGTCCTTGGCCGGGCCCGCGGATCAGCTCTGTTTTGTAGGCACCGTTCATCGCCTCGGCGAGCGCGTTGTCGAACGCGTCGCCGACCGAGCCGATCGACGGCACGGCACCGAGATCCGTGAGCGCCTCGCCATAGCGAACAGACGTGAACTGACCGCCGGCATCCGAGTGACTGACCAACCCCTCGAGCACCGTCCCCCGTTTCCATCGCGCCATCTGAAGCGCGTCGAGCACCATCTCGGTGCGCATGTGGGTGGCGACACGCCAGGCGACGATCATCCGTGAGAAGGCGTCGGTGATGAAACAGACGTAGGCAAAGCCCGACCAGGTGGCGACGTAGGTGATGTCGCTCACCCACAGGCGGTTCGGACGATCGGCCACGAAGCGACGCTCGACGAGATCGGGGTGACGAGCAGCCTTGTCGTCGGGCCTCGTCGTGCGGTGCTTCTTCCCCCTGCGCAGGCCCTCGATCCCAGCGATGCGCATGAGGCGGGCGACCTGGTCGCGTCCGACGTCGTGGCCGGCGCGCCGGGCGGACTTCCAGAGCTTTCTTGCCCCATAGACCCGGAAGTTCGCGCTCCACAGCGCGACGAGGATCGGGATCAACAGCGCGTCACGCCGTGCACGCGCTGATGGTGGCCGTGACTTCGCCGCGTAGTAGGTGCTCTGGGCCACCTGCAACTGACGGCAGATGGGCTCGACCCCGAACACCTCTTTGTGCTCGTCGATGTAGCGGACCATCACTTCTGTGGGCGGTCGAGCTCCGCCGCGAAGAAAGCCGACGCAGAGCGCAGGATCGCGTTGGCGCGTCGGAGCTCTTTCACCTCCTTTTCGAGCTCAGTGATCTGCTTGCGCTCGTCGGTCGTCGTCCCGGGGCGCTCGCCCGAGTCGATGAGGGTCTGCTTCAACCAGTTGCGCAGTGACTCCGCCCCGACACCGAGCTGCCGGGCGATGCGCGTGGATCGCGTTGTGATCGTTCGGATCAGCGGCTCGGGCCTCGAGGACCATCCGCACCGCCCGCTCCTTCAGCTCAGGCGGGTACCTCTTTTGTGGGTCTCCCATGTCTCCAACCTTTCCAAGGTTTGGAGCCTCCAGGAAACCCAGGGCGATTCAAAAGACAGCCGGGGCTTCATTTATCGACGAGGCGAATGGATTCGAGGAATTCGCTCACGCTTGCGCGTGACGTGTTGGTGTCGCTGACAGTCAAGGACTCATGATCTCGTACTAACCACTCGAAACCCGTCCATAACCTTGGATCGGAAACAAGACGGCAAATCGAACTCTCGATGCAAACCGTGCCGTTCACGAGGAAGGCTGCGCGGTAGGCATCCTCGCCAACGACAGATCTGGAGTGCAACCCGCGTCCCATAACGCGCATCAAGCATTCGGAATTGAAAGCGTCACCTATCGCCGGCACGCGGGCGCTCCTCTTTCTGGTCAGGCAGGCCGAGCTCTTCGCTCTGAGCTCCGGAGTATTCGCGTCGTGGTGAATGCGGGAAGCGACCGCGCTCGCAACAAGTAGCCCCAAACGTCGCTGACTAGACCTCGAAACTGGGCGAAGCGAGCTCGCCCTGGCACACAATCCCGAGATTACGCGTACCGATGGTTACGGTTCGCGAAACGTCGAATCCTCCTCGCGCGAGGCGCGAGTTCGTCCTCCAGTGACTGGGCGGCGCTCACGAGGATCTCGACGTCGCGGTCGTTGAATGCTGCACGCTCTCTCGAAGCTGCAATGAAGATCCCGATCGCTCGAATGCCGTCCCGCAACGGAACGCTCACGAAGGAGCCGACGCCGAGTCGTGTCGTCGTGGCGTGGTCGACGAACGGGCCCTTTGCGGTGTCGTCGCAGCGGACGTGCGGGTCACAGCAGGGTCACAATTGTGACCCTGCTGTGACCTCCGAAACCCTATAACTGCCTACCGGGCAGCTCCGACCGCGGGACGCGGGAGATGGAGGTAACGAGTAAGCAGATGGTCGCGCGCCGACCGCTGAGACAAGCACTGTTCATCCTCGCCCTGGCAGCAGGTGGCCTCGTAGGCGCGGCCTGCGGCGGGTCACCGTCGACCGGCGTCGCAAACCTCGGCTCAACGACGACCACAACCCAGACGTCGTCGTCCCAGACAGCGGGAAGTGGCGGCAGTACCGCTGCGAAATACAAGGCCGCTCTCGCGTACGTCGACTGCATGCGCTCACATGGCGTGTCGAACTTCCCCGACCCGACCAGCGATGGCCAGATCAACGTCAAATTCGCGTATGGCGGAAAGGATGGTGCGCCGATGTCGAGCGGTATCGATCGGATGTCGCCTCAGTACATCTCGGCTGATCAGACATGCCGCCACCTCCTCCCAGGCGGGGTACCCACCCCCGCGCAGAACCAGCAAGCCCTCGCCAAGGAACTGAAGTTCGTGCAGTGCATGCGCTCACATGGCGTGCCGAACTTCCCCGATCCGACCAATGCCGGAGTTGTGCGCGACATCGGCGTCGACCAGAACTCTCCTCAATACCAGGGCGCGCAGAAAGCGTGTGACGCCCTCGTGCCTGGGGTTTACTCCAAGTGAAACGGTCTGCCCGCCGCGTAGAAAAGACGTGTACCCGAAGGATCTCGCAGGGCCGGCGATCGGTGATGCCCCTCGTCCCATCGGCGGTGAATGTTCGGGGATGGTCCGGGTAGTCAACGACAACCCGGCCCGGTCGGGACTTTCGGCCCTTCATGCGTCTTCGGAAAGTGTCGTTTTGTACGAGGGAGCACACCTTTTAGGCGGAGGCTTTCGACAATGAGCGAGCGACCCGCAGCACAAAAGGCGAGCAAAAGTGGCGAGTCGAACGCCGCGATGACTCGGGCATCTCAAGAGGTTCTGCGGCTGATTCCGAAAGCCGACGGATGCGGCGTCGCTCTCGTCGTCGGAGACCAACTGGTCGAGGCATCTCGAGCAGGAAACATTGGCGGACTCGACCAGTTGCGACTAGGCATCAATGAGAGCATGTCCGGGCTCGCATTTCTAAGCGGCTCGGCTTTCCGCTGCGACGACACCGCAAAGGGCCCGTTCGTCGACCACGCCACGACGACACGACTCGGCGTCGGCTCCTTCGTGAGCGTTCCGTTGCGGGACGGCATTCGAGCGATCGGGATCTTCATTGCAGCTTCGAGAGAGCGTGCAGCATTCAACGACCGCGACGTCGAGATCCTCGTGAGCGCCGCCCAGTCACTGGAGGACGAACTCGCGCCTCGCGCGAGGAGGATTCGACGTTTCGCGAACCGTAACCATCGGTACGCGTAATCTCGGGATTGTGTGCCAGGGCGAGCTCGCTTCGCCCAGTTTCGAGGTCTAGTCAGCGACGTTTGGGGCTACTTGTTGCGAGCGCGGTCGCTTCCCGCATTCACCACGACGCGAATACTCCGGAGCTCAGAGCGAAGAGCTCGGCCTGCCTGACCAGAAAGAGGAGCGCCCGCGTGCCGGCGTTTGTGGGCACCCATCGAGGCGGGATCTCGCACAATTATGGGACACAACTCGATTTCAGCGCCGTCGTTCGACGGTTCGCTGCGAAGCCACGCGCGTCGCGCCAATAGGCGATATGGCGCCCGTTACTCGATCGGTAGTGAACTCATGAGGCGAGGCAATCGAAAGCCAACCTCTCTTCGGAAGGCGACTTCGGTCCAGGGAGCGGCCGACTGTTCAGCCGGCAGCCGACGCCACGTAGAGATGGCGGGAAGTGGAGAGAACCGCGTCCTCCCGCTTCAGGATGCCGTCTGGTGACTCCTCGTCCAGAAGTCGGTCGAGCGACTGGAGGTCGGACCGATTGGCGTAGGGCTCCAGATCGGTCTTGGTGCGTTGGAGAAAGCTATGAGCGAATCGACGAGCGCAGTCGTCGAGGGGCGGCTCGAGCGTGATCTCCAGCATTCGATCGACAAGGAGGTGAAAGCCAGCGTCGCCGAGCATTTTCGCGTGGCTGGCAGATTCGGTGGCGTCAGGAAGCCCGGTCCGCATATCGCGAAACCACGCCTCCTCCGCCTCGTCCAGCCTCTCCCACAGGCCAGTGCGGCCGACGTCGACGTCATCGGGGAGGACACGCGTCTTGCCGTCGTGCTCGACGAGCGCGAGGAGGCCTCCGGGTTCGAGCAGCGTACGGATCTGACGGAGCGCCGCCAACTCATTTCCAACGTGATGAAGCACCATCGATGCCCAGACCACATCAGCTGGGTCCAAGGTGTCAAGGCCGGCGGGCAGCTCGAGGCGGTGCGTGTTCACGCGCTGGTCAACACGGAAGCGCCGCGACCTAGCACGGGCGTGCTCGAGCATCGCTGCCGAACCGTCGGCTGCGACGACGTTTGCCCGGGGGAAGCGCCCGGCGATCAGGGTCGTGGCGACTCCTGGTCCACAGCCGAGGTCAAGGACTCGGCGGACGTTCAAATTGCGGCCGGCGCAGGTAACGACCACCTCGTCGAGCGCCTGCTCGACCAGAGCTGCCAAAACCTCGCCTTCCATCTCGGCCCGAACCGCGGTCGCCTCGGCGTCCCATTCGAAGTCGTGCGAACGGTGGGTGTCGTCGCGGTGAGGCACGAGGCGACTGTACGGTTGCGAGTCATTCGAGAAGCGCCTGCTCCTCCCGGCGGTGACCTCGCCTGTACGCGAAGGGTGCGCACTTCCGGCGTTCAGTGTCACTCAGAAACAGCGACTATGAGACATGAAGGACCGTTATGGAGCTACCGGCGCCCCCATAATGCGCTTCGGAAGGGCATCATCCGATCGAGTCCCGCCTCGAGGCGCTTCAAGCCGCATAACCGCGTGTGCGATCAGCGGAAGGAGGGCCAACCCGCGTGAACGGGCGGGGGTGGCGTCTCGGCAAGATGAACTGTTCGAGCCAAGTGTCGCCCCAGGAATCGAGGATGTGGTCCGCAACGTGGGTGAGGCTCCTGAGAGTCCGGCTCGAGGGGTGTTTCACGGTGAGGGCATGGGCGCGGGTCGGAGCGGAACCCGCCCAGAGCGCCATCCGGATGGCGAGCAGGGCTGGGCCTTCGCTATGCCAGGTCCACATGACGTCGTCGAGCGGCGACCGTACTGTGCGGTATGCGGCGGCCGGCAAGTTGTCGAAGAACGCGGCAATCTCACCCATGTCGTCGCGCCGATGGGATCGGAAGCTCTCGACGACTGCGGTAAGGACGTCCTCTGCCTCCTTTCGGCGCTCCCGATAGACGTCGTCTGCCGCAACGCCGCCCTTTGTGAGCTCGTTCCAGAACCGTTGAAGCAGAGCGTGGTACGCGAAACCTTCGTGCAGTCGAGCGGCGAGGGACTCCCCTCCGGGTGCGCGCTTCAGAATCGGAAAGAGGATGCCGCTCTCGACGGAGTCATGGATAGCAATGGCAGCCATCAGCCGGTGTGCTGCCACGCCGCTCTCGACATCCGTTGGCGCGGACTTGAGTTCGGCGGCAATCGCGTCGATCGAATCGTCCCAGGCTTCGAGCACTCGACGGGCCGAAGACGGCGAAGCGTCCGCTTCGCGCTTCAGCACGTTGACGAGCTCGGTGCGCGGAGAATGAACCGTTCGGTCGTGGACTCGGCAACCAAAATGCGAGTCGTCCCAATCACTGACGCTATCGAGCACTCGTGCGCAGAGATCGCAAACGGTGGATGCCTCTTCATCGGCGTGCTCTCTGAGACTTAGGCGCAACCCGTCGAGGACGCGCTCGACCTCCGCCCCCGCTACCGGGTAGACGTTGTGGGGGGCGAAGTGGCGGCTCACCGCCTCGAAAGACTCGAGTAGCTCGGCTCGCTTGTCAGATCCGCACCGCACCCGATCGGCCAGCGCCGACCCGCCGGATAACCCATTAAGGATGGGGCATACGCCCGCTTCCAGCACGGGATCGTGCACGGCAACCGACGGCCGCACGGCATTGTGCAGCGCTCGCACGAGGTCGAGGCCGATCGTCGACTCAGTCGACTCGCCAATCATCGGGGAGTCCAGTGTGGGCACATCGATATCTCGCGACTCGCCGAGTTTGGCCCTCGCATCCTCGGATGCGCTGGTCAGACGGGTTTCTTGTCGGTCGAGAGCGGTGGGCCGTTCGCCGTGCTGCGAGTAAAGCTCGTGGTGCCGATGAACGTGTCGGACGAGCACCACAAGGCCAAAGATCGCGGCGACGAATAAGGCGCCAGGGAGCATCAGCGGCGCGAGCAAGATCGCACCAAGCGCTGCCAATGCCACGAACAGGACGACAAAGAAAGCCATATCACCACTTCCAACTCTCTTGATTGGAGCTCCGCACTAATCGACCGGCAACCGAGAGAGGTCCGGCGCAGGTCGACGTCTCCCGAACACGACAGTGCCCGCTCCTTGCCGGGAACGGACACTCGTCTATGTAGTTGTCTCAGTATCCCGGGGGAGCCGTCGAGTTTCCGGAGGCTTGAGGCCTCAGGTGAGCTTTGTGCGCTCTGGCAGCTGCGTGATGCCCGTACTGCGCATGTCCGCAGACCTCAAACCTGAGCACCAGTCTCGGCAGGACCGCTGCTCCTACAAAGTGCCTCCGAGCTTCTGATCACCCCGAGGATGCTGAAGAGATTGACCGAGAACCGTTGGCCTCCTTCCCAGTTCCACTCCGGGAACCGCATCACTAAGAGAACAGCTCATCGCGCCCCTAGCAACAGAGGAGTAAGTCCCTCGGGCAGGGCGCCGTCGCGACCGAACTTCCCTCAGAACGCAGGCCCACAGATGCACGCGACCGGGACAAGTGAGACAGTTATCGCTGGAAAAGACCCGCGTAGGTTCGGAGACGGATGCAGGTCGACTACAGCGGTCGGATGGCGTTCGTCTACCGTGCTGGACGCTCCCTCCCGGTGTCGGTCGTCGCGGCATGGGTCGACGCTGCGGCGCGGCATTTGGCCGGAGACGCGGCGGGCGTCGTCTGTGACCTCGGCTCTGGGACCGGCCGCTTCTCGGCGGTCCTTGCGTCGCGCCTTAGTCGGCCCGTCGTCGCCATCGAACCAGCGGCCGGGATGGTCGAGCAGGCCCGCATGCAGACCCACCCGTCGGTGCGCATCGTCGGGGGGAGGGCTGAGCAGATACCAATCCGCGCATCTGCGGTTTCCGTCGTGTGGATATCCCAGACGATCCATCATGTGAAGGACCTCGATGCCTGCGCCCGAGAGCTGGATCGAATACTCGCCGAGAACGGCCGGGTCATCCTGAGGGAGATGTTCGACGCCCGCGCGTGGGTGCTCGCACCCTTTTTCCCCGCGGCGATCGCGATCGCCGAAAGTCAGTTCCCCTCGCTGCAAGAGGTCACCGGCGCGTTTGCGCGTGCTGGCCTTCGCCTTTCCTCGCACGAGAAGTTTCGTCAGACATCGGCCGCTACCGCTCTGGAGCTTGTTGAACGCACTCGCTTTCGCGCCCACAGCCCGCTGGAGGTCCTCCCAGATGAAGAGTTCGAACGCGGCTTGGCGCGCTTAACCGAAGCCGCCGACAAACACGAATTGCCAGAACCCATCGTTGAAGAACTGGATCTGATGGTGTTCGCCCGCTGAGCGAGATCGCGCGCCCCGGTCGGCGATCGGGGACCCTTTGAATCCACCACGTGCAATGCGTCATCAAAGTGCCGATCGCCGGCATATAGATAGTGCGACACGCCCGGCGTTGTGGGCTAGCCCAATGCCGTGCCGAGGGTGAATGTTTAGGGATGCCTGCAAGAGCTGCCGCGGGGTGATTGTTCTCGGCAGGCCGCGAATTAGTTGTGAGGCCGACTCAGACCTTGAGCTCGCGTGGCCCCGTGGGCGGAGACCTAACCGGATGCACCGTCGAGGAACGATGCTGCGATGGGTCCGTCCGTCGGACCGCCGTATCCGCCGTCGACGACGAGGACCGCAAAGGCGAGGTTCCCGCGGAAGCCGATCAGCCATGCGTCGGTCGGTAGTGGGTTGCCGGTCCCGTACTGGGCTGTCCCGGTCTTCGCGTAGGTCCCAAGCGGCAGCCCTTCGTTGGCAGCGGTCCCACTAGCCACGACGTCGGCCATCATTAGGTGTAGATCCGCGACCACGTCGGTCGGCAGCCGGTGGGTCGGTGCCCGGTCGTCCGGCGCGCCGAGCACGAGGCGCGGTTCGCGCACCGGGCCCGAGTCGATCGCCGCAGCGACCATCGCCATATCGAGCGGCGAGACGAGGACGCGACCCTGGCCGATCGCTGTCGCGGCGAGGTCCGCGGCGCTGGTCGGCGTCGGCACGCTTCCCCCGAAGACTGGAAGGCCCATGTCGGGCGACTTGCCGATGTCGTACTGGGCGGCGGCGGCGGCAATGTTCGCCGCTCGCAGGTTCTTGGTCGCGAGACCGATGAACGCGGTGTTGCACGATTCGGTGAAGGCCTGGTCCATGTTCTGCACGGGCGTGTCGCCCTCGGCGTTATGGAACAGCTCGCCGCCGACGGTAATGGTCGTCGGACAGCTCGCCGACGAGCTCGGGGAGAGGCCGTGCTCGATGAGAGCGGTGCTCGTGATCGTCTTGAAAGTCGAGCCAGGCGGGAACGCCCCGTCGAGCGCCTGGTCGAACACGTCGCTGCTCGGGTCGCTCACCGACGCGAGCACCTGGCCGGTGCTGGCGTCCACAGCGACAAGGGCGGCGGGTTTCCGCTCGCGCGCGAGCGCGGCTTCGGCCGCGCGCTGGATTACGGGGTCGATCGATGTCCGCACTGGCCTGCCGGGTTCGGGTTTCCGATGCGCGAGCGTCGCCAGAGCCACGCCGTCGTCGCTGAGGACAGAGATCGTGACTCCGGGGCTTCCCGCGAGCTGGGCCTGGTCGAACTGCTCGAGGCCCGTTTGGCCGACGATGCTCGTCGCGTCGTAGGGAGGGCCGAGCGCGTGCAGCTCCTGGGCAGTGATCGGTCCGACGCTCCCGACGAGGTGCGCCTCGAGCTGCGGCGTGATCGCCTCGCGCGCCTCGGCGGTCTGGAAGACGGTTCCGGGTAGCGGATAGAGGGTCGGCTTCAGCTGCAGGTACCGGGCCCACGGGACCGTGAAGACCGGTTCGAAGTACGTCGGGTTCATCTTTGCCGCGGCGAGGGAGGAGCTCACCTCGGCGCTCGTTGCCCCTGCCGCGACGAGCGCCGCGGACAGCGAAGACGGATCCTTCACGTAGTGCCCCTCGATGCCGACGTTCACCGTTTTCTCTTCGGTCGTGAGTGGCACGCCGCCAACACCGAGGATCGGGGCACGGGGCGGCCAGGTCGTCGTCACGGCGAAGTGTCTGCCGGGGCGAAGGGACGGGTCGATCGTCTCGGGCGACCACCGGACGAGCCATCGACCGGAGCGCTCCACGAGGTGCAACGTCGTGCGGACCTTCCACGCGCCGAATCCGCGAATGGTGAGGCGCTCGGTCACCGCGACCCGTGCCGCCGTGCCGGAGACGACGGGTGAACCGGCTTCGTAGCGCGCGCTCGTCGCCCCGAGGTCGGACAGCGCCGCCGCGTTGGTGCTCGCGAATCCGGCGGGTGGATCCGCCACGAAGTGTCGCATCGCGGGCCAATCTCGTGCCGCCCATCCCGCGAGGAACGACCCGATGGTCGGCTGCGGTCCGGCTGACGCACTCCCGCACCCGGCGAGAAGACCCGCGAGGGCCAGAAGCGCAAGCAACAACGGCGGCCAGGCCGCGCGCTCGTTCGTGATACGACCCCGTAGGCGCACGAACCCAGGCTAGGGACCCGGCCCAGGAGGAACCGGTTTGCCGACCAGCCGCTAGCTGAGGGACGAACGCTTCAATCGATGACGATCCCGAGGTCCGGTGAGAGGGTCCCGTTGTTCTGAGGTGAATGGTAGGTGACACTTCCGGGTCAGGCACGGCGATAGTCACGGCGTCGACGACGGGTCGTCAGCGTCACCCGCAGAGCTGACCCACCCACTCCTCGACCGTGATGACGGTCGCCTGGCGAGGAAAGACCTTCTCCATGAGGACGCGGTGGACCTCCGGGTCGGCGTCGGCGCAGCCGTCGCTCAGCACGGTGAGCTCGTAGTCCAGATCGGCGGCCTGCCGCAGGGTCGAGAGCACGACGCCGCTCGTGGCGATCCCGGCCAGCGCGAGCGAGCGCACGTCCAGAGCTCGACGCACCACCTCCAAGTCACTTCCGGTGAATGCGCTCACCCGCTTCTTCACCACCACCAGGTCGCCGGGATGTGGCGCCAGATCTGGGTGCAGCTGCGTCGCTGCATCGTTCTCCCCGAAGGATCCGGACCCGCCGATCGCGGCGAAGGCGCGATTGCGCTTGCTCACCTCGGGCGCGCCGGGGCGGAATGCCACCCGCACGTAGATCACGTGGACGCCAGCCTTACGGGCGCCGTCAGTGGCGCGGCCGAGCGTGGCGAGCAGCGGGCCCGCGCTTTCCGCCACACGCTCCACCACACCCTGCTGGACGTCCATCACGAGAAGTGCGGTCTCTGTCATGGTCCGATCATCCTGGCCTCGACACCGGTGCCGCAATCCGACGCGTTCGGTCGCCGCGCCATCCTTTAGCGGCTAACCCTGACGCGCGCTAACCCAGCGTTAGCGGACAGTCTCAGCGCACTCTTGACTTGAGTGTTATGGGCGACCTTCGGCACCTGTCGGCCGCGCGAGAACCGTCCGGAGTGCCCATCATTTCCGTGCGCTTGTTCACGAGGGCAGATACTCACGAGCGATCTGTTCATTTGACCCTCCCGTAGGGGGAGGCGCGAGGCTGTCGCCATGGGCTCAATCTCCAAACACATCGACGTGCCGGCTTCACCGGCGGACGTTTGGGACGCGATGCGGGACTACGGTGCCGTGCATCAGCGCGTCGTCCCTGGGTTCGTCGTTGACTGCTCCCTCGAAGGTATCGATCGCGTAATCACCTTCGCCTCGGGTGGGACAGCCAGGGAGCGGCTGATTTCTCTAGATGACGGACACAGGCGACTCGTCTACACGGTGGTCGAAGGCGCTCTAGCGCCTGAGCATCATCAGGGCTCGGTGGAGGTGTCAGCCGATGGACCGACAGCCACGGGGTCTCGGATCGTGTGGACCACGGACTTTCTTCCGGACGAACTTGGTCAGGTCATCGAGGGGTTGATGACCCAAGGGGCGGCAGCGATGATCCGCGCCTTTTCGGTGTAGGGCCATACTCCATGATCGGTAAGGACGTCCTCTTGCTTCAGCTCAGCGGGTCGTTCAACCTCATCGCCGAGCGCTTGGGCTCCAAGGAGGTCTCTCAACGCTGGACCGAGCTCGCCTTCGAACGCGCCAACCCGGCCGGGTTCACGCTGTGGCATTGCGCACGAACCATCGATTGGGGCGTCGAGTGCGCCATCCGTGGCGTGGATGAAGTGGCACGTCGGCCCGCGTGGGATTCACGGATCTCCGCCCGTTTCCGCTTTGGCGCGGGCGTTTCGCCCTCGGCCGCGAGAGAGGTTGCAGCTTCATTCTCTCCCAGCGTGGTGGCTGATTACCTCGAGGCAGTCAAGACAGAAAGCCTCGGTTGGTTAGACGCGCAATCTGACGCGACTCTGGACGCTGTGCCCGACTTTCGCGAGCACAACGAGCGCGTGGACGGTTACACCGATCCGAAGGTCTGGGCTGAGATCGAGGGGCTGGAGGGTATCCCCGCGTGGGAAATTCTGGCTCGGCCGTGCATTTCGCACATTCGAATTCACATCGGCGAGGTCGACACGGTGCTTCAGGTACTCGCCAGCTCCAGCTCCAGCTCCACTTCGCGTTAATGCAAGGAGGTCACGTACGCTGCGGGGACCGCAACTCAGTGTTAAGCCAAGAGCCCGCAGTACCCCAATGACCCGCCGATGAAGGCGGCCACGCCTGTCCTTCACGAGCCGAACTGCGTCGCACTCACCCGGCGATCCGGGATAGTTCGGAACAGCGCCTCCTCTGAATGTTTTGGGTCAGTCTGGATCGGAGCGGTGTATTGATGGCCGAGTTCGGATCGCCGACTCAGCCGCTGGTTGTGGGGGACGGCTCGCCAGGGCTCCGAGCTAACGAGACGGCTGCGCGGTAGCCGCGACCCATGAGCGCGGCGCGCACGTCATCAACGGCCTCAGCGTCGATCGCGAGCACGAGCACGCCCCGTTCGCCCTCGGCCGAGTGCGCGACCTCGAGGTCGTAGATGTTGACATTCCGCTCGGCGACGAGGGTCGTGACCTCGGCGAGCGCTCCGGGACGGTCCAGGACCGGAACTCGGCACTCGACAACGGACTCGGGCCGCGGAATACGCGGCGGGAGATTGCGGCGCGCCGCGCGGGCGTGATCGAGCAACGCCACGAGCGCGCCACGGTCCTGGTCGACGAGAATCCTGCGGGCCTCGTCGAGACGCTCGCGCAAGTCGTCGAGCGCTTCGATGACTGCAGCCGCATTGTCTCGGAAGATGTCCGGCCAGATCGCCGGGTTGCCAGCCGCGATGCGGGTCATGTCCCGGAAGCCGCCCGCAGCAAGGCGGAGCACCACCGCGTTTTCCTCGGAGGCGTCGGCCGCGAGCACCATCAGATTGGCAGCGATGAGGCGTGGAAGGTGCGAGACGATCGCGACGAGGGCGTCGTGGCGCGCCGGCGCGAGCTCTACGACGTCGGCTCCAAAGGACATCACCACTTCCCGGACACGCTCATACGCGTCGTTGTCCGTCGCCTCGGTCGGGGTCAGCACCCACGTGGCGCCGAGGAATATGTCCCGGTCCGCTCCCTCTGGGCCTTGCTGTTCCGATCCCGCCATCGGGTGGCCACCAACGAAGCGGGGGTCTTCGACCGCCCCGACTACCTCGCTCTTCACGCCGCCGACGTCGGTCACGACGAAGCTCGAGTCACCCTCGCGTTCGCGCAACAGCGCCGAAGCCACCTTTCCGATGGACGCCACCGGCGTCGCGACAAAGGCGAGCGTTGCGGAAGGGTCGTTCACGACCTCGTCGACGACGCCGAGCTCAAGGGCCCGGGACATGTGCGCCGCGTCCGTGTCGATTCCACTCACGTGCCAACCAGTCGCTCGTAGCGCAAGGGCGACGGAGCTGCCGATGAGACCGAGGCCGATCACCTGAGCGCGATCAGCGCTGCCATTCGGCGATCGGGGGTGATGAGGAAGTTCTGTGGACATGGAGCTTCCAATTCTGCAGATGGATGCGAACACCACAGCAGCCCAACAGTTTCGCGGGCGGGAGGTGCCACGCATTGGTTGGTGCAGATACACACGAGGATGGCCGCCAGACCCCGGGCGCCTCACGAGCCCGGCGATCGGGGACGCTGACCGGTTCCTCCGGCCTCGCACCCCGATTCCGACGTGGCAATGATCGGCGGTGTGGAGCGCGCCATTGTCGGCTTTCACGCCGACGACATGGGCGACTGGGTCGCCGAGCTCTCGTGTCTGCACAACCAGCACGTCCGTCACCGGCCCCCGTTCCTCGAGCGGTCGTGGGTCGTCTCCGAAGTGGAGCGAACCGCGCACCTCGGTAGCGTCATCGACTGCCCGCTGTGCGACCGCGCAGAGCTGCCCGATGATCTCGCGATCGCGAGAACCGCAGGCCCCTTCGACCAGGCGAGCATTCCCCCAGCTCTGCTGAAGGACCACGTCGTCGCAGAGCGGACGTGGGGAGATCTACGGGTGCTCGAGGGACGGATGACGTTCAAGATGGCAACCGACCCCCCTTTTGAGAGGCAGCTCGTGGGCGGCGACCATCAGCCGATTCCACCTGGAATCAAGCATCATCTTGTCCTCGAGGGAGCGGTGTCCTTCGCCATCGATTTCCGAATTCGCGGTGATCCTGGTCCGTGAGCCGGCGGCCTCCATTCCATAAAGACCACGCACCGCCTGCTCACCGTCGCTCATGCCCTGCCTTCTGCAAATGGGATAGTGGTCGGCGATGGACCTCGATGACATCGATCGCATAGCCGCAGGCGACCACTATCTGGCCGTCATCGCCACGACCCGGGCCGACGGCAGCGTGCAGGCGTCGGTCGTCAACGCTTGCACGCTGCTGCACCCGGTCTCCAACGAACGTGTGGTGGCCTTCGTCACCTACGGCAAGACCAAGCTGTCCAACTTGCGCGCCCGCCCCCGGGTGACGGCTGTCTTCCGGACAGGATGGGAGTGGGCCGCGGTCGAGGGACCCTGCGAGATTGTGGGGCCGGACAATCCTCTGTCCGGCTACGACCCATCCCATCTTCCCGAGTTGATTCGTGCCATCTTCCGGGCGGCGGGTGGCGCGCACGACGACTGGGCGACGTTCGATCGGGTGATGGCTGAGGAACGTCGGACCGCCGTCTTCATCTACCCAGAACGCGTGTACTCCAACGCGACCGCGACGACATAGGACAGAATGCGACGGGCTGGAAGCCTCCCAGTGAAGTCCGAACGTGTGAGCTGATCAAACCCAGGTCACTACGCAGCCGGAGCTGCGTTGGATTGCACACGAACGTCTCCGTGGCCGGTGGACGCCGGGTTTCCCGATGGAAGAGTCGCGTTCGGGTGGCCTGCTCAGGGCGCTTCCGCGGACACAAGTGCTCTCGAAGGACGGACGCAGCGAACTTGACGGGCTGGTGCCCGCAAGGGCGTGAGGGTTCAAATCCCCCCTCCGACACGTCGGCCGACACGCGACAGCTCGGCCACAACTTCGACACGCGGCGACACCGACTGAACCGGCTTTGCCGGGTAGTAGTCGAGCCGAATGCCAAGCTCTGCGTAGATGTCTGCTCGTTGCTCCGGTTCCGCTCGTTCGAGGATTGCTACCAGGCCGCCTAGCGTCTCCGACCACTCGGCGATGTCCTTCGCCGTCGCTGGTCGCCAACCCGCGCGGTTGCTTAGGTTCGCCACGAGTCGCTCTCGCTCTTTCTCGATCGCTTGGATTCGCGGAGCAATCAGTCTGGGGTCGATCCCACTTTCGATCGACGCGACGAGTCTCTCGAGGCGTGCTTCGCAGTCGGCGATCGCCGCCCGCGCCGCGGCATCTCCCGCCGCGACTTCGATTGGGTGACTCTGCGAGGACGCGAGAGATTCGGGCGTCACGATCTCGGCGAGCCAGGCGTCGAGGCGCGGAATGATCGCATCTTCTCGGGCATGGACCGACGGCGGGTGGTCCATGTCGAGTGGCAAGGAACGCGTGCTCCCGAACTCACACCGGTAGAGAACGCGGGTGTGACCGTTCGTGGCACGAGAGCGGCGCGCGGAGCCCTGCATCCGGCGACCGCACAGGCCGCAGTAGATAACGCCGCGGAGCAGGTATGGGTGCGGCGATTCTCGGGGCTTCGTTCGACGGGCGTTTGTGCCGAGACGTTGCGCCACCGCTACGAGGTCATCTTTCGGGACCAGCGCTTCGATGCCAGAGTGAGCGGCTTCGATCCAGTCGGATCGGGGACGCCAGCGCATACGGGTGACGTGGCCCGCGGACACGTCGTTGATGTCCAGCAGCTCCTCGTAGCGGCGCTGTTTGCCCCAGACGCGCTGGCCGCCATAGATGGGGTTGGTGAGGATTGCCCGGATCGCCGTGTGGGACCAGCCTCGCGGGTCTCGGTGGCGATTTCGTGGCCTGTCGTATGCAGCGGGGGAGAGGACGCCGTCGCTGGTAAGGCGGTCGGCGATAAGGCGTAGCCCGTCGCCGTTTGCGTACATCAAGAAAATCTCGCGAACAACCGGCGCCGTGATGGGGTCAGGTTCGAGGCGGTGAAGACGCTGACCGGCACCCGCCTTTGCCGGGTTCGGATGCGGACCGGCATCGGCGAGCCGGTAGCCAAACGGCGGCCGACCGCCGAGGAATCGGTCGCCCTCAGCCGCCATCGCTTCCATCGCCGCTCGCACGCGAACCTGGATGCGCGTGCGCTCGCCCTTCGACAGTCCGCCGAAAAGGTTCATTACAAGGTCATGGGCCTCGGAGCCGGGATCGATGGCGCCGCCCACTTCGGGCACCCAGAGCGCGACGCGATAGTGCGTGAAAAGCGGGTACGTCAGAGCAAACTGACTGCCGTAGAAGGCGCGCGCAGGCTCGCCGATGACTACCGCGTCAAACCCGCGGTCCGCGTCCACGAGGTCGCGAAGAAGTCGGCTCGCTTCAGGCCGGCGCTTCCAGGGGAGCGATCGGGACTGACCGATGTCGAAGTACTCAGCGACGACCCTTCCCCCCGTGGGACGGATTAGCTCGTTCGCCCGGCGGAGCTGCCAGGACCTGGAGGCTGCGGGGTCCTGCGCGTCCTCGGTCGAGACTCGTCCGTAGAAAGCGAAGCGCATGGCCACGGTCTAGCTCGCGGCTCGCTCACTCTGATGGCTCGCCTGCTCGACGATGAGGCCGAGCACCTTCCTGAGAGCACCAGCCGGAACGAGGTAATCGATCGGCGCGACGAACTCGACGATCGTCGCATCACTTTGTTCCGCGGCGCGCGCGGCCGACACCGGCACGCGACTGGATGATGACTCGCCTCTCATGCCGCGGTGCACCTTGAAGTTAGGTCGTCGTCCGCGGCAAGCCGCCGTGCTTCGATCGCGGCACAGGCTTCGCTATGAGCAAGGAATCGCTCGGCGCGATTACGCCAACCCCGTCCGACGTACGACCACTCGCCTACCTCGATCAACGAGTTATCGCTCTCCGCGATGTTGATGCCTTGTCGTTTCAGGTGTTGTGCTCGCTGGTACGTTCGGCGCGTGTTACGGAGCGCTCCGAAGGTTGTCGAGAACCTGCGCGCCTTAGTGAGAAAGTGGGATCGCAGTCCTAACGTGTGTGCCCAGTCGCGCAGCCGAAGTTTCGCGAGCGCCGGATCGGAACCGAGCCGCCATGCGGTCGACACCAATTCCCGTCGGTGGGGCGAAAGTGTTCGATTGTCGAGTTCCTCGATGGAACGGAGGCGACGATCAAGGGCGCCTATATCGTCGCTTCCTTTTGTCGCGTACTTCGCAAGGTAGTTCGCGATCCTCACGCTCTCCTCAGGCGTCGCCGACGTGACAGCTCGACAGTCGAACTGCTCCCCCCAGCACACCGCTTGGCGCCCATGAATGCCGGGAACGCGAACCTGTTTCTTCGCGATCCGCAGCGATAGACCGAGCGTCTCGGCGCTGAAGCGCCCGTCGGGCTCTTCATCGTCGATGCCGTCCAGGCGAGCGAGGACGTGCAGGTGAATGACGCCTCGGCTCTGGAACTCGGCGACTTTTACGTAGGAGAGGCGCACGCGACTGTGAAGTTCACGCGTACTCACCCCGACCACACGCGCCAGATTGCGAGTTGTGTAGATCGTCGTCCGCCGCCACAGCTCGGACACCTGAGCGTTGAACAAGACGGTGCCCTCGTGGTCGTAGCAGCCAATGCAGAGCGGCTCTCCGAGTGCCGGGTCGAGGGCGGTGTGACGAGATAGGCATGAAACCCGCCGACCGTGCTCGCAGCGTCTCGGGCCACGGGCCCGACATGGACCGCCGCTTGCGACGTAGCGATGGACGACACCGAATGACGGTGCGGTCAGCGTGGCGAAGACCATCGGTCGGCCGGCGACCGCGCTCGGCACCCCCTTCCCGCCGATTAGACCGGCAAGGACGAGCTGCCGAGCGTCCCCTTTGTAAACCGCCGCGCACGCCGGGCAACGTGTCGCTCGCCGCGTGCCACACGGTTTGAGAATTTCCCGCCCGTGAAGCGCGTCGGTCGAGAATGATTCGATGATCTCGCCTGTGCCGGAATCGACGGTCATCGACGACCCTCGTAATCGGATCGGCTCGGCACACCAACCACACTTCTCACCAGAGGCGCGAAAGGCCGCGTATCCTGCCTCGTCGCTCGCCTTGGCCACGATGGCCTCGACAAGATGAGCGTCGAGCGTCGTCATCGTCGGAGCAAGACTGCACGGCCGACGATCGCGTCGAGATCGTTGTCAGCGAGGTGGTAACACCGGACTTTCACCGGCTCAGCGCCCTCGCTCAGCATGTAGCAAACGCCTGGTTGATTGATGGCGATGTCACTCGCTGCAACTCCCCGCGCGGCCCAACCGGTGCCGAGGATCGTGTCTGACGCGTCGCGCGTCGTGCAACGAAACGCAGCGCGCAATGACATGAGATCCCGAATGGAGGAGGGGATGACTTCCGTCGACGGCTTCTGAGTCGCCATTACGACGCTGATCCCCGCAGCTCGTCCGAGTGCCACTAGCCGGCGCAGAAGCGCGGTGAACTCCGCTACCGCGTTTTTGTCCGGGTCGGTCAGGTAGAGCATCAACTCGTCCACAACCAGTACGTGGAGCCCGAGACCCTGCGTCGCATCGACTTTGCGAGCACCACAACGCTGAAGCACCTCATAGCGCTGGCTCATCTCATCGGTGAGCTCCTGCAGCACCGCGACTGCCTCGTCGATCGCCGACCCGGCGATCCCCTTGGCAACCGGAGCCCAGCGAGCGAGCTCGACAATCTTCGGGTCGAGAAGCCAGAGCTTCGCTTGCCGATCGAGAGCGGCGATCGCCGCAACCAGTTGCAGCAAGTTCGATTTCGCGGATCCCGGCTCTCCGCCGACGAGAAGGTTGCGCTCGACCAAGGTGGCCAGGATCGGTCGCCCGACCTCGTCCTCACCTATCGCGAACGGTTCCCACAGACTCGATTGGTCGATCCCGGCCCACGGACAGGAGATCGGCACCCCTCCGAACGGGTCGCGAACAATGATCGTGACGTCGACAGTGCTGGCGTCATCCTTTCGCTGTTCGACCCGGACCTCCCGCACGCGCAGCGCAGTCGCGAGGTAGTCGGCCGCCTTGTCCAGCTGCGCGACCGCATGGCCCGTGCGAAGACAAACGACGAGCTGCACGCCGATGACGGTGCGCCGGACCTTTCGTACTGACGGACTGTGGTCGCTGAAGAAATCGTGTTCGAGACGCGCAAGCGCTCGTTCGACTCGCCGCCGCCAGCGTGCACGACTGAGCCGCTCGATGAGAAACGACCGTGCGCCATGGATGAGGAGCAGCAGAAATAGTGCAACCGCGACAACGATCGCGGCGGGTACCGAACCGATTAGACGCGAGAGACCGAACCAGGAGCCGGTGATGATTGTGATGAGCCCCACTTCGAGGCGGTAAGACCAAAGGACCTGACACGTGGCGATCCCGACCCCGGTCGACTCCTTGTGGATGTTGTTGCGTTCGTACGATTCACCCGAGTAGCTAGACATTGGTGTTCCTCACCTTCGGTGCGTAGGAATGCGGACTCGTATGGGAGGGACTCGGCCCTGGTCGGGATCGCGTCGGGAGCAACCGGCGCGATCCCGGCGGGGCCACTCAGCTCGCTTGCCGAGCCGCCGGAGCGAGCGGTTCGATCCGATCTGCTCGGTAGGTGATGCCCGAGCGCTCGCCCATCGACCACGGCGTGGCTGTCAGGCCGACGCAGCGGACCGCGATGCCCTGGCCCACCCCCTTCGGCGCTGCCCCGGCTATTCGAACGGGCAGCACCTCGGCCTGTCCGTCGCTCAAGGCGACGAGTCGGACAAGGAACAGTGTTTGCCCGTCTCGGTCGAGCCGCGGCCGGTCACTCTCGTGCTCGGTCAGCTGCTCGGCCTCGCCAGCGGCGAGGAAGGTGATCGCGGTGACATCAATCGGCAGTCGCATATGGTTCGTTTCCTCCTTGCTGCGTGACCGCCACCTTGGCGACGTAGCCATTAAGGCGAGCGAGCGCGGAGCGTCGCTATGCCATTGAGCCCAAAGTTGTGATTCGGGCATTACGGCGGGCTGGTGGACGTCCCCAGCCCTCGTCGTCGACCGGAAAGCACTTGGTCAGGGGCGAGGTTCTAATGTGCCGATGTACTTGGCATGACCCCTCTGAATGGTCGGCCGAGCAACTGGAGACAGGATTCAAATCTTCTCGGCCCGCGTCTTGAGGGGCTCTGGAGAGAGTGGAAGGCGACGAACGGACGCGCGAGCCTCGACCGTCTTCACAAAGCCATGCGGGTGGCAGCTGCGGAATTTCCTGGTGCTGAAATCTCTCCTAAGCGGGAGTCGTTCCGCGTCGCATTCGTAAAGCATCGCCGCGGCACGCAAGGAATCGGCCCGTGTTATCTGAGCTGTTACAGCAAGGTGTTCAGAACGAGCCCTGAATATCTTCGAGGACAGAAGGGCGCGCCTCCGCACGTCCTCTTAGTTCGCGACGGAGATGTGCCGGTACCAGCTGCCGCAATCGAATTCCTCAGCCCGCGGTTTGCCCAGGAGCTGGTCGGCGAGTTGTCCCGCTCAAGCGCGTGGAGGATCGATGATCAGATGTTCTGCTTCTTCCGCCTGTCCGATGTCGACGCGTCGACCAGGGACGCACTCCGTGAGGAGTGCCGTCGACGTTTTGCCGCTTAAATCTTGCTTTCGACGAGGTGGACGGAGCACCGTGGGTGCTCCGTCCACCGAACGAGCGGTGATCACGCCCCTGATCGTGCCGGTTGTGAGGAGTTTCTCTACTCTTTCAAGGCGAAGTTCGATGGGTCGCTGAGGTCCAAGTCCCACAAGGGGCAGGTGAATGAGGTGCTGGCAAAGGTCATCTGCCGCAACCTGTGCGTGGTCGTCTGGTGTGTTCACGAGATGGGGTTGCATGTTCCAGAGTTCGCAGTAAGTGCGTAGAGGCGACACGGGCGACCCGCCTCCGCATGGGCCGCATAGTGTCGCGACCGGTGTTCCGGCCTTCTCTCGATGACGCCAAAACCCGCTGGAATCGCGCTGGGGAACACGTGAACTCTTTGAACGCCGCTTGCCAGGCAATTATGGAAAGTGGCGGCTACGGATTTGAACCCGATTGCGATGCCTACGGAAACGGCAAGATCATTTTCCGTGACCGGGTTGATCCCGAGTTGCTCCGCCTGACATCCACCTACTTTGGGGAGGTTGTCGGCAATCTTTGGGCGGCTCGGAACTACGTGGTCTGGCACGTCGCCTGTCTGCGCGAAAAAACTGAGGTCCCGCGCAACTGGAAGAACCTGGGATTCCCAATCTTCAAGACTGAACCAGGATCCGCCGAAACCTTCTGGGGCCACGCACAGGGCAAGTTGAAGGGCCTGACCAAGGCAGATGTAGCCAAGATCGAGGCGGTACAGCCGTACAAGACTGGGAACAAGGACCCAGTGACAGGACTCCGGCAGGCTGATACAACCGCCGCGCACTATGTCCTCGAAGAACTTGCGATTCTCGACCGTCACCGTCGGTTGCCGGTGACGGCGCTGTTCCCGGTCTTCATGCACCCCGATGTCAAAGTCATCGAGGGAAATGCCACAATCACGGACCTCAAACCGGATGAGTCCAAGGTTGGGAAGCCGCTCGAAGACGGCGACTTAGTCGCGACTTTCCTCGTCAAGAACACGACGCCATGTGTATTCGCAGCAAGCCCAGGCGCGATGGTGCAGATATTCCCTCGCGACGTTGTGACGCCATCCTTCGGATTAGCTTCGATGCCTGGGTTCGTCGGATGCAAAAGTGCGTTGCTGACTTCATCGACGAATTCGCGCAGGAGTTCGGGGAGGACCTCATGAATTTCACGCCGCCTCCCGCAGGCATCTGGTGGCCGCACTGAACGGATCACGGTGCGCCCTCAGTGAGGGCTGATCCGCTAGGCGCTGTTTGCCCAAGAATTCGACCGCCCCCAAGAAACACCACGTTGAGCACAAATCCTGGGCAAAGCCGGTGTGGCCTGATGTATACGGTCACCGACGTCACCGCACTCTTCCGGCATCACCTCGTCCTCTCCACGGAGCGCCTCTGCCTCTGCACCTGGGACTTCTCGTTGCAATCTCGCGATCGTCCTACGGGGTGCTCCCTGGTAGAGTTATGAGCGATGGCTAGGCCGAAAGGCCGAACATCACACCCTATGGCCGCCTTCGGGCGGTCATAGTTGTGTTTGAGGGCCATCACCAGTGCACATCTGCTTCATCGACGAGTCGGGCGGTTTCGAAGCCCCGGCATCCAACCCGGCCGCGACCCCGCTCATGGTCATCATCGGGCTGATCGTCGACACCAGCCAGATCGGCGCCGCCACCGACCACCTCCTTGACGCCAAACGCAATTCTTCCCCCACAAGTGCCATGCACGCATGCGCCTCGATCACATTCTCGCCGAGGTCAAAGGCGCTGACCTCCGCTCGTCGCTCCGGTCGGGCAGCCGCAACGACCGACGCCATGCGAAGGGATACCTCGACCGAGTCGTTCAAATCCTTGAGCAGAGCCGGACGGCGATCATCGGCCGAGTCTGGATCAAGGCCGTCGGGCAGCCCCTCGATCCAGCGCCGAGCTACACCTACGCCATCCAGGACTTGGCGAGGCACTTCCAGCGCTTCCTCGATACCAAGCGCAGCTCCGGTTTCATGCTCTGCGACAGCCGGATGCACAACCAGGACTCGCAGGTGTCGCACTCGATCTTCACCCAGAAGCACCGCTCCGCCGGCGACCCGCTGCCCCGGATCCTGGAGGCGCCCGTCTTCGGATCAAGCGGCAATCACGCCGGCCTGCAGCTCGCGGATACCTTGGCGTCGGCGCTGATCTTCCCGATGGCTGCCCGCGTCTACTGCGCGCAGTGGCCGGGTAATCACACCCATTCCCGCTTCGACGAAGTTCGCACCAGGTACGCAGCCCGCTTGTTAGCCCTGCAGTTCCGCCACCAAGACGCAGCTGGCCGTTGGCAGGGTGGCGTCGTCGTGAGTGACAAGCTCCGCCGGCTCCCGTCCGACCGTCTCTTCGACATCCCGTAGTCCTGGCCAGATTTCCCAATTCGCACCCAGGACCTCCCGATGGGAGGTCCGACACCGAGGGTGGGATCGTGCCCTTCCGTCAAGGTTTCGCTCCGCCGGCACGCCGTGCCGACCTTGACCTCGGTGGCTGAGCTCGGCGTCCTGACCGCACCGGCAGGGTTCATCGTTGACGTCGGCTTCCCCTGAGCACTGTCCCCTTGCTCGTCGTGATCGTGCTTCGGAGCGGACTCGCTGGCCTGATCCCTCCTTCGTTGTCGTGGATCTCACCGCACACGGCTACCAGACCGCTGCCTGTTCGCTGCAACCCCCAAGGCGTGTCGCCTGCGGCGAGGGGTATTCCGCTCGGCACCTGGTCTGGATGACACCGCTGCATCGATCCACACAACAGGAGGTACATCCAATGGCCAGCAAGCCCAACACCCGCAGCACGAAGTCCACGACCGAGACGCACGGAGACCGAAGCGCTCCTCGAAGGGAACATCCGTCAACCGAGTGATCCTCGTCGGACGGCTCGTCGCAACGCCCGAGCTGCGCACCACCGCATCCGGGCATCCACGTCACGACCGTCCGGATCGCCACCAACGACCGGGAGCAGCCCGAGTTCCACGACGTGGTCCTCTGGCGGCAGATGGCCGACTTCGCCTGCCAGTACATGGCGAAGGGCCGCCTCGCCTACGTCGAGGGGCGGCAACAGAGCCGCACCTGGGAAGCCGCCGACGGCTCCAAGCGCCGGACGGTCGAGGTGGTCGCCGACCACTTCAAGGCCCTGTCGGTCCGGCAGGCCGCCGACGCGGCGGCCTGACCAGCCTGCCTCCAGGGGAGGGTGATCCTCCCCTGGAGGATCCCCGGCACGACACGCATCCGCCGGGTATTCCCGTTGGTGGGGGAATCGGCCCTCATTGTCATAGGGGTCTCGTACATCTCCCCAGTTCAGGTCGACGAGAGCCGCCACGAGTTCGAGGGGCCTGACAGGCAGGCTCCGTATCCATGATCGAACTCCACGAACTCAAGGCGGGCCTTCGGGTCCGTGGTCTTGTCGCCGGCGGCGACGTGACGATCGTCGCCGTCGAGCCGCACGGGGACGGGATCTCAATGTCGTCTACCGGGCAGACGACGGCCAGATCGGAGATCGCCTTCTCGCTGCGATCAGGCGGCAGCGATCGAGGTGGCGTCTGGCCCTCGCTGGACCTTCGACGCGGACGGAGCCGCCTTCAAGCTCGCCAGTGAAGCACGGCGGATCCAACTGGCACACCTGTTTGACCCGTATGCCGGGGTCGCATCATCGACGATCCGACCTCTTCCGCACCAGATCGAAGCGGTCTACAACCGTCTTTTGCCACTACAGCCGCTCCGATTCCTGCTCGCCGATGTCCCTGGAGCCGGCAGACATCATGTCCGGCTCTTCATTCGCGAGCCAATGCTCCGTGGCGACCTCGACCGCTGCCTGATCGTGGCCCCCGGAAGTATTGTCGAGCAATGGCAAGAGGAACTCGACGAGCAAGTTCGGAATGAGGTTTCGGCTATGGGCCGCACGCTGGTCGAAGAATCCCGGACCGGCAACCCCTTCATCGAGAGAGAACCTGCTGATCGCACGACTCGATCAACTGTCCAGAGGCGAAGACCTCCAAGCGAAGTTCGCGTGTCACGGATTGGGACCTCGTGGTCGTTGACGAAGCACACAAGATGTCGGCACATCTTTACGGCGACGAGGTCACACGGACGCTGCGCTTCTCGCTCGGTGAACTGCTGCGTGATCACGCCCGCAATCTGTTGCTGCTAACTGCGACGCCGCACAGCGGCAGCAACGAGGACTTCCTGTTGTTCCTCTCGTTCTCGACCCCGACCGTTTCGCGGGGCGGCTGCGCCACGCCGCCAAGGTTCCCGACGTCTCCGACATCATGCGCCGGTACGTGAAGGAGAACCTCCTCACGTTCGAGGGCAAGCGCCTGTTCCCCGACGCGTCGCCAAGACCGTGATTACGACCTCAGTGACTTGGAAGAACGCCTTTATGAAGCAGTGACCGACTACGTGCGAGAAGGGATGGGTCGGGCGCAGGCGATGCAAGATGGTGGCGACAGGCGCCGTGGGCTCGCAGTTGGATTCGCGCTCATTGCGCTGCAGCGTCGGCTCGCGTCGTCACCCGAGGCGATCTACCAGTCATTGCGGCGCCGCAAGGACAAGCTCATCAAACAGCTCAGCGATGCCCAACGCTCCGGAGAAATTGCCGAGGTGCAACGCGTCGGAGGACGTCTTGCCGATCCGGACGGCTTCGATGTTGACGACTTCGACGATGAGGAGTTTGAGAACCTCGAAGACGAAGCCATCGAGAGCGCAATGACTGCCGAGTCGATCGCAGAACTCCGAGCGCGAGGTCGCGGAACTGCGACTCCTCGAAGACCTTGCCGCCGATGTGCGTGCCTCGGGGGAGGACCGCAAGTGGGTTGAGCTGCGCACGATCCTTCAATCCGACGTATTCAACGCTCCTGGCGATCCCACCAAGCTGATCGTCTTCAGCGAGCACCGAGACACCGTCAACTACTTGGAAGGGCGCATCCGCACTCTGCTCGGCAAGCCCGAAGCAGTCGTGACGATTCATGGTGGCATAAGAGCGCGAGGACCGTCGCCGGATACAGGACGCGTTCCGCAACGACCCGGCGGTCAAGGTGCTCGTCGCAACCGACGCCGCCGGCGAGGGTGTCAACCTGCAGCGCGCGAACTTGATGGTGAACTACGACCTGCCATGGAATCCGAATCGGATCGAACAGCGTTTCGGACGTATCCACCGCATCGGCCAGGAACAGGTCTGTCACCTCTGGAACCTCGTAGCCCATGGCACCAGAGAGGGTGTTGTGTTCGAGAGGCTCTTCGCTAAGATCGAAACACAACGCGAGACGTACGGGGATCAGGTTTACGACATTCTCGGCGACGCCGAGATCAATCGGTCGCTACAGGAGCTGCTCCTCGAAGCCATCCAGTACGGCAAGGACCCGGCCGTCATCGCCGCGTCGACGAGGTCATCGACTCGCAGATCGGCGACCGGCTGAAGACAGTCCTCGATGAACGCGCGCTGGCCACGAACGTGCTCGACCCGTCGAGCATCACCGAGATCCGCCACCGAATGGAAGAAGCGCTTTCCCGCAAGCTTCAACCAGCCTTCATCGAAGCATTCTTCCGCGCCGCGCTCGACGACGTCGGCGGACGAATCGCACCCCGCGAGACGGGCCGGTTCGAGATCACCCGCATTCCCGCGACCGTTCGCTCCCGCGACCGGTGAAGTCGCCGCCGGTGGCCCTCTCCAAAACGCTTACGAACGCGTCACTTTCGACACCGGGTACGTCTCGATCGGTCCAGCCGGGACCCGAGCCGAATTGCTCAGCCCTGGGCACCCGCTGCTCAACGCACTAATCGCGACCCACGCTCGACCGGCACGGCGCCACCCTTCCTGCTGGCACGACGCTCATCGACCCGACTGACGACAGCGACACCGTCCGCGCCCTCATCTATCTCGAACACGCCATCACTGACGGCCGTCTTGAACGGGGCGGCCGCAGGATCGTGTCCCGGCGGTTCCAGTTCGTCGAGATCACCGAGCACGGCGCCATCACCGATCCTGGCGCCGAGCCGTATCTCAACTATGAGCCCCTCGACGACACCACGAGCAAGCTTCTCTCCGGTCTCGACACGACCTGGGCGAATGACGGCATTGATCTCACCGGTCGGAGTTGGGCCACTGCCAACCTCGCCACACCCCACTACGCCGAGGTGGCCGACATCACACGCACCCGGATCGAACGCACACGGCGCGCCGTCGAAGAACGCCTCAACAGCGAGATCCGCTATTGGGACGCCCGCGCGGCTGAACTCAAGCAGCAGGAGCTTCACGGCAAGAAACCCCGCCTCAACTCAGGCCGCGCTCGTCAACGCGCCGACGACCTCGAAGCTCGCAAAGCCCGCCGCCTTCGCGAACTCGATCTCGAAGCCGACCTCGTCAACCATGCGCCGACGGTCGTGGCAGCGGCGCTCGTCATTCCCATTGGTCTGATCCAACGCCTGCGCGGCGAACAACCTCGCGAGATCGACTACGACGTGATCGTCGAAACGGACCGCCGTGCGGTCGCCGCGGTCATGGCGGCCGAAAGAGTCCTTGGCCGCTTCCCCGTCGAACAGGATCACAACAACCCAGGATTCGACATCCTTTCGGAAGACCCCCGCAGTGGCAGGGTGTACCAGATCGAGGTCAAGGGCCATCGGCCCGACACACCGGAGATCAAGGTTCGTGCTCGCCAGGTGCGCCAGGCGCAACAGAACCCGGAGCGCTTCCGCCTTGCCGTCGTGCGCGTCCCGAACGAGCCACATGGCCAGCCGACTGTGAACTACTTCATTCGGCCGTTCGACAGATACGAGCTGCACTTTGCGCAGACCTACGTGCCCCTCGATGTCGCTGAACTCATGCCCTTCGCCGTGGAGCCCCAATGACCTACAAGAAGAAGCTCATCGAGGTCGCGCTTCCACTGGCGAAGATCAACGAGGAGTCGGCACGAGAGAAGTCGATCCGCCACGGTCATCCGTCAACCCTGCACTTGTGGTGGGCTAGGCGCCCGCTCGCTGCCGCACGTGCCGTGCTTTGGGCCTCACTCGTGGATGATCCCTCATCTCATCCAGACAGATTCCCCACCCAAGAAGATCAGCTCGTCGAGCGCAAACGACTCTTCGACATCCTTGAACGACTTGTGCCTTGGCAGGCGTCGAACGACCAGCGCGTCCTCAGCGAAGCGAGGGCCGAGATCGAGAAGTCCTGCGATGGCGACCTGCCCATAATCCTCGACCCGTTTGCAGGGGGGGCGCGATTCCCGTCGAAGCCGTGCGCCTCGGACTCGATACGCATTCGGGGGATCTCAACCCGGTGGCAGTCATGATCCAGCGGGCGATGCTTGAGGTTCCCCAACGATTCTCGGGGCGATCCCCGGTCAACCCAGAGGTCCCGGCTCAGCTTGCGGATTGGGAGGGTGCCAGCGGCCTTGCTGCAGACGTTGAGGCATACGGATCGAAGCTGGGTGACATGGCACAGGCCGAAGTAGGGAAGCTTTACCCCCACCCGCCCTCACCGTATGGGGGCGGCGACGTACTGGCATGGTTCTGGGCGCGAGCAGTGCAGTCCCCTGATCCCTCGTGGAATGGGGATGTCCCGCTGGTCGGATCTTGGACACTCGTCAAGAAGCCCGGAAGGCCGACAGTGTGGGTAGAGCCTGTTATTGAAAACGGTCACATCACCTACCACGTCCGTGAGGGCGGCAATCCGATCCCAGGGACCATCGCCCGAGGTAATGGAACTTGCATTGCGACCGGCGCCGCGATCCCGAACGATTACATCAAGAGCGAGGGGATGGCCGGCCGCCTCACACAGCATCTCATCGCGGTTGCCGTGCAGGGCGCCCGCGGTCGCGTGTATTTGTCTCCGACTCCCGCGGATTCGGAGGCAGCGGCAGTTGATGCCCGAGACTGCTGGCGCCCAACAGGCGCCATGTCGACCCACTCGCAATACATGGGCACACCCAGATATGGCTTGGACGAATGGTGGAAGCTCTTTCTCCCGCGGCAACGACTGGCGATAGACGCCTTTTGCCGATCGTTAGACGAACTGAGGGAGGTGATCCTTTCGGATGCCGCCCGAAGGGAGATGGAACTTGGTTTGCCCTTGGCTTCGGGTGGCGACGGAGCGCTTGCCTACTCCGAGGCAGTGACCATGTACCTAGCCTTCGTCCTCGATCGAGCGATCAGTCGTTGGAATTCCCTCTCAATCTGGCACCCTTTGCGCGAGACGCTGGAACACCTATTTCGCATGCAAACCATCCAGATGACCTGGGCATTCACGGAGGCGAATCCGTTCTCCACGGCTACAGGTGGCTGGAGTGGCCAAATCGACTGGGTCACGAAGGCGCTCTTGCATCTGCCGATGAACTCGACTGCAACCGTCGCGGAGCGCGACGCGGGAAGCACGCATAGGCGAGGTGGAGAGGTTCGTTCTCTCGACTGACCCCCCGTACTACGACAACGTTCCGTATTCAGATATTTCCGACTTCTTCTACGTCTGGATGCGACGGACTCTTGGGCCGATATGGCCGGATGAGTTCGCAACAATCTTGACGCCAAAGACAGAAGAGTTGGTTGCTGACCAGTATCGGTTCGGAGGGCGACAGGCGGCAAAGGAGCATTTCGAGAACGGAATCAAGAGAGTCTTCCGTGCCGCAATCCCTCGATCTGACCCTCGCTACCCCGCATCCATCTTCTATGCCTTCAAGGCGACGGAGTCGACCGATGACGGTCATACGTCGACGGGATGGGAGACGTTCCTGGAGGGCGTCCTCGATGCCGGACTGGCCATTACCGCGACGTGGCCCATCCGAACCGAGATGACCGGCGGGGTTCGCAATGCTCGGCGAAACTCCTTGGCCTCGTCGGTTGTCCTTACCTGTAGGCCACGCGTGACAACCGCTCCGATGGCCACGAGGGGCGAGTTCATTGGCGCATTGCGCACCGAACTTGAGCCGGCAGTGCGATTGCTACAGGTCGAGAACATTGCCCCTGTCGACCTCGCCCAATCGGCGATGGGCCCAGGCATTGCCATTTTCTCCAGATATGCGAAGGTCGTCGAGGCCGACGGGAGACCGATGACAGTCAGCTCGGCCCTGGGCCTAATCAATGAGGTGCTGGCCGAGGCGCTGAGCGGCGAGGAATCAGAGTTCGATGCGGACACCCGTTTCGCCTCACCTGGTTTGAGCAATATGGCCATAACCCAGGTCCGTTCGGAAACGCAGACCTCCTGGCACGTGCGAAAGACACGACGTCGCTGGTGTTGTCGAGGCTGGTGTTGTCGTCAGCCGGGATGGCAAGGTTCGGCTGGTTGAGCGCTCCGAGTTGCCTGAGGGCTGGGATCCGGCGACCGACCGGCGCCTTACCGTCTGGGAGACGACGCAGCACTTGATTCGCGCTGTCGACCGTAGCGAAGTCGAAGCAGCACGCCTACTTGCACGGTTAGGTGGCGGCCTCGGTGCTCGGGCACGACAGCTTGCCTATCTTCTATATGGCGTCTGCGATCGTAAAAAATGGGCCGACGAGGCAGGCGCCTACAACATGCTGGCCACCGCCTGGCCCGAGATCACGAAACTCGCCGCGACGTCGCCGAGCGTGCGTGACGAGATCGGGACGTTGTTCTGATGGAGTGCGTGTCGCCGTGGTAATGCCTAACAACGAACGAGTAAGTCGGGGGCTCGACGCGGTGCGCGATGGTATCCGTCCTGTCTGCGAAGCGGCATGGAAGGCCGCCTACGGGCCAGGCTGGCTCGACGAGATGAACGGCCGAGATCGGGGCGCTGTTGGCGTAGCGGATCCGAACGATCTGATCTTTCTGCTGAAGGCAATGCAGAACACTTGGCAGGAAGTGTGGCGGCAGCGGTTGGGTCAGTCCGAGCGCGGCTACACGAGCGAGCTGCGTGAAGCGCGAAACAAGTGGGCGCACCAGGGCCAGTTCTCGACCGATGACACATATCGGATGCTCGATACGGCAGAGCGACTTCTGGAGGCGTTCAGCGCCGCGGAGCAGGTGAGGATTGTTCAGGGTCTCAAGCGGGATCTGCAGCGCCAGCTGTTCGATGAGCAGGCGCGATCGGAACGCCGCAAGACGGCGGCGAGGCCAACCGAGGGCGAGCCGCTCAAGGGCTTCACGCCCTGGCGAGAAATCATCACCCCCCACGCTGATGTGGCGAGTGGCCGTTTGAAGCAAGCTGAGTTTGCTGCTGACCTCTACCAGGTAGCCACGGGTAACGCGGACCTGGAGTACCAGGATCCGGTCGCGTTCTTCGGCCGCACGTATCTCACGAACGGTCTACGTGAACTGTTGATCGGGGCGGCACGGCGGTTGAGCGGCGAGGACGGCGACCCGGTCATCGACCTGCAGACCAACTTCGGTGGCGGCAAGACGCACTCGATGATTGCGCTGTACCATCTGGCGTCGGGCATGAAGGCTGCCGAGCTTCCAGGGATGGGCGAGTTGTTTGCCGAGCACGAGTTGTCGCTGCCGGACAAGATTGCGCGAGCGGTCGTCGTGGGGCAGTGGATTTCAGCAGCTTCACCCTCGGTGAAGCCTGACGGCACGGCGATCCACACGATCTGGGGAGAGATCGCCTACCAACTCGCGGGCTTGAGGGCTACCAGCTCGTCGAGGCGGAAGACCTCTCGGGTCGAACCCCGGTAACAAACTCATCGACCTTTTCCGGCTGGCCGGCCCATCGATTGTTCTGATCGATGAGTGGGTTGGTATGCCCGCAGCTTCCGTCCCGCGAGGCCGAGGCGCAGGTCGTGGGCGGACACTTCGACACCCAGTTCACGTTCGCGCAAGCGCTCACTGAAGCCGCAGCGTCCGTGCCCAACGTCGTCGTGCTGGTGTCAATCCCGGCGAGTGACATCGAGGTCGGCGGCGACAAGGGCCAGGAGGCCCTGGCACGGCTCCGCAACGTCGTTCGTCGCAATTCTGCTCAATGGAAGCCAGCCGAAGACGACGAGAGCTTCGAGATCGTTCGCCGGCGGCTGTTCGAGCCGATGACCCCGGAGAACGCTCGGGTCCGTGACGGCGTGATCAAGGCGTTCTGTGACTACTACCGAGAGAACGAAGCCGACTTTCCCAGCGAGGTCGCCGATGGCGACTATCGACGACGGATGGAGCTCTCCTATCCGATCCACCCTGAGCTCTTCGACCGGCTGTACAAGGACTGGTCCACGCTCGATCGCTTCCAGCGAACCCGCGGTGTGCTGCGGCTCATGGCGACGGTGATCTCCGTGCTGTGGCAACGGGGCGACCAGAACCTGCTGATCATGCCGGGCACGATCCCGATGGACGACCCGAGGTGAACTCCGAACTCACCAAGTACCTCGAAGATGGCTGGGACCCCGTGATCCGCACCGACATCGACGGCGCGAACGCACTTCCGTTGCATCTCGACCAGCACAACACCAATCTCGGCCGCTATTCCGCCACCCGCCGCGTTGCTCGTGCTGTCTACCTTGCCTCCGCACCCCGAGAGGAGGCTCGGCGTGGTATCGACCTCAAGCTGATCACGCTCGGTGTTGCCCAGCCCGGCGAAGCGCCGGGCACCTTCGCCGATGCACTGCGTCGACTCTCCGGCGATGCCACCTACCTCTACGTCGACGGTGCCCAGTACTGGTACTCGCTGCGCGCAAACATCACGCGCCTCGCCGCCGATCGGGCCATCTCCAACTTCACCGATGACAACGCCGACGATGAGATCAAACGGCGGCTGCAGAAGGCGGACTCGCCCGGACCCTTCGCCGCTGTGCACGCCTTCCCTGACGGTCCAGGTGACGTCACCGACGACGACGACGGCGTACACCTCGTTGTGCTTCCAGCCACAGCTCATCACGTTCCGAACGTGGATGAGTCCCCGGCTATCGCGATGGCCGATCAATCCTTTGTCAACGAAACGCCGGTCCTCGGTTGAACCGCAACATGCTCGTGTTCAGCGCCGCATCAGAGGCACGGCTCGCCGAGCTGCGCACCGCCGCTCGCCAGTACTTCGCGTGGAAGTCGATCCTCGACGACCACAACACAGAAGCTCGAACTGACCGCAGCGACGAAGCCCAGGCGACTCCAAGCTCTCCGAGACCGCTGAGACCGTCACCCACCGGATCGCCGAGACCTACCAACACGTTCTCGTACCGGAACAGACCCCGGGAACCCGGGAGATCCGCTGGCACCAGACCAAACCGACCGGAGTTGGAATTCTGGCCGAGCGGATTGCGAAGAAGCTCGAATGCGAAGAACGCCTCATCACCATTACGGGGGAACCCGTGTGCGGATGGATCTCGATCGCATCCCGCTATGGACGGAGCGGCACGATATCGCTGTCGATGCACTGTGGAAGGCCTACTGCCAGTTCCTTTACCTTCCGCGTCTTGGCTTCGTTCGATGTTTTGGCCCGTGCGATCTCGGACGGAGTCGCGAAGATTGATTGGGAGCTCGAAACCTTTGCCTACGCGGACGTGTTCGATGGATCTCGATGGGTCGGGCTTGCCACAGCTCAACTCGTGACGGCCAGCAAGAGCGGGGTCGTCGTGGCGCCTGATGCGGCGAGCGAGCAACTCACCCGAGATTCCGAGGCGCGCGATGGCGCTCCGTCATCGAATGAGCGTGGATCTGGCGTTGCCGCCGACGGTACGGCATCGACGCCATCCGATTTGTTCGGTGCGGACACTGCGGGCGATCCGACATTCTTCTACGGTCGTTTTCCACTCGACACAGTGCGTGGGATCCGGCAGTTGGAGGAGATCTTGCGCAACGTTGTGCAACATTTGGCCGAGGCTCCAGGCGGGTCGGTCGAAATGACGCTCGAAATCAATGCTTCGTCGTCTCGCTTCGACGAACGTGTCAGGCGGGTCGTCGGTGAGAACGCTCAACAGCTTGGAGCGAAGAGCCAAGACTTCGAGTAGGGCGCGAGCTTCCGCTGCGCAATCCGGTGTCTCCGCACACCATTGCAAGGATCGTGAAGGCGTTGGCACGTTTGCCGGCCGAGCCGATGATCGACTCGTTGGTGCTTGGCGATCGGGATGGACTGGATTAGCCGTCCGCGCCCGATGTCACGGATCCCCTGCTCCTCGATCGACCTCGCAAATTCGGGAAGCGTCGTAGCGTTTGGTCACACCTTCGATAGCACCCGTTAGCCCGTCGTAGAGCCAGCCACAATTCGGGGTGCGCTCGATCTCGAAGCTCGTGATGAGTCGGAGAACCTCGGTCGCGGCTATCGACGCGACAATCCCGTTCAGGGTGACGACGGCGGGGTCAGGAAGTCGAGCCGGTCCCTCGTACCCTCTGGGGCGTCCGCCTCGCTCGCGCTCCAACTTGCTCTCGTCGATCACTCCTTGGCAGCGAAGGCATGGGCCGTCGGCGAGGACTTTGGTGATCCGGCCCGGAACCGCGTAGATGCTGCCGGGTTTGGCTGGATCTGGCGTGATCTCGATGCCGATGTCAACGAGCGGGATGAGATAGCGCTTCGCGAGGCGGTTGAGGTCGTCTCGGACGCTCAACTTGTCGAGGCAGGCGACGAGAATATCGACGCGCCGTAGAGCCTCGACGGTCGAGGTGGTGGGAAATGCCTCTTGGATGCAGGTGACGTCGATCGTCTCGTCGATGGCGTTGACCATGCGTTGCATGACCGTCACCTTTGGCAATCCGACGTCCCCGCGTCCACGGCCAAGGAGTCGGGCGACGAGTGAGCGGCTCGCGCGAGCGGGATGAGCGCCAATGAGGCGGTTGAGGTTGGAGGTCTCGACGATGTCGGCATCGACGAGAAGGAGCGACCCGACGCCGAGATAGGCGAGCTGTTGGACGACATGAGAGCCTCCGCCTCCACACCCCACGAGCCCGACCGTTGTTCGACGCAGGCGCTCGTGTGCATGGGGCCCGAACCCTCGGATCAAACGATCGTGACGTTCGCCGTCACTCCTGATCCGAGGAAGAGTCGATCCCGTACTCCAGTCGTCGATGCATTGCGTGCTTACGCGGAACGAGGAGAGCGAGCCGACTTCGGCGCCGTCACGAAAGACCAGCCCGGTGGCCGCATGATCGCCGAGGACACCGAAGACGTGGGGCCGGTCGGGAGCCTCGCGGGAGAGAAAGGGCATGAGCGAGTTGGCGGTTTGGCGGTCGCTGGTATGCCCGAGCGATGGCCGTGCGCCCCCGTGGTAGTGAAAGACGGCACATGCGAGGTTGTCGCGCTGAGCGAGGTTGAGCATCTCAACGTCGAAGTCGGAGTGCCAACTGAATCCGTGGCGGGTGCCCGTGATCTGCATCTTCGGCGGCACGGGGTGCCAGGCACGGCCGAGAAGCAGGTCGTGACCCGAACCTTGGTGCACACCGCACATGAGGTAGCCCGCCCACTCGCGATCACGCGTCAAGTCGGTGAACATCGTGCGCTGCACATCGCCTGGAACACGAAGATCAACGGTGGTCATCGAACCGGCCTAGGTACGCCTCGACGGTTTGCAGGACGCTGAGCGCCGGTGGCCACCGGAATGTCCACGAGTAGGTCTGCCACGCCTCGCCGAACTGGTAGGAGGGCTGCGCGTTCACGGGGGCGCCGCCGCCGGGCAGTTTCCATTCGTCGCCGAGGAAGCCGGGTGGCCGCTGCGATTCGTGAGTTGCGAGGTCGAAGACCACGAGGAGGCGAGTCGTACCGCCTCCCCAGAAGTCGGTGGGGATCGGGATGGGCGCTACTCGAAGCGGACGCGTGGTGCCTTCTCGGCTCAGCACGCGTGTTTCGGCGTACTCGCGCTGAACCGCAGCAACACCCGCCTCGAACTCCTCCTCGGTCACGACACGTTGGAAGGCGGGCGGGAGAAGAAGTGCTCTCCATCGCGCAGCTCAACTGGCTCGTCGTCGCGGATGGGCTCGTTTCCGCCGGGCTTTCGGAGGTACAGGGAGTAGTCGTCGGGGATGCCGGCCTTCTGCTTGATCTGTAGACCGGTGACGTCGTCCTGCTCGAAGACGTATTTCTTGTCGTCGATGAAGACGTTGACGTCTCGACGTTCGGGTGCCTCGACCTCCTGGGTTTCGCTCTGGTTCATGGGTCCCTCCTTTCTCAGGATTGGTGAAATCACAACTTCATGGTATCATTGACTTGTGATAATCGCAATTGAGAGGTTGCAAAAATCGCAATCTCCGCGTAACCTCGGCTTAGTGGACGCCGCCGCTGTCGGCGCGTGGGTGCGCGTGCTCCGTGAACGGGCTGGTCTGCAGTCTCAGGAACTCGCCGCTCGCGTTGGGCTCGACCCCGACGCGATGTCGAACATTGAGCGGGGTAAGCGAGCGCTCAAAACCGAAGAGCTTGCACTGATCGCCGACGCTCTCAACGTCTCGCCGCTCGCGATCCTTGATGAAGATTCCTTGTTGGCTCGGCTCCCGGTTGCGCCCCGCGCCGAATTGGGAGCGATCGTCGAAAGCCCTGCCTTCGATCGTCTGACCGCTCTGACGGAGTTGCATCAGTTGTTGTCGGAGGAAGGAATCCCCGCTCAACCACAACTGGACGACGTACCGGAAGTGGACGAATCGGAATGGATGGCTTCCGCTACCGAATTGGCCGCTTGGACGAATCATCAACTGAAGGTGGCGGCAGAGGGGGAAGATCGGTTCTCGGCTCTTGTGGCGGCCATCGAAGAGAGATTCCGTGTGGACGTGCTCGTCGAGGAGCATTCGAGCGACCATCTCGCCGGCGCGTCAATCACTGATCGATCGTTCCCGTTGATCTTTGTCAACGCGGCGCAGCCAACGACTCGATCGCTGTTCACGCTCGCTCACGAGTTGGCGCACGTCTTGTCGGGGCAGGGCGAGGTGTTGACTCTCGATATCGACCTCACCGCTCACACCGATCGCGAGCGTTTTGCCAACGCTTTCGCCGCCAGCTTTCTGATGCCAGAGGAAGAGATCCGTTCCGAAATCGAACGATCGGGTAGAACGGCCCACTCGCTGGCACGAATGGTCGACAAGTTCGGCGTCAGTTTCGAGTCGCTCGTATACCGACTGCATAATCTCGGTTTGATCAACGTGCGTGGGCGGGATCAAATGCGGGCCCTTGGGTGGCGCGGAGTGCTCGCGGCGATCGGGGATGACGAGAAGGCACGAACGTTGCTTGGCCGGTTGGGCACTCGACCCGAGCAGCGCCCCCCTGAGTGGCTCACTGTCCGTGCGTTCGCCGGCTACCGCCAGGGAGTGCTGAGCGTCCGGCCGCTCGCAGGTCTTCTGGGCGTCGATCCGGACGACCTATTGGTACGCATGGCGATCATGGAAAAAGATGCCACCGAAGTCCTCGAAGAGGATTACGAAGAGCGGGCGGATCAAGCGACGACCGACGTAGAACGGTTTAGCGGTAGTCCGGTGTAAGGACGTTGCGTGTCTCGCCCTGTGCTGTTCGACGCGGTCACTCTGTGCCATTTCGCGGTCTGCGGTCGCCTCGGAATCCTGGAACAAGTGCATGGCTGGCGGGACGCGCCGCGTTGGACCGAAGAAGTAGAGGCGGAGATCAGGCGCGGTGACGCCGCCGGATGGCCCGGGTGCCTCGCCATATTGACCTGCCACTGGCTCGGAAGCTCTGTGTTGCCCACGATCGCGGATCAACAGCGCATCGTGCGAATCTGGATCGGACTCAACGACGGTCGCCGGCCCCCGATCAGGCACGCCGGCGAGGCGCAATGTATTTACTTTGCGGAAAAGCTCGGCGGCTTGGTCGCGACGGACGACAACGCCGCGTACGACTTCGCCGAGCGGCGCCTCAGCGTTGGTCGAGTGATCGACACGGTGCACATTCTCCGGGACGCCGTGGCCGCGGGCTATGTTTCGGCGTCTGACGCGTCGGGCATCGTCTCGTCAATCACAAGTGCGGGCCGACACCTTCGTAGTGTGCATCCGATCAATCCCGGAGCCGACTACTTCCGCATGTGACGATCGTGGCAATGTCCGCTACGTCGTTGGTGGGGATGCCCGGTTGCTCTGCCATACGTCGAACTTCTGACGCTCGCTTCGATGCCGCCCAAGCTCGTGTTCTCGCTTGCAGATGAGTGAACCGCCCCGGAAAAAGTGGAGGTGTCCAACGGACACCGGCAGTCCGATGCTCCAGAAGCAGTTGCGACCCTCACGAAACCCGAAGACCGAACCCGAAGGCCGATCGCCGTCCCTACCGCATCCCTACCGTCCCCGTCGCGCCACCAACGGGCGACCTTACGTAACCCGAAGGTCTGGAACAGTCACGAGCAGGCGCGATGCTCCATTACACCCGCAAAAGTCCCATCCCTACTTTTTCTCTACTTTTGCCCTAACTCGTGTTTTCACCGAGAACCAGTTCGCCGGCCAGTTTCGAAGAAAAGCGCTGCTCAAGCCCCGAATCGGTGGTACGTAGGCGGATGGGCAAACACTCAGCGAACGGCCGTACACACCCTCATAACCTGAAGGTCGGCGGACGACTGATCAGGGGCCGAGATCCCAGGTAACAGCGCGTGTCGCAGGTGGGAAAATCCCCCCTCCGACACAACATATTTCCAGCACAGAGACGGTATTTGTGTCTCTTTGTCAGCACCATCCGTCCACTTGAGTTCAGTCGTGCCAATTGATTGGACACAAGGAATCGGCGGCAAGCCGTTGCACTTGATCCCGAGGATCTGCCCGACGACTCGCAGGAACTGACGCGGTTACCGCTTGGCGCATTCGGCTGAGTCGCGTCGGCTGTCGGCGTCGTCCAAGTAATCAGCTAATCGCCGTCGCCCCAGGTCGCAACGGCGCGTGGAGCCGGGTCGAGCCCATGAGGTACCGGTCGACCGCGGCCGCGGCCGACCGCCCTTCTGCGATCGCCCAGACGACGAGGCTCTGGCCCCTAGTCATGTCTCCGCACGCGAACACACCCCCGCGGCTCGTCATGTAGTCGGGCCCGACCGCGACGTTCTGCCTGACGTCGACTGCGAGTTCCAGTTCACCAACCGCTCCGCCGAGTTCGGGTCCGAGGAACCCGAGCGCCAGCAGTACGAGGTCGGTCTCGAACTCGACGCGCGAATTCGGGATCGCCTTGAAGTCTCCGTTGTGGAAGCGGACCGACTCGACCGAGATCGCTGCGACGGATCCGTTGCCGCCGTCGACGAATGACGAGGTCGCCACGGAATACAGGCGATCGCCGCCTTCCTCGTGCGCCGCGGAGCTGCGCAAGATGCGGGGCCACGTGGGCCAAGGGTTGTCCGCTCCTCGCGCGGGTGGCGGCTCGGGAAGGATTTCGAGCTGGGCGACCGAAGTTGCGCCTTGGCGGTGCACTGTTCCGAGGCAGTCCGCTCCGGTGTCACCTCCGCCCAGGATGACGACCCGCCTGCCGGCGGCGTCGATCGGCGCACGATCGATCGCGCCTTCACAGACGAGATTGGCGCCCTTCAAGTAATCCATCGCGAAATGGATCCCCGAGAGATGCCGTCCCGGAATGTCGAGGTTCCGCGGTCGTGCCGCGCCGATCGCGAGGACGAGCGCGTCGAACTCATCGACGATTTGGGACGTACGAATGACCGGGCCGAGGGGAGAGTCGGGATTCTGCCGGTGAGATGAGTATCCGACTGAGACTCGGGTCTCGAAGCGCGTGCCCTCGGCCATCATCTGCGCGACGCGCCGGTCGATGACCTGTTTTTCGAGCTTGAACTCGGGGACGCCGTACCGGATAAGACCTCCGACGCGCTCGCTCCGTTCGAAGACCGTCACGGCGTGGCCGGCGCGGGTGAGCTGCTGAGCTGCGGCGAGGCCCGCGGGCCCCGAGCCGACCACAGCGACCCGTCGGCCGGTTCGAGGGGCGACCGCGTGCGGCTCCAGGTTGGCGAGCGCAAATTCCGCGATTGCTAATTCGACTTGTTTGATCGAGATGGGCTGATCCACAAGACCGAGAACGCACGAGCCTTCGCATGGCGCGGGACACAGCCGTCCAGTGAACTCGGGGAAATTGTTCGTCGCGTGCAAGCGCTCAGCCGCGAGATGCCACTCGTTGGAGGCGACGAGATCGCTCCACTCCGGAATGAGGTTTCCCAGCGGACAGCCCTCGTGACAGAAGGGGATTCCGCAGCACATGCATCGGGCGGCCTGCTGTCGAACGCCTTCTGTCGGACCGGGGAGGTATACCTCGCGCCAGTCCCTGATGCGTTCTGCCACGGGACGGCGCTGTGGATCCTCGCGACCGAACTTCAGGAACCCCCGTGGGTCAACCATGTGCCACCGCCATGACCGCCTCGTCTACCGACTCACCCCGCGCGATCGCTTCTTTAGTGACCTCGAGAACCCGGCGGTAGTCCCGAGGTACGACCTTCTTGAAGCATTCGAAGATCGATGGCGCGTCGCCGAGGACGCTCGCTGCGACGGCGGAATTCGTGAGACATCGGTGGCGCTCGATCGCTTCGGCGAGAAAGTTGCGATCATCGGCATCGATCGGCTCGACATCCACCATCTCCCGGTTGATTCGGTCACCAAGGCGATCATCCGGGTCGAAGACAAAAGCGAGTCCTCCCGACATCCCAGCACCGAAGTTGCGACCGATCGTTCCGAGCACGACAACCGTGCCGCCGGTCATGTACTCGCATCCGTGGTCGCCGACTCCTTCGACGACTGCGGTCGCTCCCGAGTTGCGCACGCAGAACCGCTCGCCGACGAGACCTGAGACGTACAGTTCGCCGCCCGTCGCCCCGTACCCACAGACGTTGCCGGCGATGACGTTCTCGTTGGCGACGAACCCCGCCGTCTCTGGCGGGCGGACGACGACTACACCACCGCTCAGCCCTTTCGCCAGATAGTCGTTCGTGTCTCCGGTGAGCACGATCGTGACTCCGGCTGGCACGAAGGCGCCGAGGCTCTGTCCGCCCGATCCTTCGAGATTGATCGCGATGGTGTCGCGAGCCAAACCGTGTGCGCCGTGCCGCCTCGTCACTTCGGCACCGAGCATCGTGCCGACGGATCGATCGATGTTGCGCACCCTGAGGCCGATCGTCACGTTCTCGCCGCGGGTGAGAGCTGGCTTGGCGAGCTCGATCAGCGTATGGTCGATCGATCTCTCGAGACCGTGGTCTTGGGGCTTTGTCTGGTGGAGATCGGTCGTGCCGTGGTCGGGATTGACGCGGGCGAGCAACGGCGCGAGATCGAGTCCCTTCGCCTTCCAATGCCGTACGGCCTTCTCGGTGTCGAGGCACTCGACATGACCGACCGCGTCGACGAGCCGGCGAAAGCCAAGAGCGGCGAGATACTCGCGCACTTCCTCGGCGATGTAGGTGAAGAACGTCTCGACGAATTCCGGCCGGCCGCTAAATCGCTGGCGCAGCTCGGGATTCTGAGTGGCGATGCCCACGGGGCAGGTGTCGAGGTGACAGACGCGCATCATCACGCACCCCGAAACGACGAGCGGCGCCGTCGCGAATCCGAACTCCTCCGCACCCAAGAGCGTGGCGACGACGACGTCGCGTCCCGTTTTCATCTGACCGTCGACTTGGACGACGATCCGGTCGCGGAGCGCGTTGCGGATCAGCGTCTGTTGGGTTTCGGCGAGCCCGAGTTCCCATGGTGCGCCGGCGTGCTTGATCGAGGTGAGCGGTGCGGCTCCGGTACCGCCGTCACCGCCAGAGATCAAAACGACGTCGGCGTGTGCTTTGGCGACCCCCGCGGCGACGGTGCCGACTCCGACCTCGGCGACGAGCTTCACATGGATACGCGCGCGGTCGTTTGCCGACTTGAGATCGTGGATGAGTTGCGCGAGATCTTCGATCGAGTAGATGTCGTGGTGCGGCGGGGGAGAGATCAGCCCGACCCCGGGCGTCGAGTGGCGGGTCTTCGCGATCCATGGGTAGACCTTCGCTCCTGGCAGCTGCCCCCCCTCGCCCGGCTTCGCGCCTTGAGCCATCTTGATCTGTAGATCGGTCGCGTTGACGAGGTACTCGCTCGTTACTCCGAAGCGCGCCGAAGCGACCTGCTTGATTGCGCTCCGTCGCGAGTCGCCGTTCGGATCGGCGACGTAGCGAGCTGGATCTTCGCCGCCTTCTCCGGAGTTCGAACGCCCGCCGAGGCGATTCATCGCCACGGCGAGCGTTTCGTGCGCCTCCGCCGAGATCGAGCCGTAAGACATCGCCCCGGTCGCGAAGCGCTGCACGAGCGACTCCACCGGCTCGACCTCGTCGATCGGAACGGGCGGCCGAGGTGCGTCCGCGCCGGTGCGGAGTTTGAGCAGCCCGCGCAGCGTCGCGAGCCGCTCCGACTGGTCGTCGACGAGACGCGTGTACTCCTTGAAGATCTCGTATCGCTTCGCCCGTGCGGAGTGTTGCAACTTGAACACCGTGCGTGGATTGAACAGGTGGTACTCGCCCTCGCGTCGCCATTGGTATTCGCCGCCGACTTCGAGCTCGCGATGCGCGAGCTCACCATCACGCGCCCGGAACGCAAGCGCGTGCCGGCGCGCGACCTCGTCTGCGAGGACGTCGAGGCCTACACCGCCGAGCTTGCTCGTCGTTCCCGTGAAGTACCGATCGACGAGGTCTTGGTCAAGGCCGACCGCTTCGAAGATCTGCGCCCCAGTGTACGAGCCGATAGTCGAGATTCCCATCTTCGACATCACCTTCAAGACGCCTTTACCGAGCGCCTGGATCAGGCTGTGGACCGCCGCATCCTCGGTGAGCGCGATCGCGCCGTTGCGCACGAGTTCGCGCACCGAGTCGACCGCAAGATATGGGTTGACCGCCGCGGCGCCGTAGCTCACGAGTAGCGCCATGTGATGGACCTCGCGGGCGTCGCCCGTCTCCGCGACGAGTCCGGTGCGGCTGCGCGCCTTTTCCTTCACGAGATGGTGATGGACAGCGGACACGAGCAGCAGTGACGGAATTGGTGCGAGTTCTGCCGTTGCTTCTCGATCGGAAAGCACGACGACGTTCACACCCTTTCCGATCGCACGGAGGACGTCGCCGCAAATCCGCTCCAGGCTCTCCTCGAGCGCCGCGGCCCCTCCATCGACTGGGAAGAGTCCGCGGATGACCACCGATTCGAAGCCGGGCGTCTCGCCGTGTTCGTTCACGTGGACGAGCTTCGCAAGGTCGTCTGTGTCGATGATCGGGAACTCGAGCGCGATCTGACGCGCCGATTCCGGGGCGGGCTCGAGGAGGTTGCGCTCACGTCCGACCGACGTCGACAAGGAGGTGACGAGCTCCTCGCGGATCGCGTCGAGGGGCGGATTCGTCACCTGTGCGAACAGCTGAAAGAAATAGTCGAACAGCAGTCGCGGCCGGTCCGAGATCGGCGCGATCGGGGTGTCCGATCCCATCGATCCGGTCGGTTCGGCGCCCTGTGTGGCCATCGGCGCGAGGATCATCCGGAGGTCTTCCTCGCTCACACCGAAAAGCCGCTGCGCGCGGACGAGCGTCTCATGCCGAGGAACGAGCACGCGCCGAGGTGGCAGATCCGCGATCGGGACGAGGTTGTCCGAAAGCCACACGTCGTAGGGAAGCCCGTCGGCGAGATGAGCTTTGATGTCGTCGTCCTCGAGGATCGTGCCCTCGGCCGTGTCGACGACGAACATCCGCCCTGGCGAGAGACGACCCTTTCTCGCGATGCGATCGGGAGGCAGGTCGAGCACTCCGACCTCGGAGGCGAGGAGGACGAGGCCGTCGCTCGTCACCCAGTAGCGCGCCGGCCGTAGGCCGTTGCGGTCGAGTACGGCCCCGACCAGCGTTCCGTCGGTGAAGGCGATCGCGGCGGGCCCGTCCCACGGTTCCATCAAGCACGAGTGATAGCGGTAGAAAGCCTTCAGGCGGGGATCCATCTCCGAGTCGTTTTCCCAGGCCGCGGGAACCATCATCAACAACGCATGCGGCAACGAGCGCCCGCCAAGGTGAAGGAGTTCGACTACCTCGTCCAATGACGCCGAGTCGGACGCTCCGGCGGAGGCGATCGGAAAAATCCGGCGGAGGTCGCCCGGGATGAGGTCGCTCTCGAGGAGCGCTTCGCGGGCGCGCATCCAGTTGCGATTGCCTTGAATCGTGTTGATCTCACCGTTGTGAGCGATTAGCCGATACGGATGTGCGAGAGGCCACGACGGAAACGTGTTAGTCGAAAAGCGCGAGTGCACGAGCGCCAGTGCGCTGGCGAGACGTGCGTCCGAGAGATCGGGGTAGAAGCGACGCAACTGCTCGGTCGCGAGCATGCCTTTGTAGACGAATGTCCGCATCGAGAGGGATGGGAAATAACAGTCAGAGAACGCATGTTCGAATCGCTTGCGCAGGACGAAGGCCGACCGCTCAAGGGGGAGTCCCGACAACCCACGGGACGATCCTTCGCCATCGCCGGTGAGCACGACTTGCCAGAAACTCGGTGCGACCGCACGCGCCGCTGAACCCGCGACTCCGAGTTCGACGGGAACCTCTCTCCATGCGTGGACATGGAGGCCCTCTTCTCGCGCGAGGCGCGTGAAGTCATCTTTGCGGTGTTCGGCTTGAGTTTCGTCTCGAGGCAAGAAGGCCATGCCGCTCGCGTATGAGCCGAGCGGAGGTAATGCGTCGTCGAACACCGCGCGGAAGAACGCGTCCGGCATCTGGACAAGAATTCCCGCACCGTCTCCAGTATCGGGATCTGCTCCGAAGGCCCCGCGGTGTGCAAGATTCTCCAGAGCGGTAAGCCCGAGTTCGACGACCTCGTGGGTCGCGCCACGTCGCAAGTCCGCCACGAACCCAACGCCGCACGAATCGTGCTCGAAGCGGGGATCGTAGAGGCCTCGGTGTGTTGTGTCCTCGCTCACGGTGGGGTCTCGTGTGGTCGAAGCGGTCGCCGGTACGCACCGTCCCGCTCGAACGCGGACACCTGTGGCCCCGGTTGGGAGAATCTACACGACACCGTACGAGGCCCACTGAGGCGAGCGCCGGTCGCGGCGACACCAAGCCGCGCCGCGATTCAGTGGACGATCTTTGAAAGCGCGAGCTCGAGAATGTCGGTCGCGCCGGCTTCTTTGAGAGCCGGGAGCAACACGTTGATTTCCGTTCTCTTAATCACGGTTTCGATGGCGAACCCGCTGTCCCCAGAAAGCTGGGACACCGTCGGCGCCTTCATCGACGGAAGCAGTTTCAAGACCGCGTCGAGATCCCTCGCGGACACGTTCAGCTTCACGAGCACCTTGCCGCGAGCGTCGAGCGCACCCTGAAGCAGCGTCAGGATCTGCGCCATCGCTCGTGCCTTGTCCGCATCGGCACACGATTGGCGGTTCGCGATGAGCTCCGGGTACGACTCGAGGACGACCTCGAGGACGCGCAGCCCTGCGGCTTCGAGAGCGCGACCTGTCTCGGTGACCTCGACGATTGCGTCTGCGATCTCGGGCACCTTCGCCTCGGTCGCGCCGTAGGAAGCGAGCACCTCGGCTTCGACGCCGCGCTCGGCGAGGAAGCGCCGCGTGATGTCTGGGTATTCGGTGGCGACACGGGCGCCGCGGTGGAGATCCTCGACCCGCCGTGTCGGCGAGGATTCGTGCACGGCGATCACGATCATGACCGGTCGATCGGTGGCCTTCGAATACCGGAGCTCACCGAGCGAAACAACGTCGGCTCGAGTCTCTTGGACCCAGTCGCGCCCGGTGATGCCAATGTCGAACAGCCCGCTGCTCACATAGAGCGGGATCTCTTGTGGGCGCAGCACACGGACGTCCGCGACGCGCTCGTCGTCGATCGAACCTCGGTAGTCGACGTCCGAGCTGCGCAGGATCGCGAGATCGGCGGCAGCGAACAGATCGAGCGTCTGGCGCTCGAGACTGCCTTTCGGTACGACGAGTCGGAGCACGTCGACGCTTTCCCTTCATTCTCTTTGGTGATTGTGCGCGTGCGCCACTCGCCGCGCGAGCGGGCACATTTTGGCATTTATCCTGGCGGTTCACGCCAGAAAGGGCCCGGCTCGGTGCTACGGCTGATCGACCTAAGAAAATGCGCTCCCGGGGGTCCGTTCGACCTCCCGCGCCCTCAGCTTTCTAACGACGGACCGGTCGCCCGCGTCCGGGAGATCCTCGAGCGGGTTCGCGGCTTCGGCGATGACGCGCTCGAGATCACTCACGAAAGAGCTCGACGGCGTCGACGTCGAAGATTTCCTCGTCTCCGAGCAGGAATTCGAGCAGGCCTTGGCGGAGACGCCGGCCGAGCTGGTCTCAGCGCTTCGCTCGGCGGCCGATGCGATCGAAAGATTCCATCGCCACGAGCACAGGACGCCTTCCGACTACGTCCACGACGGCGTGACGATCACGCATCTCGACCTTCCCGTTTCACGCGCTGGCATCTACGCGCCGGCGGGGCGGGCGGTGTACCCGTCGAGCGTGTTGATGTCGGCGATCCCGGCGAAGGTTGCTGGCGTCACGTCCGTCGTGTGCTGCAGCCCGCCTGGACCGACGGGAGCCGTCGCCTCTGAGATCCTCGTCGCTGCGAGAATCGTAGGCGTCGATGAGGTCTACTGTGTCGGAGGCGCCCAGGCGATCGGCGCGATGGCGTATGGAACGCGATCGATTCCGCGTGTGGACGTCATCGCCGGACCCGGATCGAAATGGGTCGCCATCGCGAAAAGAGAAGTCTCCGGAGTCGTCGGCGTCGCCTCGAGTTTCGCCGGCCCTTCTGAGGTTGCTGTTATTGCAGACGAGTCGACACCTATCGAGTGGGCGGCGATCGACCTCGTCGTGCAAGCCGAGCACGGTCCCGACGGGTTCGCTTGGCTCATCACCTGGTCGGAACACGTTGCCGAGCGCGTCTCGGCGGAAGTTGCACGCCTCGCCGAGCAGTCCCCTCGGCGTGACGAGACAATGGGTTCGCTTCGTGCTGGAGGTTTCGTCGCCCTCGTGAACAGCCCGGATCAAGCCGTGCATGTCGCCAACGCAATCGCTCCGGAGCACCTCGAACTGATGGTCGACGACGCGGACTCACTGTTGGCCGGTGTGAAGAACGCGGGGGTGATCTTCATCGGTTCCTATTCGTCCGCCGCCGTCGGCGACTACGTCGCGGGGCCGAGCCATGTTCTGCCGACGTTTGGTTCGGCACGATTTGCGAGCGCGCTCGGTGTCACGGACTTCCTGCGCCGCACGCACGTGATTCGGGTGAGCGAGCCGGCACTCGAAATCCTCGGTCACGACGTCGTCGCGATCGCGGAATCCGAGCACTTACCCGCGCATGCCGAGGCGATTAGGACGCGCCTCGGCTCTGCCACGTGGAGCGCGTGATGGGTGCACCGGACGAAGCGTTGGACTCAAACAAGAGCGGCCTCCCGAGCGGTTACCACTCTCCACAGCTCGAAGTCGCCGTCCGCCTCAATACGAACGAGACTCCTGAGCCTCCATCAGAAGAGTTCATCGCCGAGCTGAAAGAGATCGTCGCGGACCTCCGATTGAACCGTTATCCCGACCGCGAGGCCGTCGCATTGCGCGACGCAATCGCTTCTCATCACCAAACGAGCGCGGACAACGTGTTCTGCGCGAACGGGTCGAATGAAGTCCTGCAGTGCATTCTCGTTGCGTTCGGCGGTCCGGGCCGCTTCTGCGCATTGTGGGAACCGACGTACGCATTGCACTCCCACATCGCTCAACTCACGGGGACCGGGATTGCAGTCGGTGACCGAGACGCGGAGTTCCTCGTCCCCGAGGATGAACTCGATCGTTTGCTGCCGGCTCGGGCGGACGGGCGGAGCCCTGATGTGGTCTTCTTGTGTTCGCCGAACAACCCGAGCGGCAGGCTCGAACCCGAGGCGACAGTGCGAACCGTCCTCAGTCGAGCGCGCGGGCACGTGGTCATCGACGAGGCGTACGCCCCGTTCGCCGGAACGAGCGTCATCCCGACGCTCGGCGTGCACGAGAACTTGATCGTCGTGCGGACGTTCTCGAAGGCGTGGGCGCTCGCGGGACTTCGTCTCGGATACGCGGTCGCAAGACCTGAAGTCGTGCGCACGCTTTTCGACGTCGCGCTCCCGTACCACTTGGACCAGTTCAAGCAAGCAGCCGCGATCGCCGCCCTGCGTCACGAGGGCGCGCTACACGATCGCACGGCGCGCATCGTCCGCGAACGAGACCGCGTCGCGGAGGCACTCAGGCGACTCGACGTGGAAACGGTCCCTTCCGACGCGAATTTCCTTCTCATCCGGCTCGGCGACCGAAACGCGGATGTGATCTGGCACCGGCTCGTCGACCGCTCGGTGCTCGTCCGCAACGTTTCGTCGTGGCGAGGTCTTTCGGGTTGTCTGAGAGTGACGATAGGACTCCGCCAGGAGAACGACGCGTTCTTGGCGGCGCTCGAAGCCTCACTCAGTGACGCAAGTGTCCCTGTGTACGCGAAGGAGCCCGCAAAATGAACGATGAGGGAGGTTCAGGAAACCGTCCTCGGCGTACGGCAGAGCGCCACCGCAAGACGAACGAGAGCGAGATCACGGTGGAACTCGACGTTGACGGCACAGGGACCACCGACATTTCGACCGGCCTACCTTTCTTCGATCACATGCTCTCCCAGCTCGGAAGGCACGGGCAGTTCGATCTAACCGTCCGCACGGTTGGTGACCTGCACGTCGACGCGCACCACAGCGTCGAGGACACGGGAATCGTTCTCGGTCAAGCCGTCCATGCCGCGTTCGGCGACAAGGCGGGGATCCGAAGGTTCGCGTCCGTGGCTCTACCGCTCGACGAGGCGCTCGCCGACGTCGCGCTCGACATCTCGGGACGGCCATTCCTCCGGTACGACGTCGAGTTCGCGCCCGACACGCCCGGGCTCGGTCAACCCCCATTCGACCCGCAGCTCGCCGAGGAGTTCTGGCGCGCCTTCGCCACCTCGGCCGAGCTCACGCTGCACGTCTCATGCCGTTATGGGAAGAACACCCACCACATCCTCGAGTCCTGCTTCAAGGGAGTGGGCCGAGCATTTCGTGAGGCGAAGCGCGTCGAGGGAGACGCGATTCCATCGACCAAGGGCGTGTTGTAGCGGTGATCGTGGTGCTCGACTACGGGATCGGAAATCTCGCGTCCGCGCACCGCGCGCTGCGTCACATCGGCGCGGACGCGCGCCTCGTCCGCGAACCCGCGGAGGCGCACGGCGCGACAGGTGTCGTCTTGCCGGGAGTCGGGAACTTCGGGGCGTGCGCGACCGCGCTGCGTGAGAGCGGACTGGACGAGGTCGTGCGCGACGCCGTGCGCGAACGGACCCCTCTGCTCGGGATCTGCGTCGGCTTGCAGCTCCTCTACGAGGAATCCGAGGAGAGTGCACACGTACCAGGACTCGGCATCCTCGAAGGCTCGGTTCGTCGGCTGAGCGGCGAAATGAGGCTTCCGCAGATGCAGTGGAACACCATCGATGCTGTTGCGGGGCGTTCTTCGAAGCTGCTGCGGGAAAGCACTCGTATCCCCTGGTTCTACTTTGTCCACTCATACGCCCCCGTTCCCTCGCCCGCGGGTGCGTCGACCGTCGTCGCCACGTGCGAATATGGCGGCGAGGTCGCCGCGGTGGTGGAGTCCGAAAACTGCTTTGGCACCCAGTTCCACCCGGAGAAGTCGGCGAAGGACGGGCTCGCGCTTCTCTCGTCCTTCGCGTCATTGTGCGAAGAATCGAATACCTAGTTGCGAAATGCAGTGCATACCCGCGATCGACATCCAAGGTGGTGAGGCGGTCCGCCTCGTGCAGGGGGACTTCGCTAGGCGGACGAGCTACGGGGATCCGATGGCGCTCGCGGCGAGGTACGCAAAGAACGGGGCGGAACGGCTCCACGTCGTCGATCTCGACGCGGCACGCACGGGTGAGCTCGTCAACTTGGCGGTTGTCGCCGATCTCGTCCGAAGCATCGGCGTACCAGTTCATTACGGTGGCGGGGTCCGATCGCTCGACACGATCGACGCAGTCCTCGCAATCGGAGCCGATCGCGTGATCCTTGGAACCGCGGCGATCGACGACGACCACTTCTCACGCGACGCGGCGGAGCGCTTCCCTCGCCAAATTCTCATCTCCCTCGATCACCTCGACCGCGACTCGCCCGGTTCTCCCGTCTACGAGCTCGCGGTACGCGGCTGGGCGAAATCGAGCGGCGTCGGCCTCGCCGAATCGCTCAAATCGCTCGCCGAGGTCTCCTTGGGCGGCGTCATCGTGACGAACATCAGCCGCGACGGCACCCTCGACGGGCCAGATCTCGAGGGTCTCTCATTCACGCTCGAGCGAAGCGCCCATGACGTCTACGCGTCGGGAGGTGTGGCGAGCGTCCGCGATCTCGAATACCTCGCCGCGCTCAATGTTGAAGGAAGACGGCTCGCGGGAGTGGTCGTGGGTAAGGCCCTCGCCTCGGGATCGCTCACCATGAAGGAGGCGATCGCAGCATGCGAACGGTGAGGGTCGTGCCCTGTCTCGATGTCACCCACGGACGCGTCGTGAAAGGCGTGCAGTTCGAGGACCTCCGCGACGCCGGCGATCCCGCGGAGCTCGCCCGACGATATGGCGAGGACGGCGCGGACGAAGTCGTGTTGCTCGACATCACGGCGTCGAGCGACGAGCGTGAGATGATGGTCGAGGTCGTCGAGCGAGCGGCGGAACAGCTATTTATTCCGCTCACCGTCGGTGGGGGAATCCGCACCGCGGAAGACGCGCGCCGCATACTCTCCGCTGGAGCCGACAAAGTGACGGTAAACAGCGCGGCGTTGGCGCGACCTTCGCTCATCGCAGAGCTCGTCGCGATCTACGGATCCCAGTGCGTTGTCGTGGCGATCGACGCCTTGCGCCGCGACGGTCACTACGAGGCGTTCAGCCACGGCGGGCGTCACCCCACCGGGATCGACGCACGCTCGTGGGCGATCGTTGCCGAACGGCTCGGAGCGGGCGAGCTGCTCGTCACCTCGATGGACCGTGACGGTACAGAACTTGGCTACGACACCGACTTGATCTCCGAGATCTCGTCTGCGACGTCGATCCCGGTCGTGGCGTCCGGCGGTGTCGGCCGCGTCGAACACCTGGCGGAGGGAGCGAAGGCGGGCGCCGATGCGCTACTCGCGGCATCGCTTTTTCACTTTGGAGGGGCGACGATCGCTCAGGCTAAGCACTACCTGCGATCTGTGGGAGTCGAGGTACGTCCGCTCGCCGAGGAGTTCGTCAGCGAGTGGTCCGACTGAGATGTCACCCAGATGCAAAGGCGGTCCGCATCGATATCGGGGAAGAAGGCGTTCGAGAGAAAGAAGAGATCGATGAGCGGTAACTCACCACCTTCGGGCCTCGCGGAGTTCCTGGACGATGTGCGGTTCGATTCGAACGGCCTTGTCCCGGCGATCGTGCAGGACGCGAAGACGAAGGACGTGTTGATGCTCGCCTTCATGAGTCGCGAGTCGCTTTCGCGCACGGTGAAGGAAGCCCGGACGTGGTTTTATTCGCGCAGGCGAAAAGAGCTGTGGGCGAAGGGCGAAACCTCCGGCAATCGCCAAAGGGTGCGAAGGGTGTTCCTCGATTGTGACGGCGACGCGCTCATCGTGGAGGTCGATCAGCAAGGTAGCGGGGCGTGCCACACCGGCGCGTGGTCTTGCTTCACTGGGCGCATCGACCTCGATCGAGGAATAAACGGCAAGAGCGATTCGACACTCGAACGCGGCGCCTCGGAACCCACTGGTTGATGATCACGCTGCGGGATCGAACTCGCACACTCCGTCCGAAAGGGGCGTCGCGCTGAAAATCGCCTACCTCGGACCGCCGGGGAGTTTTAGCGAGGAAGCTCTGCGCTCCGATGCAAGATTCGATCACGACGAGTGGGTGCCGTTTTCCTCGGTCGCCGACGTCATCGCGGCAGTACTCAGGGAGCGCGCGGACGCGGCACTGTTGCCGGTCGAGAACGCCATTTCGGGAATAGTCGGGGAGAGCACTCGGGCGCTCGCCGACGCGCCCGAGTTGGCGGTCGAACGTGAGCTCGTGATCCCTGTGCACCTGGAGCTTCTCGCAGCTCGGGGCGCGTCGCTCGGATCGGTTCGACGAGTGCTCTCGTTCCCCGTGGCGACAGCTCAGTGTCGACGGTTCCTCGATGAGCGACTGCCGTACGCGGAGATAGAAGCGACGAATTCGACATCCGAGGCCGCACGACGTGTCACGGAGATCGGGTCGGACGACACGGCGGCAATCGCGTCAAGCCGCGCGGGCAAGCGGCACGGCCTCGTTGTTCTCGCTTCGTCGATCGAGGATTCGGCGGAAAACTGGACGCGTTTTGTTCTCGTCCGCCGGATTCGCGACGAACCAGTAGTCCCGTCGTCGGTCAGGTGATCGTCGGAGAACTGCTTACCGCGCTGTCGCCCGGCGCAGCGACGAGCAACTTCTGGAAAGCGACTGAGTCCTCGAGAATCGCGCCGAACACCCGGCGGACGAGTTCCCGAGAGACGCCGAGCTGTCCCGCCGCACGCTCCACCTGCGCGAGCACTTCGCGTTCGCGCTCGGGGTCGCGGACCCCGAGGGCGCCGCGATCCTTCGCCGACGCGATCTCGGAGACCGTCGAAAGTCGCTGCGCTAGCAATCGAACGATCTCGGCGTCGATCGCGTCGAGATCCCGACGAAGTTCGTCGACGCTCGAGCGTGACGATGTCCCGACCTCGTGCCCCATCGGCTCTGCTGTGCCTCGCCCCGTCATCGACGGGCCTCTACCGTCGCAGTGTCGTGCCCGAGCCCCGCAGCGTCGCGCCAGAAGGCTCGATACGTCTTTGAGACCGCGTCGGCGCCCGCTGTGAGAAATCGCGGTGTCGTCCCGGCGAGCTCGGCGTCGACGACGCGGGGACCGTCAGGAAAATGCCCGCCGTTCCACTCGGTGCGCCACCGTGCCCGCGTCGGCACGCGTGACTCGCCGATCACCGTCGCGCCGAACGTTTTGAGGCCGTTCGCCATGCTGGTCGCGTCGCCGCCGGCGAGTCCGTGCGACACGTCGCTCGAACCTTTGGCAAGGCTACAGATGACGATCGTCCGGCTTGTGCCGCTCTTGCTGCCCGGAACGACGAGGGAGCCGGAGACGCCGTTCGAGCGCTCGATACCGACCGCTTTTGGCGCGAAAACGCCGTTCCGATTCGGGATTCGCGCGCTGTGCTCGTTCGTCCCGTTCGTTCGGTTCGCGAGGGCGATCGAGCGTTGAGCGTTGTCCGTCATCGGACTCCTCATGAGGGCGTCTCGACGAGGGACCGGCGAGCGAGTGAGGCGCGAGCGAGATCGCGCACCACGTCGACGGTCGTCTGCCAGCCCATGCAGGAGTCGGTGATGCTCTGTCCGTATCGGAGCTGCGCAGCGCGTCCGACCTCGAGTTCTTGTCTTCCTCCGATGAGGTAACTCTCGATCATCACGCCCGCGATCCCGCGCTCGCCTTCGCCCAGACGTGTGGCGATCTCGGCGGCGACTATCTGCTGGCGCCGATGATCCTTTCCGCTGTTGCCGTGGCTCGCGTCGATGATCAGTCGCGGCGTGAGTCCCGCCCTTTCGAGGCGCTCGACCGCGTCGAAAACGTGCGTCTCGCCGTAGTTCGGTCCCGAGGTGCTCCCACGCAGTACGACATGGCAGTCAGGATTGCCGGCGGTCGTGAAGATCGCGCCGATGCCGTCATAGGTGATGCCGGGAAAGACCTGACTTCTCGAGGCGACGAGTACTGCGTCGACCGCGCCTTGGACGTCACCTTCGATCGAGTTCTTGAAGCCGACAGGCATCGACAGCCCGCTCGCAAGTTGGCGATGCACCTGACTGTGCGTCGTGCGGGCGCCGATCGCGCCCCAACTCACCGCGTCGGCGATGTATTGCGGAGTGATCGGCTCGAGGAACTCGCACGCGACGGGGACCCCGAGCGACAAGATCTCCAACAGCAACGACCTCGCGGTGTATAGCCCGTCGTTCACCCGATTGCTGCCGTCGAGGCCCGGGTCGTTGATCAGTCCCTTCCAGCCCAGTGCACTGCGCGGCTTTTCGAAGTACACCCGCATGATCAAGACAAGCTCTTCGCCGACCTGCGACCGGAGCGCACGCAGACGTCGTGCGTACTCCAGGGCGGAGGCAGGATCGTGAACCGAACACGGCCCGACGACCACGATCAGTCGGTCGTCCGCGCCGCGCAAGATCGACGCCGCGGCGATGCGTCCGGCGAGAACGACCTCTTGCTGGCCGGCCGTGAGCGGCAACTCGTTCCGCAGGGTCGCCGGCGCCACGAGGTGTCGTACTTCGACGATATGTCGATCGTTTAGGCGATCGCTCGGTACCACGGAACCCCTTTCCGTGAGCCGATCGGTCTATTTCCGCCGGCCCACTTGAGAAAAACAAAAGGCAAAGGCGGAAGCCTTTGCCTTTGAGCCGGTCCTTGTTGACGGGTGCGGTCAGCGCGTGGCGTCGCTCCGAAGCCCGACCGAGGCCGGCTCGACGGTAAACGGATACCAACGCACGGCGAGAAAGCTAGCAGACCTGTGTTGGCTGGCGCCAGGTCCGAGTTCACGCATCGACGATCAGTCTTCGATCGGAGCGTCGGACGTCCGCGAGCGGAGGAGCGCGTAAACGAGCGAGTCGACGAGGGCTTGCCACGATGCTTCGATGATGTTCTCCGACACGCCCATCGTCGACCATGTGTCGTCAGGACCGGCCGTGTCGATGAGGACGCGGGTGATCGCCCCCGTCCCCCGGTGCGAATCGAGCACCCGTACCCGGTAGTCGGTGAGGTGGATAGTCGAGAGTTCTGGGAAATGCCTTCCGATCGCCTGACGAAGTGCGGCGTCGAGCGCGTTCACTGGCCCGTTGCCTTCCGCCGTCGAGACGACGCGATCGTCATCGACGCGCACCTTCACGGTGGCCTCGGTCGTCAGCTTCCCGCCAGCCCTCCAGGGGTGCACGAGGTCGCGGTCGTCGTCCGATGTGGACGGCGAGGTCGAGTTCGACGCGACCCAGTCGCAGATGACTCGGAACGATTCGATCTCGAACAGCTGCGGGCCTGCAGTCGCTCCGTCGGCCGCCGCGCGCATCATCAACTCGAGCGAGCCGTCGGCAACTTCGAAGTGGTACCCCGCGTACTCGAGTCTCTTCAGCGACTCGAGGATCTTGGCTTGCGCATTCGAGTCGAGCGCCACGCCGAGCTCTCTTGCCCTCGTCTCGATCGTTGCCCGGCCGCTGAGCTCGCTCACGATGACCCGGCTCCCGTTGCCGACCGTGTCCGGAGGGACGTGCTCGTACGCGCCCACGCGGCGGGCGTTGGCGGAGGTGTGCAGTCCAGCCTTGTGCGCGAAGGCCGCAGCGCCGACGTAGGGCTTTTGCGGGTCCAGGTTGATGTTCACGAGCTCGGAAACGTGCCGGGCGACGGGGGTTATCAGCTTGATCCGTTCGCGGGGGATCGTTGCGACCCCGAGCTTCAAAGAGAGGTTCGGGATCGCGGCGCAGAGGTCCGCGTTCCCTGCTCGTTCGCCGTAGCCGTTGATGCAACCTTGAACCTGGGTCGCCCCAACTTCGACCGCCGCGAGGCTGTTTGCCACCGCGCAGCCGCTGTCGTTGTGGAAATGGACCCCGAGCGCGCACGAGGTGCGCGATCGGACGTCCGAGACGACGCCGCTCACCGCAGCGGGCAGCATCCCGCCGTTGGTGTCGCAAAGCACGAGCGTCTCGACGCCGGCGCTTTCCGCGGCTGCCAAGACGGCCAGGGAAAAGTCGCGGTCCTCTGCGAAGCCGTCGAAGAAGTGTTCCGCGTCGAGGAACACCCGAAGCCCGTGGTCGCGCAGCACGCTTACCGAGTCGGTGACCATCGCGATCGCCTCGTCCGGCGTCGTGCGCAAAGTGTCGCGCACGTGGGTCGAAGCGGCCTTCGCGACGATGCAGACGACTTCGGTACCGGCGTTCAGCAGTCGGACGAACGACGGGTCGTCGAGGGCGGGAGAATTCGCCCGGCGAGTCGACCCGAACGCGACGAGTTGAGCCGTCTCCAACGAGAGCTCGTCCTTTGCCCGAATGAAGAACTCCTCGTCTTTCGGGTTTGCCCCCGGCCAACCTCCCTCGATGTACGCCACGCCGAGATGGTCGAGCTGGCGAGCGACCCGCAATTTGTCGTCAACCGTCAGGGAGATGCGTTCTTGCTGCGAGCCGTCCCTGAGCGTCGTGTCGTAGATGTCGACGCGGGGCGGGAGACCTGCGCCGCTCAGGAAGCTCGGATCGAGGTGCGCCGACATCGCTACATCCTTCCGATCACTTCGTCGGTGATCCGGCTCGTCTCTAGGGTCGAGAACGACCTCCCCAGTTCGAGTTGCGCGTCGAGCACCGCCTTCGTGACGCGCGAGGCCGCAGAGTGCTCGCCCAAATGGTCGAGCATCATCGCCGCGCTCCTGATCGCCGCGATCGGGTTCGCCCTGTTCTTTCCGGCAATGTCGTGCGCAGCACCGTGAACGGGCTCGAACATCGAAGGACCAGTTCGCGCAGGATTGAGGTTCGCCGACGCCGCCAGACCGATGCCACCGGTCACGGCGCCGCCTAGGTCGGTCAGGATGTCGCCGAAGAGGTTGTCCGTGACGATGACGTCGTATCGGCTCGCATCCGTCGCGAGGTAGATCGACGCTGCGTCGACGTGGTGATAGCCGGTTTCCACGCTCGCGTGCTCGGTTGCCACCTCGTCGAATGCCCGCTGCCACAGATCGCCCGCGTAGGTGAGAACGTTCGTCTTGTGGACGAGCGTGAGCGAACGTCTCGGACGGGACTCCGCAAGCTCGAACGCGAAACGGATACAGCGCTCGACGCCGAAGCGCGTATTCACCGATCCCTGGGTCGCCACTTCGTGCTCGCTCCCGCGTCGAAGCTGTCCTCCTTCGCCGGCGTAGGGACCTTCGGTGTTCTCGCGCACGACGACGAAGTCGGCGTCCGGCGCGATCGCGCCCGGTACGCCATTGAAGGGCCGGAGGTTGACGTAGAGATCGAGCGCAAAGCGGAGCCGGAGGAGAAGTCCCCGCTCGAGCACTCCTGGGGGGACCTCACGCGAACCGACCGGAGGGCCTACGGCCCCGAGCAAGATCGCGTCGAAGCGGGCGAGCTGGTCGAGGGTGGCGTCCGAAAGCGCCTCGCCGGTCGCGACATAGTGTTCCGCGCCTAGCGAGAACGTGGTCGCGTCGAGGTCGACCCCTGACGCCGCGACGACCCGCAACGCCTCTTCGAGCACTTCTGGCCCGATTCCGTCGCCGCCGATCACTGCGATCCGGTGTCTGTTCACTCGTTTACGCCTTCCGCCTCAACAGCTGAGATCTCGTTCGCGCGGCTCTCTTATGTGTCCAGCGATAAAAAAACCGCCCACGAAGTGGACGGTCGACAACGCGTTCCCGAGGCGGGACGCGTTGTTCAGGTAATGATGAGGTCGCTGTTCAGCACGGACATTTCCGAGCAGTCTTCCAAGGGCCTTCGTTCGTGTCAATCGGCGCGAGCCGCCGCACGCTTCGACGCGGTCGACGGATGCATGTGAGCGCGCCAATAGCGTCATCTTCGCCCGCCCGGAAAGTCCGCCCGGGCGCGTCGGTTAGCCTCCATTCCGTGCCCGCGGAGGACATCGCTTCGTCGTTTCGGCGAGGACCCTCCGACGCGCCGCCCGTTTCCGAGTCGCGGAAATAGGGATCGTGGTGCCTCGCACGTTGGCGGACAAGATCTGGGAGCGTCACGTTGTTGTCGACGGGCAAAAGACTTCCGCGCCCGACTTGTTGTACATCGATCTCCACCTCGTTCATGAGGTGACCTCCCCCCAGGCCTTCGAAGGGCTGCGCCTGGCGGGTAGGAGGGTGCGCCGGCCGGACCTCACGCTCGCAACCGCAGATCACAACGTTCCGACGATCGAGATCGACAAGCCGATCGCCGATCCCATCTCTCGTCGGCAGGTCGAGCTCCTCGCGAAAAACTGCGCCGATTTCGGGGTGACCGCGTACCCGATGGGGAACCCGAACCAAGGCATCGTCCATGTCATCGGCCCCGAGCTCGGGCTCACCCAGCCGGGGATGTCGATCGTTTGTGGCGACAGCCACACCTCGACCCACGGGGCATTCGGTTCCCTCGCCTTCGGCATCGGGACCTCCGAAGTCGAGCACGTGCTCGCGACCCAGACCTTGCGACAGCGACGACCGAAGGCGATGGCGATCGAGGTCAACGGCGAGCTCGACGACGGGGTGGGGGCGAAGGACGTGGTGCTCGCGATCATCGGACGAATCGGGACCGGCGGGGGCATCGGTTATTTGATCGAGTACCGCGGCGACGTGATCCGCTCGCTGTCGATGGAGGCGCGGATGACCGTCTGCAACATGTCGATCGAAGCCGGCGCGCGGGCGGGAATGATCGCGCCCGATGACGTGACGTTCGCCTACATCGAAGGCCGACGCTTCGCCCCGAAGGGCAACGAATTCGAGCGCGTGGTTGATGAATGGCGAGCATTGGCCACGGATCCGGGAGCGAGCTTCGATGCCGTCGTCGAGATCGACGGCGCGGCGATTCGTCCCCACGTCACCTGGGGCACGAACCCGGCCCAGGTCACGACGATCGACGGACGCGTTCCCGATCCACAGTCATTCGTCGACGAGAACGAGGCAAACGCGGCAAGACGAGCTCTCGAGTACATGGGCCTCAAGCCAGGGACACCGATGCAAGAGGTCGCGGTCGACGCGGTGTTCATCGGGTCGTGCACGAACAGCAGGATCGAAGATCTGAAGACTGCGGCGTCGGTTCTCGAAGGACGCAAAGTCGCAACGGGACTTCGAGCGCTCGTCGTCCCTGGATCGCAAAAGGTGAAGCGCGAGGCCGAAGCGATCGGGCTCGACGTTATCTTCAAGCGGGCCGGATTCGAATGGCGCGAAGCGGGGTGCTCGATGTGCCTCGGGATGAATCCCGACCGTCTCGCGCCGGGGGAGCGGTGCGCGTCGACCTCGAATCGGAACTTCGAGGGCCGACAGGGCACCGGTGGCCGTACTCATCTCGTCTCGCCCGCGGTCGCCGCGGCGACGGCGGTCGCCGGCCATTTCGCCGCTCCGTCGTCCCTCGACTAGTCGCGTCCAAGAGGAAGGTCAGATGGAACCCGTCCGACTCATCACCGGCACCGCGCTACCGGTCGACCGCGCCGACGTCGACACCGACCAAATCATCCCGAGCGAGTGGTTGAAGCGTGTCGAGCGCTCGGGTTTCGGAGACGGTCTGTTCTCCGAATGGCGGAGGGATCCCTCCTTCGTACTCAACGATCCCAGCTACGCCGGGGCGACGATCCTCCTCGCGGGTCCGAACTTCGGTATCGGCTCGTCGCGAGAGCACGCCGTCTGGGCGCTCTCCGACTACGGCTTCAAGGCAGTGGTGAGCGAGCGTTTCGGCGAAATCTTCAGGAACAATGCGACGAGGTCAGGTCTCGTGCCGGCGACGGTTGCCCGAGAAGCCGCGCACACCCTCATCGGCGCGACTCGGGAACGTCCTCGCCTCGAAATCACGATCGACGTCGACTCGCGTGTCGTGATCGCGTCCGAGATCGGCTTCGAGGTCCCTTTCGAGCTCGACGACGACGCGCGAGAGCGTCTGCTGCGCGGCCTCGACGACATCGGGATGACCCTCGAATACGAAGATGTCATCACCCGCTTCGAGCGCGCCCGGCCCGCCGACCTTCCGTCGCTGACCTCGCTCGACTGAGCTCGCGGCTGTTTCCTCAAGCCGCCTCGCGCAGCCCGTTCAACGCCGAGACGACGGCCTTCAGGCTGGCGGCGACGATGCTCTCGTCCATTCCGACGCCCCAATGCACGCTTCCCGCCCTGTCGCGGGCTTCGACGTAGGCGACGGCTTGCGCGCCGGCACCTGCGGAGAGCGCGTGTTCCGAGTAGTCGAGGATGTCGATGTCGATTCCGAGCGAGCCGGAAATCCCGGCGACGAAGGCCGAGATCGGTCCGTTGCCTTCGCCGGCGATCGTGACCGTTTCGTTGGCGGAACGCAGTTCGGCCGTCACCTTGTCCGCCACCTCGCTCAAGGAGATGTCATGGTGGACGAGCTCGAAGCCGGTGGATTGTTCGAGGTACCGCGTTGTGAAGACGTCCCACATCTCCTTCGGGGTGATCTCGGTGCCGGTGTCCTCGGTGACGGTCTGGATGACCCGCGAGAACTCGATCTGCAGACGCCTGGGCAGGATCAACCCGTGCTCGTTCTCCATCACGTAAGCGACGCCGCCCTTGCCGGATTGAGAGTTGACGCGGATCACTGATTCGTAGGTCCGGCCGACGTGGTGCGGGTCGATCGGCAAGTAAGGGACGTCCCAGTGCTCGTACTCCTCCCCGAGCGCATCCATTCCCTTTTTGATCGCGTCCTGGTGCGAGCCGGAGAACGCCGTGTAGACGAACTCGCCGACGTAGGGGTGGCGATGGTGGACGGGCAGTCGGTTGCAGTACTCGACCACCCGCCGCAGCTCGTCGATGTCCAACAAGTCGAGTTGAGGATCGACGCCCTGGCTGAACAGGTTCAGCGCCAATGTCACGAGGTCGACGTTTCCGGTTCTCTCGCCGTTTCCGAAAAGGCAGCCTTCCACCCTCTCGGCACCTGCCATCATCCCGAATTCCGAAGCCGCGACGGCGGTTCCGCGGTCGTTGTGGTTGTGCACGCTCAAAACGACCGAATCGCGGCGGTCGATGCTGCGATGGATGGTTTCGATGAGATCGGCGTAGATATTCGGCGTCGACATCTCGACGGTGGAGGGGAGGTTGAGAATCAGCGGTTGGTCCGGACTCGGATCGATGGCCGCCACCACCGCGTCGCAGATCTCGATCGTGTAGTCGATCTCGGTTCCGGTGAACGACTCCGGGCTGTACTCGTAGCGGATTGCGGTCTCAGGAAGTGCCGACTCGAGCTCACGGCACAGCCGAGCGGCGTCAACCGCGATCTTCGTGATGCCGTCCTTGTCGAGTCCGAAAACGACGCGGCGCTGGCAGGCCGACGTCGAGTTGTAGAAGTGCACGATCGCGCTTTTCGCGCCGCGCAGCGACTCGTAAGTGCGTTCGATGAGCTCGGGTCGGCACTGCGAGAGAACCTGGATTGTCACGTCATCGGGGACGAGGTCCTCTTCGATTAGCAAACGGATGAACTGGAAGTCCGGATTCGACGCCGCGGGGAATCCGACTTCGATCTCTTTCATCCCCATCTGGACTAGCGAGTCGAACATGCGCCGCTTGCGCTCGGGGTCCATCGGGTCAATGAGCGCTTGGTTGCCGTCGCGAAGATCGACGGAGCACCAGATCGGTGCGGCGGAGATGACGTTTTCTGGCCACCTCCGATCGGGGAGGTCGACCGGCTCGTAGGCGCGGTACTTCTCGAACGGCATCTTCTTCGGTGTGACCGGTGGGGGTGACATCGGATTCCTTTCTCGGGAACAAAAAACCTCCTGACCAATCGGCCAGGAGGTTGGGCGAGCGCGAACGAGCGCTCGCCGTCAGGTCAGCAGGAGGATCGACGAAAGAAGAGGCGTTCTCTCCACGTCGAGACTCTCCCAGACCCCTTCGTTCACGTCAATGCCTCTGCTTTCAAAGACGTCGAGAGCGAGCGCAGCTCAGAACCTGCGTCGCGGGTCGCGACTCGAAAAGTCTCCGAAATCTCGTTTACACTTCTTCTCGCCATCATCCAGAGCGGCTGAGGGACGGGCCCGTTGACGCCGCGGCAACCAGAAGTCCGGGATTCCGCCGGGTTCAAGGTGCCAATGCCCGACCGATGAGGAGGACCCGTGAGCTTCGCCACAGGTTTGTACTGTCGTAGCTGCGCAACTTCGTACCCGGCACTCGCCCAGTCGGCATGCGACCTTTGCTTTGGACCGCTCGAAGTCGCGTACGACTACGAAAGAGTACGCAATTCGATGACGAAGGCATCGATCGCGGCTGGCCCGCGCAATCTTTGGCGGTATTCGGATCTGCTGCCCGTCGACGCGACGAGCCCGGTGAGCCTCGGTGCCGGATTCACTCCCCTGCTCCGCGCAGAGCGCCTCGGGGCAGAGCTCGGGCTATCTGATCTGTGGATCAAAGATGACACCCGGAACCCGACGGGATCGTTCAAGGATCGCGTCGTCTCGGTGGCGCTGACCAAGGCGCGCGAGCTCGGCTTGAAAGTCGTCGCCTGCGCGTCCACGGGAAACCTCGCCAACTCTGTCGCGGCGCACTCTGTCGTCGCGGGCCTTGAGTCCGTCGTCTTCATCCCGCACGACCTCGAAGCGGCAAAGGTGGTGACGACCGCAGTGTTCGGTGGTCGGCTGATCGCCGTCGAGGGCAACTACGACGACGTGAATCGGCTCTGTTCGGAGCTCTCGGGCGAACACCCCGACTGGGCGTTCGTCAACGTCAACGTGCGGCCGTATTACGCGGAGGGCTCGAAGACCCTCGCCTTCGAGGTCACCGAGCAGCTCGGTTGGCGGCTTCCGGATCATGTCGTCGTCCCGATCGCGTCCGGCTGTCAGTTGACGCGCATCGACAAGGGGTTCAGGGAACTCGCCGAAGTAGGGCTCGTCGAAGCGCGCACGGTGCGCATCTCGGGGGCACAAGCCGCGGGTTGCGCGCCCGTCGCGGCCGCGTTCGCTACAGGAGCCGACGAGGTGCTCCCGGTGAAGCCGCGCACGATTGCGAAGTCGCTCGCGATCGGCAATCCGGCCGACGGCTGGCACGCTCTCGAGATCGTGCGGCGCACCGGCGGGGTAGTCGAAGCGGTGAGCGACGAGGAGATCGTTGAGGGAATCCGGCTCCTTGCGAGGACCGAGGGAGTATTCGCCGAGACCGCTGGCGGAGTGACGATCGCGACGCTGGCGAAGCTCGCGAACTCCGGAGTCGTGCGTCCCGACGAGAGGGTCGTCGCCTACGTGACGGGGAACGGACTGAAGACCGTCGAAGCCCTCGCCGGACGCGTGGAGCCGACGGCGACAATCGGTCCGTCACTGGACGATGCCATCGAGGTGCTCAAGGAGCTGGTGTCAGCGTGAGCGTCACCGTGCGAGTGCCAACACAACTGCGATCTCTCACCGACGAATCGAAGGAGGTGTCGGCTCCGGCCGGAGCGCTGCGCGAGGTGATCGACTCGCTCGAATCGGTGCATCCCGGAATCAAGGCGCGCATCTTGGATGACGACAATCGACTGCGCCGATTCGTGACGCTGTTCGTGGACGACGAAGATGTACGACTACTCGGCGGATTGGAAACCGTCGTGAACGACGATCAGACGCTTTCCATCGTGCCTGCGGTTGCCGGCGGGTGAACGCCCTAGGAGCGACTGCTGGGCCATCGAGTCGCGCCGCCAACTTCGGTGGAACGACGTCCGATCGGGAGAATGCGCGATGAGTCCGGCAGCGACGGTGAGGGCGCGGTTGCGCTTTGGGAGATCCAACGCAGCATTTCTTGCTGCTAATCAATTGCTAATCAACCGGCCGATCGTTGCCTTCGGATCCGCGAGAAGGCAGGCAACGTCTCGACCGAGCCGGAATGCCAGTCACGAGCCTCCGGGGCGCTCGAGCCCAAAGGGCGGGGGGCCTGTTAGGCCCAAGCCTGTGATGCGCATGCATTCGTTGAGCGCATTGTTGACCTGAGGTGACCTCGGGTCAAAGCCGTGCGCCCTCGTCAGATTGAACACGTATGGCTGAGGTCCCGAGGGCGTGGGGGTTGGGTCGGGCCAGTTCGGCACGCCGTGGGAGCGCATGCACCTCGCGAACTTCAGCACTTTGTCCAGCAACTGCGGCGACGCAGCCTGGGCCGACTGGCCGCCGTTCGGGAGGAGGGGCCTGCATTTGTTCTCGGCCGCCTGGAACAAGGAGTTGCTGACCCCGAGAGTTCGCGCGCCGGGGAACTTTGAGCTGTTGTTGGCGTCGGGGAAGTTCGGCACCCCGTGGGAGCGCATGCAGCGAGAGAAGGGGAGCATCTGCACGCTCGGTGACTGGGAGCTCGTTGGCCCTCCCGTGTTCGAAGTCGTCGTCGTCGATCCGTTGCTCGCGACGCCCGGCGACGTTGGGCGTTTCCGCACGCGGCAAGGAGCACCGCTACGGCGGCAAGCGCCAAACACACACCGGCGGCTCGTAGCCTCGTTCTTTTGGCGGATCGCATCATCGTCGGCTCCACGAGGCTCGCGATTTCCTTCCTCGCTGACGTTGTACGCCGGAAGCGGTTGCGCCGCGGTTACGTGAACGCTTCCCGCCGTCCCTCGGCTCGCGTCAGACTCGGGAATGTGGGCGTCGGCGGGTAGCCCAAATGAGCGCCAGGGCGGGTCACGGGCATCGCTTCGATGCGCCGATCGGCCGCATATAGATAGTGCGACGCGCCCGGCGATATGAGGCACGTGAACGTCAAACCCTGACGCGCGTTATCGGACGCTTCTCGGCCAACGATGGTTAGCTCACTGAGGAATTGCGAGCACCGGTTGAATCCACCATCTAGTGCATGCCGGGTTCGTGGTCGCGATGGCCGGCTGGTTCTAGCTGGAACGTGGAATGTTCCAGGTCGAAGTGACCCTTCAGACAGGCCTGTAGCTGGTCGATGATCTGGGGGACGTGACCATCCGAAAAACAGGATTCCTCGACGATTACGTGTGCTGACAGGGTCGGTAGATCTGACGTCACCGTCCATGCGTGGAGATCATGGATGTCGAGCACATGAGCGACCTCGAGCAGATGGGCGCGGACTTCGTTCAGGTCAGCGCTCTCGGGTGCAGCTTCGAGCAACACACGTCCGGAGACTTTGAGCAGACCCCATCCCGCATTCAGCATGAGCACCACGACGACCAGCGAAGCGATTGCGTCGGCCCGCTCAAATTTCGACGCGAGAATCACGATCCCGGCGATGAGCGTTGCCAGGAATCCATAGAGATCCGTGACGATATGTCGAAATGCCCCCTCGACGTTCAACCTTGAGCGATCGGCCTCTGTCAACACAAAGGCCACGATGAGATTTACGAGGACTCCGGCCGAGGCGACGATTACTAGCGAGAGCCCCTTTACAACAGAAGGGTGGATCAACCGGTGAATCGACTCGAATGTCACCAGCGCGGCGACGACAAGAAGAGTGATCCCGTTGCCTGCCGCGGAGAGAATCTCGGCCCGTTTGAAGCCGAACGTGAAGGTCCCATCTGGAAGACGTAGCGCGAGTCGTGCCGCCCAGATCGAGGCTGCTAGCGCTCCTGCGTCGGCAAGCATGTGGCCAGCGTCGGCAAGCAAGGCAAGTGACCCGGACAACACGGCAACCACGATTTCGACGACGATGAACCCGACGATCAGCCCAAGTGCAATCCCGAGGTAGCGGATATCCGCTTCCCGAGACCGGATAGGCCCGTGGCCGTTTCTCATATCTGAGTAGATAGGCGATCACACGTGCTCGTGCCAAGTAGTCGGGTGATGGTGCAGTCAATCGGGGTGCGGGCCTTCGCGCGTCGATCAGAGGTTCTCGTCAACCTCGTTCTGGAACGTCGTCACGGATCCGGCGGCAGGGGGCAGTCGCCGGCCTCACCCCGACGCGCGTTATGGGCGCGCGCGGCTGCTGTCGGGCCCGAAATCAGCTGTCAGCCGTGGCTCCGCTTGACCGTCGCCGTCACGCGATCATCGACATCCGTCGACTTCGCTTCATCGCCTGTTGAGGATGCGGATGCCACCTCCGCCATTGCCGCCCTCAGCCGGAACGCGGCCGGTGGCAGCTCGCCTTTGGAACGTCCGAACGCGAGGAGCTCCCCCCACCAGGCGAGGTCGTCCAGCATTATCGACATGGCGATCTTCGTCGGAAGGTCGTTCGGCACACCCTGATCATCGAACGCGGACTCGACCCTGGATATAAGCACCGTGTCTCGAACAGGCACCATCTCGGATTCGATGGCTACGTCGAAGAGGTGCTCGACAGCTCGCACGCCGGCGGCGACTCCGATGCTGTAACCAACGGCAGCGATCGGTTTGTTGCGCAATGCAAAGCTCACAAACACGTTGTCGAAGGCGTTCTTCAGCACTCCGGGAATGGAGTGCAGGTATTCGGCGGTGATTACCAGCAACGCGTCCGCGCCCTTGAGCTTGCGATTCCACTCGCGCACGATCGGCTCGGAGTACGTCGGGTCGTTGAAGTCTCCGATCGTGCCGATGTGCTCTTGGAACATGGGTAGCGGCCAGTCACGAAGGTCGAGGACCTCAACGTCGAAGGCGCCGTGTGAGGTTGCGCTCTCCACGACCCAGGGAGCGACCCGATCGGCCATGCGGGTGGGTCTCGTGCTCGCGATGATGATTTTCAGCTTTAACACCAGTTCTCCAGTCGTCTTCACCTTCTAATGGAAGGTATCTCGTCGAAGAGCACCCTTAGCGGCTGAGCCGCGGTCGGGGGCGCCCTCTAGGCGGCGGATTCAACCAGTGACGCAAGAAACTCGGCGAGCTTTTCTGATGGTTTCATATAACCGAGCGTCTTGCGTGGCCGGTTGTTGAGGCTGGCTGCAAAGCGCTTCAGGTCCGCGGCTCTGTGGACCGACAGGTCGGTCCCCTTCGGCATGTACTGACGCAGCAGTCCGTTCGTGTTCTCGTTCGATCCGCGCTGCCACGGACTGTGGGGATCGCAGAAGTAAATCTGGACGCCGGTGTCGACGGTGAAGCGTTGGTGTTGCGACATCTCCTTTCCCTGATCCCACGTGATCGAACGACGGAGCTCGTCGGGGAAACCGACGATGGCCTTTCGCATCGCGGCGTCGACCTTCTCCGCATCCCTGCCGTCGGGGAGGTGCAACAAGAGAACAAAGCGCGTCGAGCGCTCGACGAGCGTGCCGACCGCGGAACGATTGTTCTTGCCGATGATGAGGTCGCCCTCCCAATGCCCGGGGACTGCTCGGTCGTCGGCCTCGGCCGGGCGCTCGGAGATCATCACCATGTTCGGGATCGCTCCGCGGCTCTGCATTCGGTCATTTGGCCTTCGCTTCGCCCGCCCGGTTCTCAAGCATCGGTGCAGCTCTCGGCGCAGTTCTCCGCGGCCTTGGACATAGAGCGTCTTGTAGATCGTCTCGTGGCTCACCGACATCATCGGATCCTTTGAGAACTCGGCGCGCAAGCGACGAACGATCTCTTCGGGAGACCACCACTTCTCGAGGCCCTCGATGACCTTTTTGGCGAGCGGCTTGTGGCTCAACCTGGTCGGCTTCGGCCGACGAGCCCGCTCATAGGCACGCTCGTGCGCTCGCCAGGCCTCATAGCGCCTTCGTCCTCCGTTCGAAGCAACCTCGCGCGACACCGAGGACACCGACCGGCGAAGTCGACGCGGCGATGAGGTGAAGGTCTCGTTGCGCTCGATCCTTCCCGAGGTGCTCCGCCGTTCGTCTCATCGATCAGGCAACACGAGATGTCGCGACATCAACACTTCACCATCGACTACCGGTAGCCAGATCTACTTCTGCGATCCGCATCAGCCCGGTGTGTGTGGGAGTCCGAGCACTCGAGTTCCAACGGGCTGCTGCGTACGAGTATCCCTTCGCTCGAAAGGACGCTGAATCTCTTCGCTCCACAGTGCTGCGGACTTGACCGCGCCTTGCAGCCACCTCACGCCGCCCACGCAAGACGCTCGGATATACGCAACCATCAGAAAAACTCGCCGAGTTTCTTGCGCTCACTCGCTTGAATCCGCCGGCGATCCCCACCGCGCATTATGGGGCGCGGCACTAACTCCCCGAGCCGTCGATTCGCGCCCCTCGGAGCCCGGTCTTTTGTTGCCGTCAAGTGGAGAGCAGATCGACGGGATCTCGAGTCTCGGTAGCGTCCCAGAATGCGCGAGCTGCCCCGTTGCCGAAGACCCCTGATTCAGCCGGCTCCGCGTCATTCTCCCGGCGCTCGATCCTCGGTCAACCATTTGCGACGGAATCGGTGAGCAGGCGCACGCTCGCCGCGATCATCGCCACCGCCGCGATCGGACTCAGCGGACTCGGCGGCGGACTCGCCTCGGCGACCAAAAGTCCTCATCTCCGTGCCGAAAAGGCGATCGGTCCGGCGGGGAGCGGGGTCACCTTTTCCGGGATCTCCCACGCCGAGTGCGCGGCCAACCGTCGAGCCGGGACGATCATCTACCTATCCGGCTACGCCTACGTTCCCGCAGTCTCGATCGGTGACGTGATTAACGCGCAGGCTCGGGGTTACTTCAAGGACATGTGCCTCCATGTCGTGCTCAAACCTGGCCTCAGCACCGACAACGTCGCGCTCGTCAGCGCCGATCGCGTGCAGATCAGCGGACTCGGTTCCGACAGCGAGGTCCTCGCCGCCCGCGTGGACGGCGCCAACTTGATCGGCGTCCTCACCTACGGACACACTGCGGTTTCCGAGCTGGTCACGCCGGGAGACCTGAAGATCACGCGCCTTTCAGAGCTCGATGGCAAGACGATCGGAATCAAAGGCGCGATTCCCTATGAGATCGAGGCGATGCTCGTGAAGGCGGGGGTAAAGCTCTCCTCCCTCCACCAGGTCCAGGTCGGATACAACCCGGCGATCATCGATCAGGGACGGATCCAAGCGCTTCCCGTCTACAAGTCCGCAGAACCGCTCGAGCTCAACGTGCTCGGGTTGAAGTACAAAGTGTGGAACCCGACCGACTACGACGTCGCGGCTTCGTTTGGTGTCCTCATCGTCAACTCGCCCTTCGCACATCGCTATCCGAGCGCGGTCGCCGACTTCCTCCGCGCCGACCTCGAGGGCTTCTTGTGGGGGGTTGCGCATCCGCAACAGACGGTCGCGTACTCAGAAAAGCTCCTCGATCCGGCGCTCGAGGTCGCGGCGCCTCTCGCGCTGTTCCGGTGGCACGTGGAGTCCGCGCTCGTCGTGCGATACAGGCCGAAAAGCGAGCCGATCGGCGACATCGACTACTCGCTCATAGACCGGGAGTACGCGCAGGACGTGCGCCTGCACCTCATCCGCGCCGGCGTCAACGTGAAGTCGGCTTTCGATCCCTCGTTCTTGCGGATGATCTACCTCGGCACGACCCTTGTCTGGCCAACGAACTTCCGCTGATATTGCGCGCCCTGTCGTACTTCGCTTCGACGCAGCTGGTGTGATTGATTCGCGTTACCGCCAAGGCTACTTCCCGTAAAAGTGGCCTCTAACTGGGAAAATCCTCTCGGAGGAATGAGCGGCTGTCACGTCGGAGGTCCTAGTAGCCGCCTTCTACCTTTTCCAGTCTCGTAGGTCGAACGCCCTCTTAGTCTCCGCGACAGCGCGAGCCTGGGGAGCGCGCAAGCGCGCCGCCTGTTCCAGCGTTCAGTGCCACCGAGAAGCTGTCGCTTTGTCATTGTTGTGAGCCAGCACTGGGCACCGGGAGAGGGAGTGCTTGCCGATGAGGTGTACGCCAGCGGCGGTGATGCAGTTTCCATTCCTGAGACTTCATCAGTTCCTCTACCGACGCACGGATGGACGGGTAGGTGCGCGCGTCGGCGGCGCTCCGGCGCTGCTGCTGACGACTATTGGGCGCAAGAGCGGCGAGCAGCGGACGTGCGCCCTCAGCTATTTCAAAGACGGCGATCGAATGGTCGTCGTCGCCTCGAAAGGCGGGAGTGATCGACCGCCGGATTGGTTTCTCAACCTCCGCGTCAATCCAGAGGTGGGTGTTCAGGTCGGCCGGAATCGTTGGTTAGCGCGCGCCCGCGTTGCCTCAACTGAGGAGCGCGAACGACTTTGGCCGCTCGTCAATCGCAACAACCGAGGGTTCGCCCCAATCTTCCATCGTGGTGCTCGCGGCCGGTACGACGTTTATCAGCGGCACACGGAGCGCTTGATCCCTGTAGTGCTGTTGGAGCAGAACGGAGCCGAGGTTCAGTGATGGCCAAGTTGGACACGCAGTGGACACGAACGAGTTCACACGGGCACCGCTGCGCTTGGCTTGAATAGCTTCGGGAGCGCTGGTACTTCGGCCTGACTCATAGTCGCGGGCCACCGCGACCAACGCACGATCGAACGGTCAAGGTTGAGGAGTTCGCCATGAGCACAATCGACCGCGACGCGCCCCGCAACCGCAGAGGTCCGGAAGCGTGCTCCCGGTCCGGGACGCATACCAGCGTCAACTCATCGAACGCAATCCGTTGCGTTTCATCATGCAACTCACAATCCTGGGATTGTGGAACGTAAGAGCTTCCTTGACATGCACTGCTCGGTGGCGCAATGCCTCGAGGTGGTAGGCGAGTGGTGGACGATGCTCATCATCCGCGACGCCTTCCTAGGGGTGACCCGCTTTGACGACTTCCAAGAGCGCCCGGGCATCTCTCCCGCAACATCTTGAATCAGCGCCTCACCCGACTGGTCGACGAAGGCATCTTGGACAAGGTCGCCTACAGCGAACATCCGCCCCGCTACGACTACCAGCTCACCACCAAGGGCCGCGACCTGTGGCCCGTCGTGACCGCCATGCGCCAATGGGGCGACAAGTACGCCCGACGGCTCACCCCTGAAGCTGTTGCACACAAAGTGCGGCAAGGTGTCCCAGGCAATACTGACTTGCTCGGTGTGCGGGGAACCCCTCAGCGCCGCCGACGTTCGAGCGGTAGCGGGCCCCGGTGACCTTGACCACTTGATGCAAATAGAGAGATGAGCAGCCCCGCTTCAGAGGTGGAGGCGTAGGTCAGCTAGCTAGTACCAACCGGGTCCGGGTGGTTCGAAGCCGAAACTGCATCCGGAGTCAATCATTGCCGGCAAACCCAACGGCGGGTACCTCCTGTCACGGGCACTCAGAACGGGCACTCAGAACATCGTGCTCAACGGTTTGCGGGCGCGCCCGAACGACGGAAAGGAAGCGGTCCAGCCGGCTCGCTCACGAGCCCAACCGGCTAGCGCGCGGACGGCGTGGAGTGGCGGTCGATTTGGGACCTCCAGCGCTGGGTCTTACGCGGCCTTTCGAAGCTCTGACCAGCCACTATCCGCTTCGAGGGGGCGTGGAGCTCGGTTGCCAGTCGGTCCTCCGACATCGGTCACATGGAGTGACATCATTCGAGGACCGGGGCGCCACTTGCGGGCACACCCCGATCAACATCAACCAAGGAGCAGAGGTGACGAGTACCTTCAGTGCCGGCGCGTCGCACATCCCCATGACGATCTCGAACCGGTGCAGGACCTGGGCTTGGCGATCCGCGGGCATCCTGCTCGCGGCGGGCAGCTGCGCGTTGTCTCTGGCCATTTTCCCTTCCACGGCGGAGGCTCTGCAGCCCAGTGCAACGGGACCGCGCTCCACCGTCTCGACCTTTTGTGCACACATCCCGGCGACAATGGTCTCCTCGATCATCGGGGCAACGGTCTCGCTCTTTGAGGCCGTCGTCAAAAGCAACACCCTTGAGTGCATTTACTTCGGCAAGGCGCCGGCCTCTGTCACGCATCCGATCGACGAGGTCGTCATCTCGAAGCAGCCCGGTATCCCGGCCTCTCAGCTCGCCACCCGGGCCAAGGCGGAGGCGAGAGTTGCCGCTGAGTCCCCCAAGGGCGTGAAGCTGATCTTCACTTCCCTTCCGTCCGTCGGCTCGACGGCGTTCAGCTGGACCTACACCAAATCGCTGAACGGCGGGCAGCTCGTCGGCGTCGCCGACAACAAAGGAACCACCGGCTACGGCGTAGCGCTGGGCGGCGCGGCAAAGACTTTTGGTGCCGCCGCGAAGCACGTGCCCGCTGCCGAACGCCTGCTCGCGCTCGACATCGCCGCCTGAGCATCGAGCCCGGGCCCGACCGCCGGCTGGCGCACCGCGCGGCCATCTCGTTTGCAGTATTCACCCCGCGCAAACTTCGGAGGAGGCAGTCGAGGAGAAAGAGGCTCGGTACCCTGAGCGATAATGCGGTAGCCGAAATCGCCTCGCCGTTCCCACCGGACGTACGGGTCCTTCCGGGTTCCCAGGTCAGACCGGGAAGCTGGGAGGTAGGAGAGGCGAGGCGTCGGCATCGACGAACGCAGGACGAGATGCGACAAGTCCTGCGCCGAATGACGCTCCCGAGCTGGCCAGGTGGTAGTTCGATGTCGTCGCTGCTCAGTGTCGCGCTCGTTGTCGCCCCCGGCGGCATCGTTGCCGAGCACACGGCTCTTGCTGCGAGGTCGGCAGCGCTCGCGCCACACGTCGCGACGAACACCGACGTCGTGACCGGCAAGTACTCGGGCACCTTGAAGCTCAAGGACCCAGCGAAGGACTGCCCGGAGCTCTTCGACAACCTCCCCAACAAGAAGGGAGCGCCCGGTCTGGGGCCGCTCCTCATCGAAACGAGCGCCTAATTTTCCAAGACCGGCGCGTTCTCGAGCAGTCGGAAACCGGGGCATCGCTCGAAGCCGAGTGATTCGTTGAGGTGAAGGATCGGCGCGTTCTTGACGTCGTTGAACCCGGTGATCCGAATGCCGCCTTCCCGCCGGGCGAGCGCCATCGTCGTGAGCTTCAAGGCGCGAGCAAGACCGATTCCTCGCGACTCGGGGGCGACGCCCGTGAACCACGTATTCCAGGTCTGGTCTCGTTCGCAGGAGATGCTCGCCAAGCCGACCGGGACACCGTCACGCGACGCGATCAGCACGCTGGGAGGATTCGGGGCGAGGAATCGAACATCTCCGGCGGAAAGACCTCCACTGGCGGCTGAGTCCTTCGTCGCGCTGAGGCAACTCGCCACTAGCGCGGCAAGCGATTCCCAGTCGCCGGCGATCGGGCTCGACGGCCAACTCACGACGTCAACGCCAATTCGTTGGCGGGTTTCGCTCGCGATCTGCTCGAGTTCGCCGGCGTCCTCGTGAAGATCTCTCGTCATCCCTGTCCGGTGTGCAAACTCGTCGAAACCCCTCCTTTTCGCCCATTCGAGAGACGAGACGTCCGCGTCGTTCAATCTCACTCGCACCTTCGGGCGGGGATGGCGCTCGCTCGTGAACCTCATCGCGCGCTCGAAAAAAAACCCTCCGAGTCCTTGCCGGCGGGCATCAGGTGTGACGCTGATTCGCAGTGAGAAGGGACGCGACTCCTCCGCGCGCGCATCGAGAAAGCCGACAACTCGACCGTTGTCGAGCCCGATCTCGGTCATGGCAAACCGCGATGGCAGAGCCAATTGATAGTCAAGCGTTCCCGGTGAAACCGGCAATATCGTCGATTCGAGCTCTGCGATCTGTTGCGCGTGTTCTTTTTGATACTTGGCAACCTCGACGTGTCGAAAGCGCGTGGATGGCAGGTTCATCGGGGCACTCTCTCACAGGGAGCACGAGGACGAACGCGTGCTAGTTGCGAATACCAGCAGATATTGAAGCTTGCCTTAGGCGCTAACTCGCTCCTATCTTCGAGGCTGCCGCGGTGACGTCGTATCCGACATCGACGGCCATCCCTTCCGATCGCAACCCATCTGCCACAAGGTCAGCGAGCGAGATCGAGTCCTCGACTACGAGCACGCGCATTCAGCGCCGCTCAATCGCGATACGGGTCATCCAGGCAGAGCGATACGGCCCGTTAGGACTACCCGAGGTTGCACGCGGTCGCCGCGTGCTCGAACATCGGCGAATGCACGTCGATCGAGTTGGGGATCGCTAGCCACACGCCGTCGTTGCTCATGATGGCGCTGTGGCCTGCGCGGTTGGACGGGGGCGAAAGCGCAGGATCGGGAAACCCGGAGATGCCATGTGCCCGCATGCATTGCGAAACTTGGAGCATCCGGGCAAGTTCCTGCTGCTGTGCGGCCTGGGTCGACTGGCCACCGCTCGGCAGCAGGTGCCCGCAGGACTGTTGAGCGGACTTGAACACCGGTGAGTTCGGGTTCATCCCCGATTGGGAGCCGGTGATTTGTATCTTGCCGCCGACCTGTACCGGGTCGGGGTAGTTGGGTACCCCGTGCGAGCGCATGCAGTGGGAGTAGGCGAGCCACGCGGCGTACTTGCCCGTCGAGGTGGGGCTGGTGCCCCTCTGCGTCGTGGTGGTGGGGCCGAGCTGCGCGAGGTGAGTGCCGGGCGAGCCGCATGCCGTCGCGACCAGCGACAGGCTGACGAGCCCTGCCAGTGCAGGAGCACGGAGCAACGCGAGCGGCCGGCGGAGGCGACGCGCGGGATCGGCGAACGGGTTCACGCTCTCATGGTCGCTCGGCCCCGATCAAAGCCGCAGGAACCGGTCATGAAAAATCGATGAAAGCGGCGTCGCGTAGCGCTCGACGGGCGGGGTATGGGTGACACTGGGTTGCGTGATCGGCGAGGAGGACTTGGCGGCGTCGATCTTGGTCGTCGAGGACGACGAGGAGATCGCGGAGCTGAGAACTAGTTCTGGCGCCTAATGACTGGTAGTCAGGACATCGGCGGTTCGAATCCGCTTTCCCAAACTCCTACGTAAAGATGATTTGGCCACCCGCCGCCATGGCGTAGAACTCGCCGACCGTGATGATGTCTTGAACCTGGGGGATGAAGTCGTTCTTTTCGAGACCGAAAAGGTCGACAGATGCTTTGCAGGCGTAAAGACCGGCGCCGGTGTCGGAGATCATCTCGATGAACTCGGGGATCGGTGGAATGTCAAGCTCTTCCATCTTGTGATTCATGTAGCGCGTCATTGCCGTTGAAACGCCGGGAAGTCCGCCGAGCATCGTCGCGAAGTGCAGGCCGGGATTGCCCACGGTCGCCAACTTGATGTGCTCGTGGCGCGCCTTGTGGATGGCGTCAAGCCCGAAGAACGTGAAGAACAAGTTGACTTCGATGCCTTCAGCCCGTGCGCCGTTCGCCATGATCAGTCCGGGGTACACGCCCTCAAGAGAGCCTTTGGAGATGATGATCGAAACCTTCTCAATGGGCTCAGTCATGTGTTGCTCCTTCCTCAGATGCAGCCGCGTGGCTTCGGGATTCCGGCGACCTTGGCTGCGATCTTGGCCGGCCCCTTCGGGAACAGTTGGTAGAGCTCTTTGATCGACACACCCGAGGTCTTGCCGAGGACCCTCACCGTCGGGCCGGTGCCCTTATCGAGATATTCGGCCCGCATGAAACGGATGATCTTCCAATGGGCGTCGGTGACGGGGTCGATGCCTTCACGCCGCGCGAGTTCGGGGACCATGTCCTCGGTCCACTGTTCGGGATGGATGAAGAACCCTTCATCGTTCAGCTCCACGTCTGTGGCAGCAAGTGTCGTTGTCGACATCGGTTACTCCTTCCTCATGTTGGCTGTCGCGCCGGGTGTCTTTCCGGCAATCGGCATTGTCGAGTCGACGCCGGGGATGTCGCGGCCTGGAAGCAGGCTGTGCCAGTAGAACCACTGGAACATGAGCTTTCCGAGGTGGTTGAGCCGTGACTCTTTCAACAGCGGCAGGCCGACTTTGGTCGGAAAGTGACCGGCCAAGGGCTCGGTGTCGTAGTTGAAGTCGATCAGCAGCGCCTTGTGGAAGCCGCTTTCGATGAAGCAGTTGGCGTGTCCGTCGAACCCTGGTTCCAAGGCGTTGCCGTCGAGGTGGCGCTTGATGTTCGCGACGACGGTCTCGCCCTCGAAGTGCGTGACCGATCCGGCCTTCGAAGCGGGGACGTTCGCCGCGTCGCCGATCACAAAGATGTTGGGCGCCGCCTTCGACTGCAACGTGTGCTCGTCGGTTGGCACGAAGTTGAGCTCGTCTCCGAGCCCCGGCGACCGACCGACGTAGGGCGCCCCGCCGTGCAAGGGAACGACGACGGCGAGGTCGAAACCCACCTCGCGGCCGTCGTACGAAACGAGCTTGCCGGCTTCGCCGTCGACTTGTCCCGTGTTGAACTCGGTCAAGAGTTCGACTCCTTTGTCCTCGAGCATCCAGCCCAACTGTGAGCTGCAGACGGGCTTGGTAAATGCGCCGTCAAGCGGCGTCACGTAGGTCAGCTCGACGCGGTCGCGGATGCCCCGTTCGGAGAAGTACCAATCGGCGAGGAAGCAGAATTCGAGCGGCGCCACCGGGCACTTGATCGGCATGTCGACCATGTTCACGACGAGCCGACCGCCGTCGAAGGTGGCGAGCGCCGCCTCCAACGCGCCGGCACCCTGCGGCGTGTAGAAGGTGAACACCTTGTCCATCCAGCCCGGACCGGTAAGCCCTTCGGTCTCTTCTGGTGCGAGGACAGCACCGGTCGCGACGACGAGGACGTCGTAGCCGAGGACGGATCCATCGGCTAACGACACCTTTTCAGACTCGATGTCGACGTGGTCAATGGCGCACTCTTTGAACTCGATGCCGTCGTGCAACTGACGCGCCCGGGGCCTGACGATGTCTTCTGGATGCGTCAGCCCAAACGGGACGAACAGCAAGCCGGGTTGGTAGACGTGTCGGTCGTCTTGGTCAACGACCGTGATCTCCATCTCTGAGAGCGGATAGATCTTCCGGAGCCGATTGGCGGTCAGTGTTCCCCCGGTACCCCCGCCGAGAACTACCACGCGATGTGTCATGTCTCTATTCGAGGGCCGGCCGAGCCGTTTTGACCAGTCCCGGAAGTCCTGATTCTCACGAGAATTCACTCGAAGATGACGCCGTGAGGGGCGAGCAAACTGCGCATGTTCATTTAGAGGGCTGATATCGCGTACGCCGCCGCAGCCGCTTCACCATCGTCCGTTGCGCGTCGTTATGGCGCGTCACCTCGGGCGGCGCGCCCGCCGCTCACGGGTCGCGGGTCACGACAATCCCGAAAGTCAACGCGACGAGGCCAGCGGCCAACACAACGAACATACCCGTCTCGATTCCCTGGAAAGCCCAATTACGATCCGCTGGCTGGTAGGTGAGCAGGCTGCTGGGGCTTGCGACGAGGTGACGAATCGAAAGCAACCAGGCGCCAGCGGGTAGCTCATTCGAGCTTTGAGCCTGACTGAGTAAGCGAAAGCATCTAAACGCCGGTTACGCGACTGGTAGGCACAGATCGGTGACACAAATCGAAATACGCGCGACGAGCGTTCGGACCACGATGTCGGTGATCAAGAGAAAATCCCAACTGGTGCTCGGCGCATCCGGATCACCCGTAGTGGAACGAAATACCGTTGGACAGGCCAGACTCCGTCCGCACTCGCACGACGACGTCGCGTTGCGTGCCGACGGGAACCCTCGCGACGCAGCGCGATTCGGTCGGACAATTCGTGGGCACAGGTTCGGAACCAAACATCGCGACGATGAGGCCATTCGAGCTCTCGAAACCGTCTCCCGTGAGCGTCACCGTCTGTCCCGGCGAAGCGGTGCCCGGAGAGATCGACCGCAGCCGCGCGGGCGCCTTCGAAGTGCTCAACGGCGCTGTGGTCGAAGTCGACGTCGTCGGCGCAGCCGTCGAGATCGCCTTCTTGTTCCCAGTCGTCGAGTGCGATCGCGAAGCGCCGTTCGTCACGCGAAACGGTGCTCTTTGGTTCGCATGCCGGGCCGGGCTCGACGATGAGGTGGAAACGGCGACGCCGATCAAGGTTCCGCAGAGCGCGACGCCGAAGGCGGCGAGGGCGATGCGCCGTCGTCGGGACGGGTCAGAGGTGAGCGCCGTCCTTGAGTGTTCCGGCATCGACGGGATCGAGGGTGGCGCGAGAGGTTCCACCGTCCCACTGGAAAGGGCGTCGTCAACAAAGCGCGGTGGACGTTCATTGCCCGAACTGTCGTCACTCGACTTCAGCGGGCCGAGTTCCTCTGATCGTTTAGGTCCCGCAGGTACGCCCGCGGCGCCTTGCTGTGCCGGTTGCACCCGAGGGTCGTGCTCCGAGCTTCGAGCATGATCTGAATCGGCGCGCTGTTCGGTCATCTCCGCGAGGACGTCGAGCGCTCGGTGGTAGCGCTCGATTGAATGACGATCCCTCCGTGGGTTTGTTCGCATCGTCATTCAAGAAAAAGATGTCGACCAAATGGCTGGCCGACAACGCGTGACTGGCAGACGTCCCCTCCGGCTGTGCGGGGACGCGATCGAGGAGCTGGGCGCCGGTCGTCTCGAGTCCTTGAGCGCGAGCCAGATGTCAGGCGCACCGCACCGGTCTCCGGATTCAACATCCCATGGACGGGCCACGACGAACATCCTTGTTGTCCGGCCGGCAGACTCCAGGGCCCATCGACCCCAGTTCGAGCAGCCGACTTCTCTCGTCGCCCCAAGGCGATACGGACATTCAACTCACGCGCGCACGCCTTGTCCCGCCGCCGGTGTCCGAGGGGGATCGCCGGAGCGGGGATCTGCGCGCCGCGATGCCGACGACCGAAACTTGCCTTCGGGTGCCCTCGGGCAGTTTCGAGCGAGGTGGGGCAAATGTGTAAGCGGGACACGAGATGCCGCCGCGGCTCGCGGACGGAGAATTCCCTGTCCTCCGGAACATCGAGGGAACGGGGGGAGGGGTTGGCTGATGTGCACAGCCCTCGTCATCGTCGACATGCTGAACGATTTCGTCGAGGGCACCCTCGCGAATCCCCCCGCGAAGGAGATCATCGAACCGATCGCCACCATCGCGAACTCCGCGCGCTTGAGTGAGGGTCGGCTCGTCGTCTACACGAATGACGCCCATCTGCCTTCCGACGTAGAGTTGCGCGTCTTCCCACCTCATGCGATGAAGGGACGTCGGGCGCCGCGGTCATCGATGACCTCCGACCTTGGGAGGAGGATCTTGTCGTCGAAAAGCGCTTCTACTCGGCCTTCACGGAAACGGTGTTCGATGCGCTGCTCCGATGAAACGACGTGGGTCGGCTGATCTTCGTTGGGCAGCACACGGATTGCTGCATCCGACACACGAGCTACGACGCGTTCAGGCTCGGCTATGAACTCACCGTCTGTACCGACGCGACCACCGTGTTCGGACGTGGTTCCGACGAGCCTGTCGAGCTGCGCCAGGGACGCGCTCTTTCGTACCTCGTCACGTATAACGGCGCGAGCTCCGAGACCTTCGCACGATTGGCTGAAGCGGGTCGAACCTTTCGGAGCGAGATTCTTCGGGCGATCTCAGTGTCGTATTCGCCCTCAGCTCAGAACCGAAACAGGCGGTACGGCATGTCGGAATCCGCTCCAGGTGGTAGCCGCACCTCGAAGTGGTCGACGTCTGACCGCCGGAGTTCGATCACCGCGAGCGCATCGCGACTGAGGCGCGAGGCCTCGGAGATGTCGATCCTCAACAAGGACAGCCCGCGTCCGATGACCCGATCCAAGAGCGCCTCGATGTGCGGGACCGCGCGATGGTCAAGGACACCCTGTAATCCCAAGATCGCGCCGTCGTCGAAGAGGACGCCTTCGGAGCTGAACAACCCCGACGACCGACTTCGAAGGCGCCTCCCGTTCGCGATTCGCGCGCAGGCGCTCGACGCGGCGCACGAGCAAGTCGCTGCCGCTCATTCGCACCCAACCAGAAACGCGACCATCCGACCTCTTGCTTGGACTCCGCCCGACAAACGGCGCCGGGCACTTCGTTCCAGTCTGAAGTTCTCTCCATCGCGTCGTTAGGGACGAAAGTCACCTCCGCAACCTCAAGCCTCGGATGGCTTGACCGATCGACGACAAGCGGACTCGCCGCTCCGACCTGCCAGCGGAGCTCCGCTCGCACGGGCAGCCGGTCCTCGTCCCCAGCGCTCGCTTGGGTATTTGGACAACCGAATGGTTGTCGACGAGGTCCTCACACATTGAATGTTTGCGCATCGCCATACCTTGCTCGGTCGCGCTTCATCGCCCAGCGGGAGACGACGCGTTCCTCACGCTCGAGTTCCTCGAGTCGGAGATTCAAGACGCGCAGCGCGTCCTCGAGGGCGGGGATGCGATGGTGCTCGATCGTCCGCAACCGCCGATTGGTCGAGCGCAATTCCGCGGTGAGGACCCGAAATGAAGTGGCCGTCGCACCGAACGCGGCGGCCGCTTCGAGCGCACGCCCGTGGGCGGCGGCGGCAGGGGCGACCGCAGCGTTGGCAGCGGCGGCCTCGGTTGTCGCGAGCGCCGGGATTGCGCAAAGAGGTTCGCCGGGATGGACGACGCCCATGGTGTTCCACCACGTCACCTCGACGCGGGCTTGTTCGGTCACCGCTTGTGCCGTGAGTGCGACCTGGGAAGCACCACTAATGGCGAGGGCTCGCGTCGCCCAAAGTGCGGCTTCGGCGCAAGCGGTCTCAAAGGCGCGTTCGGTCTCGTCGCGCCTCGACGCGAGGCGAGCAAGGTCGCGCCGCAAGAGCCGGCGTTTGCGGTCGAGCAGTTCGGCGCCGCGCCGCGTGGCCTCCAATCGGGTGAGAAGCCACAGTCGGCCCGCACGGCCCGGGGGCACCCGTTCAGCCATGCGACCCATCTTCTGCTGCCTCGTCGAGCGCGCGATCGATACCGGCCGACGCGACGCCGTCGGTGTAGTAGCGGTCAATTTCGGCTGTCGAGACCATCGTGAGTTCTTGGCGCGGCAGCTCGGAAGCGACTCGCCAGGCGCGCGCGAGGGTTTCGTCGAGGCTGCGTGACTCGTCGTGGCGCTGATCGATCAGAACCGAGCTGAACGCGTCGGCGAAGCTGAGGTAGCGACGGTCTGTCGCGCTGAGAGCGCCTGTGCCGATGAGTTCGGAGAGATCACGGACCTCACGAGCGCGCGCAAACGCCGCCACCAACTGCGCGGCGATGGCTGGATGGTCGGCTCTCGTGCGATCTTCGCCAGCTCCTTTGCGCATGAGGCGGGAGAGAGAGCCGAGCACATCGATCGGCGGGTAGATCCCTTGGCCGTGCAATTCGGGGGACAGGACGATCTGCCCTTCGGTGATATACCCGGTCAGGTCCGGGACCGGATGGGTGATGTCGCCCGCCGGCATCGTGAGGACGGGAACCTGGGTGAGCGAGCCGGCCCGGCCGCGGACGCGACCGCACCGTTCGTATATGGACGCGAGGTCGCTGTAGAGATATCCCGGGTACGCCCGCCGACCGGGGATCTCACCGCGCGTCGCCGAAACTTCGCGCACCGCCTCGCAGTAGCTCGTCATGTCGGCGAGCACAACGAGCACGTGCTCGCCGCGGTCGAACGCTAAGTACTCAGCCACGGTGAGAGCGACCCGCGGGGCGAGCACCCGTTGGACTACCGGGTCGTCGGCGAGGTCCAAGAAGAGGGCGAGGTCGCCAACCGACGCGCGCGCCTCGAGCCCATCACGTATCGCGTCGGCGTCGCTGTGGGTCAGCCCCATCGCGACAACGATGACCTTGAACGGCTCTCCAACGACGCTCGACTGCGCCGCTAGCTGGACTGCGAGCTCGAGGTGCGGGAGCCCGGCGCTCGAGAATATGGGCAGTTTCTGTCCGCGAACGAGCGTGGTCAGGGCATCGATGCCCGACAGCCCGGTGAGGATGGGATCGCGGGGGACGTCGCGTACCGTCGGGTTGAGTGGCGCGCCGGCGACCGGTCGGCGGAGCTCGCCGAGCATTGGCGGCCCGCCGTCGAGGGGCTGGCCCAACCCGTTCCACACGCGCCCGAGCCAGCCGTCGCCGAGCGGAATCTCCATTGGGCGTCCCTCGAAGGCCACAGAGACGGTGGAAGGTTCGATGCCGACCGTTCCTTGGAGGACTTCGACGACGGCGAGGTCACGGTGGACTTCAAGGACGAGCCCTTGACGAATCTCGCCCGATCCGAGTCGGACTTCGCACAGCTCGTCGAACCCGACGCCCTCGACATGTTCGACGACGAGCAGCGGTCCCTCAGCCTGACCCGCGCCTTTGTACGCGAGGGGAATCGGCGGCAACCGCGACTGCTCGGCGGTCAAGCGAGCGCCTCCAGAACCGCCAACGCCTGATCGGCGCGCTCGACGACGCCGGAAACGTCGTCGGGCCCGACCTCGTCGCGCACCCGAGTGACGGCTGAGAGGTCCACCTGTTCAATAGCCGCCGCCAGGACGCCGCGATCGACGATCGCGAGACATCGCTCATAGATGGCGAGCACCATCTCGAGAAGCGCGGCCTGCTTGGCCGGGGAACACGTGGCGTCGTTTTCGCTGAGCGCGTTCTGTTGGAGAACGGCCTCGCGCATCAGCCGAGCGCAGAGCACGATGACGCGCTCTTGTGCCGGAAGAGACTGCAAGCCGACGAGCTCGACCATCGGAACGAGCCGGTCGGCTTCGCCAAGCAGGGCGATCGCCCGCGCCCGTCTGCGTACCCAACCAGGTTGACCCGCCGCCTCGTGCCAGGCGCCGACAGTCGAAGCGTCGCGTGAGAAGGACCGTCTCCAGGTGACGGCCGGATAGTGACGCGCGTACGCGAGGTCGCGATCAAGCGACCACAGGCACCGCACGAACTGCTCGGTATGCGAAGTGACCGGCTCGGTCATGTCGCCCCCGGGCGGGGAGACCGCACCGATGGCAGTGACCGAGCCCTCGCTCCCGCTGAGCCCCGTGACGCGCCCGGAGCGTTCGTAGAAAGCGGCGAGAGCCGATGCGAGTGCCGCCGGGTAACCCTCCTCGGCCGGCAGCTCACCGCTTCGCGAGGAGAACTCGCGCAATGCCTCAGCCCAACGCGACGTCGAGTCCGCGAGCAGCACTACGTCGTAACCCATATCGCGGTAGTACTCGGCGACCGTCATGCCGGTGTAAATGCTTGCCTCGCGGGCCATTACCGGCATGTTCGACGTGTTGGCAATCACAACGGTCCGCTCGAGCAGGCGGCGACCGGTGCGCGGGTCCGAGAGCGCGACGAGGTCGGCGAGGACATCGGCGAGCTCGTTGCCGCGCTCACCGCAGCCGACGAAGACGACGACGTCTGCTGAGCACCATTTGACGAGCTGTTGCAGCAGCATCGTTTTGCCGGTGCCAAATCCCCCAGGGACCGCCGCGGTCGCCCCCTTTGCGATCGGATAGAGCAAGTCGACGACCCGTTGACCAGTTAATAGTGGGCCTGCCAGCTCGAGACGCTCGCGGACCGGACGAGGTGAGCGCACCGGCCAGTACTCGCTGATCGTCAGCTGCGAGCCTTCGACGACCGCGATCGGTTCCTCGTCGCCGAACTCGCCAGCGGCGGCGATCCACTCGAGGCTGCCCGAGGCGCTGCTCGGCGCGAGCACGCGGTGGACGAGCCCCGATTGAGTCGGGACCGTGCCGAGCAGGGTGCCTGGCCCGATGTCCGAGCCGACCGCCGCAGCAGGCTCGAAGTGCCACCGGCCCAGAGCCGCAGTCGACTGGACGGACCCCGGGCCAAGCCAGACCGAGGCGGAGGACAAAGGGCGCAACAGACCGTCGAAGATCGTGCCGAGCAAACCAGGACCGAGGCGCGCCGACAGTGGCCGACCCTCACCGGTTACCGGGTCGCCGACACGCAGGCCCCCCGTGTATTCGTAGACCTGCGCGGTGACGAGTCCATGGCGGATCGACACGACCTCTCCGGCGAGCGCGAGGTGACCTACCCCGACCACGTCGAGCATGGCGACGTGGTCGAGCCCCTCCAGTTCGACGAGAGGACCGTTCACTCGCACCACGCGTCCTTGAGCAGTTGTGTCGCTCAAGGACTTGTTCGGCCGGGCAGGATCGGTCACGACCACAGCGCTTCGACCTCGTCGGAAAGAGAAGCGAGCGCCTCGTCGATCAACGCGGTCGGTCCGAGCGAAGCTAGCCCGTTACCGGATCGAGCGATCGCCTCAAGAGTTCCTTGCTCGACCCGTCCCGGCGTCGCGGCTTCTCCAGCGCGCTCGTGCACCCACGCCGTCATGCGCTCAGTGAGCAAGCGACCCTCGGGCGTCGCCGCACGCGCGATGAGCTCTTCGACCGCCGCGGCTCGCAAACCTTCGTACGCGCGCCTACGAGCCGCGAGGACCATCGCGCGCGCGGCGCGACGGCCGAAAGTGCGCTGCGCTGCAGCGGCGCGCTCGGCAGCGGCGGCGCCCTCTGCCTTCGCATCGGCGATCACGCGTGAGGCTTGTTCTTCTGCCCGCGTCAGCGTGTCGCGCGTCTCTTCATCGGCGCGGACGAGCTCTGCCCGCGCCCGCTCGCGCGCTCGCGCGAGAAGCGCGTCCGTGACCGGAGAAAGCGCCGCTCGCATCCTTCTCGAGGTGTCGGAGTCGACCCGCCGCCACCGAGTCTCGGTGCCAGACGAGTGAGGCGAACCGCTCACGGCGGCATCACGACGGTCAACACGTTGTTGCGCAAGGTCATGGCGTTGTCGAGCGCGGCGGCCGCATTGGCGGAGAGCAGGACGACCGTCGCATCATCACTGAGCGCTTCGAGGGCGCGGCGGACTTCGGTGGGGCCCTCGGCCGTGATTACTTCGGCGCCTGCAAGGGCGAAACCGCAGACTCGCGCTTCTTCCCCGATCACGACGAACGACCCCATCGGTTTAGGCCTTGCCGATCAGGATGATCGCGATGACGAGTCCGTAGATGGCGATGCCTTCCGCCAGGCCGACGATGACCATCGCCCGGCCGAACATCTCGGGTCGCTCACTCATTGCGGCCAGCGCGGCGGAACCGGTGTACGCGACCGCGACGCTGGCGCCGATGGACGAGCCGGCGACGGCGATTGCCGCGCCGATCAGTGCCTGGCCGCGGTACGACCCGACGTTGCTCGACGCCGCGGTCGCGGCGGAGCTCGGACTCGCCGTCAGGGCGAGCGCGACGAGGACCCCGGCTCCGATCAGAAAGGCCAGGTTCAGGAGCTTCACGATGCGGAGCGCCGGCCGCGGGTGGCTACGGAGCTGAGTGCCGATGCCGACGGCCGCGGCGACGAGGACGGGAAGGCCGATCATCCAGGTGAGCATGGGGTCTCCTTTGCGGGAAGGGTCGGGATGTGCCAGGGCCGAAACGGGCGACCTTCGGTGACAAAGACGCGGCTGAACAGTTCGTAGTACTCGAGCCTCAGGGCCTGGATGCCGGCGACGAGTCCTTCGAGCGCAAAGGCAGCCGCGTTGCCGACAAGGAAAATGATGATCGCAGCCCACCACAGTGCGGGTCCCCGGTGCCATAGCCCGGTTGTTGCCGACCAGACAACTCCGCAAAGTGCGGCGTGGGTAAGGCCGAAAGCTGCCAGACGCGCGAACGAGACCGTGTTTGTGCCGATTCGCAACACGGTGTCAAACACCTCGACGGCTGCTTGCATTACCCCGCCCAGACGTCGAGCGGCCTTGGCGCGGCTGCCGATATACGCGAGCGCAAGGCCAACGACCACGATCGCTATCCCAGCGCCAATCGCCTCGACGGTGTGGAAGTACCACCCGAGGCCGATGGTGGCGAAGCCGAGGTAGACGAGGGTGCCCGCAATCCCCGAGGTGGAAACGAGCGCGCCGGACGCGCCGCTTTCTCGCCATCGGTTCACGGTTCCGAGCACATAAGAGATCGTGATCAACCCAGCTCCGGCGGCAACGGCCACCGCGAGAAGGGTCGTCGGGTCGTCGAGCGGGGCGATCCACAAAGTGGGCACGACGTGGGTCGGGCCGAACAACTCGCCGAACGCCAGTCCGAACAAGGCGCTCGCGGCCCCAGCGCCGATGACAAATGGCGCAAGGCGGCGGAAGCGGGCGAGTGCGACTGGGCGCCCGGTGGCGAGAAGCAGACCCGCCGCGGCGAGCAAGACACCATGGCCGACGTCGCCGAACATCATTCCGAACATCACGACGTACGCGAACCCGGCGAACGCAGCCGGGTTGACGTCCGCGTACGGCAACGTCGCGTAGGTGTCGACGAGCGGCTGAAAGGCGCCCGTCACACCGCGGCGGTCGACGAGCGTCGGTGGCGTCGCACCGCGCGGCGCCGGCAACGAGACCACGGCGCCTCCGAATGGCGCGAGGCGTGTCGCGAGCGCGGGGAGAGACGCCGTCGGGCTCCACCCGGCGAGTGCGGCGATGTCGCCACGGCGGGTCGCCATCGCTCGATACCGCTCGAGTTCTGCCTCGCCGACGAGTTCGGCTAGACGACCCGAGCCCTCAAGGTCGCCAAGATCGGGCTGAGCCAATCCGAGACGCGCGGTGTCGGGTGCTTCGCCGGTCGGGGCGGACGCGAGGTTCTCTCGCCGGACGCGCTCGAGGGTCTCGGCGACAGGACCTTCCGGGCGGCCGTCGAGGCGCTCGAGCTCGATGAGGCCGGCGTCGGCCACCGCGACGAGCACCGTTCGAAGCCGCTCGCCGGGCGCGACCACCGCGACGCGGGTCATCGGTGTCGGTTCGAAGGCGTCACGCCACGGCATCGAGTATCTCCGAGAGCTCTCCGCCGCCGCGCGCCGCCAGCGATAAAGCGGCGCGCGTCCGGAACGCGTCTGCGGCGAGCACGCCCGCTGCGCCGATGGCGCCAGCGCGGTCCGGCGGAGTGTGCAGGAGCAGTCTCGCTGCACTCGATTCGACCGTCGCCCACCACCGGACCTCCGCTCGCCACAGGTCCTCGAGCGTTTCGACGCCTTGAAGTGCGCGTGCGGCGACGCGCGGCAGATGGTTCGCCGCGTCTGTCAGCGAGGTCGCTCGCCTCCAGCCGGAGCCGAGAACACGCGTCGCGTCTTTACTGGCCGATGTACTGAGTGTCGACCTCGAGCCGACTGCCATCACCCGCGCGACCACGAGGGCGGCGCCCGTAGTCGCCCAGTCGCCGGCTTCGGGCACGCCTTCGACAACGAGGCGCGCCCAAGCGAGTTGCAGCGCGAGGCGAACGGCGGCGGGATCGTCGCTCCCCGGATCCCCCCAAGGAGACGAGCGCAGGCGCGCCCGCACTTCGGTCGGCGTTCGCGCGATAGAGATTGCCGGCCAGGACGTTGCGAGCGACCCGAGCGTGTACGGCGGCCGAAGGGCGGCGCCGCGAAGCTCCATGAGCTTGCCGGTGATGTTCGAGAGCTCGAAACCCGCTGCCAATAAGCGCAGCGGCCGCGCGCCGAGGGGCGGACCCCAGCCTGCAAGGACGCGCAGGTGCCACAGCGAGGTCGCAGATACGGCGTGCTGCGCGGAGGCGAGGTCCATCTCGCCGCGGAGTTCGCGACCGTACGAGGTCGGCATCAGGCTGGCGATTGCGCTGGCGAGCGAAGGGAGTGCTGCCACGTGGCAGGCTTCCTCGAGTCCAATCTGACGTCGCGCGAGTCCGCGTGCCCGGGCTGTCGCCGCCACCCATCCGACACTCACTGCGCAAGTGTCCCGATCGAGAGTGCTCGGCCGACAACACGCTTGACGAGTGCCGGTCTTCGCTCCGCCGCGAGGCGCTCGATCCTGTCGACCTCGAGCTTCGCGTTATTAAGAAGCGTCATGTGCTCGGTTGCGGAACGCGAAAGCAGCGCTGCCGACGTTTCAGCACGCGCCGAGCGAGCGCGCGTGCGCGCCTCGGTCACGACCCCGCGTGCTTGCTCCAGCCCAGACGCCCGTTGGCGGTCAGCTTCGCGCTCGGCGCGACGGACAAGAACCGCGGCACGTCTTTGCGTCGCGTCGAGCAAGGACAGGACTGGCTGTAGCTCCTTCTCAAGCTCGGCCGCACGGTCTGCTGGCACGGCGAAGGCGGCTGGTGCCCCAGGGACTCCGTGGAACCGGAACCGGCGGAGAATTTGCCCTAGCGATGCCATGTCCGATCAGCTCTCTCTTTTCGATTCGCGCCGGAGTGAGGGGCGCTCTGCGCAAGGGTCGCCTGGCCGTGAAGAGCCGCGATGCAGCATTTCGGACGGGGTCGCATTTGTCGGATGCCGTGCGCGCGTCATCCCTTCAACGTCCAAGGTCAGCGACGCGCTCGACACGATCGTGCTAACTCTTTTCTCGGGCGACCACCACCGAGCACGTCGCGTGACGGACGCAGTTCTCGCCTACCGAACCAAGCAGCAGACCAGCAAAACCCCCATAGCCGCGATGACCGACTACCAATAACTGTGCGTCGGCCGACTCGGCGATGAGCACCGGCGTCGGATTGCCACGCACGACCCTCATCTCGACTGGGATTGCGTGAGAGCGGCCGAATGCCTTTTGGATGCTTCGTTCGAGAGTATGGCGAGCTTCGCGCTCGAGTCTCTCTCCGTTTTCCGCGAAGTAGCCGAATCCGGCGAGATGTTCCCACACGATCACAGCGCGCAACTCACCCCCACAGAGCGAGGCGTACTGCGAAGCCCAGTGGAGGGCCTCCAGGCTCTGCGATGAACCATCAACGCCCACGACGATGACCGGCCTGCTCGTTTCGTGATTGGTCACGCGTGCCATCTCGCTCGGAGAAGGGTTCTCGCTGCAGTGACGGCCGCTCGCCGGCACGTCGAGCCGCGCATCTGCGGGATTCTGGGCAGCGCAACGTCGTGACGCTCGCGTCTCACGTGTCCACCTCGTATTCGGGAATGGAAACGCAACAATCCTGCATGGCGCGCCTGTCCGGCGACAGGGCCGAAAGGAAGTAGGCGGGTAGACGTCAGCGCTCGCTTGACCGTAGAACGAGCGTCATCGCTCCTCGAATCTCTCGAACCGTTTGTCCGTGCTAACGACGCGGAATGGTTTCTCGGCCACGCGTTCTGCTTCAAGGGGGCGCGATTTCCTTAGAAGACCCAGATCCTTGTCCCGATCGGGGCCATGTTGGCCGCCCAGACCCAGTCGATCGCTTCGTTGCTGACGCGAACACAGCCGTGCGAGACCGGCTCAGGGGGGACATAGGAGTCGCCGTGGAAGGCAAAACCGGCGTCGAAGTATTTCGGGCGCCATAGTTGACCGAGTGGATCGGTGACGAGGCCGTTCACCTGCGAGTAGACGCGGAAGAGCCCGACGGGTGTTTCGGCGACGGCGCAGCTCCCGCCCTCGCAGTAGGTGTAGGCGCCGCCCGTGGAGGTGTTGAGCGCCCAATCGAGCTTTCCACTCCTGACGAACATCAAGATGTCGTCTTGGAGATCGACCTCGACGAGGTAGCCAGGAGCGAACCGAGGGTGCGGCTCGACGCCCTCGGCCAGCGCGGCCTGTGTTTTCGGTCCGACGATTCCGTCGCGCGCCAGTCCAGCCGCCTTCTGCAGCGCGTAGACGGCTTGCTCGGTGGAGTCTCCGAAGTACCCGTTCGCTCGGCCCAACCAGTAGTGGAGCGCAACCAGCCGCCTCTGTAGGGCGAGAACCTTCGGACCGGACGCGCCCGGCCCTAGCAATGGTGCGTGGCGCGCGTATTGGGTTCTCGCGGCCACCTCGAAGCGCGGACTCGACGTCGAGTGTCGCGCTGCGGCATCGGCGGTGGAAGCGACTGCGTACGCCAAGGTCGCGAGGCCGATCGCCACGATTACCGCGCTGCGAATCGACGCGGCGATGCCCCCACGTGGCCAAATCGCTGCGAGCACACCACGAACACCCATACACCGAACATGACTCGGCGCCTTGAGCCGCGCGAGAGGCAAACGTCACTGATCAGGATTTGGTCGATCGTCAGCGCGCTCTCGGCGGCATGTGGAATCGATCGAATTCGAGATGTCGGGTGTTGGCGCCGCGGCGAGCGAAGAAGGGTTTCATCTAGGTGGCTGGAGGCCGCGGCACCACCGAAGCGACAACCCTTGTCTGTCGCGCAGCATCCGCGTAATTCTGCAATCGCGTCGGTCGGCTGCCCGACATCGACCGGCTCCAACAAGAAGAGCGCAATCCGTCACCGTGGGCCGAGAACCCATCCCCCGTACGGAGAGCGAGGCTTCGGTTCACGATGGTGCAGGCGACTATCTACGTCAATCACCCCAGGGACGCCCCGGACGATGGAAACGACGACGGGCTCGTCCCACGCGTAGCGGACGTCACCGATCAACGTGACGATGCCGTCGCGAACCGAGAACTGGACGTGGTGGTCGTCAGGTCGGTCAGGGTCGTGGACTAGAGCCCTTGCGACGTCACGGGTGATGAGTTCATCCGGCCTGTCGAGCAGCGCCAAGACGTCATGTCTGGAGACGATGCCGACCAGTCGGCCGTCCTCCATGACAGGAATGCGCTTGACCCGCTGCTCGAGCATGCGTTTCGCCACCGATCGGATGTCATCCGTCGGTCGGCAGACAACCACGTCTCTCGTCATGACGTCCGCGGCACGGACACCAGCTGCCTTGGCCACCCATGGGTGATCCCGCTTGGACAGCACATCACCGAAAAGGGCGAGCGCCCGGCGCCGTGTGGTCCCGTAGGCCTCCTTAGATATGAGGTCGGCTTCCGTGATGATCCCGACGAGTGATCGGTTCTGATCAACCACCGGTAGGCAGCTCACCTCGGAGCGCACCATGCAATCGATGATCTCCTTGAGCGGCATCTGCGGTCCGACCGTGACCACCTCGGGAGTCATGACCTCTTTGACCTTCATCGGTCGTCCACCTCCACGTACCGGTAAGCCAGCCGCATCCGCGACTGAGTCTCTGGGCTTGTCGCGGTCATTCGGGCTTCCCGAACCCTGCGACTGCCAACACGAGGAAGAGGGCGGCGAAGACGCAGACGAACCCGATCTCGACTCCGAGCGGCAACGTGTAACCAAACAGGCTCACTCCGGTGGAGAACCGTGCTGCGGCCGCAGGCGGCATGTGCTGAGCGGCGAAGACGACGTGGCGAAGGGGATCCACCGCATAGGTGAGCGGATTGAGCCTGGTGATCACGGCGAGCCAGGCCGGCAGGCCCTTCAGGGGGAAGAGGGCGCCCGATAAGAAGAGCATCGGGAACAACAAGAGCTGCATGACGACCTGGAAGCCTTCGATCTTCTGGATGCGACTGGCGATGAACACCCCAAAGGTCGTCATCGCCACGGCCATCAGCATCTCGAGCCCGATCACCGTCACCACCAAGAGCGCCGTCAGATGGACCCCGATCAGCGGCGCCAGCACCAACATGATCGTGCCTTGGGCGGTCGCGACGCTCGCGCCACCGAAGGTCTTTCCGATCACGAGCGACGCGCGGCTGACCGGGGCGACGACCATTTCGCGAAGGAAGCCAAACTCGCGGTCCCAGACGATCGAGATCGCCGAGAACATCGCCGTCATCACCACAGACATCGCGACGATCCCCGGGAAGACGAATTTCTTGAAATCGAATCCGCCCGTCGTGCCGACGAGGGTCGACATCCCGTAACCGAGGACGAAGAGGAACAGGATTGGCTGCATGAAGCTCGAGAGGATCCGCGCCCTGGTGCGGACGAAGCGGATTAGCTCGCGCTCCCACACCATGCCGATCGTGCGGAGCTCGCCTGCCAAGTCGCCGCGCTCGTCGGCGAGTGGCAGCGGATTGGCGGCAAGCTCGATAGTGGACATTCGCTCTCCTAACGACGACGCGACCTTGCCCGCATGCGCATCGACATGACGGGCTCCGCGTGGTCCTCCCGGATCTGGCGCCCGGTGAAGTGCAAGAACACGTCGTCGAGAGTCGGGCGGTGGACATGGACTTTGCTCACCGGGACACCGGCCACCTCGATGAGCCGCGCGACCTGCGCCTCTCCGTCCGCGGCGAAGACAATGACGGCACCGTCGCCGGAGCTCACCCGGAAGCCGCTGGCGGTGAGGTGGTCCTTGGCGGTTTCGTCGTCGGCCGTCGTGAGCTCGACGGTGTCCGCCCCGACAAGGCGTTTGAGGGAGTCGGGGGTGTCCAAGGCGACGATCGAACCGTGGTCGATGATGGCGATGCGATCGGCGTACTCGGCTTCCTCCATGTAGTGGGTCGTAAGGAAGATCGTCACACCCTCCTCTTCGCGAAGACGGATCACGTCATCCCACATGAGCGCCCGGGTCTGGGGGTCAAGGCCAACGGTCGGCTCGTCGAGGAAGAGCACCGCCGGCGTGTGCAGCATTCCCCGGGCGATCTCGAGGCGCCGGGCCATCCCGCCTGAGAAGGTTGAGATCAAGTCCTTCTTTCGATCCTCGAGCGCGACCAGGCGAAGCACTCGGTCGATCCTTTCCTCCACCTCGTCGTGGGGGACGCGGTACAAGACAGCGTGAAAGCGAAGGTTCTCCTCGGCGGTCAGCTGGTCGTCGAGGGTCTGTTCCTGAAAGACGAGCCCGATGTGGCGCCGGACGGCCCGGGGCTGGCGCACCGCGTCGAAGCCGTCGACGACTGCAGTTCCCGAGGTCGGTGTGGCGAGGGTGCAAAGCATCTTGATCGTCGTGGACTTTCCGGCGCCGTTCGGTCCCAAGAAGGCGAAGATCTCACCGCGGAGAACATCGAACGAGATGTCCTTGACCGCCTCGACGTCGCCGTAGTGCTTGGAGAGGTGGGACACCTCCACGGCAGAGGGACGGGCTCGAGAGTCGCCCGGTGAGCTCCGCTTAGGTGCAACCGTCAAGACCGAGCTCATCGCGCCAGCATGGGTAACCGTCGATCGCCCGCCAAGGGTCGAACGACCCGCCACTTGGGAAGGCCGCGGCCCAAGAGAGCGGACCGCTCGGAGGGGTCGGGTACGGACCGCAACGGTCTCCTGTTGCACCGAACCGAGGATGCGCTCCAGGGCGTCGTTCGACTGAAAACAAACGTAAGGGCGCAAGCAATCCGATGAGATCGCTCCAAGCCCGACGAGGCTCAATGAGGCGAGCAAAAAACCGACGGGGCGCATGACGTCCGTCGGGTCCGATGCGCCGAATGCTGCCGTGCGGTCACCTCTTCGACGCCCCCGATCATCTCTGGGATCTCTGGGTAACGTCCCTTCAGGCTGCTCCGACATCGCCTCGATCGGGTCGAAGCTCGGGATGGTTGACTGCGGCGAGACCCTCGCCGTCGCCAGCAAGCGCAGTCTTCTGGGCGCGTGACTCTTCGTCCTGATGGATGTACTTCGCCCCGCGCAGCGCCGAGGCGACGGCGGCGATGAGGCTCATCACGACGGCGAAGACGAGAATCAAGACGAGCGCGTGCTTGAACGACGAGCCGATCAGTGCAGGAAAGAAGGCGCGACTCGTGATCGCGCTCGCCTGCCCCGGTGCGAGGTGGGAGAGCACACCGTTGCCGAGAAGGCTTTTCAGCGGGTTGTAGCCCAAGAACGCGGCGAAGAGATAGCCGAGTGGAGGAGTCCTCGCGAGCCGGGCCGCGACACCACTCGGCACTCCGTGCGCGACGAGTCCGGACAACAGAGCGTGGGGGACCGAGCCGTTGAGACCGACGACGAGGAGCGTAAAAAAGAGCCCCATCGAGAGAGGCATCCCGGCGTTTGCGAAGGTGACGCGCATCCCCGAAGCCGCGCCACGGTGCCGAGCCGGGACCGAGTTCATGATCGACGAAGTGTTCGGTGAGGCGAATAGCCCGTTCGCGACCCCCGAAAGGAACAGCACCGCGGCGAACGGCCAGTAGGAGAATTCTGCCGGAAACGCGATCATCGTCGCGAACGTCGCCGCGGACAGCAGCATCCCGCCCGTCGCGAACGGACGCGCCCCGAAGCGATCGGAAAGCATCCCGGACACCGGCCCGGTCACGACGAAGCCGAGCATCCAGGGGATCATGTAGATGCCAGCCCATAACGGCGTGACCTTGAAGTCGTAGCCGTGCTCGGGCAGCCAGATCCCTTGGAACCAGATCATCAGCATGAACTGGAAGCCTCCTCGGCCGACCGCTCCCAAGAACTGGGCAAGATTGCCCGCCCAGAACGGGCGGATGCGAAATAACGAGAGGCGGAACATCGGTGCCTTGACGTTCGCCTCGACGACGAGGAAGACGACGAGAAGGACGAGCCCACCGCCGATCATCGCCAGGACGAAGGGGTTGCCCCAACCGGTGAGGGCGTGGCCGTACGGCTCGAGGCTGTAGGTGATCCCGGTGAGAATCATCGCGAGGCCACCGGCGAAGGAGAGGTTGCCGAGCCAGTCGACCCTCGCCGGGATGCGGATCCCGATCTCTTTCAACTTGAGGTAAGCCCAGACCGTTCCGAAGACGCCGATCGGCACGTTGGCGAGGAAGACCCAGCGCCAACCGATCTCGGAGAGGAGGCCGCCGGCGAGGATGCCGAGGAACGAGCCCAACATCATCGCGATCATGTTCGTCCCGAGGGCCAAGCCGAGCTGCTCGGAGGGGAAGGCGTCGGTGATGATCGCGGCCGAGTTCGCCATCAACAGGGCGCCGCCGACCGCTTGGATCATCCGCAAGACGATGAGTTCGATCGCGCCGGTGGAGCCGTGGCTCCACACGACCGATAGGAGGACCGCCGCCGCAGTGAACCAGGCAAAGCCGAGGTTGTACATCTTCACCCGGCCGAACATGTCGCCGATGCGGCCGACGGTGACGACGACTGCCGCCATGACGAGCATGTAGCCCATCAGGATCCACAACAGGTATGGGAAGTTCGCCGGATCGAGCGGGTTCAACTTGATTCCCCGGAAGATGACCGGCAACGCGATCATCAGGCTTGTTCCGTTGAGCGACGCGAGCAGAACGCCGATCGTCGTGTTGGAGAGCATGACCCACTTGTACCGAGGCCCCACGACGCCCTTCGAAGGCGGAGCGCTCGTTTGTCGCGGCAGTTGCGAAATTGCTCCGAACGGTTGCGACGCTTCCTTCTCGTTGGTGCCGTCTCGCCCGGCGGCAGGAGCTGAACGCGCCACCATCAGGTGCCGGAGACCCTAAGCGGCCGCGCTCTTGCGGGTGGACACCGATACTCGGAGTGCAGCGCTCCCGGGCTGGGGACCTCTCGCCGCGTTCGCGGTGGAAATAACTTCGGCTGCCGACGACAGAAGCGGATCGAGGCGCAGCTCGCCGAGGGCGGAAGCCAAGAGATAGGAGGGCACCTCGATGTCGCGTTGCTCGGGTCGATGCCTCATCGCGCTCCTTCCGCGAACGTCAACCTCGCCCCGACGGGCCGACCGCCCGAGCGAAGATGCATTCCATTTCGCCTCGGACGTGGCGGGCGTGATAGGGCACATGGTCCCGAAGAAGGCATGTAGTCCCGTGCGCCACCAACTCTTTCCTCCGTTTGCTCGATCGACGGCGCGGGTGAATGCTGGCTTGTCCCGTTCTTGGGTACAGCTCCGTCCCGCGCCGCGCGCGACTGGCGGTCAGATGAAAATTGCACGCGAGCGCCTGGATGAATTCAGCGCCTTCGGGATCGACGCGCTCCGTCCGCGAAAGCCGCGACGCGTGCTTCGCGCGAGGAGTCGATGGCTCATCTCTGCGCGATTCACCTGTCGGGAGAACCGTTGCGCCTGCGACTCCTGCGCCGTCAGTGATCGTCGGAGACTTGCCTGCAATGAGGTGACCTTCGACTCTCCCTCGGGGCGGGGTGGATCGGGAGAATCGGAGATCTATTGGCGCCTTTTTGAATGCGCGTGCAGATGACAACGGCAACGGGAGGATCGATGACACATACGGCACTTGTCGTCATCGTGGGCTGCGGGGTCCTTGTCGTGCTTGCCATCTCGGTGCAGTCGTGATTTCGCGACGCGAGAGCAGGGCCCGCTTCGCGGCTGCTCACGTCGCAGAGCCGCGGTCGCTCGTGGAAGTCCTGAGGACGCCGGTGCAGCTTCAAGACGCCGCCCGGCGTGCGGCGTTCAGTGAACGGATGATGGCCGAAACTGCGACCACACGCGCTGAGTACTACGAGGCGATCGCAAGCGGAGCGATCGCAAGCGGAGCGTCGAACAACGTGCATCAACTCGATCGACCCTCGGATGGATCCCGCGATGAACATCGACGGTCCGCGTGAGACTCTCCTCCAGCGGATGCGGATGCCTGGTTTTCCTCAATCCCCGCCGTTCGTTTCGTGTAGCGCTCCGTTCCGCTTCTCTGTGAAGCACACCGAGTTTCCCGACGGAGGCGTTCGACCAATCGAACGTCCCCTCGATCGCGGGGTACCGCTGGAGGGCGGGGCGTTGTTCAGCGCGTTGACTTGGTGAGGAGGCGTTCACTCCGTAGCGGGGTAGTCGTCCCAATCCTGCTCTTGAGTCTCCTCGTGCCGGGACTTCACGAGGCTCATGTGAGCGCGACCGCTCATCTTTGGTCGCACGGCGTCCGGGAACGCAAGCGTTCGACCCGAGCGCTAGGAGGAACGTCGTGCCCGACGCCTCCGAGCGGTTTGCTCTCTCAGGCTCCTGCCGTCGCAAGTGGTGGGAAGACCGTCGCCCTGACCTTCGACGACGGTCCGGGACCGAGCACGGTCGCCATTCTCTCGATCCTTGAGGCCTTCGGTGTGCAGGCGACGTTCTTCAACATCGGCGTCAACGAGGAGAAATGGCCCGACGACGTTCGGGCCGAGGCGGCGGACGGCTTTTTGATCGGCGATCACACCTGGGATCACCCGGACATGGCGATACTTTCTTCTCGCGTCCAGGCATCCGAGCTGGAGGAGGTGATCGCGAAGCAGCAGTCACTCTCGGGGACCTCACCGTGTGTGTTTCGACCCCCCTATGGCGATTACGACGCGACAACCCTCGAGCTCGCGAGCGAGCGTCACATGGCGGTGTGGCTGTGGAACGTCGATACTGAAGATTGGGAGGCTCGAGGGTCCTCCTCGCAGTATTGGGTCGATCGCATCATCTCCCTCGCCGAGTCCGAGGGCGGTGCGCTCAGCCATCCAGTCGTGCTGATGCACAATCAGGCGATTCTGATGCCAGCGACGGTCGCCGCCCTTCCAACCGTCATCCGGTTTTTCCAAAGCCACGGGTACACCTTCGTCAATCTCCTTGGCGAAAGCGGATCGCCGATATCGTGCGGGAGCCGACCGGCCACCGAGGCCGGGACGTCCGTCGAGTCCGGCACGCGTTTAATTCCCGGCACGACGGTCGCGTCGCCGGGAGACGAGTTCTCTCTCGTCATGCAAACAGACGGCAATCTCGTCATGGAAACCTCGAGTGGACGACCGCTGTGGGAGAGCAGGACGGCGGGCCACCGAGGCGCGTTCGCGGTCATGCAGGCCGACGGCAACTTCGTCATCTACACGGTGAACGGTCGGACGCTCTGGTCAAGCGGGACCGAGGGTCACGGCCGAGCGCGGTTGTCCGTGCAAGCCGACGGCGACGTGATCCTCGAACATGCAACCGAGCCGCTTTGGTGTTCTGGTTCGAAGGACAACCGGCTGTTCGCCAACGAGCGGCTCGAGACCGGGTGGTATCTCGCGTCATCGTCGTGGCTTTCGCATCTCGTCATGCAACAAGACGGCAACCTCGTGCTTTATTCGATCGGCGGCGAGGTGCTGTGGTCGAGCCGAACTGCCGGCAAATTGGGCGCGTCAGTAGTCATGCAAAGAGATGGAAACCTCGTGATCCGGTCTGGGACCGGACACGTCGTCTGGGCGAGTGGGACGAGCGGACACCCGGGTGCCTCGCTCGAACTCACCGACACGGGTCAAGTGGTCGTCGTGTCGTCTACTGGAGTGTTGCTCTTTTCGAAGGGCTAACAAGCGGTGCGGCAGGTACCGAACACGCGCCCCGAGAGCGGAACGAGCGTGCGCGTAAATTTCGGGCGTCAGAACGTGATCACCTTGTCGGCCCATTCGGACCATTCGGCGAGCTGGTCGAGCGTGGAACGGAACGCCTCCGTGACGAGGAACTCGCTCCCGATGCCCCTCGCATCCAAGCAGGTCCCGCAACAAGCCACTTTCCCACCATGGCGCGACACGACCTCGATCATGCGATCCAGGCGGTAGTAGCCGTCCGGAACCTTCTGGCCCGCCATGGCACAGGTCACTGCGTCGCCCATCAGAAAGACCCGAACCTCGTTGCCTTCTCGTTTGGACAACGCGCCAGCGACGCGAAGCCCGTTGTATGAGCGTTCGGTGCCATACGCGGGGTCGTTCAGCACTAGGAGCACCTTCACCGCCCCACCGTGCACCGCTGGACCGTTGCGCGCCACGGCCGATCGGCCCATCCCTGTTGCGGCTTCTGGGCCTCGACCCTGAGCCGAGTCCGCGAGGGTGGATCAACGCACTCGTGCCCGGCCGACGCGAGGTGGACGGGTCATCCGTGTCGAGCGCCCCTCACTCGTAGGATCCAAAGACAGCGAAGCTCGAACGAAAGAAACGTGATGGTGACGGAACGATTCGCAACGATGGATGAGCCAGATGGCGACCCAAGGATCGTTGTTGGCATCGACGGGTCCGAGTCGTCGAAGCAGGCACTGGCGTGGGCCGCGCGCCAGGCTCACCGGGGCCTCACTCGAGGTCATCTCGGCATGGGAAACCCCGGCCATGTTGGGGTGGTCGCCCAACTGGCCGGTGGGACTGGACCCGGCCGCCATCGCCGAGGGTCTGCGCGCCGAGACGGTGCCCGAGGTGCTCGGAGCCGCTCCGGGCAAAACGCCGCCCTCGTTGTCGTGGGTAGCCGCGGGCATGGGGCGTTCGCCGGGATGCTGCTCGGCTCGGTCGGTTTTCATCTCGCGTCCCACGCACACTGTCCCGTGGTCATCGTGCGGGAGGCGCCGCATGAGCTTGGCTTCGACCCGGCGTGAGTCAACTTGGCGCGCGCTCAATCACTACCGATCGAGCGACTCCTCCGGCCTCGCGTCAGCATCCGCGCGTCGAGATCGATGCGCGGTGGCGAGGTCAACCCCCGAGACACCGGGCACCCGGAGATGGGATCGTCGGTAAACGGGCACGCGGCGGAGTCACAATGCTGGGTCGTCGTTGTCGGCGTCATCCACGTCGGCGGTCCCGTCGGGTAAAGGAGGATGCCGATGGCGCGAAGAAGAGGGGTTCGTAGCTTTCGCCGCAAGGAACCCAGATCGAACTCGGATCGGTTGGGCGCCCGTCCGTTGCGCCGGTTCGTGCTCCTGAGACGCCGCCGCGCGGAACTCGCCGGTCCCGTCAGCCCGACGCACGAGGCACCGATCGAGCCGTTGCGCAACCCGCCTTGGAGGCGTCGAGGCGCCTGAACGCGCCGCCACCTACCTACCTCGCACGGCGAGGTGAGCCCTACTCACACGCCGCCCTGGTCTTACCGCCTCAGGTTGGTTGACGACGCTCGAAGAAGTTCGCTGCCGGACGAGGAAGACGCCCCTTCCGCGCGCGGTCAAGGGGCGTCTTCGTTCAACTAAAGCCGATCGAGAGAACGAGCGAACTCCACGCCAGAGGGCCATCCGGGCCCTGCTCCGCTGCAACGCAACTCATCGAGTGCCGCTTGCCATTAAAACCCGGCGCCGCCCCAAGTCACCTTCGGACCGTTCCTCTCGCTCACCCTTCGGGCTGAGAGTTGACCCCGATCACATCACCTGGCCACCTCCGTAGAACCCTTATCGGATTCCCAATTATTCCAACGCTCGCGAGCGCTTGGTTGTTCCGTTACCCGAAACGTGATCAATTGTCGTCACGGTCAGGCAGCCTCGCTTTCTTAGCGAGGATCGTGCCATGTAGCTGACGAGTAACCCGCTCCTACGGCGTCCATGCCCAGACCGCCCATCGCGCGTTTATGGAGATGCTCACGAGCTATTCCTAACCTTCGCTACGTAACATGCCCATCGCTTCCTACCGAGGATCGAGCGCGTTCTCGCAGCCGAAGATCGACATCTGACGCGTAGAGCAACCCGACAGGTTGTCCGCCATCTGCGACGGGCAGCGACGTGCGGCCGCATTCGGCGAAGGCGTCGAGCGCGTCGGGATAGAGATCGTCCTCAGGACCGAGAATCGAAGCGAGGGTGTCGGCCGCGTCGCGAAGCACCGACGCGCGAGGGTGCGCGGCGAGATCACTCGCCGAGACGATTCCGATGACCGCTCCGTCGTCGGCGACGGCGAAGGATCGGTTCGGGAACTGCCTGAGTAAGGGGGCGGCCGACTCGACTCGCTGGCCGGCCTGAAAGCACCAACGGTCGTGCACCATCACATCTTTCACTTTCACGCCGTGCAGCAGCTCGCCCGCTGTCGCCAGCTGCTCTTCGGCTCCGGCGCCGATGAGCACTAGGACTCCGATTAGCGCCAGCCAGAGGTCGAACATCGCTCCCGCAACGATCATGAAGATGGCGATCGTCGTCGCGGTGCGGGCAGCGATCGCCGTTGCGAGCGCTTGGTCTCGGGAACGAGCGAGCAACGCTCGAAGAGCGCGCCCTCCGTCGAGCGGCAGCGCTGGAAGAAGATTCAGTCCTGCGAGCATCACGTTCGCCCAAATGACGCGTACCAGCCATGTGCGCCCGAACAACGTGGGCGGCCAGATCGCTTGCTCGAGGGACACCGCGACGATTGAAAGCGATGCGGCGATGAAGCAATTGGTGAGTGGACCGGCGACCGAGATCATCCATTCATCTTTCGGCGAGCGGTGGATGCCGATGATCTCCGAGAACCCGCCGAGCGGCATGAGGACGATGGCGCGCACTTTGAATCCGCGATGACGGGCCAACACGCTGTGCGCGAGTTCGTGGGCAAGCACGCAGGCGAAGACGATGACGATCCAGACGGCCTCGAAGAGCGCCGTCGACGCCGATATCCCGGGGCCGATGGCGAAAAGGACGAGGAGGACGAGGGACCAGTGCAGCCGGATTGGAACACCGACGATCCTTCCCGCGCTCAGTGACCCCTTCATCAATATCTCCGGCGTCCCTGCTCGAGAGTGCACGCAAATACGCGCTCGGTCCAGGGCACCAAGTCATCTCTGCAGCCACGACCGCCACCGGCGAGCTGGCTCCGGGGTATCCGACACCACAGAGAAGGGCGAGTCACCAGGACTTCGGACCCTTGGGGGATCGCCGGCCCGTGACGCACACTGAGGCGACAAGGGGTGGACGCTCGCGGAGAATTGGCTGGGACCGGGTGAAATGGCCTCTCGGAGACCGAGGGTCGGTTACGGCCCTCCTGCTGACGCGATTTCGCCGGAACCGGCGCCTGCGCGATCTCCCCAGATCGCGACGCGTCGACGGAATCGTCCCAAGGATTCGAGATGTGCGAGCGCGAATGCTCGAGAGGGGGTAGTGGTAGTGGGCAGTGGGCTAGTTTCACCAGCCCTTTAGCCGAAAGGGAGCGTTGCAAGCCGAATCGCTTCGCGAGGTTCGCACCGATTACAAGGAGGCAAGGACTGCGCGTGTTAGAGACGCGTCTCGCCAGCCGATCGCGCGGCGTGCAGGAAGCCGCGACATGAAGCCGGTCATCGAGGTCTGCGACTTGCACAAGTCCTACGGGGCAACGGAGCGGGTGCACGGGATCAGCTTTTCGGTCTCCAAAGGGCAGATATTCGGCTTTTTAGGGGTGAACGGTGCCGGAAAAACGACAACGATCGAGATCCTCGAGGGATATCGAGCGCGAGATTCCGGCGACGTCGCTGTGCTCGGCACCGATCCGTGGCGCGCGCCAAGGACTTGGCGCAACCGGATCGGTCTCGTCCTCCAGGACTCGATGCTCAACCCGGTGTTCTCGGTGCGCGAGACCGTCTCGATGTTCGCTCGCTATTTTGTAGCCACCACGTCCGTGGACCACGTGCTTCGTGCCTGCGGTCTTTCTGACCAGTCCGATGAGCGCATCGGGCGACTGTCTGGAGGCCAAAGGCGCAAGGTCGACGTGGCGCTCGGCTTGGTTGGAGACCCCGAGATCCTCTTCCTCGACGAGCCGACCACCGGTCTCGACCCCGCGGCCCGACGCGAGATGTGGACGGTGATAGGCGGTCTGCGCGAGGCCGAAAAGACCGTCTTCTTGACCACGCACTACATGGACGAGGCCCAGCATCTCTCCGACGAAATCGTCATCCTCCGAGCGGGGTCGATCGTCGCCCAAGGAAGTCCTGACCAGCTGAGCCGGAGCCTCGGAGCGGCATCGCAGATTTCCTTCGAGCTTCCGACGGGGGTGCCGTTGGACTCGATCGAGCTGCCGATAACAACGGCGCGTTGCGAATCGGGGACGGTCCGGTTCCAAAGTGTCGCCGTGCAGCGAGATCTCGGGGCGTTGCTCGCTTGGGCACAAAGTGAACGGATCGAACTCGCGAATCTCACGGTGAAACAACCGTCTCTCGACGACGTCTTCGTTCAACTCGCAACGTGGTCCGAGGACGACCTTCGATTGAGCGAGTCCTCGGTGGCCGATGAATGACGTTGCGCTGAGCGCCATCCAGACTCGCTATTCGCTCGTCGGATTTCTCCGGAATCCGCGCGCCATTGTCTTCACGATCGTGATGCCGCTGTTCCTCCTCGTCATCTTGAACACCATCTTCCATCACTTGACAGACTTCGTTGGCGTAAAGACGGCGGCGCTTTACTACACGCCGGCGATGGTTGGTTATCAGATCGTCTGGGCGGGACTCAGCTCTCTCAACGCGACCGTCGTCGCGGACCGCGAAGCAGGATTGTTGAAGCGGTTTCGCGGTACGCCGATGCCGAGCTGGGTGTATCTCACCGCGGAAATCGCTCGCACCGTTGTCGTCGTCGTGTGCACGGTCTTTGTACTGGTCCTCGTCGGTGTCGTCTTCTATCGCGTCCGACTCTCAGGCGACGCGATCCTCGGTCTCGCTGTGTACACGGTGCTGGGAGCAGCGGTGATGTCCGCGCTTGGACTCGCGTTGACCCGGGTTTGTTCGACCACGGACACTTCTGCCGTACTCGGGCCGTTTCTCGTCGTGATCCTGTCGTTCATCTCCGGAGTCTTCGTGCCGATGAATCTCATGCCAGGCTGGCTCGTCGGAGTCGGGCGCGCCTTTCCCCTCGAGCACTTGGCGGACGGGCTTCGGAGTGCGTTCACGATGACGCACTCCAACGGGCTCACTGCGCAGAACGTGGGAGTTCTCGCGATCTGGGGAGTCGTCGGAATTTTCGTCGCGGTGCGCACGTTCCGCTGGGAGCCGATCGGGCGACGTTGAGCGGTTGGCTTCGCCTCGGAGCACGGAGATATGGAGTTCCCAGCTCAGTTGATCGATTCTTTTCGCAGTCGTCCTCGGCGTGCGGCGCGGCGCCTCGGGGAGCGACCTCCGGACGCCGTCGACCCCGACCCGAAGTCCGGCGCGATCCGCCCGATCGTCTCGCTGCATTCGAAGATCGCCCTTGCCGAACATCGGTCGGATCGCCTCGCGTGGCGCACTTGCGACCGTCGAATGTCTCAACAGTTCAAAGATTGGAGCTCGCGACGTGAGAACGTTGGCGCGATATCTCGGGAGTGTGTTGCGTGCCCTCTGAACGGGTCCCGGCTCGGGCCGTGGCGGCGGCGCGACTCGTCGCGCGGCTCGGTGGTCGATTCTCGACCGAGCTCGGGATCGACGTGGACGGAGGGGCAGGTGAAGTCGAAAAGTGGTTCCTTGCTTCGACGCTGTTCGGCACGAGGATTTCAGCGCAAATTGCGATGAACACGTATCGCTCTTTGGTCGAAGGCGGGGTCGCGACGATTCACGACGCCTCCGCGCGCAGCTGGGGCGATCTCGTCGCGCTCCTCGACTCCGGTGGATACGCCCGCTATGACTTCCGCACCGCGACGCGCCTCCTCGAACTGGCGACTGCGGTTGCGGATCGATACCCGAAGGGCATCGCCGCATTGAGTTCGCTCGCCGATCCGAGCGGTCTCGAAGCCGAGCTGGATCGGCTTCCGGGTTGGGGATCGGTCACCGTTCGAGTGTTCCTGCGCGAACTGCGCGGAGTATGGCCCGGGGCTGGACCGCTACTCGACCAGCGAGCGGCGATCGCGGCGGCGCATCTCGGCTTCACGAAGACAAAGAGGCCGATGACGATCCAAGAGCTCGCCAACTTGGCTCGCGAAGCCGACATCGATGTGCGCGACCTTGAGTCGGCACTCGTCCGTGTCGGTCTTCGACGGGCGCGATAAGACGCTCCGCCCTTCGCCTCGACCTCTGCGCGAGCGCGACTATGCGATGAGCTTGTCCAGCTCGCCGCGGTGGGTCCGGCTAGTTCACACGCCAGCCGGACAGTCGTCGCCACCAGCACCCGGACGATGTCGATGGGGCGACCTTGATGGGTGGAACACGACGGGCAACGGGACTTTGGGCTCTTCATCGAAATCCCACGCCGCGCGACGCTGCAGAAGACTCTTGAACATCGGACATCACAATGATTCGTCCTCGCGAGGATCGCAGCGAAGTGCAGGCACATGGTGTCGAAGCGCTGATGGAACACGTGAACCTACGCGCCGAGACGAAGGTGGAGGCCGTGCGGGGATCGGTCGACGCCGCGCGGGAATCCTCCGCCGAAGTCACGATGCGTCGCGCCGTTCGCCTTGAGGACCTGAACGTCCTCCGCTGAACAACAGGGGGCTTTCTTTCGTGTCGGAGCGATCTGCGAGGGAGGCTCGCAGTCGATCGCCTGGACACCGCCTGGTAGATCACGTCGCCGACTGCGTGATCGAAGCCTGGGGACCCGACCCCCAGACCTGCATCAGCGAAGCGCTCATTGCCCTCGTCGAGAGCGTCGTGCGAATCCGAGAGCCTCAGAAGACGGCGACTCGACAACTTCCAAGCGTTCCGTGCCCAGTCGAGGACGCCCTCGTCGCGCTCCTCGACGAGGTGATCTTCAGCCTCGAGGTCCGATCAGAGGTACCCGTGCGCTTCCGCCTCCTCGAGACCGAAAATGGCGGGTTCGCCGGAGACATGGATGTCGTTCCGGTGGCCTCGGCTGAGCTCCTCGGTCCCGTGCCGAAGGCCGCGTCGTATCACGACCTTGAGGTGTCGAATGGAGCGCGCGGCTGGCGATGTCACGTGCTCGTCGACTTGTGAGAGGAGGGCGCGAAGCGATGGCGAGGCCTCAAATTCGAAGCGCGCCGACGTTGGCAGCACTTGAGTCGTTCGCGCCTGACTGCTGGCGTCTCCCTCCAACGGGGACGATGCGCGTGCCCGGGGTCCTCTATTTGTCGCCGAATCTCCTCGCGAAACTCGAGAGCGAAGCGCTGCAGCAAGTGATGAACGTGGCGAGCCTTCCCGGCATCGTGACGGCCTCGTACGCGATGCCCGACGTCCACTCGGGCTATGGCTTCCCGATCGGCGGTGTCGCCGCGACCGACGTCGCATCCGGTGGCGTCGTCTCTCCGGGAGGGGTCGGCTTCGATATCTCCTGCGGTGTCCGCCTGCTCTGTTCGCCCCTGTCACGAACCGACCTAAGGGGCCGTCTCGACGCATTGATGGACGCGCTCGACGAGGCGGTGCCGAGTGGGCTCGGTCGTGGCGGGCTCTGGCGTCTCGATACACGACGCAAATTCGAGGCGGTCCTGCGCGACGGTGCGCGCGCCGCGGTCGAGGCAGGGCTTGGCGGCGATGCCGATCTCAGGCGCTGTGAGGACGGGGGCGTGCTCGCTGGCGCCACACTCGCCGAGGTGAGCGAGCGCGCGGTCGAGCGCGGTCTCGGCCAGGTCGGCAGCCTCGGTTCGGGCAACCATTTCCTCGAGGTCCAAGTAGTCGAGCAGATCTACGACGAAGTGAGGGCGGCGGCGTTCGGACTGTTCTCTTCGCAGGTCTGCGTGATGATCCATACCGGGTCGCGAGGTTTTGGACACCAGATCTGCTCCGATCACGTACGCGCCATGCTTCGCGCGATGGCTCGTTATCGCATCACCGTTCCCGACCGCCAGCTTGCCTGCGCGCCGGTGGAGTCGCCCGAGGGCCGTTCGTATCTCGGAGCGATGGCCGCGGCCGCGAATTTCGGGCGCGCCAATCGCCAGGCGATTACCCACGGCGCGCGCCAGGCATTTCACGCCGTTCTCGGTGGCGATGAGCTCACCGTTTGCTACGACGTCTCGCACAACCTGGCGAAACTGGAAAAGCACGAAGTCGACGGCGAGCGCCGCTTGCTCTGCGTCCATCGCAAGGGGGCCACCCTCGCTCTTCCGCCGGGTCACTCCGACTTGCCGGCGGAGTATCGGGCGGAAGGGCAACCGGTCCTCGTCCCCGGCTCGATGGGGACCGCTTCGTACGTCCTCACCGGCGTCGCCCCAGGCGGCGCGTTCTTTTCCGCTTGCCACGGCGCTGGTCGGGCGCTCAGCCGTCACGCCGCCGCCAGGACGGTGCGCGGCGAAGCGTTGCGCCGCCAGCTCGAGTCGGAGGACATCGCCGTCCGTGCCCGATCGGTTCGCGGGCTCGCCGAGGAAGCGCCGATCGCTTACAAAGACGTCGACGAGGTCGTCGCGACCTGCGAACGGGTCGGTCTCGCGAGGCGCGTCGCACGCCTCCGACCGCTTGGGGTCGTAAAGGGCTGAGAGGAGCTCATGACCGAGAGCTCAGCCGTTCCGATCGCCGAGCACGACAGGTCGGTCGCTGACGACGTTCTCGATGTGATCGTCGAGGGAACGGCGGGGTATCCGTTCCTCATCCAACTCGTCGGATCGAGCGTCTTTGCGGCGCACACGACGGATGCATGTCGACCCGACCGAGTCCGCGGAAGATGTTGGCCGCCGCACCTTTTCGCGCGGCTCCACGATCGACATAGCAGCGCACAATCCCCACGAGCGCCTCCTCGTGACGTTCGGCCCCGTAGCCAGAGCTCCGAGTGCCGCAGCCTTGTAAGAGGTCGAGGCGCCAGCGGCAGGGGAGCTGGGGCACGAACGGTCGAGGAGAGCGGTGCGATGAAACGGACGACAAGTGCGGCAAGATCCCGCACACTTGCAATGAGTTTTCTGGTTCAAAGAGTGGTACGAGTACGTAGAGGGCAAGGAAGTCGACAGAGGAGATGAGAACGACGGCACCTTTCTCCGTCCGGGGCCATTTTCGCCACAGCGAGCGGGACTCACGTGAGAGGAGAGAAACTCCGTATCAGAGCTCGCTCGTTCGGGTGCTCCACGACGGCGACCAGCTCGAAGCCGCCCGGCAGCGGGCGATCGAGTCGGAGCGGCTCGTGATTGAGTCCGTGAAGGCTCGGATCTCCCACTACGAAGAAATGGGAGGCCACGCGGTCGTGATCCAGATGCCGGAGGCAGCGTCTCCAGCTAGGACAGCACCTGAGGCGCGCGCCAGCACTGCATAAACAGTTGCGCGGTCTCAATCCAAGGCGCGCTCAGGAGGGGCATCCAAGTGGGAAATTGGCAGCTTGACCCTTATCTCACGCAAGTCGAGTTTTCAGCCAAGCACGTCGGGATGATGAGGCGCGCGGCCACTTTGCGGATGTCGAGCGCGACGGCGGACATCGACGCCGAGCACCCCGAGTCGGCATCGGTCGAAGTAACGATTCAGACCATGAGCATTCGCACCCACAATGAGGCGCGCGACGACGACCTTTGTTCCTCGAACTTCCTACAAGATCGACGAATTCCCCACGATCACCTTCAAGAGCACGGGCGTCGAGGTACTAGGCGATGACCGCTACAAGTTGAACGGCGACCTGACGATCGAGGGCACGACCCACCCCGTCTCACTCGAAGTACAGAAATACGGCGAGTTCAACGACGACACGATGGGTCACCGCATCGCCTACATCAATCGGATGTCGTGGTTACGCGCATCGCCGCGTGCAGCGGGAGCTGGCGTGGGCGAGTCGAATACTCGCCACGATCGAGTTCGCGCAACACGTCCGTTGCTGAGGCCGGCGTGATGATGCACCATCGCCTCTGCGAGTAGCCGATGCTGATCGCCGTTCTTGCCTTGTCGATCGCGTTCGGGCTCGTCAACGGGCTCCACGACGCTGGCAACGCGATCGCCGCGCCGATCGTCACGAGAGCGCTGCGGCCAGAGAGCGCGCTCGTGCTCTCGGCGGTCAGTCACGTCGCCGGCGCCCTCGTCGTCGGCACCGCGGTCGCGACGACGCTCGCCGGCATCGTCTCAGTTCCGGGCGGCGAGCTGCTTGCCACCCTTGGCGCCGCTGTTTCCGGCGCGCTCGTGTGGAGCCTTTTCACCTTCTCGCTCGGTCTTCCCTGCAGCTCGGGGCACTGCCTCGTGGGCGCCCTTGCTGGCAGCGCCCTCGCTGAGGGGGGCGGGAGCGCCGTGCACTGGGGAGGGATCTCCGGTCTCCGCCCGGTCGGGGTAGTCGGCTCGCTCCTCTGGCTGATCCTCTCCTCCGCGCTCGCAATGCCCGCGGCGTTCGGGATGATCGTCGTCGCCCGTCGAGGGCTGAGGCGCGCCTCGCGTGCGATCGCCGGGCCGATCCGTCGGGGCGAGGTGCTGACGAGCGCAGCGCTCTCTTTCGCCCACGGCTCGAACGACGCACAGAAAACGATGGGGCTCCTCGCGCTCGCGCTCGTGGCGAGCCACCACCTCCGACACTTCGCCGTGCCGGAATGGGTCGCGCTCTCCGCGGCGGCGGCCTTGGGCACCGGCACGGCGCTGGGTGGGTGGCGGGTCGTCCGCACGCTCGGGCGGGGCATCTACCCGCTCCGCGCGCTCGACGGCCTCGTGAGCCAAGGTGTCGCGGCCGCGATCGTCCTTGTCGCGTCGCTCGCCGGGGCGCCGATCAGCACGACTGACGTCGTCGCCCCTGCCGTCGTCGGCGTCGGCGCCGGAGAGCGCTGGCGCCACGTACGGTGGCAGGTCGTGCGGGAGATCGCGCTCGCCTGGTTCGTCACCCTGCCGATGAGCGGGCTGCTTGCGGCGGCTGCGCTGCCGGCGTGGAAGGCGCTTGCATGACGAGGCGCTTCTCTCCGGAACACTGGTTCCTCCCCGCCGCTCCCGACGTGCTCGGGCTCTTGGTCCACCAGGGCGAGATCACCCTCGAAGGCCTCAACGCCTTCGAGGACTGGGCGCACGGGGAACCGGCCAAGGCGAAGGCACTACGCGCGAGCGAGCATGCGGCGGACGAGCAACGACGCGCCGTCGTCGCAGCGCTGCGACAGGCCTTCACGACCCCGGTCGAGCCCGAGGACCTCTACGAGCTCTCCGAGCGCCTCGACGCGGTGCTGAACCAGGCGAAGGATCTCGTTCGCGAGGCCGAAGTGCTGCAGATCGCACCCGACCAGCCGATGGCCGAGATGACCCACCTCGTGCTCGATGCAGCGCGCGACCTCGTCGCTGCCTTCGGCGCGCTTGCCGGCTCCGACGAAGCCGCGACGGAGGCGGCAAACGCCGCCATTCGCCGACGGCGCCAGATCGAGCGCGTCTACCGGGGGGCGATGTCGGCACTGCTCGAGTCCAAGGACCCGCGCGAGATCGGGGGACGACGCGAACTTTATCGGCGTTACGCGCGCGTCGGTGACGCGATCGAAGCGGTCGCCGACCGCGTCGGGTACGCGCTCGTGAAACGAACGTGAATGCCGATCGCCGTCAACCCGCGCCGCGCCAGTCATTCCTCGCCGCGAACCGGGTCCGTGACGCTGTCGTCGCCCATCGACCTTCGGCCGTTGTGCCATAGCTCCTGGACCTGCCACGGCTCCGGATCGTCGAATGCTTGCTTCGCCACGAGCAGATGCGCTGAGGTTTGATCACCCAAGCTATCGAGGCTGACCGCCGCCGTTCTTTTGGATGACGGGCATTCCATCCCGGGGCATGACGACTCGATACCCCTGGGTCCTCGACGATGAACGCACGGTTCAGCACAAAGGGTTTTGGCGACTTTCTGTTCGAGAACAGAAGACCGCCGCTGCCAGCGCACCGGTTTGGCGCCTTTTTCATCTCCACCGAGAGGGCTAGAACGCACGATGGAGCGAAACGTCCTCCGAGACACAATTGTCATCGCACTCGCGACTCCGGCTCAAGGATTTGCGTGGGTTGCACAGCGCGCAGGCGCGTCGAACGAGGCGCGGCGAATCAAGCGTTGGTTGAACGGCGTCCCGACGGCCGGGTACGTGCTGACGACCTTGCTCTCGGCACTGGTTGTTTGGAGGGGCGTTCTCTCCCGTCTTTGGTGGCAAGCGCACTTACGCGCGCTTCCTGGGGCGGACCGACCCTTGCGGGAGCCTGGGCCGTGCACTTCGCGATCACTGTTGGCGCGCTCCTCGTCTGTCGCTCAGCATCGCATTACTGCGAAGGAAGATCTCGAGCATCACTCGTCCACAACGGAATCGATTTCGATGCCTACCCGTTCACCAGAAAAAGGACAACTTCTTGTCCTTCGTCGGGCGGATCAGCCCCGAAAAGCGCCCCGAGATCTCCTCACCTCTTTAGTTGCGGTCAGTGCGCGACGCGACGAGCGGGAAACGACGTCCGGTGATTTCGTCTCCGCGCACGTAAATGAGGAGTTCGCCTGGGATCGGGGCGAGAGGCCGCGGTAATTCAAGGCGGTGTGGAGCCACTTCCTCAAAGCTGAGTTCTCGCGCGAGGCCGCGCAACAGCACGCTCCAAGCTTCGCCAGCTTCCTCGTCAACCCGATCAACCTCGATCGCGACCAGTGAGCCCGGGGTGGTGTCACCAATGGTGCCCTTGGTGATCCGGATGATCACGCCGGCGTCGTGGTAGGTGAAATTGACCGGGACGATGATCGGGGAACTGGATGTAGCGACACCGAGCCGCGCGACGCCACCTTCATCGGCGGCAAGAGCAAGAAGTCGCAGGCACTCGTTGCGCTCGAGAACCTCGGAGCCGTGCTCGTCAATCCACATGGATTCAGCCTGCCAATCTGGTAGCGAGTGCCTAGGGTCGGATGGCTCAAACGTCCGAGCTGCCACGGCGAAGTCACCGGCGCTCGCCCAGCGTTCGGCATTCCGAGCCGCCTGCACACGTCTTGCGCGGGGTCGCAGAGCCACCCCGAGATCGCCAATTCGAAGGCTCGCGCGTCGAGACTCTTCCGATTGTGCGCCAACTCGCCGAGTTAACCGCCGGTCATCAGCCGATTCTCTTCGTCAACCGACGAGGACTGAGCGAAAGGTAGGCCGCCATCTCGACAGCATCTGATCGGCTGACGTGCCGATCTCCCCCGAGATCATGAACCCGGTTTTTGAATTACCCCGCGATGGTCGGGCCATCGACGCCGTCGCAGTCGACGACGAGTCACCGGCGCGCAGCCATCAGGGTTATAAAACGCGACTTCGCGAGTTCGTGTCACGACGACACGATTGACCGGGAAACCTCGCTACTCATCGGGTCGCTATCGGGCGCGGCCGGAAGCAAAAGGACCGGAAGTGTCGCGGTGGATATGACCTCCCGGATCACCCGCGCCGTTCCGGGGGCGCTCGACCGCGACCAGCTGAGCACTATCAGGTCTGCACCGCGCTCGCGCGACACCTCGATAACTCGAGATGCGACTGGGCCCGGTCGCAACTCGATGTCGATGCCTCTGCCCCGCCGAAAGTGTCGGTGCAAAAATTCGCGGCCCAATATCTCGAGGTCGTATCGGGGGCGATCGAGCATTGCCGGCAGGGTGAGGTCGGTGAAGACGTGGAGGACCACGAGCTCCACGTCGGCGACCAGCAGTGGCCACAGCCCTTGGAGGATCGGCCGCGACGACTGCTCGGTGCCTTCGAGCGGGACGAGCAGACGGCGCAGCGCGGGTGGGGCGGCGGTGTCGGGTGGGACGACGACGATGGGCTTGTCGGCGTGCTCGAGAATGAACTGCGCCGTGTGCCCGACCGGTCGGCGCCCGCCGGGTGTCGCGCGCGCACCGATCACCACCGCGACCACATCAGGGTTCTCGATCCCGGAGAGAAGCGCCTGATCGACCTTCCCCTCCAGCAGCTCGAAGGCGACCCCTGATCGACGAGCGAGCGACTCCGGCGTCTCGGACGATTGACGAGGATCGGACCGGACGTGGAGGACGCGCACCGAAGTCGCGGTCAGCTCACCGACGCGAAGCGCGGTCTCGAGCACCGGCCGTCCTGCGGCGGTCGCGTCGAGGGTGGCGAGGACGGTGCTCATCGGTGATTCCTTTCATCGGGAGGAGAATCGAGCGGAAAGCTCGCTCCGGGCGGCTCACAGCGCGCGAGCCGATCGTGAACCCTGACGAGCACGGGCGCCTCGCATGTGACCGTGACGAGATCGTGGTTCGCGCGCACACCGATCGCCACTCCGCCGAAGCGGAACTTGAGACCGAGCGTCTGCCAGGCTTTCGGCAGGCTCGGATTGATCGAGAGTGCGTCGTCCTCCGCGTGCAGGCCGAGAAATCCGAACGCGAGCGTCTGCCACACCCCGCCCATCGTGGCGAGGTGGAGTCCACTCGCGGTCGTCCCGGTGCGATCGTCGAGGTCGAGGCGGGCTGCCAGGCGGAAGAGCTCGAGTGCTCGATCGGGTTCTCCGGCGCGCGCGAGCAGCAACGCGTACATCGCCGGCGAGAGGGAGCTGCCATGCGCGGTGCGGGGTTCATAGAAGGAAAGACATGGAACAAGGGAGCCCGCGACGACCTCTTCGGGGACGAGGTGGTGCAGCATCAGCACGTCGGCCTGCTTGATGAGCTGGGACCCGGCGACCCGCTCGGACCCGAGCAGGACGTCCACCGCGACCGGCGGCGATGCGACTTGGGCGATGAGCAACGGCTCGAGATCGAAGTAGCCGGCGAACTGCTCGTAGACGCCGCGTTCGGGACTCCAACCGTCGACGATCGAATCTGCGAGCGCCCGCCAGCTGGCGATCTCGTCTGAGCTTCCGTCTTGTTCGAGGAGCTTCCCTCCTTGTCGAAGGTTCCAGCGCGCCATCACGTTCGTGTAGGCGTTGTCGTCGACGACTTCGTGGTACTCGTCGGGACCCATCACCCCGTAGAGATGTCCACGGCCTGACTGGTCCCGGTGGATGCGACTCGCCCAGTAGCGGGCGGTGTCGACTATGAGGTCACGACCAGCGTCGGTGAGAAAGTTCGTGTCGCCGGTCCACGACGCGTAGTGGGCAGCCGCCCAGGCGACGTCGGCCACTATGTGCTCCTCGTGGACGCCGGTGTCGATCGGGACGAGATGACCGCGCCGCCCTTTCCCCCAGCGTGGAGTGACATCGCTCCCGTCCCCTGCCGACTCCCACGGAAAGCGAGCGCCGCGCAAACCCCGTGATCGGGCAGCGGCTCGCGCCGCCGGGAGACGTCGAATGCGATATTCGAGCATCGCTCGCGCCGCTGCGGGATCGATCGCGACAAGCGCGGGCAGGATAAAGACATCGGAGTCCCAGAACACGTGCCCCGCGTAAGCATCACCGGTGAGACCCCGCGCGCCGACCGCAGCCTCGTCGTTCTCGTGGGCTGCAGCAAGGAGATGGAAGACGGCGAAGCGGGCGGCGAGTTCGGACTCGGGATCTCCCTGGATCACGACATCGGCACCCGACCACCGGCGCGCCCACGACTCGCGATGCTCGGCGAGGAGGGCGTCGAAACCTAGGGCCTCCGCCGTTGCGAGGAGTCGGCGGGCTTCGTCAAAGGTGATCCCTCCGGACGATGAAGAAAGCCAAGCGGCGATCCGTTCGACGAGCCGATAGCCGTCAGAGGTGCCGACGTGGTCGCGGGAGGCGATCGCGATCTCGGCTCCGGCACCGAGAGTTCGGGCGACGCTCACACCGTCTTTCTCTTCACGTACGAAGTCGTGGGGAACCCCTCGCGCACGCAGCGCCTCGCCCGGCCCGAGCTCGCCGAAATTGCTCTCTGCCCGAAGTGCCATCGCGTGGACTCGCGCGCCAGACACAAATCGCATCGATCGCAGCCCAGATCCGTGTTGGTCGAAACGCATGAGCGTTGCCGTGCGCAAGTCGAGCAAGCGCAGTTCGAGGTGGCGCCGAAGGCTGTTCGACACATCGAGCCCCGTCCATGCGGGCCCGTGGCGGAGCTGGTTCTCTCCGGTGTAGAGACCACTCACAAAGAACAGCGGAGACGCGCCTTCGTGCTCCTCCTCGCGAGAACCTCGCGTCGCCGCGTAGCCGTTGGCGAGCGTGCCGAGCGACTCGGCGACGCGTTCGTGGGCGCGCGACGTGGGCAGCGCGACGATCCAGGACGGGTCGGCGTCGATCTGAGGAACGCGCCGGGCGCGGCGGCGAGCGATTTGCGCGTCGAGGAAACTCAAAAAGCGCGGCGCGCCACCGCCGAGGTGGACGACCCGATTCGGCACACCCTCGGGCTCGAGGCCGACGGAGATCACTGGGGCGCGATCGAGCGCGTCGGTGAGCATCAGGGAATCGCTGCCCGGGACACCTCCAATGGAACCGAACTCATCGCCAAGGATCGCCACGAGGCCGCCCGTGATGCCTCGGTCACCGAGCCAGCTCGCCGCAAAGTGCGCGCTGTCGGACTTGTCCGTCAGGCCGATCTCGACGTGTTTGACGTCGCTCGTGATCCGCTGATCATGAAAACCTTCTGCTTCGCCAGCGTCGTGGGCCAGCGTGACGACGTCGGCGAGCCCAGCGATTCCCCTCGTCGCGAGGCGCGCCGTCACCGCAGCGAGGAGTCGGTCGATGTCCGCCTTTTTCGGATCTGCCCACGCAGGCTCGGGGATCAGGTCGATCTTGCGGCGATTGAGGCGATTTGCGACGACCTCGGCATCAAGACCGCGGGTCCGCAGCGCTTCGGCCGTCCGGGCGGCCGCTCGGTCGAGGGCGCGGTCTTCCTCGAGACTTGCGTTGCGTCGGAAGACAAGCTTCGGCCCGTCTTCGCTCACCTCGAAGACCTCCGAGCCGCGGTTGCAGCACAGAAAGAGCCGTCCCCGTCCCTTTGGCCTCGCCTGAAGCTGGCCGTCGACGTTGTCGACGTTCGTGCCGCTCACGACGAAAAGGTGCTCACCCAGATCACTGAGCGCCTCGATCCGAACGCGCAACGCGGATGCGTCGGCACTTCGATCGGGCACTGCGGTGCCATCCCAGTCGAAGATCAGTGCCTCGAACGTCACGTCGGGTGCCGCGGACGGCACCCCTCTCTCGGGAGCTGAACTGCTCGATTGACGAGCCGCAGCCCGTCTCGTATTTGGCTTAACAAGAGGCTTGGACGTCGATCGCCTCATGAGGAAACCGTCCCCGACCGGACCCTCAAGCGGTAGGGGCGATCGGCCCGAGATGGACACCGACTAGGAGGTTCGGCGTTTCCACTCGTCATCCGCTCGCCATCGGCGCATATGGGACGGGATGGAGTTGTCCAGGACAAAGGGCGGAGCTGTCGCCCGTGTCGAGTTCGATCACCTCGGTCGCCTGCTTTACTCCTCTTTGACGAATGCGCATTCAGAGCGGAGAACCGAGGTCGGCAGATCGTAATTTGCGTGTCGTGCGATGCGGGGTCGTTCGCTCCGATCGGTGCCTCGACGAGCTCCAAAATCGACGTCGCCTGTCACCCGCGAACTCCTGCGATCGCGCCCATCCGGCTTAAGCGGCCGCAGCTCAAATGGATTTGAACGTCGGTTTGACGGCCAACACCGGGCAGTCTGCCTGAAGCAATATGTCCTGGGCGGCCGAACCAAGTACGAGCTTTCCGAGTTTCGAGCGCCGGTGCACGCCGATGACGATCATTTCGGCGTTCTTCTCGCGAGCGATCCGAACGATGTCCTCCGCGGGTTCGTGTCCGAGGACGAACTGTTCTACCTCGTGGTCGACGCCTGCAGCCGCCAATTCGTCATCGATGCCTTCTAACGCCTCGGAATACGCTCGTACCTCCTCATCACTCTCCTCCAAGCCGCCCTTGGCCGAGTGAACGACAACGAGACGCGCGTTGCGCAAACACGCCTCGGTGACCGCGCGATCAAGTGCGGCGCGTGCTTCGGTCCCAAAGATGAAACCGACGACAATTGTGCTCACAGATGACTCACCCCCGAATCAAGATGGGGCATGAGGAGGGCGCGTCCAAGTGCCAGAGGTCCCCAAAAGGCGATGACCTCGGATCGCAACGTCTCTCGGTCACGAAAGAACTCGGTGCCATCTCGGTGACATTGGCCCCTGGCCCCCTCGACACCGGCTGACAACGATGATTTACGTCACCAGTGCAGACGGTCAGGAGTGTCTGATACCCCTCCGAGGACTTAGAAGTCGCGGGTTCGACGATGGAGGACACGGCTCGCGTGGACCCTTGTCGGGACAGGTGCAATGAGCCCTGAGTCTGGAGGCTCCAACGATGTTGGGAGCTGACGATAGGAACGTGATTCTGAACGACGGCGCCGCCCAGCTCGAAGGTCGCCTCCTCGTTCCCGAGGCCGCTCAGGCGGTCGTCGTATTCGCGCACGGCAGCGGCAGCAGCCGTCACAGCCCTCGCAATCAGTACGTCGCCGGAATACTGAACGCGGCCGGACTCGGCACGCTCCTCTTTGATCTGTTGACGGTTTCGGAGGAGACCGACCGGTCGAACGTTTTCAATATCGGTCTGCTCGGCGGCCGACTTGTCGCCGTCACGAGGTGGTTACGTGAGCAACCGGAAACGAACCGGCTAGAAATCGGATACTTCGGCGCCAGCACCGGAGCGGCGGCGGCACTTTGGGCGGCGGCCGAACTGGATGCGGAGGTCATGGCGGTCGTTTCCCGAGGAGGGCGCCCCGATCTCGCCGGGGACCGACTCGACGCGGTCATCGCTCCAACCTTGCTCATTGTCGGAGGCGACGACGATGTCGTTCTGGGCCTCAATCATGACGCGCAGGCGAAGCTGCGCTGCGAAAGTCGCCTCGTCGTCGTACCGGGAGCGACGCACCTGTTCGAGGAGCCGGGCACATTGGAGGTCGTCGCCGAAAAGTCTCGTGACTGGTTCGTCACGCACCTGCGGAGCACAGCGACGTTCGAGGGTTGAGCGATGAAGCTGGCGCTCGCGGGCGACACGATGCTCGGTCGACTGGTGGGGGAACGTCTTGCCGTCGCGCCGCCCGAAAGGTTCGTTTCGGACGGCGTCGTCGCAGTCGCGCGAGAGGCTGACCTGTTCATCTTGAATCTCGAGTGCACAATCTCTGCTCGTGGCGATCCGTGGTTGATGCCGGGAAAGCCCTTTTACTTCCGCGCTCCGCCCGAGGCGACCGCTCTTTTGCGGCATCTGGGGGTCGACTGCGTCACCCTCGCGAACAACCACGCTCTCGATTTCGGCACCGAGGCACTTCAGGATACCTTTCGCAATCTCGCCGCGGCCGGAATCGCTTGGGCGGGCGCCGGCGAGAATGAAAGCGAGGCCCGCTCACCACGAGTCCTCGACGCCAGCGGAACCCGCGTCGCCGTGATCGGGTTGACGGACGACCCCTCTGACTACGCGGCGACCCGAGGGAGCCCCGGCGTCGCCTACGCAGATCTCAGCCGCGAGAACCCGTTCTGGTTGCTTGAGGCCATCCGCAATGTCGACGCTGACGTCATCGTCGTGACACCACATTGGGGGCCGAACATGGTCCGAGATCCAGTCGCCTACGTAAGGCGCGCGGCCACCGAGTTCTGCTCGGAGGGCGCCACCCTGGTTGCCGGCCACTCAGCGCACGTCTTTCACGGTGTTTCCGACCGCGTGATTTTCGACCTCGGCGACTTCATCGACGACTACGCGACCGATCCCGTCTTGCGAAACGACCTCGGCTTGCTGTTCCTCGTCACATTCGAATCGGGCATTCCGACCCAACTGGAGGCTGTTCCGCTCGGGCTCGACTTCTGCCACACCCGTCTCGCCGAACCAGACGAGGCGATCTGGATCGCCCGACGTTTCGAGCAATTGTGCTCGGCGTTCGGCACGACGGTGGTTGAACGTTCGGGCCGACTGGTGATCGAGCTCGAGTCACATTGATTGGCCTGCCTAGCTCTGCTTCCAGCGCCGCTGCCGATCCTGGAATCACCACAGACGCGTCCGTCTATTTGGCGGCATCGACGGGCGGTGACGTTTGCCTCTTACGCCGCAAGGTTCCTTCTTCAACGTTGGATTATGAGGGGACCGCGGGGGATCCTTCTGTCAGGTTCTGGGCCGGATACTTGGCGGACACGGCATCAAGCGTGTGGTGACGGGTGTCTACAAATACCAGTGAGTGGTCCGGGGAGCTTCACCTTTATATATGGGGTCCGATATATATGGGGTCCGAGCGCGCCGGCTGGCGGCCGACTATCGAATCCGTTCCGTGTCGCGAAATACTGGCGTGCGCTGCAACATCGATCACGCGCTTCCGCGTAGCCTCGCAGAGAACGACATCGTCGCCTCGGTCGGGTCACGCGGCGACAGCTATGACAACGCGATGGCCCAGAGCTTCAACGGCCTTTACAAGTGGGAACTGATCTATCCACGCGGACCGTGGCGCGGCCTCGACGACGTCGAGTTCGCAACGTTCGGCTACGTTGACCGGTTCAACCACCGCGGTCTCCATGGCGAGATCACCGGCGACAACAGCTACGTCACCCCGGCCGAGTTCGAGGCGGCCTACTACCGTCAAGCAACACCCGCCCTCGTCGCGGTTTCCCAAAGTGTCGGATCAGGGATCGCACCGCATTATGGGACGCGCACTCAGAGCGGCTCGTCCCCCTGGTCACGTGCCCCCTCCCAGCGCCAGCGACTTGCAGGCACTCTGAGCGGAGTTGTACTGCGCCGAGTTCTGATCGATGCCTTTGGGGTTGAAGGTCACACCGCCACCCGCACCCGAGGGGTCCGGGAAGTTCGTGATCCCGTGTGCGCGCATGCACTCCGCGTATTTGAGAGCCTCGGCGAGCAGTACCTGTTGCTCGGAGGGCGAGATGTATCCGTTGTTCGGCAGAAAGTGCTGACAGGCCGTGTTCGCCCTCGTCTATGCCGCCGAATTGATGTTGATAACGACGCCGTTGAGCTTCTCCGGCGTGTGGAGGAACTCGCGTTTGCTATTCGGATCCGGCATGTTCGGCACGCCGTGGGTCCGCATGCACTGGGCGTACTTGACGGCGTCCAAGTAGTTGACTTCCTTGTTCCCGCCCGAGGCTCCGGCGGGCGGGGAGGTCGTCGTCGTGGTCGACGACCCGAGGCTCGCTACGCCCGGTCCGGAAGCGCCCCCGCAGGCGGCGAAGAGCGCCGCCAAGGCAACAAGCGCGAGCCCGACCGGAGCGGCACGCAGCTTCGTTCTTTTGGCGGATCGCATCACCGTCGGCTCCCCGAAGGCTCGCAAGTCCCTTCCTCGCTCACGTTGTACGCCGAGAACAGTTGCGCCGCGGTTACGTCAACACGACCACCAGCCGGCGGTTGGTGGCACTTCAGGTTCCCGTTCCTCGCGAATTGTTTAGAGGCAGTCCGCTCTGCGGAATATTCAGGATCGCTGGAGTCGGTAGAGGACGTGAGGGCGTAGCGCACTCCCTCGGTAATCCGAGGATGGTCAAAGTCTTCGGCCGGATCACGCGACATTCCGAGTCGTTCCATCACTCGGCGAGAACGTTCATTGATCGTCGATGTGAATGAAGCGACCTCCTCGAGTCCGAGCTCATCGAAGCCGAATCGAAGCACAGCCTTGCCAGCCTTGGTCGCGTAGCCCTGTCCCCAGAATGGTCGATCGAGCCGCCATCCGACCTCGATTGCCGGCGCAAAGGGCATCTCATTTCGAACGGTGTTGAGTCCAACAAAGCCAATGAACGCGCCTGTCTCGATTAGCTCGACAGCCCATGGACAGAATCCGAGCTCGGTGAATTCGGCCTCGAATCGATCGACGAGCGCGTCGCTCTGTTCCCCCGTCAGGACAAAGGGGATGAACTCCATCACTTGCGGATCCGAGTTCATCTGGGCAAACGGATCTCGATCCGCCCGCCGCCAGGCTCGCACGACGAGTCGCTCAGTTCGAAGCTCGAATTCCATTGTGCCTGAACCTAGAGCCCGTCTCAGTCACCAATCGCCACTCGCCGACTCCCGGTGATCAGGAACATGCTCGTTTGCTACGACCGCGATCGGAAGAGCTGAGTCCGTTCCGGTGCGGCACGAGTTTGGAACACCACAAACCATGCTGGATCCTGCGGATTCTGAACTCGTCCGAATTGCCTCGCGACTCATCGCGCACATCAGGGAAGGAGCAACCACACAGTGGCAGCGGCAGCGCGGGACAGCACAAGGGCCGTTCATGAGGCACTCTGCTAATTTTGACCCGCGTCGCCATTCGATTGCGCATGACCTACAACGGAGGCAACGCGATGCGGCCTCGGGATTCGCGGTGTGGAGCGCGGTGGTTCTCGGCCATCGGCGCCCTCGTTGCTCTTCTTGGCACCACAGTGGCGATCGCGACCGTGGGGGCTTCGCCGATCACTCCGGAGTTCGCTGGTGGTGTCGAACTGACTCCGCCCGCCAACGCAGGGACAAGCCCGAATGCCTATCTCGATGGCATCAGCTGTTCGAGCGCAGGGAATTGCACCGCCGTTGGCGAGTACGAAGACACCTCGAACCACTATCAGGCGATGGTCGCGACCGAGACGGGGGGGAGCTTCGGAGCAGCGACCGAACTGACTCTGCCCGCCAACGCAGGCGCGAACCCGGAGGCCGATCTCGATGGCGTCAGCTGTTCGAGCGCCGGGAACTGCACTGCGGTTGGCTCGTACGACGACACCTCGGGTTACGGGCAGGCGATGGTCACGACCGAGACCGGGGGGAGCTTCGGAGCAGCGACCGAAGTGACTCCGCCCGCCAACGCCGGCACCAACCCGTACGCCTATCTCAATGGCGTCAGCTGTTCGAGCGCCGGTAACTGCACTGCGGTTGGCTCGTACGAGGACACCTCGGGCTACGAGCAGGCGATGGTCGCGACCGAGACCGGGGGAAGCTTCGGAGCAGCGACCGAACTGACTCCGCCCGCCAACGCCGGCACGAACCCGTACGCCGAGCTCTATGGCATCAGCTGTTCGAGCGTCGGTAACTGCACCGCCGTTGGCTCGTACGAGGACACCTCGGGCTACGAGCAGGCGATGGTCGCGACCGAGACCGGGGGAAGCTTCGGAGCAGCAACCGAACTGACTCCGCCCGCCAACGCCGGCACGAACCCGCACGCCTATCTCGGTGGCATCAGCTGTTCGAGCGCGGGGAACTGCACTGCCGTTGGCGAGTATGAAGACACCTCGAACCACTATCAGGCGATAGTCGCGGCGGAGACCGGGGGAAGCTTCGGAGCAGCGACCGAAGTGACTCCGCCCGCCAACGCCGGCACGAACCCGGATGCCGATCTCCTTGGCATCAGCTGTTCGAGCGCCGGGAACTGCACTGCCGTTGGCAAGTACGAGGACTCCTCGAACCACGGCCAGGCGATGGTCGCGACCGAGACCGGGGGAAGCTTCGGAGCAGCGACCGAAGTGACTGCGCCCGCCAACGCCGGCACGAACCCGGATACGGAGCTCGGTGCCATCAGCTGTTCGAGCGTCGGGAACTGCACTGCGGTCGGCAGGTACGACGACAGCTCGAACCACGGGCAGGCATTTTTCGTCAATTCCGTCCCGTCGCTCGCCCTGACGACCGCGAGCCTTCCCTCTGGGACAGTCGGCCGGGCGTACTCGGCCTCGCTCAGCGCGAGCGGCGGGGCGGGGAGCTACACCTATTCGATTGTCTCGGGAACACTCCGGCGAGGGCTCAGCTTGAACTCGTCGACCGGCGTGATCTCGGGCACGCCGAAGTCAGCGGGAACCGCGTCGATCACCTTCCAGGTCGCGGACCCGGGACCGCCCGTGCAGCAGGCAAGTGCGACGCTCTCTCTGGCGATTGTGAGTCCGAAGATTGTCATCACCTCGAAGAAGGTCGTCCTCGCGGGAAAGATCCTCAAGGCACCGGTGGAGTTGACCTGCAAGACGGCGCTGTGTTCCGGGAGAGTCGAATTGAAGGGGAAGTCCACCAAGACCAGGACGGTCGTCCTCGCAAGCAAGCGCTACCGTCTCGCCAAAGGAAAGAGCAGAACACTTGATCTCGCCCTCACAGCGACTGGACGACGGCTGCTCGCGGCCGTGGCCGAGAAACCCCTTCATGAAACGCTCGTTGCCACGGTGACGGGCGGGCGCACCGCGAAGAGGAACGTGCTCGTTTCGTAGGTGCTTTGCCGGATATTCGAGTCGGCATCCAGACTTCACGAGAGCCCGTCGGCTCCGAAAGCATCGCATCCGTCGGAGTATCCGCGATCGTTGCGTCGAGCGTCGGCCTTGAAGAGGTTCCAAGAATCATGTACCCGTATCTCTGCAGGTGATCTGCGCTTCGTTGGGTGGCCCATAACGGCCCCGGAGTGCGCGTCACCGCGTATCCCTCATGTGCCGTAGGAGTCCCGTCCGCCGTTCGATGCCTCCAGCCGCCAGTGCTTGGTAGCAGAACAAGCGCGTACCTCTTCCGACGCGCTCGGAAAGTAGCGTTGACCCGTGAAAACGGTATACGGCCGCGTTTTGAACGTGTGTGGTTGCGCGCCGCTTGAAGCGGGTTTGAAGAACGCTGGGTGCAGCTCGCAAACTTGCAACTCAAATGGACATCGACGACATCGTCGCAGCACCGACCTGGAGCTGCGAACTCGAACCGGGTCGCAAGTTTGGACGCGCTTCGTCTGAGGCCATTGCGCGCTCACGTTTCGATCATCGGGAGTTTCACCCGCGAAGGAGACGGACCTGTTGTCGACGATGGACGGACAACCTGACCGGTTCTTCGATCCGTCCTGGCTTCGCGGCTTCGTTCACGATGTCGGCCCGCTGAATCCGATCGCTTGTCGTGACGCCCGCCCGATGAACCTCGCACATCGCGAAGTCGTTGGCGGTAAGACACTCGCCAACCCGTGTCGTGGGTACCGCCTGGCGTTGGTCGCGGGTGTGCTCATCGTCACTGCGACCAGCGCTGCCGGCGCGGCAGTAAATCATCGCGGACTTTCTGGGAATCGGCGCAGGCCGAGCACCGTCGTGCCGACAGGACGAGACCGATCCGGGGCTGATCGAGGCGCCGCGAGTCCCGTCGATCCCGGCCTTTTCGAGCCCGGTGCCTGTGTCGCGTTCCCGCCGACACGCGGTCATCGTCACATCACCGTGTTTCTCGACGCCGGCCACGGCGGGCGCGATTCGGGCGCGATCGGGACGACCCGGGCCGGGCGCCGAGTCGCGGAAGCGAACCTCACCCTGCCGATCGAGCTCGGCACGGCCGCGCTGCTGCGGAGCGAGGGCTTCCGCGTCGTCGTGTCGCGAACGCGTCAGACTGCCGTTGCACGTCCGCGGCCCGGATCGATCTCGGGCGGCATCTACACCGTGAAAGGGGCGACACGAGAGGTTGCGGCACGCGATGTGTGCGCCAATCTCTCCCGAGCGGACCTGCTCGTCGGGATCTATCTCGACGGTGGGTCCTCTCCGCTGAACGCCGGCAGTGTCACGGCGTATGACGCCGTCCGACCCTTTTGGCGATCGAACCTGCGCTTCGCGGATCTGCTGCAGGCCGACGTTCTCGCTTTAATGAACACCCGCGGCTGGGGCATACCTAACGACGGCGTCCAGCTCGACAGCTACCTCGGCGGTCCCGCGCTGTCTGCCGCGGCCGCGCGCTATCACCACCTGCTCCTGCTTGGACCCGCAATGGCCGGCTACTTCACATCTCCGAGCAAGATGCCCGGAGCGCTAATCGAGCCCCTGTTCGTCACCGATCCCTTCGAGGCGACGATCGCGGCGAGCGCGGCCGGCCAGCGCGTGATCGCCGCGGGCATCGCCAAAGCCGTTACGCGCTACTTCGCCCGCTGATTCGAGTTGCCGCATATCTCCAGAAGGCACGCCGCCGGGCCCGCGACCTTTGTCGCGACCTCGGTGCCGAACTGGTTTGCAGAGGATCGAATAACCCTGACCGTTCCAAATTGCTTCCGGGCTAAAGTCACAACCCCCCAGGGTCGAAAGGCCCTTTCATTCATCCCTACCGCTCATCGAAGGTGCGTTCGTCGGCGGGCCTGCGCAACCAACGGAAGAGTTCGCGGTCGCCTTGAAGCTCGAGACGCCTCCACAGCGCGCGGTTCTTCGATGACTGGCTGTGATGACACGAGATCGCACGGCGCTGCAGCGCGCGATCGACCGTGATTGAGAAGTCGAGCTCGTCGCGTCGCCTGCCGCAAAAGTTTGCGCCTAACTCGGCGTTCAGTCGTGACGCGGCATCGTCGGCGATCGCCCACGCGAGTACCGGAAGTTGACCCGAACCGGTGAGAGCGGCGGTCGTCGCACGCTGGTGGTCGAGATGACCTGTGATACCTCCCTCATCGAAGACGAGGAGCAGATCGGGCCGGGTGTCATCGATGACCCGGTCGATCTCGGCCACGAGCGAAGGAAGCGGAAGGCCCTCGAGACCGCCGTCGGGGTACGAAAGGAGCTCGACGCAATTGACTCCGAGCACCGCGGCTGACCTTGCAAGCTCGCGGGCACGAAGGGCTGCGAGACCTCGACGCCCTACGCCGAGGGTCGACGCCTCACCATGGGTCAAGCACAAGACCGTCACCTCAGTGCCCCGTTTGGTGAAGCTGCCGAGCGCGGCGCCGAGGCCAAAGCTCTCATCGTCGGGATGGGCAACGACGGCGAGCAATGAACGTGCTCGGGGAAGGCTCGACTCGAGGCGATCGCGCCGTTCTCGGTCAAGGCCAAGGTCGTTCTGGCCGTCTCCCATGACAGGGGGTGCCTAACCCGATTCGTCTGCTCGGCTGATCCGTGTTGCCACCCTGGCAAAGCGCGTCGAAGCCTCGTCGGCAAGCTCGCGGAAGCTCGCACCAGGCATCAGCTCACGTGGGTCAGCAAACGTGACCCTGGTGCCACCGCTCGGGTCAGGCTCGATCACGACATTGCATGGGAGTACGAGCGCGGCCGAAGGGTCAAGCTCGAGTGCGCGGTGGGCGAGGTTCGGGTTGCACGCACCGAGGATTCGCAGCGGTGGTCGCTCGATGCCGAGCTTCTGTTTGAGCGTCGCCGCGACGTCGATTTCGGTGAGGACGCCGAATCCCTCTTCGGCAAGGGCCAACCGAACAGCCTTGTCGGTGTCTTTGAGGTCCCGTTCGACTCTTACCTCGATGCCACGCATCTCGACCGCTCCGTTGATCGGGTTTCAGCCCGCCGCCGGCGCCGTTTGCTCGGTGATTTTTTGCCGCACGTCGTCCATGTCGAGCTCGTTGACCTTCGTGATCAAGTCCTCGAGCGACGCCGCCGGCAACGCTCCGGGCTGGGCATAGACGAGCATCTGCTCGCGAAAGGCGAACAGCGTCGGAATCGACATGATTCCGAAGCTGGCCGCGAGCGCCTGCTCCGACTCGGTATCGACCTTCGCGAAAACGATCTCTGGGTATTTCTTCGAAGCGTCCTCGAAGACCGGCGCGAACATTCGGCACGGCCCGCACCAAGCAGCCCAAAAGTCCACTAGCACGACGTCGTTCGATCCGACGAGCTCGTTGAACGTATCTTCAGTGGCGGTCACCGTCGCCATTTCACATTGCCTCCTGATCTGGCGGGCGCCTGTGGGCGCCTTACCCTGCCCAACCACGATACCCCCAGGCGTATGTCTAAGGTACCCTATGGGGTACGTCTGCGTGAATAGGCAGTCGCTTGAAGAGAAGGGATGGCAATGCAATTTTCGGACGAGGTCGTAAAGGACGCCAAGCGTCGGTTGCACCGCGTCGCCGGACAGATCTCCGGAATCGAAAAGATGATCGATGAAGGCAGAGAGTGCCGTGACGTCGTAACGCAGATCAGTGCGGCGACAAAGGCACTGGAACAAGCGGGTTTTCGGCTCGTGGCCGCAGGTCTCACTTTCTGCGTCGAACATCCCGAGGAGGCGGCCGCCGACGGCTACGAGCTCAAGTCCGTCCAAAAAATGTTCATGGGACTCGCGTAGAAGCGTCAGCGGATCGGTGGGAGCAGTTCCAACGGGGACCATCCATATGCGGCTGTCCGTCATTTTGAGGACACTCGCACCCGACCCTTAAGGCTCCAAAGACGTCGAAGGCGCGGAGCCGTCGAACCGATCGTTTTAGGATGCCGCTGCGCGATCGCGCGTCACGCGATCGCGGCTGCCGGGCACACCTGGTCGTAAGTCCGCATCTGACTCACGATCTCGGTGTCCGACGATGGACTTGTCATCGTTTTTGATGGGGGCAGATATGCGCCGGGTCATCTCTCGGCTGCTGGTCGCGTTTCTCGCCGTCGGTGTATCTGCCGCGGCGGTTGTCTCCTCGTCGGGACCAGCAGGCGCCGATGTCGCCTGGGGAACGCCGAGCGAGGTCGCCGCATCGCTCAACACCGGCGGTGACGCGGTTATCAATTCGGTCTCGTGCCCCTCGGACGGCAACTGCGCTGCCGTTGGGTACTACAAAGACAGCGCCGGGAACACCCAGGCCTTCGACGTTGACGAGGTCGCCGGGACCTGGGGAACGCCGAGCGAGGTCGCCGCATCGCTCAACACCGGCGGTGACGCATGGGTCAATTCGGTCTCGTGCCCCTCGAACGGCAACTGCGCCGCCGGTGGGCGATACAAAGACAGCGCCGGCAACTATCAGAACTTCGTCGTCGACGAGGTCGCCGGGACCTGGGGAACGGCGAGCGAGGTCGCCGGATCGCTCAACGCTGGCGGTCACGCATGGGTCAATTCGGTCTCGTGCCACTCGAACGGCAACTGCGCCGCCGGTGGGCGATACAAAGACAGCGCCGGCAACTATCAGAATTTCGTCGTCGACGAGGTCGCCGGTGTCTGGGATGCGCCGAGCGAGGTAGCCGGTTCGCTCAACACCGGCGGCGACGGGGATACCAATTCGGTCTCGTGCAGCTCGAACGGCAACTGCGCCGCCGGTGGGCGATACAAAGACAGCTCCGAGAACTACCAGGCCTTCATCGTCGACGAGGTCGCTGGTACCTGGGATGCGCCGAGCGAGGTCGCCAATTCACTCAACTTCGGCGGTAGTGCGCAGGTCTTTTCGGTCTCATGCACCTCGGACGGCAACTGCGCCGCCGGCGGGCGATACAAAGACAGCTCGGGGAAATATCAGGCCTTCGTCGTCGACGAGGTCGCCGGTATCTGGGGAACGCCGAGCGAGGTCGCCGGATCGCTCAACGCCGGCGGCTTGGCGAGGGTCTGGTCGGTCTCGTGCACCTCTGACGGCAACTGCGCCGCCGGCGGGCGATACAAAGAGAGCTCCGGGAGCTCCCAGTCCTTCGTCGTCGACGAGGTCGGCGGCACCTGGGGAACGCCCAGCGAGGTCGCCGGATCGCTCAACACCGGCGGTGATGCGTGGATCAATTCGGTTTCGTGCGCCTCGAACGGCAACTGCGCCGCCGGCGGGTACTACAAAGAGGGCTCCGGGAACCATCAGTCCTTCGTCGTCGACGAGGTCGGCGGCACCTGGGGAACGCCGAGCGAGGTCGGCGGATCGCTCAACGCCGGCGGTGACGGGGAGACGAATTCGGTTTCGTGCAACTCGGACGGCAGCTGCGTCGCGGGCGGGTTCTACAAAGAGGGCTCCGGGAACATCCAGGCCTTCCTCCTCGACGAGGTCTATACGGTCACCTTTGACGCCAACGGCGGCAGCGGGACGATCAGCACGGAATCCTCCACCGCCGGCGCGGCGAAGGCCCTGACGTCGAACGCCTTCACCTTCGCCGGTTACACCTTCACCGGTTGGAACACTGCGGCCAACGGCTCGGGCACCGCCTACACCGACGGTGAGACGTACCCCTTCAATGCCAACGTCACTCTCTACGCCCAGTGGAGTGCGAACAGCGAGGACGTGAGCTTTAACGCCAACGGCGGCAGGGGGACGATAAGCGCAGAGTCCTACACCACCGGCGTGGCGAAGGCCCTGACGGCCAACGTCTTCAGCTTCGCCGGGCACTCCTTCACCGGCTGGAACACTGCAGCCAACGGTTCGGGCACCGCCTACACCGACGGCCAGATCATCTCGATCAGCGCGGCCATCTCGCTCTACGCCCAGTGGATCGCCAAGCCACTGCCGAAAGAGATCGTGAAGGCTCATTTGTCGACCGAGCGATTCGGTGTGCAGGTGCACCTGCACATCCACCTGTTCGGAAAGATAGGCACCGTCTCAGGGAGGGTCGAGGTTAGTTTCGCCGGAAAGACGATCTGTTCGGCCGCACTCGTCGATGGCGTCGCAGTCTGCTCAGTGAATTCATCGCGGCTGGGCTTCGGGAGTCACCGGCTCCTCGCGAAGTACCAAGCGCGCGGTCTCTATCGTTCCCGCAGCAAATCCATCGTCGTGCGGGTGGGGTAGCCCTCGGCCATCAGTGTTATCTGAACCCGGCCCACGCTGCATGTGCCGATCGGATTCACTCTGCGCCCTTCGATGCATCCAACCGCCAGTGGTTGGTAGTAGCGCGAGCCGCGTCCCTCCTCCGACACTACCGCTCAGCGACGGGGCACCCACCCCGCAATCTGAACCCTTCTACGTCGCGTGCCCATGGTTCGGGCTCTCACTCTCCTAATCGAATGAGCAATAGCCACGCGTTCAACCCACCGCCGACGAGGGCGATGATGACCGTCGGGACAAGCCAGTAGAGGCCACCCCCTCCGCCCGCGAGCAATGTCACGCCAGCCGTAATGACTAGAGGTGATGTCCCCGAATAAGGGCTCGATCGCCCCCCGAGCAGTTGAGTGAGCCTCGACTCCTTTTCTCGGTCGGAAGCCTTCTTCATCCGCCCAATTGCAATGAGGACCAGCCCGCAGCCACGCCTTGGGCGACCAGTTCGGCTCCGAGAACCCAGCGCGCCTGTCTAGGTATTAGGAGAAGTGGGACGTGACGAGCGGAATCATGAAAAGCACCAAAGTCTGAGCCGCATTCGCGGCGTAGGTAGGGCCGTCGAGAAATTCGCTCCAAATTGCTTCGATGCCGTACACACGCGTTAAGTAGCGCGATCGGATCGAGTTACAGACGATTGGCTTGAAGTATTGACGCAGCCGTCGTTTCCGGCGAGTTTGTGCCGAGCGGGGGTGCCATCAATTTTACAGGGATCGTCGGTGTCGCGCGGTGACCGAACTCGTCACGCCGCGATTCTGATTGCGCAAATCGAACGTCTCCGCCGACCGCTACGAAACGTTCGGCACCGTAACGAAAGTGCAACGTCGTCCTGTAAAAAACGTGCCGACGAATATCTCGCGACGCGCTGTGGTAGAGCAGTTTCCGCCGTACATACGCAGTCACCGCCTTCAGAGGCAGTCACCTCCGTAGATAAACAGTCACCGCCGAACATCAATCGATGGATGGAGGAAGATGTTGCGTACAAGTCACTTGCGTAAGAAAGTCGCGTTGTTGGCGCTTATACCGCTGCCACTTGCGCTCATCGTTAGCGCGGGAGGGACGGGGCTAGCGTCAGCTGCTCCGAAGGTCGTACCGGCGACGAGCGCCGTGACGACGACGCCGATTACAAGCGGAGCACCGACATTCGTCGGATCAGCCGCGACGGGTTGTGCCGCGTCGGGATGCCAGCTGCTCTCGGGGCCGTTTTATGTGCCATCGACGGCGTCGGAATCCGCATCCACTGCGGCCAGCGCGAATTCGATCAAAGCTTCAGTGAAGTCGGCCGACGCCGCGCGGGAGATGCCGAATCCGACGCCACCGCGTCGTGACCCGCCGATCGCTCCTCCGGGCGTGAGTTGCCCGGGAGCTGGCTGCGACACGATCAACACAGCCGCGGGCGGGGCCGTCGGAGTGGATGGGCTGGACGCGGTCGACAGCGCGTCGCTGCCGATGAACACACTCGGAGACATCGAACCGGCAGACCAAGGCCTGTGCGCCGGCAACGGATACGTCGTCGAAACCAACAACATCGGCGAGATTCTCGTTTTCAATACGGCCCTCGATCGCGTGTCGACTCCGATCGCGGATGACAACGTCTTCGGCCTGGCGTCCCATGGCTCGGCCGGCTGGAGCAGCGGGGGCGACCCGTCGTGCCTGTACGACTCGAGCAATGGCGGGCATTGGATCATCACCGAGTTCGTCTCGGAGAACAGCTACGCGAGCGGCGGTCCGTTCACCGGTTGCTTTGCGGGAGCGCCGAACGAATGTGCCGAAGGCATCGCGGTCACGCAAGGCAAGAGCCCATTCGGCCCGTACAACGTCTATTTCTCGAACGCCGACTACAACCCGAACGAGCCGGGCTCCCCGAGCTTGCTCAATGACTTCGCGAAGATCTCGGTGACCCGCGACGCTTTCTTGCTCTTCTACGACGAATTCCCGCTGACCAGCGCCGGATTGGGCTTTGGCTTCAACGGGGCACAGGAGTTCGCGTTCAGCAAGGACGCGCTGGAAGAGGGTGGGCCGGTCACGCTGCCCAACGGCAAACCGAATCCTGTTTTCAACGTCGCGATCGAGAACATGGGCTTGGTCAATACGCCGGACGGAACTTGTGCGGCAAATGGCGCGTGCTGGTACCAAGTCATCCCGGCACAGCCGTCAGACCCGAGTCAGTACGACAACGCGAACAGCGGTTCAGGTTTCATGCTTGGTTCGCTCGACTTCTTCGGCCAGGGCGACACTCGGATTGCCGCATTCGACTGGACTGGCCTTTCGGCGTTGAAGTCCGGGTTCTGTCACGCGTGCTCGACCATTCAGTTCGGAGGTCAGCTGTTCTCGGGAGTGGAGTCCTATTACGGCGAAGGTCAACTCGGTGCGCAGAAAGCCGGACCGACTCCGCTCGCTGACGAGTGCGTAGCCTTCGGCGCCGAGTTCGGGTTCCACGTCGACAACAACACGACCACCAGTTGTCCCGAGGGGGGGATCGCCACGAACGGTGACGGCTTCACTCAGGTCGCACAGGCACAGGGCCAGCTCTGGGGCGCGGTGACGACCGAGGTCGGCCAGTCGTTCTCGGGGGAGACGACTCCTGAGGTGCACCAAGGCGCGGCCTATTGGGTGATCGCTACGAACAGCGCCACCGCTCGGCACAGAGACCGTGGCCGCTCCGACAACTCCGGCACCTTGAGCCTGACGAGCCAGGGATACGTCTCTGCGGCGCACGAAGACATCGAGTTCCCGGCGATCGCAGCCGAGGGCAGTGCGTTCCAAAACGGCGGCAATGACGGGGCAATCATGACCTTCACGCTGTCGGGGAACGGCGGACCGAAGGGAGCCGACAGCGGAGGCTTCTACCCGAGCACCGCGTATGGTCGGTTGACGAGCACGTCTGGCGACCTCGTCAATTCGACGATCCACATCGCGGACTTGGGAGAGTCACCACAGGACGGCTTCACCGAGTACGTCACTCCGCTCCGACCCAGATGGGGCGATTACAGCTGGGCGGTCTACGCGCCGGGTACCGGGCGGATCTACTTCGCCACCAATTTCATCCAGCACCCCAACTGCACGGGTTCCGATTTCACCCTGACGATCGGGACGTGCGACGGAACGCGCGACGGCCTCGCGAACTGGGGAACATCAGTCAACTACGTGACGCCGTAAACGTTCGGCCGACAAGGCCCGACCATTACGGTCGGGCCTTGTCGCGCTGGGTTCCCTCTCGAGGTGTCTTCAGCATTGGCAGTGTCGTCGAGGATGGGTCATCGGCGACGTGGGTCATCCGTTTCGCCCGGCGAGGGCGTACGTCACTGCACCCCTCAAGCGGTTTGGGGCGAACGTCTACGACGAGGGTTGCACCACCTTGGTGACAACCCAACGGTGCTTGCCGATCTTGCGATCCCGAGAGAACCCCAGTTTCTCGTACGTCGACAGCGCCCCGTTGTAGAAAAAGTCTGCCAACGCGGTTCCGGTGCCTATGTAGTCGTACACAGAGATTTTCGTTTGAAGCTGCTTGATCTCAGCTCTCTATATTGGGAATTGGCCCGGTGCTCGGTCAGCACCGCTACCGCCTTGCTCTAACGTTCGCTGGACGCGTACCGCTGCCTGATCGTCACCTCGGCACGCTCGCCCGCAGCTCAGGCGAGCGCGACGAGGTCCTCGAGGTCGGTACTCCAGGAGTCCTCGACACCGTCGGGCATGAGGATGACGCGATCAGGGGACAGGGCTTCGACGGCGCCGGGATCGTGTGTGACGAGCACGATGGCGCCTTCGTAGGTCCGCAACGCGGTCAACACCTCGGATCGGCTAGCAGGATCGAGGTTGTTCGTCGGCTCGTCGAGGAGCAAAACGTTCGACGAGGAAACGACGAGCGTCGCCAGGGCGAGGCGAGTTTTCTCGCCTCCGGAGAGCGTGCCCGCCAACTGGGAGATCCGGTCGCCGCCGAAGAGGAACGATCCGAGGATTTGGCGCAGCTCGGTGTCGGTCACCTCCGCAGGCGCCCGGTGGCGGACGTTGTCCCACACCGAATGATCGGGAACGAGGGTCTCGTGTTCCTGCGCGTAGTAGCCGAGCTTGAGGCCGTGGCCGTGGTGTACCTCGCCGGCGTCCGGGCGCTCGATCCCGGCTAGCAGCCGCAGGAGCGTCGTCTTGCCAGCGCCGTTGAGGCCGAGCACCACCACCCTGTTGCCGCGGTCGACCGCCAGGTCGACGCCGCAGAAGACTTCGAGGGAACCGTACGACTTCATCAAGTCGGTGGCCGTGAGTGGAGTGCGGCCGCAGGCGCTCGGCTTGGGGAACCGCAGCTTGGCCACCTTGTCCGTCTTGCGCACCTCCTCGAATTTCGTCTCGAGCTGGGCCGCTCGCCGGTCGAGGCCGTGCGCCATGCGCGCCTTGGTCGCCTTGGCTCTCATGCGGTCCGCTTGCGACCGCAACGCGACGATCTTTCGCTCAGCGTTTTGGCGCTCCCGCCGGCGTCGATGCTCGTCGGCCGCCAGCTGCTCGAGGTAGGCCTTCCACCCGACTCGGTAGAAGTCGAGCTGGCAGCGTGTCGCGTCGAGGTGGAAGACCCGGTTCACCACCGTTTCGAGCAAGGCGACGTCGTGGCTGATCACGATCAAGCCGCCCTCGTGCGTTTTTAGATATCCCTTCAGCCATTCGATCGAGTCGGCGTCGAGGTGGTTGGTCGGCTCGTCGAGCACCAGGGTCGGGGCATTGGAGAACAGCACCCGCGCCAGCTCGACGCGACGCCGCTGACCGCCCGAAAGCGTCCCGAGCGCCTGGTCGAGGACGCGCCCTGGCAATCCGAGGCGAGAGGCGATCGACGCCGCCTCGGCGTCCGCCTTCCATCCGCCGTGCAGCTGGAAGCGCTCCTCGAGGCGGGCGTAGTGGCGCAGCGCCTCGTCACGACGCTGCGGGTCGTCGTCGGACATGGCGTGGCGCGCCGCTTCGAGCTGGCGGACGACCCGGTCGAGCCCGCGGGCACCGAGGATCCGGTCGATCGCCGTTTCTTCGAGATCACCGGTGCGAGGATCCTGGGGCAAGTAGGCGATCGATCCCGAACAGCGGACCTCCCCCTTTGACGGCGGTGTCTCTCCGGCCAACACCCGAGCCAAGGTCGTCTTGCCCGCGCCGTTGCGCCCGACCAGGCCGACCCGGTCGCCAGGCGCGACAACGAAGGTCGCCGGCTCGAGGAGCTTGCGACCCGCGACGACGAGCTCGAGATTCGTGGCGGTCAACATCGAGCGCTCCGCTGAGTGAGGGCGGGACCGAGATCGGTCCGACCGGAGATGATGTCCCCGGTCACACCAGCTTCAGGTTATGGGGAGCCCGGACAAAAGTCGGCGAGTCGATCGATGATCCGCGGCGCGAGGTTATGCGCCTCCCCGAGGCACCGACGCCTCGCTATCGGCTTGGTGCCGATTCCTGCTCCTTCCGAGGTGGGTACGCCCAGCGCGAGGTCGACGTGCTGGAGCGCATCCCTGTCTTCCAAGCCCTTCTGAACAGTCCAACCGAGAACCAAAGTTTCGATGGATCGGGCAAAGAGTCGGAAGAACGTGCGCAGCTGGCGGCAACCATTTCCGTCAGTGCCACCTTGTGATCCGCGCGTGTGGAGATGTGGCGAGAAGCCCTCCGACACGCAAAGATGACCTGAATCAAATCCGTGCGGAGCGCCGGTCCGCAACATCGCGACGAACCCGGCGGAGGAGCAATGGACGAACAGCGGGCGCGAAAGTTGCTTGGAGCGGAGCGACGCCGCGTTGCAGCACTCCTCGATGAGACCGCTGCGGCTGGCGCCGAGGACCGTGAAGGCGCGCTTGAACCGGGTGACATGACCGACCCGGCCGAGCCGCTCGTTTCGGAGGTGGACCAAGGCGAACTCGAATCGCAACTCCGCCAACGCCTCGAGACGATCGATCGCGCCGAGAAGCGCCTAGATGCCGGGACGTATGGCAGATCGGTTCGAAGCGGCCTTGTGATTCCAGACCAGCGGCTTGAAGCCGATCCCGCCGCGGAACTGACCGTCGAAGAAGCCGAGCGGATGTAGCGAGGCGAGGCGATGACGACGCGCCCCAACCCCGAACACTTCAGCAACCGGCATAAAGACACTCTGAAGAAGCTCTTCGAGCACCCAACGAGTTACAACATCGAATGGCGGGAAGTTGCCTCCTTGTTCGAATCGATTGGAACCGCAGAACATCGTCACGACGGCAAGTTCAAAGTGACACTGGGATCCAACTCGGAGGTGTTCGAGCGGCCAAAGGGAAAAGATGTCGACATCGAGGAAATCGTTGTGCTGCGAAAGATGCTCCGTGAAGCCGGCTACGGAGCTGAATGAGCGAAATGTTCTCGCTCAGCCAAACTGAGCCTGAGATACATGAAGGACCGGGTTGACGAACCCGTTCAGGCGACTCGGCGTATATAGCGATGATGGAGCATCGGACTGATTCGACCGCGACCACAGCCAGAACCGACCGATTCAGATAAACGAAACCGCGCCCTTAATTCCGTTGAACTCTCTTTCTGGTTTGTTGGTGCGGACGTCTCTGGCTCCATCACGCTCGGCCCAAAAGTGCGTCTTGTCCCCGGTTCAGGTGAAATCGAGCGATGGCGAACATGAAACCCGAGCTGCCGTTGTTGTTGTCCCACTGTGATGGATCGGGTGCTTGGGGCTGGAATGACCTGGTACCAGCAGAGGGCACCGCCCGTGCCGGCACAGGTGCCGTCAATCAGTCTGTTACAAGACGATCTGTCTGCTCAACGCGCGTGGAACGACACGCTCGGCGGTGATCAACGCGTCGAAGTCTGGACGCGGTACGACAAACGACGCAACGTTCTACCTTCAGACGACCCGAGTGCCGGTGCCCGGGCGATCGATGGATATGTGCAACGAACGTTGGACCGTGAGTTTGCCGATGATGATCGCTCGACGCGAGGTCATATAGAATCGTACCCGTGTGATCCGCCGCAGCAATGAGTCTTCGAGCAGTAACGAAACGAGACGAATACCATCACAACATGACGACTGCAACGTTTGATGACGACCTTGATCTGGTACTCAGAGATCGCCGTTTGCTCGAACATCCGTTCTATCGCCGGTGGGAGCGCGGTGAAGTGTCAACTGAAGAGCTCGCCTCCTATGCGGCGCAGTATCGCCACTTCGAGGAATTCCTGCCGAAGTATCTAGCGAGGCTCGTCGCTGTCTTGCCGGATGGGCCAACTCGCGAACTTGTCGCTGCAAACCTCGCTGACGAATTGGGAGATCCGGTTCCTCACGTGGAAATGTTCGGGCGGTTCGCTCACGCCGTCGGCGCAACCGAGGAACCACCGTCATCAGCTATCGCGCAGTTGTTAAAGACCTACGAAGATCTGCTCTCTGAATCTCCGGCGGCCGCCCTAGCGGGATTCGTCGCGTACGAGAGCCAATCAAGCGGCATTGCCCAAACCAAGGCCGCTGGCCTCCGTCGCGATCATGGACTCAGCGAATATGAGGTTTCGTTCTGGACGCATCACGCCGAAATCGACGTGCGCCACGGCGAGTGGGCGAGACATGCCGTCGATGCAATCGCAGGTGACCCGAATGAACTGCGCGACGCCGCGCGGCGCGCCGCTGACGCATGGTGGGCGTTTCTGGACGAGCGAGAACTGGCCGCGTGAGCCGACTCGACGCCCGATGAATTAGCGGGTCTTGCCCGGTCCGCCATCGGACCAGGACTTGTGCAATGGCCACGTTTCGCGACTGAAGGTACAGTCGCCTGCAAGGACTGCGATTCGGAGTATGAGGTCGGCGGGACAATCGCGCCCGCATTTCTTGGACGTGGTTCGTCACGTCCCGGGGGATTCGGTCGAATCGTTTTCGCCGAGGATTTGAAGGGGTTCGATGGCAACGGAACGCGCGAGCGTCGTCGTGATCGGCGCTGGCATCGTCGGCAACTTCCTCGCTCACCATCTCAGCGAATTGGGTTGGCGAGAGATCGTCCTTGTCGACAAGGGCCCGATGCCCAACCCCGGGGGGTCGACAGGTCACGCTTCGAACTTCATCTTCCCGATCGAGTACTCGAAGATGATGACAGAGCTCACCGCCGATAGCACCGAGCAGTACAAGAAGCTCGGCGTCTTCACGCAAAGTGGCGGCGTCGAAGTCGCACGCCGCGAGGAACGAATGGAAGAGCTCCGTAGGCGTGCCGGAGCTGCGAAATCGTGGGGAATCGTTGCCGAGCTGTTGACATCAGCGGAGGTGCAAAAGCTCGTCCCTTACGTCGACGCCGACGTGATCCTCGGCGGATTGCACATGCCGAGCGTCGGGGTTGTCGACTCGCTGCGCGCGGGCACGTTGGCCCGAGAGCGCGCGGTGTCGTCGGGTGCGCTGGACGTCTGGGCGAGCACGGAGGTCTTTGGGATCGAAATCGATCCCGCCTCGAACCGTGTGCGCTCCGTTCAAACGTCGAAGGGCGATATCGAAACCGACACCGTGGCGATTTGCTGCGGAGTCTGGAGCCCGCGCATCGCGCGCATGGCGGGCGCACGTATCCCGCTCACGCCGGCCGTGCACCAAATGATCAGTGTCGGACCGGTGCCACTGTTCGCCGACACCGCCGGCGAGATCGAGTACCCGATCATCAGGGACATGGACGCGCTGATGTACGAGCGACAGCACGGCGGTGACATCGAGGTCGGCTCGTACGCCCACCGCCCGATACTCGTCGAGCCAGACGACATCCCGTCGATCGAGGAGGCGGTGCTCTCGCCGACCGAGCTGCCGTTCACCCAAGAAGACTTCGACCCTCAATTGCAGCAGGCGTTGGAGTTGATGCCGAGCTTGCTCGGTGACGAGCGGGTCGGAATCCGCCACGCGATCAACGGACTGATCTCGATGACTCCCGACGGCCATCCGGTGCTCGGCGAATGTCCGGAGACGAACGGCCTTTGGTCGGTCACCGCCAGCTGGATCAAGGAAGGAGCCGGCATCGCACGCATGGTCGCCGAATGGATGACCGGGAACGAACCCGAGATCGACATCCACGAGGCGGACATCGCCCGTTTTTACGACGTGCAAAAGACGCGGCAGCACGTCTTGGCGAGAGCGGACGAGGGTTACAACCGGACCTATGGGATTGTCCATCCGATGGAGCAATGGCTCTCCAACCGGCCGATGCGACTGTCGCCGTTCTATGACCGCCAGCGCGAGTTCGGCGCGGAGTTCTTCGAAACCGCCGGTTGGGAGCGGCCGTACTGGTACGCCTCGAACGAAAAGTTGCTCGACCGATATGGCGATCGCATCGCGCGTCGCGAGGCGGAGTGGGAGTCGCGGTGGTGGTCGCCCGTGATCAGCGCCGAGCACCTCGCGATGCGCGACTCGTGTGGCGTCGTCGATCTGTCGGCGTTCGCCGTGTTCGACGTGGTCGGGGACGGCGCGCTCGCGAGCGTGCAGCACATCGCCCTGGCACAGATGGACCTGCCGGTCGGTCGTGTGATCTACACCCCGGTCCTCAACGACCGAGGAACCTTCAAAGCCGACCTCACCGTGATGCGGCTCGCCCACGACCACTTCCGAGTCGTCACCGGTGGCGCGACGGGCAATCTCGACCGGAGGTGGTTCGCCCGGCATGCGCTCAAGGACACCGCGGTTGTCGACGTCACTTCGGCGTGGGCGACTCTCGGACTGTGGGGCCCGAATGCCCGCACCGTGCTCGAAAAGGTGACGGTCGACGACGTCTCGAACGACGGATTTCCCTTCGCGACTTGCCGGAAGATCGAGATCGACGGCGTCGCGGTGCTCGCCTCCCGCATCTCGTACGTCGGCGAGCTCGGCTGGGAGTTGCACATCCCGATGGAGCAAGGCCGCCGGGTGTGGGACGCGCTCTTCGAAGCCGGTCGCTCAGAAGAGATCGTGCCCGTCGGCATCGGCGTCTACCTCGTCTCCGGTCGGCTCGAGAAGGGTTACCGCGCGTTCGGATCCGAGCTCACTGCGGATTTCAACGTCGTCGAAGCGGGAATGCAGCGCCCGAAGGTGAAAGAGGCGGACTTTGTCGGGAAAGAGGCTCACCTGCGCCACCGGGAGGAGCCACAAGCCGCGATGTTGTGCACGCTCACCGTCGACGACTTGAAAGGACGAGACGGACGGACGAGGTTCCCCTTGGGCGGTGAGCCGATCGTCACCGCAGGCGGTGAACCTCTCACCGACGCCAGAGGTCGAAACGCCTACGCAACGAGCGCTGGCGCAGGACCATCGGTCGGCACTCACATCGTGCTGGCCTATCTGCCGACGAACAAAGCGATCGAGGGAGCGACGTACGCGGTCGAGTACATGTCGGAGCTTCTGCCGGCGACCGTGGCCGTAGTTGGCGCGAGACCGCTATTTGATCCCGACAACGAGCGCACGCGCGGTTGATGGTGCCGAAATGACGTTGTCGCAATACATCGTGGAGAGTCGTAAGCGTTGAACATCCTCGTCTGCTTGAAGCGCGTCCCCGATGTTGGGGGGAGGATCACGCTTACGGCGGACGCGAAGGACATCGACGCGAAGTTCCTGGGATTCACGATTAGCCCGCACGAAGAGTGCGCGATCGAAGAAGCGGTGCGCGTGGTGGAATCGCACGGAGGCGCGGTCACCGCGCTGACGCTCGGTTCCGAGGCGGCAATCGAGCAATTGCGTAACGCAATCGCACTTGGCGCGCACCAGGCGGCATTGCTTGAGACGGACGGGCGCGAATTCGGTCCGATCGCGACCGCGAAGGCGATCGCCGCCTTCGCACGTGACCGAGGACCATTCGAGCTTGTGATGTTCGGAAACGAGTCCGCCGACGCGGGCAACTTCCAAGTCGGCATTCGGGTCGCCCACCTGCTCGGACTTCCGGTGGTCACTGGACTGAAAGCGCTCGAGATCCAGGGTGACCGCATCCGTGCCCGACGCGAATACGCCGGCAACGGCGAAATCTTCCAGGTTTCCTTGCCGGCCGTCTTGACCGTCAAAGAGGGGATCAACTTGCCGCGTTACCCCTCGTTGCCGGGCCGCATGCGGGCGACGAAAGCGACGATCGACAAAGTGCCGGTCGAATGGGAAGAGGAAGGCTTGCGAAGCGAAGCGCTTCGGGTTCCGAGACAGGATCGGCGCAGCGCCGAGGTGCTCGGCAACGGCGTCGACGCGATCGCGAAGCTCGTCGTGCTGTTGGAAGAGATCGGGATCATCTCGTGAGCGTGATCTGCCTCGTCGAACACGACGCCGAGGGATTGGCATCGGCGTCAAAGAGGGCGCTGACCTTCGCTCGCTCGGCGGCGTCCCAGCTTGATGCGCCGCTCGATGCGATGGTCGTTGGCGTTCCGTCGTCTGAGACCGAAGACGCTCTCGGCGCCTACGGCGTCTTAGAGACCCACGTCGCGGTTTCGGCGCGCCTTTCTTCGTACGCGCCGTTGGCATGGGCCAGGGCGCTCCTTGAGCTAAGTGTCGAAAAATCTGCGGTGGCCCTCGTCACCGCGGCGACCGATCGTGGGAACGAAGTTCTGGCTCACGTCGGCGCGATCAGTGGCGAGCCGATGGCGGCGAATTGCTTGTCGGTCGAAACTGTTCGTGCGGGGTACTTCCACCTCACGCGATACCGATGGGCTGGCAGCCTCCTCGAAGAGGCAGTCCTCACGGGGAATCCCGGGCTGATGACCGTCGTGCCCGACGCCGCGCCGGACGTCCCCGCACCCGGCGGCGCCACTGCGATCCGCGAGTGGGAGCCGACATTTGACGACGAAACGTTGTCGGTGGCGGTTGTTGAGACCGAGGCGCGTCCGCCTGGCTCGACATCGCTTGGAGAGGCGCGCGTCGTCGTTGGGGGCGGGCGCGGCCTCGGCAGCGCGGAGGCTTTTTCGATGCTCGACGAGCTCGCGGGCGAACTCGGCGGCGTTGTTGGGGTGTCGCGAGTGGTAACGAGCAACGGATGGAGGCCGCACGCGCAGCAGGTCGGGCAGACCGGAACGAAGATCACCCCGGACCTCTATCTCGCCTGCGGGATCAGCGGCGCGATCCAGCACCTCGCCGGGTGCCGGGGGGCGAAGACGCTTATCGCCATCAATACCGATCCCGAAGCGCCGATCATGGCGCGCGCCGACTACGCGGTGATCGGGGACGTGAACGAGATCGTGCCGGCCCTCACCCATGCGCTGCGCGCGCGAGCGAGCTCATGATGCCAGCGCGGCGCGACACCTACGACTTCGTGATCGTCGGTGGCGGCTCGGCCGGGAGCGTGCTTGCCAATCGTCTCTCGGCCGACCGCGACAACGCGGTGCTCGTGTTGGAAGCGGGCCGAATGGACTATGCGCTCGATCCGCTGATCTCGATGCCGGCCGCGCTTACCTTCCCGATCGGCAACCGCTTTTACGACTGGAAATATGAATCAGAGCCTGAGCCGCACATGGGCGGCCGGCGCATCTTCCACGCCCGGGGGAAGATCCTCGGCGGCTCGGGAAGCATCAACGGGATGATCTTCCAACGCGGCAACCCGCTCGACTACGAGAAGTGGTCCTGCGAACCGGGGATGGAGAACTGGGACTACGCCCACTGCCTGCCGTACTTCAAGCGCATGGAGAACTGCCTCGCTGCCGCGCCGGACGATCCCTTACACGGACATTCCGGACCGCTCGTCGTCGAACGCGGTCCGGCAAACAGTCCCCTTTTTCAAGCGTTCTTCGAGGCAGTGCAACAAGCCGGCGAACGCCTCACCGACGACGTGAACGGCTACCGCCAAGAGGGCTTTGCCCCATTCGATCGCAACATCCATCGCGGCAGGCGCCTCGGATCTGCGCGCGCCTATCTCCACCCCGTGATGAGCCGGCCGAACCTCGAGGTGAAGACGCGGGCATTCGTGACGAAGGTGCTATTCGAAGGGAAGCGAGCGGTCGGCGTCGAATACCGCCACGGCAGCGGCTCGACGACTCAGGCGATGGCCAACGAAGTGATCCTTTGCGGCGGGGCTTTCAATTCGCCGGCGCTGTTGCAACTGTCTGGTGTTGGTAACGCCGATGAACTGCGCGCGCTCGGTATCGAAGCGGTCGCGAACCTTCCGGGTGTCGGCGAGAACCTTCAGGATCACCTCGAGGTGTACGTCCAGCACCGCTGCACGAAACCGGTGTCGATCGCTCCTGGGCTGTTGTGGCGTAACCGACCGCGGATCGCGTTCGAGTGGCTCATTTTCCGCCGCGGGCTCGGGGCAACGAATCACTTCGAAGGCGGAGGGTTTGCCCGCAGCAACGAAGAGGTGGATTACCCGAACCTCATGTTCCACTTCTTGCCGATCGCCGTCCGTTACGACGGGTCGTCACCTGCCGGCGATCACGGATATCAAGTGCACATCGGCCCGATGTACTCAGACGCGCGCGGATCGGTGAAGATCCGCTCGACGGATCCAAAAGCCAAGCCAGCCATCCGCTTCAACTATCTGTCGACGCAGAAGGATCGCCGCGAGTGGGTGGAGGCGATCGCCCTCGCCCGTCGCATCCTGTCCCAACCCGCCTTCGACGAGTACGACGGCGGTGAGATCTCGCCCGGTCCAACGGTGCAGAGCGATGACGAGATCCTCTCCTGGGTCGCCGATGACGCGGAGACGGCGTTGCATCCGTCGTGCACGGCTCGAATGGGGACCGACGAGCGCTCCGTCGTCGACCCGAAGAGCCTCAGCGTCCACGGAACAGAAGGACTGCGTGTCGTCGACGCGTCGGTGATGCCGACGATCACGAACGCCAACTTGTTTGCGCCGGTGATGATGATCGGCGAACGTGCCGCTGATTTGATCCTCGGGGTGACACCCCTTGTTCCCGAGCGGATCGAGTTCTACCGCCACCGCAAGGCGACGATGCCCGACGGCGATGCCCGGGTGAATTGACGAGGAGGCCCCGATCCGTACCGAATCAGTTGTCACCGAGCACCGCATGTTCGTGGACGGCGATTGGACCGACTCCGAGTCAGGCGAGCGTTTCGAAGCGACGAGCCCATCGTCTGGCGACACGATTGGCTCGCTGCCGAAGGGGAGCCGCGCCGACGCTGGGCGCGCGATCGCGGCCGCCAACCGGGCTTGGGAGCAGTGGGGGAGGCGATCGGCGTTCGAACGCTCGGGCGCGATGCGGCGTGTCGCCGAGTCGCTCGAGCGTCACCGCGAGGAGTTAGCGCACGTGCTCGCGCTCGACCAGGGAAAGCCGGTCCGCGCCGAAGCGCTCGACGAGGTGGAAGAACTGATCGTTTACTTCCACATGGCGTCAGAGGACACCGTCCGACTCGATGGGGCACTGCCACCGTCCGTCGACGCGAACAAGCGCGTGCTTCTGAGCCGCGTCCCCCGCGGGGTCGTCGGGGTGATCAGCCCGTGGAACTGGCCGTACACGATGCCGGCCGAGATCCTCGCCCCGGCGCTCGCGGCAGGCAACGCGGTCGTCTGGAACCCGGCGTCGTCGACGAGCGTCTGTGCGGTGGCGCTAATGGAAGCGATCGCCGAAGCCGACTTGCCACCCGGCGTCCTCAATTTGGTCACCGGACCCGGTCGTGTCGTCGGCGACGAGATCGCGGGCAGTTCGGGGACGCACGCGATCGGATTCATTGGTTCGATCGGCGCGGGACTCGCGATCGCGCAACGCGCGGCGGGCAAGGAGCTCCTTTTGGAGATGGGCGGCAACGGTCCGCTCGTCGTCCTCGACGACGCCGATCTTGATGCCGCGGTCAAGGCAACTTTGACGGCGTGCTTTTTGAACGCCGGGCAGAGTTGCACGGCCGGCGAACTGATCCTCGTCCAACGAGCCGTGCACGACGCCTATCTCGAACGACTGAAGATCGCCGTCGAAAAGGAGATTCGCCTCGGCGAGCCCTTTGACGAAACGACGACGATGGGCCCGCTCAACAATGCCGACGTCGCGGAAAAGACGGAGAGCCATCTCGCCGAAGCGAAGAGCCGTGGGGCGAACGTCGTGAGCGGAGGTGAGCGCGCGGCTGGACTCGGAAGCGACCTCTACTTCGCGCCGACCGTCGTCGACGGGGTCACCGAAGAAATGGCGATCGCCCGCGAAGAGACGTTCGGCCCAGTTGCGCCTGTCTCGGTGATCGGCGACGAGACCGATGCGGTGAGGATCGTCAACTCTTCCGAATACGGACTTCTCACAGGAGTGTTCACGAACGACCTCGCCCGCGGCCTTCGCTACGCCGAGGCGGTGCGGTGCGGATGGGTGAACATCAACGAGGGGACGAACTACTGGGAGTCACATCTGCCCTTCGGTGGGCGTTCGGGTTCGAAAAGCGGAGTCGGTCGAGTCGGCGGGCGGTACTCGATGGAAAGGCTCACGGAGTGGAAGACCGTCGTCGTCAACCTCGGAGACGATTGAACCGCGGTCGACGCGAGCGCTCAGTTCGTCCCGCCGGCGCTGAGCGATCGGCGCCACTCTTCGGTCTTTTCGAGTTGGTTGAAGGTGAAAACGTGCAATCCCTCGATGTCCGAACGAGGATCGGTGATCGTCCCCTCGAGCTTTCTCAATAGGCGCGTCGGGTTGTATCCGCCGGGCGTGAGGAAGCGCGCGAACCAGCTGCCGTGTTCGAAGAGCATCTTCTTCGACGAGTCGACACCGATCTGTGTGGCGATCGATATCAGCTTGGCGCTGTCGACGGGACCGGCGAGGCCCACGACTATCGGCAGCATCACCCCTCGCTCGCGCACTCGGCGAACCCAGCGACGGTAGAGCGACGCGTCGAAGCAGAGATTGCTCACGATGTACGTCGCGTAGTGGCGCTTGTCCCACATCGCCTGCACGGTGACGTCGTCCATGATCTTCGGGTGCTTGTCGGGGTAGCCGGTTATGCCGACGCGCGAAAACGGGTTTCCCAAGTTGCCGAGCTCGACGAGGACATCGAGCGAGCTGTCGAACTTACCCGCCGGTGGGTCTGCGTCACCCGCCGGGACGAACACGTCGTCGACACCGACCTCGACGAGCCGTCCGACGATCTCTTTCAAGTGCATCTCGTCGACGATGAGGCGTGCAGAAAGGTGCGGGACGACCTTGTAGCCGTGACCGGAGAGTCGCAGCGCGAGGTCAATCGTCGCTTCGATTCCCTGGGCGCTCGACGCTGTGATCGTGACCGTTCGACTCCGGCCGACACGCTCGAGCACCCGAGCTTCGGTCGTTTTCGTCGGGATCACCTCGTAGCGGGCGTGCTCGACGAGATCGGAGAGACGTTCGAGCTTCGCCGTCACGATGCCACCCTCTCTGCGACAAGCGCTTCGAGGGCGCGCTCGAGACGGGCCTCGCCGACGGCGACGATCGTGAGCGGAAGACCGAGCATGGCAGCGGCGTCGCGCGCCGACCGTTCGAGGTCCGCGCTGCGGTGCCCGGCGAGCCAGACGACGCGGCGATAGTGCGCGAAGTAGTCGTCGCGAAGCTCCGGGTGGCGATCGAGGCCGAGTTCGTTCCACACCAGGCGATGAAACCCTCGCACCAGGAAGTCGGTGAGGAGATAGGTGCCTGGTTCTTCCTCGAAGAGGTCGGCGATCGCGTCCGGCCCGGAGAGGACGTCGTAACAAGTGGCGCCCTCGAGGCGACGGATCCCGAGTGACTCACAGACGCGATCGAGCGCGCCGTACGTTCCGCAGTCGGCGTAGGCGACGGCAACGGTCGCGTGACGCGACGCGAGGCCTCGGGCGAATTCCTCGACGGCTCGGGCGATGCGGACCGGACGGTTGTGCAACAACGGCGGCAGCGGATACACAACCACGGGCCAGCCGCGTCGTCGGGCGATCGCGCGCACTTGTGCGGCGAGCGCGCCACAGGAGATGACGCCGACAGTGTCTTCGGGCGTGCCGTGTCTCACCACGGCGTCAGGCGGGGAAGGGGAGTTGGTCGACGAATCGATCGTTGAAATCGGCGCGATCGGAGAGCTCGACATAATCCACCTCCTCGAGCAGAGCGAGAGCGCCGGCCCGCTCGCGAAGGGAAAGGAGCGCCATCTTCGCTCCCTCCCCGGCGACGTTGCCGGCACTGACAACGCGCAGCACCGGCAGCTTCGGGACGAGGCCGATGCGAATGGCGCTCTGCGGCGAAAGGAACGAACCGAACGACCCGGCGAGCAGGACCTGTTGGATCTCGTTCGCTTCGACGCCGGCGGTTGTGAGCAACAGGCTCCATCCGGTGGCGATCGCAGACTTAGCGAACTGCAACTCCCGTACGTCGCGTTGGGTGAGAAAGACCTCCGACGCGAGCGTTTTCGTCCTCTCTGTGAGCATGAACACCCGTTCGTCGCCAATCAACACCAACCGGTCGGCGATGCCGGGAGCGATTGACTTCGCCTCTTCATCCGCGACGAATCGGCCGCTTTGATCGAGCAGGCCCACTTTCAACAGCTCCGCGACCGCGTCGACGAGACCTGACCCGCACAAGCCGATTGGTTCGATGTCGCCGATCACCCGGTATTCGACGGTCTCTCCGCTCAACGAGACCCCTTCGATCGCGCCCGGGGCAGCGCGCATGCCGCACCGGATCGCCGCGCCTTCGAAGGCCGGTCCGGCGGGCGCTGCCGTGCCGACGAGCCGATCGCGGTTGCCGAGGACGATCTCGCAGTTCGTACCGACGTCGATGAAAAGTCGCATCCTTTGATCCCGGTCCATCCCGGACGCGAGTAGGCCGGCCGTGATGTCGCCGCCGACGTAAGCGCCGAGCGAAGGAAAGACGACGGCGCGCGCCCGGGGATGCACGGGGACGCCGAGGTCCGAGGCCAGGATCTCGGTGAAGGCCCGCGCCGAGAGGATGAACGGGGCGACTCCGAGGGGTTCGGGATCGATGCCCAAGACGATGTGGGTCATCGTCGCATTCCCAGCGAGCGCCACTTCGTACACCGACGATGGTTCGATCTCCGCTTCGGCGCAGACCTCGAGCGTGAGTTCGGCGAGCGTCTCGTGCGCGAGCGAGCGGAGCTTTTCGAGGGCGTCGGTGCCCATCATCACGGCGCTGATACGCGTGATGACATCGGCTCCGAACGGCTGCTGGCGGTTGAGCGTCGAGCGCGCGGCGAGGGGTGTCCCGGTTGAAAGGTCGAGCAACGTGGCGACGACGGTGGTCGTGCCGAGATCGAATGCGACGCCGTACATCGCTCCGGTCGTGTCACCGGGCTCGACATCGACGAGCACGTCGTCGACGACGACGGCGGTCACCTTGTGATCGCTCAGTCTGAGCGCCGAACCGATTGATTGCAGCGCCCGCAGGTCGACGCGTAGTTCGAGGTCGTCGAGCGCGGAGAGCAACCGCTCGATGTCGGGGGTCTGATCGGCGAGCGACGACTCGGCGAGCTCGACGTAACGCTTCTGCACTGCTGGGCGGAGGATCACCTGTCGGCCGACACCGACAAGCGCTGCCTTCGGACGCGTGATGAGGGGTGGCACCTCGACCAAGACGTCGGTCTGTGCGGCGGTGCGGCACGCGAGTCGCCATCCCGCAGTGATCTCGTCGGCGTCGAAGGCGCGCAGATCGAGAGACGTCGGCGTCGTCACGCCTTCGAGCACGCGCACCTTGCATTTCTTGCAGGTGCCGTGACCACCGCAGGTGGAATCGATCGCGATGCCGTTCCAGCTCGCGGCGTCAAATACCGTGACCCCGGCCGGCACGCGAACGTCGCGGTCAGAAGGCGTGAACGCGATGCGCACCCGACCGCGGAGGGATGTATCGGGCACCTCGCCGACCACCGTCGCGGATTCCGCGTCCGTCGCCGCGGCAGGTTCAACCATCAGCCGCGCGCTCTGGTCGGGCACGGAAGGCGGCGATCCAGTTTGCACCCCACGCATCGTTGCCCGACAACAGATCGGCTGCCTTCACCGATTGCACGATGTGGGGATTGCGCGCATCCATGATCGCGCTCGTCAATCCGTGCGAGATAGCCATCGGCAAGAAGGCAGCCCCGATCGCGTGGCGCTCGGGCATGCCAAACGACACGTTCGACGCTCCGAGCGTCATATTCACGCCAAAGCGCTCGTGGATCATTCCGATCGTGTCGAGCGTTTTTCGTACGAGGGTTGTGTCGGCACCGATCGGCATCGCCAACGGATCGATGAGGATATCTTCGATCGGGATGCCGTATCTCTCCGTCGAGACGCGGATCAGCTTCTCGGCGAGTTCGACGCGGCGGTTCGGGTCCTCTGGGATCTCGGATTCGTCATTCGGGAGCCCGATCACCGCCGCGTGGTACTTCGCGACGAGAGGAAGGATCGCTTCGAGCCGCTCGTCCTCTGCTGTGACCGAGTTCACGAGAGCCTTTCCCTCATACGCCGAGAGGCCGGCGTCGAGCGCGTCGACGACCGACGAGTCAATGCATAGCGGGATGTCGCTGAGGCTTTGGATGAGCTTGATGGCTCGGGACAAAAGCTCGGCCTCGTCGGCGAGCGGGACGCCCATGTTGACATCGAGCACCATCGCGCCGCCTTCGAGTTGTTGCGCGACATCGATCTCGATGCGCGAAAGGTCGTGCGCGCGCAGCTGTTCTTGGAAGATCGTGCGTCCGGTGGGGTTGATCCGCTCTCCGATGATGCAGAACGGCTGATCGTCGCCGATCATGACTTCGCGGGCGGCTGAGCGGAGGACGGTGTGCATCGCGGCCTGGCCTTCGTCCTTACGCGGTCGTCAGCTCGCGCTGTTTCTTCAGCAGGTCCTTGGCCTTAGCGACCGCCGCTGAGGCATCTGCCGCGTAGCCATCGGCTCCGACGGCGTCGGCGTACTCCTGGGTGACCGGCGCGCCGCCGACCATCACGATCACCTGATTGCGAAGTCCTGCCTTTTCGAGCGCGTTGATGTTCGCCTTGAACATCGGCATCGTCGTCGTGAGGAACGCCGAGAAGCCGACGATCTGCGGATGGTGTTCCTCGATCGCTTCGATGAAGCGCTCCGGCGCGACTTGGACGCCGAGGTCGATGACGCGAAAACCCGCACCCTCGAGCATGATGTTGACGAGGTTCTTCCCGATGTCGTGCACATCGCCTTTGACCGTGCCCATGACGAAGGTCCCGAGGTCGTGGGCGTCGGTATTGGCGAGCAACGGTCGCAGCAACTCCATCGCGCCGGCCATCGCCTTGCCGGCGATCAGCATTTCCGGCACGAAGAAGTCGCCGCGCTCAAATCGGGCGCCGACTTCTTCGAGCGAGGGGATGAGCGCGTCGAAAAGAAGCGTCTCCGGCGCGAGGCCGTTGTTCAGACCCTCGTTCGTCAATTCGAGCACCCGCGGCGCGTTGCCGACGAGCGTCTCGTCGTAGAGTTCTTTCAACAGCTCTGATTCGTTCATGCCGCCCCCTCCCTCGACGAGTCCGATCGGTCGCGACGATCGAGGGCTCTCGAGAGCGCCTCGGCCTGCGCGACGGCGAGAGCGGCTGCTTCGTCGACGCGTGCCGGCGTGAGCCTCGTCGAAGGGCCGGACACAGAAACGGCAGCGACAACGGACCCACCCACGTTGACCGGAGCCGCGATTGCGACGAGATTCGGTTCCAGTTCGGCGTCAGTCGTCGCGTAACCACGGCGGCGGACCGATTCCAGTTCGGAGGCGAGAGCCGCGCGGTCGGTGATCGTCGACGGTGTCCGCGGTTCGAGCTCGCCCGAAGGGAGCTCGGCTGCGCCGAACGCGAGCAGCACCTTTCCGAGCGCTGAGGCGTGGAGCGGGACCGACATGCCGAGCCAGTTCGTCCCGCCAAGCAAGTAGCGGCTGTCGACCTGTGCGATCTGTTTCACCATTCCGGCCGCGGGGACGCCGAGGTTGATTGTCTCCCCTGTCAGCTCACCGAGCTCAACGAGGTATGGCCGCGCCGAATCGACGAGGTCACGGTCGACCCGACCGGACTGGGCGTAGCCGACGAAGACCTCGCCCGGGCGGTAGCCGCGATCGGGATCCCGGTTGACGAGGCCGTGCCGCTCGAGGGCGGACATCAGTCTGGAAACGGTGCTCTTCGGCAGCCCGGTGCCGGCAGCGAGAGTGGAGAAAGCAACCGGCTCGCGGCTGTCCACCACCTTGACGAGCAGCTCAGCCGCCCGGTCGACGGCCTGCGTTCCGGCTGGACGTGCCATCGCGGTCCCTTCGCCGAGAGCGGGTTCCACAACTTGGAAATGCTATTTTACAATGTGAGTCTAGCTGCAGAGGCAGCGGAGGAACATTTGAGCGGCGGGCCGTCGCGAGGAGCTCGCTCGAGCAAGAGTCGAGGCCGAGATGTTCGTAAACGCGATGCCCCGCTACGAGATCCTCTCGACTGACGCCCTCGACCTCCTCGATCGCGGCTGGCGCCGCATCGTCACCGAGATCGGCGTGCAGTTTGACCACCCCGAGGCGATCGCCCTTTTCCGCAACGCCGGCCAGAAGATCGAAGGTGACGACATCGTCAAGTTCGATCCCGAGTTCGTCATCGAGCAACTCGCGAAGCCCCCGAGCGAGTTCGACATCCAGGCGCGCAATCCGTCCCACACCGTTCACATCGGTGGAGACCACATGAGCTTCGGCGCCGTCTACGGGTGTCCCTTCGTGCGCGAGGGGACCGAACGCCGCGAAGCGACATATTCGGACTTCCGTCGACTGACCATGCTGTCGCAGAGCTTTGACGAGCTCGACTCGCCCGGCGGAGTGATCTGCGAGCCGAACGACTTGCCGCTCGACTCGCGCCACCTCGACATGATCTTCGCCCTGCAGACTTTGACGGACAAGATCTACATGGGAAGCGTGGTCTCGGGACCGAATGCAGCCGACTCGATTCGCATGTCTGAAATCCTTTTCGGCGGACGCGAGAGCATCGAGCAGACTCCCGTCACTCTCGCCCTCATCAACTGCAACTCACCGTTGCGTTGGGACAGACGGATGCTCGACGCGCAGTTCGAGTACAACCGCGCCGCGCAGCCGACGGTTCTGACACCTTTTCTGTTGATGGGCGCGATGTCGCCGGTGACCGTGCCGGCCGCGCTCACCCAGCAGATGGCGGAAGCGTTTGCCGGCATCTCGCTGTCGCAGTTGATCCGCCCGGGGTGCCCGATCATCTTCGGCTCGTTCCTTTCGAATATCGACATGCAATCGGGCTCGCCCCAGTTCGGCACGCCCGAGTCGGCAATCGGGCTGTTGAGCACGGCGCAGATCGCACGGCACTTCGGACTGCCGTTCCGCACCGGAGGTGGGCTCACCTCGAGCCAGACCGCCGACGCGCAAGCCAGCTACGAAGCGCTGATGACTTTGCTGCCGACGTTTCTCGGCGGAACCAACTGGGTGATGCACGCGGCGGGTTGGTTGGAGGGCGGGCTCGTCAGCTGTTACGAGAAGTTCGTCATCGACATCGAGCTGTTGCGGATGCTGCGCACGATGTTCACTCCGCTCGAGATCGACGAGGAATCGCTCGCGTTCGGCGCACACGTCGAAGTCGGCCACGGTGGACACTTCCTCGGTGCCGCGCACACGATGGAGCGCTTCCGCGAGTGCTTCTATCGGCCGCTGCTCAGCTCCTCTTCGAACTTCGAGCGATGGAACCGCCTCGGAGCAAAAGACACCGCCGCCCGGGCGAGCGAGATCTACCAAAAGAGACTCGACGAGTACGAGGCGCCACCCCTCGACGACGCCGTACGCGCCGAGCTCGAGGACTACGTCGCTCGCCGTCGCAGGGAGCTCGGCGACTGAACACGCGTTGACGAATAAGGGGAGCGCCATGGAAACTGACCTCGAGATCGCCCGCCAGGCGGCACTGAAACCGCTGGACGACGTCGCCGCCGAGATGGGAATCGGTGAGCACCGCCTCGAGTTCTACGGTCGAAACGTCGCGAAGGTGAGTCTCCAAGCGATCGACGACCTTGCCGAACGCCCCCGCGCGAAATACGTCGTCGTCTCAGCGGTCACCCCGACCCCGCTCGGGGAAGGCAAGACGACGACGACCGTCGGCTTGGGCCAGGCCCTCCGACAAATCGGAAAGCGCGCCACCGTCTCGATCCGCCAGCCGTCGATGGGTCCGACCTTCGGCATCAAAGGGGGCGCCGCCGGCGGCGGATACTCCCAGGTGGTGCCCATGGAGCTGCTCAATCTGCACCTGACCGGCGACATGCACGCCGTTACGGCCGCGCACGACCTTCTTTCGGCGATGGTCGACAACTCGCTCTATCAAAAGAACCCGCTTCACCTCGACCCCAACCAGATCACCTGGCGCCGCGTCCTCGACGTCAACGACCGGGCGCTGCGCAACATCGTCATCGGGCTCGGGAGCGCTACTGACGGGGTGCCGCGCCAGACCGGGTTCGACATCACCGCGGCCTCCGAAGTGATGGCGATCCTCGCTCTCACCACGTCCTTGCAGGATCTGCGGGCGCGACTCGGGCGCATCGTCGTCGGCTATACGCCCGACTGCGAACCCGTGACCGCCGAGGATCTGAAAGTCGCCGGCGCGATGACGGTCATCATGCGCGAGGCGATCAATCCGAACCTGATGCAGACTCTCGAGAACACTCCCGTCCTCGTGCACGCCGGTCCGTTCGGCAACATCGCGGCGGGAAACTCGAGCGTCGTCGCTGACCTCATCGGGATCAGGGCTGGCGACTTTCTCATTACCGAAGCGGGATTCGGCGCCGATATGGGTGCCGAACGGTTCTTCAACATCAAGTGCCGCGCTTCGGGGTTGCGACCGGATGCGGCGGTGATCGTCGCGACTGTGCGCGCGCTGAAGGTGCACTCAGGAGGGCACAGGGTCGTCGCCGGCAAGCCGTTGCCACCAGCACTGCTCGAAGAGAATCCGGACGAGGTATGGGTGGGTTCCGCCAACTTGCGCAAGCAGCTCGACAACATTCGCCTTCACGGCGTGACGCCGGTCGTCGCGATCAACGCGTTCCCGGGCGACTTCCGAAGCGAACACGAAGCGATCCGCGAAGCTGCCGCCGAAGTCGGGGTGCGCGCCGCGGTCTGCACGCATTTCTCCGACGGAGGTCGGGGAGCAGTCGAGCTCGCGGAAGCGGTGGATGAGGCGGCGGCGAATGGGTCCGATTTCAACTTCTTGTATCCGGATTCGGCCGCGCTCCGAGAAAAGATCGAGACCATCGCCACCAAGGTCTATGGCGCGGACGGGGTCGACTACTTGCCGGCTGCCAGCTCGCAACTCGATACCTACGAGCGCAACGGTTACGGCACTTTCCCAGTCTGCGTCGCGAAGACGCACCTTTCGATCTCGTCGGATCCGAAGCTTCTCGGAGCGCCCACAGGCTGGCGACTTCCCGTGCGCGAAGTCCGGGCAAATGTCGGCGCCGGGTTCGTCTATCCGATCTGTGGGGAGATGCGCACGATGCCGGGATTCGGTTCGAGCCCGGCGGCGACGCGCATCGACATCGACGAGGACGGCGAGATCGTCGGGCTCGCCTGACGTGCTCGAGCCCGAGGAATACCTCGGCGCGTCGCTCGGAACGTTTCTCGACGCCGTCGCCTCCGGCGAGCCAACTCCCGGCGGTGGCGCGGTATCCGCGCTGTGCGTCGCGATGGCGGCTGCCCTCGTCCGTATGGCCGCGTCATTCTCGGAAGGGGTCTTCGGCGACGCGGATGTCGTTGGTCTCGAGGCGGAGTCGATCCGCGCCGCGGTCGCCAAACTCGTCGCCGACGACGCAATCGCCTACACGGCGGTGCTCGCCGCGATGCAGCTCGACCGAAACGACCCGGATCGTCGGCGCGCGATGGCCGAGGCGCTCGGCGCGGCGGCGGACGTACCATTGCGCGTCGCCGAGGCGGGGGAGCGGGTAAACGCGCTTGCCCGGCAGCTCGTCGACGCGGGGAACCGCAACCTGCGTGGGGACGCTCTCACCGCCGCCCACCTCTCGGCCGCGGCGACCAAGTCGGCGGCGGTGCTCGTCGCCTTCAATCTCTCCGACGAACACGACGCGCGCGTCCAAAGTGCCCGCGCGCTCGCCTCACGGTGTTCGACTCCGGACTAGCGCGCCGCTCGCGAAGCCGATCTGCGATGTCCCTCGACGCGTGCGTTGCCACGCCTCAACACCGGACTGGCTGACGACGCGCAAGGAGCCGATGAGCTCGCGATCAATCGACGAAGGGCGCTCTCATCACAAGCTCGACGTTGCGATCCTTCGCGTCTCCGGAAGGTTGTTTTCCCGGGCGGACGTCCGGGTCGTTGGCCGCGAGCTCCCGGTGCAACGAGGCGAGGCGCTCGAGCGCTTCGGCGCGATCGGGGTCGGGGTCGGCAGCGTGGTCGATGACGGTCGAAACGATCGACAACGTTCCGTCCGAACCGGCGACGATCTCGACGACGCGGGCCTGGCACGGCCAGTCGGACATTGAAGCGGTCGAGACTTCCCAGATGCCAGATGTCGCGTCGAATGGGCTCGGCCACAGCGTGACCTCGTGGATGTGGCGATGCCCGTTCAACCACAAGACGACGTTGCCGAAGCGGTGCAACAGGGCGCGCACTTCCTCGCTCGTCGCCCGCGGGTGGTCGTCTTCCGCCCCGGCGGGATCTTGGCGGGTGTTGCTCAAGGTGGCGAAGCCGTGATGGGAGGCGAGGACGACGAGTCGGTCGGCGTGGCGCGTCGTGAGGATCTTGCCGTCGGCATCGCGAAAACGTGAGTGCACCTCGATCAGTCGTTCCTCGAGCCAGCGCATCTGGCGCCGCCCGACGCTGCCGTGGTGGTAGCCGTCGAGGTTCGTCGTGTCGAGGAGCACCAAGCGGATGCCGTCGAAGTCGTCGACGACGGAGTACGCGGTCTCGGAGGCGACATTGGCTTCGCTGTAGCCGTGGCCAAGGGGCAAACCGGCCGCCGCGAGGTGCGCCGCGACGAACTCGGCTCGCCCGACGATGCGCCGCCTCGAGTCGGGCGTCACCGCGCGCGCCGGTCCGGTGAGGAGGCGTTCGGGGTGCGAAAGGAGTTCCGCCTCTCGGCTCAACAGATCGGGCCCATCCGGCGCGGCAATCGCTTTGCGCGCGCCGACGACGAGGTCGCTGTACTCCGGCGTCGGAATCGCGGTGCCGAGAACGAGCCCGTCGTGGTTGCCAAAGCACGAGAGCCAGGGCACCCCGAATCCAACGGCTTCGAATGGCGCGCTCGCCTGCTCGATGAGGCCGGGAAGTTCCGGGAAACCCCAGTCGGTCTTGAAGTTGTCCTCTCCCGGATCCGGGTGCCAATAGAGCGGGTTCGGCCAGTTCGGGGACTGGACACCCTCGTAGCTCGGGGCCCCCGACCGGGGATTGACCACGCCTCCGCTGCACAGCGCGATGAACATCGCCAACTCGTTCTCCTGCGCGTTGTCGATGTTGTCCCCGGTCGAAAGCGCGAGCCTGAGGGGCGCTCCGGTGTCCGGGCTCTCGCCGAGCCGGCGCAACGTGCGGGCCATTACCTCACAGGAGAAAACCGCCAGCGCCTCTTGCGGACGTTGGGCCGGGACGAATGCGCCTGAGCCGGGAAGTCCGGCGAGTTCTTGGAAGAACTCGAACCTGCCCGGCGACTCGACATCGGCGAGTTGGAGGTCCGAAAGATGGACGAGACGGAGGAGACTGCGGGCGCCGCGGCCGAGGGTGCTCGTCTGAGCCTCGGGGTGAACGAGACGCGGCTCGCCTCGGCCGAGCACGAGGCGCCGGTACGCGCCGCGCCGGCCCGAGCGACGCGGCGATCCGCGGACGATCGTCTGGCTGAGCGTCGTCGCGGAGCGCGGCGAAACGGGGGACGGGGTCGTGGCTGGAGCGGTCGCGGGGTACTCAGCCATGGCCGATCATGCCTGCCGACAACTCGGCATTCGCCGCCTCGTCGTCGGACTTCGTCTGGGCGGCGAGCTCGGCGGTCACGAGACGCCGATAGCGAGCGACCTCCTCGTCGCGTTGCGTCGGGCTCCATCCGAGCACCGAGCCCATCCCAACCGCGCAAGCGTCGGCAGCAGCCGTTCCGCGGTCTCGGTACTCGATCGCAATGCGCGTCCTTCGTTCGAGGATGTCATCGAGATGCAGAGCACCCTCGTCGGAAGCGGCGTAGCGAACTTCGGCCAGGAGGTAGTCGCCGGCTCCGGGGACCGTCTCGCCCATTCCCGGATCGTCGGCGATGAGTTCCAACAACTCGCCGGCAAAGGTGCCGTAGCGGGAAAGGAGATGTTCGACGATCTCAGGGTCACGCTGCGCGCGGCTCGCCAGCTCGGCGCGACGCGCCCACGTCTCTGAGAAGCCGATTGCGCCGACGAGGGGAATTTCTTTGGTGCGGCTGCGTGGCGCGCCTTCGCCGGAAAGCGCGAGATCGACGGCGTCGGCGGCCATAACGCGGTACGTCGTGAACTTGCCGCCCGCGACGACGGTGAGGCCGGGGAGCGGCTGACGTACGGCGTGCTCGCGGCTGAGCTCGGACGGGGATGCCGCCGTTCCGTGCAACAGCGGTCGCAGGCCGGCATACGCGGCGACGACATCATCGGGCGAGACGTCTGAGGAGAGCTCCGCGTTGAGATGGTCGATGAGATAGGCGATGTCCTTGCCACTCACCGCCGGATCGCCAGGTCCGAACGACCAGTCGGTGTCGGTCGTGCCGACGATCCAGTGCCGTCCCCACGGCACGACGAGCAACACGCTTGTCTCGGTTCGCGCGATCAGCCCGCTGCTGAGCGCCAGGCGCTCCTTCGGGAAGACGAGGTGGACTCCCTTCGACATGCGGATCTGAGGACCACCGTCGACGCCGGCTGCGGCCTGCAAGTCGTCGGTCCACACGCCACCCGCGCAGATGACGCGTCGCGCGTGGACTTCGATCTCCGCTCCGGATTGCTCGTCTCGAACGACCACGCCAAAAACGGCTCCGCCGTGGCGGAGAAATCCGACCACCGTTGTTCGCGAAGCGACCTTGGCGCCGATCGACGCGGCGGTCCGCACGACGTCGAGTGTGTAGCGGGCGTCGTCGACTTCAGCGTCGTAGTAGCGCATGGCCCCGACGACTCGGCCGTCGCCGAGGGCGGGGGCGGCCTCGAACACCTCGCGGTGGCCGAGATATCGGTGGCGGGGAAGGGCGCCTGAGCGGTCGCGCACCGCGGCGGTCGCCATCAGGTCATAGAGGCCGAGGCCGAGTTGGGCCCGTGGGCGCTCCCAGACGCGGTGACGGAGTGGGTAGAGGAACGGAAGCGGGCGAACGAGGTGCGGAGCCAACCGCCCCAACAGCAAGGTGCGTTCCCGCAGTGCCTCCCGAACGAGTCGGAAATGGAACTGCTCGAGGTAGCGCAGCCCTCCGTGAATGAGCTTGCTCGACCGGCTCGAGGATCCCGACGCCCAATCCCTTGCTTCGACGAGACCTACGGAGAGGCCGCGGCTCACGGCGTCGAGGGCCACCCCGGCTCCGGTGATCCCGCCTCCGACGACGACGACGTCGAGGACTTCCGATCCCATCGCCTCGAGGTCGCGGTCGCGGGATTGGCGCGACAGGCGCGGAGCGAGAACCGCCGAACCGCCGAGGTTCACCCTCGATGACTGCTGTCGACGACGAACAGGACGTCGCCGAGGAGTTCGATCTCGACGCGGGTTCCAGGCGGAAGCGCGTAAGCCTCGGCCGCGGTGAGCGTCGATGCGACCTCGGTGCCGTCCGCGATCACCGCGACGACCCGGACCACCGCTCCGAGGAACGACGCTCGGGCGACGACGGCTTGGCCGTCTTCGGCGGGTCGGATCTTGATGCTCTCTGGGCGCACGAGGACGTCGACCTTCGTTCCGATCGGAAGATCGACGACTCTCGCCGGGATCGTGAGGTTCGAGCCGAGCACGGAGACGCTCGACTGTCCGACGACCTCGCCGGGGAGCCGACTGACCGAGCCGACGAAGCCGGCGACGAAGTTCGTCGCGGGATTCGAATAAACGTCGGCGGGTGGGCCGAGCTGCTCGAGTTGCCCTGCCCGCATCACTCCGACCCGGTCGGCGATCGACAGCGCTTCCTCTTGGTCGTGGGTGACGAAGATCGTCGTGATCCCGAGCTCGAGCTGGATCCGTCGAATCTCGTCGCGCAGCTGGGCACGCACTTTCGCGTCGAGCGCGGAGAGCGGCTCGTCGAGAAGCAGCAGGCGCGGCTCGACACAGAGCGCTCTGGCGAGCGCGACCCGCTGCTGCTGGCCGCCCGAGAGCTCGTGGGGGTACCGCTCTGCCATCGTTTCCAACCCGACGAGCTCGAGCATCTCTCCGGCGCGCTTGCGCCGCTCACCGGAGACGATGCGGCGCACTTCGAGACCGAAGGCGACGTTCTCGAGTGCGTTCATGTTGGGGAAGAGGCTGTAGGCCTGAAACACCATCCCGAGGTTGCGATGGTGCGGCGGGGTGTCGGTGATGTCATCACCTCCGACGAGCACGCGCCCCTCATCGAGTTGTTCGAGACCGGCGACGGCACGCAGAGCCGTCGTCTTGCCGCAACCCGACGGGCCGAGCAGGGCGACGAGTTCGCCGGGCGCGATCGAGATCGAGAATCCGTTCAACGCGTGCACCTTGCCGAACGTTCGGCGACAGTTGACAAGCTCAACGACGACTCCGGCGCGCGAAGGCGATTCGCCGTCTACGCGCACAGGGGCGATTGGCATCATCGCCCCCGCGTCACTCACGCTCTTCACGTTGCCACCGAATCGACGGCATCAAGCGGACGCGAAGCAAGTTCCTCTGCCTCCTCGACGGTGTCGACGAGCTCGACGCCGATCGCCCCTCGCGAGCGCCGACGGCGTCCGGAGCCGGCGAACGCCAAGACGACGAGCAACACCCAGGTCACGATCAGCGCCGCGATCGAAAGTGCCACCGCGACATAAGGGTTGTTGCCCTCAACGGAGACGAGCCACACGGGGAAGGTGTTGAAGCCCATGATGCTGGCGATCGCGAATTCGCCGAGCGACAGCGCGACCGTCAAGAACGCAGCCGCCAGGATTCCCGAGCGAAGGTTCGGCAAGAGGACGCGCGAAAAGAGCTTTCCCCAACCGGCGCCCATCGATCGACCTGCATCGACGAGGGTATGGAGGTCGATGGCGCGTACCCCGGCGTCGATCGCCCGGTAGGTGTACGGCATTGCCAGCACGACGTAGACGAACGCGAGGATCACCGGCGTCCCAGTGAAAAACGAGGGGAGCCCTCGGTAGGCGCCGAGCACGCCGAGCACGATCACCACCGCCGGCACCCCGAGCGGCAAAAGACTGACTGCGTCGAGCACCGCGTGCCATCGAGGAAAACGCAAGTTGACGAAGATCACCGTCGGGACGAGCAACGCCAAGGTGATCGCCATCGCTCCGAGCGCGACTTTTACCGAAGTGAGCAAGCTCGTCGCGAGTCCGGGCTCAGCAAATGCCTGCCGGTAGGCGGTGACTGAGAGTCGTCCCCCGTAGCCCGCCTCCAAAGAGAACTGCACGGACGCCGCCATCGGCGCGATGACGAACAAGCCCAAGAGGGCCATCGTGATCCAGCGGAAAGTGCGGCCGGTTTTCACCGCAGCCACCGTGACGTCTTGCGCTGAACGATTACGTAAAGCGTGCCGGCGGCGGCGACGATGACGATCATGCCGAGGCCGAGGGCGTCTCCGAGATTGGCCTGGTTCGTGACGACATTGCCGGCAAGCAACGCACCGATCTCAATTGGCACGAGGGGAATGGAGCCGGTCGTCAACGCTTGCGCGGTCGCGTAGGCGGCGAACGCGTCCATGAAAAGGACCATGAGCGTGGCGATGAAGGGAGGCGTGAGAACTGGGAGTCCGACCTTCTGCCAGTAATGCCGCGGGCTCGCACCGAGCGTCGAGGCCGCTTCTCGCCACTCGCTGCGAAGTGCCTCGACCGGAGGGAGCATCAGCAAGATCACGAGCGGCAATAGGAAATAGAGATAGACGACCACGAGTCCCGTGAACGAGTACAACGAAAACCCGTGGTTGTAGGGATTGAATCCGATCTCCGAAAGGATGTGCGTCGCGACGCCGCGTTGCCGATCGTGGCGATGAAGGCAAACGCGAGTGGGACGCCGCCTGTATTCGCCAGCACACCGCAAGCGGTCGTGACGAGTCTCCTCACGATTCGGTTGGGCGAACTCACGAGGGCGACCGTGCCGACGAGTCCGAGAATGCCGGCGAGGACCGCCGACGCCGCAGAGAGCTCGAGGCTCAGCGCGTACGAGTGGAGCCAAGGTGACTTCGACGACACCACCGTCGCCAGGTTCGAGAACGAAAGCCCGCCGTTGTTGTCCCGAAACGCCTCGACCATCACAGAGGCTGCCGGGACGATCAGGAAGAAGCCGACGTATGCGAGGAACGGCGCGACGCCGATCGCCGCCAGATAGCGGCGCCGACGCCGACGCGCAACGGGGCCCGCGTCTTGCACGCGGACCCCGTTGACGGCGTTCATCTAGCCAACTTGCTGTTGTTCCGGGTCACCTAGCCGACGGCTGACGACCAATCGGCGACCACGATCGCCGTCGCCTTGGAGGCTTGGGCGGTGGTGGCGATGACCGGTGGTTTCGGGAGTTTGGGCACGGAAGCGAGGGCAGTCTTGCTCACGGTCCCTGCCTTCTCCATCGCCGTGATGGTGGCCGGAACGGCGCCGCCTTCCATCCAGAGGTTCTGGCCGGTCGGCGAGAACATGTACTCGAGCCAGAGCCTCGCCGCTGCTGGATGAGGTGAGTACTTGCTGATCGCCATGGCGTAGTAGGACGCGTACGGCGTCCCCTTCGGGATGATGACCTTCCAATCAATGCCGACGCTCTTAAGTTCCTGTGTCCAGGAGTGTTCGTTGTATGTCCAGTCGATGGTGGCAAGCACCGTCTTGTCCGCCATCGGCGCGTCGCCGGCGCCACCGGCCTCAACCGGGTTGTAGTTGCCAGCCGTCTTCATCCTCTGGAAGAAGGCGATTCCCGGTTGAATGTTGTTGAGCGAGCCACCGTTGTTCAGCGCCGCCGCGAACACCGCTGCGAAGCCCGCGCCCGAAGACGTGGGGCTGTTGGAGAGTCCAACCGCGTTTTTGAACTCCGGGTTCAAAAGGCTCTGGAAGGAAGTCACAGGCGTTTTGATGACGCTGGCGTTGTATCCGATGGACACGACACCGCTGTAGTCGTACTGCCAGTACCCCTCTGAATTCTTCCAGGCTGCCGGGATGTCGTTCCACTCTTGGCTCTTGTACTTGGCGAAGATCGGTCCCTTGAAGACGCCCGGCTCTCCGTGTACGCCCTCGATGGCAAAGGACGGTCCCACGTCGACCTCGTCAGGCTCGTTCGACTTGCCCCGGTCGAGCACGAGCGTGCTCAGCTCTTCAGCGCTCGTCCCGTTCGGGTTGTAGTCATTGATGTGGATCCCGTATTTGTGGCCGAAGTCCTTAATGATGTTGCCGTAATTAGCCCACGTGACCGGGTCAGCGATGAGGTTGAGCGTCCCCTCCGCCTTCGCCGCGGCGACAAGAGCTTTCATACCTCCGCAAGAGCTGACGCTCGTCGCGGTCGCCCAGCACGATTTTGAGGACGCCGCATTCGCCGTTGATGCGGGACCCGCCCACACCCCCATGAAACCGAGCGTGGTAATTGCGACGGCAGCGGTCGCCAAGCGACGCCACCATCGTCCAAGACGCGTTCGCATGCATCCCCCCCCCCCCGGTAATTTGCGGAGCCCTTTGGCCCGCCAGTTGACCGAAGTGTACAAGAGGCCCGTCGGATCGCGAAGTGCCTTGAGCAGCCCATTTTGGCATCGTGGTGCCAGCGGAGAATCCGGCGACGCGATTCACGAGTGAGCCATTGACTTGATCGGGTCTAGCCAGACGCGCGCCGCATCGACAACTTGCGCAACAATCGCCGGGCCGATTCGCGGCGGGAGAGGCACGGTTGTGATGGCGCGACGTTCACAGAGCGATGGGCGTGCGCGCGTCCGTCATCTTCGCGTTCCGTGGCGAAGTGGCGGATTAAGAAGAGGGTGAAGTTGTCGTCGAAGTCGTCCTGGAAGGGTGCCCCGCGCGTCGGCGCGCCATGAGTTCGATATCGATAGCAGAGGCGTGTGCGCTGGTAGGCGCGGGAGTCGTTGCGGGAATGATCGGGTCGGCCGGCGGCATCACTTCGCTCGTGTCTTTCCCGGCGTTGCTGGCGGTTGGCATCTCGCCTCTGACCGCGAGCGTGACGAACATTGTCGCCTGCGTCGCAATTTTGCCGGGCTCTGCCTTGGCCTCGCGATCCGAACTGCGCGGCAAGACACGGTGGTTGTCGCGGCCGGTGCTCGTCGCGATGGCTGGGGGGGCAGCTGGAGCGAGTCTCCTACTTTCTACCCCTGCGACCGTCTTTGCGCGCATCGTGCCGTTCCTGTTGATGATTGCGGCGTTGAGCCTCATTGCACAGCCGCGCATCTCGTCGTGGAGGACGTCGCGGGGCGCTCGTTCGGACCGCGTGGCGCTTTTCGGCGGGGTCTTTGGAACATCGCTGTACAACGGATATTTCGGTGCAGGAGCCGGGATCATGACGCTGGCGATCGTGTTGTTGACCGTCGACGAACACGTCGCAAGGGCAAACGCGATAAAGAACGTCCTCGTCGGAGCCGCGACGACGGTGTCAGCTGCCGCGTTTGTTCTGTTTTCGAGCGTCACTTGGTTGGCGGCGGGCGCGTTGGCGTCAGGAATGTTTGTCGGCAGCACGATCGGTCCTGTCATCGCGCGACGAACGTCGGGAGGCGTCCTGCGCGTCGGCGCAAGCATGATCGGAATCGCGCTTGCCATTCGCCTGTGGGTCGCGCCCCTCTGACCGCGAATTCGCGTACTGGTGTTTTGGTGGACGACTCCGGGGCGGCGCGCTCCTATGTCGGGACACGCTCGGCGTGTGGAGTCCCTCTTTCCTTTCGAGCGAACGCGGCGATCGACACGAGCGAGGCGCCCATCACCGCCGGGACGATACCAAGCGCGCGATAACCCAGCGTCTGGCCAAGCGCGCCGCCGGCAACGGGTGCGACGAGGTAGCCCACCATTGCCATTTGGGACCAAACGACCATCGCGCTCACGATCCGTTCCGTTGGCACGGCGCCGAGCAGGAGACCGGTCGCTCCGGTCTGTCCAATACCGATCCCGAACCCCATAACTGCGAGCGCCGGCAACCACACCTCGACGGCGCCACTCGCCCCGGCGAGTTCGATGCCGAAGACGAGCGCGACGACGCCGGCGCCCGTCGCCGGCCGCGGTTTCAGGTGGCCAGCGACGGCAGAGGCGAAGGCAACGATGATGCCGAGCCCGGCGAATGCTCCTCCGATCTCGGCTTGCGTGAGTTTCGAAGCGAAATGAAGAGGCAGCGCACCATCAACGAGGCCGGTGGCCGAAGTCGTCAGCATGATGGCGACGGACGCGACCCAAAAGCGAGGACGTCGAAGCTCGAGGCGATCGGTTATGTATTGCGGACGTTGCGCGATGTCCGGCATCAGCGCGGCGAGAAAACACGCCAAGCCGATGAGTACGAGGTAGATGACAAAAGGTGCGCGGACGCCGCCGAGTGCACCCAGTGCCGGTCCACCGAGCGCGCCCACTGAGTAAGCGGCGAAGACCCGGCTCATGCAGAGGTATTCGCGCCCCGGCCATCGCTCGAGTGTGGCGAACACCAATCCGAGCCACACCCCGCCCGAACCGAAGCCCATCACCGCCCGTGCGACGAAATATCCAGGAGTCGAGTCAGCGGCGATGAATCCTGCGGTCCCTCCTGCCACGACGATGAATGACGCGAACAACGCACGGCGAGAGCCGAATCGGCGCACTCCGCTTCCGGCGGCGATGAATCCGAAGAGCATTCCGAGCGGAAAACCAGCGACAATGGAACCGGCGACGATTGGATCGGCGTGGACTTCCCTAGATAGGGAAGGGAGGACCGGGCCGATCACGCTGTATCCGATCGAGTCGATCGCCGCGAGCACCAACAAGATCGCGTAGGCGCCGTTCGATCGAGCGAACATTCGGAGCGCTAGTTGCACGGGGGAGCATTCCGTGTCTGCAGGATGCCTGTCCGAGCCAGATTGCGACGATTCTCGCGATCGAGGAGATAGATCACGCGGTCGCGTCGCTACGGCTCTCGGTCTGAACCGACCGCTGAGACGACGCAGAATTCGTTGCCGTCCGGATCGGTGAGCACGATCCACGACACCTCGGCTTCGTTCACTCGACGAACAAGTTGCGCGCCGAGTTCCACCGCGCGTCGCGCCACTTCGTCTGGGTCCTTGGCGTAGAAATCGACGTGGCAATTACTCGACGAAGCTTCAGCGTCTTCGACTCGCTGAAAGGTGATGTTGGCGCCTCGTCCACTTGGGTCGCGGAGGCCGGCGTAGGTGCCGAAAAGCGGCCTCGGTTCGTAGCCCGTGACCTCCGCCCAGAACCGAGCGAGACGCGCGACATCTTGGGTGTCGAAGACGATGTTTCCTGGTCGAAGGATCATCGATTCCGCGTCAGGTCGCTGCTCAGAATTCGCCGTCGAAGGCGCGTGTTGCGCGGTACCTCGGACTGAGAGGAGCCGGACACTTCCGACACGCTACGCGAGCGAAATTGATCAGGCCGTGGAGGGGTTTCCCTCCTTCTTCATATGTAGCGAGTGCACCGAATGCCGCCGGTCTGCCTATCGTATGGGCGGTGCTTGGGGGAGGGCTCACCAATGGGGTGGGGCACGTCAGTGACGTCAAAAGCACGCCTCCGATCCAGGTCTCTTGCCGCAATGTCTGGAAGGTGTTCGGCCGCGGCGCGGAGAAGATTCCCAGCAGTCCAAAAGCGGAGCTGAGCCGGGCCGAGCTGCTGGCGACCGAGGGTTGCACGATTGCAGTGCGGGACGTTTCCTTCGAGATTCCGGGCGGAGAAGTGTTCGTCGTCATGGGCCTGTCGGGAAGCGGAAAGTCGACGCTCACCCGCTGCATCACCCGCCTCATCAACGTGACGAGCGGCGAGGTGGAGCTTTGCGGCCGCAACGTCGTCACGGCTGACGCCAAGGGATTGCGAGAGCTGCGCCGAACCAAAGTGAGCATGGTCTTCCAGCATTTCGCGTTATTGCCGCACCGCAATGTCCTTGACAATGTCGCCTACGGGCTCGAGGTCAAAGGCGTCGACAAGCACACGCGTCACGAACGTGCGCGTCTTCTCCTCGAGGTCGTCGGCCTTTCTGGAATGGATCGCTCCTACCCGAGTCAGCTTTCGGGCGGTATGCAACAGCGAGTCGGGCTGGCGCGCGCCTTGGCGGTCGATCCGGACGTGTTGATCTTTGACGAGGCGTTCTCCGCGCTCGACCCGCTGATTCGGCGTGGCATGCAGGACGAGCTCGTCCGCTTGCAACAGCAGATGCACAAGACAGTCATTTTCGTCACGCACGATCTCGACGAAGCGCTGAAGCTCGGAGACCGCATCGCGATCATGCGTGACGGTGCTTTCGTTCAACTCGGCACGCCGGAAGAGGTTGTCGGCAATCCGGCCGATGATTACGTCGCGGCGTTTACCCGCGATGTACCGCGAGCGAAAGTCTTGACCGCCGCGTGGGTGATGCGGCCGCTCATTTCTGGGCTCGCCCCGGCGCGATCGGTCGCGGAGTCGACCAAGCTCGATGACGTGCTCGGCTTCCTCGCCGAGCGGGATGAGGTCGTCGGCGTCGTCGACTCTGAGGGAAGGGTCGTCGGCACTCTCGACCGAGCGACGGTGTTGCAGGCCGTCGTGGCCGCGCCGCCACACCCTGACACCCTCGTCGTCCAGAAGGCCTGAGCCCAACCGTGGCGCTGGCACTCCCGCGGCGGAGCCTCCTCGCCACATTCAACTGGCGAGTGGTGTTGCGGCCGCCGTGGCCGGGCTTCGCGCTCGCTGGGGTCGGGATGGCGATCGCCGCCGCGGCGAGCGGCACCGCATCCGGATTTCCGGCGAGCTGGGTGCCCGGTTCGCAAAATGCCTTCACCAGCCTCGACAGCTGGATCACCGCGCACCAAGCGAGCGCGCCGGTCTTCACCGACTTCGTCACGCCAGTTGGCGGTGGCCTCGGACACGCCGTGAACGCGCTAAACGACGTCCTCAACTTCCTTGGATGGCCGGGAGTTGTCGCCCTCTTCGTCTTGGCCGCTCTCGGCGCGGGACGGATCCGCACCGCGATGTTCGCCGCCATCGTCGTCGCCGGATTCGGCTTGCTCGGTCTGTGGGCCGACAGCCTGGCGACGCTTTCTCTGATGGTCGTTTCGATCCTCGTCGCGCTGTTGGTCGGGATACCGCTTGGCATCGTGGCCGGATTGTCGGACCCGGTCGACCACGTCCTTCGGCCGCTACTCGACGCCGCGCAGATGTTGCCGGCGTACGTGTACTTGATCCCCGTCGTCATCCTGCTCGGAATCGGTAATCCCGCCGGGGTCGTCGCCACCGTGATTTACGCCGCGCCCCCCGTCATCCGGCTCACCTCGCTTGGAATTCGCTCCGTCCGCGCCGACGTGCTCGAGGCGGGCACCTCTTTCGGGTCCACTCGCTGGCAACAGCTCGTGAAGGTGCAGCTTCCGCTCGCCTTGAGACCGATCTTGCTCGGGATCAACCAGGTGATCATGATGGCGCTGTCGATCGTCGTCCTTGCCTCGCTGATCGGCTCGGGCGGCCTCGGCGACCCCGTTCTGGCCGCGCTCACCATCGAAAACCTCGGCCAAGCATTCACGCCCGGCCTCGTCATCGTCGCGATCGCGATGCTGCTCGATCGGATCGTCTCCGCCTACGGCGAGCGCGTCGGCCACGCCCACGAGGCACCGACTTCGCGGGTCGGCTTTTTCGAACGGTGGCGACGGCCGTTGCTCACTGCCGGGCTTGTCGCGGGCATCGGGGTCGTCCTCATCGGCCACTACGCCTTCTCGACCGGCGCCTTTCCCCAGAACTGGTCGTTCTCGATCAGCGGCCCGGTCAACACCGGGCTTACCTGGCTCGAGTCGCACCTTTACAACTACTGGAACGTTCCCGTGATCGGCGGGACATTGAACCTGTCGAATTTCCTGACGTCGTCGATCCTCAACCCGATCACCAGCTTCTTCAGCGCGGTCCCGTGGTGGGTGGCGGTCTTCGGGACCGGCGCGGCGGGCATCGCCGTCGGCGGGTTGCGTCGCGGCGCGCAGCTGGCGGCCTGTTTGACCGGGGTCGGCCTGCTCGGGGTGTGGGCCGATGCCGCGTCGACCTTGAGCCAAGTCCTCGTCGCCCTCGGCCTGTGCGTGCTCATCGGCTTCCCGATCGGCGTTGTTGCGTATTGGTGGCCGTGGCTGAACCGCGCGATTCGACCGGTGCTCGACACGCTGCAGACGATGCCGGCATTCGTCTACCTCATCCCAGTCGTCGTCTTTTTCAGCGTCGGTCCCGTTGCCGGCGTGATCGCCTCGTTCGTCTACGCCGTACCGGCGACGATCCGGCTCACGATCCTCGCATTGCGCGGCGTGCGACGCGACATCATCGAAGCGGGGGAAGCGTTTGGTTCGTCGCGCCTGCAGATTCTCCGGAAGGTGGAACTCCCCGCCGCGCGCCCGGCGATGCTGCTGGCGGTCAATCAGACGATCATGCTCGTGCTCGCGGAGGTGATCGTCGCTGGCCTCGTCGGGGCGGGCGGTCTCGGGTACGACGTCGTCGTCGGTCTCGATCGCGATGAGTTCGGTCTCGGGCTCGCCGCCGGGCTCGGGATCGTGCTGATGGGGGTCGTCTTCGACCGGCTCACCCAAGGTTCGCCACAAGGAAATGCTTCTCAGGCGGCGGCGACGTGAGATCGTTGACCGCCAACGATACGGCAAGTCCGATGGGGGGCAAAGAAAGGAGCAACAAAATGAATCAAACGAAACGCCTGCGGACCTCGAGGCTTCGCCGGGTCTTGGTCGCGTTGGCGGCCGCGTCGATCGCCGTGACGCTCGCCGGCGTCGCCGTTACCTCGGCGACCGCGAGCACCAAGCCAACGATCGTGCTGGCGACGAACTCGTGGCAAGGGTCGGCCTCGAACAACGTTGTCGCCCAGTACGTGATCGAGCACGACCTCGGCTACAACGTCAGCCTCTTGACGATCGACGAGATCCCGACCTGGCCGGCGATGGCGAAGGGGTCGGTCTCGGCAGTGCTCGAGGTCTGGGGACACTCGCCCTTGTATGCGCAGTACGTGAAGGGCAACCACGAAGTGATCGACGCCGGACTCGAAGGACCGGACGGGAACATTGGCTGGTACGTCCCGACCTACCTGCTGAAGTCGCATCCCGAGCTCAAGACGTGGCAAGGGCTGAAGAAGGATTGGAAGCTCTTTGTCACCGCCCAGACCTCGCCGAAGGGCGAGTTTCTTGACGGGTCGCCGAGCTACGTCACGAACGACGCAGCCCTCGTCACCAACTTGGGCCTCAACTTGAAGATCGTCTACGCGGGGACCGAGGCGTCGCAGTTGGCGGAGATCGAGCGGATCTACAGGTCGCACGGCGGTGTGCTCTTCTACTGGTACACGCCGCAGTACATCAACGCGCTGTACAGCTTCTCGCAGATCCAACTTCCGACGTTTACGACAGCGTGCGCGAAGCTACCCGCGGCGAAGATCAACTGCGCCTACCCGCCGTACTACCTATACAAGGCGATGAGCGCGAAGCTACCGAAGGAAGCACCGAAGGTGGCTGATTTCATTCGCCGCTTCCACTGGACTCCGGCGGATCAGAACGAAGTCGGCTACGACATCGCCGTCAAGGGCATGAGCCCGTCTGCGGCAGCGGCGGCGTTCGTCAAGGCGAACCCGACGCTCGTCAAGTCATGGCTCAATGGCCCGTTTACACAAACAAAGGCTCCGGTTTCGGGAACCTGAGGTCGCGCCCGGCAGCGGCGTCCGCGCCGCTGCCGGGCGAACCGACGGGTGACGAATGGCGACCAGTTGGTTCGAAGCTCGTGCTCCAAACTTTTAACAAGTCCATGACTGCGGGCGTCTTTGAAGCCCGCAGTGCTCGGCGCGTTTTTAGGTCTCCACAGTTGATGCCGCGGCGCGAGGTGGCGAGACGGTGACACCGTCGCCGCGTTGATCACGCAATTTCTTGCCGACGATGGCGTAGACCTCTTTTCCATCGACGGTCTCTTTTGCCATTAACAAGTCGACGAGACGATGGAGTTCGTCCTTGTGCGACGAGAGCACGTCGACCGCGCGCTTTTCTGCTTCGCTCACGAGGCGCGACACCTCTTTGTCGATTTCCGCTTGCGTCTCTTCGGCGAACGGCCGGCTCGAGAACCCCTCACCCCCGGGTCCGAGGAAGGCCGAGCCACCGGTCGGATATCCGACCGGGCCAAGCGTCGATGAGAGCCCGAATTCGCGCACCATTTTCACGGCGAGATCCGTCGCCGAGGCGAGGTCATTCGACGCTCCCGTCGATCCTTGACCGAACTCGACGAGCTCGGCGGCCCGACCACCGAGACGAACCGTGAGAGACGTGTTGAGGTAGTCCTCGTTGTAGAGGTGCCGCTCGTCGAGCGGGAGCTGCTCGGTGACTCCGAGCGTCTGTCCGGCAGGAAGGATCGTGACCTTCGCGACCGGGTCGGCATTGTCCGAGAGCGCCGCGACGATGGCGTGACCGGATTCGTGGACGGCCACGGCGTGTTTTTCCTCTGGCAACAGCACGTTCGATCCCTCGCGACGGCCGAGGATGATGCGATCTCGTGCCTCGTCAAAGTCGGCCGCAGAAATGACGTCGCGGTTCGCCCGCACGGCGACGATCGCTGCCTCATTGACGAGATTCGCCAAATCCGCTCCAGAAAAGCCGGGCGTCCCTCGTGCGACCACCTCGAGATCGACATCGGCCCCGAGGTGCTTGTCGCGCGCGTGGACGCGAAGGATCGCCGCGCGTTCGGACAAAGTCGGCAGTGGAATGACCACCTGCCGGTCGAATCGACCGGGGCGGAGCAAGGCCGGGTCGAGAACCTCGGGGCGATTGGTGGCAGCGAGCACGACTATGCCTGTCGCCGGGTCGAAGCCGTCCATCTCGGCGAGCAGCTGATTCAGAGTCTGTTCGCGTTCGTCGTTGGAGACAAAGGCTCCCGAACCCGCGCGGCGTTGACCGATCGTGTCGATCTCGTCGACGAAGATGATGGCCGGCGCACGCTTGCGCGCTTCAGCGAACAGGTCGCGGACCCTCGACGCGCCGACGCCGACGAACAACTCCACGAAGCTCGACCCGGCGACCGAAAAGAACGGAACGCTCGCCTCTCCAGCGACCGCTCTCGCAAGCAAGGTCTTGCCGGTCCCGGGCGGACCAACCATCAAGACGCCGCGCGGAGCCATCGCTCCGGCGCGCTTGTAGCGATCTGGGTTGCGGAGAAAATCCACAACCTCACGGATCTCGAGCTTCGCTCCCTCGTACCCGGCGACGTCGGCGAAGGTGGTGCTGGGGCGCTCGGCGTCGAAGACCTGCGCTTTCGATTTGCCGACGCCGATCGCTCCTTGCAGCCGGCCCATCGCGCCACGCGACACCCGCCACCACAAAAAGCCGATGACGATGAATGGCAACAGCAGGATCACCCAGGTGAGAACCTCCCCGCCGAATGACGTCCCGGCGGCAGTAGCGGTGATTTGCACGCCGGAGGATTCGAGCTCGTTGAGGAGCCCCGAGCCGGCCTGGGGAGGGATGACGACGGTGTAATGCGTGCCGTTCTTCAAAGTGCCCGAAGCGGTTCCGGTCGTCTGCGGGATCGTGACCGTCTTCACCTTGTGAGCGCCCACATCGGAAAGAAAACGGGTGTAGGTCAGCGAGACGGCGGGCACTCCGCGCGTGGCAGGAAGGACGAAAAACAGAAGGATGAAAAGACCAAAGGCAATGAGCCAGAGGTAGTGGCGCCACGGCGGGATCGGCGGTGGAGCCGTCGAAGTACCCCGATCTCGCTCGGGTGGAGGATTCACCGGTTTTGTCATCGTCGACGTCTCCCTTCGGCAGGACCCGTCGTCCAAAGGGACCGAACCCTGCGAGCGCCGGAGTGATCAGTCTGGCCGACAACACGATCTCGGTCACCTGGGGAGGAGGGCGGGGCGGACTGGTCACGCAACGGGGCCCTGCGCGAGCGAACGAGGACTGAAAGAGGATGAGGCGGTACTGCATCGACCGTCCATCCGATCCCGAGCTATCGGACTCCTCTTGTCAGATGCGCTCGAGCTCACCACCATCGAACAGTGTGTGCATGTCGAAGCGAGAGATGTCGTCGTCGAGCTCGTCGTCGAGAGGCACGCGTGGACTCGCCTCCGCCGCTTCGAGGGTCGCGTCCAGGAGTCGATAGTCGCTCGAGCAGATCAAGAAAAGATGTTCGTGGCCAAGCACGAACCGGACCGCGCGATCGATCGCGGATACGTCTTCCAAGGGCTCGTACCAGCTCTGGTGGTTGCTGTACTCGATCGGAGCGGGCCAGCGGCGGCGCGCGACTGACTTGATCGTCTGAAGGGCGACGCCTTCTGCGACGCACCGGTCGATCAACTCCTCGGCGTCGCGACGATACGAAGCGTCGCGCATCAGCAGGTAGTTGTACGGAAAGAGCACCGAGTCGAACGGGAATCGGTCCAAGCTGCGCACGTGCATCGAGGGAATACGAAGCCCGTGGCCGGTGACTCCGATGAATCGAACCAAACCTTCGTCCCGAGCTCGAGCGAGCGCTTCAACAGCGCCGCCTTTTGCGTGCGCCTGTTCGAACTCATCTTCCTCGACGAGATTGTGCAACTGGATGAGATCGAGCTGTTCGACGCCGAGGCGTTCAAGGGATCGAACGAGCCCCGCGTACGCGCCCTCGCCAGTTCGCTCGTCTGTTTTCGAAGCGAGGAAGAACTGTTCTCGGCGGTCTGAAAGCCACGGTCGTAGGCGGAGTTCGGAGTCTCCGTAAGACGCAGCGGTGTCGAGATGGTTGACTCCGTAACGAACGAGCGTCGGCAGGAGGAGGTCAGCGTCATCCCGAGAAGCGCGAGCGAGTCCGGCGCCTCCGAATATCACCCGGCTGCTCGTGTGCCCGGTGCGGCCAAACGGCGAACGTTCCAGCACGTCGACAGTGTAAGTGCGCGGTATTCGCCATCATCGTGAGAGTTCGCGAATGAGGAATCGCCGCGGAGTCGTTGACTACCGTTGTTCGATGATCGAAGGGAGCCGGGTGGTCGGCGAAGGTCCAGAAAGCGTCGTCCGACTCGGCGTGTTGGGGTGCGGCAACGTCGGCGGCGCGCTCGTCGAGCTTGTCGACCACGACGCCGACGGCATCGCCCGCCGGAGCGGCACCCGGCTCGCGGTCACTCGCGTCGCCGTGCGGAATCTTGCGAAAGCGCGTCCGGTCCACGCGGACCCTGATCGGTTCACCCACGACGCGCACTCCGTGGCGACCGATTCGGAAGTCGACGTGGTCGTCGAACTCATCGGCGGGCTCGAGCCGGCACGCACGATCATTCTCGAGGCCCTAAAGGCCGGCAAGCCCGTCGTGACGGCGAACAAAGAGCTGATCGCGAACTTCGGTGCCGAGTTGTTCGCCGTGGCGGAGTCGACCGGATCCGAGCTGCTGTTCGAGGGCTCGGTCGGAGGGGCGATACCGCTGTTGCGCGCCCTCCATGTCTCGCTGGCGGCGGAGCGGATCCGCCGTATCGTCGGCATCGTCAACGGCACCACGAACTTCATCTTGTCGAGGATGAGCCAAGCAAATGCTTCGTACGCAGAAGCCCTAGAGGAAGCCCAAAGCCTCGGATACGCCGAGCGCGATCCGTCCGCGGACGTCGAGGGGTTCGACGCGTCGGCCAAAGCTGCGATCCTCGCAGGCATCGCGTTTAATGCCGACGTCGTCTCTGGCGACGTCTACCGAGAGGGCATCGATGCCCTCGATTCGTCCGACGTCGCCTTCGCACACCGTCTTGGCTACGAGGTGAAGCTGCTCGCCATCGTCGAAAACCTTGACGAGGGAAACGGCGCCGAACCGCTGCTGGACGTCCGCGTCCATCCGACGATGATCCCAGTCGATCACCCGCTCGCGTCGGTCCATGGTCCGTTCAACGCCGTCTACGTCGAGGGTGACGCCATCGGCGAGATCATGCTTTATGGCCGAGGCGCGGGAGGAATGCCGACAGCAAGCGCAGTCCTCGGCGATGTGTTGGAAGCAGCTCGCAGTCTCTCCGGCTCTCGCCCCGTTCATATGCCGCGCCGGCATCGCTCGCGCCTCAGGCCGATCGATGAGTTGCGATCGCAGTACTACCTGACGCTGGACGTCGTCGACCGTCCAGGCGTCTTGTCCGCGGTGACGCGAGTATTCGGAGATCATGACGTCTCGATCCAATCGATGGAGCAGGTCGGCGCGGAGCCGGACGCGCGTCTCGTCTTCGTAACCCACCTTGCGCTGGAGGCCGACGTCCAGTCGACGCTGGCCGAACTGAAGGGACTCGGCCCGGTGAAGCGGATCGGGGCGTTGCTTCGCGTGGTCGGCCCCGAGCGCGAACGGGGCTCGACGTGACTGCGCGGTCGAATAGGCGACGCGCGACGAAGACCCCCGTGTTACGCCGCGAGGGCGGGTTTGTTGTGCTTGGCGCGCCGTCACCGCCCGAGCGCAGTTTGAAGATTCACAGCCAGGACGTGACTGAGGGTGATCGTCGTGCAGGGGCGCGTGCGATGCTGCGCGTGGTCGGGATGCGCGACGAGGACTTTGCGAAACCCCAAGTTGGCGTGGCCTCCACGTGGAACGAAGTGACACCGTGCAACCTCTCACTCGCCCGCCTCGCAAAGCGTGCGAAGGACGGGGTTCGAGACGCTGGCGCCTTCCCCTTCGAGTTCGGATCGATCACCGTTTCTGACGGGATCGCGATGGGCACCGAAGGAATGCGGGCCTCTCTCGTGAGCCGAGAGGTCATTACCGACTCGATCGAGACGGTGATGACCGCGGAGCGTTTCGACGCATTCGTCGGTCTTGCCGGGTGCGACAAATCGCTCCCCGCGATGCTCATGGCTGCCGCCCGCCTCGACCTGCCGAGCGTGTTCGTCTACGCGGGAACGATCCTGCCCGGTCAGCATCGCGGACAAGCGATCGATATCGCGAGCGTTTTCGAAGCGATCGGTGCTCACGCCGCTGGGCACATGGACGACGCCGAGTTCGTGGAGATCGAGCGACGGGCCTGTCCCACCGAGGGTGCCTGCGCAGGCATGTTCACCGCCAACACCATGGCGACGATCGGTGAGGCGATTGGGATGTCCCTTCCCGGAGGTGCGTCGCCCCCTGCGGTCGATCCCCGTCGTGACGAAGTCGCATTCGACTCCGGCCGAGCGGTGGTCCGCCTTCTCGAGCTCGGCCTGTGCTCACGGGCGATCATGACCCGCGCCGCATTCGAGAACGCCATCGCCGTCTCGATGGCGGTCGGCGGATCGACGAACGCGGTGCTCCATCTCCTCGCGATCGCCAATGAGGCTCACGTCGATCTTTCGATCGACGACTTCGAGGTGATTGGAAAGCGAGTGCCGCATATTGCCGACATGAAGCCGGGTGGTCGGTATCACATGAGCGATCTCGACGCGATCGGTGGCGTTCCGGTCGTCATGCGGGAGCTATTGGAAGCGGGCCTGCTGAACGGTGATGCGATGACCGTCACCGGCAAGACGGTTGGCGAGAATCTCGCCAGGCTCGAGCCCGCTCCCGTCGGCGGCGAGGTCGTCCATCCGGTCGGAGCGCCGATTCACCCGCGAGGCGGAACGGTGATCTTGCGCGGATCGCTCGCCCCTTTGGGGGCGGTGGTGAAGATCGCGGGATCGAATCTTGAAAGGTTCGAAGGACCAGCGCGGGTATTCGACTCCGAGGAGCTCGCGATGCGTGCGATCCTCGCCGGAGGGATCGCGTCGGGAGCGGTGATAGTCGTTCGCTACGAGGGCCCGAAGGGTGCGCCCGGAATGCCCGAGATGCTCGCCGTGACCGCTGCGCTAAGCGGGGCGGGTCGGGGAGAGGACTACGCGCTCGTCACCGACGGTCGGTTCTCAGGGGGCACGCGCGGCTTTTGCGTCGGCCACGTCGCTCCTGAAGGCGCGGTGGGCGGGCCGATTGCGCTCGTGCGCGACGGCGACCGGATCGCGATCGACGTCGCGACGAACTCCGTGAACCTCCTCGTAGACGGCGCCGAGCTCGAACGTCGGCGGGTGGACTGGAAACCGCCCGAGCCGCGGTACACCTCTGGTGTGCTGGCGAAGTTCGCTCGACTCGTCTCGGGTGCAGAACGTGGCGCCGTGACCGAGCCATGAGTGGAACTTGTGAATTCGCGCTGCGTTTGCCATGATTTCGGGCAGTGTTGACGACCAATCTTCTCGTAGTCATCACGTAGCACGCGTCCGGCCCGGCCGAACGTGTGCTCACGACCTCCCGAAAGGGAGGTCGTTTTGTTGATGGCGACGATGTGGATTCTCGTGCGTTGTCTGGCGAGGAGACATCAGTGGAACTGACCGGGGCGCAAGCGCTCGTGAAGAGCCTCGAGTCCGAGGGAGTCGAGGTCGTGTTCGGACTGCCCGGTGGCGCCATCCTTCCCGTCTACGACCCGATCCTCGACTCGTCGATCCGTCACATCCTCGTCCGGCACGAACAAGGCGCAGGACACGCCGCCGAGGGCTACGCCGTCGTCACCGGCCGGGCCGGTGTGGCGATGGTGACGAGCGGACCCGGAGCGACCAACATCGTCACGCCCATCGCGGATGCTTTTTTGGATTCGGTGCCACTTGTCGTCATCGCGGGCCAGGTCCCAACATCGTCGATCGGGACGGACGCCTTCCAAGAGGTGGACACGACCGGCATCACGACGAGCATCACGAAGCACAACTGGCTGATCACCGACGCTTCCGAAATCGCCCGCACCGTGAAAGAGGCGTTCTACGTCGCGACGACCGGTCGACCGGGACCCGTCGTTGTCGACGTCCCGAAGGACGTCGCGCAAGCGAGAACGAAGTGGTCCGCTTCGGTCGACATGGAGCTGCCCGGCTATCGCTTGGTCGGCGAACCGGATCCTCTCGCGATCGACGCGGCGGTGGCCCTCATGCGCGAGGCACGACGGCCGGTGCTGTACGTGGGTGGAGGGGTCGTGAAAGCGGATGCCACCGAGCCGCTTCGAGAACTCGTCGAGCGAACCGGATTCCCGGTCGTTACGACGCTCATGGCAAGAGGAGCGTTCCCCGACGGCGATCCGCGCTGTCTCGGCATGCCGGGGATGCACGGCGAGTACGCCGCGGTCACCGCGATGCAGCGCTCCGATCTCCTCGTCGCGCTCGGGGCGCGATTCGATGATCGTGTCACGGGAAAGGTGTCAGCGTTCGCGCCGGATGCCAAGGTCGTCCACCTCGACGTCGACAAAGCAGAGATCGGAAAGGTCCGCCGCCCGGACGTGGCGATCCCGGCTGACTGCCGACTCGGCATCGAAGCGTTGGTACGTCGACTCGAAGCCGACCGAAGGGACGTCGATTTCGATCCCGCAGACCTCGCGCCCTGGTGGTCGGAGATCGATTCATGGCGGAGCGATTACCCGTTGCACTATGAGTCTGAAGACGATTCTGGACCGTTGAAGCCGCAATTCGTCGTCGAACAGCTGCGGGCGGCGACAACAGATGACACGATCCTTGTGTCGGGAGTCGGCCAGCACCAGATGTGGGCCGCCCAGCATTGGCGCTTTGAGCGCCCTCGCACCTGGGTCAACTCCGGCGGTCTCGGCACCATGGGATTCGCGGTGCCGGCGGCGATCGGCGCGAAAGTCGGCCGACCCGATCGAATGGTCTGGGCGATCGACGGCGACGGGTGTTTCCAGATGACGGCGCAGGAGTTGATCACCGCGTCGACAGAGCGGATTCCCGTGAAGATCGCCATATTGAACAACGCTTATCTCGGCATGGTCCGCCAGTGGCAGCACATGTTCTACGACGAGCGCTATTCGTCGGTGTATCTCTCTCCCGACGTGCCCGATTATGTGCGTTGGGCGGAGGCGATGGGCTGTGTCGGATTCAAGGTGTCGAGTCCGGCGGAAGTGCGCCCGACGATCGAGAAGGCGAACGCGATCGAAGACCGTCCGGTGGTCATCGACTTCCGAACCGATCCCAACGAGCACGTCTACCCGATGGTTGCCGCCGGGGCTTCGAACGACGACATCGTCGTGCACCCGACGTTGCGTGGCCGATGAGGGTCTCGAAGCTGCCGCACCACTTGTTCTCGATCAAGGTCGAGAACAAGGCGCGAGTCCTCGTGCGCGTCGCCGGGTTGTTCGCTCGGCGGGGGTTCAACATCGTCTCGCTGGCGGTCGCCCCGACCGACGACGAGCGATACTCGCGCCTCGCAATCGTGGTCGACGGTGACACCGCGACGCTCGAACAGATCCGAGCCCAGCTCGACAAGCTCGTGAATGTCGTTGAGATCACGGAGATCAAACATGGGACGGCGCACGAGGTCGAACTGGCGCTGGTCTGCGTGAAGAAAGATGCGCACGGAGCTCTCGCCAATGTGCTTGCGAATTATCGCGCGGAGATCCTCGAAGACCACGACGACCTCGTGCTCGCCGAGGTTGTCGCGCATCCCGAAGACCTCGACGCGTTGACCGATTCACTCGTTCCTTTCGGCATCGTCGACTTTCAGCGAACGGGACGGATCGCGATCGTGCCTCCGTCATGACCGAGGTGTCGCACAGCATGTCGGATTCCCGTCAACAGAACAGAGCAAGGTAGGTTGCCATGACGCGCATGTACTACGAAAAAGATGCCGACCGAAGCCTGATCGCCGACCGACCGATCGCGGTCATCGGGTACGGCTCCCAGGGCCACGCGCACGCGTTGAACCTGCGCGACTCCGGCCTCGACGTACGCGTCGGATTGCGGGACAGCTCCTCGTCGCGGGAGAAAGCCCAGGCAGAGGGTTTGCGAGTGACAGACATTGCGACGGCGGCGAAAGAGGCGAGCATCGTAGTCATGCTTCTGCCCGACACCGACCAGCCAGCGGTCTATACGTCATCGATCGCACCGCACCTTGTCGAAGGTGACGCGCTCGCGTTCGCGCACGGTTTCAACATCCGGTTCAAGACGATCGAGCCGGTTTCTGGAGTCGACGTGTTCATGTGTGCGCCGAAAGGGCCGGGCCACCTCGTCCGACGGACCTACACCCAAGGTGGAGGGGTGCCGTCATTGATCGCCGTCGCGAGGGACCACTCCGGCGGCGCGATGGGACTCGCCCTCGCGTACGCCGATGCGCTCGGTGCGACCCGCGCCGGGGTGGTCGAAACGACCTTCGACGAAGAGACGGAGACCGACCTCTTCGGCGAACAAGTCGTGCTGTGCGGAGGTCTGACGGCGCTCGTCACGGCGGGGTTCGAGACGCTCGTCGCGGCCGGCTACTCGCCGGAGTCCGCGTACTTCGAATGCCTGCACGAGATGAAGCTGATCGTCGACCTCATGTACGAGCAGGGCATCACCGGTATGCGCTATTCGATCTCGACGACAGCGGAATACGGGGACCTCACGCGCGGTCCGCGCATCATCTCTGATGCGGTGCGAGCCGAGATGCGACAAGTCCTCGAGGAGATACGAGACGGTTCTTTCGCCGCAGAATGGATCGAGGAGAACAAGGCCGGATCCCCACATTTTGCGAAGTTGCGCGAGGCGGGTGCCGCGCACCAGATCGAGCAGGTGGGGGCGAAGCTGCGGGCGATGATGCCGTTCATCTCTTCTGGTTCGCGGCGTCTCGAGGACGTCTCGGGCGGCTCGTAGGAGGGGAAGAAGAGCAGAGATCTCCGAAATTCGGAGCAACGCGAGTTCGCTGCCCTCGTCTTCGGGACTACGTGGGAAGCCGGCCCGCTCTCGTCCGCGGATCCTCGTTGAGGCGAACCTCGGGCGCGAATATTCCCCGTGTTGGCCCTCGAAGCCGACAATGCTTAGGCATCGATGAACCGATCCGCTCGCGACACAGGCGGTGAAGACGGTGCCATCGGGCTCGTTGGGCTGCTTCTGACGCTCCTTGTACTGGGCGCGGCAGTCGCGATCTCGCTCGCGGCCCTCGGCACTGGTTCGAGTCCACCCAGAACGCACAATCCACTCCTTGTTCCGACAAGTACCACGGCGGGGACGGCTGGGGGATCAGTTGGGGAATCGGCGGTCGAGTCGTGCAACGTCGATGCGAAGATCGTCGAGTCGGCGCTCAACGCGTATTCTGCGGTGAACAACGGGCAATACCCGTTGGGCCTCTCGGTTCTCGCTACCTCGACGAGCGGCGGTCCATATCTGCACTCTGTTCCTTCGTCGAAGAGCTTCACGATCACGACGGACGGCAAGGGCGATGTCTTCGTCGCGCTCGCCCGCAACGAAGAGGGTTCCGAGGGCGCATACGCCGTAAACCCTGGCACGCACCCGGAGAACTACGACACCTTCAAATACGGCGCGGGACCGCTTCGGGGTCGCCAAATCTGCGCTGGCGCGACTACCCCGGCCTGAACGCATCGGCGCACAGCTCAAAACCTCGGTTCATCCGGTCGTCGGCAACTTCTTCGAATGTGCCGCGGCGAGAGCCTCGAGCGTCACGACTGTCTCTTCCCAACCGATGCACGCGTCGGTGACGCTCTGGCCATAGACGAGTTCGGTTGTCTGGCCGAGATGCAGCTCTTGTCGGCCGGCGACGAGAAAGCTCTCGAGCATGACGCCGATGATGCCGCGTTCACCGGACGCGACGCGTTGCGCGATATCGGAGACGACCATGAGCTGTCGCTCGTGGTCCTTCCCACTGTTTCCGTGACTCGCGTCGACGATGACGCGGGCCGGTAGACCGAGGCGTCGTAGGCGCTCCAAGGTGTCGCGAACGCTCACCTCGTCGTAGTTCGGGCCGGACGAGGTCCCGCGTAGCACGACGTGACCATCCGGGTTGCCGAGCGTACGGATCACCGCCGGCCTGCCATCGTCGGTGATCGCCGGGAACACCTGAGGGCGCGCCGCGACGGCGACGGCGTCGATCGCGGACTGTACGTGCCCGTCGGTCGGATTCTTGAAACCGACCGGCATCGAAAGACCGCTCGCCATGTTGCGGTGGATCGGGCTCTGGGTCGTGCGGGCACCGATGGCCGCCCAGCTCACGGCGTCCGCCACATACGGGGGGGTGATCGGGTCGAGAAATTCGCACGCCACCGGGACGCCGAGGGACAAGATCTCCACGAGGAGCTGTCGTGCGGCGACGATCCCCTCGTTGACGCGGTTCGTCCCGTCGAGCCCCGGGTCGTTGATCAGCCCTCTCCAGCCGAAGTTCGTGCGCGCCTTTTCGAAATACACCCGCATCACGACGAAGAGGTGTTGAGAAAAGCGGTCAGCCAGTTCCCTCAAGCGGCCCGCGTATTCGAGGGCGGCGGCCGAGTCGTGCACCGAGCATGGTCCGACGATCACCACCATCCGGTCATCGAGCCCATCGAGCACCGCCGAGATCGCCTCGCGTCCTGACAGCACGACCTCTTCGAGATCGGGATCGAGGGGAAGGCGAGCGAGCACCTCGTCGGGAGAGACGAGTGGGCTGATCGATTCGATTCGCCGGTTCCGAATCGGACCGGAGTGGAGGATCCGAGACACGCGCCCGCGATCGGCGCGCGTCGAAACGGCCTCGGCGCCAGCGGTGGGCGGTCGCGAACGCGGAAAGCGTCACACGCCGTCCCTCATCTTCCCCGTCCCGGCGACCGAATTCCTCCGGCTTAGTCACCACCTCTGCCTCCCACCGTCGTGGAACGTCGGAGCGTCTCGACCTCCGGAATCGTCTCGTCGGGCCCCCGATCGCTGTCGATCGCTTGGCGGAGGGAACGCACGTATTCGCGCAACGACTCGGCGCCGTGCTCCGCGACTTCGACGGCTCGTGAGCCGACGACGACTCCGTCGACGAGCTCGGAGACCGACTTTGCCTGATCGGGAGATGAGATGCCGAATCCCGCGTACACCGGGACCGGTGAGATCTTCCGCACACGCTCGGCGAGGGCGGGAAGGGATGACGCGATCTCGCCGCGGGCGCCGGTGACCCCGATCACCGTCACGAGGTACAGCCAGCCTTCGGTCGCCTGCGCCGCGAGGCAGATGCGGTCGTCCGTTGTCGTCGGGGCGACGAGTTGGACCCTGTGCAACTCGGGGCGTTGATCTGCGGGGAGGTCGGCGACGATGACGCTCGTCGCGCCCGCCCGTCGCAGGTCCTGATCGAGGCGCTCCCACCCGTACGCCTCGAAGAGCGAGGAGTAGGTCATCGGGACGATCGGCGTCGAGGGGAGTCGTTCTCGGGCATCTGCGACGACCTCGATGCAGCGGGCTGTCCGCATTTGCTTCGACAAGGCGCGTTCCGCCGCGCGTCGGATCACCGGCCCGTCGGCTAGGGGGTCGGAGAAGGGAAAGCCGATCTCGATCACGTCGGCGCCCCCCTCGACCGCCGCGGCTGACAGCGCGGGTGTGTCGGGGTCCGCCATCAGATAGATGACGAGACGCTTTCGATCTCGATTTTCGACGTCAACGATCGCCAAGGTGGGTGAGCACCTCCTTCAGGTCCTTGTCACCCCGTCCCGACAAGCACACGACGACGAGTTCCTCCTCGAGTTCGCGTGCCCGGGCGAGCGCGTGCGCCGGCTCGAGCGCGGGGATGATCCCCTCTGTCCGAGCGAGGTCGCGAAACGCCGTGAGCGCCTCGTCGTCGTTCGCGCAGACGTAATCGGCGCGACCGATCGCCGCGAGATGCGCGTGTTCGGGGCCGACGCCGGGATAGTCGAGTCCTGCCGAGATCGAATGCGCGTCTTCGATCTGACCGTCGGCGTCAGCGAGGATCGACGAGCGCGCGCCGTGAAGGACTCCCGGTCGCCCGTTGACGATCGACGCCGCACCTTCGGCTTCGACGCCGATCAAGCGCACCTCCTCGTCGGCGAGGAATCCGTGGAAGATGCCGATCGCGTTCGACCCGCCTCCCACGCAGGCGACGACCGCGTTCGGAAGCCTTCCCTCAGCAGCGAGGATCTGCTCGCGGGCCTCGGTCCCGATCACCGACTGCAGCGTCGCGACGATCTCGGGGTAGGGCGCCGGGCCGACGCACGAGCCGATCAAGTAGTGGGTCGATTCGACGTTCGTGATCCAGTCGCGGATCGCCTCGCTCACGGCCTCTTTCAGCGTGCGGGTGCCGAAGGCGACCGGTCGTACTTCGGCGCCGAGCAGGTCCATTCGCTCGACGTTTGGTTGCTGGCGTCGGATGTCTTCTTCTCCCATGTAGACGACGCAGTCCAAGCCGAAGCGGGCACAGACGGTCGCGACGGCGACCCCGTGCTGACCGGCGCCCGTCTCCGCGACGATCCGCTGCTTGCCGAGGAAGCGCGCGAGGAGCACCTGGCCGAGGGCGTTGTTCAGCTTGTGCGCTCCGGTGTGGAGGAGGTCCTCTCTTTTCAAATAGAGGCGCTTACGCGAATCGAAGCGCTCGGCGAGGGTGAGCGGCGTCGGCCGCCCGGCGTAGTTGGCGAGCAGTCGGTCGAGTTCGCGTCGGAACTCCGGATCGTGGCGCACCTTTTGCCAGCCCGCCTCGAGCTCGTCGAGGGCCGGGATCAAGGTCTCCGGCACGTAGCGCCCGCCGAAAGGGCCGAAATCCGCGCTCACGAACGGGCCGCTTCGATGAACGCGCGCACGCGCGCGTGGTCCTTGATCCCCGGCGCCGACTCGAGCGCCGAGGAGGCGTCGACCGCCCACGGACGCACGCGTGCGATCGCCTGCTTCACGTTCTCCGGTCCAAGACCTCCGGCGAGCATCACCCTGCCATCGAGACGGGCGGCGAGGTCCCAATGGGCGGGATCGCTCCTGTTCCAGGGTTGGTCGACGACGCGCGCCACGACCTCTCCGTCGCGCAGGAGCGCCGCGTCCCGTCCCCGTGGCGCGCCGGGGGCGTCGTCGTACAGCTGGACGAGATCGGCGCCGGTTGGCAGGGCCTCGCCGACGAACACCGCGACCGAGAGCACCGTCGGCGGGACATCGAACAACCGCGGCGCTCGGCGTGGGCTGCCGTTGGCGAAGACGAATCCCACGAAATCGACCCCCGCATCGACGGCCGCGTCGACATCTTCTTGCCGGGTCAGCCCACACACCTTGACCAAGGGGCGTGAACTGAGTTCGCGCAACTTCTCGCCCGGATCTTCGGAGCGCATCAGGGTCGAGCCGACCAGCACGGCGTCCGCTCCCGCGAGCTCGGCCGCCGCCGCCTGGGCCCGTGTCTCGATGCCGCTCTCGGCGACGATGACGCGATCTTTCGGCGCGTGCCGGACGAGTTCGAGCTGCGCGCGTCGGTCGATGACGAACGTCGCGAGGTCGCGGGCGTTGATGCCGATCACCGGGGCCTTGAGTCCACTTGCCCGCGCGAGCTCTTTTGCATCGTGTGCTTCGACGAGCGCATCCATGCCGAGTCGCCCCGCGTACTCGAGCAGTTCCACCGCTCTGTCGTCGTCGAGGTCGCGCAGGAGCAGGAGCGCCGCATCCGCTCCTGCGTCGCGAGCTTCGGCAAGGTGCGCAGCCGTCGAGAAGAACCCCTTCGCGAGCAGCGGCACGTCTGTCGAGGCGCGCGCAGCTCTGAGATCAGAGAGCGATCCCCCGAAACGGTCGTCGACGAGGATCGAGATCGCGCGGGCTCCCGCCGCGGCGAATTCCGTTGCCAGCGCTGCCGGGTCGGCATTTGGACGGAGGGCACCGGCCGAAGGGGAGCGTCGTTTCACCTCTGCGATGAAAGAGAGACCGGGTTCGGCGAGCGCGCGCGCGAATCTCAAGTCAACGCACCGCTTCTCGAGAAGGCAACGAGAGCGTCGAGGCGCTCGTATCCGGCGCCGCTGTCGAGCGCGCTGCGGGCGAGATCGAGTCCCGCGCGGAAGTCGCCCGTTCCGTTCGCCGCAGCGATTGCGGCGGCGGCGTTGAAGAGCACCGCGTCACGTCGCGGTCCCAGCTCTCCAGCGAAGACCCGCCGGATCGCGTTGGCGTTCTCCTCCGGGGTTCCACCGGCGAGCTCTTCGAGGTGGCAACGGGGGATTCCGAGCTCTTCCGGCTCGACGGTTCGTTCGTGGACCGCGCCATCGACGACCTCGCAGACGTGATTGGGACCCACGGGAGAGAACTCGTCGATCCCACCTGCGCCGTGGACGACGAAGGCATGATGAGATCCGAGTTGCGACAATACGTTGGCGATCGTCTGCACGAGGTGGTGCGAGTAAACGCCGATCACTTGGGCCCCGGCGCCCGCCGGATTCGTCAGCGGCCCGAGCACGTTGAACACGGTCCGCGTGGCTAGCTCGCGACGGACCGAAGCGGCGTGCCGCATAGCCGGGTGATGCGATGGTGCGAAGAGGAATCCGAATCCGAGGTCGTCGATCGAGCGCTCCACGACGTCTGGGGGTTGATCGAGCTCGAATCCGAGTGCTTCGAGCACGTCCGCCGAACCGCAAGAGGATGACACCGCGCGGTTGCCGTGTTTTGCGACGCCGGCACCCGCCGCGGCGGCGAGCAATGCGGCGGCGGTCGAGATGTTGATCGTGCCGGCGCCGTCCCCTCCGGTCCCGGCTGTGTCGACGAGATCGGTGCGCCGTGGGTGGACGAAGACGGTGTGGTCTCGCATCGCCTGCGCGCACCCGGCGATCTCGTCCGCGGTCTCACCTTTCGCCCGCAACGCGATGAGGAACCCCGCGATCTGGGACTCGGTTGCGTCACCGCCCATGATCGTGTCCATCGCCTCGTGTGCCTCTTCGCGCGAGAGGTCCTTTCCCTCGAGCAGGCGCTCGACGAAGAGGGGCATCAGAGGTTTCCTTTCAAGAAGTTCTCCGCGATGGTCGGGCCTTCTGCCGTAAGGACCGATTCGGGATGGAACTGCACACCGACAATGGGAAGGTCACGGTGTCGGATCGCCATCACGTCTCCGTCGTCGGCTTGCGCAGTGGCTTCGAGCACAGGCGGCAGCCGCGTCGCGGCGAGCGAGTGGTAGCGGCCCGCAAGGAGGGGTTCTGGCAGGCCACTGAAAAGTCCGGTGGCGTCGTGATGGATCGGTCTTGCCTTTCCGTGGACGAGTTCGCGGGCGTAGCCGATCTCTCCGCCGAACGCCTCGACGATGATCTGGTGGCCGAGACACACCCCGAGCGTCGGAGTGTGCGCGCCACATCTCCGGACGATGTCGATCACCGCAGGGCGTTCCTTTGGCCGACCGGGTCCGGGTGAGACGACGAGAAATTCGGGCGCAACCTTCTCGATGTCGGTTGCGTCGATGGCGTCGCTTCGAACGACGGTGACATCGGCACCGAGCGCGCCGAAGAGATGGGCGAGGTTGTAGGTGAATGAGTCGTAGTTGTCGAGGAGCAGGATCATCGTGATTGCTCGGATTCGGCGAGGTTGATGGCTTCTTCGAGCGCGCGCAGTTTGTTCAAGCACTCGTCGTACTCGGCGACGGGATCGCTGTCGGCGACGATGCCTCCTCCCGCTTGTAGGTGCGCCACGCCGTCGACAACGACGGCCGTGCGGATCGCTATGCACATGTCGAGGGTGCGTTCGCTCGGGATCGCGTATCCGACGGCTCCCGCGTAGATGCCGCGTCGATATCCCTCGAGCTCCGAGATGATCTGCATCGCCCGGATCTTGGGAGCTCCGGACACCGTGCCCGCCGGGAAGCACGCCTGCGCGAGCTCAAATGGTGAGACGTCCGGACCGAGTTGCCCCACAACCTCGGAGACGAGGTGGGTGACGTGGGAGTACCGCTCGGGCTCCATGAACCGTTCGACGCATACCGAGCCGGGACGACAGACACGGGACAAGTCGTTCCGCCCGAGGTCGACGAGCATCACGTGCTCGGCACGGTCTTTGTCCGAGGAGAGCAGCGTCGCCTCGTCGCCCTCGCCAGACGCGATCGTGCCCGCAATCGGGTTGAGCGCGGCGCGCGATCCCTCGCACTTCACGATCGCCTCGGGCGAGCTGCCGACGAGGGCGAGATCTGAGAACTCGATCAGGAACAGATAGGGGGACGGATTGATGCGTCGCAGAGAGCGGTAGAGGTCGACGGGCGACGCCGAGGTCCTCCGTTCGGCCCTCTGGGAGATGACGACCTGGTAGACGTCGCCTTCGCGGATGTACTTCTTCGCGCGCTCGATGCGCGCGAGGTGCTCGTCGCGCTCGGGAAAGCGCGTGATCGGCGAGGCGACACCTCGCGGGCGGGGACGATCGGCGACCGGTGCGTCGAACAGCGCGGCCAGCTGGTCCCGGTCGCCTCGCAGGACGTCCGCGACACCGCGCGCGTGATCGAATCGCACAAGAACGTGCGGAACGATGAATTTGCTTGTCGGGATCCGGGGACCAGATTTGGGGAGTCGAACCGTCGGTTCGAATGCGGCGATCGCGTCGTAGGCGAGATAGCCCACTACCGGCTCGCCGAGGTGTTGAGCGCCTTGCCAGTCGACGAGGCGCGGCCCTGATCCGACAAACGAGTACCGGCCGAGGCGGCCGCGCTCGACCGACTCGAGGAGGAACGCGCCTCCGTCGGCGCTCGGCGAGCCGAGACGCAGGTACGCCCCGAGTGGGGTGAGGAGGTCGGATGGAATTTCTGTGGTCATAAGGGCATAAAAAAACGGCCCCTTTCGGAGCCAATCGAGCGGTGGGGTGGTACGCGCCTACAACGAGGGCGGACTCCCGCGCCGCTCGACTCGCCAAGACCAGGTCGTACGCGTCGCGGTAGCCACGTCGAAAGGTTACGGCGCCGGCGGGGAGTCGGCAAGGGCGGACAGGTCGCAGGCTCGAAGCCGCGCGTCGTTTGGCTGCAACGAGGGTTGAACGATCGATCGCGGGTCACCACCCTCGAGTGGCGCCCTAATCCGACGCCTCCCAAATCTCCCCTGATGTCCGGGGCGGGCGTCGTGAGCTCTTCGGTAACGTTCGCCGTCATCACCGAATTCCACCAATTGAGTGCGCTCGACCAAGCTGCGGCGATCCGGCGCGGCGAGATTCGTCCGGTCGAGCTCGTTGAGCACTACCTCGCAAGGATCGAAACGTTCGATCGATCGTTCGGCGCGTTCGTCACCGTCATGGCGGAGCAAGCGATCGACGCGGCGATAGAAGTGGAACACAGTTTGAGATCGGAGGGATCGGCATCTCCCTTGTTCGGAGTGCCGACGGCGATCAAGGACCTCAACCTCGTCTCAGGGATTCGGACGCGCTTTGGAAGTGCGGCCGTCTCTGACTTTGTCGCTCCGATCGACGACAACGTCGTCGATCGGATTCGTGGTGCCGGACTCATCATCTTGGGCAAGACCAACACTCCCGAATTTGGACTCGCGTGTTACACCGAACCGGATGTCGCGCCCCCGGCGCGTACGCCCTTCGATCTCAATCGTTCGGCAGGTGGCTCTAGCGGAGGTGCGGCGGCCGCGGTGTCCGCGGGTCTCGTCGCTGTTGCCCAGGGGAGCGACGGCGCGGGGTCGATCCGCATCCCCGCGAGCGTTTGTGGTCTGGTCGGACTGAAACCGTCGCGCGGGCGCGTCAGCGGCGGCCCTCTTCTCGCCGACGTCTCCGGACTCGCGGTGAACGGTCCGATCGCTCGTTCGGTCGCTGACGCCGCGGCGATGCTCGACGTCATGGCTGGCCCGACGCCGGGCGACCCGTACTGGGCGCCACCGCTTCCCGCGGGTGAGACGTTCCTTGCCGCGACACAACGTCCGCCTCCTCGCTTGCGGATCGGAGTCACGAAAGAGCCGGTGATCGCGGACTCCGAGCTCGACGAAGCCTGCGACGACGCGTTCGAATCTGCCGTGTCACTCCTTGAGGAGCTTGGGCACTCGGTGGCACCGTGCCCGCGCATCTTCGCACCCGCTCTCGTGCCCGAGTTCGAACTGATCTGGGCCGCCGGAGCGGCGTCGATTCCGGTTCCCGCAGAAAAGGAGCGAGAGCTACGACCGCTCACACGCTGGCTCCGTGATCGCGGCAGGGGAGCTGATGCACCTCGCCTGCTTTCGGCACTTTCAACCGTTCAAATCGCGGCGAGACAGGCGGTCGTGGCGTTGTCCTCTTTCGACGTCGTGGTCACGCCGACGTTGGCGCAACGGCCGGCGCTCGTGGGAGCGATCCGCGACGACGATGACCCCGAGCGCGATTTCGAGAGGCAAAAGCGATTCACACCGTTCACAGCGCCGGCGAACCTCACCGGTCAGCCGGCGATCTCGCTGCCACTCCACTGGACCGACGACGGGTTGCCGATCGGTATCCAGATCATCGGCGCTCCGGCGGGAGAAACGGTCTTGTTGTCCCTCGCCGCGGATATCGAGCGGGCTCGGCCTTGGTCCGATCGCCTGCCGGCGGTTTGGTGAGGGGGAGCACGAGCGCGCAAACGGCGCTCGCTTGGAAAAACGAGCCGCGCCCCCCGAGGGTCCGAAGTGCTCCATGTGCATGAAATGAGGGACGAGTTTGCCGCGCCTGCGCCGGCGAATCGGCTCTTGCGGCGCGGCCGGAACCTCGAATACACGACCTTGCTGTGGAACGTCGTCGGCATCGTCATTTGCGCCATTGGTGCGCTGAGCGCGCAGTCCGTCGCCCTCGCGGGTTTCGGCCTCGACTCATTGATCGAGATCGGTGCGAGCTCGGTGGTGATTTGGGAACTGAGCGGTACTGGCGAGGCCAGACGGCGGAAGGCTCTTCGACTGATCGGCGTCTCATTCGTCCTGCTCGCGTTGTATCTTGCGACGCAGGCGTCGGTCGTGCTGGCGCTCGCCGAACACCCGCGTGTCAGCTTTCTTGGAATCTCCTGGACCGCCGTGACGGCAATTGCGATGTTCTCCCTCGCTGTCGGGAAGGCACGAACCGGAAGGGCACTCTCCGATCCGGTCTTGCTAACGGAAGGTCGTGTGACCGCCGTCGACGGAGTGCTCGCGTCGGCCGTTCTAGCTGGCCTCGTCCTCAACGCGACGGCAAGGTGGTGGTGGGCGGACCCGGCCGCGGGATACGTGCTCGTTTACTACGGCGGGAACGAAGCTTGGCACCTCCTTCGAGGAGGTCAACAGATGTGATGAGCCTCGGCGTCACGATTTACGGCGTCTGCGCGGTGAGTTTCATGATGATCGCCTATGCGCTCGAGTCGAAGAGTAGACATTTCATCGCCGCGTTCGCGCTCGGTTGTGCACTCTCGAGCACCTACGGATTCTTGGCGGGTGCGTGGCCATTCGGCGTCGTGGAGGCGATCTGGACGGTCATCGCGTTACGTCGATACGTCGTGTCGGTGCCGTAGAGGACCGCTGAGACTTGGTGCACCCACCCGTTAGAAGCGTGCGATCTCGGAGTCCGGTCCCATCACGATGATGGGGTGATCGAGCGGCCGGAGCCACCGTAGAAGCGCTTCGAGTTCGGAGAGGGGGAGGCTGACGCATCCAGAGGTCGGTCCTCCCACGTCGGCGTGGAGGAAGATCGCAGAGCCTCGTCCTGGCACGACGGGAGCGGTGTTGTAGTCGATCACGGCGAACATCGGATAGGCTCGCTTTTCCTGCCAAAGTGCCTCGCTGTCGCCGCCGAATCGAGGCGCGGTCCCGCACGGAACGTGCTCGAAGCGGTTATAGGCGTGCGACGTCGGGTCCTCGTCCCACCAATCCCCACAGACGAGTGAATGGAACGCAAAATGCACACCGGGATTCGGAGCGGTTCCGTACATCACCGGTCCGATCGAGTACAGGCCGGCAGGGGTCGTGCCGTCTCCTTCGACTTTGTGGTTCGAGAATCCGGCGAAACCGACGCTGGTAGCCCACGGACCGAACCTTCGAATCCAACACCGTCCGACTCGGCGCCACACGACGAGGGTCGCTCGCGTTGCTGAAAATTTCGCACTTTCGATTGTGATCAATTGCGTCGAACTACCGACATTTGCGAGTCGATTCGCGAGAGAGTTTTCACAGTGAAGCCGCGGCTCTTTCAGGTGGGACAACTGGACGACTTGACGCTTGGACATGCCAGTCTTCTTCGCCAAAGCGGCACCGCTTGAAGAGACCGCCGAGGCAGAGACGACCGCGACCGCGAGCGCGAGCGCCGCGAAAAATGCGATGAGTCCGCGCAGCATAAATTGAGGCGCGATGACGATTCGATCGCGGGGGCTCGCGGTGCTCTCCGTCATGGTCGCAGGCTCGTTCGTTCCCTTCGCCCACGTCATGACGTCGGGACGGCTTACCACCGCTGTCGAATCAGAAGGTGGGCGGGGAGCGTCACGGGCCGACGGTTCCCGAGCGACAATGTTTTCGCACACTGTGTCCAAAGTGAATGCCGCCGAACTCGGAGCGACGTGGCACGCCGGTTGTCCCGTCGAACCTCAAGCGCTGCGCGCCATTCGCATGACGTATTGGGGTTTCGATGGACGGGTGCATATCGGAACGATGATCGTGAATGCATCGGTAGTCGACTCGGTGATCAAGGTTTTCTCGACACTGTTCGACCATCGTTTTCCGATCAAGGAAATGGTTCCACAGTCCGCGTACGACGGGAACGACAACTCGGCAGCCTCTGCCGATGACACGTCCGGATTCAACTGCCGTTACGCCGTCGCTCCTGGACCGCCCCATTGGTCGGTTCACGCGTATGGCGAAGCAATCGACGTCGACGATGTCCAAAATCCCTATGTCGACGGATCCGTTGTCATACCCCCGGCCGGCCGTGCGTATCTCAATCGTTCCGATCGAAGACCGGGAATGGCGGTGCGAGGAGGGGTCCTCGTCGACGCATTTTCCTCGGTTGGTTGGTATTGGGGTGGTCGCTGGGCGAGCTCGCCGGATTACCAGCACTTTTCGCTTACTGGCGGTTGAAGCGGTTCACCGGAAAGAGCTCGGCTAGGCGCCTCGCGCCTTTCTCCTCGTTTAGGTCGAACGGAGCTACGGGGTGACGCCGTCGTAGGTCGAGCCGAGGATGACCCAGACTTCACCTTGTTGGAGCGCGGAGTACTCGCGGTATTGAGGCGTTCCCGAGACGTGCGCGGCAACGGTCTCCGCGTCAGCGAACGAGCCCGGTCCGTACTCGATCAGGTTGCGGGTGTGGTTGAAGCTGACGGCGTCCCCGACTCCGTTGATGAGGAAACCGAGCTCGTGAAGGGCTCGTGCCGCGTCGCGAGCGGCGCTCGGGGTCCCGATCCCGTTCAAGACTTCGACGAGGACGTCGGACGGTGGTACGGCGGAGGCTTGCGACGTCGTTGCGATCGTGGTGGTCGGAGAAGTCGTTGATGGCGGCGATGAGGTGGATGAGACGGCGGGAAGCGTTGTGGTGGTCGTCGCGGCATTCGTGCTCGTCGTGGCCGGCAAGGTCGTCGTGACGACCGACGACGTCCCGGCGGAAGATGAGTGCGAGTGATTCGTCGTTCCCGAGCCGCCTGCTCGTGGGTGCGTTGGTGGCGGTGACGAAGCCACGGCGACGTAGGCGATGATCGCCACCAACACCGCGGCGGATCCCAGGCCGGCGGTCACGACACGACCTCGGCGAAGCGCACGACGGCGACGCTGCTCGCGCGACTTCAGATGGCCCGGTGCGCGGCGCGTCTCGTCAGTCGCGTCGAAATCGCGACGAGAGTGTGCGCCGGTCGTGACCGGGACCGAGCCCGAGGGGTGCGGATCGACCCGTCGACTAGGCGACATACAGCGTCACCGGCGATCCGACTCGAACTTTGGTTCCGGGCCGCGGGTTGGTCGTCGTCGCTTTGGTCGAGAACGGCGGACCGATCTGCTCGTTCACGACGAGACCCGCCTGGCGAAGGAGCGTGATCGCCGTCGAGATCGGCAGGTTTGTGACAGTCGGCACCACGATCAACCGTGGTCCTCGTGACACTTCGACCGTGACTTGTGAGCCGACCTTGACCCCGGTCGTGCCCCCGGAAGGATTCGTCGAAATGACGATGCCCTGCGGGACGTCGTTCGAGTAGACGAGCCTCTCGATCGGCACGAGTTTCATGCTGGTCAGGCGGTCGCTGACCCCAACGAAGCTGGACGAGACGAATTGCGGAATCGTGCGCGGATGTGGGCCGAGGGAGATCGAAAGGTCGACCTTGGATCCATAGCGAGCTCGTCCTCCCGAAGGCGAGGCGGCGATCACCTTTCCGGTCGGAACCGACTCGCTGTAGATCGTGGAGACGTTGGCGACGAGATGGTCATTCGTCAAGTAATTGACAGCTTCGGTTTTCGTGTCGCCGACAAGGCGTGGAACCAGAACCATCTCCGGGCCCCGACTGACCACGACATCGACCGTGACGCCCGCGCGCTCACGGGTTCCCGGCCGCGGGAACTCGGTCGTGACGACGCCGCTTGAAATCGTCGAGGAGTAGACGCGGGAGGTGACTTGGATCCGCAGCCCGCGACCTGAAACGTCATGGCGGGCCGCAGTGAGTTGATCGTGAACGACGTTCGGAATGACGTGGGAAAAGACGACGAAGCGGGCGATCGCGAAGGCACCGCCGAGCACGAGAACGACGACGGATACGCCCGCGATCAACAACTGGACTCGTCGGGTGGCGCGTCGTCGCCGGCGATTCGGATGTCTCGATCCACCCTGGGGTCGAACTCGGGCGCGACCGACAGCCGAGGGTCGATCGAGGATCGTGGCCTCCGCCGGGGCCGAAGAAGTCGCGGAGCGACGGTCAGCGTCTTCGACGTCGTCTTCAAAGTCGGCCTCGGGATCGACCCTGGGACTGAGGAGGATCGGCTCCGGATCGAGCAATTCTCTTTGCGAGCGATCGAGGCGTTCCACGAGCTCTGCCGCACTGAGGCGCGCAGTTCGATCCGGGCAAGTGGCCGCCGCGATCACGGATTCGAGCGGGCCGAGTTCTGGAGTCTTTGGCAGCTCGTTTCCCACTCTCGCCACCAAGAGCGAGTGCAGCGAGTCTCCTGCGAACGGCGACCATCCTGTGATCGCTTCGTACAAGACGAGCCCGAGCGAGTACACGTCGGAGCGGTCGTCCAGGTGTTGGCCGAGAGCTTGTTCAGGGGACGCATAACGCGCGGTCCCGAGCACGAGACCGTTCGGCTCCGTCCACGACGCCTCGGCGAGCGCCTTTGCGAGGCCGAAATCTGCGAGGTGGGGAGTCGCGGATTCGTCGAACAGCAAATTCGCTGGCTTGATATCGCGATGGACGATCCCGCGCTCGTGCGCGAACGCGAGCGCTTGCGCGATCGAAAGACCGATCGACGCCGCCTGGGCAATGGAAATGGTGCCCCGCCGCGCGAGCAGGTCGCGCAGCGTCCCGCCCGCGAGGTACTCGAGGACGACGTAGAAGCCCTCCTCATCGCTGCCCCAGTCATAGACGTGGACGATGTTCGGGTGATTGAGCGACGCCGCGGCACGCGCCTCCAGGCGGAATCGCCGCACGAAGGTCTCGTCTCGCGACAGCGCCGGATGGAGGAGCTTCACGGCGACCGGCCGGTGGAGGCGGGTGTCGTCCGCGAGATAGACGCGCGCGGACGAGCCCGTACCGAGCTCAGTCTTGAGGCGGTAACGGCCCTGAAGGACGATTCCTGAGTGTTTTTCGGCGACCGTGCGCATCGCAGATCGCTCTGATCCTAGCGGTTGTTGTTGGCATTGGGGCGAAAGTGAAATGTGATGGCAATGTTATGAACTGCGCAAGCCACGTCGTCGCGGGCCGGCGCCTGTGTGGCGAAGGCGCGTTCAAGACTCTGCCGACTGCCGGCCCATGCGCCCGGGCCACCAGTTCCATCGCCCGAGCAGCGCGACGACGGACGGCACAAGCAGCGTGCGCACGAGGAATGTGTCCATCAAGATGCCGATTGCGAGACCGACTCCGATGTCGCGCACCTGGCTCGCTCCGGGCGTCGAGCCGGCGACGATCGCGAGCACCGCGAACGATCCAGCGAGCACGACGCCGGCCGCGGTCACGGTGGGTCCCGTCATCCCAACCGCGCGGACGACGGCGTCGCGCAGTCGTCGGCCCTGCGCTTCCTCGCGGATGCGCGTCATGACGAGGATGTTGTAGTCCTCGCCGAGAGCGAGGAGGAAGATGAACATCAAGAACGGCAGGATGAACGTGAGCCCCCCTGTCCCGCCGAGGTCGATGAAAAGGATCGTGCACAACCCGAGCGCGGCGAGATACGAAATCGCCACGCTGACGATCAAATAGAGGGGCGCAATCACGCTGCGAAGCACGAGCGCAAGAAGGACTGCAATCGCCAGGATCGCGATTGGAATGACGTGAAACAAGTCGCGATTCGACGTGCTCGACACGTCGTACAACGCGGCGGCTTCCCCGGCAACACCGTTCGCGGCTGCTCCGGAGCGTGTCGCGGCTTCTGAGACGACGGCGCGGATCTTCGGCGTCGCGTTCAGTGCCGCTGTCGTTTGCTGTCCGCCCACGCGCAGCGTTGCCTCGAATTGAATCGTGTGACCGTCTTTGGAGACGAATACCTGCGACGCGCGATAGGCGTCGTACATCGAGGTGCTGACATTGGCAGCGGGGTCAGAAACCGCCGGCAGCGGCGACGGGGGACCGAGCTCGGCGTGGAGCCGTGAGTATTCGGTTGGCGAGAGCGTCGTACCGTTCGGATCGAAGGGCCCGGCGAATTGTTGGAACTGTCCAGACGAGCGCAGTACCAAAGATGCGGCTTTGACGGCTTGGGGGTCGTCCCAAATCGCCTTGCGATAGCGGAAAACGAGATTGGCTGGATTCGAGCTCGCCTGGGGGAAGTGTCGGGCGATGAGTGCGTTCCCCTCGGCGGCGTTCGAGCCCGCGGGCGCATTGATCGCGCCGCCGAACCCACCGGAGTGATAGCCGACGATGGCTGCGGAGAGCGCGCCAAACACGACGACTCCGAACGCGAGGGTGACCGCTGGGCGTTGCACGAGACGCGACGCGACCCGACCCCAGGTTCCGATGCGTGTCGAGCCGCTGTCGAGCGGAGAAGGCCAAAAGGCGGCCTTGCCGAAGATCGCGAGCAACGCCGGGAGCAGGGTTAGCCCAGCGAGGAGCATCACCGCGATCCCGAGAGCGAGAGGAACGCCAAGGTCCTTGTAAATCCCGAAGCTCGCGACGAGCAGGCTCAACAGGGCGAAGATGACAGTGCCCGCCGAGGCGCTGATGGACTCGCCGACGCGAACAAGCGCATGGCGTACCGCTTCGTGCGGGCTGAGTCCCGCTCGAATCTCTTCTCGGACGCGAAAGACGAGGAAAAGCCCGTAATCGGTTCCCGCGCCGATCAACAGCACGATCAGGAGGAGCTGGGTGATCTCCGAGATCTTGAGACCGTGTGCGCCGAGCCCGCCGATGAAGCGGTCAGACACAAGCAGTGCAAACGCGGGTGGGAGCAAGGTCAGGATCGGGGCGAGCAAGGAACGGAAGACGATGAGGAGAAGGACGATGATGAAAATGAAGGTGAAGGACTGGGTCTTGCCGCCGGTCTTGTTCGAGCTGGCTTGATTCGCGACGTTGGTGGCGATTGTGCCGGCGACGTTTAGGCGCAGGCCCGACGGCGCGTGTGCCCGACGGAAGGTCGATATCACGTCGTCCACGACCGTTTTCTGACGGGTGATGTCGGATTGATTCACGCGCACCCGAGCGGTGATCTCCGCCGCCTCACCGTCGCTCGAGATCCCTGCGATCCTGACGGACTGAACCCTTGGAACTGCCCGCAGCAATGCTGCTTCGTTGGCGATCGCTGCATCATCGGTTGCATTCAGCCGACCTGTTTTTCGGGCCGCGACGACCTCGATATCGCTCGTGGTGTTCGGGTTGCCGAAGATCGGGGTAGCGAGATGAGCGGCTATCGAGCTTGGTGCGCTGGATGGGAGGAACTGGCTGTTGTCGTTATTGACTTCACTGCCGAGCGACGGCAGCGCGCGGCTCGCAACGACGATGAGCACGATCCAAGCGAGAACGACGAGGTAGCGGTACCGGACGACGTTGCGTCCGAGCGCGTCAAAGAATCGATTCAAGGCTGGATGTCTTCCTCGGCGGAGTGGGCGGCTACGTCAGACCTCTGAGCGTACGCGAAGTCGAGTCGCTCACTTGCCGTCTCTCAGTGGATGATGCTCACCAATGTGCCGTACGCGAGAAAAGGCCACGCCCGTTCTGCGTCGGGCAGGGGGAGCTCGATGCAGCCCAGACTCTGGGGAATGCCGTAGTCGGCTCGGTCCATGTAGTGCACCGCGTCATTGCGATGGAAGTACGCGATGAACTGCACGGGATCCGCGTACTTCGACCCATCGGGATTCGTACCGCGCATAATTTGCGTACGCAGCCGTGTAAAGACGGTGAAGTTCCCGTCCGGCGTCGGCGAGTTCGCGATCCCCGTGTTCATCTCGCTGCGCAGGACGACGTGCCCGTCGTGCCAGATGGTGAAGGACTCTGGAGCCTTCTTGTTGGCGAGCGCGTAGTTGTATCCGCCGCTATTGACCGAGTGTGCAGCGAGGGCATCGACGAGACTCTTCCAGAGCGTCGGGCCGACGTTGCCGTTCGGGTTGAGGCCGTGGTCGGCTTGGAACGACATGACGAGACCCTTCGTGAAGACGTTGTAGGACCCTTCCTTCCACAATTTGCGCAGTTCTCCTGGCCAACCCGCGTCGATCCACGTGAACGTGCCCTGGGGTGGCGTGAAGAGGGCAGCCTCTTGAGCGGCGGTGTCGCTCGGGGCCATCGTCGTCCCCGCCGGCGTCCAAGAGAGTGGCGAATATTGGAGGAGCGAGAGTAATTGCTGCAAGCGAAGGATCGAACCGCTCGCGACGCGGAAGCGCTGGACGACGTCCCCGGAGAGCACCGCGCCGTTCGAGCTGCGCACTCCGGTGCTCCCTCCTGGAATCGTAAGTGTCACTTCGCTGGAGGGATCGAAGGCTCCGGCAGGCGTGAAGGTGAGCACATCCCCCGAGGAGTTCCAAGACCCGGGGACGCTCGGGCTGAAGGCCGGTTGCGCCGAGCCTTGGGAAATCGGAGACGAAAAGGTGACGCTCACTGTCGTGGTCCCGGGGACGTTGGCCGCATTCGCCGCCGGCGATACCGACACGACCGACAGCGCCGGAGGGGGAGTGCTCGAGGAATTGCCCGCCTTCGAGGTGGCCGAGGAGTTCCGCTTCGAGTGAAGGGGCGACGGTGACCGCGGCTTCGAAGTCGCAATGAGCGCGCCCGCGACGCCGCCTGCAACGAGCACGACGACGACGGCGCCGATCCAAAAGGCCGGCGCGACTCGCCGGCGCGCCTGGTAAACGGTCATCGCGTACCTCCGCGCACCGAAAACATTTCACCAGCTTCGAACGTCAGCGGGGGGTCGGGGATGGGGCAACGTCAGATAAGTCATTCTCGGGGCTGATGCAGGCCGAATGCGCCATCGGTACCGTCACGTGTCGATGTCGTGTGATCTTGCAACGGAGATGCAGCTGAAAACCTCCCTGGACTGCCCGTCTCGGTGGCGGTCTCTCGTTCGTCGCGATCGCGCTCGTGACACGCGCCCGAGATCGTTCTTGAGGATGACGCCGATTCGGTTCTCGAGAATGACGACAGACCACAGGGCGCGGTCCAAGATGATCACCATGCGCATTGATCGAGCTCCGAGTCCTTGGAGCGCGCCGCGGCACCGCGGCGGGGATTCCGGACGATGATGGCTTTAGTGAGCATCGAGCCGGGCGCCGTGCTCGCCGTCGGTCACCACTTGCGATTTGGTCCGATCATTCTCGGACTGGTCGTCCTCGCGGTGGTGGTTTTCGGGATCGTGCGTCTGGCCGACCGGCGACGCGCTCGGGCGGAACACGAATCCGACAACGTCGACGTAAGTCGCGCTGGCGCTTCGAGGCCTTCTCGCGCCACGGTCGCGCCGATCGAGGAAGTCGCGCCGGAAACCAGTTCTGGAATCGCTGCGGAGCCGGCCGGCCATGGAGTGCGCGACGCGGCGACCGAGCCGATTCCGACGCGGCTCGGTGGTGCTCCCAACGGCGACATCGAAATGCGAAACATCCGACGCCATGGGGCGGCTTCGACCGTCGATGGCGATTGGGCAGTCGAAACACACGGATTAACGAAACGTTTCGGCGACACGGTCGCGGTGGACGAAGTCGAGCTGCTCGTTCCGCGGGGATCGGCATTTGGCTACCTGGGACCAAACGGCGCTGGGAAGACGACGCTCATCCGAACATTGCTCGGCCTCACGAAGGCCGACAAAGGCACGATGGCGTTACTGGGTTTCCCGGTGCCGCGCGCGCGCCGCGACGCGCTCGCACGGGTCGGCGCGATCGTTGACGAACCGCGGTTCCACCGTCACTTGACAGGAAGAGAGAACCTCGCGCTCCTCGCCGCGGCGAGAGGCGGTGGCGCAGAGCGCCGGATCGACGCTTCGTTGTCGCGCGTCGGACTCGCGGATCGCGCAGACCGCAAAGTTGGTTCGTACTCGATGGGTATGAGACAGCGTCTCGGCGTCGCAGGTTGCCTCCTCGGCGATCCACAACTTTTGATCCTCGACGAGCCGATGAACGGACTTGACCCCGCCGGCATGCAAGAGATGCGGACGATGATCGGGAGTCTTGTCGACGAAGGACGCACCGTCGTCTTGTCGTCGCATCTCTTGGACGAGGTCGAACGAACCTGCGACGCCGTCGCGATTGTCGATCACGGACGGGTCATCCGCCAGGGCCCGATTGACACACTCATCAGGGGCGCAGGCAACGTGGAGGTGCGCATTTCGAGTTCCGATGCGATCGCTGCAGCCCAGACGATCGAGGAGTCGGGGCTCGCCCGTTCTGTCTCGACGGATGCGCGCGAGGTCGTCGTATTGCTCCCGGATGGCGGGTCGAGGGAAATGATCGCCGAGATCAATCGACGCCTCGTTGAGGCCGGATTCTCTGTGTACGGGATTCGAGAAGTCCGAACTTCGCTCGAGGACTGGTTCCTGTCCGTCACGAGCAGACTCGGAGAGTCCGAATGAGCGATCAGCTGACCGCGATAGATCCAGCGACTCTGGACGACACGGCTTCGGCGCTTCCTTTCCGAGGCGGAAATGTTCGCGAGAGCCATCTCACGTCGTGGATTCCGTCGTTGGCGATGATCCGAACGAAGCGACTGGAATTGCGCAAGCGGCGGGGGATGATGATCGTCGTCGGACTGTTGACGATCGGATTACCGGTCCTCTTTCTCGGCCTCCGGCTGCTATTCCACGCGATCGACCCAAAGAGTTACGGGCCGGCGGGAAGTCCGGGCGTTTTCCAGTCGCTCATCGATCCGACGGCGGAGTTCGGGTTCATCATCGCGGCGACTGTCGGAGCGACCCTCGGTGCGACCGACCTCTCAGAAGGCGTCTTCCGCCAACTCGTGATCACCGGGCGTTCCCGGGTCGCGCTGTACCTCGCGCGGGTCCCAGCGGGCCTCACGATCCTCATTCCATTAATCGCCATCGGGTTCACGATGAACTGCCTCGTCGTGAGTTTCGCGGGTACTGCCCAACCGAAGGCTGTGAACATGAACGGCGTCTCGATCCCGCTCCACTTGAACGAGCATCAGTTCGAAACCTGGCGCGCCGACCATCCACGTCAGGTGTCCAACGCGTTTGGCGGCGGGGGTTTCTTTGTGCGCAACGGCAAGGCTCATCCTGTTCCGGCAACCTCGCTGTCGAACGAGTACTCGACGTACTCATCCGCCGAGATCGCGCAGCTGAACCCCCCGATCAACGAAATGGTGAAGATCGGGTTGTGGCTCGAGCTAGTGATCGCCACTGGATTTCTTTTCGGCCTGGGACTCGGATCGCTCACCGGCCAACGAACGATCTCCACGATCTTGATGATCGTCTTACAGATCATCGTGACGCCGATCCTCGCGGCGCACGTCATTCCGTACTTCATCAACGGCCAACGACTGGTCGTCGGCGTCGCATTGACCCAGCTCCGGCCCGCCGGGCTCGCGGGTCCATTCACGGGTAATCAGGGGGGTCCGGGGCACGCGATATTCGGTGGCCGCGCCTCGCTTGGGATCCCGCCGATGCCGACGTGGGCGATGGTCGCGGTCATCGTCGGTTGGATCGTCGGCTGGACCGTGATCGGCGCATGGAGAATGCAAACCCGCGACGCGTGATCGTTCGCACAAGTTTTGCCGGCTCGGGCTCGCGCTCTGATCGGCTGCATCGTTCCTCTGAGCTGCTCAGAACGCGGCACGAGCCGATCGTGTTGATCGGCTCGTGTCTTTCGCATTATCCGAGAAAGTTGCTCACTTTCCGGTATGCCGGCGTCGATGCGCCATCTGACAAGGGCCCTCGGCGCTAGTCGCTTGCCTCGGTATGAACGGGGTATGTCTCGGCGAGCCCACGTCGCGCTCGCGCCAGTTAGCCGTCCGGCGACCTCGCACTTGAGGCGCAAAAAAGCCCGAGCCTTAGCTCGGGCGATCCCGGTCCGGCGGACTCATCTCCTCGGAAGAGTCACTCGTTCGCACGCTGACTCCTTCTCTGGTTACCGGCACGGTTTCCCGTGCCAGCGCATCGTACCCGCGACCCTCCGCGGATGTCTCCTCGAAACGTCGATCGATTCATAGTCGTAACAATCGTTCTGAGGTCGAGTCATGCAACGTGAGGCGCCGAAGGTCGACTGATCATTTCGCGCCACCTCGTGTGCGCGATCTGGACGAGTTCGACGACGCGAACACCCACCAACCGGGGTCTCGACGCCAGGTCGGCGTCCGCCAGCAGCGGCCTAAGCGCCGTCTCGTCGGTACAAGAACAAGGCGACAACGAAAAAGACAGCGAACACCCCCGTCGACCAGGTGAGCGACTGCCAGACGAAGTGGGCAGCCGGCCCACCTTCGAGGAGCGCACGTACGGCGTCGACCGTCACGCTGAACGGTTGGTTGTTGGCGAACGACCGCAACCAGCTGGGCATGGTCTGTACGGGGACGATCGCGTTGCTCGCGAACATCAAGATGAAAAAGGGAAGGATGCCGGCGATCTGCGCCGACTCAGGGTCTTTCGCCGCGATTCCGATAGCGGTATAGATCCACGAAAACCCGTAACCGAATGCGACCACGATCATGAGACCAGCGACGATCGAAGGGATTGCAGCGTGAAAGCGAAAACCCACTGCGAGGCCGAGGGCGACCATCAGCGCGAGTGACAAGACGCTCCGACTGAGATCGGCGATCGTTCTTCCGGCGAGCACCGCCGAACGGGCCATCGGCAGACTGCGCAACCGATCAATGAATCCGCTCTTCATGTCCTGGGCGATGCTGATCGAGGTCGTCATGCCACCGATCATCACCGCTTCCAAGAAAATCGCTGGCACGACGAAATTCACATAGCTCTCGCCGGGAATGACGATCGCGCCGCCGAGTACATATCGAAACAGAATGAGAAAGAGCGCTGGTTGCAACGCGCTAACAACGACGAGGATCGGGGTTCGAACGACCCGCAGCAAGTTGCGCCGCGTCATCCCGATCGTGTCGCGCAGCGCGAAGCGAAGGCCCCGACGACCTTTCGAAGTTCCCCACGCCAACGTGGCGTTCATCGGCGCGCCGTTTCATGCGATGTCTCGCCGAGCGACGACTCGCCATCGCGTGCCCGCTCACCTGTAAGCGCGAGGAAGACGTCGTCGAGGGACGGTCGTCGAATCCCGAGGTCGTCCACCGGGATCGCTTGCTCTACAAGGAGCTGTCCCGCCTCCAAGAGCAGTCGCGTTCCGCCCTTCGACGGAACGCTTACGGTTTGACGCTCGGTGTCCGTGTGGACTTCGGCGTTGGCGAGCGACGCGAGGAGTGCGGCGGAGCGCTCCAGATCGCCCGCAAAGGTGACGCGCGCTTCGACGACGTCTCCGCCAAGCTGATCCTTCAAGCTTTTTGCCGTACCGCTCGCGATCACGCGGCCGTCGTCTAAGACGACGATCATGTGAGCGAGCCGCTCGGCCTCATCCATGTACTGCGTCGTCAACAAGACGGTTGTCCCTTGAGCAACGAGGTTCTCGGTGTAAGCCCAAAGGTCGTTTCTCGTCTTCGGGTCGAGTCCTGTGGTCGGTTCGTCGAGAAAGACCACCGGGGGCTGGCTGATGAAACTCGCCGCGAGGTCGAGCCGTCGACGCATCCCTCCCGAATATCCCTTGACGAGGCGATCGCCGACCACCGCCAGCCCGAACCGGTCGAGAGCCTGCGCCGCCCTGCGCTGGTAGGCGCGCCGGTCGAGGTGGGAGAAGAGCCCAACCAGTTCGAGGTTCTCGCGTCCGGTCAACATCTCGTCTACTGCCGCGAACTGTCCGGCGAAACCGATTAGGTAGCGAACCTCGTCGGCGTCTTCGACGACGTCGTGGCCGGCGACCCGAGCGTGCCCGGAGTCGGGTCGCAACAGCGTGGAGAGGATGCGGACGAGCGTGGTTTTACCCGCACCGTTCGGGCCGAGCAGCGCGAGCACCTTGCCGGACTGCGCAGTGAGATCGACGCGATCGAGCGCGAGCGTCTCGCCGAAGCGTTTGGAAACCTGTTCGACTTCGACCGCGTTGGACCACATCGACGTCTCCTCCTCGTACTAAGGGGAAGCTAAACGTGACGATTTGCCTCGTCCCGGGCCGTTCGTCACAGCCTCCGACCGATATTGCCGCCACCTGCCATGCTCGCGGCGTGAGCTTCGAAGGCTGGTCGATCCGCCGCCTCGAACGACGCGACGAGGACGCGTGGCGAGGGCTGTGGGACGCGTATCTCGACTTCTATCGGGCCGAGATCCCACCCGAGGTGACCGCAGCGACATTCACTCGCCTTTGCTCCGATGGCGGTGACCTCGTGGGATATGTCGCCGCCGACGAAAGCGATACCCCGGTCGGGTTCGCGCATGTCGTGTTCCATCCATCGACGTGGTCGGGAACGTCGTACTGCTACTTGGAGGACCTCTACGTCGCGCCGTCGGCACGTGGGGGTGACACCGCGCGCCGGCTGATCGCGAAGGTGTACGAGGAGGCGGACCGGAGGTCGTCGACCAGGGTGTATTGGATCACCCAGGAGTACAACGCACCGGCGCGATCCCTTTACGACACCGTGGCGCACCGCGCCTCGTTCGCGGTGTACGAGCGCTGACAGATCGTAAGGGTCAGGAATGCATCAGATGCTCGACGAGGTCGGCACGCCGTGCGGGCCGACCCGTGCGCTCCTCGACGCGATCGCCGCTTCGCATCGCGACGATGCCGAGATTGACACCGATATAGCGAAGCGGTTCAGGTTCCCAAAGAGGAGACCTGTGTCCGACCCAGGGCATGCGCACGAGCTCGCTGTCGCGCCTGCATATGAGGTCGGCGATCGTGCGTCCGGCGAGGTTGGAAGCACCGACGCCGTAGCCGACGTAGCCGCCGGCGGTCGCGAGTCCTGACTTTTCATCGAAGGTCACCGAGGGGTGCCAGTCTCTCGGTATTCCAATCGGTCCTCCCCAGCGATGGGTGGTTGACACTCCCGCGAGTTGGGGGAAAAGCTCGACGATCGAGCGCCGGAGCGCCGAGTGCACCTTGTCGTCTCGATCGAATGCCGGCGAGATTCGCGACCCGAAGTGATACGGCGCCCCTCGTCCCCCGAACGCGAGACGGCCGTCTTTGGTCCGCTGGCCGTAAATGAACAGATGCCGGTAATCGCTGAAGGTCTCCCGGCGGGCGAGGCCGATCTCTTGCCACGTGGATGCGGGGACCGGCTCGGTCGCGATCATTAAGGAGTAAACGGGAATCATCCTTCGCGACGAGCGAGGCAGCGCCGCGGTGTATCCCTCGGTCGCCCGCACGATCGCCTTGGCCCTCACGGTGTGCGGCCCGCACCGGAGAGCGTGCGGCGCGATCTCGTCGACCTTCGTGTCTTCGAAGATCATCGGTCCCCGCGCGGCCACGACGGCCGCGAGGCCGCGCACGAGGCGAGCCGGGTGCAGCGAGGCGCAGTGCGGCGTGTACGTCGCGCCGAGGACGTCTCTCGTGTCGAGGATCTCGCGTGCCCGCTTCTCGTCCAAAAGCGCGAGGTCCTCTTCGCCCACACCTACTGACCGCGCTTCTTCGATCTCCGCGCGCGCCTTTGAAAGCTGCACCTCGTTGCGGCAGACCTCGACGGTGCCACCCTTTGCAAAGTCGCACTCGATGCCCTCTTTGGCCGCGACGTCGCCGACTTCGTCGACGGTCGCTTCCATCGCTTTACGCAGTGCATTCGCCGCCGCGACCCCAGAGGATTTCGCGATACGGGCCCATGGCGCGGCGAGCTTTCCGGAGCACCATCCCCCGTTGCGACCGGACGCGCCGAAGCCACACACCTCTTTCTCCAAGATGGCGACGTGAAGCGACGGATCGATGTTGTGGAGGTAGTACGCGGTCCATAGCCCGGTGTAGCCACCGCCGACGATCGCCACGTCGACCTCGAGGTTCTGATCGAGTGCGGGCCGCGCCTCGATTGGTTCGTCGAGCGAGTCGAACCAGAACGAGACCGCCGCGTAGCGGTTCATGTCGGTGGGTCGACGGTGCTCAAATCTGCGCCCATGCCTCCTCGAGCGTCGCGCGCAGGATCTCCGACATCTCGTTGAACTGCTCGGGGCCGCAGACGAGTGGGGGAGCGAGCTGGATCACGGGATCTCCACGGTCGTCGGCGCGGCAGATGAGCCCGTTCTCGAAGAGCTTTGGCGAGAGGAACGACCGCAGCAGCCATTCGGACTCATCGTCGTTGAAGGTCTCCTTCGTCTTCTTGTCCTTCACGAGCTCGATCCCCCAGAAGTACCCCGCGCCTCGGACGTCACCGACGATCGGGAGCTCGGAAAGCGAATCGAGCGCCGCGCGAAAGCCCGCTTCGTTCTCGCGCACGTGGCCGCAGAGGTCCTCGCGCGCGAACACGTCAAGGTTCGCCATGCCGATGGCGCACGACACCGGGTGTCCGGCGAAGGTGATCCCGTGTAGGAAGCTCGACGTGTCCGAGAGGAACGGTTCGACCAACCGATCGCTCGCCACGAGCGCCCCGAGCGGCGCGTAACCGCTCGTGATTCCTTTGGCGACCGTGATCATGTCGGGCTGGTATCCGTAACGCTCGGAGCCGAAGTAATGGCCGAGGCGTCCCCACGCGCAGATCACTTCATCTGAGACAAAGAGCACTCCGTAGCGATCGCAGATTTCGCGGACTCGTTGGAAGTATCCAGGTGGAGGGGTGAAGCAGCCGCCAGAGTTCTGCACCGGCTCCAAGATCACGATGGCGACGGTTTCCGGGCCCTCGCGCACGATCGCGCGCTCGATCTCGTCTGCGGCCCAGACGCCGAACGCTTCCTCGTCGTCTCCGTGTTCAAGGGCGCGGTAGAAGTTCGTGTTCGGCACCTTGATCGCGCCGGGGACGAGTGGTTCGAACGGCGTCTTGATCGACGGCAATCCGGTGAGAGAGAGCGCTCCCATCGTCGTGCCGTGGTACGCGATGTAGCGACTGATGGCCTTCGTCCGATCCGGCTGACCCGTGAGCTTGAAGTACTGGCGAGCAAGTTTCCACGCCGACTCGACGGCCTCCGAACCCCCTGTCGTGAAGAACACTCGTTTCAAGTCTCCGGGCGCGAGCGTCGCGATGCGCTCGGCGAGCTCGATCGCGGCGGGGTGCGCATAGGTCCACAACGGGAAATAGCCGAGGTCCTCTGCTTGCTTCGAGCCGGCCTGCGCGAGCTCGGTGCGGCCGTGGCCCGCCTGGACGACGAACAGCCCGGACAGCCCGTCCAGGTAGCGCTTGCCGTGCTGGTCCCAGACGTAGGGACCGTCGCCGCGCACCATGATCGGGATTTCCTTCGACTCGTACGCGCCGAGACGCGTGAAGTGCATCCACAGGTGTCGCTTGGCGGCACGCTGCAACTCGGCGTTCGTCGAAGGACTCATCGGTTGTTGCCCCCTGAGGCGATCGTTGCTTGTTCCCACCGTAGACCCCTTTCCTGGTGGGTGACCTGTTGAGGGAGTTTGACCCGCTGTCTGAGTAATGCTGTAATCTTGTAATCATGAGAAATCACCATTGGCAGGGAGGACCCCGGGGACCACGCGGCGCGAGAGGCTTTCGGGGCGGATTCGATCGGCGCGTCCGGCCGCAGACGACGCCAGAGGACAGGGCGGAGATCGAGGCGTGGTTCAAGGGCAGCCTCGTCGACGGATGGTTCGTCGGTGATCCGAGCTTCGAGATCGACGACTACGAGATCCTCGTCGTGGGGACACTCGAGGCGGGGGACCTCGCATCGACGTCGGATCAGAGATCGATCGCCGAGTCGGCCCGTATCGACGCATTCCGTCGAGACACCCGCGAGCGCCGGATCGCGATCGCGAGCCGCGCCGAGGAGCGCTTCGGACGGGCGGTTTCGTGGGGAGCGACGGTGGGCGAGACGACCGAGCTCTTCACGACGGCGAGCGTGCCGTTCATGACACGGCTCGGGATGCGTCACCGCAAGGTGCTCGACACCCTCGTCGACGCGGGCGTCGCGCGCAGCCGCTCGGAGGCGCTCGCGTGGTGCGTCGAGCTCGTCGGACGCAACGAAGAGGACTGGTTGGCGAAGTTGCGCGACGCGCTCGACACCGTCAGTCGGGCGCGCGAGGAAGGTCCGGCGACCTTTTAGTCCGCCCGACGAGTCTTGCCCGACGGTTGCCGTTCGGCGTGATCGTCGCAACGTGAGCACCATTTGAGATGGGAGAACCCGTCCCTCTCGTCCACCGCGCCGCATTCGGGGCACAGTTGGCTCAACAGACACGGCGCCTCTCCGCCCGCGTCGTTGCCTTCTTTGGCGGAGTCCTGGTTCGTCATGCCTAGGTCATCGTCTCCACCGGATCATCAACGCTGCACATCATGACGCGCGACAAGCGCCGCGCGAGTTCGCCGTGAAGAAGTCACTCCGCGAAGAGGTGGAGCCATACGCACGTGCTTCGTTCGAGAAAAGACGAGCTGCGTTCAGCTGTGGCCCGCGCCCCGTCGATGATTTTGCGAAGTCTTTGACGCGAGTTTCACGGGGGCTTTCTCGATCACGCGGGCGATGTTGTCGAGCCGGGTGAGCTCACTTCGGTGCTGCGCGGCGAGTGCAGCGAGCGCGCTCCGACCAGCGGCGGTGAGCCGCAATCGCACCACGCGATGATCGTCGTCGTCGGTCCGCCTTGTGACGAGCCCGGCGAGCGCGGCGCGATCGACGAGGCCGACCGTGCTGTTGTGGCGAAGTCCGAGATAGCGAGCGACGTCGCCGACGGTCGGACCACGGCGATCAGCGTGCCCGCGCACCGCGAGCAACAACTCGTGCTGGATCGGAGTTATCCCAGCCGCGATCGCCGCGTGGTCGTGTTCGCGAAGGAAGCCCCGCAGCGCCGTCCAGCGCGTTAGCAGTGTCTGGTAGTGCGCGTCGCTCATGCGCTTCGGTGATGTCTCGGTGAGACCTCGTGCAGGGCTAATGCAGGAAGTTTACGCACATAGCTCACCAAATGTGCAACTTGGTGCAACTTTTGGGGGAGAGGTGGTGCGTCACACTTCGGCGGGCGAACGTCGCTGCGCTGACGCGACGAGCGCCTCGAACAGCGACAGGTCGTCTCCCACTTCGGGATGCCACTGCACGCCGATCAAGTAGTCGAGTTCAGGGTCCTCGACGGCCTCGATCGTGCCATCGTCCGCGCGCGCGACGACGCGCAAGCCTTTGCCGAGTTGTGCGATCGCCTGATGGTGGTGGCTCGCCGTTTGCACCTCGTGACCGGCGAGGACCGAAGAGAGCCGGCTCCCTCGTTCGACGCGCACTCCGTGCCAGGCGTATTCGCCGGCGAGCGGCGAGTGACCCGCGTGACCGACGACGTCGGGGAGATGCTGGTGCAGCGTGCCGCCGCGAGCGACATTCAGCACTTGCAGTCCCCGGCAGATCGCGAGAGTCGGCGTGGACCTGGCACTGGCGCGCTCTAAGAGCGCGAGCTCGAACGCGTCACGCTCTGGCCGGGGTGCCTGGGTGTTCTCGTGCGGCTCGGCCTCGTAGCGGCTCGGATCGACGTCGGGCCCCCCGGACAACACGATCGCGTCAACGCGGCCGAGGAGCTCGTCGATCCCCGTCGATTGGATCGGGAGCACCATTGGCGCGCCACCAGCCGCTTCCACCGCGTGGACGTAGGTGGAGGGAACGAGGACCGCGCGTTCGGACCACGGACCCCAGCGCGCGTCCTCCTCGTACGCAGTGATGCCGATGACGGGGCGCACGTTCGTCATTCTGTCGTCATTCGGGTGTGACATACGCCGCGTGTACCCCTCCGTCGACGAGGAACGACGTCGCGGTGATGAACGACGCGTCGTCGGAGGCAAGGAAGCACGCCGCAGCGGCGATCTCCTCGGGTTCGGCGAATCGTCCCATCGGGACGTGGACGAGCCGTCTTCTTGCTCGATCAGGATCCTTCGCGAACAATTCTTGGAGCAAGGGTGTGTTCACCGGTCCCGGACAGAGCGCGTTCACGCGGACGCCTTGACGGGCGAACTGCACGCCGAGCTCGCGCGACATCGCCAGGACCCCGCCCTTCGAGGCCGTGTATGAGATCTGTGAAGTCGCGGCGCCCAACACCGCGACGAACGATGCGGTGTTGATCACCGATCCACCACCGTGGGACAACAGGCGATCGATGCCGAACTTGCAGCACCAGTAGACGCTCGTGAGGTTGACCTCTTGCACGCGTCGCCACGCGCCGATCCCGGTGGTGAGGATCGAGTCGTCATCGGGCGGCGAAATGCCGGCGTTGTTGAAGCAGACATCGAGGGTGCCGAAGCGGTCGATCGCCGCGTCATACATCTTCTCGACGTCGTCGGGGTTCGTGACGTCGGCGTGGACGAAGAGGCCGCCGACCTCCTCTGCGAGGTTCGACCCCACGTCGTCGGTGAGATCTGCCACGACGACGTGGGCTCCCTCTCTGGCGAAACGCTTTGCGCTCGCCTTGCCGATGCCGCTCGCCGCGCCCGTGATCACGGCGACCTTTCCCTCGAGGCGTCCTGGCACTATCTGCTCCTCTGTCGTCTTTGCCTTTCCAGGCGCGAGCGCTGGGCTATTCGCTCGTCGAGATGAAGACGTTCTTCACGTCGCTGAACGCCTCGAGCGCGTCGGGGCCGAGCTCCCGGCCGATCCCGGACTGCTTGAATCCGCCGAAGGGCGTCGAGTACCGCACCGAGGAGTGCGAGTTCACAGAGAGGTTCCCCGACTCGACACCGCGCGCGACGCGCAAGGCCCGTCCGACGTCGCGGGTCCAGATCGAGCCCGACAGCCCGTACTCGGTGTCGTTCGCGATGCGGATCGCGTCGGCTTCGTCCTCGAACGGCACGATGGCGACCACTGGGCCGAAGATCTCCTCGCGGACCTGGCGCGCGTCCTCGCCGATCGGCGCGAGCACCGTCGGCGGGAACCAGTATCCGGGCCCATCGGGGGCCGAACCACGGAACGCGACGGGCGCGTCGTCGGACACGAACGATGACACGGTCTGTTTGTGCGTCGCCGAGATGAGCGGCCCCATCTCGCTCTCCTCGAGCGACGGTTCAAGGACGCGCACCTTTTTCACCGCAGGTTCGAACATCTCCATGAACCGCTCGTACGCCGACTCTTGGACCAAGATGCGCGAGCGCGCGCAACAGTCCTGGCCGGCGTTGTCGAAGACCGCGTAAGGAGCACTCGCCACGGCCTTCTCCAAGTCGGCGTCTTTGAAAACGATGTTCGCGGATTTGCCGCCGAGCTCCAAGGTGACCCGTTTCACTTGGCTCGCGCAGCCCGCCATGATCTGTTTTCCGACCTCCGTCGAGCCGGTGAAACAGACCTTGCGCACGAGAGCGTTCTCGACGAAGCGCCGACCGACCTCGCGGCCCGCCCCCGTCACGACCTGGAAGACGTCGTCGGGAATTCCGGCGTCGTGGGCGAGCTCCGCCAAACGCAGCGCGCTCGAGCGGGGTCAGCTCGGCGGGCTTCACGACGACGGTGTTGCCCGCGGCGAGTGCCGGCGCGAACCCCCAGGTCGCGATGAGCATCGGGAAGTTCCAAGGGACGATCACCCCGACTACGCCGAGGGGTTCGTGGAAGGTGACGTCGATCCCGCCCGCGACCGGGATCTGCCGACCGGAGAAGCGCTCGGGCGCCGCGGAGTAGTAAGTGATCACGTCACGCACGGTCCCCGCTTCCCAGCGCGCGTTCGAGATCGTGTGCCCGGCGTTCGCCACCTCGAGCTTCGCCAGCTCTTCTGTCGCGCCGTCGACGCGTTGCGCGAATCGGCGCAAAAGGCGCGCCCTGTCGGCGGGTGCCACGGCACGCCAGGCGGGAAAGGCGGCATGGGCGCGGGCGATCGCCGCGTCGGCCTCGGCGGCCGTGAGCTCGGGGATCTCGGCGATCGGAGACTCGGTCGCCGGGTTGACGACCGTGAAGGTTCCGCTCAAAGTCGCTCGAAGCCCCGGAAACGCTCCCAGTCCGTCACCGCGGCGTCGTACGCGGCGAGCTCGACGCGAGCGAAGTTCGTGTAGTGGTCGACGACGTCATCGCCGAATGCCGAGCGGGCGAACGCGCTCGTCGTGAACCGAGAGAGTGCGTCGCGCATCGTCGAGGGCACTCGCGGCTTGTCGGAGACGTAGGCGTTGCCCTCGAACTCGGCCTCCAAGGAGAGCTCGCCCACGATGCCGTGGATCGCGCCCGCGACCAAGGCAGAGATCGCGAGGTACGGGTTCACGTCGCCGCCGGGCACTCGGCACTCGACGCGCAACGCGTCGCCGTGGCCGACGATCCTGAAGGCGCAGGTCCTGTTGTCGTGACCCCAAGCGATCGCCGTCGGCGCGAACGATCCTTCGACGTAGCGCTTGTAGCTGTTGATGTTCGGCGCCAAAAACAGCGTGAGGTCCTGCAGCGTCACGAGCATCCCCGCCAGCGCGTGGTCGAAGACGGCCGAGTGGCCGTGGCCGGATCCTGTGGAGAAGACCGGATGATCCGCGAGGTCGCGCAGCGAGAAGTGAATGTGACAGGAGTTGCCTTCGCGCTCGTTGAACTTCGCCATGAAGGTGAGGCTGTGACCCTCTTGTGCCGCGACCTCCTTCGCACCGGTCTTGAACAGGCTGTGCTCGTCGGCCTTCGCGAGAGCCTCCAGATAGCGGAAGGCGATCTCGTGCTGGCCGTAGTTGCACTCGCCCTTCGCCGACTCGACGAGCATGCCGGCGCCAGCCATCTCGAGTCGGATTCGACGCAGCAGCGGCTCGATCCGTCCCGTCCCGAGCAGCGAGTAGTCGACGTTGTAAAAGTTCGCCGGCGTGAGGTGGCGATAGGCGGCCGACCAGGCCTGCTCGTAGGTCTCACGAAAGACGATGAACTCGAGCTCGGTGCCGACGTAGGCGCGGTATCCGAGATCCGCCAGCTTTTGCAACTGTCGCCGCAGTACCTGGCGCGGGCTCGGGGTGACCTCTTCGCCGCCCGAGGTGACGACGTCGGCGACGCAGAACGCCGTTCCTTCGTGCCAGGGGACGCGCCTTAGCGTCGAGAGGTCGGGTCGGAGGACGAAGTCACCGTAGCCGAGGTCCCACGACGCGATGGCGTAGCCGTCGACGGTGTTCATGTCGACGTCCACCGCCAACAAGTAGTTGCAGCCTTCGGCCGCGTTCGGGACGATTTCGTCCAAGAAATAATGCGCTTCAGTGCGCTTTCCCTGCAGGCGGCCCTGCATGTCGGTCATGCCGACGAGGACAGTGTCGATCCTCCCGGACTTCACCTCGGCCGCGAGGTCGTCCAGGGAGAGCCAGCCCGCAGGGTGCACTGGCGATGATGTCGGTGTCAATCGACCTCTTCGAGCTCCTTTTCGATGTGGACGAACTCCGCCTCGATCGCCCGCAGTCCCGCCTCGTCACCTTGGGCCCTCGGACCGGTGAACCACTTCCTCGCGCTCACGAGCCAGAAGATCCCCGAGTAGGCGAGGACGACACCGACGGCGATCGGCGCGTAGTTGAAGGTACTCCAGGAGATCGAGCGGAACGGGCCGGTCTCAGGGAGCATGAAGAGGATCGTGATCACGAACACCCAGGCGATGCCGAGCCAGCCGATGAACGGGCTCCAACGTCCGAGGTGCCACGGACCCCTCTGGAACTCATCGCCTTTCAGCCGGCGCAAGAACGTCGGGGTCACGTACGCGAGGTACAGGCCGATCGTCGCGATCGAGGTGACCGCGAAGTAGGCGACGGGGCTCCAGATGTAGGGGAGTGCGAGGAGGAAGGAAAACACGACCGCGAACCAGATCGAGTTCGTGGGCGTGCGGGTGCGGGGGTTGACCCGGTGCCAGAGCTGGTGACCGGGGACCGCGCCGTCCCTACTGAAGGCGTAGATCATGCGCGAATTCGCGGTGACCGACGCCATGCCGCAGTAGAACTGGGCGACGACGGCGATCAGCAACAACAGCTCGCCGCCGTGGCGGCCGATCGCGTCGATGAAGATCTGCGCCGGCGGAACCCCGGTCGGCGAGGTGAGCGCCTTGGTGTAGTCGCCGTGGATCGCGTAGGTGATCCCGAGGATCAGGACGAAGCCGGCGACCAACGAGACGATGATCGAGTTGACGATGCCCTTTGGCCCCGCCGTCGATGCGCCTTTCGTCTCCTCGGTCAGGTGCGCTGAGGCGTCGTATCCGGTGAAGGTGTACTGCGCCATTAACAACCCGATGAGGAAGACGTAGATGCCGGAGGAGAACCCGGTGTGGTTCACGAAGTGGGTGAACAAGAAGCTCGCTGAGGCGTGGTGTGTGGGGACGATCAAAAGCACGAGGGCGATCACGGCCACGCCCAAGACGTGCCACCACACGCTGACGTCGGACAAGAACGCCACGACGCGAATGCCGAAGGTGTTCAAGAGTCCGTGCGCGAGGAGGATGCCGGCGTAGACCCAGACGGTGTGGTCGCGGGTGGCGGTGAAGCCGGTCGTGAGATTCAAGAGGGCGGTGAGGAACAACGCCATCCCGAAGTCAATACCGGCGGTGATCGCGACCTGGCCGAGCATGTTGAACCAGCCCGTGAACCAACTCCAGGCGGCGCCGTTGCGCTTGGCGAGCTTCGCCGCCCAGTAGTACAAACCCCCCGCGGTCGGGTACGCCGAACACACCTCCGCCATGCCGAGGCCGACGACGGTCGTCATGATTCCGACCAACAACCAGCCCCAGACCATGGTGACGGGACCGCCGGTGGTGAGCCCGTAGCCGTACAACGTGAGGCAGCCCGAGAGGATCGAGATGATCGTGAACGAGACGGCGAAGTTCGAGAACCCGCCCATCCTTCGCCGCAACTCTTGGGCATATCCCAGCTGGTGGAGCTTTGCGACGTCGGGATCGATCGTCCCGACGGATCGCGACATCGCTTCGTCGCTCACAGTCACAGCGTTCCCTCCGTACCGAGTCCCCCCGGTGCTCGGCCAGGCACCTGCTCCCGAGAACGCGTCTCGCGCCGCGAGTGGCGGAACCCCCGCTCCACCGCCCGCGTACCGGTTGCCGGTATCGCTGACGGCGCACGACTACTCGTGCGCTGGCGAGTATCGAAGCAGCGTGATCGTGAAGTGTCAACTACGGTGCAAAAGAAAGGACGTCAGACTTTCGCAAGGCACACCACTTCAACGTGGTGCGAGCACGCACGTTTAGTTGGAGGGGTCAGCGTGGCAGGAAAGGAACGCTGGAAGGAAGAGCCGGACGAGCAGGACTATCCGGCCGCGCTCAGCTATCTGAGCCTCGTGATGAGCGAGGAGCGCGCGAAAGACGCAGTCGAATCGCTTAAGAACTCCCCGATCGTGCACTACCTCGCGAAGGACCTCTTGCGGGCGAGCCGCCTGCCGATGCTCCCTCCGGAAAATGTTCACGTGGCGAAGGACCTGAAAAAGGTGTCGAAAGGGAGGCGTCTTTCTCCGGTGCTCCTCGTCGCGGGGGATGTGCAGCACGACTCGCCGCTCACGATCGCCGACGGTTATCACCGGATCTGCGCGAGCTATCTCCTGACCGAGGACGCGCCGATTCCCTGTCGCATCATCGAGTTCGACGGATCCACGCGCATCGAGTTGCCACGGGTCGTGCGTCACTGACAGAGTTGCACAACCTTCATGATCTCGGGTCGACCCGGCATCGACTCGTAGTCGCGCGCTCGGGATCAATGCGGAGCGGGGTCTTCTACCGCGATCTCGCTGGGCCGTCGGTCGGAGGCTTCGGAGCCCTCGACCTGAGGCAAAAGCTCGGTTACAGACGACTGCGCCGTCGTCGCCTGAGGTTTCTTCCAGGGTCCGATGGCCGCGGCAAGCATCGACGAATTCGGGACGTGCAACAGCCCCTGTTCAGTCCGGACGAGCACGTACGTGAGATTCATCGCCCGCACGATTCCATCGAACTCTCCGCCGAGCGCACCGGAGCGGATGCGGATGTGGTCACCCAAGTGAAACGGGCGCGCCATCAACAACACGATGCCAGCGAAGAGGTTTCCGAGCGCCTGCTGGGCGGCGATGCCGAGTACGACCCCGACGATCGCCCCTCCGACCGCGACGTGGGAAAGCGGAACCGATATCAGCCCGAGGGTCGCGAACACGACGATCGTGTATCCGACGATCGCGACGACTACCCGAAACGCCCGCCCGGCTCCTATGCGCGAGCGCAGGTTGACGGTCTGTTCGAGCCACCGTGCGAGGCGACGCGTCGTCGCGATTCCGAACACGACGAAGACGGCCGCCGACACCCAGAGCACGACCTTGGGCTCGATCTTTGTGCCGTGCACCTTGCCGAGAATCGAACCCACCGCGAGAGCGCCAATCGCGATTGCGCCGTAGATCGCGGCGAACAACGCCGTGGCGAGATTCGACCGCGTCTCGCGATTGCGCGGAGCACTGCCAGCCGGCGCGGCGCCGTCGTGCCCCGCCGTGTCATCTGAAGCGGCGGGGCTCACTGGTGATCGGTTCCGAGGTGACATGCGATTACCCATTTCGAGTGTTGCACCATCGCCCGCGTTGCGGGTGGGAGCCGTCGAACCGCCTGGTGAGAGACTCGTGAAATGCGGGCGTGGATCGTCGATCACCCTCGAGACGTCGACGACAAGCCGCTCGCATTCGTCGAGATCGCAAAGCCCACGCCCGGTCCGGGCGAGATCCTTGTCAAGGTCAAGGTCTGTGGGGTCTGCCGCACCGATCTCCACCTCGCAGAAGGCGACCTCCCGCCGAAGCGACACGGCGTCGTGCCGGGGCACGAGGTCGTTGGGACCGTGGAGGGCCTCGGAGACGGTGCGTCTCGTTTCACGCTCGGAGATCGCGTCGGGATCGCCTGGTTGCGCGAGACGGACGGGACGTGCGTGTTCTGCCGACGCGGCATGGAGAACCTCTGCCGGGGGCAACGCTTCACCGGTTGGGATGAAAACGGCGGCTATGCGGAGTTTGCGGTGGTCCGAGAGGCGTTCGCCTACTCGATTCCGGAACGGTTCTCGGACGGCGAGGCAGCGCCGTTGCTGTGCGCCGGCATCATCGGCTACCGCTCGCTAAAACGCGCTGCGCTCCCTCCCGGCGGACGGCTCGGGATCTACGGCTTCGGCGCTTCCGCCCACCTGGCGGCGCAAGTCGCTCTTGCCGAGGGTGCGACGGTGCACGTGATGACCCGTGACGCGCACGCGCGGGCCCTCGCGCTCGAACTCGGCGCTTCCTCCGCGCAAGGTTCTGACGATCCTCCGCCGGAGTTGCTCGACTCCGCGATCCTGTTCGCTCCCGTCGGAACGCTTGTTCCCACCGCGATGCGCGCACTCGAACGCAATGGCACGCTGGCGATTGCCGGGATCTATCTGTCGGACGTCCCCGAACTCCACTACGAGTCGGACCTGTTCTTTGAAAAGAACCTGCGAAGTGTGACTGCGAACGCTCGCCGGGACGGCGAAGAGTTCCTTTCGATCGCCAACGCGATCGGCATCCGCGTCGTCACGTCGCCATATCGCTTCGAAGATGCGGACAACGCGTTGATCGATCTGGCCCACGATCGGGTGCGCGGCGCGGCGGTGCTGCAGATCGGCTGACAGCAAACCAGACCCGCACGACACGTCGCATCGGTTCCCGATGCCGAACGGCGTCGGCGCGCTCAGACGCGCCCAGCCGCACCGATGAGACGGCGAACTTCGCGGCGCAGGGCGTTGGGACTCTCGGCGCCGAGGTGCTCCGCGGCGATGGTGCCGTTTGCGCGCAGGAAGAACGTGACGGGAAGGTTCGTCACGCCCCAGGAATCCGCGACCGTGAGGTCTGTCGTGTCGAGCCCAACGGGATAGTGCGCATGCGCGGCTTCGAGGAGCGCTTCGGAGCGGCGCGGGTTCGGTTCGCTCGAGTCGACGCCGACGAACGCGACGCTTTGTCGAAACTCCCGGGAGACCTTTCCGAATGCGTCGAGTTCTTTTTCACACGCCGGACACCACGAGGCGAAGACATTGATCACGGCGACACGCTTTTCGACCAGTCGCGAAAGGTCGACCCGACGGCCGCCGCCAAGTCGCGCCAGTTCGAAGTCGACGGGGAGTCGTGCTCCGACGGGTCGGCCGGCGACCGAAGGCGAGAGAATCGTCGCGTTCGGCGACGTCGTTCCGAAGGCGAGCGCGATCGCGGTCGCGAACAGTGCGATCGCGCAGCCGACGCCGAGCGCAATGAAGATCCGCTTCGTCCTGCTCGCGGGGTGATTCTCGCGTTCGGACGCCGCCACCGCGGGCGGTTCGCTACTCGTCGAGAAGGGCGCGAGCGGCCTTCGCGATGTGGGTCGCCGATATTCCCGCCGCGTCGAGGAGCTCTGCTGCGGTCCCTGACTGGGAGAGCCCTGCGACCGCGAGGTGCGCGAGGCGGGGATTCGCTCTCGCCTCGACGAGCGAGCTGAGCACCGCCTCGCCGAGCCCGCCGGCGGGGTAGTGATCTTCGGCGACCACGATCCGTCCGCCGGTCGCTTGACACGACGCGACGAGTGTCGCTTGATCGATCGGCTTTAGCGAATAGCAGTCGACGACCCGTGCCGCGATGCCTTCTGCCCCGAGCAGGTCCGCCGCCGCGAGGCTCTCGTGCACGGTGACGCCGGCGCCGACGAGGGTGATCGCGTCGGCGGGCCCCGATCGCAGCACCTTCGCGCCGCCGATCGGGAAGTCCTCGTGGTCGGAGTAGAGGACCGGGTACGCGCCGCGCGTCGTGCGGACGTAGGTGATCCCTGCGCGATCCGCGCTCTCGAGGACGAGCGCAACAGCGGAAGGCGCGTCGCAGGGGTAAAGCACGGTCGAGTCGTTCACGGCGCGCATCTCGGCGAGGTCTTCGAGAGCCATTTGCGACGGTCCGTCGGAGCCGATCTCGACACCGGAGTGCGAACCCGAGAGATGGATCGCGACCTCCGAGATCCCCGCCATCCGGATGAAGTCGTAGGCACGCGAGAAGAACGCGCCAAAGGTCGCGGCGAAGGGAACGTATTGGCGCACCGCGAGCCCGCACGCCGCACCGAGCATCAGCTGCTCGGATATGAAGGCTTCGAAATATCGCTCTGGCGCGACCTTCTCGAACGCCTCGGAGTGCGTCGAGTTGCCAACCTCGGCATCCAACACGACGACCTCGGGGCGAGCTGACAATGCAACGAGGGCGTCGCCGTACGCGGCGCGCGTCGCGACTTTCTCACCGACGGTGTAGCGCGGCCGTTCGAGTTTCGCCGCCGGATTCGGCGTGATCGCCGGCTGGCCGGCGTCTGGCTTCGGCGACGTGACGAGGATCGAGCTCGGGCCGCCGAGGGCTGCGATCGCGCGCTCGGCGAGATCTGCCGGGAGCGCGGTCCCGTGCCAGCCGTTCTTGTCCTCGATCTCCGGCACGCCTTTTCCCTTGATCGTTCGGGCGAGGATCACCGTCGGACGAACTGTGTTCCTCGCTTCGGAGAAGGCCGAGTCGATCTGTTCGAAATCGTGCCCGTCGATCACGATCGGGTGGCACCCGAACGCGGCGACTCGCGCCGCGTACGCGTCGAGATCCCAGCCGAGTTCCGTCGGGCCGCGCTGTCCGAGCCGATTCACGTCGACGATCGCCGTGAAGTTCGCGAGCTCGTAGTAGGAGGCTTTGTCGAAGGCCTCCCACACGGACCCTTCTGCCGTCTCCGAGTCTCCGCACAGCGCGTACACGCGGTAGGGAAGTTCGTCGAGATACTTCCCCGCCAGCGCCACACCGACTGCAGCCGCGACGCCAACGCCGAGTGAGCCGGTCGCGAGGTCGACCCACGGCAGTACCGGGGTCGGATGTCCCTGCAGGCGCGAACCGAACCGGCGGTAGGTCTGCAGCAGTTCGTCTTCGCTCACGACTCCGACGGCTCGGAACACCGAGTACAAGAGCGGTGACGCGTGGCCTTTCGAAAAGATGAGGTGGTCGTTCTCTGCTCTTTTCGGTTCGGACCAGTCGTAGCGCAAGTGCCGCGTCACCAATACGGCGAGCAGGTCAGCCGCAGACAGCGAGGACGTCGGGTGTCCCGCGCCAACCGCGGTCGTGCAGCGGATCGAGTCGACTCGCAGCTGTCGGGCGAGGTTCGCGAAGGCTTCGAGCTCGTCAGGGTTCATGGCAACCTCTCGGCGATCGCGGGGCGCGACGTCCCGAACGTTATCGAGTGGGTGCGTAATCGTCGCTCGCCGCGAGATGCGCGTGCGTCGTGGCGGACTTCGATTCGAAGATCGCCCGCAACGCACCGACGAGGTTTTGTTCCGCCTCCGAGGCGGTGCGCCCGAGGATCGTGCGCATGTACTCCCAGCTGACCCAGGAGGTGATGAGCGAGACCGCATCGGTGATCGCCTGTTCCGCAGGCCCGAACCTCGCGAATTCGGGGGCGAGCACCTTGTGGACGTGATCCGCGGCGCGAGCGTCGCATTCGCGACGCCGCTCGCCATCGCCGGTGAAGAGTGCTGGTCGAAAAGCGTCGCCCGCCGGATCGGGGTGACGGCTTCGAACAGCTCCCGGCATTGTCTCGCGAGGGCCACGACGCGCTCGTCTAGGGGACTGTTTGGGTCAATCGGAATGAGGATTTCGAAGTGGCGCTGCATGTCGAGGTCGAGCGCCAAGCGGCGGAGCGCCTCGACATCTTCGAAGTGGTGGTAAACGGTGCGCAACGCGACGCCTGCTCGCGCGGCGATCTCCTGTGCGGTGGGTCGAACGACGCCTTCTGAGACCAGTTCGAGCAGAGCTTCGATGACCTTCAGCCGCGTCCGCTGCCCGTGTGCCCGCCTACCGTCGATGACGTGCAGCTCACCGCCTGAAGTCATCGGCGGTCCCTCCTTTTCGGAAAGTTGAGTCGCTGAAAATATTGGCACACCCTCCGGGAAAGTTACCCTCGCGCGCCAATTTTTCCGCCCGCGGCCACGCTCATGAGTGGTGAGGTTGTCGCGGCAGAAAACCACTACCGACCTCGGAAGAAGATCATTCGTCTCGCGTCCACCTTCGTCGGCGGCGCCGCCGGAGCGGCGGGCGACGAGGTGCTCACCGTTGGTGGGTACTCCCACGACGGACCCACGTGGCGGTGGCCTGACTCCTCTTCGCATACCCCGCCTCGCCGAGTCGCCAACGAGGACGCAGTAATCCGATCGAGATGGTCAACAATCAAAAGGCGCCGATATGCTGCGCGAAAGACGCCGACGTCCATGGCGAGACGCCGCTTTCAACCCTGGAGGAGAACCATGTCCTTGCAACTTGGCGACATCGCGCCGGATTTCACGGCGGAATCGACTGAAGGCAAGATCAATCTCTACGAGTACCTGGGCGACGGCTGGGGCATTCTGTTTTCGCACCCAAAGGACTTCACCCCGGTGTGCACGACCGAGCTCGGCGAGGTGGCGAAGCTGAAGGACGAGTTCGCGAAGCGCAACACGAAGGTCCTCGGGCTTTCGGTCGACCCGGTCTCCTCCCACAACGAGTGGAAGGGCGACATCAAGGACGCGACTGGTCAGTCGCTCAACTACCCGCTGCTCGGTGACCCTGATCACACGATCGCCGACCTCTACGGGATGATCCACCCGAACGCGAGCGACACCTTGACGGTTCGGTCGGTCTTCATCATCGGCCCCGACAAGAAGGTGAAGCTGATGATCACGTACCCCGCGAGCACCGGGCGGAACTTCAACGAGATCCTCCGTGTGCTCGACTCGCTGCAGCTCACGGCGAACTACCAGGTTTCGACGCCCGTGAACTGGAAGGACGGTGACGAGGTGATCATCGCCCCGGCGATCTCCGACGAGGACGCGAAGGAGAAGTTCCCAAAGGGCTTCCGCACCGTGAAGTCCTATCTGCGCTTCACTCCGCAACCGAATCGCTGAGACGAGTTCGCGCAGCCAATAACGACGCCGACGCAAGCGCGTCGGCGTCGTTGTCTTTCCGGGTCGTTCGAGAGGACCACGGTACGATCGCCGAGGTGGCCCGCGCCCTTCGGACCTTCCTCGATCGCGTGGTCGTCGTTCCCGCGATCGGAACAGACGCCTTCTTGTACGGAGCGTCGGCACTGTTTGCGCTGGTCACGGCGCTCGTCGCCCTCTCCGCGGACTACCGCGACTGGGGCGAGATGGCAGGGATCGCCTACGCGCTCGCCGCCGCGATATGTACTCGGCGCGCTGATCGCCCATCAGCGCAAGGTGCTCTCTCCCGCCTCGCTCGGGAAGCTCCGACGTTTCGTCGTCATCGGGGTGCTCGCCGGTGCGGTTGTCGGCCCGCTCGTCTCCGAGCTCGTCTGGCGGGCGGAGGCGGTCCCGGGCGTGCACGCGCAGGTGGAGGTGGCCGTCGTCGAGCGGGCGGGCGATCGCCTCGCGGCCGGCGGGAACCCGTACTTGAGCCACCCGACGACGGTCGGCATCTCGCCTTCGAGCGACGCAAAGTCGATCGACGCGCAGTCGTACTACCCGTACCTTCCGGGCATGCTGCCCTTCGGACTGTTGAACGCGGCGTCCGGGCCGCTCGAACTCGGCGACGCGCGCGTTTCGCTCGCGCTGTTCACCTTGGTCGTCGGCGCGATCGCGCTCGCCACCAAAGGGGCGAGTGTCTCGCGGCGCGGCCGGGTGCTGCAGTTCCTCGTCGTTTTGCCCTCTGGCGCGCTCCCGATGGTGACCGGGGGCGACGACTTGCCGGTGATCGCCCTTGTGCTGTTGGGTCTCGTACTCGCGGCGAAGCGACGTCCGGTGTTGGCCGGGCTCGTCCTCGGCGTCGCCGCGACGCTGAAGTTCATGGCTTGGCCGGTGCTTTTGTTGATGGTGCTCGCCGCTCGCGACGAGGAGGATCATCCAGCCGGCTTGCGCTACGCGCTTTCGGCGGCGGTCGTCGCGTTGCCGATCATCGCGGTCGGTGCCGCGCCAAATCCTGCCGCCTTCGTCGAGAACGTGGTGAAGTTTCCGCTCGGGATCGCCAACGTGCACTCACCTGCTGCGAGCCCGCTCCTCGGCCAGGTCCTCGTGTCGATCTTCCCGCACGACCGACGCGCGATCACCTTCGCCTTGCTTGGCGTGGGACTCGTGCTCGTCGCATACGGCCTCAAGCGCTTCACGCCGCGCACCCCGGCTCACGTCGCCCGCTTCGCCGCATGGACGCTCCTGTTAGCGACGGTCCTCGCTCCGGCGACGCGCTTTGGCTATCTGATCTACCCGGCGAACCTGTTCGTCTTCGCGTTCTTGCTCGATTCCCTCGAAGCCTCGAAGGCGAAGGCGATCGACTACGAGGCCTCGTTGACCTCGAACAACCTGAGTTCGACGGTGCTCGCTTCCCCGACGCTCGCACCCCCGAGCGCGGGGCTGAGCGAAGTCGGCGCGCGATTCACGTCGATGCCGACCTCCCAGTAAAAGCCGTCGGAGCTCGCGTGCTCGCCGAGGATCTCGGTGCCGTTCCCTGCCGTCGCCGAGGTCGTCCGATTCGTCCAGCCGAGCGAGCGCAGCTCGTCGCGGTAGAAGGTCTCGACCGACGCCGGCTTCGTGTCGACTCGGATCGTGACTTGAGCGTCGTACAGCTCGACGCCGCCGCCGACGCGCGCCGCGCCCGTGAGGCGTGAGCCTGCCGGGACGACGAGCGCGGACAACACGTCTTTTGGCGGTTCGCCGCCTCTCGTGACTGCCTTGAAGTCCGCGGCAGCGGAGGCGACCGAGAGTCCCGTGTTACCGACTTTCACCCCGGGGTGCGCGGCGGAAGCCGGCGGGCCGTTCGTGCCGACGAAAGCGAAGATCGCTCCCGCCACGGAAATCAAGACCGCCAGTCCGACCACGACGAGGGCCGGACCGAGGCGCGGGCGCCCCCCGGCGAAGACCGCGGCGCGGCCGTCGGGAGCGCGTGTCTTTTCGAGTAACGACGGATCAGCTGAAGACATGAGACCAGGCATCCGGGCACGTCCGGTGGCTCTGCCCACCGGTCCGACCAGGTCACGACGGTAGCCTGTGTCATGGACCAGGTGATCCCGCCGGCCGGGTATCACCTCGATGCGCCTACGGCCGTCATCGCGCCCGAGGAGCCATCGGCGAGCGCCACTTCGGTCGATCCGCTCATCGCGACGCTGCGCACGTTGCACCCGGACGCGGACACCAACGTCGTCCGGCGCGCGTACGAGTTCGCACGGCTCGCCCACGAGGGCCAGAGTCGCCTGTCAGGAGAGCCCTACCTCACCCACACGATCGCGGTCGCGACAATCGTCGCGGAGCTAGGCCTCGACGAGACGAGCGTCGCGGCGGCGTTGTTGCACGACGTGGTCGAGGACACCCCGGTCACGGTCGGTCAGGTCGAAGCGGACTTCGGAACCGTCATCGCGCAGATCGTCGACGGGGTGACGAAGCTCGACCGGCTGAACTTCTCGACGAAAGAGGCCCAACAGGCGGCGACGATCCGCAAGATGGTCATCGCGATGGTGAAGGACTGGCGCGTCCTCGTCATCAAGCTCGCCGACCGTCTGCACAACATGCGGACGATCGACGTGATGCCGGAGTGGAAACAACGCCGCACCGCGCAGCAGACGCTCGACGTGTACGCGCCGCTCGCGCATCGTCTTGGAATCCAGCAAATCAAATGGCAACTCGAAGACCTCTCTTTCCGCGTCTTGCAGCCGAAGGTCTACGAGGAGATCGCGCACATGGTCGCGACGCGCGCGCCGAGCCGCGAGCAAGAAGTCGCTGACGTCGTCGCGCAGCTGAAGACGCGCCTATCGGCGATCGGGATCGAATCGACGGTCACCGGGCGGCCGAAGCACCTGTGGAGCATCTACGAGAAGATGGTCGTTCGCAGCAAGGAGTTCGACGAGATCAACGATCTCGTTGGGATCCGCATCATCGTCGACACCGACAAGGACTGCTGGTCCGCGCTCGGCGCCGTCCACGCGGCGTGGCCGCCGGTGCAGGGTCGCTTCAAGGACTACGTCAACTCGCCGAAGTTCAACCTCTACCAGTCGTTGCACACGACCGTGATCGGTCCTCGTGGCAAGGCGCTCGAGATCCAGATCCGGACGACCGCGATGCACTTGCGTTCCGAGCACGGCATCGCCGCGCACTGGGGCTACAAGGAAGCCGGCGGCCGTTCTGGGACAAAGGTCGCCGAGATCGAATGGCTGCAGCGCCTCGTCGACTGGGAGAAAGAGACTCCGGACCCGATCGAGTTTCTGGAGACTTTGAAGCTCGATCTCGAACAGGACGAGGTCTACGTCTTCACGCCAAAGGGCGAGATCATGACGTTGCCGACGGGTGCGACTCCTGTCGATTTCGCGTACGCGATCCACACCGAGGTCGGGCACCGCTGCATCGGCGCGCGGGTCAACGGGCGGCTCGCCGCGCTCGACGCGAAGTTGCAGTCCGGCGACACGGTGGAGATCCTCACCTCGAAGCTCGCGTCCGCAGGTCCGTCGAAAGACTGGCTGAAGATCGTCGCGTCACCCCGCGCCCGGAACAAGATCCGCCAGTGGTTCTCGCGCGAACGGCGGGAGGACTCGATCGACAACGGTCGCGAAGAGCTGGCGAAAGCGTTGCGGCGCGAGGGACTGCCGATCCAGCGGCTCTACGCGTCGGGCGCGGTCGGAGAGCTGGCGAAGGCGTTCGGGTTCCCCGATCTCGACGCGTTCTACGCCGTGATCGGCGAGGCGCACATCTCCGGTCGCGCGGCGGTCGCGCGGCTTCGGCGCGACATCCTCTCCGAGTCCGAAGAGCAGCTTCCGACCACGGTCCTCCAAACTCGCCGGCCGACGTCGAGAAAGAGCGTCGGGGTGTTCGTCGAGGGACTCGACGACGTCCTCGTCCGGCTGTCGTCGTGCTGCACGCCGGTGCCGGGGGACCGCATCGTCGGGTTCGTCACCCGCGGACGCGGCGTGTCGGTTCACCGAACGGACTGCGTGAACGCGATCACTCTCGATAGCGCGGCGAGAGAGCGGCTCATCGAGGTGGAGTGGGACCAAGCCCAATCCGGACGGCACACCGTGTCGATCGCCGTCGAGGCGTTAGATCGCGCACAGCTCTTAGCGGACGTCGCCCGCGCGCTTGGCGAACAGAACGTCGGGATCATCTCGGTGTCTGCAGAGAGCACGCCAGATAGGGTGACCCACATGCGCTTTGAGTGCGAGCTCGTCGACACCGAGCACCTGGAAGCCGTTCTCGCGTCGCTGCGACGCGTCGATGGCGTCTACGATGCCTTTCGGTTGTTGCCCGGCAAGAACAAGACGGCACGCGCGCAGAACCGGTGAGCGCCTTCAAGGCGCCGACGGGGACCCACGACCTTTTACCCCCAGAAAGCTCCCGCGCCGAGGCGTGCGTCGCGCGCTTCGCGACGCTCGCACGAAGAGGTGGCTTCGGATTGTTGAACTCGCCGATGTTCGAAGATGCCGAGGTCTTCCGTCGCAGCTCGGGTGAGTCGAGCGAGGTCGTCTCGAAAGAGATGTACGAATTCGAGGACAAAGCCGGACGGCACCTCGCGCTTCGGCCAGAGGGGACGGCTTCGGTCGTGCGCGCGTTCATCGAACACCGGCCCCAGGTCCCCTGGAAGACCTGGTACTTGTCCCCGATATTCCGCTACGAGCGTCCCCAGGCTGGTCGCTACCGCCAGCACCACCAGCTGGGGGTCGAAGTGATCGGCACCGAAGATCCCGACGTCGACGTGGAGGTGATCGTGCTCGGGCACGACTACCTGAGCGCGCTCGGGCTCACGCGATTTTCGCTCGGAGTGAACTCGCTCGGCGACGACGCGTGCATGCCCGCATATCGCCTGGCTCTCGTTATGTACCTGGAGTCACACGCCTCCGAGCTGTGCGACGAGCATCGAACACGCTTTCGAGAGAACCCATTACGCGTCCTTGATTGCAAAAAGCCCGAGTGCGTCAGGGTGCGCCAGAGGGCGCCGAGGTTTTCGGACAGGTGGTGTGCGCCGTGCAGACAGCACTTCGCGCGAGTCACGGAGGGTCTCGACGCGGGCGGGATCGCGTGGCATCAGGATGACTTTCTCGTACGCGGCCTCGATTACTACACGCGCACGACCTTCGAGTTCGCGGCGGAGTCACTCGACGCGGCGCAGAACGTCGTCGTCGGCGGCGGCAGGTACGACAAGTTGTCGGCGATGCTCGGAGGACCAGACGTCGGCGGCATCGGGTTCGGCAGCGGTCTCGAGCGGGTGCTCCTTGCGTGCGAAGCGGAAGGCGCACTGGGCGACGTCTTCGTGACGCCCGATGTCTTCGTGGTCGACGTCGTCGGTGGACGCCGAGCCCGCGACGTCACGCGGCAGTTGCGAAGCGCGGGCTACGTGGCCGAGCGCGCCTACGACGACCGGTCGATGAAGGCCCAGCTGCGACTGGCGGATCGCTCGGAGGCGCGGCTGGCGGCGATCTTCGGGCCAGACGAGGAGCGCGACGGGACGGTCACCTTGCGGGTGCTGCGCGACGACGACGCGGGGAAACAGGAGACCGTCGGGCTCGACACGCTCGAGGACGCGATCTCGGAATGGCTCGCGTGAGCCCGGAGGCGCGGGGAATGCGGACACGATATTGCGGGACGCTCGGCCCAGACGATGTCGGCGAACAGGTCGCGCTCTGCGGATGGGTGGCGCGCCGGCGCGAGCACGGCGAACACCTCGCGTTCGTCGATTTGCGCGACCACACCGGCGTCGTGCAGTGCGTGGTCGATGGCGCGCACGCGATACGCCCTGAGTACGTCCTGCGCGTCGTCGGGGTGGTGCGGGAACGTCCCGAAGGGACGGCCAACGCGCAGTTATCGACCGGCGAGGTCGAAGTCGCCGACTGCTCGCTCGAGGTGCTTGCCGCGGCCGAGACCCCGCCGTTCCAACTCGACCAGCGCGCGGAGGTAGACGAGTCTTTGCGGCTTCGCTATCGCTACCTCGATCTCCGCACCGATCGGATGCAACAGAACCTACGGACGCGCGCGGTTGTCAACGCGGCGATCCGCCGGGCGATGGATCGCCAGGGCTTCGTCGAGCTCGAGACGCCGCTGTTGTGGACGCCGACTCCCGAGGGCGCGCGCGAGTTCTACATCCCTTCCCGGCTGCAGAGGGGCTCGTTCTACTCGTTGCCCCAAAGCCCTCAGATCGCGAAGCAGCTGTCGATGATCGGCGGAGTCGACCGCTACTACCAGATCGCCCGTTGCATGCGCGACGAGGATCCCCGCGCCGATCGCCAGTTCGAGTTCACCCAACTCGACGTCGAGGCGAGCTTCGTCGGCCAGGACGAGATCCTGGACTTCGTCACCGAGGCGATGGTCGAGGCGACCGAGGCGGTCGCCGGTGCTCGGCCCGAGCCTTTCACCACGATGACATGGTCCGAGGCGATCGACCGCTACGGATCCGACAAACCCGACTTGCGCTTTTCGATGGAGATCTGCGACTTGAGCGAGGTCTTCCAGGAGACCGGTTTCAACGCGTTCCGCAAGGACGCCGTGCGCGCGATCGTCGTCGATGGGGGAGCGGCGTTTGCCCGCGCCCGCCTCGACGCGCTCGTCGATCGGGCGAAGGACCTCGGCGCCGGCGGCCTCGTGTGGATGCGAGTCGTCGGCGACCCACTCAAGATCGAGTCGCCGATCGACAAGTTCTTTGGCGACGACGAGCGAAAGGGCGTGCTCGTCGCGACGGGCGCCGGCGAAGGAGCGCTGATCCTCGTCGTGGCGGACGAACGACGCAAGGCCTCCGAGGTGCTCGGCCAGCTGCGCGTCGATCTCGGACGACCGCCGATGGGCGAGGGGCCGTTGCGCTTTTGCTGGGTCGTCGACTTTCCGTTGTTCGAAGGCTTCGACGATGACGGCCATCCCCAAGCCGCGCACCACCCGTTCACGATGCCGTATCTGGAAGACCTCGACCGGATCGAGGACGACCCGTTCTCGGTCCGCGCCCGTTCGTACGACCTCGTGCTGAACGGATGGGAGCTCGGATCGGGGAGCATCCGAGTCACCGATCCCGAGCTGCAGCGGCGGATCTTCGCCGTGTTGGGGATCTCGCCCGAAGAGGCCGAGTCGCGCTTCGGCTTCCTACTCGACGCGTACCGTTACGGCGGCCCGCCGCACGGCGGCTTCGCGGTCGGTCTCGATCGTTTCGTCGTGTGCTTATTGGGCGAGGAGAATATCCGCGAGGTGATCGCGTTCCCAAAGACTCAGTCCGGCGCCGACCTCATGACCGGCGGGCCGCTGCCGTTGCCCAAGGAGCGACTCGCCGAGCTCGGCGTGCGCGTCGTCGAGAAGAAGCCCGCTCGAGGTGGAGACTCCCGCGAAGAGGAGCGCGCCGGCTAGCCGGTCCATGCGCAAGCGGTCCGAGCCCGACCTGTTCGACGCCGCCGCGGCCGATGAGCTGTCGCGCCGCGCTCCGCTCGCCGAGCGGATGCGGCCTCGCATCCTCGACGAGTTTGTCGGCCAGGCGCACCTTCTCGCGCCCGGCGCCACGTTGCGCGCACTGATCGAGGCCGACTCACTGTCGTCGGCGATCTTCTTCGGTCCAGCGGGCTCGGGAAAGACGACGCTCGCGCGCCTCGTCGCGGCGTCGTCTGAGAAGAGCTTTGTCACGTTGTCCGCGGTCTCGAGTGGCGTCGCGGAGGTGCGGGATGTCATCGAACAGGCGCGCCGCGACCTCGGCATGCGGGGCCGTCAGACGATTCTTTTCCTGGACGAGATCCACCGGTTCAATCGCGCCCAACAGGACGCGTTCTTGCCCGGCGTCGAAGCCGGTGTCATCGTGCTGATCGGCGCAACCACGGAGAATCCGTTTTTCTCACTGACCTCTCCTTTGCTCAGCCGCTCGACGCTGTGGCGCTTCGAGCCGATCGGAAACGACGACCTCGAGAAGCTCGCGCGTCGAGCTGTCGATCTCGAAGGCGCTTCGATCACCGACGAGGCGATCACGGCAAGCGTCGACCTTGCGGACGGAGACGCGAGGGCGCTGCTCATGACCCTCGAGGTGGCGATCGCGGTCGCCCGGGCGCGGGATCGAGGGGCCGTCGCGATTGGCCGGGAAGACGTCGAGGCGGCGCGGACGACGCGGGCGATCCGTCACGGGCGCGACGAGCACTACGACGTGATCAGCGCGCTGATCAAATCGATCCGTGGATCTGACCCCGATGCCGCGATCTACTGGCTGGCGCGCCTCATCGTCGCCGGCGAGGACCCGCGATTTGTCGCCCGGCGACTCGTGATCCTCGCGAGCGAGGACGTCGGCCTCGCGGACCCGAACGCGCTCGTCGTCGCCGAGGCGGCCGCTGCGGCGTTGGACCGAGTCGGGCTTCCCGAAGCCGCGCTCAACCTGGCGCAAGCGGTCGTCTATCTGTCGACGGCCCCGAAGTCGAACCGCTCCGCAGTCGCGATCTGGAACGCGATGAAAGACGTCGAGGAGGGGCCCCTCGTCCCGGTCCCGCCGTCTCTTCGCGGGACCGGGTACCGGGGCGCGGCGGCCCTAGGTCACGGCGCGGGATACCGGTATCCTCACGACGATCCGCGGGGCTTCGTCGAAGCGTCCTACATGCCCGACGAACTCGCCGGACGGCGTTACTACGAACCGTCGCGACACGGTTTCGAGCGCGAGGTCGCGGACCGGCTCGCGAAGTGGTGGAAGCGCGCATCGAACGACGAGGACGGAACGGACCCGGACACGGTGACGGAATGAGGATGGACGGCGACCAGTTGCGCACGGCCTTCACGCGCTATTTCGTCGAACGCGATCACGTCGCGCTGTCCGCGGCGAGCCTCGTACCGGTCGATCCGACCGTGATGTTCACGATCGCCGGAATGGTGCAGTTCAAGCCCTACTTCACCGGTGAGCAGCCACCGCCCTTCCCTCGCGCGACGTCTATCCAACCGTGTTTCCGCACCAACGACATCGAGATCATCGGGACGACGGCGCGCCACACCACGCTGTTCGAGATGCTCGGCAACTTCAGCTTCGGGGACTACTTCAAAGAACGGGCGATCCCGCTCGCCTGGGAGTTCGTCACCGAGGTTCTGGGCTTTGAATCCGACCGGTTGTGGATCACCGTCCACGAGTCGGACGACGACGCGGCGGGCATCTGGCAGGAAGCGGCGCGGGTACCCGCGGATCGAATCCAGAAGATGGGCGCCGACAACTTCTGGGAGATGGGCGAGGTCGGACCGTGTGGGCCGTGTTCGGAGATCTACTTCGACCGGGGTGACGAATTCGGCCCGGGAGGCGGCCCGGCGAACGACGACTCGGATCGGTATTCCGAGATCTGGAACCTCGTCTTCATGCAATTCGAACGGGCCGCCGACGGTTCGATGGAAGAACTGCCGAAAAAGAACATCGACACTGGCGCGGGACTGGAACGGATCCTCATGTTGTTGCAGGGCGTCGACTCGGTTTTCGCCACCGACGTCTTAGCTCCGATCGTCGAGCGCGCGGCGTCGGCGACGAAAACGCCGCTCGGCAGGGACCATCAAAGCGACGTCGCGCTGCGGATCCTCGCCGACCACGCGCGCTCAGCGGCGTTCCTCGTCGCGGATGGGATCGTCCCCTCGAACGAAGGGAGGGGATATGTGCTGCGGCGGATGATCCGCCGCGCCGCGTTGCGCGCGTACCAGCTCGGAACGACGGACGTCGTGCTGCCGGCGATCGCGGAGTCGGTCGCGACGACGCTCGGACCCGCGTACCCGAGGCTCACGCGGGACCTGGAACTCGTGTGCCAGGTGGTCGCCCACGAAGAGGAGGCCTTCCGCCGCAACCTGCGCGCCGGCTTCCAGCTGCTCGAAGTCGAGCTGCGCGACGGTGTCACGACGCTTCCGGGAGAAGTCGCGTTCCGGCTCCACGACACCTATGGATTTCCGATCGATCTCACCGTCGAAGTCGCGCAGTCCCGCGGAGTCGATGTCGACCGGGCCGGATTCGACCAACACATGGAAGAACAACGCCGCCGCGGCCGGGCGGACGCGCGTAAAGCGCTCGAGCACTTCGGAGCCGGGGGTCGCTGGCGCGACATCCTTCAGGGACACGGGCCGACCGAATTCGCCGGCTACGAGCAGGTGGCGACCGACGCCGAAGTCCTGGCGGTCGTTCCGCGTGATGACGCGAAGGACTTTGTGAACGTCGACGGTGAACGCGCGCCCGATGGCGCCGAACTCGTCGACGTCGTGTTGGACCGCACCCCCTTTTACGCAGAAGGTGGCGGCCAGGTGGGTGACACCGGGACGATCAGGACGCCGAACGGCGTCGTGCGCGTGCTCGACACGACTTCTGCCGACGGGGTGAGCGTGCACACCGGATTCGTCGCCGAAGGCTCGCTCCGAGAAGGTGAGCGCGCGCTCGCGGCGATCGACGTCGAACGGCGCGAGGCGATCCGGCGCAATCACACGGCGACCCACCTCCTCCACGCCGCGCTGCGCCAGGTGCTCGGAGAGCACGCGAAGCAGCAGGGATCCCTCGTCGCGCCCGATCGTCTTCGCTTCGACTTCAGCCACTTCTCCGCGCTGAGCGATGAGGAGCTCGAACGGGTCGAACGCATCGTCAGCGAGCAGATCCTCGACAACGACGCCGTGACGACGTACGAGACCTCCCGCGAGCAGGCTGATCACCTCGGCGCGGTGGCGTTCTTCGGCGACAAGTACGGAGAGTCCGTGCGCGTCGTCGAGGCGGGGCCGACTTCTCTCGAGCTGTGCGGCGGAACCCACGTCGGAGCGCTCGGGGCGATCGGACCGTTCCGGATTCTCTCGGAAAGCTCCATCGGCGCCAACACGCGGCGGATCGAAGCGACGACGGGGACGCGCTCGATCGACGAGATCCGACAGATGTCCGACACTCTCCAGCGCGCCGCGACGAAGCTGCGCACCGTCCCCTTCGACGTCGCGGACGCTGTTGAGCGCCTGGTCGAGCGTGAGCGGGGCTTGGAGGACGAACTTCACAAGGCGCGCACGTCATCGCTGCGAGAGGACGCTCGCGTGCTCGCGGACCAGGCGCAGTCGGGAGTCGTCATCGCGCGCCGCGACGGTGTCGACCCCGCGCAGCTTCGCGAGCTCGCGCTCGCCGTCAGGTCACTCGACGTCGAATCGGTGGCATTGATCGGAGCACCAGACGCGGCACGAGTCGCGATCGTCGTCGCGACGCGAAAAGACGGCGATGTCGACGCACGAGAGATCGCCGCGAACGCGGCGCGGGCGGTCGGCGGCGGAGGTGGCGGTTCGAAGGAGCTCGCCACCGCGGGCGGCAGGGACGTCGGCGCGATCGACACCGCGTTGGAGATCCTGCGCGGCGCGTTCGATCGAGCTTGAGACGCCCGGTCGAGATGCCTGCTCGCGCCGAAGAGAACGTGCTGGGAGGGACCGTGGGCCGAGTGCTCGGTCTTGATCTCGGCACTGTCCGCATCGGCGTCGCGGTCTCGGATTCGGAAGGTCGCCTCGCCGTCGCGCGGGAGGTCATCTCGCGTGGCGCGAGCCGAAAAGAGGACTTCGCGCGCGTCGCCGCGCTCGTCGAGGAGACCGGGGCAACCCGAGTCGTCGTCGGGCTGCCGGTCTCACTCGATGGCAGCAGCGGCCCCGCCGCGCGGAAGGTGGAGCGGGAGGTCACAGAGATGCGCGCCTCTCTCGCGGTGCCGGTGCTGTTATTTGACGAGCGACTATCGAGCGTCGAGGCCGCTCGACGTCGTCGAGAGGCACGCTCTGAGGGTCGGCGCGGATCACGGGGGCGAATCGGCTCGAGAGATTTGCCCGTCGACGCCGCCGCCGCCGCGATCGTCCTCCAGGCATACCTCGATTCCGCGAAAGGAGCGTGAGGACGACTGTCGCGTGACGAGGGCGTCGGCGTGCTCGGCGCGCGGGCTCGGCGATTTCGGGCGGCGGTGATCGGGAGCCCGGTCAGTCACTCGCTCTCTCCGGCGATCCACGAGGCCGCGTACGGTGCACTCGGACTCGATTGGCGTTACGGCGCGATCGAAGTCCAAAAAGGAGCGGCGTCGCGAGCGATCCACGAGGCCCAGGTGATCGGGTACGTCGGGCTCTCGGTGACGACGCCGTTGAAAACCGAAGTCGCCGGGGCGAGTTCGGCTTCGGAGGACGTGGAGGCGATCGGTGCCGCGAACACGGTCGTCTTCGGAAGCGACGGCACGCGAGCGCACAACACCGACGGTGAGGGGCTTCTCGACGACTTGAAATCCCAGTTCGGATTCGATCCGAGCGGCACTCGCTGTGGCGTCATAGGAGCCGGCGCGACGGGACGCGCAGTCATCCGCTCGCTCTATGTGCACGGCGCGAAGGAAATCGTCGTCGTGAATCGCTCGATGCGCAAGGCGAGCGCCGCGGCCGCACTCGCACCGCTCGTGGCACACATCGGAATCCCCGGAGATCTTCGGGGATTCGACCTCATCATCTATGGCGCTAAACCTGCGTCCCCCGAGGATCCGGGTGAACTTGCCGAATTCGCGTCAGCGGTCGCGGAGGCGCTTCAACCCGGAAAACTGGCGGTCGATGTGAACTATTTCCCGGCGCGCTCTTCCTTCCTCGAAGCGGCACGAGCAAAGGGAGCGGTCACTCGAAACGGGCTGGGGATGCTCGTGCACCAAGCCGCCCGACAGGTCGAATTGTTCACGGGATCTCCCGCGCCCATAGAAACGATGTGGCGGGCGGTACTGGGCGGATCGAAGATGAGCGTGACACGGGGACCGGCGTAGCACGCAGGTGCTGCGACTGCAGTTCGGAACTTCGCCTCAGCGCGAATTCACCCCGCATATTCGGCCCGCGGCACCTTAGGTAACGTGGTCGGTCGTGGCTGCACACGTCCTCGATCGCACGCCGCGGCTCCACCGCAGATCGACGCCGCCGATCCTCGCCGCGCTCCGGCAAGTGGACTTTGCACTCATCGTCGCGACCCTTGCGCTTTCGGTGATCGGGCTCGTCATGGTCTATTCGGCGTCGAAGGGGATCTACCCGGCGGAGCCGAACTACTTCTTAAAGCGCGAGATTGCCTACGCGATCGTCGGATTCATCGCGATGATTGTCTTCACGGCGATTGACTACCGCCGGCTAGAGGATCTCGGGTACTACATCTACGGCGTCACCGTCGTAGCCCTCGTCGGCGTCATCGCCGTCGGCCATAGCGAGAACGGCTCGCAGCGGTGGATCTCTTTCGGCGGGGTGCAGTTCCAGCCGTCGGAGTTCGCGGTGCTCGCGGTGATATGCGCGGTCGCGCTCTATCTTGCCCGACACCGCCGCGAGCTCAACGTGATGCGGATCCTCGCCCTCTGTGTGATGACCGGCGTGCCGATGCTGCTCGTCGTGAAACAACCCGATCTCGGGACCGCGATCCTTCTCGGAATCGTTTTGTTCGTGATGCTGTACTTCGGCGGGGTGCGGGCGCGCTTTCTGTTCGCGCTCATCGCGATCGCTGTCTTGGGATTCTTGGCCGCCGTGGCTCTCCATGTGTTGAGCCGCTACCAGCTCGATCGGCTCACCGCCTTCTTGCACCAGAGCACGGATCCGCAGGGCCTCGATTACAACGTCATCCAGTCGAAGACCGCGATCGGCTCTGGCGGCCTCACCGGCACGGGGCTGTTCAAGGGCGCGCAGACAAATCTCAACTACGTCCCGATCCAGTACGCGGACTTCATCTTCTCGGCCATCGGCGAACAGCTCGGTTTCGTCGGCTCTGCGGTCGTCATCGCGCTGTACGGATTGGTCGCCTTCCGGGTGTTTCGCGCCATCCAGACGGCCCGCGACGAGCTCGGCCGGCTGATTTGCGCGGGGATCCTCGCTTTCGTCGTCTTCTCGGTCTTCGAGAACGTCGGGATGGCGTCGGGAATCATGCCGATCACCGGCATCCCGCTCCCGTTCATCTCCTACGGCGGCTCCGCGTTGGTCGCGTTCTTCTGCGCGATCGGCCTCGTCTTGAACGTTGAGATGCGGCGATCGCGCGCCCGATGAGCGACAAGCCATCCGCGGCCCCGGCGCGCGCGAAAAGGACGACCCGGCAGACCAGCCCGAACAGCGACGGGATCGTCGAGGCGAACGATGCGGTCTCCGCCGATGATTCTCGCGGCTCTGGGGATACGCCGATCGCGACCGATGCGTTCTTACCGCTTGAGGTGGTCGACGTCGTCGTGACGCTCCCCAACCCGAACCCCCTGCTCGTGCTGCGCACCACAGATGCGCCCGAACGAACGCTTTCCATCCCGATCGGCGTCGCCGAGGGAACGTCGATCGCGAACGCGTTGCGGGGCGTCGCGACGCCGAAACCGCTCACACACGAGCTATTCGCTGAGACCCTGACCATCCTCGGCGCGTCGATCGCCGTCGCCCGCATCACCGCGGTCGATGGTGCGGCGTTCTACGCGGAGTTGGTTGTGAGCACACCGTCTCGCGAGCACACGCTCGCCTGTAGGCCGTCCGACGCCGTCGCAATGGCGTTACGTCAGCGGCCGCCGGCTCCGATCGTCACGGCTTCTTGGGTCTTCGATGCACTCGGCGACGGACCCGCGACGGGCGCGACCGGCGCGAAGCGCTGATTTCCCTCGTTCGAGATCCGCATCAAGATCGCGACGAGGGCGTAGTTCGCGACGAGCGACGAGCCCCCGTAGGAGACGAAGGGAAGGGTGACTCCGGTCAACGGCAACAGCCGCGTGTCGCCGGCCATGATCAAAAACGCCTGCAGCCCGAGCGTCGCGGTGAGCCCGGTGGCGCAAAGGCGGGAGAACTCCGATCGCGCCCGCCGCGCGCCCCGCAGACCCGCGCCGACCAAGAGCGCGAAGCACGCCACGACACCGAGCGCCCCGACGAGTCCCATCTCCTCGCCGATGATGGCGAAGATGTAGTCGCTCGAGGAGATCGGCAGCGAATTCTGAGCTATGCCGAAGCCGATTCCCGTCCCGAAGAGCCCGCCGCGGCCGAAGGCGAGCTCGCCTTGGATCGGCTGGAACCCGATCCTGTGCGCATACGGCCAAGGGTTGAGCCAGTCGGTGAAGCGCTCGTTCACCTGGGTGAGGACGTGGCTGGCCAAGAAGGCGGCGAGCGCGAATCCGGCGATCCCGATGACGACGTAGGTCCACCGGCCGGTCGCGGTCCAGATCATCGTCAAAAAGACGAGGAAGACGATCAAAGAGAAGCCGATGTCGTCTTCGACCAAGATGATCAAGAGCGCCGCGACCGCCGCGATCGCGATCGGACCGAACGCGCGGAGATCCGGGATCAGCCGGTTACCGACCCGACGCGTCGGGACGGTGAGGAGCTCGCGCTTGTCGACGAAATAGGACGCGAAGAAGACGACCAACAACAGCTTCGCGATCTCGACCGGTTGGAACTCGAGCGAGGAGAAGTGGACCCACAGCCGCGCCCCGTTGATGTTCTCACCGATGCCCGGAAGAAGCGGCGAGATCAACAAGAAGAACGCCACGCCGAGGGTGATGTAGCGGTACCGCTCGAGATCTCGGCTGTAGTGGAGCGTCGCCAGCACCGCCGTGTAGACGCCGAGTCCAATCACCGTCCAAGCCAGTTGCAGGCCGGCTTGATGGGGGTCGCCTCGCTCGATGAAGACGTACCCGATCCCGTTCAAGACGAGGACGACGGGCATCATCACCGGGTCCGCGTTCGGCGCGTACACGCGGTTCACCACCTGCACCGCGACCCCGATCAGCGCCAGGAAGACGATGAACTCGACGACGTGGTCGGGGAGCTCGCCGGTGATCGCGAGCGACTCGAGCAGCGTCGCAAACAACACGACGATGGCGCCGACCACGAGCAGACCCGCTTCGGTGCGGCGACGCGGCGACCTCCAGCGCAGCACGGCGACGGTGCTCACAAGTAAAACGTAGTGGAGAGACGGTTCAATCTCGGGGCGGTGGCACCGGTAGCGTGGGGTACGTGACGGCCCAGACCGACCTCGAATTCGTCGACACGCGCCCGGCGACAGGGCTCACCGACGGCGCCCGCAAGCCGCCGGAGAGCTTCGGGCCGGATCGTTTCTTCAATCGCGAGCTGTCCTGGCTCGACTTCGCGAGTCGCGTCCTCGAGCTCGCCGAAGAGGACAACGCGCCGCTCTTGTCGAGGGCGAGGTTCCTTGCGATCTTCTCCTCGGGGCTCGACGAGTTCTTCCAGGTGCGTGTGGCCGGCCTGAAAGACCAGCTCGCGGTCGGCGTGCGCGAGGCCTTCCCCGACGGCCGAACGGTGCTCGAGACCTTCGCCGAGGTGCGCGAGAGGGTCGGCGTCCTCGTCGAACGACATTCGCGAATCTTCCGCGACGAGGTCCGCCCGAGGCTCGCGCAAGCGGGCGTCGTGGTCGCCGACTACGCGGACCTTTCTGGGGAGGACCTCGGCGCGCTGCGACAGGTCTTCGACGAGCAGATCTTCCCCGTCCTCACCCCGCTCGCCGTCGACCCGGGGCACCCCTTCCCCTACATCTCGAGTCTCTCGTTGAACTTGGCGGTGACGATCGAGGATCCCGAGAGAGGAGAGAGCCGCTTCGCGCGGATCAAGGTGCCGACCCGCCCCGTGTTGCCACGTTTCGTCCAACTCGCCGGCGCCGACCGCCTCGTGCCGATCGAGCAGGTCATCGCGGCCAACCTGACCGACCTGTTTCCCGGGATGCGGATCGGCTCGTGCTTCACCTTCCGGGTGACGCGCAACGCGGACTTGGACTTGGACGACTCCGAGGACGAGGACCTGCTCGAAGCCGTCGAGGTCGAGTTGCGGCGCCGGCGCTTCGGGAGGGCGGTGCGTCTCGAGGTCACGACCGACATGACGCCCGACGTGCTGTCGTTTCTGTTGTCCGAGCTCGAACTCGATGAGCGCGACGTCTATCGCATCCCGACGATGCTCGATCTCTCTGATTTGTGGACGATCTCGGCGATCGACCGGCCGGACTTGTCAGAGCCGGCCTTCACACCGCGCACGCCCGCTCGCCTCACCCGCCCGACCGGCGAGCCGGCGGACCTGTTCGGGGTGATCCGCGAACGCGACGTCTTGGTACATCACCCTTACGACTCGTTCGCGTCGTCGGTCGAAGCCTTCATCTCCCAGGCAGCCGTCGACCCAGACGTGCTGGCGATCAAACAGACGCTCTATCGGACCTCGGGCGAAGCGTCGTTTGTTTCCGCGCTCGCGTCGGCGGCCGAACAGGGCAAACAGGTCGTGGCGTTGGTCGAGTTGAAGGCGCGCTTCGACGAGAAGCGCAACATCAACTGGGCAAGACGGCTGGAAGAAGCCGGCGTCCACGTGATCTACGGCGTCGTCGGTTTGAAGACCCACTCGAAGACGGCGCTCGTCGTCCGCCGCGAAGACGACGGCATCCGCCGCTACTGCCACATCGGTACGGGTAACTACAACTCCGAGACCGCCCGCATCTACGAGGACCTGGGCCTGTTGAGCTGCGACGAGACGCTCGGTGTCGACCTCACGAACCTCTTCAACCACCTCACCGGTTTCTCTCGCGAGGTCGAAACGTCGTCGCTGATCTTGTCGCCGGCGGGATTTCGCCCCTGGGTGCTCTCGGCGATCGCCCGCGAGCGAGACGCCGGGGTGAACGGGCGGATTTGCATCAAGGTGAACGGGCTCACCGACCCCCAAGTCATCGACGCGCTCTATGAGGCGTCACAAGCGGGATGTCGGATTGACCTTCTGGTGCGAGGCGTGTGCGGCTTGCGCCCCCAAATGCCGGGTCTTTCGGACAACATCACGGTGAAGTCGATCGTCGGCGAGTACCTCGAGCACTCGCGCATCTTCCGCTTCGGAGTTCCAGGACGCGACGTTCTCGCGAAGACGGTCGTTCGGAGGAACGAGCCACCAAAGACGATGGGGAACAAGGCGACGTATTTCATCGGCTCGGCGGACCTGATGGAACGCAATTTGGACCATCGCATCGAAGCCGTCGTGCCTTTACGCGACGCGGATCTGTGCGCGAGGCTCGAGGACATCTTGGCCCTCGACCTTTCGGACGACACGTCGTCGTGGGACCTCGATCCGGACGGCTCGTGGGAGCGCGTCCGGACGATCCGCGGAATCCACGCGCAACGTCGATTCGAAGAGCTCGCGCGCGAGCGCTCTCGACGTCGGCGGGGCACCGACGGAGCGGCCTGAGAAGCTAGTGCGCATCGCGGCGCTCGATCTCGGGAGCAACTCGTTCCACATGATCGTCGTCGAGGCACGCCTCGACGGCACTTTCCTCCCTCTGGTGCGCGAGAAAGAGACCCTGCGTCTCGGCGACCGCGTCGCGAAGACAGGCGAGCTCGGCGAGCGGGCGATGGCAGAGGCGTTGGAAGTCATCATGCGCTTCCAACAGATCGCGCACGCCGCTCGAGCAGATGAGATCGTGGCGCTCGGAACGGCGGCGATCCGCGAGGCCGACGACGGCAGCGAATTCGTCGATCGCGTGCGCGCGGAGACCGGAATCGAGATCACAGTCGTCGACGGGACACGCGAGGCGGAGCTGATCTTCACCGCAGTGCGATCTAGCGTCCTCATCGACCCCGGGCCCGCGCTGGCCGCGGATCTCGGCGGGGGGAGCCTCGAGCTCATCGTGGGCGACCGCTCGGAGATCGCGTACTCGGCGAGCGTGCCGATCGGGGTGGGACGGCTGACGGCGACGATCGCGAACGACCCGTTGAAAGACGGCGACCTGCGGCGACTGCGCCGGATCGTCGCCGAGTCGCTCGACCCCGTGATCGACGAGATCGTCGCGCGCGGACCGAAGCAGTTCATCGTCTCTTCGGGAACCTTCCTCGCGCTCGTGCGGATGAGCGCGGCACGCGACGAAGGCACGGTGCACGAGGTCGTCAACCAGCTTTCTGTTGGGCGCGCCGAGTTCGAAGAGCTCGCCGACGATGTGTTCAAGTTGCGGGCGTCCGAGCGGGCGAAGCTCCCGGGCTCCGACCCGCGCCGCGCCGAACAACTGCCCGCGGGAGCCGTGGTCCTCGAGTACTTGTTGAACGAGACGGGGCTCGGTGAGTTGACGGCGAGCGAATGGGCGCTTCGAGAAGGCATCGTCTTGGACACCATCGGCGCGCATGACCCCGTCGAGCTCCTCGGAGATCCGAGGGCGCTCAGGCGCTGGTCGGTGCTGTCTTTGTGCCGTAGGTCGAACTGGCGTCAGCCGCACGCCCGCCAGGTCGCGGCGCTCGCCGCGCAGCTCTTCGACCAGACGAAGTTCCTCCACGGCCGCGGCGCCGACGAACGCGAGCTTTTGGAGTTCTCCGCCTACCTCCACGACATCGGGGAGCACATCAGCAGGGAGGGCCACGACCGCCACAGCGCCTATCTGATCGAGAACGGCGGATTACGCGGATTTTCGCCCACGGAGATCCGCATCCTCGCCTCGATCGGCCGCTTCCACATCCGCGGCACCCCGAAGCCGACGTTCGACGCGTTCGGGGAACTCGACGAGGCGGACCAAACGCGCGCCGTCGAGCTCATCGCGATCCTGCGACTCGCCGACGCGCTCGACGCGTCGCACCGGTCCCTCGTGCGCGAGATCGAGGTTTCTCCGCTCGGCCCGGCGCGCACCCTCACGATCTCGGTGCACGCGATGGCCGATGTCGGACTCGAACTGTGGAGCGCTCGGCGCAAACAGGAGCTGTTCGAACGAATCTTCGGGGTCGACCTCACGGTCACCGCTGCGGGGCGGTCATCCCCCGCCTACCGCGCAGATGGGGCGAGCGGTTCAGGATTTGGCTGATCGCCGTCTTCCCGTTCCTGGATCAGGTGGCGGGATACGTTCGACGAAGTCCGACAGTGCCCGGCGAGACGCGTGGAATCCCTGACCTCTCGGAACGCGCAAGGTGAGGTAGCAAACCGCTCCGACAGGGATCGGTAGCCAAAAGTTCACGAGCCGCCAGCCGAGCACGCCGAGCAGAGAGACGTTCTTCACGACGCCGAAGCTCGTGAGCACGAGCGGCAACGATGCCTCGACGAAGCCGAGACCGCCGGGAGTGATCGGGATCACGGCGAGGACGTTCGCGATCCCGTACGCCGCAAAGAGCTCGACCGGGTTCACGAACTTGCCGAGCGCGGCAAGGAACGACCACAACGAGGCCGCGTCCAACAGCCAGTTCGCCGCGGCCCACACGAGGGCGTTACGTCGGCGCTCTTTGTTTTGGCCGAGACGCCGCAATGACTCCTCGATTCGCAACAGCACCGATTCGATCTGCTCTGGCTTCACGCGGGGAATGAGGCGTTCGACGAGCGCCACGAAGCGCGTCGCCGCTTTTTCGCCGCGGGTAAAGGTGTAGATGAGGGCGGCGAAGCCCAAAAGGGCGATCATCCCCAACAATGCGACGACGATGTAGATCGGGTGGAATCCAGCAAACGGGATCGAGATCACGAGCGCGAGCCAAAGGATCACGTTCAACACGACCGCGGAACCCATGCCTTGGGTCGCCATCGTGAAACCGGCGTCCGTACCCGTCACCCCTTCGTGGGTGAGTAGCCGGTATCCGAGTCCGGCGGACGCGGCCGAGCCCCCGGGAATCAGGTGGCCGACGGCAGTCGTCGACATGTCGATCCGCCAGAGCCGCGAGATGCTCGGACGATGGTGGGGCAAAAGCATGTAGGTCAATACCGCGTACGCGAACAACGAAGCCGCTTCGAACGCGATACCGGCGAGCAGCCAACCGATGTTCAGTCGTTTGAGAAGAGAAAGGTTGTGGCTCGCGCCGATGAGTTCGGGTACGACGAGGTACTCGATGACGAGCACCGCGAGGAACAACAGGATGCCGTGGCGCAACGGCGTAGGGACAAGGGACTTCCAGCGCGAACGCGGACGACCCTGCGGTTCTGACGCCATGCGAACATGCTCGCACGTGAACCCGTGAACTGCAGCTTCGCGCGGTTGAGTCGCGAATCTCCTTGAAGCATCGCTGAATGCCGCGTTCTTCATGACCCGGTCGACTTGACTTGTACTCGTGAGCGACGTGGCTCCGGAAAAGGTCGCCGAACGCACCCGTCTTGGTCTCCGCAAGTCGACGGTCACCGAGCGCGCGACGCAGTGGTTGATCGTCCGGTCTTCTGTTCTCGTGCTGCTCGCCGGGATCGTCGTCGTCCTGTTCGTGCTGTTGGCCTGGCGACTGCGCGCGACGTTGTTACTCGTCGCGCTCGGCTTGTTCATCGCCGCGCTTTTGAACCCGTTTGTGCGGATGTTGCACCGTCGCGGGATGCGCCGGGGATACGCGGTCGGGGTCGTCTATGCGGTGTTGGTGTTGTTGGCGCTCGCGTTCGGTTACCTCGTCTTCCACCCGCTGATCACGAACGCGACCCACTTCGCGCGGACTCTGCCGAAGCTCGTCGATCAAGCACGCAAGGGCAAAGGCGTCATCGGCCACTTGATCGTGAAGCTCCACTTGGAGACGTGGATACGCAAGCATGTGCCTTCGTTGCAAAGCGCGCTCACGAAGCTGTCGAAGCCGGCGTTCTCGGTTGGAAAGACCGTCCTCTCTGGCGTCGTGAGCCTGGTGACGATCGCGTTCATCTCGTTCTTCGTCTTGTTGGAAGGCCCGAGGAGCCTCGGCGCTGGGCTTGATTGGATGAACCCCGACCATGCCGTGCGCGTGCGGAGGATCATCGACGCGATGGCGGGCGAGGTGACCGGCTTCATGATCGGAGACTTTGCGACGTCGGTCGTCGCCGGCATCGTCGTTTTCGCGGCCTTGGAGATCACAGGGGTGCCGTTCGCGACGGTGCTCGCGGTGTGGGTGGGACTCGTCGACTTCTTGCCGATGGTCGGGGGCTTGCTCGCGGGCGTTCCAACGGTCCTCGTTGCGTTCCTGCACTCGATCCCGGCGGGGATCGTGACCGTGATCGTCTTCCTCGTCTACCAACAGATCGAGAACCACGTCCTATACCCGCTGATCGTTTCGCGCACCGTCCGGCTCTCACCGCTGTGGGTGTTGCTCGCGGTCTTGATCGGCGCGGAGACGGGAAACATCTTGGGCTCGACGTTCGGCGCGATCGCGGGCGCCATCTTGGCGGTGCCGGCGGCCGGTTCGCTTCAGGTCGCGGCGCGCGAGCTCGTCGTCGAGCGGCGCCGCGAGAGGATTACCCGACCCGCTGTGGAAGACGCCTCTGCCTGAATGGCGATTCTCGATGCGATCGCGCCGATTCGGGCGAGGTTGTCGTCAGCGGATCCCTCCGAGCGACACGCCACTTTTGAACGAGCGCTCGGAGTCGACGAACGCGATCACGTTTGGGATCGTCGCGATCACAGACGCGGCGAAGAGCATGCCCCCCGGTCCGGGCTGCAACGGCAAGGCCGTGTCCGGTCGTTGGATTCGACCTCGTTGCTGGCTCTAGGTCCACCAAGACGGCCCAAACGGCCCTGGAGGAGGGCTTTTTTCGCCCGCCGTTGATCAAAATGACCATCACGCTGAGTGGCCAAATGACTCAACATCATCACTCAACGTGTCGTCAGTTACTACGTCAATAAGCACGCGCCGGCGACCGAAACCCAGCGGACCAGCGAGTTGACCTGGTCGCGTCGTTGGAGGGCCGACGGAGAGTGAGGACATGTCCACCCTCGCCATACTCGCGAAATCAAGAGCCGAGGGAGAAAGACGCCAGTTTGCCCATCGGCGGCTGATCTTCACCGACGCCTTTTTGGGCGTGCTGATCGTCGCCTACGCGCTCTCGATGGTTCTCCGACACAGCCTCGGCTTCGAGCCAGCCATCGATGGTTGGCCGGTCGACGCATTCGAGTTCTTCACCGCCGGGCTGTGCATCGCGAGAGGATTCGTCAAAAGGCCTGGACGGACGGTAGCGCTCCTCTTTGGGGCAGGACTTCTGTCTTGGTGCCTGGGCGACTTGGTGCTGACCATCGAATCGCTTGGCGGGGCGACGTCGCCGGCGTTGTCGGTGAAGGACGTCTTCTACCTCGGGTTCTATCCGTTCACGTACGCCGCGATCGTCGTATTCATGCGCGGCCAGGTGCGCGGGCTCAGCTCCGCCAGCTGGCTCGACGGTGCCGTCGCCGGACTCGGCGCGGCTGCACTGGTCGCGGCATTCGCCTTTCACAGCCTGCTCCACCTGAGCAGGCTTGGAACAGTTTCGACGTTGGCCAATGTCGCCTACCCGATCGGCGACCTCATCTTGTTCGGGCTCGTCATCGGCGCCACAGCCCTCCTGCCAGGCCGACGCAAACTTCCGTGGGTCCTGATCGCCGCCGCCTGCTCGGTAAATGCGATCGGGGACACCTTCAACCTCTTGCAGTCATCGTCCGTCGGCGGTTACCGATTCGCCGTCGTCGCCAACTCGAGCGCGTGGCCGATCGCCTTCGTCCTCATCTCGACCGCGGTTTGGCTGCGACCGAGCGCCTCGAATCCCCTCATAACTGAAAAGCCCACCGGGTTTGTGTTGCCTGGAATCGGGGCGATCACCGGTCTGGCGATCTTGTTTGTCGGGACGGCGTACCACGTCGGAGAAGCGGCCCTCGTTCTCGCGTTGGCAACACTTTTGATCGCGGGCGTTCGCCTCGCGTTCTCCGTTCGCGGGCTGCGAGAGCTCAACGCCGAGCGTCAACTGCAGTCGGTCACCGACGAGCTGACGGGTATCGGAAACCGTCGACACCTCACCCAGGTCCTCGACACCTTCTTCCGCGAGGCCACCTTGACGCCGGACGCGAAGCAGCTCGCGTTCCTGTTCATTGACCTCGACCACTTCAAGGAGATCAACGACTCGTTCGGACACGGGGCGGGTGACCAGCTGCTCGCGCAGCTCGGACCTCGGCTTGCAGGCTCGCTTCGCGAAACCGACTTGCTCGTCCGCCTCGGTGGGGACGAATTTGCCGCCATCCTCATCGGAGCAGACGGCGCGTTTTCCAAAGCGATCGCGCACCGCATCGTGGATAGCCTGCGAACGCCGTTCATACTCGATGCCGTTCCCGCGAGCATCAGCGCGAGCATCGGGATCGCACTGGCGCCTGCCCACGCGACGGACAGTGTGAGTCTGCTGCGTTGTGCCGACGCCGCGATGTACCGCGCCAAGCTCAATCGCGTTCCCGTCGAGATCTACGACGTGGAGATCGACCACAACGGAGATCTGTTGCGCCTCGTCGACGAACTGCGAGTGGCCGTCGAGCAGAACCAGTTCGAGCTGCACTACCAGCCGCAACTCGATCTCCACGACGGGTCAATCAACGCGGTCGAAGCCCTGATCCGTTGGCCGCACCCCCGACTCGGATACATCCCCCCGATCCGCTTCCTCCCACTCGTCGAGGACGCGGGAATGATGTCCGCGCTGACGAGGCTCGTGCTCGACGGTGCGCTCGCCCAATGCGCTCAATGGCGTGCCGACGGCCAACACCTTGCCGTCTCAGTCAACGTCTCGGCGTCCAACCTGCTCGAGAACGGTTTCGCGGAACTCGTCGAAGAACTGCTAAATCACCACCGCCTTACCCCCGAGGCGCTCGTCCTCGAGATCACCGAGACCTGCATCATCTCGGATTACGAACGTTCGAAGGAAGTCATCGAGCACCTGCGGGCGATGGGGATCATCGTGTCGATCGACGACTTCGGCGCCGGTTTCACTTCGCTCGCGTACTTGAGCGACCTTGCCGTGAGCGAGTTGAAACTCGATCGCAGCTTCCTAAGCGGCCTTTCCGCGGACAATCCACATCGCGACCTCAGCCTCGTCCAGTCGACAATCGAGCTCGGCCACGCGCTCGGGTTGCGGGTCGTGGCCGAGGGCATCGAGGACAGCGCAATGCTCGAGCTGCTGACCGTTCTAGGTTGCGACATCGCTCAGGGTTACTTCATCAGCAAACCCAAGCCGCCGACCGAGCTTGATTTGGCCGACTCCCGTCGCCGTTTTGCGACCGAGGCACCCGCTGCGGTGAGCGAGCGCCCGTTCGCGTTCATCGAGGAGGAAACTCGCCTGTGATGTGAGGGGGATCACTTCGGCCAACCCACATCGCACCGTTGCACGACGTTGTCTGCGCCATCGGTCTCGACTGGTCCACAGCGCTAGTTTCATGAAGCATGTCGGAAGGAGTTGCCGTATGCCCACGTACATGGACTTCCACGACGATCTGAAGCTTCCGCGCGAGGCGCTCGAGCAGATCACCCAAGACACGAAGGACGCCAAAGCTGACGAGTTCGGCGTCCGGCAGCTCGAGTTGTTCCACAACGCCGAAGGAAAGGTGTACTGCCTGCTCGACGCGCCGGATTCGGACGCCGTCCGCAAGCATCACGAGGCGCTCGGTGTGCCTTGCGGCGACGTTCACGAAGTCAACAAGCTTCTGTAAGAGGCCGACTTCGGCCCGCGAGGTCGGGCGCCGAACAACGCTCACGGTTGGGTCGAGAGACTCGCCCGATCGGGGCCGACCGCGCGGTGCAAGAGCGATCGCAAAGGGATACTTCGGTCTTCGGTTCGAAAAAGTACAGGCACGCCGCGTTGACGACGAGACGGGACGCCGCGCGTGACCTTGGCGCGCGGCTCGAGGCGCGCGAAGCCCTCGCGATGCTCCGAAAGCGCGACCTTCGGAAAGGCCGCCACATCGTCGGCGATCTACCTAACATCCGTGCGAGTCGCTGGTACTTTCACGCGAGACGCACGACCGCAGAATGTTCCTTGTGAAGCGAACAAGTCCGAGAAAAGGCAGGTGTCGCAGATGGCCTCTCGGTGGTACACGATCGTCATCGACGCGCACGACCCGCGGGCGCTCGCCCGGTTCTGGGCTGACGTGCTCGAGTACCGCATCCTCTACGAGAACGACGAAGAGGTCGTGATCGCGACCGGAGACGACGACTACCCGGGGATCTGCTTCGTGCCCGTCGGCGAGGCGAAACTGCAGAAGAACCGACTGCACATCGATTTGAACCCCGACGACCAACAAGCGGAGGTCGAGCGCATCATCGGTCTCGGTGCGCGGCGCGTCGACATCGGCCAGGGCAACGTGAGCTGGGTTGTGCTCCAAGACCCCGAGGAGAACGAGTTCTGCGTGCTCCGCAGCCACGAGTCCCTCGTGAACTGAAGGACGCGATCAGCTTTTTTGATGGCGATCCAAGAACGAGTAGACCTCGAACAAATCGACGCCGGGATGCGCGGAGAACACGACCGTGTCGGTCGGAAGTCCCGACACGAACTGGCTGCGATCACGGGCGGACGCGACGGCGGCACCGTCCCACCTGCGCCGTTGTTCGCCGCTCGGCTCGGAGCAGCACGACGGATCCGGACAGCGCGATCTCGTCCGGCGCGTCGTGTCAGCGCCACGGAATTCGTGCGCGTGCTCCGCGGTCGTTCCGACGGTTATCGCGTCGCCGAAGTCATTCGCGATTTCGATGTGCGTCGCGCACCAGAACGTGCCCGCCGTCGTCTCGGTGTACTGATAGTGCAGCGCGTACGCGTCCTCGGAGTCGAAGGCCTGGCGCGCACCCCACCATCGGCACGTCTGTTGTCCTTCGACCGTTCCATCGGCCGCCGAGGGAAGCGGAATGCCGTCGTTCTCGTACGCCTTCCAGACCCTTCCGTCGCGATCCGAGCGGATGAAATGCACCGGGATCCCCAAGTGGTGTGTGATCAAGTTCGTGATCCGGTGCGCCGCCATCTCGTAGGAGACGTAGAAGAGCTCGTTCACGTCCTCGACCGAGATGTCTTCAGCGGCTCGTGACTCGGTCAGAAGTTTGACGACGCTCACCTCCGGAGCAAGTAGCGCGCCGGCGAAATAGTTCGCCGCGACGCGTTGGCGGACGTACTCCTCGAAGTTCGACGCGTCCCGCTGTGACAGCGCGAAGTGGCCGAGCGTCTGCGCGATCACCGAACGGGCAGAACGCGTGCCGCCGGTCGCGTTGCGCTGGGGCACGAAGATGACACGACGTCGCAGGTCACAGATCGAGCGCGTGGATGTCGGCATGTCCATCACGCGCGCGATCGCGAATCCGAAGTGGGTGGCGATGTCTGTCAAGAGGCGTTCGGAGACCGCCCCGGACCCGGTGTATCCCCCTGCTTGCAACGCGCTTCCCGCGGCCCGCTCGATGTCGAGGAAGTAGTTGTCCTTCTCGCGCATTTCGATGCGGATGCGAGCGTTCGCGGCGCGCGCCCCGAGCGCGTCGTGTGGTTGTTCGGGGGACGACGAGAGCGATTTCACGTTCTCGAACAAGGTGAGGACGTGTTCGATCGCCACGTCGTCGAGACCGGCGGTCGGCCGTAGGTAGGGGAGACGGAGGCGCTGATAGCGCGGGTCCTCCTGGACGCGGGCGAGCGCAACCCGTAGCTCGGCCCGCTTATTCGGCGGCTCAGGATCCAAGAGGTCCTGGGCGGTGCAGCCGAGCGAGCGCGCGAGGTCGTTGACGAGCGACAGCCGCGGCTCGCGTTGGCCGTTCTCGATCTGGGAGAGGTAGGAGGCCTGCCGGCCGACGAGCGCGCCGAGCTCGTTCAAGGTGAGGTCGCGGCGACGCCGGAAGTGGCGCAGCCGCTCACCGAAGACGAGCGGATCGAGGGACGTCACGTCCATTGGTAAAGTATCGCAGAAATTCACAGATTGACAAGCAGCTCTGAACTTCGTGTGACATGAATCACAAAAATTCGCATAATCGGACTGTGATGATGCGATGACGACCGTTACCTTCGAGGACCACCCGCAGGCCGACGAAGTGCTGACGGCGGACGCGAAGAGCTTCCTCGCCTCGCTGCATGAAAGATACGACGGGCGCCGGCGGGATCTGCTGGCGGCGAGGAAGAAGCGTCAGGCGCGCGTCGACGCCGGGGAGCGGCCGGACTTCCGGGCGGACACGGCGTCGATCCGATCGGCCGACTGGCGGGTGCCGGAGGCACCGAAGCCGCTGATCGATCGGCGGGTGGAGATCACCGGACCCGTTGACCGCAAGATGATGATCAACGCGCTGAACTCCGGCGCGAAGGTCTTCATGGCCGACTTCGAGGACGCGAACTCCCCGACGTGGCCGAACGTCATCGGGGGCCAGCGAAACCTCGTCGACGCGGTGCGAGGCAGGATCGAGCTCGAGACCCCCGAGCGTACCTACCGGGTCGGCCCGCACCCGGCGACTTTGGTCGTGCGCCCCCGCGGATGGCACCTCGGAGAGCGGCATTTCCGTGTCGACGGCGAGCCGATCTCGGCGAGCCTGTTCGACGCGGGGCTTTATCTGTTCCACAACGCGACGGAGTCGATGCTGCGCGGCTTTGGCCCGTACCTGTACCTGGCAAAGCTCGAGTCGCACGAGGAAGCCCGACTGTGGAGCGAGGTCCTCTCCCATTGCGAGGACGTGCTCGGGATCGCGCGCGGCAGCGTGCGCGTCACCGTGCTGATCGAGACGATCACCGCCGCGTTCGAGATGGACGAGATCCTCTACGAGCTGAAGGACCACATCTGTGGATTGAACGCCGGCAGGTGGGACTACATCTTCTCGGTCGCGAAGCGATTCCACGCCGATCCCGCCTTCGTCCTGCCTGATCGGGCGACCGTCACGATGACGGTGCCGTTCATGCGCGCGTACACGGATCTGTTGGTGAAGACGTGCCACGCGCGCGGCGCGCACGCGATCGGCGGTATGGCGGCGTTCATCCCGAATCGCAAGAAGCCCGACGTCACCGCCCGCGCTCTCGAAAAGGTCGCCGACGACAAAAGACGCGAGGCCGGTGACGGATTCGACGGCACTTGGGTCGCGCACCCCGATCTCGTGCCGACGGCGTTGGCGGAGTTCGACGCCGTCTTGGGGGCGAACCCGAACCAGCTGGAGCGGCTGCGCGACGACGTCGAGGTCGGCGCTCCTGACCTCCTCGCCGTGCACCGTGAACCAGACGGTGTGACGCGCCAGGGCCTCGAGACGAACGTCTCGGTCGGACTTCGCTACCTCGTCTCCTGGCTCGGGGGCACCGGCGCGGCGGCGATCGACGACCTGATGGAGGACGCCGCGACGGCGGAGATCTCCCGGGCACAGATCTGGCAGTGGGTCCACCACGGAGTGGTCTTGGCGGACGGGACCCCCGTCACGCCCGCCCTCGTCGAAGCGGCGCTCGACGAACACGCCCGCGCCGCGATCAAGGAAGGCGCGCCCGAACCAACCGTCGCCACCGCGCGGTCGTTGTTCGAGCAGGTCGCGCTGTCCGACGAGTTCATCGACTTTCTCACCCTGCCCGCGTACGAGCGTCTGGCATGAGCCGCGCCTCGTATCCCAAACGAAAGGACGGATCGGCAATGACGATGCGACGATTCGACCAGCCCCGCCGATTGAGCTTCGACGACCAGGTCGCCGAGCTCGAGAACCGTTGGGCGCGCGACCCGCGCTGGTCTGGGGTCGAGCGCTCGTATGACGCGGCCGACGTCGTCCGTTTGCGCGGCTCTGTCGGCGTCTCGTATTCGATCGCCGAGAAGGGGGCGAACGACCTCTGGCGGCTCTTGCACGCCGAGGACTTCGTCCACGCGCTCGGCGCCTTGAGCGGTGGCCAGGCCGTCGAGATGGTGAAGGCGGGCCTGCGCGCGATCTACCTGTCGGGTTGGCAGGTCGCCGCCGACGCGAACCTCTCAGAGCACGTCTATCCCGACCAGAGCCTCTACGCGTCGAACAGCGTCCCTGCTGTCGTGCGGAGGATCAACAATGCGCTTCGACGCGCCGATCAGATCGAATGGTCCGAGAGCCGCGGTGGGGAGGTCACCGACTGGCTGGTGCCGATCGTCGCCGACGCCGAAGCGGGATTCGGCGGCGCGCTCAACGCCTTCGAGCTGATGAAGCAGATGATCGAGGCCGGCGCGGCCGGCGTGCACTTCGAGGACCAGTTGTCTTCAGAGAAGAAGTGCGGGCACATGGGCGGGAAGGTGCTCGTCCCGACCACCCAACACATCCGCACCCTCGACGCGGCGCGCCTCGCGGCCGACGTGATGGGCGTTTCGAGTCTGATCGTCGCACGCACCGACTCACTAGGCGCCTCGTTGATCATGAGCGACGTCGACGAGCGGGACCGACCGTTCCTCACTGGCGAGCGCACGGCAGAAGGCTTTTTTGTCGTGCGCAAGGGCATGCAAGCGGCTATCGCAAGGGCGCTCGCCTACGCGCCGCATTCGGATCTGTTGTGGTGCGAGACGTCGACGCCAGATCTCGAAGAGGCGAAGTTCTTCGCTGAGGCGGTGAAGCACGAATTCCCGGACCAAATCCTCGCCTACAACTGCTCGCCTTCGTTCAACTGGAAGCGGAACCTCGACGACGCCACGATCGCCAAGTTCCAGCGTGAACTGGCGGCGATGGGTTATCGCTTCCAGTTCGTCACCCTCGCCGGATGGCACGCGCTGAACGCTTCGATGTTCGAACTGGCGCACGGCTATGCGCGTCGCGGGATGAGCGCGTACGTCGAGCTGCAGGAAAAGGAGTTCGCGCTCGAGGACGACGGGTACTCGGCCACCCGTCACCAGCGCGAGGTCGGCGCCGGCTACTTCGACGAGGTGATGTCGGCGCTCACAAAGGGTGCCTCCTCGACGCTCGCGCTGAGCGGCTCGACCGAAGAGGAGCAGTTCGAGGCCGCCGCGGTCTGAAAGGCGTAGGGCGCCTTAGGACCTGGTGAGGAGCGGCAACAAGGCGGCGAACTTCGCCACGGTCTCGGCGAACTCGGCCTCGGGGTCCGAGCCGGCGACGATGCCACCACCCGCGCAGAGCACCGCCTCTTCGCCGGTGATGGTCGCGGCGCGGATGCCGATCCACCACGCGCCGTCGCCGTTCGCGTCGACGTATCCCACCGGTCCGCCGTATCGGCCGCGATCGAAAGGCTCGGTGCGCGCGAGGTACCCAAGCGCGCTTTCCCGTGGTGAACCGGCGATCGCCGGAGTCGGGTGGAGTGCGCAGGCGAGTTCGAGCGCGCTCGGCCGCCACGAGTCCGCGCCGTCGAGGGTTCCCGTGATGAGAGTCGCGAGATGCGTGACGTTGGCCAGTTCGAGCGGCTCGGGAGCGTTCGGGGCCTCGAGATTCGCGCCGCAGGCGGTGAGGATCTTTTCGATCTCTTCGACGACCACTCTGTGCTCGAAGCGCTCTTTTTCCGAGCTCGTCAGCTCGGCGATCCATCCCGCGTTCTCTATTTGGTCATCGGAGCGGGGAACCGTCCCAGCGAGCGGCGTCGACGTGACTTTCGCCCCGCGCCGTTCAACGAGGAGCTCCGGTGAGGCGCCGATGAAGCCGTCGACCGCGAACAACGCGGTGTTCGGCTGCTCGGTCCTCAGCGTGGATACGAGGGGTTCGATTCGATACGGCGCGTTGGCCCGAACGACGCATTTGCGGGCGAGGACGACCTTTTCGAACCCTCCAGAGGCGATCGCGACCTTCGCCTCCGTCACTCGCCGCAGGTAGTCGTCGCGGGTCTCGGAAAAACCGACGTCGAATTGGTCGGGACTTTGTGGAGGCGGGGAGTCGTCGAGCGTGTCGAAGAAGCGCTCGAGATCGAACTCTCGGTCGCCGGATACGCAGATCACCGATTCGTCGGTGCCGTTATTCACGAGGGTGACCGTTGGCACGATCAGCTCTCCGCGATGTCGGGCCGAGAACGGGAGGGACGAGAACGCGACCAGGTTCGCGGCCGTCGCTCCCGGGATCGTCGAGAGCTGGCGAAGGCTGTCACGGGCTTGGGTTCCCTCGGCGAACCCGTCGGAGGCGACGAGGCGCACCGCGACCCCGATTCCGTAACGGGCACCGTGTTTGTGTTCGACGAGGTAGCCGCGTCTTTCGGCGAGCCGGCGGATGCGCTCGCCGACCCCGGTTTCGACGGAACGGACGGTTGCCGAAAGCGACGAGGCATCGATCGGACGTCGTTCTGAACCGACGACCATCGCTGTGCTCACGGGTCGACCTTGTCCTTCACGTTTGGGCGTGACGCGACGGGAAGCGGTGTGCCGCCCGTCCGGGTCGCGCAGATCAGCTGAGCGATTCCGCCGTGGAGGCGAAAGCGTTCGATGTGTTCGAACCCCGCTTCTTCGAGCATCTTCGTCATCGTGTGCGGTGGGGGAAGGTAGGCGAAGGAACGCGGGAGGTACCGATACGCCTCCGCGTCGGAGAGCGCAGCTCCGATCCGGGGCACGAAAAAGCGGAACCAGATGCGGTGGCCGAAACGAAGCAGAGGGTGATCTGGCTCGTCGACCTCCAAGAGGGCGACGCGCCCCACCGGACGAAGGACGCGCGCGATCTCGTTCAGCACCGCGTCCAAGTCCGTGAAGTTCCGCAACGCGAACCCGGACACAATGCCGTCCACCGCCCCGGTGGCGAGCGGAAGTCGGGAGGCATCCGCTTCGATGAGCGGTGAGGCGATGTCGTGCGTCGAGCGCAGCATGTTCAGAGCGAAGTCGATCCCCACCACCTTGTACCGCTCACGTTCGGCGATGCGGATGAGGTCGCCCGTCCCGCACGCCAGGTCGACGACGAACGAGGGCGGCGCGAGGTCGAGGGAGCTGATCGTGCGACGTCGCCAAGCCTGATCGAGTCCGAAGGCAATGATGCGGTTGATCAGCTCATAGCGCGGCGCGATGGTGTCGAACATCGCGCGGACCACGGAGGTTTTTTCCTCGCCGCGGGGGAGTGCGCTCGACTCATTGTTCACGCGAACGTCCGACGCAATCCGTTCCGTCGTTCTCAGCGGTACCAGAGGCGTACGTAGCCGCGGCTGTGGGGATGGACCAGCAGCGCGACGAGCGCGATCTGGAACAGCAAGGAGATGATCCCTGCCGCCAAGATGTTGCTCACGACGATCAGCAAGACGAGCGGGAGCACAGCCGCGACGATCGCGAGGTAATAGAGCCACTTCTTTTCGTTCGAGATGCCCCAGGCGCCGGCGACATCCACGGCGATCAACAACAGCGAAAGGCGGCCGAGCCCTCCGACCGCGAGCCCGGTGATCAACCCCAAGATCGCGTTCCAGTACAAAAGCGCCGTCGCGATCTGCAACGTCTGGGGCTGGTTGGAAGGGAACCACTTCGTGTGCGCGAGGGACGAAGGCATCGGGACAGTCTGTCAGCCGGCCCGAGCGCGGAGCCCGATTGGGTCATTGTCGGCCGTCGCGGCCCCGGCGAGCTGGCCGCACGCCGCCGAGATCTCGCGACCGCGGCTGCGCCGCAGGGTGACGTTGACGTTCGCCGCGACCAAGGTGTCGCGGAACCGTCGCACCCGCGCGACCGGGCTGCCGCGAAGTCCCCGGGAAAGGCCTCCCTCCGTCGGATTGAGCGGGATCAGGTTGACATGGGCGCGCAACTCACGAGCGATCGGGACGAGCTCTCTTGCCTCGGTCGGCGAGTCGTTCACGCCGTCGATGAGCGCCCACTCGAGGGAGATCCTCCGGTGCGTCGCCTCGACATATTCCTTGCACGCTTCGACGAGTCTGGCGATCGGGTAGCGCCGATTCAACGGGACGAGTGTGTTGCGCAGCTCGTCGTTTGCAGCGTGCAAGGACACGGCGAGATTGACTTGGCGGTCAAATCCCGTGAGCCGCTTGATTCCCGGCACGACACCGACTGTCGAGATCGTCACGTGTCGGGAGGCGAGTCCGATCTCGTCGACGATGCACAACGTCGCCGACTCGACATTCGTGAAGTTCGCGAGCGGCTCGCCCATCCCCATGAACACCACGTGGTCGAGGCGACGGCCCCCAGCACGTGCTGCGCGCCCGGCCAGCGCGACCTGTTCGACGATTTCGCCTCGAGACAAATGGCGGGTGAAACCGGCGTCGCCGGTCGCGCAGAAGGTGCACGCCATCGCGCACCCGGCCTGTGAGGAGACGCATACGGTCGAGTGCCGCTCGTGGTGCATGAGCACCGTTTCGATCAGCGCACCGTCGTTGAGCCTGAGGAGCCACTTGCGGGTCGCGCCGTCGTCGGTGTGGACGTCGCGCGCGACTTCGAATGACGCGGCGAGCTCGGGGGATTCGGCGAGACGCCGCCGCAGAGACGCCGGGACCTCGTGCACCTCTGCGGGCTCGGCGAAGCGGGTGAGGAACGCGCGGCGGATCTGTTCGATGCGATATCGCGGCAGGTCCGAAAAGAGCGAGGCGAGGCCCTCGCGGTCGTAGTCGTAGCGGCTCAACTGGCGATCATCTCCTGCCTCGCACCGATCGAGCGTAGCGGCGTGTTCTCGTTCGCCCGATGGCCGAGGAAGCGTTGGTACCGTCGGTGCGTGGCCCGCATCTTGACCCCGAAGGCGCGGGCGCGCATCGTGAGCGAGCGTCTCTCCGAGGCCTTCCCCGGAAGCGCGAAGCAGCTATGCGCGCTGAACCACGAGAACCCATTCCAACTGCTCGTCGCGACGATCCTTTCTGCACAGACGACCGATGAGCGCGTGAACCTCGTCACCCCGACCCTGTTCGTGCGCTATCCGACGCCCGAGGATCTCGCTGGTGCCGATATTTCCGAGCTCGAAGAGATCATCCGCACGACGGGGTTCTTTCACGCCAAGGCGAAGAGCCTCGCCGGGATGGCGACCGGCCTCGTCGAACGTTTCGGCGGCGAGGTCCCGACCGCGCTCGAGGACCTCGTGACGTTGCCGGGCGTGGGGCGCAAGACCGGAAACGTCGTGCGATCGGTTGCCTTCGGCCTACCCGGTCTGCCGGTCGATACCCACGTCGGCCGGCTGGCGAGAAGGCTTCACCTGAGCAACGCCGACGATCCCGATCTCGTCGAGCGCGACCTCTGCGCGCTGTTGCCCGAGGACGAGTGGGGCGCGATGAGCTTGCGCCTGATCTTGCACGGGAGGAAAACCTGCACGGCGAGAAAACCACTGTGCGGTTCTTGCGTGTTGCAAGACGTCTGTCCGAGCGCCGGCACCTTCGACACGGCTCCAGCTCATTCCCGCGTTGGGAGGGTTAAGAGCGCCCCTTCCCGATGATGCGGGCGATGCGGCGTGTCGCGCCGATGAGGGACCGCTCGACGGAGTAGAGCTCGTGGGCGGTCGCGTCGTCGCGCGCCGCCTGTGCGGCATCGCCCATCTGCGAGACGCGTTTCGCGAGGTCTTCGATCGTCTTCGCCATCGAGGAGAGCTCTGAACGTTCGACCGTCACGTTCCTCCTTCTACTCGCCGTTTCCGGGTTCCAGTATCACCGACGCGCCCGTCGAAAAAGCCTTGGCCAGCGATCTCATCGGCGCGGTGGTCGAGCCGGGAAGTCGAGGCGATACGGTCTTCACGTGGCTGTGAACGCCCGACGAATCCGCGAAGTCCCTCCTTCCGCGCCGGTGAAGCAACCGGTGACGATGGTGAACGACCGCATCCTCGTCCAACTCCCGGACCCCGAAGGAGAACGCCGCTCGCGCGCCGGGATCTTGATTCCCGCCACCGCCCAGCTCACCAGGCGTCTCACCTGGGCCGAGGTGATGGCGGTCGGTCCGAACGTCCGCACGGCGAAGCCCAAAGACAAAGTGCTGTTCAACAAAGAGGACTGCTTCGAAGTCGAGGTGCAAGGCGAGGAGTACCTGATCCTTCGCGAGCGCGACGTCCAGGCGATCGCGACCGAACGCCTCGACGGGGGGACAGGCCTCTACCTGTGACGCAGTACGAGATGGACATGGCGACCGTGCTCGATCTCGACGCGACATATGCCGCGATCCACGATGACAAGGTCGGCTACGAAGAGCCGGTCGACGCGGTGCGGGTCGTCGGCCCGGAGGCGCTGAGCTTCCTGCAGGGCCAGGTGTCTCAGGATCTGGCGCCACTCGAGACGCTCGGCGCGCTCGAGACCCTCGTACTCTCTCCACAGGGAAAGCTCGACGGCCACGCCTGGGTCGTCCGCCTCGCCGAAGACGAGGCGGTGCTCATCAGCGCGCTCGGGTTCGGCGAGGGGCTCTATGACCGGCTGAGTCGATTCAAGGTGCGCGTGAAGGCCGATCTATCGCTCGAGGCGTGGGAGCGCGCGGTGTTGCGCGGCCCAAAGGCGGCGGGCGAGCAGGTGCCCGAAGACGCCGTTCGTGTCCCGATCGATTACCCGGGATATGTCGGGGTCGACCTCGTCGGCTTGGAGATCGCGTTGCCCGACGACGTCCCGATCGGAACCGACGAAGGTTTCGAAGCGGCGCGCATCGAAGCGGGGATCCCGCGGATGGGTGCCGAACTCACCGAAAAGACGATCCCCCAAGAAGCCGGCATCGTCGAACGGACGGTGAATTTCGACAAGGGCTGTTACACGGGACAAGAACTCGTCGCCCGCATCGACGCGCGAGGTGGGAGAGTCCCGCGTCGCCTCGTCGGGCTCGTCGTCGACGGGCCGACCCCCCAAAGAGGTGACACCTTGCGCTTTGGGGGATCCGACGTCGGCCGCGTGACGTCAGCCGCCTACTCGCCCCGTGTCCACGCGCCGGTCGCGCTCGCGTACTTGAAGCGCGACATCGAGGTTCCTTCGGCGTTGGAAGTCGTCACCGAAGACGGGGTTTTGCCCGCGGAGGCGTCAGCTCTCCCTTTGTATCGCGAGTGACGGAGGAGACGCGCGGCGTCTGATCCGGCGAGGATTCGACGGCAGCTTCACGTCGAAGCGGGTACCGTGCCCGTCTTCCACGGGTGACGTGACCTCGATCACCCCCCTCATCTGTTCGACAAGCTCCGCCACGATCGCGAGCCCGAGTCCCGTTCCCGCGGAGCGTCCCGGGCGCCTAATCGACGAGTAGTGCCGCTCGAAGATTCGGGGACGGTCTTCTTCGGCGATGCCGGGGCCGTCGTCGGTGACCGAGATCACGACGTTCTGATCGGTTGCCGCCTGGCAGCGAACTTCGACGCGGCTTCGGGCGAAGCGAAGCGCGTTCTCGATCAGATTGGACACGATCTGCGCGATGCGGTCCCGGTCTCCGATGATCTCTGATCGTCCGGCCGCTTCGACGACGAGGTCCACCCCGGCGGACTCCGCCGCGTAGTGGTGTGACGCGGCGGCTTGGGAGACGGCGTTCGCGGCGTCGATCGTGCCGAGGTTCAGCGCGAACTGGTGGGCGTCGAGGCGCGCGAGATCGAGCAGGTCACCGATCAACCGCTCGAGGCGATTTGCTTCGGCGACGACGACGCGAGCGGCGCGGGTCGGGTCGTCAGCTTCTCCTTCGACGATCGCCTCGGCGTAGCCCAGGATCGAAGTGAGCGGAGTTCGTAGGTCGTGCGAGACGGCGAGGAGGAACTGGCGATCGAGGTCGCGCAGGTCCTCCAAGCGCGCCGCCATCTGGTTGAGCGAGACGCGCAGGGTCTCGAGCTCGCCGACGTCGCTTCTGGACGGGTCGAGCCGGGTCGACAAGTCGCCGGCTGCGATGCGTCTCGCTGCGACGGCGGCGTCCACGACCCTTCGGCTCACACGTCTCGTCACGATCGCCGCGGCCGCGGCCGCCGCGACGAGGGAGATACCGCCCGCTATCAAGAAGTACGAGACGCTCGCCGCGGAGGTTCCGACAAGGCGAGCGAGGTACAAAGCGACAACGAGTCGATGATTTTTTGGCGACGTGGCGGGCACGCTGAACAACGGGACCGCGGCAAACGCGATCCCGTTTTTCACACCCGACGTCGCCCTGTCCTGGGCAAGGGTCCTCGCGTCGAGGACGCGCGTACCAACGTCCAATGCGGGCTGGTCGGAGATCACCCGACCGGGAAGCGTCACCTCGACGATGGACGCCTCTTTGATGCCGGCGACGGAAGCGACCAACGGCAAAAGCTCCTCGAAGATCCTCGACTCGCTCTGCCCGGCGTTTGAAAGCGCCTGAGCGCTGCTGGCGAGGTGCTGTGTCTGCGCCAAGACGAGATCGCGCGCGTTCTCCGCATCCGCGTTGCGGACGAGCGCAAAGCTGACGAAACCGGCCAAGGTCAGCGCGACCGCCAAAATGACGACGAACGCGAACGTGATCCTCGCCCCGAGGGTGAGGCGGAGCCGGCGCCTCAGATGGCGGGACTGGTCAGTCGACGCGGTAGCCGACCCCCCAGATCGTCTCGAGGGGGAGCGAGTCGCCGAGCTTGCGGCGCAGCTGACGGACATGCACGTCGACGGTGCGCTCGTCGCCGATCCATCCGGATCCCCACACCGCGTCGAGCAGCTGTCGTCGGGTGAACACGATGCGCTGGTTCTCCGCGAAGTGCAATAACAAGTCGAATTCGCGCGCGGTCAGCGCGACCGGACCATCTCTTTTCGTCGTCACTTCTCGGCGTGCGGCGTCGACGGTGACGTCGCCGACGTTGATCGGCGTCGACTGCGGGCGCTTCGGTCCGTCCGCGCGCCTCAGGATCGCGCGGACGCGCGCGACGAGTTCGCGCGGAGAGAACGGCTTCGTGATGTAGTCGTCGGCTCCGAGCTCGAGTCCGAGGACGCGGTCGACTTCGTCGTCGCGCGCCGTGAGGAAGACGACGGGGATGTCACTCGTCCGTCGGATCTCGCGACACATCTCGACGCCGTCCGTCGGCCCCGGCAACCCGATGTCGAGCAGGACGAGATGGGGACGTTCGTTCGAGATCAGCTCGAGCCCTCTCGTCGCGTCCGACGCCTGGAGCACTCGGAACCCCGCCTTGCGCAAATACAGGTCGACGAGGTCCGAGATGTGGTGGTCGTCCTCGACCAGCACCACCGTCTTGTTCGCGTCCTCTTTGTCGACTCGTGCGACGTCGGTCATGACAAAAGCATGACGCGCCGGAGCGGTCGATGTGGCGACCGTCTGCAATCAATTTGTGGCAAAAAAAGTCACAAAAAGTGACCGGTACGATGTGCCGATGGTAAAGGGGCTGGCTGGACGCTCTTTGCGCGCTATCGGACCGCCGCGCCCTCAGCACGCGCTTCCTCGTGGCCGAGCTCTCTCAGACTCGTCCGGGTGAGCCCAGGTTGGGGCGCCGCGTGTTCGTGAAGATCTGCGGGATCACCCACGAGGACGATGCGCTCTTGGCCGTCGCGATGGGGGCGGACGCCGTCGGCTTTGTTTTTGCGCCTTCGCCTCGTCAGGTCGCCATTGGCGCGGCCCGCGACATCGCCCGACGCCTCCATCCTGAGGTGATCACGGTCGGTGTCTTTTGTGACGCGGCTCCCCAGCGCGTCGTCGACGTCGTCTTCCAAGCCGGCCTGCGCGCCGCCCAGCTTTCTGGGCACGAAAGTCCAGAAGAGGTCGCCTTCGTCGCCCAGAAGGTCCCCTTGGTCATCAAGGCGTTTTCGGCGAACTCAATGGCCCTTGCCGATGCGAGCGAGTACCGAGCGGACGCGATTTACGTCGAGGTGCCGGCGCAAATGCCCGAGCGGGTGTTCGACTGGCGGCTCGCAGAGCGCGTTCCGAGCGGGACGCGCCTCATCATCGGCGGGGCGATCGACCCGGGCAATGTCGCCACCGCGATCGCGCGGGTACGCCCCTGGGGGGTGGACGCCTCCGCCACCGTCGAGACCGCCGGGCGAAAGGATCCCCGCAAGGTCCGGGCGTTCATCCAAGCCGCCAAGGCGGCGGCCCCCGAACCGGCGTCACCGTCGCGCGACGGCCCGTACGACTGGCGCGACGACTGGTAATCAGGCCTGGCGTTAGACGTTGTCCGACGAGGCATAAACATACAAGTTGACGTATTATCATGCTATGAAGACCGCGGTCATCGGCGCCTCGGGTTACCTCGGCGGCGAGTTGTTGCGCCTCCTCGCCCGCCACCCGGTGTTCGAAGTCGCCGTCGCCCAAGGCGAACGCTCGGCAGGTGAACGTGTCGCGGAGCTGCACCCCGGCCTCGCTGGCTCGTATCCCGATCTCGTCGTCGAGCCGGCCTCGGCGGAATCGGCATCGCGGGCCGATCTCGTCTTTGTCGCGTTGCCCGCCGGCCGATCACAGGATCTCGTCGCCGAGCTCGCCGGCGCGACACGCGTTGTCGACCTCGGCGCGGACTTCCGACTACGCGACGCGAAGGCGTATGAGCAGTGGTACGGCTTCACGCACCGCCATCCCGAGTTGCTGTCGAAGGCGGTGTACGGGCTGCCCGAGCTGAACAGGGACGCGCTAGTCGGCGCGACGCTCGTCGCAGCGCCGGGCTGTTACGTCACTGCGGCATCGCTCGCGCTCGCGCCGCTCCTCGATTCCGGTGCGATCGACCCGAAAGGCGTGATCGTCGACGCGGCGAGCGGGGTGTCGGGCGCCGGTCGGGATCCGAGCGCATTCACCCACTTCGGGTCGGTGAACGAGAACTTTGCCGCCTACGGCCTGCTTGACCATCGCCACACGCCAGAGATCGAACAGGTCACGGGTGCCGAAGTGTTGTTCACCCCGCACCTTGCCCCGATGACGAGAGGCATCCTCGTCACGGCGTACGCGCGCGCGGCGTCGTCGAGTCCGACCGATGAGCTGCTCGGACTCTTCGCGGCGCGCTATCGCGAAGAGCGGTTCGTCGAGGTCGTCGAGTACGCGCCGGAGACGCGCGAGACCCACGGTTCGAACGTCGCCAAGGTGACGGTGCGCTTTGCTCCTCGCACGGGGCATGTCCTCGTGCTCTGTGCTCTCGACAACCTCACCAAAGGCGGAGCTGGACAGGCGATCCAAGCGGCGAACGTCGCGGTGGGCATCGACGAGTCCTCCGGCCTCGACTTCCCAGCGCTTGTGCCATGACAGCGTCCGCTCCGCACGACCCGTCGACGACGTCGAGGGTGCTCGTCGAGGCGATCCCTTTCATCCGTCGCTTCTCTGGCTCGATCGTCGTCGTGAAGCTCGGCGGGAGCGCGCTCAACGAGCTCGGGGATTCGTCACCGACGCTCGAAGGATTCGCCCAAGATGTCGTGCTCGCCCGCAGCGTCGGGATGCTGCCGGTCGTCGTCCACGGCGGCGGGCCGCAGGTCAGCGCGTTGATGGAGCGGCTCGGAAAAAGCCCGGAGTTCCGCGCCGGGTTGCGGGTCACCGATGCGGAGACGCTCGACATCGCCCGCATGGTGCTCGTGGGCAAGGTGAACCGCGACATCGTCGGCGCGCTGAACGTCCATGCGCCGGTCGCGGTCGGACTGTCCGGCGAAGACGCGGGCTTCATCCGTGCGACAGAACGTGATCCGGAGCTCGGCTTCGTCGGAGATATTTCCTCGGTCGATCCGGAATTGCTGCGCCACCTGCTCCATGAAGGCGTCGTCCCGGTGATCGCGACGATCGCCTCCGGCCCCGGGCGACAGACCTACAACGTGAACGCCGACGCGGTCGCGAGCGCCGTCGCGGTCTCATTGAAGGCGCGAAAGCTCATCTATCTCACCGACGTGAACGGCGTGCGAGGTGACGCAGAAGACGCGGCATCGGTGCTCTCGAGGGTGTCGGCGGACGAGCTTCAAGCGCTTATCGATGACGGCACCGTCTCGGGGGGCATGGTGCCAAAGGCGCGAGCCTGCATCGAATCGGTGCGCGGAGGAGTGACTGCGGCGCACGTGCTCGACGGGCGCGTCCCGCACGCCCTTTTGCTCGAGCTGTTCACCGAGTCCGGTGTTGGGACGATGGTGACGACATGACGAGTGCGTTGATGCCGACGTACCGGCAAGCGAACGTCTGCTTCGTCTCCGGCTCGGGAGCGTGGCTCGTCGACTCCGACGGAAAGCGGTATCTCGATTTTCTGTCGGGAATCGCCGTGACCTCGCTCGGGCACGCCCACCCGTCTGTGCGCGACGCGATCTGCACGCAGGCCGGGACGTTGCTGCATGTATCGAACCTCTACAAGAACGGGCTGAACGAGGAGGTTGCTCGAACCATCGACACCCTGGTCGGAGACGGGGTACCGGTTGGCGGCAGGGTTTTCTTCGCGAATTCTGGCGCCGAAGCGAACGAGTGCGCGATCAAACTCGCTCGCCTGTTCGCGCCTGAGGGTCGTTTCAGCATCGTCGCCGCGAAAGAAGCGTTCCACGGTCGCACGATGGCGACGCTCGCCGCGACCGGTCAGCCACACAAGCAAGCTCCCTTCTCGCCGATGCTCGAGGGCTTCACCCACGTCGAGTACGGGGATGCGGAGGCGATCCGCGACGTGATCGGACGAGAGACGGCGGCGGTGATCTTGGAGCCGATCGAAGGTGAGGCCGGCGTCATCACCCCGCCTGCGGGCTACCTCGCTCGAGTGCGGGAGATCTGCGACGAACACCAACTGCTCCTGATCGTCGACGAGATCCAGACCGGCCTAGCGCGAACCGGCAGGTGGTTCGCGTTCCAGCACGAGGGCGTGCACCCGGACATCGTCACGATGGCGAAGGCTCTCGGCAACGGCGTGCCCGTCGGGGCGTGTTGGGCGAAAGACACCGTCGCGTCCGCGTTCAAGCCGGGTGATCACGGATCGACCTTTGGCGGTCAGCCGCTCGCGATGTCCGCGGTGAGGGCGACGCTCGAGACGATGCGGGCGATCGAAGCGCCAAAACGAGCGCTCCACGCCGGCGATCGCCTCGGCGAAGCGCTGCTCGGAATCGAAGGGGTGGCGGAGGTGCGCGGAGCGGGACTCCTCGTCGGCGTCGTACTCGCCGAGGGGATCGACGCCTCGTCGGTCGCAGAAAAGTCTCTCGAGTTCGGCCTTGTCGTGAACGCCCCGGTGCCGTCGGTGATCCGGATCTGCCCGCCGATCATCGTCACCGACGAAGAGATCGACGAGGGTGTGATTCGCCTAGCGCGTGCGATCGCCTCCGTCACTTCGGTGGCAAGAGTCGCATGAGGGATCGCCCGATGAACCTCCTTTGCATGGGTGACCTTTCTCGCGAGTCGCTCGAGCGAGTGCTCGCGCTCGCCGGCGAGAGCGAATCCAACAAGGTGCTGTCGGGAAAAGGCGTTGCCCTGGTGTTCGAACACCCCTCTAACCGCACGCGCAACGCGACGGAGATGGCGGTTGTCGCCCTCGGAGGTCATCCGGTGTCGATCATGAAGGACGAGGTGGGAATCGACGTCCGCGAATCTGCAGAAGACGTCGCGCGCACCCTTGCGAGCTATCACGCGGCGCTGTGTCTTCGCGTGGCCGTCCATGCGACTCTCGAAAAGATGGCCGACGCGTTGCACGGTACCGACCTCGAGGTGCCGATCGTCAACCTGCTGTCCGACGTCGAGCACCCAACCCAGGCAGTCGCGGACGTGAAGACGATCCGTGACGAGTTTGGGACGGTGTCCGGAAAAAAGGTCGCCTACATCGGCGACGCGAACAACGTCTGTCGATCACTCGCCGTCGCGGTGGCGACCCTCGGCGGCGAGATTGTCGTCGCGAGCCCTCCCGGATTCGAGCTCAGCGATGCGGTGTTGGACGCAGCCAAAGGGCTCGACGGGAGGGTCCGTCGCGCGTCGACTCCAGCCGAAGCAGCCGAAGGAGCGGACGTTTTGTACACCGACGTCTGGGTCTCGATGGGCGAGAACGACATCGAGACAAAGAGCAGCGCGTTCGCCGGGTACACGATCGACGACGGTCTCGTTGGACGCGCGGCGCCGGATGCGATCGTGCTGCACTGCTTGCCCGCCCATCGAGGCGAGGAGATCGCGTCCTCTGTCATCGACGGACCGCGCAGCCGCGTTTGGCTACAGGCGAGGAATCGTCTCGACGCGATGCGCGGTGTGCTCTCGTACCTGCTCGGAGGGGACAAGTGAGCAAGATCCCGAAGAACCGGCGACAGCATCTGGTGGCGAGGTTGCTCTCGGAGTTCCCGGTGACGAACCAGCCCCAGCTCGTGGACTTGCTCGCCGAGCGCGGAGTCGATGCCACGCAAGCCACCGTCTCGCGCGACCTCGAAGAGCTCGCGGCGGTGAAGGTCCGGATGCCTGGCTTGGCGCGCCCGGTCTACGCGATCGCAGAACCAGAACTGGCGCCACCGGCGCCCGTCGACCATCTCCGACGGGTGCTCGGCGAATGGGTCGTCGAGGTCGCGTCGTCGGCGAACCTCGTCGTGATCCGTACGCCTCCGGGATCCGCCCACGTTGTCGCCTCGGCGATCGATCGCACGCGGGTGGAAGGCGTCGTCGGTACCGTGGCGGGCGACGACACGGTGCTCGTGATCGCGGACGAGGCGAGCGGTGGCGCCTCGCTCGCCAAGCAGTTCGCCGAGATGTCCGGTCAGCCGCAATGAGGAAGAGGTCCGACATGCAAAGGCGCGTCGCGCTCGCGTACTCCGGGGGACTCGACACCTCCGTCGCAGTGCACTGGCTCCACGCAGAGCTCGGTTTCGACGTGATCGCCGTGACCGTCGACCTCGGTCAAGGCGGCGACTTCGACGCGATCCGCAGTCGTGCACTCGCGGCGGGCGCGGCAGAGGCGATCGTCGTCGATGCCCGCGACGAGTTCGCGCTCGAGTTCGTCGTTCCTGCTCTCCAGGCGAATGCGCTCTACGAAGGGCGCTACCCACTCGTCTCGGCGCTCGCGCGCCCGGTGATTGTTCGCCATCTTGTCGCGGCTGCTAGACGCTTCGATGCGGCGGCGGTCGCACACGGATGCACGGGCAAGGGAAATGACCAAGTGCGCTTCGAAGTCGGAACCCGCGCCCTCGCGCCGGATCTCGACATCGTTGCTCCCGTGCGCGTGTGGAAGATGACAAGAGAAGACACCGTCGAGTACGCGCAGAAGTTCGACATCCCGATCACCGCATCGAAGGAGCGCATTTACTCGATCGACGAAAACCTGTGGGGAAGGACGATCGAGTGCGGCGAGATCGAAGATCCGTGGGCCGCTCCTCCCGAGGGCGTCTACGAGCGGACGATCGAGGTGGCGTCCGACCCGATCGAGGTCGTGATCGAATTCGAATCCGGCGTGCCCGTCGCGCTCGATGACCGGCCGCTGTCACTTGTCGAGCTGATCAGGCAACTCGACAAGACGGCGGGCGCGCGGGGCTTCGGCCGGATCGACATGGTGGAGAACCGCCGCATCGGCATCAAGAGTCGGGAGATTTACGAGTGCGCGGCGGCGTTGTCCTTGATCGGCGCGCACGTCGATCTCGAAGGCCTCACCCTCGAGCGGGAGGTGGCGCACGAGAAGACGCGGCTCGAGCCGAAGTTCGCGGAGCTCGTCTACGACGGTTTGTGGTTCTCGCCGCTTCGCGAGGCGATCAGCGCGTTCGTGACCTCGACCCAGCGACACGTCACCGGGGAAGTACGTGTCCGGTTCTCGCCAGGGGGAGCAGCTGCGGTCCTCGGTCGGCGCAGTCCGAGCGGACTGTACGACTATGGACTCGCGACTTACGACGCGACTGACACGTTCGACCACGAAGACGCGGAGGGATTCGTGCGGATCTACGGGCTCGGCATCAAGACGTGGGCGAGCCGCCAAGGTCCGGGAGCGACGCCGGAAGCTCGCCCGAAGAGCGAATAGGTCGACCCCGTTGACACTGTGGTCGCGCCGCATGCGCGCGGAACCGGCGAGCGAGATGATGCGGTTCACAGAGAGCCTCTCAGTGGACAAGGCACTGTGCCTCGACGACATCCATGGGTCGATGGCGCACGTGCGGGCGCTCGGACGGGCGAAGATCCTCACCCCGGACGAAGTCGTGTCCCTGCTCGACGCCCTCTCGACGGTGCGACTGGAGTTCGAGACGGGCACGTTCGTCTTTTCGGAAAAGGACGAGGACATCCACACGGCGATCGAGCGCCGGGTGACCGAGCTGAAAGGTGAGCTCGGCGCTCGACTCCACACCGCACGAAGCCGGAACGATCAGGTCGCGACGGCGTTACGGCTGTACACGACACGAGAGATCACTAGGACCGTCGAGTCGACCCTGCGACTGTGCGAGGTGCTCTGCGAGCGCGCCGCTGCAGTCGGTGAGGCCGAGATCCCCGCATACACTCATCTCCAGCGCGCCCAGCGTGTCCCACTTGCGTTCCAGCTCGCCGCACACGGCTGGTCGTTGTTGCGCGATGTCGACCGACTCCTCGACGCCAAGGTGCGCGTCGAGGTTTCGCCGCTCGGTGCTGGTGCAGTAGGCGGATCATCGCTTTCGATCGATCCAATCGAGACCGCAAGCGATCTCGGATTTGGACGTGCCTTCGACAACCCCATTGACGCGGTCGCCGACCGAGATTTCGTCGCCGAGTCCTTGTTCGCGATTGCGCTGTTGGGAGTGCACCTCTCGCGCCTGGGTGAGGAGATCACTATCTACTCGACAAGCGAGTTCGGCTTCTATGTGCTCGACGACGCTTGGGCGACCGGCAGCTCGATGCTGCCGCAGAAGAAGAATCCTGATGTCGCGGAGCTTGCTCGTGCGAAGAGCGGCCGCTTGATCGGACACCTGACAGGATTCCTCGCGACGTTGAAGGGCCTTCCGTTCGCCTACAACCGTGACCTCCAAGAGGACAAAGAGCCATTGTTCGATTCGTTCGCGCAGATCGACCTCGCACTCGATGCGATGAGTGGAGTCGTGGCCTCGATGCGATTCGACCTCGAACGCATGCGCGTCGCCTCGAGCGATCCGAACGTGCGAGCCGTGGAACTCGCCGAATGGATGGTGGAACGAGGGGTGCCATTTCGTCAGGCCCATGGCAAGGTCGCGGAACTCGTGCGACGCGCCGATGACGAGGAACGTCTATTGCCCGATCTCGTGCGCGAGGAAGACGGACTCGGACCGGGCGCTTCGCACGTGTTCGGTGCCGACGTGCGGTTGTCGAATGACAACATTGCCGAGCACCTGGATCGATACACCGAAGCGATACGAACTCGACGTGATCGAATCCGAGGCGCCGAAGATCGCCGCGAATAGGCGAGGTAGGCGTTTGAAGCCGATCAAGCGAGAGTTCTTCAGCGACGACCCAGTCGATATCGCGCCGCGCGTGCTCAATTTGTTGCTGGTCTCTGGAGGGGTCGCCGGGCGCATCGTCGAGGCCGAGGCTTACGCGGGCGATCGGGATGCCGCGAGCCACGCGTTTCGCGGCGAGACGAGGCGCAACGCGACGATGTTCGGTCCGCCCGGCCACCTGTACGTCTATTTCACGTATGGAATGCACTTCTGCTCGAACATCGTCTGTCGCGAAACTGGCGTTGCCGGCGCGGTATTGCTCCGCGCGCTCGCTCCAGTAGCTGGCATCGACGTGATGCGGTCGCGCCGTCTGGGCGCGCGCCGAGATCGCGAGCTGTGTGCTGGACCGGCGCGACTTTGTCAGGCGATGGGAATCGACGGCGCGTTCGACGGGGCAGACCTCGTGACAGGCGCAAATGGCATCCGGATCGTCTCGGACGGAACGCCACCTCCTGAAAAACCGCTGGTCACAACGAGAATTGGACTGTCAGATCGTTGCGGGGAGGCATGTACCTATTTGTGGCGTTTCGCCGCGCCGGGCGACGAAAACGTGTCGCGACCTGCGCCGAGGCTGATTGACACCTAGGCGGCCGGTGCTAATGTAACCGCTGCTCGGAACTGAGGTTTCGGCCCGAGCCACCGAGACGCGCGCTTTGCGCGCTTCGGGTTCGCTGATAGCCGTCTCCCCTCAGGGGGTGGATCGGCGCCCTCAGCGCACGCGGCACCTCCTTCCGCGAGGAAGTGTGCCCCGTCGTCGCTCCTTGAGAACGGAATAGGAACAGCCAAAAGCCAGTGCGGGTGGTCGCGCTTCCGAAAGGACCGCGCGATCACGAAGTCAATAGCACTGAACACGGACAACACGTTCCGTTTTGGTGCCAGTCGGTTCGAACGCATTTATTGTTTTCGAGCCGGCTCTCTATGATCGAAATATGGACCGTTTATGGGTCGGTATGAGATCTCGATGGAGAGTTTGATCCTGGCTCAGGACGAACGCTGGCGGCGTGCCTAATACATGCAAGTCGAACGGGGTCCATTCGGTGGCAACACCGATGAAGACCTAGTGGCGAACGGGTGCGTAACACGTGAGCAACCTGCCCCGAAGACCGGGATAACACCGGGAAACCGATGCTAATACCGGATATCCCCATGAGCCCGCATGAGCACATGAGGAAAGGATTCTGCTTCGGGTGGGGCTCGCGGCCTATCAGCTAGTTGGTGCGGTAATGGCCCACCAAGGCGACGACGGGTAGCTGGTCTGAGAGGACGATCAGCCACACTGGGACTGAGACACGGCCCAGACTCCTACGGGAGGCAGCAGTAGGGAATCTTGCGCAATGGGCGAAAGCCTGACGCAGCAACGCCGCGTGGGGGATGAAGGCCTTCGGGTTGTAAACTCCTTTCAGTGGGAACGAAAATGACGGTACCCACAGAAGAAGCCCCGGCCAACTACGTGCCAGCAGCCGCGGTGATACGTAGGGGGCGAGCGTTGTCCGGATTCATTGGGCGTAAAGAGCTCGTAGGCGGCTTGGTAAGTCGGGTGTGAAACCTTCAGGCTCAACCTGGAGACGCCACCTGATACTGCCATGGCTCGAGTCCGGTAGGGGACCATGGAACTCCTGGTGTAGCGGTGAAATGCGCAGATATCAGGAAGAACACCAGTAGCGAAGGCGGTGGTCTGGGCCGGTACTGACGCTGAGGAGCGAAAGCGTGGGGAGCGAACAGGATTAGATACCCTGGTAGTCCACGCCGTAAACGTTGGGCACTAGGTGTGGGGGCCTATCGACGGTTTCCGTGCCGCAGCTAACGCATTAAGTGCCCCGCCTGGGGAGTACGGCCGCAAGGCTAAAACTCAAAGGAATTGACGGGGGCCCGCACAAGCGGCGGAGCATGTGGCTTAATTCGACGCAACGCGAAGAACCTTACCTGGGCTTGACATGTGGGTTAAGGCGTGGAGACACGCTGACCTTCGGGTCCCACACAGGTGGTGCATGGCTGTCGTCAGCTCGTGTCGTGAGATGTTGGGTTAAGTCCCGCAACGAGCGCAACCCTTGTCCTATGTTGCCAGCGGATAATGCCGGGGACTCGTAGGAGACTGCCGGGGTCAACTCGGAGGAAGGTGGGGATGACGTCAAGTCCTCATGCCCCTTACGTCCAGGGCTGCACACATGCTACAATGGCCGGTACAAAGGGCTGCTATCTCGCGAGAGTGAGCGAATCCCATAAAGCCGGTCTCAGTTCGGATCGGAGTCTGCAACTCGACTCCGTGAAGTCGGAGTCGCTAGTAATCCCGGATCAGCAACGCCGGGGTGAATACGTTCCCGGGCCTTGTACACACCGCCCGTCAAACCACGAAAGTCGGCAACACCCGAAGCCGGTGACCCAACCATTTATTTGGAGGGAGCCGTCGAAGGTGGGGTCGGTGATTGGGGTTAAGTCGTAACAAGGTAGCCGTACCGGAAGGTGCGGCTGGATCACCTCCTTTCTAAGGAGTTACGGACGGTCCTTTGCGAATTCATATTCGTTAAAGGGTCCGCACACTCCCAGTCGATCACTGGTTATTCGGCGAATCGTCCATCGCTCGTTCGGTAGAACGCCCGACGCTCCGGCATCGGGAATCCCGCTCGAGGTCGCTCTGGAGGAATCGTGGGGCTGTTCCTGTTCCGCTCTCAGGGAGCGACGTCGTCGCGTCGGCGCCCTTTGAGAACTCCATAGCGAGCACGAGCATCTGAATTCTCCAAGCTACAAAGAGCCAACGGTGGATGCCTTGGCGCCTGAAGCCGATGAAGGACGTGGGAGGCTGCGAAAAGCCACGGGGAGCTGCCGACCAAGCTTTGATCCGTGGACGTCCGAATGGGGAAACCCGGCACCCGTCATTGGGTGTCACCCTGGTCTGAATGCATAGGGCCAGTGGAGGGAACCGGGGGGAATGAAACATCTGAGTACCCCGAGGAGAAGAAAGCAAAACCGCGACTCCCTAAGTAGCGGCGAGCGAAAAGGGATGAGCCTAAACCGGTCCAGTGTCAAGCCTGGTGGCGTTGCTGGGTCGGGGTTGTGGGAAATCGCTGGAGAGGGCACCAGACCTCTCGCGGAGTTACAAAATCGCCGTCTAGTGAAAGTGTTCTGGAACGGCACGCCATAGGGGGTAATAGCCCCGTACACAAAAGGCGAGCGATCTCCGTTGCGGTTCTCCCGAGTAGCGCCGGATCTGGGAAAGCCGGCGTGAATCTACGAGGACCACCTCGAAAGGCTAAGTACTAACAGGCGACCGATAGCGAACTAGTACCGTGAGGGAAAGGTGAAAAGCACCCCGGGAGGGGAGTGAAATAGTACCTGAAACCGTTGGCTTACAAACAGTCAGAGCGTCGTCGATATTTACGAATATCGGCCGTGATGGCGTGCCTTTTGAAGAATGAGCCAGCGAGTTACCGTGTGTGGCGAGGTTAACCCGAATGGGGTAGCCGGAGCGAAAGCGAGTCTGAATAGGGCGTTGAGTCGCATGCGGTAGACCCGAAGCCGGGTGATCTTGCCATGGGCAGGCTGAAGCGGGGGTAAGACCTCGTGGAGGGCCGAACCCACCATGGTTGAAAACATGGGGGATGACCTGTGGTAAGGGGTGAAAGGCCAATCAAACCCGGTGATAGCTGGTTCTCCCCGAAATGCATTTAGGTGCAGCGTCAGATGTTTAGCACCGGAGGTAGAGCACTGAATGGGTTAGGGGGCCTACAAGCTTACCGACCCCAATCAAACTCCGAATGCCGGTGCTCCAGAGTCTGGCAGTGAGACCACGGGGGATGAGCTTCGTTGGTCGAAAGGGAAACAGCCCAGACCGCCAGCTAAGGCCCCAAATTCTTGACTAAGTGGAAAACGATGTGGGGACGCAGAAACAGCCAGGAGGTTGGCTCAGAAGCAGCCACCCTTTAAAGAGTGCGTAATAGCTCACTGGTCGAGTGGCCCCGCGCGGACAATGTAACGGGGCTTAAGTCAAGAGCCGAAGCTGCGGATTCTCGCGTAAGCGGGAGTGGTAGGGGAGCGTCGATTGTGCTGCGAAGCGGGGGTGTGAACCGTCGTGGAGCGCAGTCGAGTGAGAATGCTGGCATGAGTAGCGAGAGAGGGGTGAGAAACCCCTCCGCCGTAAGCCCAAGGGTTCCTGGGGAAGGCTAATCCGCCCAGGGTCAGTCGGGAGCTAAGGCGAGGCCGAGAGGCGTAGTCGATGCACAACTGGTTGATATTCCAGTACCACCGTGTCCGCGCCCATTCCAAGTCAGGGGTACTAAGGGGCTGGCCTTCGGGCCGAACTGACCGACCCTGAGGAGGAAAGCGATGAGGGGACGCAGGAGGATAGGTGAGCCCAGGCGTTGGTTGTCCTGGGGGAAGCGTGTAGGAGGGGACCTAGGCAAATCCGGGTCCCGCATCTTCGAGACGTGATCCCGAGCCGCTTCAGGCGAAGTCATCAAGTCCATGCTGCCGAGAAAAGCCTCTAGCGAGCTGACATGGTGCCCGTACCCCAAACCGACTCAGGTGGGCAGGTAGAGAATACCAAGGCGATCGGGAGAACTGTGGTTAAGGAACTCGGCAAAATGCCCCCGTAACTTCGGGAGAAGGGGGGCCTCATTAGGGTGAAAGGGCTTCGCGCCCTGAGCTTGAAGAGGCCGCAGAGAATTGGGGGAAGCGACTGTTTAATAAAAACACAGCAGCGTGCGAAGTCCTAAGACGATGTATACGCTGTGACGCCTGCCCGGTGCCGGAAGGTTACGGGGAGGGGTTAGTCCTTCGGGACGAAGCTCTGAACCTAAGCCCCGGTAAACGGCGGCCGTAACTATAACGGTTTAGTCACATTGGCCGTGCATAAACCTGGCTGTTTGCTGGAATACCCGAGAATCCGGCGGTACTCGATCCGATATGACCGACAAATACGGTCACATCGAGACCAGTGACAATCCGTCCGGTGCGGACAATCAGCAGGAAACCGCCGACAAACACAAATCGTTGGTGGGATCCTCAGAGACTGTACGCCAGGCTCATTTTATTTGAGAATTCGAGTAATTGAGAAGATACAGTCCGATCCTCATGGCGACATGAGGAGTTAGGCAGAAATGACCTAGCCACTGCCTCGTACAAGAGGTAGGAGTAACAAAAATGCCTAAGGTAGCGAAATTCCTTGTCGGGTATTGATTTGCCCGGTACGGGAGTGATTCCGTACATCCACCCGCTCATAACGGCGAAGCCCTCACCAGTCGTCTCGATCAAGGACGAGACGATGACTGGCGGGTAATGCCGTGGGAAGCCCTCTGTCGCGTGAGCGCGATATGGCCCCGTAACGACTGAGCCCTTCGGGGCGAGGCTCCAGTCCTGTTACAGCGTGGACCTACGTTCACGTCGTGGCAAATCTATGGCTGGGGCAATACGCGGGCTCTCTGAGCAAAGCAATTGATGTGCCGTCGTGCCTTTCTGGGTATGTCGACGGTGAGGGATGCTTTATGGTTTCGATCTCTCCGCGACCGACGCTGTCGGTGGGGTGGGAGGTCCGACCGAGCTTTTCGGTGAGTCAGAATCGAGACCGAGGTGAGGTGCTTCTGTTGATCCAGGAGTACTTCCAATGCGGATCGATCCGGCCAGACCGAAGCGACAAGACGGTGAAGTGGGAGGTTCGAAGCCTTCCGCAGATCGTCGAGCGAGTCATCCCGCACTTCGAGATGTATCCGCTGCTCTCAGGTAAACGAGCAGACTTCGAATCATTCAAACGCATTTGTGAGCGAATGGCTCGAGGTGAGCACTTGCTTGCGAGCCGTTTGGCGGCGATCGTTGATCTCACTCGATCGATGAATCCAAGTGGAAAACGCGGATATCGAGCCGACACGATCATCGAGAATCTCTCAGAGATGAAGGCATAGTCTGTCCCCCTCGAAAGAGGGATTATGACGAAGTTCCGACCTGCACGAATGGCGCAACGACTTCCCTACTGTCTCAACCACAGACCCGGCGAAATTGAAGTACGAGTAAAGATGCTCGTTAGCTGCATCAGGACGGAAAGACCCCGTGGACCTTTACTGCAACTTGATGTTGGGTTTTGGGACTGATTGTGTAGGATAGGTGGGAGCCTTGGAAGCTTTGGCGCTAGCCAGAGTGGAGGCAACGTTGAAATACCACCCTGTTAGTTCTGGGACTCTAACCTCGATCCGTGACCCGGATTAGGAACAGCGTCAGGCGGGCAGTTTGACTGGGGCGGTCGCCTCCTAAAAGGTAACGGAGGCGCCCAAAGGTTCCCTCAGGCTGGTTGGCAATCAGCCGTCGAGTGCAATGGCAAAAGGGAGCTTGACTGCGAGACCAACAAGTCGAGCAGGTGCGAAAGCAGGGCATAGTGATCCGGCGGTTGCTTGTGGAAGCGCCGTCGCTCAACGGATAAAAGGTACCCCGGGGATAACAGGCTCATCTTCCCCAAGAGTCCATATCGACGGGAAGGTTTGGCACCTCGATGTCGGCTCGTCGCATCCTGGGGCTGAAGCCGGTCCCAAGGGTTGGGCTGTTCGCCCATTAAAGCGGTACGCGAGTTGGGTTTAGAACGTCGCGAGACAGTTCGGTCCCTATCCGATGCAGCCGTAGGAGATCTGAGGAAGGCTGTCCCTAGTACGAGAGGACCGGGACGGACGCAGCTCTCGTGTGCCAGTTGTCCTGCCAAGGGCACGGCTGGTTTGCGACCTGCGGGTGGGATAAGCGCTGAAAGCATCTAAGCGCGAAGCTCGTTCCAAGATGAGATCTCCCACAGGGTTAACCTGGTAAGGCCCGTGGTCAGACCACCACGTTGATAGGCCGGAGGTGTAAGCACGGTGACGTGTTCAGCCGACCGGTACTAATCGGCCGAGGGCTTGGATTCTCGCTCGTGCTCGCTATGGAAGGCTCAAAGGGTCGCGTCACGCGTGACTCGGGCGGTTTTGCGGTCACCTCGCGGAGATCGCCATAGAGCCAAAGTTTCCGGTGGCCATGGCGGCGGGGAAACACCCGTTCCCATCCCGAACACGGAAGTTAAGCCCGCCCGCGCCGATGGTACTTGGGGGGAGACCCCCCGGGAGAGTAGGTCGCCGCCGGAATTGATCTCAGGAAGAGCCTCCGCGTGCTGCATGAAAATGCAGATGCCGCGGAGGCTCTTTCGCGTCCCGTGCGCGATCCGGCCGGGCGCCCGTTCTTGGGCGCCCGGCCGGATCTGGGGGAGGGATCTTCAGATTGCGAGGGTCAGCACGGCCGTTCCGATGGCGAGTCCCGTCGCCGCGAGGACGGCGGGGAACACGCGCGTAAGTGGTCTCATTCGGCAAGCTCCTTCGAAGATTGGATTCGATTCGGACAGGAACTGCGTCGAGCGTGGCGGGCGCGAAAAATGCGCAGCGCGCGCGAAGGTACCGATCGCGCTTTACGAGTCGCGCGCCTCGGGTACGCAAGAAGACGTCGATTGGCTGAACTTTTCGCGTCACCACCTCAGGAGGAGATGGTGGGCTCGCGAGATAGCGCGGAAGACCGTTCGTCGCCTCGATGGAGTGAAGTTGACGCTCCATTAGCGTCGCTCGAATGGCACGTGGTGCGCAGCCGTCATGGGATTCCTCACCGAGGGATCGCCGTCGGCAAGTCCCGAAGCCAACCCAACGCGGCTCGAGCGGATTGAAGCGCGGAAGTCGCTCGAGTTCTGCGACGACGAATCCTTCGAGCTCATCGAATCGCAGCGGTCGTCCGACACGTAAACCACGTGGTTCAAGCGATCGAGAACGCACCCCCTATCTGCGTTCCGAGCGGCCGCGGCGAAATGCCGACGGAGGACGAGATGAGAGGGCGGCGAACAGATCCGTCGCCCGACGCTCAGAGGGTGCTCGATCGCGGGACCCTGAGCGTCCTCGTCGGGACGCACCACGAACGGCGAAGGGGAGTCGCCCCGTTTCGAGAACCCGTCAAGGCGCGGCGGCACGTTCGACACCGCGAGCGCCAAGAGTCGACGGCGATCGACGAGCTCGTGGTCGAGAGGGGAGCGAACGGAGTCGCCCGGCCGTCCGCTCCGGGCGCCCATCACGAGGGCGCGTCGACAGGGGCACGGGGACTGGTCGTGGCGGGGCTCCCCGGCGTTCGGATGTCGAACGAATCGACGCCAAGTGGGGAGGTGTCGCCCGTCGGGGGGCGTACCAAGTGACGGCGCCATTCGAAACCGCACCTCGTCCTTCGCGAGCGAAGAGCCGCGATTCGGGTCCCGTCGAGGGATCAGAGGCCCCGCGACCGCGCTCGAGCGCTCGCTATCGGGTTGTGCATTCTCAAAACGGAGGTCGGATTGATCACCCGAGCCGAGCCCGACCGGCGACGGCCAGGGACGCGGGAGGCGGGCGACGCAGGGCGGGAGCCGAAGCGCGCGGAAAGGTGGCGAAGGCGGCACCGGCGCGCCTACGAGGTCTGATCGAACGCCGGCTCGACGAAGCGGCGGTCGCTTACGAGCGGGATCGGTACCAGGACGCGCTGCGAATCCTCCGCTCTCTTCCCTCCGAGGCTCGCGACTTGGCGGCCGTGCGGGAGTTGCGCGGACTCACCTTCTACCGCCTCGGTCGCTGGCAGGAAGCGCTGCGCGAACTGCGCGCCTTTTCGAGCCTCACGGGATCGATCGACCAACTTCCTGTGGTCGCCGACTCGGAACGGGCGCTCGGCCACCACGACCGAGTCGCCGATATCTGGTCAGAGATCCGTCGATCGGGAACCTCGAGCGAGGTGCTCGTCGAGGGCCGCCTCGTGATGGCCGGGTCGCTCGCGGATCGCGGCAAGTTCCAAGCGGCGATCGCTCTCCTCGGTCCGACGGCTCTGCGGAGGGTGTCAAAGCCTCACGAGCGCCACATTCGGCAGTGGTATCTGCTCGGCGATCTCTATGAGCGCATCGGCGACGTGCCGCGGGCGAGGGCGATGTTCGAGAAAGTCGTGGCCGGAGATCCCGAGACCTCTGACGCCGTCGAGCGCCTCTCGTCGCTCAGCGCCGAAAGGCGTCCAAGTCGCGCGAAAGGTCGCAGGTAGGCTCGAGGCATCGACGGGCGGCGGATGCGCTCGAGAAATCGGAGGTGGAACGTGGGCGTCGACGTTCGTGCGCTCCTCGGGGCGGAGGCGGACAGCCTGTTGAACCACGCCTCGAAGACGATCGAGCGCGACCAGCTGATCCTCCCCGGTCCCGACTTCATCGACCGGGTGTTCATCGACAGCGATCGTCCGATCGCCACGCTGCGCAACCTCTCAGCGGTCTACCGCCACGGACGCCTCGGCGGGACGGGCTACCTCTCGATCTTCCCCGTCGATCAGGGAATCGAGCATTCGGCGGCGGCGAGCTTTGCGAAGAACCCGGAGTACTTCGACCCGCTGCGCATCGTCGAGCTCGCGATCGACGCCAACTGCAACGCCGTCGCGACGACCCTCGGCGGCCTCGGGATCCTCTCCAGGCGCTACGCGCACAAGATCCCGATGATCGTGAAGCTCAACCACAACGAGTTGCTCACGTACCCCTCGAAGTACGACCAGGTGCCGTTCGCGACCGTCCGCCAGGCGATCGACCTCGGAGCGATGGGTGTCGGTGCGACGATCTATTTCGGCTCCGACGAAGAGACGCGCCAGATCCGCGAGGTCGGGGCGATGTTCGCCGAGGCCCACCGCCACGGGCTGTTCACGGTGTTGTGGTGCTACCTGCGTAATTCGGCGTTCAAGACGCCGGAGGCGGACTACCACCTCTCGGCTGACCTCACCGGCCAGGCGAACCACCTCGGCGTGACGCTTGAAGCCGACCTCATCAAGCAAAAACAACCGGTGAACAACGGCGGCTACACGGCCCTCAAATTCGGCCGCACGGACCCGCTCGTCTACTCCGAGCTCACGACCGACCATCCGATCGACCTCACGAGGTGGCAGGTCGTGAACTGCTACATGGGCCGCATCGGCCTCATCAACTCAGGCGGCGAGTCCGCCGGCGAGAGCGACCTCGCCGAGGCGGTGCGGACCGCGGTCATCAACAAGCGCGCCGGGGGCACCGGCCTCATCCTCGGTCGCAAGGCCTTCCAGCGACCCTTCCCAGAGGGAGTCGAGATCATCCACGCGGTCCAAGACGTCTACTTGGACGAGTCGATCTCGGTCGCGTAGGGCCGAAGGGCACTGATCAAGCCCGGAAAGGCCCTCGGTAAACTGCGCTTTCACGAACCTGATAGGGGCAGCCGTTGAGTAGCACCGTCGAACGGTCGCCAGGCCACAAGCTCGAGAAGCTCGACAGCGTCGTCATCCGATTCGCCGGGGACTCCGGCGACGGGATGCAGGTCACGGGGGACCGCTTCACAACAGAGAGCGCGCTGTTCGGAAACGACCTCGCGACCTTGCCGAATTTCCCCGCGGAGATCCGCGCCCCGGCGGGAACCCTTCCCGGCGTCTCCGCGTTCCAAGTCCAGATCGCCGACCACGACGTGCTCACGCCGGGTGACGAGCCAACCGTCCTTGTCGCGATGAACCCCGCGGCCTTGCGGGCGAACATCGGCGAGCTCGCGAGCTCAGGCACATTGATCGTGAACGTCGACGCGTTCGAACAGCGCGCGTTCGAAAAGGCGGGCTATTCGTCGAACCCGCTCGAAGACGGCAGCTTGTCGGGCTTTCGTGTCTACGAGATCCCGATGACCTCACTCACGGTCGAGGCCTGCAAGGAGACGGGAGCGAAGCCCCGCGATGCGGAGCGGAGCAAGAACTTCTTCGCCCTCGGCGTCATCTCGTGGCTCTACGGTCGTCCGACCGAGACGACACTCGAATGGATCGCCCAGCGCTACGCGTCGCGCCCCGAGGTCGTGCAAGCGAACACCCTCGCGTTCAAGGCCGGGTTCAACTTCGGCGACACGACGGAGCTCTTCGACGCGTCGTACGAGGTTCCGGCGTACAAGCTCGGACCCGGCGAGTACACGAATGTCACCGGGAACACCGCGACGGCGTGGGGACTGCTCGCCGCCTCGAAGCTCTCTGGGCTGCGGATTTTTCTCGGCGCGTACCCGATCACCCCGGCGTCGGATCTTCTGCACGAGCTCGCGAAGCACAAGAACTTCGGCGTCGTCACCTTCCAAGCAGAAGACGAGATCGCAGGGATCGGCGCCGCGCTCGGAGCATCCTTCGGCGGCTCGCTCGGGGTGACGACGACGAGCGGACCCGGCGTGGACTTGAAGGCCGAGACGCTCGGGCTCGCGATCTCCCTCGAGCTTCCGCTCGTGTTGGTCGACGTGCAGCGAGGCGGTCCCTCGACGGGCCTGCCGACGAAGTCCGAGCAGGCGGACCTTCTGCTCGCGATGTACGGGCGCCACGGCGAGGCACCGCTTCCCATCGTCGCCGCGCGCACGCCCGGGCACTGCTTCGAAGCCGCGATCGAAGCGGCGCGCATCGCCCTTAAGTACCGCACGCCGGTCGTGCTGCTCACAGACGGCTACCTGGCGACCGCGTCCGAGCCCTGGCAGCTGCCCGATGTCGCGGCGCTTTCGGACATCTCGGTCCAGTTCGCGACCGAGCCCAACCACACAGACGAGGACGGCAACGCGTCCTTCTGGCCGTACGTGCGCGACCCGGAGACCCTCGCCCGGCAGTGGGCGATCCCGGGAACGCCTGGCCTTGAACACCGCGTCGGCGGCCTTGAAAAGGCCGACGGTTCCGGCAACGTTTCCTACGACCCCGCGAACCACGAGCGCATGGTGCATCTGCGCGCGGAGAAGGTGGCCGGGATCGCCCTCGACATCCCGCCGGTAGAAATCGACGATCCCGACGGGGCGGACCTATTGGTGCTCGGTTGGGGATCGACGTACGGCGCGAACGTCGCCGCGGTCCAACGCGTCAGAGCCCGAGGGATGAAAGTCGCACGCGCCCACCTCATACACATGAACCCGTTCCCGGCAAATTTGCGCGAGGTGCTCTCTCGCTATCGGCGGGTGCTGATTCCGGAGAACAACCTTGGCCAGCTGGCGAAGCTCGTGCGGGCGCAATTCCTTGTCGACGCGGTGACGCTCTCGAAGGTCCAGGGGACGCCGTTCCGCATCGCCGAGGTCGAACGGGCGATCGTCGACCTGCTCGGCGCGTCCGAGGTGACGAAGGAGGAGGCCCGATGACCGACGTCGCCGCCCAGACGACATCTCGCAAGGACTGGACGAGTGACCAGGAAGTCCGCTGGTGCCCGGGATGCGGGGACTACTCGATCCTCGCCGCGATGCAGTTCTTGTTGCCCGAGCTCGGGGTGAAGCGCGAGAACACCGTCTTTGTCTCCGGTATCGGCTGCGCGGCCCGCTTTCCGTACTACATGAACACCTACGGGCTGCACTCGATCCACGGTCGTGCCCCGGCGATCGCCACCGGCCTCGCGCTCGACGCGGCCCGACCTCGACGTCTGGGTGATCTCGGGAGACGGCGACGCGCTCTCGATCGGCGGAAACCACCTCATCCATGCGCTGCGCCGCAACGTGAACATCAAGATCTTGCTGTTCAACAACGAGATCTACGGCCTTACGAAGGGCCAGTTCTCTCCGACCTCCGAGGTTGGCAAGGTGACGAAGTCGACACCATTCGGATCTCTCGATCACCCGTTCAACCCGATCTCAGTCGCGATCGGCGCCGAGGCCTCCTTCGTCGCCCGCACGCATGACATGGACCGCAAGCACATGATGGAGATGTTTCGCCGCGCGCACGAACACCGCGGCGCGTCGTTCGTCGAGATCTACCAAAACTGCAACGTCTTCAATGACGGCGCGTTCGAAAAGGTGACGGGCAAAGATGTTCGTCAAGAGATGCTGATCCCGCTCGAGCACGGAAAGCCGATCCGCTTCGGAGCAGATGGAGAGCGCGGCGTCGTCATGCGGCCGGACGCAACGCTTGAGATCGTCAACGCCGCAGACGTCGGAGAGGACGCGCTGTTGGTGCACGACGAGACCCGTGAGAACCCCGGGCTCGCGTTCATGCTCTCTCGCCTCGCAGAGGGTCCTTACGAGCCCACGCCGATCGGGGTGTTCCGGGCTCTCGAGCGTCCCGAATACGGTGACCTCACGCGCGGACAGATCGACGACGTGACGGCGAAGAAGGGCGCGGGTGAGCTCTCGAAGCTGTTGCGATCCGGCGTCACCTGGACCGTCAACTAAACGCGGATACCCCTCAGCACTCGACGGATCGAAACACGAAGCCGGTCCGCGGCTTCGGCCGGAAAAAAGTCGTCTTCGGCGGCATCGCGCTCTTGTGGCGGGCGGCCTCGGCGATCTGGGGGATCGACGCCGGCTTCACGAGGATCGCCGCATTCGCGCGCCCGAGGCGTACTGAGTCGAGGGCGCTTTCGACGCGGTGTTCGAAGGTGATCGTGTGGTCGGGGAGCGATTCGACGATCTCGTCGAGTCGGCGGGTGTCGAGCGCGTCGAGACCGTTCCTCGTCGTCGCGCCCGGCGCTTCGACGAGGTAGAGCTTCGAGCTCGTCACGAGCCCCAGCGCGTTTATCGATTCCATCTCGCGCAACAGATCCCGCACCGTGCCCGGTGACTCTTCGACGCGAAACGCGGCGCTGATTACCGCCGCGACGTCGGTTCCTTCTGGGAGTCCGGAGATCACCCGGTGGATCGGACGGACGTCGAGCTCGTCGGGCCGGAGTTCGACGACCAGCGACATCAAGTAGTCGTAGTCGCCGGGCTTGTCTCCGTTCAGCGAACGCCGTTCCTGGCGATATCGCGACGCGGTTTCAAAGCGGTGGTGTCCGTCCGCGATCACAAACGGCTCGGGGTGGACGAGCGCGGTGATCTGTTTGATCGGCTCGTCGTCCTCGATCCGCCAGATTTCGTGGACGACGCCGTCGTTGTCGGTCGCTACCTGGTGGTCCGAGGCTCGCGCGATCGCCGCCTCGACGACGTTCGTCAGCCCTTCCGCGAGCGAGAGGCACCAGATCGGCGAAATGTTCACCTGACAGGCGCGCAACAAGTCGAGACGGTCCTTGCTGAACCTAGTGACGGTCAGCTCGTGGGGGAGCACCTCGCCACCCTCGCTGTCGAGTCCGAGCGCCCCGATGATCCCCGTCGTCGAGCGCGTCGCGCCGTGGGTGCCACCGAAGGTCATTCGATACGCGTAGAGCGAGGCCTTCTCGTCGCGCACCAAGATGCCGTCGCGCTCCCACGCGTCGAGCAACGCGGCCGCGTGCTGGTATCGGTCGAGTCCGCGCGCCGGTTCGTCGATGGGGAGCTCGATCGCCACCGAGTTGTACCGGCTGCGCCTAGCGAGCTGGGCGCGTTCTTCGGCGTCGATGATGTCGTAGGGAGGGGAGATGACCTCGCCGAGCGCGACTTTGGTCGCGTCGTATCGAAGACCGCAAAACGGCTCGAGACGCGGCATCGATCAGCTAGTGGGTCGCAAGAGGTGATCGAACGAGCCACTCGCGAACCCGGTGCGAAGATGGCGCGATGGGCGAAAAGACAGCGGTGATCGTCGATCTCGACGGTGTCGTCTGGCGCAGCGATGAACCGATACATGGCGCCTCGCACGCGATCTCGCGCTTGCGCGACGAAGGCGAGCACGTCGCGTTCTTCACGAACAACTCGTTTGTCACCACGGGGGAACTCCTCAGCAAGCTCGCGCGTCAGGATATCGACGCGCCTGATTCCGACGTGCTGTCCTCCGCGAAAGCCGCGGCGACGCTCGTGCAAGAAGGAGAGCGAGTTCTCGTCGTCGGCGGGCCGGGGTGTGTCGAGGCCCTCGAGGCAAAGGGCGCGATCGCATTCCGCTCCGACGGCGAGGGTGGGCGCGAGCGATTCGACGCGGTGGTCGTCGGCCTCGACCCCGCGTTCACCTACCGCCGCTTGGCCCAGGCCCAGGCCGCGGTGCGCGCCGGTGCCCGTCTCATTGGCACCAATTCCGACGCGACGTACCCGACGGCGGACGGGGAGATCCCCGGAGGCGGGTCGATCCTCGCCGCGGTCGAAGTGGCGAGCGGGGCAGCGGCGATCATCGCCGGCAAGCCGCACGAGCCCTCGGTCGCACTCGCCCGCGAACGCCTCGGCAAGATCGACCTCGTCGTCGGCGACCGTCCATCGACCGACGGCTCGTTCGCGCGGGCGCTCGGAGCGAGGTTCGGTCTGGTGCACACCGGCGTCAGCCCAGAAAAAAGCGCGGGTGGCGAGTTCAACCCGGATTACGACGCGGAGGACCTCGCGGCGCTCGTCGATCGGTGGATCGATCGACGCGACGAACAGCCAATCTGACGAGACCCGTTCGGCGTTAGCCTTTGTTCATGACCGACGATCGAAATCCCGAAGCGGGTGGCGGTCGCGAATCGATGAAGGACTCGGTCCGTCGCTTCCTCGAGCAACGCTCCCCGTTTGCGGGCATGTCGCGCGCCGAGCTCGAACAACTCGCCACAGAGTTCCTGCGCAGCGACAGCAAGACGAGAGAGCGCGTCGAAGATCTCATCGAGGAGATCCGAGCGCGCTCGCGCCGCAGTGTCGACCGGGTTACCGATCTCGTGCGCACCGAAGTCCGTAAGGAATTCGAGTCGTTCTCTCCGTCGCGGCGGGAGGAGATCGGCGAGTTCTTCGAACGCCTCGTCGGACTCGTCGGCGAGTACTTCGGTTCGAGTAGGCACGGCCACCCTTCCGAGCCCGAGCCCGAGCCCGAGCCCGAGCGAGAAACACCCCCCCGCTGAGGCCGCGAACAAAGCGGTAAAGAAGATGGTGAAGAAGATCGCAAAGAACGCGCCGGCGAAGAAGTTGGCCGCAAAGAAGACGGCCGCGAAGAAGTCTGCAGCCGAAAAGGCCCCGGCGAAGAAGGCGGCGGCGAAGAAGTCGTCCTCTCGCTCTCGGTCCACGTAGCGAGATCCGATCGCTCCCGTCCTCGAACGACATGATTGTCCGCGGGCGAGAAGGCCGCGAGGATGAGGTAATGGCACAATCCGACTTGGCCCACAAGGTGGCGCTTGTCGTCCACGTCACCCAGAAGGAGGCGGCCTCCCTCGCCAAGCGGGCACGAGCGTGGTGGACCGAGCGCGGCTATGAGGTGGCCGAGATCGACGACGTCTGGTCGGAGGGCGAAGAAGACGGCGGCTTTCTTGCTGCGGTGAGCCTCGGCGGGGATGGAACGATGCTGCGCACGATCCACTTCGCGATGGCCCGTGGCATTCCCGTGATCGGGGTGAACCTCGGGTCCTTCGGTTACCTCACCCAAATCGAGCCCGACCAGATGGAGACCGCGTTCGCGCAGTTCGTCGACGGTGACGTTGCGATCGACGACCGCATGGTGCTCGACGTTCGCCTCGAGCGCGCGAAGGGAATGAGCGAGCGGCACCTCGCGGTGAACGAAGTGGCGATCGAGCGGAACTCGGCCGGACGAACACTGCGGGTGAACGTCGCGATCTCAAAGCGGCCGTTCCTTTCGTACCTCGCCGATGGGGTGCTCGTCGCGACACCAACTGGGTCGACCGCCTACAACCTCTCCCTTCGCGGCCCGATCGTCTCGCCGCAGCTCGCGGCGCTCATCGTCACGCCGATCTCGCCACACATGCTCTTCGATCGCTCGCTCGTGCTCGACCCTTCCGAGTCGGTGCGCCTGGAGGTCGGGGCGGGGCCACCCGCGGTCGTCGTCGTCGACGGCGTCACGAAGGGTCCGTTCGGACCAGAGGACTCCGTCACCGTCGAGTGCGCGGAGGAGACGGCGCACATCGTGCGATTCGCGGCTCCTGATTTTCACGCGATCTTGCGCGAGAAGTTCGGCCTCTCCGACCGATAGCCGTGCTTGAGGAGCTGCGCGTCCGCGAGCTCGGGGTGATCGAAGACGTCGACATTGTGTTCGGCACCGGCCTCACCGCGATCACCGGTGAGACCGGCGCGGGAAAGACGCTCGTTGTCGAAGCGCTCGAGTTCCTCCTCGGCGGGCGGGCGGATCCCGTCGTCGTCAGATCGGGTGCCGAGCAAGCGACGATCGAGGGGCGCTTTTCGAACGGCGACGAGTCGGTGCTGCGCCGGGTCGTGCCGCGACAAGGACGCTCGCGCGCAGAGATCGACAACAAGATGGTGCCGATCTCCGCGCTGGAAGAGACCGGTCGCGACCTTGTCGACCTGCACGGCCAGCACACCCACCAGTCGCTCTTGCGGGGCCCCGTTCAGCGCGCAGCGCTCGACCGCTTCTGTGGTGTCGATCTCGAAGAGGTGCGCGCATTGGGACGCCAGCTCGCCGCGCTCACGGGCGAGATCGAATCGCTCGGCGGCGACGAGCGTCACCGCGCCCGCGAGCTCGACCTGTTTCGTTACGAGCGCGACGAGATCGAACGCGCCGCCATCGCGTCGGTTGACGAAGACGATCAACTGTTGGAAGAAGAAGAGACGTTGCGCAACGCAGCAGCGCTTCGAGAAGCCGTGGCGTCCGCGTACGCGGTCTTGGAAGGGACGGATGAGCCGGGCGCCCTTGTTCGTCTCGGAGAGGCGCGGGCTCAGATCGAGCGGTTCGACGCCCTCTCTCCGTACTCAGAAAAGATGCGTTCGGCGATCGCCGACCTCGATGACCTGGCAGGCGAATTGCGCCGGGCGGAGGACCGCTTCGAAGAGGATCCCGAACGTCTGGAACAAGTGCGCGCCCGCCGCCAACTTCTCCGGGACCTGATCCGCAAGCACGGAGAGAGCCTGGCCGACGTGGTGCGGGCGGGAGAAGAGATCTCCAAGCGGATCGCAGAACTCGAATCGAGCGACGAGCGGCGCGAGCGCGCGCTGAAGCAGCGAGAGGAGGTGGGGGTCGCGCTCGTCGACGCGGAACGCGTCGTGGGTGACAGGCGCCGCAAGGGAGCGGGCGTGTTGGCGGGGAAAGTCGAAGATCGCCTGCGACGACTCGGGATGCGCAACGCCCGCTTGGAGGTGATCGTCGGCGACGACTGCATCGGCGACGACGTCGAGTTCCGCCTCGGCGCAAACCCCGGCGAGGCGACGCTTCCCCTTTCGAAGGTCGCATCGGGCGGCGAGCTCGCGCGGGCGATGCTCGCGCTGCGCCTCGTGCTTAGCGCCGCGCCCCCGACCCTCGTCTTTGACGAGGTCGACGCCGGCATCGGCGGTGAAGCGGCGCTGTCGGTCGGGCGAGCGCTCGCCGAGCTCGGAAAGACCCACCAAGTGCTCGTCGTCACGCACCTCGCCCAGGTCGCGGCGCACGCGAACCACCAGCTCGTCGTGGAAAAACACGAGGTGAAGGGGCGTTCGATCGCCACCGTGCGCCAGGTGCGCGACGACGATCGACTCGTCGAGCTGTCGCGGATGCTGTCGGGACATCCGAATTCGAAGGCCGCGCGCGAACACGCCGCGGAGCTGCTCCAACGCGTCGGCGCCGATCGCTGAGCGTCGAACCCCGGCGCGCAGTCCGCGCCGAGAAAAGAACCTCCCTGTAGCGTGGCATGGGCCAGACACCGGAGGGGCGGCGTGGCGAAATTCGTGTTCGTGACCGGGGGGGTGTCGAGTTCCCTCGGAAAGGGACTCGCGTCCTCCTCTCTCGGTCGACTCTTAAAGTCCCGCGGACTTCGGGTCACGATGTGCAAGCTCGACCCGTACATCAACTTCGACCCCGGGACGTTGAACCCCTTCGAGCACGGCGAGGTCTTCGTCACCGATGACGGGGGAGAGACCGACCTCGACCTCGGCCACTACGAGCGCTTCATCGACGAGGCGTTGTTGCGCACCTCGAACGCGACGACCGGGCAGATCTACTCGGCGGTGATCCAAAAAGAGCGGCGTGGCGACTTTTTGGGAAAGACCGTCCAGGTCATTCCGCACATCACCGACGAGATCAAGTCGAGGGTGAAGAGGCTGGCCACAGAAGACGTCGACATCGTGATCACCGAGATCGGCGGCACCGTCGGTGACATCGAGATCGTCCCGTACCTGGAGGCGATCCGTCAGTTCCGCCACGACGTCGGACGCGACAACGTCTGTTACGTCCACCTGACCTTGGTGCCATACCTCGCGCCGTCCGGCGAGCTGAAGACGAAGCCCACCCAGCACTCGGTCACCGAGCTGCGGTCCCGCGGTATCCAGCCCGACGTCATCGTCTGCCGGTCGGATCACGAACTGAACGACGCGCTGAAACGGAAGATCTCGCTTTTGTGCGATGTGCCGATCGAAGCCGTCGTCTCGGCGGTCGACGCTCGCAACATCTACGAGATCCCGCTCCAACTCCACGAGGAGGGTTTCGACGGGATCGTCTGCCGCACCCTCGGGCTGGATGACTCTGACGAGACGATCGACCTCGCCGCGTGGGAGCGCATCGTCGAGCGCGGCGAGCACGCCGTCGATGCCGTGCGCGTCGGGGTGATCGGCAAGTACGTCAACCTCCCCGACGCCTACCTCTCGGTCACCGAAGCGCTGCGCCATGGTGGATTCTTCAACGCCGCGAGGGTCGAGATCGAATGGGTGCAGGCAGAAGACGTGACCCCACAAACAGCCGAGGTCGACCTTGCGAGCCTCGACGGCATCGTGATCCCGGGCGGTTTCGGCGAGCGGGGGATCGAAGGAAAGATCGCCGCCGCCAACTACGCCCGCGAACACGACCTTCCCTGCCTTGGGCTCTGCCTCGGTCTCCAGGTGATGGTCGTCGAGTTCGCCCGCAACGTCGCCGGCCTCGATGGCGCGAACTCGAGCGAGTTCGCTCCGCAGACGCCGCATCCGGTCATCGATCTGATGGACGACCAGGCCGGCATCGAGGACATGGGCGGGACGATGCGGCTCGGCGCGTACGTCGCCCGCTTGGAGGACGGCTCCCAGGTGGCGAAGATCTACGGCGAGGCTTCTGTGAGCGAGCGCCACCGCCACCGCTACGAGGTCAACAACCGCTATCGCCAGCGCCTGGAAGACGCCGGGCTTTCGCTGTCGGGCTTCTCGCCGGACAACCGGCTTGTCGAGTTCATCGAGCTGCCGGGACACCCTTATTTCATCGGCACCCAGGCCCATCCGGAGTTCAAGAGCCGTCCCGACCGCCCGCACCCGCTGTTTCGGGAGTTCATCGCCGCCGCGGTCGACCGGGCGCGCTCACGCAACCCGCACCTGTTCGAGATCGGACTCGATGCCGCCTCCTGACGACGGCTTTTCGATCACCTCGGAGAAAGAGCTCTTCAAGGCGTCGTTCTTCTCCGTCGTCTCAGACAAGATCACCGCGCCCGACGGTGAGCGTTACGAGCGACAGATCGTCCGTCACCCGGGCGCCGTCGCCGTCGTGGCGATGGAAGGCGACGAGGTCGTCATGATCCGCCAGTTCCGGGCGCCGCTCGGGCGGGAGATCTTGGAGGTTCCCGCCGGCAAGCTCGACGTCCCCGGCGAGCCTCCCCTCGAGTGCGCGCAGCGCGAGCTGGCGGAGGAAGTGGGGCGCCAGGCGGCGAGGTGGAGTTTGCTCGGGGAGTTCGACAACTCTCCCGGATTCACCGACGAGCACACCGTCTGCTTCCTCGCCGAGTCCCTCCGCGAGGTCGAACGATCGACCCAAGGCGTCGAGGAACACTTCATGACGGTGGAGAAGGTCCCGCTTGCGAAGCTGTGGGCGCTCGTCGACTCGGGAGAGCTCGTCGACGCGAAGACGATCATCGCGATGGCGCTCGCCGAGCGCCAGCTCGGCCGCAGGACGGCGTCCTGACCGCTGTTCGCCCGGCGCCCGCGAACGGCGCGCGGACGCTGTCGCTCGACGCCGAGGAGTTCTTGTCCTACCTCGCCGTCGAGCGGGGCCGTTCGAAGAACTCGATCGCCTCGTATCGGCGCGATCTCATCCGCTATGAAGGTTTCCTCCACGCGCGACACCTCGCACTTACAGACGTAAGAGCCGAGGTCGTCGAGGAGTACCTGCAAACACTGGTCCGCGCCTGCCTCGCGCCGTCGAGTCGCGCGAGGGCGCTCGCCGCGGTGCGCGGGCTGCACCGCTTCTTGGCCGACGAGCGCGGGGCGCCGACCGATCCGACGGCGGAGGTGGAGTCGCCTCGCGTCCCGGCCGGCATCCCAAAGGCACTCTCGGAGGAAGAGATCCGGGCACTGATCTCCTCGCCCGTGGGCGACGACGCGATCGCCCGGCGTGATCGGGCGATCCTCGAGTTGTTGTACGCGACCGGGATGCGGATCTCCGAGCTCTCGTCGTTGTCGTGTTCGTCGATCGACGCCGACACAAAGCTGTGCCGCGTGTTCGGGAAGGGGAGCAAAGAGCGCATCGTCCCGGTCGGCTCGTACGCGCTGCGCGCCACCGGCGAGTGGTTGGCGGACCCCGGCCGTCCGACGCTCACGCGCTCAAAGAAGCTGCGCCGAGACGACCTTGACGCGCTTTTCATCTCGACGCGCGGGCGGCGGATGGGCCGGCAGGCGATCTGGCGTGTCGTGCACGCCCACGCCGCGCGCGTCGGCCTTTCGTCCAAGGTGACGCCGCACGTGCTGCGACATTCCTTCGCCACCCACCTGTTGGACCACGGCGCCGACATCCGCGTCGTGCAGGAGCTGCTCGGCCACGCCTCGATCACGACGACCCAGGTCTATACGCGGGTCTCCCAGGATCGCCTCGTCCGCGCCTACGCCGCGGCGCACCCGCGGGCCCGTCGCCCGGCGGCCAGATCTCCGCACTGACCAGGACATTTTCCCGTCCGATCTGGCGGTTTGGCCGGGGCGGCCAGTAAGTAGTCTGTTCGCCATGACGAACGAGGCCCCGGCCGTGGACTACCGAGAACTCCTCGAAGAAGAGCGCGCGTCCCTCGCGCGCCAGCTCGACGAGCTCGGCTTCGCGCCTGGCTCGGGATCGGGCCTCTCCTACGACTCCAACTTCGCCGACTCGAGCCAGGTGACGGCCGAGCGGGGCGAGGCCGAGGCGCTCGTCGCCGAGCTGCGCAATGCGCTGACGGAGGTCGAGCGGGCTCTCGAGAAGGTGGAAGACGGTACGTACGGGATCTGTGAGAAATGCGGCAGCCAGATCTCTCCAGCCCGGCTCGAAGCGAAGCCGGCGGTCCGCACCTGCATCGACTGCGCCACGAATCGCCGCTGACGGCGGCTAGGTGATCGAAACTCCCCAGCAGGGGCGCGTCCAGCGCTTTCATCACTACGGGCCGTGGACCCTTGTCATCGCGGCGGTTCTCGTCGCGATCGGGATCGAGCTCGAACGACACCACGCGCTCCACAGCGAGGAGTTCCTCTTCTTGGTTGCGCTGCTCCCGACCGTGATCCTGCATGAGGTGAGCCACGGTGTCGTTGCGTACTGGTTCGGGGACGACACGGCAAAGCGCGCCGGCAGGCTTTCTTTGAACCCGATTCGGCACATCGACCCGATCGGGACGGTGCTGTTGCCGATCCTTTTGATCGTGACGACTCATTCCGCGTTCGGGTGGGCGAAGCCCGTTCCCGTCCGCGTCGACAAGCTGCGCCACCCGCGCAACGAAGCCGTGCTCGTCGGCCTTGCCGGACCCGTGACGAACGTGATCCTCGCCCTCATCGCCGGGTTCGCATTCCGATTGTTCGGATACAACACCGTCATCCACCTCGCGAACTCCGGCAACATCGCGTCGTGGCCGCTCGGCGACGAGTTCTTGTTCTTGTTCGGCATCGTCAACGTGATCATCGCCGTGTTCAACTTGATCCCGATCCCTCCGCTCGACGGATCGGCGGTGATCGAGCGATTGCTTCCCGAACGCGTGCTGCCGCAGTACTACCAACTGCGGATGTTGTCGATGTTCCTCGTGATCTTCCTCGTGCTGTTTGACCCGGCGGCGCTGCAAGGCCTTTTCAACTGGGGAACTTCCGCGTGGGGTCGCGTGATCGGAATCGGACCGGTCAAGCTCTACTGAAGGGTCGGGAGGTTCCCCGTTCGGTCTCCCTCACCTCGATAGTGTGCGCAATCGGTTGAGCGATCCCGGGCGCGTCGACCGAGAAAGGTGCTGATCGCGGTGTTCTGTTCGAACTGCGGCGCCAAGTCCGAAGAGGGCGCGCGCTTTTGCGAGCAGTGCGGAGCGCCGCTTCGTCAAAGCGCTTCGTCCGACGAGCCCGAAACGGCGGTACCACCGTCTGTTCCCCCGGGCTGGTCTGTGCCGGCCGGCGCCGCGACGACCGGCCCTTCTCAAACTCCGCCTCCACCCCCGCCGCCGGCTGCCGCGCCCGCTTACCGCCCGGAGATGCCGCAGTACCCGCCGATCAACGAGGCACCTCCACCGTGGGCGAACGTGCAGGCCGCGTACGGCGAGCCGCTCGCGCCATTCGGCGCGCCGCTTGCGCGCTGGTGGCAACGCGTCGGAGCGATGTTGCTCGACGTCTTGGTGATCGGCGTGCCGATCTTCGTCGTCGACGCGATCTTGAATGCCGCGTTCGGCCACCCGCATCTCGTCACGGTGGGCGGCACGATCCGCACCGTGAAGACGCTCACGGGGTCGGCGCAGATCACCATCGACGTCATCTCGTCTCTCGCCGGCGCGCTGTATTTCTCGATCCTGAACGGAACGGGCCGCGGCCAGACCTTCGGTAATCGCGCCCCGGGCATCGCGGTGCGCGACGTCGAGACCGGCGCGCCGATCGGCTTTTGGCGCGGGGTGTTGCGCTGGTTCGTACGGTCGATCCTTTACGTCGCGCTCGTCATTCCCGGAGTCGTGAACGACTTGTTTCCTCTCTGGGACAGCCGCCGCCAGACCCTCGCCGACAAGGCGGCGCGCTCGGTGATGATTCGCGTGAAGTAACTGTGGCGAGAAAACGGCGTTGCCGACGCTGCGGCGCGCCGCTCAATTCGCAATCGGTTTATTGCCCCGCTTGCGGCACCCGCCAGGGACCGCCGTGGGAGAGCCGGCGACCGACGGGAGGGCCCGCGTTGGCGGCGGGTTGGCACAAGGACCCTTTCAGGCGATCCGAGTACCGCTACTTCGACGGCGCGATCTGGACCGACAAGGTGTACTCGGGTGATTACGGACGCGACGTCGTCTCGGTCGATCATCTCCACGACGATCGCGTTCCCGAAGGGGTGTGGCGTGCCTCGTTCGGATCGCTCGCGCTGTCGATCGGTGGCCTCGTCTTTTCGTTCGGGCTTTCGATCCTCTTTCTCGTGCCGCTGATCGTCTCGCACCACCACGGCAATTCGTTGGTACGTCTCATTGTCTCCGAATCAGGCCTGTGGATCGGTTTCTACTCGACGTGCGTCATCACGAGCCGCAAGTACGGGACGGGCAAGATCCGCGCCGACTTCCGCTGGCGGTTCCGCTGGCAGGACCTGTGGATCGCACTCGTGGCGGCGATCGTCGCGCGCTGCTTGTCTGCGATCGTCCTCGTTCCCTTCGTCCACGAGGTGCAAAAGGCGGGCAACCCGGACAAGTCCATCTACTCGATCACGAGCCTCGGTGCTTGGGGATGGTTCGCGCTCGTCGTTTTCACGTGCGTTGGCGCGCCGTTGTTCGAAGAGCTGTTCTTCCGAGGGCTTTTGCAGGGCCAGCTCGTCCAACGCTTTGGCGTCGGCGTCGGGATAATGGCGACCGCGGTCGTCTTCGGTGCCGTCCACATCGCGAACGATCCCGGGGTCGCGGGGGCCCTGTTGGCTTTGACAGTCGGCGCGGGCGGGGTCGTGCTCGGCGTCGTCCGTCACCTGTCGGGGCGTCTTGGGACTTCGACGCTTACCCACGCGATGTTTAACGCGATCGCCGTCATCGTCCTCGCGGCGGTCGGATCGCGCTGAACTTCAGTAACGCCCCCGCGAGTCGTCTCCGTCGTCGAGTTCCGCAGCGCGCCGTGCCATGAGGTCGCGTTCTTTCTCGTTCCTCGTCAGTGACGCGGCCCGCGCGAACTCCCGTCGCGCCTCGGCACGACGGCCGAGTCGCGCGTAGAGGTCGGCGCGTGCCGCCGCCAGCAGGTGGTGATCGGAGAGGAACGGATCGGACTCAAGTGCGCGGACTGCCTCGAGACCGACGTCAGGTCCGTACGCCATCGAGAGGCCGACGGCACGATTGAGGTCGACGATCGGGGAAGGGGCAATCTGCGCCAGCGCGTCGTAGAGCGCCGCGATCCGTACCCAGTTCGTCTGATCGAAGTTTTCGGCCTGCGCGTGGCATGCCGCGATCGCGGCCTGGAGACCGAAACGTCCGAGGCCGCGTCCGAGTGCCGCGCCGCGCTCGAGTGATGCGAGTCCCCGGCGGATGAGTAGACGATCCCAGCGCGATCTGTTCTGGTGGCCGAGCAGGACAGCTTCGCCGCCTTCGTCGACGCGCGAGGAAAGCCGCGACGCCTGCAACTCCATCAATGCGACGAGCCCGTGGACTTCGGATTCCTCCCGGAGCAGCTCGGCGAGCGAGCGGCCAAGGCGCAGCGCCTCGTGGCACAACTCGGGGCGGGTCCAGCCGGCGCCGGAAGTCGCGACGTAGCCCTCGTTGAAGACGAGGTAGATCACGTCGAGCACCGATTCGAGTCGCTCTTCGAGTTCGTGCGGAGCGGGGGCCGTGAAGGGGACCTTCGCTTCGGAGAGCGTCCGTTTCGCGCGGACGATCCGCTGCGCGACCGTCGCTTCGGGCACGAGGAAAGCGTGCGCGATCTCGTCGGTGTGCAGCCCGGCGACGACTCGCAATGTGAGGGCGACGCGCGCGTCGGAGGAAAGCAATGGGTGCGCCGAGATGAAGATGAGACGGAGCACGCCGTCTGCGATCTCTTCGCCGAACGGGGTGCCGTCGGCTTCCAGGGACGCGTGTTGCAACGCGAACTCCCGCGCCAGCGCGTCGTGTCTCGCCTCGAGCGCCGAACGCCGACGCAGCGAATCGACGTAGCGGCGCTTTCCGACCGTGACGAGCCAAGCGCCGGGTTTCTCGGGCGTGCCGGTGCGCGGCCACTGCTCGAGCGCGGCGACGAGCGCGTCCTGGGCGAGGTCCTCGCCCAGGACGAAATCACCGGCGAAGCGCGCGAGGGTCGCGACGACCTTTGCGGACTCGATTCGCCAGATCGCGTCGACCGCGCGCTTCGCCTCGCGCGTCGTCACCTCTGCCACTTCGAGCGAACCCGCGCTAACTCGTCGGATTGGACGCTGCGTCGCGAACCTCTTCGGGGAAGTCCTCGAACTCGAAGACCTGCCGCACTTCGATCACCGGGACGTGTCCTTCGTAGTTGGGGGCGTTCGCCGGACCCTGCACGGCCGGGCAGCGTTTCGCCCACTCGATCGCCTCTTCTTTGGAAGAGACGTCGATCACCCAGTAGCCGCCGATGACTTCCTTCACTTCGGCGAACGGTCCGTCGGTAACCGAGACCTTTCCGTTGGCGCCAGAGACGCGAGCGCCCTTCGAGGTCGGGTGGAGTCCGTCGAGGGCGAGCAAAACGCCGGCTTTTTGCAGCTCGTCGTTGTACTTACCCATCTCGGACACGGCTTGCGCGGTGGGCATGTAGTTGTTCTCAGAGACGTTTGGGTAGATAAGCATCATGAAGCGCATCGGAACTCCGCCTTTCTCGTTGGACCGGGTCTTCGATCCCGGGGGCCCCGATGTCGGGTCCCGCCTTCACGTCGGATGGGCGCACCGGAATTCGACGCCGGCGGAAGATTTTCTCGCTTTTCCGGAGGGCCTCGACGTTCCGTTGTTCCGCTCGCCCCGGCGATCGGAGCCTGAGGACCGCCGCTTTAAATGAGTTCCCCGCGTTCGACGAGGCCGACCGCGGCGCGGGCGCGCTCGAGTGTCTTCGAGGAGATCTCCCGCGCCCGAGCGGCGCCGGAGCCGAGCACTGAGGCGACGAACCCCGGGTCCGAGCTGAGCTCGGCGATGCGTTCGCGTACCGGCCGCAGCAGCTCGACGAGCGCCTCCGCGGTGTCGTTCTTCAGCGCCCCGTAGTTCGGGTATCGCGCGGCGACGCGCTCGGGGTCGTCACTGCTCGCCGCGGCGAGGAACTCGAGCAGGTTCGCCACCCCGGGTTTTTTTTCGCGGTCGTAACGCACCTCGGTCTCGGTATCGGTGACCGCGCGGCGGATCTTTTTTCGGATCTCGTCGGGCGAATCGTCGAGGAAGATCAGTCCCGACGGCGACGATGTGCTCTTCGACATTTTCTGCTCGGGATGCTGGAGGTCCATCACCCGCGCCCCGACCTTTGGGACCTGGGCCTCCGGCACGACGAAGGTCTCGCCGTAGGTGGCGTTGAAGCGCATCGCGAGGTCGCGGGTCAACTCGAGGTGCTGGCGCTGGTCGTCCCCGACGGGGACCTTGTCCGTGTCGTACAACAAGACATCCGCCGCCATCAAGACGGGGTATGTGAACAGGCCGGCCCGGATCGCCTCGTGACGTTGCGACTTCTCCTTGAACTGGGTCATCCGGCTCAGCTCGCCGAAGCCTGCTGAGCACTCCAAGATCCAGGAGAGCTCGGTGTGCTCGGGGACGTGGCTCTGCAGAAAGATCGTGCAGACCTCCGGGTCGAGCCCGATCGCCAAGAACCCGGTCGCCGTGTCGAGCGAATTCTTCTTGAGGTCGGCTGGCGAGAGTTCGGTCGTCATCGCGTGGAGGTCCACGACGCAGAAAATGGCGTCGTCGCTGTACTGGTCCTTCACCCACTGGCGGAACGCGCCGAGGTAGTTGCCGACGTGAAGCGAGCCGGAGGGCTGCACCCCGGAGAAGACCCGAGCCATGGGTGGACGATAGACGAGCGGATTTGTCACCTTGGGCGGTTCACCAGGAAGAAGGGCGCGCCCGGTAGCGTGCTCGTCATGACCTACGAGGTCCACCTCGACGTCTTCGACGGGCCGTTCAGTTTGCTCTACCAGCTGATCGCGGCCCAAGAGGTCGACCTCTATGAGGTGCGTCTCGCTGACGTCGTCGACGCCTTCGTCGCCGAGATGGTGCGCGCCGAGTCTTTGGACTTGGAGGTCTCGACCGAGTTCTTGCTCATCGCGGCGACCCTCGTCGAGTTGAAGTGCCGACGCCTGTTGCCGATCCCCTACGACGTCAGTGACGAGGACGAGCTCGCGCTGTACGAGGCGCGGGACTACCTGTTGGCCCGCCTCGTCGAGTGCCGCACCTTCGCCCAGGCCGCGGCGGAATTGTTAACGATGGAGGGGCGCGCGCAGCGCTCGGTGCCGCGCCTCGCGGGCGCCGACGAGCGCTTCAGCGACGTCGTCCCGGACCTCTTGGAAGGGGTGAGCGCGAAGCGACTGGCGCGCATCGCGTCGCGGGCCTTCATCGCCCGCCCCGTCCCGCGCATCGAGGACACCCACGTCCTTGTCGACGAGGTGAGCGTGTCAGAGACGATCATCAACCTCGCCGACGATCTCCGAGCGCGCGGCCAGGCGACGTTCCGTGAGCTCACCGAGCACCTGCCGACGCGCGCCCACGTCGTCGCCTCGTTCCTCGCCATCTTGGAGCTGTATAAGCGAACACTTGTCGAGCTCGAACAGCCGAGCACCTTCGGCACGCTGTCGGTCAGCTGGATCGGCGGCGACGATGACACCGCGGCGTTCGGAGAGGACATCGACGACTACGGCGCGACCGAGACGGTGGGACGATGAACGCGTTCGACGACGAGTCGCGCGAGCAGGCCGCGGCGATCGAAGCGGTGCTCACGGTGGCGACCGAGCCGGTCACGACACAGTTGCTCGCGGAGCTCTTGGAGATGGCGCCCGAGCGCATCGACGAGCTGTGCCGGACGCTCACCCACGAGTACGAGCAACAAGAGCGCGGCTTCGAGCTCGTGCGCGTCGCCGGCGGGTTCCGCTTGCAGAGCCACCCCGCGTACCGCAACTACGTCGAGCGCTTCATCTTGGACGACGCGCCGCGGCGGCTTTCGCCCGCCGCGCTCGAAACCCTCGCCATCGTCGCCTACAAACAGCCCATCTCTCGCGGCCAGATCGGTGCGATCCGCGGGGTGAACCCGGAAGGCGTGATGCGGGTCCTCGTCGAGCGGGGCTACGTCGCGCCGGTTGGCCACGACGCCGGACCCGGCCAGGCCGTGCTGTTCGGGACGACGCCCCAGTTCTTGGAGCGCCTCGGGCTCGACTCGCTCGCGGACCTGCCTCCGCTCGAGCACTTCGTCCCCGACGCGGAGGTGGTCGAGAGCCTCGAGCGCGTGCTGCGCTCGGACGGGGAGGAGTGAGCACCGAAGACCGGGCGGGGACCCGCCTGCAAAAAATCCTCGCCCGCGCCGGCTACGGATCGCGCCGGACGGCCGAAGAGCTGATCGCCAACGGACGGGTGAGGGTGAACGGCCGGACGGCGGCGCTTGGACGGCGCGTCGTTCCCGGTACCGATCGGGTCGAAGTCGACGGTGTCGCCGTCGGCATCTTGCCCGACCTCGTCGCCTACCTCGTGAACAAGCCGCCAGGCGTCGTCACGACGGCGCAAGACCCCGAGGGCCGTCCGACGATCCTCGATCTCTTGCCCGCCTCACCGCGAGTTTTTGCCGTCGGTCGGCTAGACCTCGACTCAGAAGGGCTGATCATCTGCACGAACGACGGCGAGCTAGCGCAGCTGCTCGCCCATCCGAGCCACGGCGTGGAAAAGGAGTACCTCTGCGAAGTCGAAGGCGATCCGTCGCGAGAGGCGGTCCGGCGGCTGCGCGACGGGGTCGAGATCGATGAGGGGGTGGTCACCCGCCCGGCGGCGGTGTCGCGACGCGCACCGGGCGTGTTGCGGATCACGATCCACGAAGGGCGCAACCGCCAGGTGCGCAAGATGTGCGAGGCGGTCGGGCACCCGGTGCGCCGACTCGTCCGCACGCGCATCGGGTCGTTGCGCGACCAGCAACTGAAACCCGGCGAATACCGCGTCCTCCGTCCAGGCGAGCTCGTCGTGCTGCGGGATGCAGCGAGGGGAATCCGCCACCTCGCGGTGGGCCGCAAATGAGCGGCGCGGACTTCGCCGGCGCGAGCGGGCTGAAGGGCGTCGCGCGCGTCCCCGGGGACAAGTCGATCTCGCACCGCGCGTTGATCTGCGCCGCGCTCGCCCCCGGGCGCTCGGTGCTTCGTGGTCTCAACCCCGGAGACGACGTCTTCCGCACCCGGCTCGCGCTCGCGGCGTTGGGCGTCGCCTTCGACGACGACGCCGTGATCGGCGGGCGTGAGCGGCTTCGACCTCCGCGCCACGCCTTGAACCTCGCCAACTCGGGGACTGCGATGCGCCTTCTCGCCGGGGTGTGCGCGACGTTGCCGTTCCCGACCCAACTCGACGGTGACGCGTCATTGAGGGGCCGCCCAATGAATCGCGTCGTCGAGCCGCTTCGGCGCATGGGGTCATCGATCTCGGCCCACGACGGCGAGCACGCGCCGTTGTCGATCGAACCCGCCGCGCTCCACGGCATCGACCACCACCAACGCATCCCCTCCGCCCAGGTGAAGGGGGCGATCCTCTTCGCGGCGCTCGGCGCCGAAGGGACGACGAGCGTCACCGAGGACCACCCGACGCGCCGCCACACCGAGGAGCTCTTCGAGCGTTGTGGTGCCGCGATCACCGTCGATTCGCGCAAGGACGCCTACGTCGTCTCGGTGCGCCAATCCGAACTCGAGGCCTTCGAGCTCGCCGTTCCCGGCGATCCCTCCCAGGCCGCGTTCTTATGCGTAGGTGCGGCGCTCCTTTCACAAAGCGACCTCCGCGTCGAACACGTCTATTGCGGGCCGGAGCGGCTCGGATTCGTCTCGGTCCTCTCGCGCATGGGCGCAGAGATCCGCGTCGAGCCGGTCGACGAGTGGCGCTGTGACCTCGTCTGCCGGGGAGGAACGCTTGGCGCGACGACGATCAGCGGGGAGGAGATCCCCGATCTCATCGACGAGTTGCCCGCCCTCGTCGTCGCGGCGTGCTTCGCCGAGGGCACGACGACGATCGAGGGCGCAGCCGAGCTGCGGGTGAAAGAGAGCGACCGGATCGCAGCGATGACCGACGCGCTCTGTGCGCTCGGCGCCAAGGTGCGCGAACGACCCGACGGCTTCGTCATCGAAGGCCGCGGTTTTGATCCACGGGGAGCCGCCTCGTCGCACGGTGATCACCGCGTGGCGATGGCGCTCGCGATCGCCGCGCTGCGGGGGAGGGGATTGGTACACATTGAGGACTTCGATGTGGCCGATGTGAGCTGGCCGGGTTTCGCGGACGAGTTGGGGAGGCTTGCGTGCCGGTGATCGCGATCGACGGCCCCGGAGGCGCGGGGAAGTCGACTGTCGCGCAGGCGCTCGCGAAGCGCCTCGGCCTCGAGCGACTCGACACCGGCGCGATGTACCGCGCGGTGACCCTCGTCGCGCTGCGAAGGAAGATCGCCTCCGACGACGCCGAGCGTCTCGGCGACCTCGCGAGGTCGCTCTCGATCGACGTCGGTGACCGGGTGACCGTTGAGGGGGAAGACGTCACCCAGGCGATCCGCACCGACGAGGTCGACAAAGAGGTGAGCGCCGTGTCGGCGCACGCTGAAGTGCGCCGTGCGCTGGTAGAGCGCCAGCGCGCCTGGGTCAGGCGCCGCGGCGAAGGCGTGATCGAAGGGCGCGACATTGGCTCTGTCGTGCTTCCACACGCCGACTTGAAGGTCTTTCTGACCGCGCACCCTGACGTGCGCGCTGAGCGGCGCGCCCGGGAACAGCCCGGCCGAAGGGGCGACCTCTCCCAGGTGCGCGTGGGGATCGACGAGCGCGACCACAAGGACTCGACGCGCGAGGTCTCACCGCTCGTCGCGGCAGGCGACGCTTTGGTCATCGACTCGAGCGATCGAGACGTCGACTCGATCGTCGACGAGATCGTGCGCGCGCTCGGGTCGGTGAAGGTGCGAAAAGTGGTCGCGGACCCGGGGGAACGGCCGATCCGGCCACCGTCTCGCGCGCAAGTCTGGTTCTACGTCGTCTGCCGCGCGCTCCTCGTCGGACTGAGTCGCGTGCTTCTTCCGGGGAAGGTGATCGGCAAGGAGAAGCTGCCGAGGTCGGGTGCGTACATCATCGCCCCGCTGCACCGATCAGACATCGACTTCCTCATCGCGGCGCGCGTGACGTGGCGCAGGTTGCGCTTCCTCGCCAAGGAGGGGATCTTCATCAACCGTCCGTTTTCGTGGCTGATCGAGACGTTGGGCGCGTTCCCGGTGCGCCGCGACGCGACGGACCGCAAGGCGTTCGACCGTTCGCTTGAGGTCCTCTTGGCCGGAGAGCCGCTCGTCTTGTTCCCAGAGGGGACGCGCCGGACAGGAATGGCGGTTGGGCCACTTCGCGAGGGCGCGGCGTACCTCGCCTTGCGCGCCGGGGTGCCGATCGTCCCCGTCGGGCTCGCTGGCACCGAAATTGCGCTGCCGATCGGCCAGAAATTCGTCCGTCCGACGCGACTCGGCATCGTCGTCGGCGAGCCCTTGATGCAAGGCGTCGAGCACCGCCGCGCCAACGTCCAAGGTCGGGTGCCGCGCTCGGCGGTGCACGCGCTCTCCTTGGAGCTCGCGGGAGCGATCGAGCGGGCGAGCGACGAAGCCCGGGCGGTGCGGCGCGGTAGCGTCTCGGCCCGTTCGTAGAGCTAAGGAGCACCTCGTGCGAGTCGTCGTCACCGGTGGGTCGGGATTCGTCGGGCGCCACGTCGTGCGGAGCCTCATGGCACGCGGCGACGAGGTCGTCGTGGCCGACAAGAACCCGTACCCGGATCCGGAGGTTGCCTGTGTCGAAGGGGACCTGCGCGAGGAAAAGGTGGTCGATGAAGCGGTCGCAGAAGGAACGGACGCCGTTGTCCATCTCGCCGCGATCACGTCGGTGCTGATGTCGGCCAAGGACCCCCACGCTGTTTTCGAGACGAACGTCGGCGCGACGGAGCTGATCTTGGAGCGCTGCCGGATGATCGGCACCGACCGGTTGGTCTTCGCGTCGACGAACGCCGTCGCCGGCGTCGTTTCAGGATCGATCGACGAAATGGTGCTGCCTCGGCCGCTCACGCCGTATGGGGCGTCGAAGGCGGCGGCGGAGATGCTCTTTTCCGCCTACGCCGCGAGCTACGCGATGAAGATCGTCTCGTTGCGGTTCACGAATATTTACGGCGAAGGGATGCAGTCGAAAGACAGCGTCGTCGCGCGGATCATGCGCTGCGCGCTCTCGGGATCGGCTATATCCGTGTACGGCGACGGCGAGCAAAAGCGCGATTACGTGTACGTCACGGACGCCGTGCGCGCGATCGAGCTCGCTCTGGGGCTTCCGGGTGCCGACACGCTTACGATCGGCGCTGGGATGTCGGTCTCGATGAACGAGCTGTGGAAGACAGCCTGCGAGGTCACCGGCATCGAGATTCCCCGCCAAGCGGTGCCGGCGAAGCCGGGAGAGATGCCGGCCGTCGTCGTCGACACGAAAAAGGCACGGAGGCTCGGGTTCGCGCCGGAGGTCGAACTCCGCGCCGGCCTCGCCAAGACCTGGGCGGATTTCCAAGAACACGCTCCCTGACTGGCCCGACCACAGCCGCGCTTGGCCGACAGATTGCCGAGCCCTTCGCCTCTTTTCGCAGCTTCGTTGTTGTCTCAGGCTCGAGGTGAAAGGAGGCAGCGATGGCAATCCTTGTCACTTACGGTTCCACCCGCGGAGGGACGCAGGGCCTCGCCGAGATGATCGGCGACGAGCTGCGTAAGTGCGGTTTCGAAGTCGACGTCAGTCCGGCTTCGGCGGTCGGCCGCCGACTCGCCGGGTACGACGCGGTCGTGGTCGGTGGCGCGCTCTACATGGGGCGTTGGCACAAGGACGCGCGGCGCTTTGTGAAGAGCCACGTGCTTCAGCTCTATGAGCGCCCGACGTTTTTCTTCTCGAGCGGTCCGCTGGGCAGCAAAGCGCAGGCGTCCAAGATCCCACCAACTCGCAGCGTGCAGCGGCTCATGAAGCGTGTCGCGACGACGCGTCACGCCACCTTCGGTGGACGACTCGATGAGGGCGCGCACGGGTACATGGCAGCGTCGATGGCGAAAAGTACCTCCGGAGACTTTCGTGACGAAGCGAACGTCCGTACTTGGGCGCGCCACGTCGCCGACGAACTGCAGCACCCGCGAGCCGCTTGAAGGCCTACTCGCTTAGCTTTCAGCGAGAAGAATAAATGCTGCGATCGGCGGCTTTAGCCGCCGACACCGGCGCGGCGACGCTCGCGCCACCAGGTGCGGAAGACGACGCGGGAGAACCGCCAGCCGTAGACGAGGTTGTGGCCCTTCTTCGAGGACCCGGAGGTGCGCGCCCGCATCGTCACGGGTTGCTCGGAATAGTGCGCCCCGTTGAAGATCGCGCCGATCAAGAGCTCTGACGACTGGTACTGAGGCTCGTCCAAGGTGAGTCGTTCCGGCAGATCGGCGCGCATCGCGCGGATCGGATTCGCGGTGTCCGTCACCTTCGTGCCGGTCAGCGCGGAGATGAGCACCGAGAAGAACCGGATCCCTGCCGTGCGGACCACGTCTTTCGACTCGCTCCGCCCGAGCGTGCGCGAGCCGGAAACAAAATCGGCGGCGCCGTCGACCACCGGCTGCAAGACGACGGACAGGTCGTCGGGATCGGATTGGCCGTCGGCGTCGGCGGTGATGAGGTAGCGCGCGCCACCAAGGCGGGCGAGTCGGTACCCGAGGCGCAGCGCCGCGCCCTGACCGCGATTGACGGGGGCGATGACGCAGAACTGGGAGAGCTTACGGACGGTGTCCGCCGTCCCGTCCTCCTCGCCGTCGACGACGACGAGCACCGAGACCGGGAGCCCGCACAACTCTGACGGCATCGACTCCACAACGCCGCCGATGTTGTCGCGTTCGTGATACGCAGCGATGACGATGACGACGGGCGTGAACTCCGGTGCCCCGTGGTACGACTCGAACTCGTTCAGTGCGACGGAGTCGATCAGCTCATCGGTCGCGCGCCGCCGCCGCGCATCTCTCGCGTTCATCGCCCGGAAGTTACGTGGTCGCGCCGACTGGGGAGAGCATGTCGACCGCGAGGACGTCGCGATCTTCTGCTGACGGCGGTCCACCGATCGCCTGGCGCCCGTGCGCGACGGCGGTCGCGACCCATAACGCCCGCAAGAGATCGCGAAGCTCGGGTGGCGGCGGGAAGTACTCCTCCTCATCGACGGCGCGGACAATTTCGACCCCGTTTGTCGGAGCGAGGCGGGCGAGCACCTCCTCGACGAGCCACTCGGGCGCGGACGCCCCTGCCGTCACACCGACGGTGCCGTCGAGGTCGCCGGGAAGTTCTTCCGCCGAGTTCACCCGGAGCACACGTGGGCATCCAGCAGCTTTTGCGACGTGGGTCAGCGAGACAGTGTTCGAGGAATTTTGAGAGCCGATGACGACGACCGCGTCGCAGAGGTGGGCGATCTGCCGGAGCGCTGCCTGGCGGTTCGTGGTCGCGTAGCAAAGGTCGGAGCGTCCCGGCATCCAAAGCTCGGGAAAGCGCACCCTCGCTTTCTCGGCGATCCCGGACCACTCGTCGTGGGGGAGTGTCGTCTGGGCCAACAGCGCGACGGGGGTCTCGACTGGCTGCAAAGCGTCGAGGTCGTCCTCGCTCTCTACGAGGCGGACCGCTTGGGGCGCGACGGCCATCGTGCCGATCGCCTCCTCGTGGCCGGCGTGGCCGACATAGATCACGGTGTAACCCTTGTTTGCCCGCACCTTCAATTCGTGGTGGACCTTCGTGACGAGCGGGCAAACCGCATTCACCGCGATCCGTCCCTGCTCAGCGGCGGCCTCTTCGACCTCGGGCGCCGAGCCGTGCGCGGAGAGCATCACCGGGGAGCCGGCGGGGACTTCGGAGACGTCGTCGACGAAGATCACGCCCTGGCGGGTGAATTCCTCGACGACGAGCCGGTTGTGCACGATCTCGTGGTAGCAGTACACCGGCGGCTCGAAGACCCGCACCATCCAGGCGAGCGCCTTGATCGCCATCTCGACGCCGGCGCAAAAACCCCGCGGCGCGGCGAGCAGCACTTTGTCTGCGGGCACGGCCTCAAGGCTACCGGTGGGTGCTCGGTAGCCTGGGCCGGTGCGAAATCCCCAGGTCGTCGCCGTCGCAGCGGGATCGCCGGCGGAGCGTGCCGGGGTGCATCTCGGCGACGAGGTTGCGGCGGTGAACGGCGAGGCGCAAAAAGACGTCATCGGCTTTTGGATGGCGACGAACGACGCCGACCCCGAGCTGGCCTTGCGGCGCGGTGGGCTCGAGTTCGAGGTGGTCTGCGAAAAGCCCGCCGGGGCGCCGCTCGGGATCGAGGTCTCCTCGGCGATCTTCGATCGCGTGCGCACCTGCGACAACCATTGCGCGTTCTGCTTCATCTACCAGCTGCCGAAAGGGATGCGGAAGAGCCTGTACGTGAAGGACGACGACTACCGGCTCTCGTTCCTCTACGGGAACTTCACGACCTTGACGCGCTTTACCGAGCTTGACTTCGAGCGCGTCGTCACCGAGCGGCTCTCTCCGCTGTACGTCTCGATTCACGCAACGGACCCCGAGGTGCGGGCGCGCCTTTTGCGGAACCGTCGCGGGGCGATGAGCCTGCGCTGGCTGGCGGCACTGCTCGAAGCAGGGATCGAGGTCCACGGCCAGATCGTCGTCTGTCCCGGGGTGAACGACGGAGCCGTCCTCGACGACACGATGGCCGGGGTCTTGGAGCGCTTTTCCGAGCTCTCGTCGCTTGGCGTCGTGCCGCTCGGGGTGAGCCGCTTCAGTCACGAACAAGAGATGCGTCCTCACACCGAAGCCGAGGCGGCGGGCGTCGTCGATCTCGTCGAGAAGTGGCAGCGGAGGTTCTCGCGAATCCTCGGGCGGCGGGTGTGCTTTGTTGCCGACGAGTACTTCCTCCTCGCGCATCGTCGATTTCCGGGGATCGACGAGTACGAAGGTTTCCCGCAGCTCGAGAACGGGATCGGGATGGCGGCAGCGTTCCGACGCGACTTCGCAGCCCGCGTGACATCCCCGAAGGCTCACCTCGGTGGTTTCTTCGCCTCGGTCGATGGCGCGCCGGCATCGGGGTACCGCGCCCCGAGAACGGAGGGGACGACACAACGACCTCGTAGCGCGACAACAAGTAAAGAGGCCTCTGTCGCTGTCGTCACGGGTCGGCTGGGCGAACAAGTGCTTCGGCCGCTGCTCGACGACTTTGGGTACGCGCACGTCGAGACCGCAGCGGTCGACAACGCCTTTTTCGGCGGCAATATCGGCGTCACCGGATTGATGACCTTCGCCGACGTCGAGGAGCGCCTTCGCGATTTGCCGGGCCACTCTCACGTGCTGCTTCCCGATGTCTGTTTGTCCGGCGGAAAGTTCTTGGACGGGGGATCTCCCGAGGCGCTCTGCCGGCCGGTCGAGATCGTCCCCTCCGACGGCGCGACGTTGCGACGACGGCTAGATCAGCTTTCGATGCCGCGTATGCCTGTGGCCGTCGCAGGGCGATGACCGCCACCTCGGGCGCGAACGTCACGGAGAAGGCGGTGATCCGCGTCGCGCCGGAAAAAGCGGTGGTCGTCATCGTCGGGCGGCCGAACGTCGGCAAATCGACGCTCGTCAACCGTCTCGTCGGCTCGAGGCGCGCGATCGTTGCCGAACGACCCGGCGTGACGCGGGATCGAGTCGAGCTCGAGACGTCCTGGAACGGTCGCGACTTCCTCGTCGTCGACACCGGCGGGATTGGATCGACGGAGGAAGGTCTCGACGCGGAGGTGAGGGCCGTCGCCGTCGACGCGATCGGACGCGCGGACCTCGTGCTTCTGCTGGTCGACGCGTCGACAGGGATCACGACGGAGGACGCCGAGGTCGCGGACGTGCTTCGTCGCGGCAACACTTCGTCGATTGTCGTCGCGAACAAAGTCGATGCGTCGACGCACGAGAACGAGATCTGGCCCTTCGTCGGTCTCGGCCTCGGAGACCCCGTCGCCGTCTCCGCGTTGCACGGCCGCGGTGTCGGCGACTTGCTCGATTTCGTCGTCGGGCGTCTCGACGAGATCGTTCCGAGGATCGAGGAAGACATCGCTCCATCGGATGAAGCCCTCGACGTCGGCGCTCAGGACATCGTCGCTTCGATCGCGATCGTCGGTCGGCCGAACGTCGGAAAGTCGACGCTCTTCAACCGGCTGGTCGGGAGCGAGCGCTCAGTCGTGCACGACGTTCCGGGAACGACGCGCGACGCGGTCGACACCCTCGTCGAGACGACCGAGGGCTTGATTCGTTTTGTCGATACGGCAGGCCTTCGGAGAAAGTCGCGCATCGAAGAGAACACCGAGTACTACTCGCTCGTCCGCTCGCTCGCCGCAATCGATTCGAGCGACGTCGCGCTGCTGGTGCTCGACGCCAGAGAAGGCGTGAGCCATCAAGACCAGCGGATCGCGGAGCGAGTCGACGCGGCAGGAAGCCCGATCGTCGTCGTGTTGAACAAGTGGGACCTGCTCTCAACCGAACAGCGAGAGGACACCGCACGCGACGTGCGCGACAAGTTGGGTTTCCTTTCCTGGGCACCGGTGCTTCGGCTCTCGGCGAAGACGGGTCAGGGAGTCCATCGAATCCTGCCGTCGCTTCGCGAGGCGATCGATGCATACCACCGTCGTATCCCGACCTCGCAATTGAACGCGGCCGTGAAGGAGCTCCAGCAACGCCACGCCGCTCCTGGGGCGCGGATCTCCTACGCGGTGCAGGGCGCGATCGATCCACCGACGATCACGTTGTTCGCGAACCGGCGCCTTAGTCCCGGTTACCTCCGCTACGTGGAACGTTCGATCAGAGAGCGCTTCGCGCTCGGGCCGACCGCGGTCAAGTTGCGGGTGCGGGTACGGTCGCGGTGAACAGGCACGAGATGGTGGCTCGCGACACCACCGATGGCTCGGCCGAGGTCGAACGCGACGACGCGCCACCGAAGGCGCCGTGGCATTTCAAGCTGCTGCTCGTCGGGACCGCCGGTTACCTCGTCTACCGGCTGATCTGGTTCATTTTCTGGCTCACCGGTCACGGCTGGCACGGCTAAGCGTCGACAAATCGACGCCTCAGCTGAGACCGGAGACCTCCTCGGCGAATTGCTGGGAAAGAGTCGGGGAATTGTCGCCGGCGATCGGCCACCACCCGCCTTGGAGTCGACTGCGGCACTCGGCTTCGGGAACCGGGCGCGCGAACAAATAGCCCTGGGCGAGACGGCAGCGGTGCCGGCGGAGCCAGTTGAGCTCCTCGATCGTCTCCACACCCTCCGCAACGACGTCGACCCGCAACGCTCGACCCATCTCGATGATCGCCGAGACCAAGTTGCGGTCCGCTTCGCTGGTCTCGAGCGCAGACGTGAATGCGCGGTCGATCTTCAACTCGTCGAGGGCGAAGTGGCGGATCCTTCCGAGTGAGGAGTATCCGGTGCCGAAATCGTCGATCGAGACGCGAACTCCGAGCGCGTGTAGCGCGTCGACGCGAGCGCGACCGATGCCGCTCTCGTCCATAACCGAAGATTCGGTGATCTCAATCGTGATCTGGTGCGGGCTGCAGCCGGTGCGTTCCAAGATCCCGGCGACTGACGCGACGAAGTTTTCGTTCTGCAGCTGAACAGCGGAAACGTTCACCGCGCACCGCAAATCTGGAATCCCGAGGTCACTCGCCCAGGAAACGACGTCCTTGCACGCTTGGGTGAGGACGAATTCGCCGATCGGAACGATAAGTCCGGACTCCTCGGCTGCCGCGATGAAATTCTCAGGAAGCGTGAGTCCGCGCTCCGGATCCATCCAGCGAATCAGCGCCTCGACGCCGACGAAGGATCCCGAATCCAAGTCTGCGACTGGCTGGTAGAAGACGATGAGCTCGTCGCGCTCGAGTGCGTTCTGGATCTGCGTGGTGGCAGAGGCGCGCATCTGCGCCTTCACGCGCAGCGAGTCGTCGAACGACACCCAGCGCCCGCCGCCCGCTGACTTCGCCCGCTCGAGGGCAAGGCGCGCGTCGCTCGTCAGGGTTTCCGGCGTCGACGACTCGGTGCTCAGCGCGGCGCCGACGCTCGCCGACAGCAGCACCCGATCTTCGCCGATCGAGAAGGGCTCCTTGAACAAGTCGCCGATTTCCTCGGCGAGATTCGTCACCTCGGTGGGGTCGTCGATCTGGGGGCGGACGACGATAAACGTGTCGCCGTCCAAGCGGCCGATGACGTCGGTCGTGCGCATCTTCGCGACGAGACGGCGAGCGAGCTCTGCGAGGACGAGGTCCGAGTTCTCGGTTCCATAGGTGGCGTTGATCGTGACGAACCGGTCGAGGTCCAAGATCGCGGTACCGAGCTGATACTTGCCTACGTTCGCCCACTTCAGCTCGTGCTGCATGCGATCCGAAACGAGCTGCCACTTCGGCAGCGCGGTCATCGGGTCGTAGAGGTTGAGGTATTCGATCTCTCGTTGCGCGGTGTGCAGCGCGGTCTCGTCGAAGAACTGGCCGAGGGTGGTGACGATCATCCCGGACTCGTCCCGGATCGGTGTCACCCACAGCCGACCCGCGACGTACGTCCCATCCGCCCGGCGGTAGCGCTTCGCCATCTCGAAGTGGTCCCTCGTCCCCGAGAGGAGCTCTCGGAACAAGACATTGTTGAGGTCGCGGTCGGCAGGGTGGGTGATCTCTTGGAACGTTTTCCCGAGAAACTCTGATCGCGAGTATCCAAGAAGAGCGAGAAATGAGTCGTTGACGAGCGTGATCCGCCCGTCAGAGTTTGCTGTGTCTGCCGCGACCGGGCTGTTTTCGAAAAGTTCGATCGCGAGGCGCGCCGAGCGACGCAGCCCCTCCTGTCCGAGCCGATCCTCACTGACGTCTTCGACGACGCCTTGGATGCGGATCGCTCCGCTTTCGAAAGATCGCACGCACACGCCTGCGAAGTGCACCCATCGCCGCGCTCCATCCGGAAGTTGGATCGCGCCGTCGAGCGCAAAGGAGTTGTCGCTCGTCACAGCGCGGCGCAGCGCGTCGAACAGTCGATGTTGATCGGTCGGGCTCAGTCGTTGGTTTATCTCTTCGACGACCACACGTCCCGGCTGTTCGAGAGCGAGTATGCGTTGCGCTCGGGCGTCAACGTAGAACGTCGGGTTGTCGGTGAAATCGCAATACCAGTAGCCGGGGCCCGACGCCGTTGGCGGCCGGTCGACGACCGCCTCGCTCGGCGCCGGCAGGGCCGCGGCCTCGAGGCCATCTCCGAGCGGTTTGAAGGAAAGCCAGAAGCCGCTGACGCCACCGCGGTGAAAGACGGGAGTCGCGACGGCCCTCACGTGAATGAGTGAGTTGTCTTCTCGAGCGATCTCGAGCGAGACGCCGACCACTGCGAGACCCGCCGAGATCTCGTCCAATATCGCCGGGATTTGTTCCGCAAGGCCCCACGGAGCGACGTCGACGAGCTTTGACCCGGCGACGCGTTTTGCGGTGATGCCGAGAAGCCGACGGGCGCCCTCGTTGATCTTGAGGACGGTTCCGGAGACGTCACAGTCGATCGTCGCGGCCGCGATCGGGGAGTAGGCGAACTCCTCCGGCCCGAAGGGCGGAGGATTGGTCATCGTGCCGCTCGTGATCCGCACCAGTGCACCCGCCCGTGATCGGTACATCGCGAACGGCAGTCGCGCCCTGCCTGCCAACTCCCGGGTCAAACTCCAGTCGACCGGTTGACTTTACGTGCGCGATTCCGCCGGCGACCGGTTCTTATCTCCTATCCACACGGTCGGATTTGATGTTGCATGAAGCAGGGATTGAACGCCGCTACCGACGCATCGGGTCCGCGAGCTGCGGTTCTCGGCGACTCTGCAGCTTCTGATGCGTCCTTCCTGGTAGTGGGGGTAATTCGCCGCGGCGACGGACCCGACGACGCTCGAAGATCAACGAGCGGCAGAGGTCAAACCATTAAGGCGAAGGTCGAAAACGAGGCGCGCGCCGTCAAGAGCGCAACTTATTTAGTGCACGAAAAAGGGGAGCCTGAGCGCTTTCCCTTCGGTAGTCCGCACCGAGGCCATCGTGTCCTGCGACCACGAGTGCTTGGTTTTCTGGTGCTCGGCGAGACCTCGGATCCCGCCTTCCGCGTCGTCATCGGGCCAGCTTCCTCGTGAGTCGAAGGCGCCCTAGGGGTGGGGCGAGCCGCCGGCGAGCACCGCATACACCGTCACCATTCCGGCGGTCGGGTTGACGAACGCGTTCTCGCGCTCGAAAAGGCTGTCGCGCCGGTGCCCGGGGCCCTCCCACCACCGGTCGGCGTACGAGCGGGCGACGGCGAGCTCGCCGCTTTCAGGCCCGATACCGGGAAGCAAGAGAAGGTTGCGCAGGTAGATGGCGAACAGAGGTGGTCCCTGGGCGTCGATGACGCCCGGTTTGCCGAGCCATGAAAGCGACGCTTTTGCTGTGCGCTGGGCGTCGTCGAGATAGCTCTGCTCGCCGGTCACACGGTGCAGGACGACGCCCGCACCGATCATCGAGCCTTGGTTGTAACTCCATCTCTCGGGGTGCACCGTCCCGTTCGGATCGATCCGATCGGCGAATAGATCGTCGTTGCCCCTCAGCGTCTCGACCATCCAACCGTAAGCTCGCCGTGCCCAATCGAGATATGCGGGGTCGCGTGTCTTTTCATAGAGCAGTGACGCGATCTCTATGGCGGGGGCAGTCGAGCAGGCGTTGCGCGTCATCTTCGACTCCGGGACTGCCCAGCGAACCCCGCCCGGAAGGGCGAGCCGCTCGTCTTGCCACCAGCCGGTGGTGATGAACGCGAAGACCCGTTCGGCGAGTGTGACCAGGTGGGAATCGCCGGTGATTCGCTGCTGGTGGAGCATCGCGAGCGCGACCCACTCGTTGTCGTCGTAGTAGACGTCACCGCCAGAGCCGATTGGCGGGGTGACGTGCGACTCGAAACTGAGGGGCCCCGAGCTCTCGAGCACCGCAGCATGGCTCCGGTGATAGGCAAGAAGTCCCGACAACCGGTCGTCGAGATCGTCACGTCCCGAGGGATCGAGGTCGACGAACGCGCATGTGGCCGTCCACGCATTCGCGAAGGGCCAGAGTCCTTCGGGCCAGCTTTCCAAGCGACTGAGGGACCGTCGGAAGAGACGGGTCCGCCGATCGTACAGATTGTCGAGCAGGGCCTCATAGGTTCGGGCTGCCCGATCGGCGTTCGCCTTGTGTCCATTGGCGTCCATCGCGTCTCGGTCCATTAGCCGGATGTGCTCAAGGGCGTGTCATCGGTCCGAGCCATCTCGGAAAGGTCGACCAGCGCGGCCGCGGTCGCGCGAGTGAGAGTCGAAGGCGCGCGCACAACAGCGCGGCACGAGGTCGTTCGCCGAGTCGTTCTGTGTGTACCTTCCGCTGACCCTGATCGGGACTTCGGGGATGCAACTACCACGAGGTGATGGTGGCTGGGTCCAGCGGCGACAGCGCGACGTGGTAGGTGCTGGCGATGGCGCGGATGACGTAGGTGGCGACGACGTCCTCGCCGGACTCGGAGTAGTGAATCCCGTCCGGCTCGCGCAGCACCGTCGTCACGCCGTTTACCGCCGCGGTCGACTGGAACCTGCCGTGGTTGGCGAACAACGACGAAGTCGAAAGAAAGGTCGCGCCGGGAACCGACGCCACCCCGCGTTGGTAAAGCGAATCGAGCAGCGCCATACCTTGGTCATAACTCGGTGAGTAGCCCATGATCGGCATCCCGACCCACAACACATACGCTCCGGCGGTCACTGCCTGGTGCGCGATCTCCCGCACGTATGAGAGATAGATCGACCGCCATTCGGCGCTTCCGAAGGGGACCGCCGAACCTCTGATTTTCATACCTTGTTCGTCGTTCCCACCGAGCGAGACGATCAGCAGCTGCGGGTGGAATTGGCGGAGCATCGTCGCCAAATGAACCGGCCAGCTGTAGAACCACGAGTTGGCGAGACCGCTCGAGGACTTGTCCATCTGGATCATGGTGAGTCCCGAACTCGATGCCAGGTGGCGCTCGATGCCCCACCCGAGGTCGTTGCCCAAAGAGTCACCGATCTCGAGCACAGTGCAGCGACCGATCGACCGCCCATGGGGGTAGTTCGTGAAGGCGCGTGTCGAGAATCCGCACCCGCGGGCGTGGCCAGTGCTGTTCGCCGGACGCGTGGCGACGGCAGCGGTGGCGATGCCCGTCCAGGAAAGCACAGCGCCGAGCGCGATCAGGAACACCAGCGACCCTGCGGCGCTCCGCCACCGGGTTTGACTCGATCCGCCCAACTTCGCCATCGTCACCAAGTGTCGGCGCGCTCGCGTGCCGGCGCCAGCCGGTCGGGCAGCGACGCTGGAAGGCCAAGCGCTCGCGGGGCGTCCGGAACCTGCCCCAGAACATTGAGGCGACGGAGAGGGCGGATTCAAGCGGTGAGCGCAAGAAACTCGGCGAGTTTTTCTGATGGTTTCATATATCCGAGCGTCTTGCGTGGGCGGTTGTTGAGGCTGGCTGCAAAGCGCTTCAAGTCCGCAGCACTGTGGACCGAAAGATCAGTTCCTTTCGGCATGTACTGACGCAGCAGTCCGTTGGTGTTCTCGTTCGATCCGCGCTGCCAAGGGCTGTGCGGATCGCAGAAGTAGATCTGGATACCGGTGTCGACGGTGAAGTGTTGATGTCGCGACATCTCTGATCCCTGATCCCATGTGACCGAACGGCGGAGCACCTCGGGAAGGGACACGATGGCCTTGCGCATCGCGGCGTCGACCTTTTCCGCCTCCCTGCCATCGGGGAGGTGCAACAAGATCACATATCGCGTCGAGCGCTCGACGAGCGTGCCGACAGCTGAGCGGCCGCTCTTCCCGAGAATGAGGTCGCCTTCCCAATGCCCTGGGACTGCCCGGTCTTTCGCCTCGGCCGGACGCTCGGAGATCATCACCATGTTCGGGATCTTGCCTCTGCTCTGCATCCGGTCATGCGGCCGGCGCTTCGCCCTTCCGGTTCTCAGACATCGGTGCAGCTCACGGCGGAGCTCTCCGCGGCCTTGGACATAGAGCGTCTTGTAGATCGTCTCGTGGCTCACCGACATCATCGGATCGTGGGAGAACTCGGCGCGCAAGGTGCGGACGATCTCTTCGGGAGACCACCACTGCTCGAGGCCCTCGATGACCTTTTTGGCGAGCGGTTTGTGACTCAGCCTGGTGGGCTTTGGTCGACGGGCCCGCTCATAGGCGCGCTCGTGCGCCCGCCAGGCCTCATAGGCCTTGCGTCCACCGTTCGAAGCGACCTCGCGCGACAACGAGGAGACCGACCGCCGAAGTGACGCAGCGATCGAAGTGAGCGTCTCGTTGCGCTCGATCCCTGCTCGGATCTCCTCTCGCTCTCGCATCGAGAGACGGCCCGGTGCCGGAGTCCAACCGTGGGTATCGGGAGGAAGCACGTCACGCAGCATGCAGACCCGATGGGCGTGAGAGTCCGAGCACTCGAGTATTCGCCCAATCTGGCGAAACGAGTACCCCTTCGCTCGGAGACGCCGAATCTCCCGCTCCATTTTCGGTGACCGATGTAGTGGCATCTACGTCCTCCCAGTGAGCTCGTCCAACAATGGTTCGTTCTCACTGAGAAATTGCGTGGACCGCTTGAATCCGCCGAGAGAGAGGTATCACCAACCGGCCGGCTCCGCAGCAACCACCGGACGCGCCGACGCCAAGGGCTAAGTCGCGAGTCGGAGAACGTTGGCCGCGACCCTCCGACATCAGCAAGACCTGGATTAGTTTCGTTCGTATGTCCGAATTGCAAGGCGATTCAGCGTTTCGCGCCACTGACACAGCGGGACCGCCGAATCAGCCTCGCGGCTATCTGCACCAGCCGACGATCTCGGGTGATCAAGTCTGTTTCATCTCCGAGGACGATCTTTGGGTCGTCGACGCGACGGGCGGGTCCGCGTCGAGGTTGACCGTAAGCGTCGCGGACATCTCGAACCCGGCCTATTCACCCGACGGCAGGCTGATCGCCTTTGCCGCCCAGGAGTCGGGCGACAAAGAGGCGTATTGCGTCTCGGCTTCGGGTGGTTCGCTCGCCCGTATTACGTATCTCGGCATCGAAACCATCGCCGGATGGACGCCCGAGTGCCACGTGTGCGCGACGAGCGCCTACGGCCAACCCTTCACCCGCCCGTCGGGGCGTCACGGAGGCGACCACACCTGGGCGTACTCGGTTCCTCTCGATGGCGCACCGCCGGAACGTTTGCCCTACGGGCCTGTGAGCGCGCTCGGTTTCGGTGTCGGCGGCGCGATGGTCCTTGGACGCAACGGAGGGGATCCCGCGTGGTGGAAGCGGTATCGGGGGGGTACCGCGGGACAGGTATGGGCGCGCGCTAACGATGGCGCGGGCTGGCGGCGCTTATTCGCTGATCTTGCCGGGAACCTCGTTTGTCCGATGCTCGTCAATGGGCGGGTCTATTTCCTTTCGGATCACGACGGCATCGCCAATCTGTACTCGGCGGCCCTTGAGGGATCCGATCTTGTTCAGCACACGCGCCATGACGACTTCTTTGCAAGACGGGCCTCGACCGACGGGCAGCGCATCGTCTATCAGCAAGGCGCCGACATCTGGTTGTTCGACCCGAGCACAGATCAAACCTCTCGCATCGAGGTTGTGCAAAACGGCTCGCGTCCCCAACGCGCCCGGCGTTTCGTCGACGCCGAGGCGAACTTGAGCGGCTTTTCGGTCAGCCCAGACGGTCGCTCGATCGTCCTTACGGTGCGGGGCAAGCCCTTTGCCATGGACTTGTTCGAAGGAGCCGTCCGACAGCTCGGCAAACCTCAAGGCGTCAGATACCGCCTGAGCGGCTGGTGCGGCGAGGACGGCGGCGTTGTGACGCTCTCGGACGACGGAGGCGAAGATCGCGTCGAGCTGTACCCGGTAGATGGCACCGAGGCTCGGGTGCTACAGGTCGACGGAGTTTCCAATCTGGTCGATCTCGCTGCGTCGCCCGACGGGACCAAGCTCGCACTTTCGACGATCGACCGGCGTTTGGTCGTCGTCGACTTGGCTGACGGATTGGCCAGCACGCTCGACGAATGTTCGGCCGGTTGGATCGTCGACCTCACCTGGTCCCCCGACAGCTCGTACATCGCTTACTCCTATCCCGAAAGTGACCGCACCAGTTCGATTCGGGTCTGCGTCTCAAGCGGCGGCGCGCCAATCCAAGTCACCGCGCGGCAGTTCTTCGATTTCCAACCGCGCTTCGACCCGAGCGGGAAGTGGTTGGCGTTCTTGTCGAAGCGGGTTTTTGACCCCGTCCCGGACGGCGTCGTTTTCACGTATGGCTTCCCCAAGGGGGTTCGACCCTACATCGTGACTTTGCGCGTCGAGGAGCGATCGCCGCTTCGTCCGTCGCCTCGAAGCATGTCTGAGGCGGCGAAGAATGACAGCGCCGGATCGACCGACGAAAAGTCTGCTTCCGAAGGTGACCGGGCTTCTGTCCCGCCCATTCGCATCGACGCCGCCAACATCTCCGATCGTGTCCAAGTCGTCGAGGCACCGGAGGCTCGCTATCTGCGCCTCGAGATCGTCGGGCAAAAGTTGCTGTTGCTCGTTGAGCCAGTCCGCGGCACGCTCGGGACGGACTGGACCAATCGCAACCAAGGTGGTCGCTCGCTCGAGTCCTATGACCTCGTCGAGCAGCGCCATGAGGTCGTCCTCTCCGACGTGCACGACTTCTCTGTCGCAAAAGATGGCTCGACGCTGGTCGTGCGCAACGCCAAAGGACTGCGGGCGATGGTTCCCGGCAAGAAACCGCCTGAGGACGCCGATCGCGATAACGCCGGGCGACAAAGCGGGTGGTTGGACCTCGGCCGGGTGCGCGTCGAGGTGGACCCGGGCGTGGAGTGGCGCCAGATGTTCAAAGAAGCGTGGCGGCTCCAGCGCGACCATTTTTGGGATCCGGATCTCTCGGGGATCGACTGGGCTCGGGTCCTCGACCTTTATCTGCCACTTGTCGAGCGTGTCTCGACTCGTGCCGAACTGTCGGATCTGTTTTGGGAGATGCAGGGCGAACTCGGGACGAGTCACGCGTACGAGATCGGAGGCGATCGGCGCCAGCCGCCGCAATGGCAGATGGGCAGGCTCGGAGCCGATTTCTATTTCGACACCACCGCCGACGTGTGGCGCGTTGGCCACATCGTGAAGGCTGATAGTTGGGAACCGGCTTCGGCAAGCCCACTCATCGAACCCGGTGCAAACATCAGCGAGGGCGACGCCATCTTGGCGATCAACGGACAGCGGCTCAGTCGAAACCATCCGCCTGGATCGGCGTTAGTCAATCAGGCGGGACAGGACGTAGAGATCGTCGTTGAAGGGCGCGCCGAGTCGAATCCGCGTCACGTGGTTGTGCGCGCCCTCAAGAGCGAGATGCCGGGCCGATATCGCGAGTGGGTCCAGAAAAACCGTGCCATCGTCCACGAGCGCAGCGACGGCAAGGTCGGCTACGTGCACATTCCCGACATGGGTTCGCCCGGGTATTCCGAGTTCCATCGTGCCCATCTCGCCGAAGGCGAGCGTGAAGCGCTTGTCGTCGACGTCCGGCACAACGGAGGAGGGCACGTCTCTGCGCTTCTCCTCGCGAAGATCGCGATTCCGCGTATCGGCGAGGACATCTCGAGGTGGCGCGCCCCGGTGGGATACCCCGAGGCGTCGATTGCCGGACCAATGGTGGCGATCGCCGATGAGTGGGCGGGCTCCGATGGAGACATCTTTGCCCAGGCGTTCAGGTCGCTCCGCCTCGGACCGATCGTCGGAACTCGGACGTGGGGCGGCGTAATCGGGATCAACCCTCAGCTGAGGCTCGCCGACGGGACGATCACGACGCAACCCGAATACGCGTTCTGGTTTAACGACTCGGGATGGGAAGTCGAAAATTACGGTGTCTCCCCAGACGAAGCGGTGATCATCACCCCAGAGGACTGGGCCGCGGACAGAGATCCTCAGCTCGACCGGGCGATCGAGCTCGTGCTCGAAGCGCTCGCGCAACGACCGCCGCAACACGCGACGCATCCGTAGTTGAGCTCACGCCCGACTACCCGGACGTCACAGAGTGATCGGATGTCTTGGCTCGACTCCGGTGAACTCGCCCAGGCCTGACGCCGGCTCGTGGGTCATTCCGAAAACGCCTGCGCAATCCTTACCTTGATCAGCTTCTCGACCAGGGGTCGCGGGAGGGGCGAATCGACACCGAAGCGAAGCGCACCTGAGGAGGTCGTGTACTGAGACAGGTCTTCACGCAACTCTGGAAATACGGAACCGCTGTGGGGTAGGTAGCTCAGGTGGTTCTTGAACGCCGCAAATCCTGCGACAACCTTACCTTGAACGCGAAAAGCTGGAACGCCGTATGAGATTGCCTCCTCAGCTTCGGGAATGACCTCGAGAATTGTGCGGCGCAACTTGTCGAGCGTTGACCGCTTCGGCTCATCAAGAGCGGCCAGATATGCGTCGATCTCAACGGCTGACAAGGAAGGAGCATCCGTCTCCCGGTGACCATCGTCAATTCGTCACCGCGTGAGGCGGGAAAGCGACCTCAATCAAGTTGGGTTGCAGTCTTGGTTGCAAAGGCCCGCTCGGGGCGGTCGCGGTAGGGTTTGGCACCGTTGAATCTCCAGCACTAGCAGGGGAAACGGCGCAGCGGGCTGTGGCGCAGCTTGGTTAGCGCGCTTGACTGGGGGTCAAGAGGTCCCGGGTTCAAATCCCGGCAGCCCGACCAGAGATATCCAGGCCACAGCACTATACTCGCGGCAGGACACCTGCCCGTAGTAGCGTAAATCCCGGCATGTAGCCAAAGATGTAGCCACAGGAATCCGGGGTGACGTCGTGGCAGCCAACACCAGCCGATCCAAGCGCCGCGGACACGGCGAGGGCTCGATCTACCGGCGCGACACCGATGGTCGCTGGGTTGGTTCGGTCAACCTCGGTTGGGAGAACGGACGTCGGCGTCGCAAGGTCGTCTACGGAAAGACCCAGGCCGAAGTTGTCAGGAAGATCAAGAAGCTAAACACCGACATCTCTCGCGGCCTGCCACCTCCTGACGATCGGTCCACCGTCGAACAGCTCCTCCGCCGATGGCTGCTCGACGTTGTCCCCGGACGCGTGAGCCCATCGACGCTTCACGACTACCGAGTCGTCGCCGAGCGGCACATCATTCCGGTCCTCGGAAAGAAGAAACTCACCGCGCTCTCGCCCGCAGACGTCCAGACGCTCCTTCGCACAAAGCAGGAATCGAGGCTTCCTCAGCGCGTCCACACGAAAAAAGGGCTCGTCGAGCGCCCCACCGCAGGCGGATATTCGCCGCGGACGATCAAGCTCATTCGCGGAGTGCTCGGCCAAGCTCTCGGCCAAGCGGAACGATGGGGGATGGTCGCCCGAAATGTCGTTGCCCTAACGGACGGACCCCGCGAGGCTCAGACGGAGGGCCGAACCCTTACTCCCGAACAGGCTCGGTCACTTCTGCGCGCTGCGAGTGGCGAGCGATTGGAAGCGGCGTTCGTTCTCATGCTCTCGCTCGGCCTGCGAAAAGGCGAGGTCTTCGGTCTCCGTTGGTCCGACGTTGACTTCAAGGATGGCGTCATCAGCATCGCTCAGGCGCTCTCTCGAGTGGACAGCCGGCTCGTCCTCGGCCCGCCAAAGACGGAACGGAGTCGTAGGAAAGTCAACCTTCCACGCGAGGTCGCAACCTCGCTCCGCACTCACAAGACTCGCCAGGCGACGGAACGCCTTGCTCTCGGAGACGCCTGGCAGGACACCGGCCTCGTCTTCACGAACGAGATCGGCGCACCACTCGATCCGTCAAATTTCCGGCGCACGTTCGACCGCGTTGCCGTCAAAGCCGGCCTCGCGGGTTGGCACCCCCATGAACTCCGCCACTCCTGCGCATCCATCCTCCTCGCGCAAGGAGTGCCGCTTGAAGTTGTATCCCGCGTGCTAGGTCATTCGTCGATCCGGATCACCGCCGACGTCTACGGCCACATTCTCGACCCGCAGCGCGAAAAGGCAGCAGAGGCGATGAGCGCCGCGTTGTGGAACGAGTGACCCACGCCTTACGTCGCCTCGCCGAGAGACTCGACGAAGCCCACGAGGTCGACCCAACGGATTAGCCGACGACGGCCGACCTTGACACTCGGCACGCGCCCTGCAGCGAGCAGTGTGTAGAAGAACGCACGCGACAGACCGAGCAAATCGCTCGCCTCGGCAACACTCAGCAACAGTCGCCCTCCAGGCGGCACCACGAACTCACCGAGCGGCAAGATCACCTCGGGCTGCCGCTCTCCGGAAGTCACGCGCTCTCTCCGAGTTCCAGTCGCTTGGCAGCGACACGATCACGAAATCGGCGCCCCGACGACCGCTCGTATTCCCTTAGATATGGCCTCAAGACCGAAAGCGTGTCTTCGATCTCGACGGTTCCGACCCTTGCGCCAAACCCAGCGACTGCGCCGTTCAACAGCGGCAGCAGCAGCCGAAGCTCACCCCTCAACCGCCCGGCGCGCGCTCTCGTGATGCCGACCGAAGGCATCCCAAGCGATGCCTGTTGAACGACGAGCCACTCTGGCGCGATCGGCCAGCGTGACCTTGTCGCATCGGAACTCGCGCTCCGGAGCGTGAGCCAATCACACGTTCCGTAGCGCCAGAGATCTCCGATGGCGTCAAGTGCCTCACCAACAGTCGTGATTCCAAATTCACGAAGACCCTTGCGACCGAATTGGAACTCGACACGGACGACCGGTTTGTCCCGCTCATAGCGATCGCCCCATACCTCCTCCAACCAGTCGTGTCCCGTAACCCGAATCTCGAGTGTCTTGTCGTAGATCCTGTTGAAGACGGTCCCGCCACCGCGAGTCCCGAAGTCCATTCCGGTATACGCGCCGTGCTCGCCGTAGCGTCGAAATTCAACGGCTCGACGGACGAACGAATTGATTTCCAGCCCCGGGAAGTAGCAGCCCTGGAAGTCCGCGTACACGTCGACGCGGTTCGGAACGAAGCGGACCTCTTCAGCGATCCGACTAACGACCTCACTCCACCATTCGACAGCTCCCTCCGGGCCAATCGAGTGCAGGTGTTGCGATCGTGGCTGAATCCGAAATGTCGGCAGGTTCTCGCTCGGCGTGACGCCGATCACTCCGAATTCGTGTTCGAGCCGATACGCGTACCGGTGGAACCCTCCCGGGCCTAGTGCGAACTGCTCCTCTCCAATCGCAAACGGCAACACGCATCCGAGTTCTCCGGCATGCTCCTTCGCAACGGCGAGACCTTCGAGTACGCCCGCTCCGAGTTGCCCCCTGCCAGAGAGGTAGAGCGCGTCGATACCCGAGGCGAGCTCAACAAGCCCCGATCCAGGATCCCCGAAGGCGGACTCCACTTGCACATTTGCGAGTGTAAATTACATTCGTGTCACTCGCAAGTTCGCAACTACGGCTTGCGGCCCACCTTCAGACCCGACGCTGACCAGTAGGCCTTTGGATCCACCGTGACTCCCGGAAACTCGAACTCGTCGGGGTGCACCCCGGTCGCGACCCGGAACCGCTTCACCTTCCGCCAGATGGTCGCCTTGTGCATCCCGAATCGTTCGAGCCCCTCAAAGCCGCCGTAGAGGTGCCACATGACCCAGAACCCGACCAGGTCCTCGACCATTTGGCGCGCCACCGGCTGCAGGGCAGGCTCGATGAATGGCGCGACCGACGGATAAATCGTCTTCTTCACCCCCGCGACGTACGCGTCCCACGCTCGTTTCGCGAGGCCCTTGCCTTCGGGTGTCGCCATCGGGTCGGAACGGAAGTCTGGAAGCATACTTGCAGAATAGCGAGTATCCCTTCCGGTTCATAGGACTCAGCAGGGGAGCGCGACCAAGAGCCGGCAGCGCCGGCTCGCATTCAATTATCCGTCCAGATCTGACCGGGCTCGTCAAGGCTTCCCCCGCGGGCGGCCTTCAGCCGGCCGTGACAAGCCCTCCGTGGCCAATGTCCGACAACGTGCACTGACAGCGGGACGGTCCGCCAGTCGGTCAGACGGGCCGCGTACCATCGCCAGTGGAGCGATGTCGGTGCCTAAGTACAAGTCCGTCGACGCCCTTCAGAACGCGCTGGCGACCACGATGTTTGCACGCACTGAGTCGGCTAAGAAGGCCGCTGGGCGTGCGCTTGGCACATTCGTTGAGCTCATCACCTTCTACATGCTCCGCGATTGGGGACTCGAACTGAATCTCGCTATTGAGCGAGGACTTAGGGAGTACGGCAACGCACACATTGTCCACAACGTTGAGTTCACGCTCCATGTGAGCGATTACGCGGGCGGAGTGGCGGTTCCAGACGACGCCTCGACCATTACACCGACTGTCATCAGCCGGAAAATGATCGCCCCCGTCTTGGGGAGCGCAGTCCTAGCCACTGGTCGCGCTCTTCGGCGCAACGGCCTGGTAAGACACGCGCTCACCTTTGCGGAAGACTCCGTCGGATTCTGGAACGCCTATCTAGTGACACCAGATGACTGCGCGGTAGTGCATCTTGCTAGACAGCCTTTCGCAATGTTCGAATGCAAACGCGTAGGGGTCGAAGAGGGCCAGAAGAAGGGTCCCCAGACAATCGAGAAGGCCAAACAAGGAGCGTACGTCGCGCGCACCGTTTCTGGAATCCAGCGCGTCACTAAGAGGACCGGAGAAGTCGCGGCGATCATCGAAAACATAGACGGAAGCCTGAGCGTTCACGACGATTACTACACGTTCATCGACGACGCGCTGCGCGCAGGCGATCAACTTGCACTGAAAAACCTCGTGCTAACGGTCGGCGTAGTGAGCAATCACGGCAACTGGTTCACGGCGGAGAATCACAACAAGGAGATCCGCGTCCTTGCTCAGTCGTATGACTGGCTTCTTTTCCTCACTGACTCGGCTCTGGCGGAGTTCATCGAGACCACCTTGCAAGGCACCGATGCGCGCTTTCTAGCTACGCGTAAGGCGTTCGCTGCCAGTTACGAGACAAGCGGAGGGAAGAATCGTTTCACGAAGGTAGAAATCGACGCTGGGGCTGATCAGGAACTGACCGAGTATTTCAGCGACATCCGTCCTTGGGACCGTTGGTTCAACGTCATTACGCCAGAAGCTGAACTTCACACGCTCAGCGATGACCTGATTCGGCTCTCCGAGATACTGAAACCGGAGGTGTAAAACGTGACCGCCGGGCGACAGGCTGTATCGATCAGGAAGGACTGGTGCACGCCGCCAGACATCGTCGCGTCGGTTAGGCGCGTCTTCCGCGGACGAATAGACCTCGATCCATGCTCAGATGAACATTCGGTTGTTGGGGCCAGTGTCAACTATCAGCTTCCACAACACGATGGACTGATCGAGTCCTGGGACTACGACACGATTTACGTGAATCCTCCCTACGGGAGCGACAAGTCACGTGGCACTCGGATAGCCCACTGGTTCGATCGAATGGCAGATGCGGCGGCAACGGGCTCGGAGGTCATCGCGCTGGTACCCGTCGCCACGAATACGGCGCACTGGAAGCGCTGCGTCTATCCGGTAGCTGGAGCGATTTGTCTTCTTTACGAACCACGATTGAGGTTCTACATCCGCGGCAAGCAGGACCCCAAAGGCGCACCGATGTCATGTGCAGTCATCTATTACGGGAAACGCGTTGAGGAGTTTGCTGCCGAGTTCAGGCGGCATGGCGTCGTCATCCCACTAGAGAACGCGGTGCTTCCGGCCGACCCTCTCGACGATTGGGAGGATGCGGTAAATTCCGAACCCGCATCTCGCTGACTCGCACTTACCCGTAACTAAGGGAACGCCCAGAAACCGAATGCAGTTTGCGGGTGCTGTATTACAGAGAACGCACCCGCGGCCGCCTTGCGCGTGCCCACGATTGGCAGACCCGGGCGACTCATCACTACCTGCCATTGAGCGCATCACAGGATGCCCGTAAGGCACCTCGCCACCAAGGAGATTGCAAGCGCAGCTTCGGTGATCAGTATTCCTAAACTCCCGTCGTGAGTAGGGGCCGCGCGACCGTGCGAGAACTAGCGAAGCGAGCTGGGCTAGAAGATGACGACGCGCTATTGATGCTTTGGGATGTCGGCATCAATGCGGCCTCGCCCGCGGACGTACTTCGAGGGCGGGATTACACCACAGCGCGCACGGCACTTGGAATCCCAAAGGCGCGTGAACTGCGTTCTGTGTCCTACCTCGCGCGCTTGGCAAACCTGTCAGACGCCGAAGCAAAGGAACGCCTGATGGATGCGGGACTTGGCATCATCGAAGGCGACCGCGTTCCGCGAGGCTGCTTCTCTCGCGCTCGCAAAATCTTGGGCATCACCGCCTTCACACTCGCCGGAATGGCGGTCGATGAGAGCCTTGACGTCCAACCTCCTCCAGCAGACGCGTTCGAATTACCGATCACGGGAATTGCTCAACCACTCCATTGGCTTAGTGCCGAGGACGTGGAGAGCATCCATTGGGTACTCGTCGGCGAATTTGCCGAAACCAGTGACCCGATATCGCCGCCAGGCGTTCATGACCAGAACCTCCTGGAAGGAGCGGTATTCCGACCTCAGACCTCGCTGGGCGATCGAATCAAATACCCGACCGCATCAATGTCCGCTGCCGCTCTCCTTCACTCGCTGGTCTTGGACCACCCCTTCTTCAACGGCAACAAGCGAACCGGCCTCGTTGCATCCCTCGTCTTTCTTCAGAGGAACAACTATCTGCTCGAGGCCGAAGAATTCGAGCTCTTTCAATTCGTGCTCAAGGTGGCGAAGCACGACGTCAGTGAACACTTTGACGGTCCGTTTGGTGCTGACCGGGAGGTCGCTGCAATCGCGGAATGGTTCGAGGACCATATCCGTGCAGTTCAAACCGGTGACCGAATACTCAAATTCCATGACCTTCGCCGAATTCTTGGTCATCGTGAGTGCACGATTCAAGTGTTGCCCGGCAACCGCGTATTAATTACGCGGACAGTTCCTCGCGAAGGCTGGTTCCTTCGTCGGGGCCGACGTTTGCAATCACACAACTTCTACGGAGGTGAGGGCCGGGATGTCCAAGTCAGCACCGTCCGAAAAATTCGACACGAACTCTGGCTCGATGAGGAACATGGATTCGATTCACGAGCCTTCTACGGAGAGCAGTCCGGCGTAAATGAGTTCATCGCAAAGTACCGAATGACGCTTCGAAGGCTCGCGAAGTGGTAGACGAAGCCGATGAAGTCAGTTCCTACGATGTCGGATGGTCTCTCTCTATCTTCCAAAGGAAGTACATGTCACTCAGCTCGATCGAGGATCGTGCATCGGATAGCTGCGATCGGTTTGCGATATATGAAGCGGCAGCCGCTGTCAACCCCGCCGCCTCCGCCGCGTGAGCCGGGGAACCCGACAAAAGGCCGACAGCTGTAACGAGCGCACCTGCACCGAGAGTCAAGTTCCTGTTCTTGCGACCGAGCGCGGTGCGGGCAGAAGCCAGTCGGCGATTTATATCAGCAATCGATGGATCGATAATCTCCCTCTCGATCTTGGTAGCGATCTTCGCTGAGCTATCGCCGCTGTCGAGTCTCTGAGACACGGCCGACCGCAGCGCGAACGCGAAATGCCTCGAAGTAGACACTCTCGTTCTCACGCAGTTCAACAAGGTCCGCGAACGGTATGCCTTCGAGAGCTGGAAGACGCAACTCGAACAAGACATTTTCCTCGGTAGGACGCACGCCGGCGCGTTCAAGGATCATTCGATGCAACGGGATACTTACTCCCAGAGACACGTTAAGCCTCTTTGCGGTGATGACGTCGGAAGTCAGATGGGACATGTATTCAAGCAACACGTCGCCAGCCACGTGGCGAATATCGGGACGCTTCCGCGAGTCCACGACGCCCCACGAAGTGTGTTCCAGCAAGGGGCTGTCAAAGGTGTAATACCAATGATTCCTGCGACGCCTCAGCTCTCGTAATGCACCAGACGTCGCTAGATCCTGAATGACCGCGTCGCTGCCCTCAAGAAGGTCCAGAACGCCCGCTTCTCGGGCGTGTTGCCGATAGTGAACCGTGCAAGCAGGATCTTTTTCGACGAACCTCACTAGCTGAATTACGCCGAGTTCGCGCAGGGCGAGCAGCACTTCGATCTGGCTTGGAATCACTGTCTCAAGAAACCAACGGTTACCCGAGCCGAGATTCCTTGCATATTCGTGAGCTTGCGGACCCGCGATAATGACCTGGTCGAAGTAGTGAAGAACACGTCGAAAGAGTTCGTTGACTTGGGCAAGTTGGCACTTTGGGTGGTAGCAATCGAGGTATCCGGAAAGATCGAGACCTCGTCCGACCGCGATTGTGGGGCGGGCGTCTTCGACCCGGTTGGCCGCGGGCCGACCTTCCGATTGGGCTAATTCCTCCAGCCGACTAAGTGATTGAGCCGAGGAAAGAGCGCGAGGGATGTCGCTGCGGTCTCGAAGGCCGATTTCGTCCATCCACCGGTATAGGAAGACTTCGCCATTCACTGAGGCCCCTCCGCGGACACGAGCGGCGATGCATGTGCCGACCGCAACATCATGCATATTCACGAACGTGACGGTCGAGCAAGTCGCTAATGGGACTGGAGTCGGTTACGTCGCTGCCAAGGCTGAAGCCGCCAGTCGGAGAATGTGGCAGTCGGCCGGCGGACGCGAACCCCACCGGGGCACGCCAGACCCCCACACCTCAAGGATCCTGACAACCGGGAGACCCCGCCACCCACCCGCGAGCACCGGGGCCGGCCCGGGGCTCCCCCTCCCGGGTGTCCGCCCGGGCCGCCCTCCTCAGGAGCCCCCGGAGGCCGTGTCTGGTACCCCAGGACTCCACGTCCTTGGGAAACGCCGGGGGACCGTGCTTCCCTGGATTGGGGAGCCCGGTTCCGAAGGCGAGAGCCCTCTGTGTAGCCATTCGCGTAGCCCAGAACTGGGATCGAACCACACGCGCCCGGACGCTCATGGACAAACGCACCTGGTCACAGCACTTCTCCGGACTCTGCTGGACGCCCGGAGACCCTGTGAAGTTCCCTGGGGGTCAAGAGGTCCCGGGTTCAAATCCCGGCAGCCCGACTAGATAAAGAGACTCCGTTGCCGTTCGGATCGGGGAAGTTGGGCTCGCCGTGCCGGCGCATGCAACCCGCGAACTTGAGCTCCTGCGTGTAACTGGCGCCCACGAACTTGAAAACGCCACCCCCTGTTCCTCCTCCGTCGGCCCCGGCTGGGTCACCCCATGCGGCGATAAGGAGGACAGAGCCGGCGAAGAGGGCCGCTGTGAAGCCAGCTTTCCATGCTGTCGACTGGGCCATATCTCGAATTGTGCTACCTGGCGGGTAACACCGAGGTCACAATTCTCGACTCCAACGGGCTGGCGTCTGTTGTCGAACGACGGTCGGCAGGGTCTGCGCCGTAGCTTCGATCGGCGCCGCAGCCAATCCACCCAGATCCAACGTTCTCGGGCTCCGAGGCTGCGGCTCAGAAAGCGCATACTCGGCGATACGCGCGTTCACGAGCGTCACTCAATGCGCGCCAATTTCGTTTCGCGGACTAGCTCGAAGGTTCCGAACCGGCGACGCACTCTTCCGGCGTTTGTGACGCTTTCACGTTCGACAGAATGCGCGCATTATGGAACGCGCGTTGCGCTCCCGAACCGTCGTTCCCGCTACACACCTGGTCAAGCTCCCCTCGTTGTTTGGCGATCCCGGCTAAAAATAGGCGCTGACCTGCGACCTAGCGACATAGCGTCTTCATCGTCCTACAGGTCGCTACTAGCTCTCGTCTTCGAGCTGGTGACCGTTGAGTGCCTAGGGAAGCTGCCCATTAGGTCTCGGCAACAGATGGAGAGTCGAAAATTGAACTCAGGAAATGCACAATGAGCCATGTAGTAATTCTGGCAGTGGCTTGAGCGGCGTCGTAGGGCGGATTCAATTCAACGATGTCAAATCCGACGACTCGGCCGCGGGTTGCTACTGCTGCAAGCGCTTCGCGCAACGCGCGATATGGCAAGCCGCCTGGCTCTGGGAGAGTAGTTCCTGGTACAAGCGGCAAGTCCAACACGTCGATGTCGATTGACACGTAGATGTTCTCGGATCGAGGAACGACTTCTTCGACAACAGCTGTTGCTCCCCGTTCCAAGATGTCCTTGCTCGTGGCGTACCGAGCGCCGTATCCGACGAGGTCGTCGAACTCATCTCGCCACACATTCCGCAAGCCGATGGCGGCGATACTGCTGACGAAATCGAGCTCGGATAATCGTCGGAGGTTTGTTCCATGCGTGTACCGAGAACCGAAGAAAGCTTCGGCAAAGTCGGCGTGGGCATCGAAGTGAACCACGTCGATCTTTCCGTGAGCACGCATTCCGCGCCCCACGGGGAAAGAGATCGCGTGGTCTCCACCGACCGCCACCACCAGGCTTCCGCGTTGCACGATCCTCTCGACGGCGCGCGTAATTCGTTGGAAGTTGCCCTCGATATCGGCCGGCACGATGGGGACGTCCCCACAGTCGGCCATCGTGACGCCTCGAAGATGATCCTTCCCGCTTTCGATGTCGAACCAGCCCGATGTCGCTCCGTGATCGCCAGTCCCGGGCCATGCAGCATCCAATTGAATGACCGAGGCGGAGCGAGCAGAAGCCGGACCTACGCCCTGTCCCGTTCGGTAGGTCGTACCCCCGTCGAACGGAATACCTAGAAGGGCGACTTGCGCAACCAGCTGATCAATGTCGGCGCAGCTTGGAGCCCCGAAGAACGTCCTGGGACTCGGCCACACGATCCCGGGATCGGCGTAGTGGTAACTGGCGGTATCCAGCGATTCGTCCATTTCAACCGACTCCTTTCAGATCTCCAGACTTCGGAACGCGGGGGGTTCGGTAGAGGTCTCGAGGTCCGGTCGTTCCCAGCCGAGCAAGCACGCGACGCTGTGGCGCTGACGCGTCTCGATCCGCGGATCAATCTGTACGCATGCTTCGACCTTGAGCGGGCACCGAGGATGAAACCGACAACCCGTTGGTATTGCCGCTGCATTCGGTAGCTCGCCCTGAAGAGCAGATTCACCTGCACGCTTACGCGAGTGCATCCGAGGTACTGCCTTGAGTAAGGCTCTTGTATAGGGGTGCCGAGGGTTCTCGAATATCGCGTCCGTCTCTGCCTCTTCGACGATGCGCCCCAGATACATGACTGCGACGCGGTCACAGAGATGGCGCACGACGGCCAAGTCGTGGGAGATGAAGATCAACGTCAGGCCTAATTGATCCTTGAGTCGCGAAAACAGTTTCAGAATCGCTGCCTGCACCGATACGTCGAGGGCCGCAGTCGCCTCATCAGCGATTAGCACGCTGGGTTCCATTGCGAGCGCCCGAGCAATTGCGACCCGCTGTTGCTGGCCACCGGAGAGCCTTCTTGGGTGAGAAGGGAGGAGGCGCGGTGGCAGCTCAACGAGCTCCATTAGTTCTCGGCATCGATCCCGGATCCTGTCGCGGGGAACCATTCGGTGAACTTTCAGTAGCTCGGCCAGCGTCTGCTCAACCGTCATCGATGGGTTGAGTGACGTGGATGGCTGCTGAAAGACCATCTGGATGGAGCGCCGAGTCGAGCGCTCTCGCTTGGCTGTGAGCAGTTCACCTCCGAATCGAATGAACCCTGAAGTCGGTTGAACGAGTCCGACAAGAGCCCGCGCAAGGGTGGATTTCCCACATCCAGACTCGCCAACGAGTCCGAAAGCACTCCCTGGCGCGATGTGCAGATTGACACCATCGACGGCACGAATAACGGTCGATGGTTGGCGCCGGACAAGCTCATGAAGAGTGCGCGGATGAACAAAGAACACTTCGAGGCCCACGACATCAATCGCGCCGATCATGTCGACCAGTCTGGTCTCGATCGAGGTAGTAACTCCGGATGAATACAAGCCGTCGCCCTTCCACGACCGTCCGCTGCCACCGTTCGCGATTCAAGAGCGCAATCTTCCTGGGCAAAGACGCAGCGCGGCATGAAACGACAACCCTTTGGGAAGGCGCTCGGGTCCGGTGGGGCACCGCCGAGCGAATTGAGATCACGTCTTGCTTCATCGATCGAGGGAAGCGAATCCAATAACGCGACGGAGTAGGGGTGGTTTGGATGACGAAAGACTTCGTCGACGAGCCCAACCTCAATTATCTGACCGGCATACATCACAGCGACACGGTCGCAAATCTCGCCTATAACCGCGAGGTCGTGCGTGACGAAGATGACCGACAAGCCGCGCTCTTCTCGGATTCTGTTGATAAGACCGAGAATCTGATCCTGAATCGTGACGTCTAACGCGGTGGTCGGTTCGTCACACAGCAAGATTCGCGGATTGCTCGCGAGCGACATGGCGATCATCGCGCGTTGGCGAAGGCCTCCAGACAGCTGATGTGGCCAGCTCCGCGCTCGCCGAGCTGCGTCCGGGATGCCCACCTCGCCCATTAACTCGATCGCACGAGCGCGAGCCTCTTGTCGATCGAGACCAAGGTTCACAGACGGGCCCTCGGCGATGAGGTCACCGACTCGCATGGTTGGATTCAGCGCCGTGGCCGGCTCTTGAAATACCATGGCCACGTCGGATCCTCGTGAGCGAGCCTGTCGCATCGGCTTCATCGTTCCGTCTTTGTCGCGCAGCAGAATGCGACCTTCGCGATTTGCGCCCCGAGGTAGTAGTCCCATTATCGCTCGCAGCGTGAGGCTCTTGCCGCAACCGGACTCGCCAACGAGACCCAGACACTCCCCTTCATTCAGCTCGAGAGTGACTCCATCGACGGGAACGCTCGTTGTACGGCCCCACGCGATGCGCACGCGCATCTCGTCAATGCTGAGAACGGACTCGCTCAACGGTGTCCCAGCACGTCATCGAGCCCGTCGGCAATGAGAGAAAGGCCGATGCCAAGGGCGACAAGGACGAGGCCCGGAAAGGTGCAGATCCACCATTGACTGGACAGATACGGTTCACCAGCAGCGATCATGGCGCCGAGTTCTGGAGTGGGCGGTGGGATACCTAATCCGAGAAATGAAAATCCCGCGAGGGTGAGGATCGCCAGGACAACATCTGAGAAGTAGTAAACGATGACCTGTCGAATCGCGTTGGGGAAGATGTGCCGCCACAGTATTCGCGAGTTGGATAGTCCAGCGACCCTTGCGGCGTTGACGTAGTCAAGCTCGCGATTGCGCAACACCTCTCCACGGAACAAACGCGCGTAAACGACCCAGTCGAGTACCGAATAGCCGATGATGATGCTGCGGAATCCCGGTCCCACGGCGAAAACGAGCACGATTATCAGGATGTACGTCGGAAACGATTGGGTTAAGTCCGCCAATCTGCCGATAACGACGTCTACCCATGAGCCGAAGTAGCCCGAAAGTCCACCGAGGAGAGTCCCGATCGCCGAGGGTGCGACCGCCATTAGGAGACCGAGAGCTACGTCGAGGCGAATTGCATCGACGGTGCGGGAGAAGATGTCTCGTCCCACCTCATCGGTACCGAACCAGTGCGCGGCGCTTGGAGGCGCGAGGAGAGAAAAGACGTTCTGCTGGTAAGCGCCGTATCGCGTCGTCCACTGAGCGAGAAGGCTGACGAAAAGCGTCCCCGCGATCAACGACGTTCCGACAATGAGCTTTCGCGGTACTTGCCGCCGGTGGCGGTGATCGATACTGAGATCGATCTCGAGTGTTTGAGAGGTCATCCGATCTGTACGCGTGGATCTAGAGCGGCAAACAAGATGTCGGTAACCAAGTAGATAATCGTTACGGCCAAGGAGAACACAAGAGTCAGGCCTTGCAGGAGGGGGAAGTCGCGAAACTGCACGGCCGAAACTAGGTCCTGTCCTAACCCCGGCAAATTGAATGTGTTCTCGACGAGCACAACTCCGAACAGCAACCACGTCGTCTGCGTGGCGAGGACCACAATGGATGGCAATGCGGCGTTGCGAAGCAGAAATCGCCTGACGAGTCGGATGCCGCCGACGCCTATCGATCGGGCGGCCATCACCTGATCGGACGCGAGTACATCGATCATGCTTGAGCGAAGGCTGCGCACAACGACGGGGGCTATTCCGACAGCGAGCGCGATCCACGGCAATACGAGTCCCGTGATGTGTTCTCCAAAGCCCGAGCCCCAACCCGCCACTGGAAACAAGTGCGTCGGAATGGCGATCAGGAGGATCAGCATCAGACCGAGCCAATAGACGGGCATCGCGAGTCCGACAAGGCCAACTGCGCGCACACTGTGATCTATCAGGCCATCCGGGCGACGCGCCGAGGCGGCGGCTGCGGGAATGGAGATGAGCGTCGTTAGGACGATCGCGCCGACAATCAGTGACAGGGTCACCGGTGCGTCCTGTGTGATCACCTGGGACACGGGAGTACCCGTCCGAATGGATGTTCCGAGATTCCCGTGAAGAACGTGCCAGACGTACAATGCGAACTGCACGTAAAGGGGCCGGTCGAGACCTAGCTGACGGCGCACCTTTGCAACCGCCGACGCCGAAGCGCGTGCACCCGCGACGATTCTTGCTGGGTCTCCTGGCGTGATCTTCAGCATCAGGAAGACGACTAGGAGCACGGCCAGTACAAGAGGCACCGCTTGTATGAAACGCGCGATGACGAAACCGAACCGTCCTCCGACGCGGATGTGCAACATCGTTAGCCGTCGGACGGTTCGGTGATGTCAGGTGCGATTCTCACAGAATCAGTCGCAACCCCTGAGTGTGCCGCTAACTCGATAGCCACACCTGTGAGAGGTAATAGTTGCTCCAGGGAAGCATCTGCAGGTTGTGGACCTTGCTTGAAATGGCATCCAGCTGCTTGATGTCGAATAGCGGAATGAGCGGCGAATTCTGGTACACCCACGTCTGTACCGCGGCAACGGCCGCGCTTCGCTGCTGTGGGGTCGACGCGGTGTCGTACGCCTGCAGCAGAGAATTCGTCTTCGGTCCCTTTACGTGGGCGAAGTCCCACTCCGTCGAGGCGTAATAGCTCAGGATGTCCCCCGGTGACGGCGTGAAGCTCCCCTCAAAGTCCAGGCCCAATTGGTACTTCCCATTAATGAAACTTTGGAACACCGCCGAATAATCCGCCGGTTGCAGCGTGATCTTGATCCCAGCCTTGGCTAGTTGGGCTTGAAGCGCTTCTGCCGCAAGCACAAACCCCCCGATGCTTGAACCGTAGGCGAGTTTGAGAGTGATGCCATGGGGATAGCCGGCCTTCGCGAGTTCGCGCTTCGCAGCACTGACGCTGTATGTATCCCAGTTGCACGACGAACACCCGAGCGCCCAGTCAACGACGTGATGAGGAAAGATCCCGGTCGGTTCGATGGCTTGTCCACCCATGACAGTCACGAGCTGGCTGCGGTTGATGGCTAGCGAGATGGCGCGGAGCAGATCGAGATTTCCGGTCGGGGATTTGGCGTGGTTCGGCACGATCACCATGTCGCGGGTCGTGTAGTGCAAATCTTGCTCGTTCTTCGGGATCCGGCTCGCTTGATCCGCTGGAATCGCGTCCAGGACGTCAGCGGTACCCGCATTGAACTGCAGGATGCGCGAGTTCTCGTCCGGCACAATCTGGTAGTTGACACCCGAGAGGTATGGATGCCCGGCTTCGTAGTAGTAGGGATTCCGTTTCAACGAGATATTCGTCAGCGCGGCGTTTTGGCTCGCGATCATGAATGGTCCCGCGCCGATCGGCTTCCGCGCGAATTCCGCCGCAGTTTCGCTCCCGAAGTTCGAAGGCATCACCGCGGAAGCTCCCCAAGTCAGAAGGAAGGGAAGGAAGTTGTCTCGCTGCTTCAATTGGAAGATCACCGTGTGCTGACTCGGGGTTTCTACTTTCGATATGTCGGCGAAGAGCGACCCGAAGTTCGAACCTTTCTTCCACTGCGTAACAGAGAAGGCAACGTCTGCCGAAGTTACGGGCTTTCCAGTTGAGAACCGTGCGGTCGGCTGAAGCTGGAACGTCAAGGTTCGTCCATCAGCGCTCGTCGACCAAGATTTCGCCAGTCCGGGGCTCAAGCCTGATCCGTTCACACCTTCCCCGGCAGCAGCCGCGTGAAGTAGCGGCTCGAGGACGGTTATGAGGACCTGGTTATCCCCGTAGTTGAAGTCGTGATCCGGAACCCAGCCGTCGAAGGTATCGCCGGTCCTGACAGCCAGTGTCCCGCCATATTTCGGCGTTAGCGCGCTTCGAGAGTGGCGCACGGACCCCCCAGCCGCTTCGCTGTACCCGACTGCAGACAGTGAAATCACCGAAGCAAGAAGAAGCGCTATTTGAAACCGTGACCAGATGTGTCTTCGAGATGGCACTCATTCCCCCTTTGTTGTCGAATTCAGCTACGCAAAGAGTTCTTCGCAGGCTTCGGTGAAAACTGCCGAATGGCGGTCCACCGCTTCCGGCGTCGTGCATGGCGACATCAACGCCGTGTTCTGTCCGAACGGAATAAGGAAGACCCCTCGGTTGAGCGCATAGAGGTGCATGAACCTCGAAAGATCGGTGTCACCGTACGCGGCAGCCTCCGCCCCCGATCGCGGAGGCATCGGACAGAACCAGTAGCAGACGCGAGTTCCGAGTTGGACCACGTGCCAAGGAATCTGCAGTCGATCAATAGCGGTTTGAGCTCCAGCAGCCCATCGTTGAGCCAATGGAATCATCACGCGGTACGCGTCCTCGGTCCAAAGCTTCTCGAGCGTGATCCGCGCTGCGGCCAACGAAAGGCGATTCCCTGCCATGGAGCCGCCAATTCCAATGCCGGCCGTAGGGCCGCCGCGGCCGGCGATGCGATCTTCGTATGCGTGGGCAACCTCTTCCGACATCCCGTAGGCCCCGATTGGCACACCGCCACCGAGTGGCTTACCGAGGACGACGAAGTCGGGCTGAAGCTTCCACTCCCGGGTTAGACCTCCACATCCGGCTTGGATCGTGTGAGTCTCATCGAGAAGAAGGTACGAACCATACGTCTTCGTGAGTTCTCTCAGAGCTGCGTGGAAACCGGGTTCGGGCATGACGATTGCCATGTCCGTCAGCGCCGGCTCCGTGAGGACCAGCGCCACGTCGCCATGGGAGAGCGCCTTTTCGAGTTGCTCCGTGTCATTCCACTCGACAACGCGGGTCGTCAATGTGGGGTCGACAGGCGCCCCCACATTCCCTGGCCTCGATGAAGTCGTGCCATCTGCGTAAGTGATGAACGACTCATCTACAGAACCGTGATAGCACCAGTTGAAAACGAGGACCTTCGGCCGCCCGGTGATCTCACGAGCTATTCGCATCGCCCACCGGTTGGCATCTGAGGCAGACAAGCTGTACTGCCAGTAACCAACACCGAAGCGCCGGGTTAGCTCCTCACTCACAAAAAGTGAGTCCTCCGTGGGCAAACCAACGGTGAGGCCGGACTTTGCGGTGGTGGCGATCGACTCCGCAAGGATCTCGGGCGAATGACCAAACAGAGCCGCGCTGTGCCCAAGACAAAAATCGAAATACGTGTTGCCATCCACGTCCTCAAATTGAGCACCGTTCGCGCGCGAGACATACACCGGATATGGAAACCACTCCGTGTACCAAGCCATATGGAATCCGGCGGGATGCAGATGTCGAGACCGTTCGAAGAGTTCCACGGTCTTCGGATGAGAACCTATGAACGTTTGTACTTCCCGATCTCTAAGTGCGCGCAAATGGTCACGATCGAATGCGCGCTCGTTCATCTGCTCCACTCCTGAGGACCCTTCGCAAATGCGAAGCAAATAGAGCACCCGAAATCGACTGGTATGACGTGGGCGACAAACATTTGAGGCATTGTACGCACATCCATACAATCTGTGCATGCCCGAGAAGCAGGACCGAGAGAACGCTCCCGCGTTGGCACTGCCCTTGGATCGAAACAGCCCAATGCCGTTGTGGGCGCAGTTATGCGACCGACTGGCGCGCCGGCTGGACGCGGGGGAATTCACAGATTCGTTTCCCACTGAATTGGAACTCGCTGCCGCGTATGGAGTGTCCAGGCAAACAGTTCGACAGGCGTTGCGACGATTCCGTGTGGCGGGTCGAGTCGTTGCCGAGCGCGGTCGAGGCAGCAGAGTTGCCGAGCAAATGGGCGAGATTGGCGCACCACTCGGCGCGCTTTACAGCTTGTTTCGCGAAGTAGAGGCGGCTGGCCATCGCTCATCAAGCCTTGTCCGAGTGTTGGACGCTCGACAGGATTCGAGTGCGGCAGCTCAGCTCGGGCTGGATTCACGAACGTTGCTTGTCTACCTGGAGAGATTGCGGCTAGCAGATGCTCAACCGCTGGCTTTCGATCAGCTGTGGATGCCATTTGATCTGGCGTCTCCACTTCTCGATATTGACTTCAACAAAGCGGCCTTCTACGACGAACTCGCGAAACACTGCGGCGTCCGACTCACGCGGGGCGGAGAGCGCATCCGCGCGGAAGTTCCAACCGCGACTCAACGCCGCTTGCTCGGAATTCAGGCTGGGACTGCGGTATTTCGAATTGAGCGGCTAGCTACCTGGCGAAACCAACCCGTTGAGTGGCGCATCACGCTCGCGAGGGCCGATCGATTTAGCTTGTTTGCCTCCTGGTCTCCCGAACAGGACTACCGGGTGGAGACGGAGGAAACGACCAGGCATTCGCCGACGCTGTGATGTCTGTGCGAGCCGGGTGAGTGAATGCACCCACGGCGGAGAACTAAGTCCCGAAGTACCGATGCTCATCAGGATCGAGGCAGAGCCTCGTTGATCATCGAGAAGGCGCATCCACGTGACGGAAACTGGATGCGGCGACTGTTGACTGAGCCCCGCGAGCTCGGGTCCGTTCGCGAGCACCCGAACGCGTATTGGTTCGTGGTCGGCGCGGTCGGCATCGGAGCTTTCATGGGTCAGCTCGACGCGAGCATCGTAACGATCGGCTTTCCGACGCTCCAGCGTGCCTTCAACGTCCAACTCGGAGCCGTGACCTGGGTCGGGCTGTCCTATCTCATCTCACTTGTCGCCTTCGTCACGATTGTGGGCCGCGTCGCCGACATGGCCGGACGAAAGCTCTTGTACGTGTACGGATTCGGGCTATTCGCTCTCGCTTCCGCCGGTTGCGGCTTGGCTCCGGACCTACCGGCGCTTGTCGCGCTTCGGGTCATTCAAGGCTTTGCAGCGGCGATGCTGCAGGCGAACAGTCTCGCGATTATCAGCGTGGCCGCGCCTCCAAACAAGCTCGGGCGCGCGGTTGGCGTCCAGGGAGCCGCGCAGGCGCTTGGTCTTGCGCTGGGGCCATCAGTCGGTGGTGCCCTGATCGCCATCGGTGGTTGGCGCTTGATGTTCTTCGTGAACGTTCCAGTAGGAGCACTCGGGGTAGCGGCCGGACTCGCGTTTATCCCGAGAAGCCGCCACCTGCGTGCACGCACTCCGCTCGATTGGTCTGGTCTCGCGTTATTCGTACCGATGATCTGCGCGCTATTGGTAGCGATCTCTTTCGGCGACTCGTGGGGTTGGGGATCTAGCGCCGTCCTTGCGCTTTTCGTCAGCGGCGCCGTCTTCGGCCTCGCGTTCTTGACCCGGGAACACAATGCCCGCAATCCGATGCTGGACCTCAAGCTTTTCCGAAGTCGCTCGTTCTCCGCAGGCATCTCAAGCGGCTTGCTTGGCTACCTCGTCACATTCGGCGTGCTACTCGTTGTGCCGTACGTCTTGGAACGTGGACTCGGAGTGTCGACTGGAGCCGCCGGGCTCCTACTGATGGTGATGCCGCTCCTGCTCGGTCTGGTCGCACCAATCGCTGGGCGGATCGGCGACACAATCGGCGTCCGAGCGCTCACTTTTGGCGGCATGTTGATTGTGGCTACGGCGCTATTCGGTCTTGCGTTGGTTCGACCTTCGGTGGTGGTCGTCGAGATCAGTCTTTCCGCCATCGGCCTCGGCCTCGGATGTTTCACACCGGCGAATAACGCGTCTGTACTCGCAACCGTCCCCCGCGGTCAATTGGGCGAGGCGTCGGGAGTGGTCAACGTCACCCGCGCAACCGGAACTTCGCTTGGCCTCGCCCTCACGGGACTCGTCTACGTCGTCGGCAGTGGAGAACATGCTGTCGGAGCCGCGGTCACCCCTGGCTACCACGACGCGTTCTTCTTCCTGGCTGCAACAGCGCTGTTGGCGGCCGTTGCGTCCTTCGCGCGCACGAAGGGATCGCTGGTCTTAATCGAAGATGATGACTCTACTTTGCGAGGGGTTGATGCGGAGTCCCTGTGTAGACGTCAATCGTTCAGTCGATCAGACCCCGCAACGACGTTGAGCGAATAGAGCCAGTTCAATAACTACTCACGATCGGGCAACGGCATCTCGCCTCTGGCGCACGCGCCGACCTCGTCGAGGAGTGTGACGCGGTTCCATCTCGGTTGGCATGCTGCTCACCTTAAGGTCAGCCGACACCGTTGCTCGGGTGCCGAGCGATGGAATCTGCAAGTTCGGCGGCGATCCGATCGCGTTCGTGCGTCACGTTCTGCAACTGACCAAGGACTTGCAGTGCCGTTTCTGGGTTGATGCCGCTCGGCTGGCAGGAGGAGACGATCGCCACCGACCGGCGCAGCAGCTCAACCTCGTGGGGGAGCAGGTCTGCCACGGGCTCGAGTGTATCGAACGTGTGTTCGTCTCCGCCAGTCCGGTCGAGATCAGGCCAAGATTGAACCGTGGCCAAATTCGGCGACGGCGGGGAGCTCGTGAAGTGCTCCTTTTGCGGCAAGTCGAATTCACAGGTCGAGAAGCTGATCGCCGGACCTGACGTCTACATCTGTGACGAGTGCGTAGGACTCTGCTTAGACATCCTCAAAGAAGAGTCGATCGAGCCGAAAGTGCCCGAACCATCCTGGCTGCGCGACCCAGAGTTGGCGATGAAGATCGCCGAGTTAGCTGCACATCACCGATCGACTCGTTTTCGTGACCTCTTTGAGCGGATTCGGGAGCGATCCGACGAGCTACTTGTTGTCCCTGAATTGTCGAGCGAGGCGACGAACCTCGCTGAGGCGATGAAGCTGGACGCGGCAATCGGCGCTGCCCTGGCTAGACATCAAGAAGAGCTAGTCGCAGAGATAAAGGCTGCGCGACAGCGCGACATCGCTGACGAGCCGTAGTAATTCAGTCCAAATTACCCACGCGACTTTATTGGTGGGTTTACTTGACGCGATGTCAAGAGGTCCCGATCGGTCAACTACATGTCAACTAAGTCTCTCGTCGAGGCTCGTTTGGTCTCGACTTGCCAGATTCGGCCCGGTCAAGTTGCACGAGGGAAAACGGCCATCTGATCTGCTGAAACGGCTTAGCAGTGGCTAGCGAGACAGCGCCACGCCGAACGACGCCGAACGACGAATTACTGACTGGGGGTCAAGAGGTCCCGGGTTCAAATCCCGGCAGCCCGACTCAGAAGCAGCAGTTCAGTGGCGAGGATGAGGCCTTGTCAGGTGTCAGCAAGATTGCCTGACAGCCAGATTGGCAGCCATCAGTCCGGAACTAGTGCCGCGTCAGACAACGTTGGCACTGTTGTTGGCTGTGCCTCCCGCCCGGCGAACTGGGATACCCAACTCCGATTGTCAGTGTGGGTTGGTTGACCTAGCGTCAGCGCCCGACGACGTGGTCTCACGGACATCGGAGAAACCTGATGGGATACAAGGACAAGGTACATCTCACCATCACGTTCACGGTTTCGCCGGATCAGGTTGCCGAAGGCGATCGGCTGTTCGCGAGCCATGGAAAGTGGATGGAGACGAGTCACCCCAGGTCGGGCGAACTGGCGTTGCTTTCCTACAACGTGTCCAAGGGAGCTGAGCTTTCTAACCCTCTCGACCCTGGTTCTGAGCCGACGGGCAACACCGTCTATGTCCTCGATGAGATCTACGAGTCCGAGGCCGGGGTAACCAACCACTGGACGCTTTCGCAAGCCTTTCCAGATATGGGGAGCGGTGCTCGCGTGGGCGAACAAGGCTCAGGTCACGACACAGCACAGGGGACGCGTCATCAACTCACTCGTGTAGACCCAGGAGCACCACGAGGCGCGCCCGTCCGGTGGGCATCTGGCCTAGCCCCGAAGTGCCGGGCAGTGACCCCTCGAACGTTGCCTGATGCGACACTAGATATCGAGACGATGTACGCGCTCCACCACTGGTCCCACTACCCAAATGGCGGCAAATCCGGCCGAGTCGGCGTCGGAACCGCGCTTGGAACGGAACGCGACCACGACAGCGTCGAATGAGTACTTCGTAAAGTCGGTCGCGTCTAAGGCAAGCGTTACGTCCCGACGGCTCGGATACATTCGCGTTTCACGTCGGCACTCGGACCGACTGCGACCGTGTGAGTCGCGAGGCCCTCGATCATGGCTGGGAGCCGCTCTTCGCGGATCGCCACCCATACGCGGGTGGCCCGGGACACTACGCGGCATATCTCGTCAACTCAGATGGGTTTGAAGTCGAACTCGTCGCGGACGACCAAGTTGAAGGGCAGCTTTGACCTCGTAGAGGGTCAAGGACGCCCTTACGGTGCGGGGGGGGTGCCGCAAGCCCGGCGGTTGGGGTCACCCATCGTCGCCGATCTACGGTGTTATGGGACGGGTGTTGAATTCGGATCCGTTAATCGAATCCCGTTCGGTATCGCAACGATTGGAGGTTGTGAAATGGCAAAGGAAGTGACGTGCCCGCCGTGTGGCGAGGTGATCCGAGGCGCGAATGACGACGATCTCGTCGCCAAGGTCCAGCAGCACGCGAAGGAGCACCACCAGCTCGATCTCGATCGCGAACATATTCTCGAATCGGCTCGTGAGGCTTAAGCGAAGCGGCGCGTTGTCACAGATGTATTCGCCGGAGAGGTATCGGGGTTCCGGGTCGAGTTGTCCTCGAACTCGTCCGGCCGCTCATGCCGAAGAGCTTGAAGACCACCCCGATCGATCCGAGGTGTCACATAATGTGAGCTGCGAGCCGGTGGCTGAACGTCTCGGACTGGCTGCTCGCCCATCCCTACGATCCGGACCCCGCCGCGGTGCTGACGGAGCGCAATAGATCAAGACGCCTCTACCTGAGCGAGGGAATGGGCACGCTCGGCTGGGGTGTCTTTGTTGGTCGGACCGGCTCCTGATCAAGCTGCTCGGACGTGTGGGTAAGTGACGTGCTGCCTCGGGTCCCGGCGGTAGGGACGTCGCTGAGCCCAGCACCAGCGCATCCTCAATGATTTCGAAGTAGCGCCGTGTTTGTTCCTCGGCGTCGTCCGGACAGTCGCCGGATGACCAAATCGGTGCCGTTCCGGAAACGACGATTCGATTCTCAACACGGACAGCACGGCTGAAACCGATCGACATTTCGTATGGTGAACCGGATGTAGCCGTTGACCTGTGGACCCCGTTTTGCATCCCGACACACGTATCACTTGTCGGACCGAACGGTCGCCGAGTGGGAGAGCGGGGCCGGGTTTTGAGCTGCGCTTAACTTTGCACTTTTTGCTGGCACAAGACCAGGTCACACGATGTTCCTCACAACGTTCCGTCTTCATTGACCGGGGGTTAAGAGGTGCCGGGTTCAAATCCCGGCAGCCCGACGAGAAAGACCTCTTCCTCAGGAGGCGTCGGCCGCTAGCGACTCCCGCGTCGGTCCCGAAAGACCGGTTTGATTGATGGTGGGATTCGCCTGCCGAGGTGATGCAAGGGCGCATCTCCCGCCGCCGTCGTGCTTGGCCGAATAGAGGGCGCGATCGGCATCCGAATACGTCAGCTCCGGTGAGACGCCTACGGCGTGGATTGCGACGCCGGCGCTGAGAGTTGTTTGCGGATTTGAGAGTCGCCACCCATCGACCAAACGGCTCACGACTTCTTGACCATCGGCCGCGGCTTTCTGCATCACGAGGATGAATTCGTCGCCACCGAACCTGGCGACGGCATCGTTTTCACGCAGGTTCGCCAGCAGGTATTTGCCAAACCTCTTGAGCTCCTCGTCGCCGCGTCGGTGTCCGTATGTATCGTTCACGACTTTGAGTCGGTCAAGATCAAGCACCGCGATCGCATCTCCCGGAGCGAGGGAATCGAGGAGAACGTCACCGAATCGGCGATTACCGAGGCTTGTCAAAGGATCCGTCGTTGATTGCCTGGTCAACTCGCCAAGCAGCTGTTTCTGCGCCGCGTGCGCCTCGTGCAAGGAAGCCGAGTTAGCAGCGACGATCTCGCCGGATAGCACTGCGAGCGGAACGACGAGTGTCGCCGCAAGCAAATCGTCATGCGAGCGCGGCGCACCGAATTCGAGCGGCAGGACGTATGCCAGGGTCATGAAGGGAGACGAGAGCAACACCGTGCCACGGGGCAGCCATGAACCGACACACACGGCGACGAGGACGAACCAAATTCCGAGAGTCGCCGGGGGCAGAGCCCCAACAACATTGTTCAGGCCAACTAGCGCGTATGCGATGAATGCCGACGCATACGCGAGCGGTCGCAGCAGCGACTCTTCGTTCCGCAACAGCCACACGACGGCGCCGATTACGACCGCGACGCCGTCGAGGATCCCCGACCACGCGCGCCCCCAGTTGGCGTCGCCGGGAACGACGTCGTTCACAAGTCCGATGAACCCCGCCGCCGCAAAGAGAAAGGCTGCTTGACGCAGAGCGCCGGGCGACAAATCGGTGGGCCAGACCACGCGAATGCGTTTCCAGGCGCGAACGCTCGATACGGCCACATCTGTCTTTACGGCGCCTCTCGTCGCTATCGACAGCAAAATCGCACGTTTGAGAACGTCCGCTCACCTAATTCGAGACCCGGTTAGGGACACACTGAGACGCCGGTGGTCCACCTGGTCTCTCGGCGCTCGGAAGGTTTTCGTCGTAGCGTCGTGGGGCGGGCTGCCGAAAAGAAAATTGACGGGCACACCTGACACCATCTCGCCCTTAGGGGAGAGTTCGCGGCGCTGGAGCGAGACGAGAACCTACGCGCGGTGCCGCCGGCTCCTGTTAGCCCCGTCCCGAGTCCGCCCCCTCCGCACTCAACCGATCAGCAACGAATGCCGCGATCGACTCTCGAGAAGGGTGCCGCCAGCCGATGCAGAACGGGTGGCCTGCCGGGTCGGCGTACACCTGGTGGCCCTCTTCGGCGTCGAAATCGCCTGGCTGGAGCAACCTGGCGCCGAGCCCCACCGCCACTTCGTGTGCAGCTCGCGGGTTTTCGACGTGGAGGTCGAGATGCACCTGCTGAGGAACCCCATCCGGCCATTCGGGCGGAACCGTGGTTCGGCGCCAGTTGCACGCCGACGTGCCACTCGCCGGAGGCACTGATGACGCAGTGAAAACTGTCGTCTCCGAAGACGTGCCCGCCGAACATCGCAGCCCAGAACGTGCTCTCTGCATCGAGATCGGCGGCGTCGAACACGACCACGTGACGCACCATCTCCATAACCTGGGAACGTATCGGGCGATTCCGCTCGCACGGTGACCTGTAAGTGACTCTCAAGCACTCCACTTGGGGCTGGGGCTGACGCTGGGTAGTCGTGCGCGGCTTGCAGCGCCCCTGCTGGGGCATTCAGATGGAACCCCCAACGCCGCAAAGCAAGGGAGGGCCGCATCGTGACGAGGAACGTCATTCCGATCGAGACCGGTCGCCATGCCGAGGACGAGGCGATGCGTGCCGCCGAGCGCGCTCGGGACGAAGCGCTGCTCGCTGCCGACGAAGTCGCCCGAGCCGAGATCGCCCGAGCCGACCTCGTTCGCAAAGCCACGATCGCCCGAGCGGAGCGCATCCGGGTCGCATCCATCACGCGCGCCGAGGCGTTGAAGCAACTCTCCGAGCTCCACGACGAGCAGCTGCGTGACGCCGAAAAGACGCGAGCCACCGCAGCCAAGGCAGCCGAGGAGAGTTACAGCAACGCGCTGCAACGTGCCGAAGTGGTGGCGGCGCGCGAGGTCGAACAGGCGTACCAACAAGAACTCACGGCCGCTCGCTTGGCGCACGAGGAAGCGCTGAGGGCGGCGGAGGTAGCGTCGCTCAGCGCAACCGAACGCGCAGAGGCGATCAAGCTAGCCGGCGCGGCGCGCGCTGAGTCGATTTATCGAGCGGGAGTGCAACGGGCGGCTGAGCTGCGCGAGGGCGTCAACGCCTACGAAGTCGCCGTTTCGGGTGCCTCGCGCCGGCGCGCCGAGCAATTGCAGCAGGCGTCTTTGGACTTCGACGAAGCGATGTCGAATTCCGCGGAGGCATTCGACTCGGCCTTCAAAGAGGCGGGCGAGCTGGTGAGCTCGGGCGAGGAGGTCCCGGCAGAAGGGAGCGCGGCGGCCGCAGACGAGGAGGCCGGCACCGGCTGAGCCCGGCAAGCGCGTGTCGAGTATCCGCTGTCGCCGATGGCGGGATTGTGATCCGACGTCACCACGGCTGTCCGAGTTGGTGACGCGTCAGGTCGTATCGACCCGCTCGACCAAGTGTCTGGCGACTGAGGTGTTGCCGATCACGTCGAGTCCGTCGATGGGGATGCGATTGTAAAGGGCGAGTAGAAGATCCGAAGCTGTTCCCCGAACGGCGACATCGCCGTTGGCGTGGGCACGATTGACGGTGCCATTCGGCTCGATGAACCACTCTCCGGTGACGTCGGTGCAGTGCAGGTGCACCGAACCGGACAGCGGCTTTTTTTTCGTTGACAGCCCAGGGCAACGAAGTGGTGAGGAACTCGTCAATGGAGTCCGATGCCATCTCGGGATCGACCTCGTCGGGCGGGCTGTCTGTCGCGGCACTCTGAATGTCCCAACGGTGCACGGCTGTTTCTTGCACCTGATGGCGCCGGATGAAGCCGACGGTGTGGTCCGATTCGTTGAGCGCCCAAGTCCAAACCGGTACGTCATCGCCCGTCGACTCGAAGATCTGGAGTACCCGATCGAGCTACGAGCGACCCCATGAGACCACGTCCTCGTACGTTCGTGGTCGCGCTGGCTTTTCAAGCTCGATCTGTTCGGGGTCGGTCGCACGCATTTCAATGTCGGTGGCCCAGAACCAGTGCACCTCGCCGAGGTGCCACACGAGGTCGGCAATCCGCCAATCGGGACAGTACGGAACGCCAAGGGACGGGTCGGCCGCAAACGCTGTCGAGTAGAAGAGGTCGCCGTCCTGATGAATCGACCTGACGTAATCCATCTGCCAGGTATACCGCGGGTCTTCCCCCACCGGCGTGCCCGGGCGCGGTCACGATCGCCACGGGCATGCCGGCGGGCGAGCCACGGGCGGACCTGCACATGAGTTTCAGGTCGGCTCCACATGGGACCGCGATGACAGGTATGAGCCCTCTCGATCTCACGATCGCGCCCAACGGCAACATCGTGGTGTCTTGTCGGTGGCCCTTTGCTGCGACGCACGCCATCTCGAGAGTCCGGGAGCCGGCGGCCGACTCGTCAGGATCTTCAAAGCTGATGGGTCGATCCGCTTCCACGACCCCCGAGGTGTGCGATTCGGTCCCGACTGCAACCGCCACTGCATTTCGCGAGACGTGTTCTTGTACTTCGACTTCGTGACAGGAGGGTGACGCCTGAGTGGCCGTCCAGATCTCCGATCTGTTCGGGCAGGCATTCTTCGACGACCGACGTGCGTGCGTGCGCAACCGCGCTAAGTGGTGCGAAAAAACGCCTTGAATGACGCGGCAACGTCGATGAACATCGTCCCGATGATCCGAGGATCTCGGTGCAACGTATGGATTCTGGTATTTGTCTGCGCAATCGCGTCCGCCACGTTGTCCGTCGGCGACAGAGCCGCGGATGCGACATCGATGATTCACGCCCCGAAACGAGACGTACAGCGAGTCATCGACACCCACACAGTCGTCGGCTTGTACCAACCCTCGCCAGTTCGCGTTGCGAAGTTTGTCGCACATCCGGTACAGCTCTCGGCGACCGGGGGAGTCGTCGTACTGGTCGCGGTGGTCAACGGCGCGCGGATGTGCCGCTTTAGATCTCTGGCGCCGCGGCTTACGAGGCGACTTCCTTGCTCGACGGGTGAACGGCGAATGATCGTTCGAGTTCCGGCGAATCAGCACGCGGCGACTCAGAGGCTCACCTTTTTTCTCGACGTGTCTGGCATCGGCGCGACTGAACGTCGCTCGGTAATGGTGAAAGAACTAGGTCGAGTAGCTCCGTCAGGGTCGCCTACCTCACCGCTCGCTGTGATCCCCGCGGCTCCGGGAGCTCCCGCGCAGGTCGTGCCGTCCGTCACTCTGGAGCCGTCGAGCGAAACGGTCGCTGATGGATCGACCGCCTCTTTTACCGCGTCTGCCTCAGGTATTCCGACCCCCATGGTGCAGTGGTACGAATCAACCGACAGCGGAGCTTCCTTCAATCCGATCTCGGGAGCGACGTCGGCGACGTACTCGTTCTCTGCGGAGTCGTCTGAGAACGGTTATGAGTTCGAAGCGACGTTCACGAACAATTCGGGCTCTGCGACGACGGGCGAGGCGACGCTTTCTGTGATCAGCTCGTCCGGATCACCTCCGCACATCAACTCGCAGCCTCAAAACGAGCTCGTCGCGGAGGGAGCCCTCGCCTCGTTTACCGCGTCCGCCTCAGGTAGTCCGACCCCGACGGTGCAGTGGTACGAGTCAACGGACAGCGGGGCTTCGTTCAATCCGATCTCAGGAGCGACGTCGGCGACCTACTCCTTCTCTGCGGTCACGGTGGACAATAGCTATGAGTTCGAAGCGACGTTCACTAACAGCTCGGGTTCCGCGACTACGAACGCGGCGACGTTGTCGGTTGCTCCTGCTGTGATCCAAACTTCCAATTGGTCCGGATACGCCGATACGAGCGCGACGTTCAACGCTGTGAGCGCCACCTGGACCGTCCCCGTGGTCACATGCTCCGGCGACACCACGAGCTATTCAGTCCAATGGATCGGGATCGACGGCTATTCGAGCTCGACAGTCGAACAGGACGGGACGGAGGCCGACTGTCGGAGTGGATCTCCGTCCTACGACGCTTGGTACGAGATGTACGGTGACTCGAACGTGAACCACGGCTATCAGGTGGAGCTCGACCCGACTGCCTATCCCGTTGCTCCCGGCGACACCGTCAGCGCGTCGGTGAGCGTGTCGGCCGGCACATGGACGCTCTTGCTCACCGACCGAGGTTCGATTTCCGGAGATTCGTGGAATTTCAGATTTCAAGTTGGATTCTCAGGTGCCGCCCAGTCATCGGCTGAGTGGATTGTCGAGCGCCCCGATGTGTGCAGCCCGACGTGTTCGCTCGCGCCGCTCTCGGACTTCGGCGCCGTGACCTTTGCCGACGCATCAATAACGGTCGGTCCGATCCCTGAGTCGATCAGCGCACAATCGGACACGGCGATCGAAATGGTGAGCGGGGGCACGGTGCTTGCGCTACCGAGTGGGCTCGACTCCGCAGGCGACTCGTTCACCGACCGATGGCAGGCGAGCTGACAGCAACGCTAAGCGCGCGCTCTTAGCAGGTGCGCACATCAGCTTCGGGGGCGCTCGCCCGCCTGGGCTCTGCGGAACCGCCGGGCTGCGATACTCCTCGAGTGCGCAGAACGCCGCGACACATCGAACGTTTGGAATTTCGGGTCGATGCACCGGCGAAGATCGTCGGGTACATGGCTCAACTGTCCCACGCGGGAGACGGATGGATCAACCTGATACCGCACACCAATGAAGAGGAGAAGCCGACTTCGCTTGGCTTCCTCACATTGTTCGGCGGCGGAAGCACAGGCGTCGCGATGTGTACTTGGGTCCCCGCTGTCTTGGAACCAAGCGGACGCAACCGAGTGAGACTCGGAATCAGCCATGTGAGCGGTCTGCGCGCCGTTTCTCAGCTTCGATCGCTCGGCACTCCGGTTCCCGAAAACTGGGCCGTTGAACAGGATCACCCACTTCGGGGACTCGTCCTGCAGCTCCCGTCCGAGGAGGCCAACGAGCGCGTCCTCGAGTGGGCACTCGGAGCCGCGCGGGCGCTGAACTCCATCAGCAGCGCGCTCGAATGGCGAGCCGAGATCTATTTCCCCTCGGGCGTCGGGAACGATCTTTCGCCCGACCCTGTTCCGGACGAGAGCGACTAGCGGAACGTCCAGAAATTCTGCCTCTTCTTGTGAGGCCTCTGCTGTGACCTCACTTACGCAGACGTTGGCACGTCGTCTTTCAAGTTCTCGCGAAGCCAGACGCGGAGTTCGTCGTCGTCAGTATGGCCGTGTACCGCGACCGCGTGCTGAACAGCTGCCGCAACGACCTCGTCCTCTTCACCCGAGATCGTGAGGGTGCAGCGAGATTCACTCGGGTAGTCCCTGCAGTCTGCGACCTTCCTCGTCATGGGGTCCTCCCTTTCTCTCAAAGTAAGTGCAAGTTAATGGACCCGCCGAGAAGCCGGCTAGGGGTCAAGGGTCGCCGATCAGAGGTTCCGTCGTGCGCCCGGGGCCAAAATCGCCCGATGACACAGAAGGTGCCCGCACGATCATGTTTCGTCCTTGGGACTTGGCTGAATACAGAGCCTGATCCGCGGCGCGGATAAGCGACTCGGCCGAATTCCCGTGTTCTGGGAAGACGGCGATACCGATCGACATCGTTGGCGCCCCGGGCGCGAATTCGTCATCGATTAACGAGGGAACTTCGAGCATCTGGACGAGTTTCTGCAGCTCTTCTGCTCGTCGCTCAGCATGATGGATCGGACACTTCGGGAGGATGAGCGTGAACTCTTCACCGCCATATCGGCACGCGACGTCGACATCGCGAAATGTCTCGAGGAAGAGCTCACCGAGGGACCGAAGAAGCGCGTCTCCGAAATCATGTCCATACGTATCGTTGAAGGATTTGAAGTGATCGACGTCGATTTGCACGACGGCGACATGTTCTCGATCTCGGGTCGCGCGCGCGATTTCTCGAGCAAACGTTTCCTCCATGTACCGTCGGTTGTACAGATTCGTGAGGGGATCACGGATCGACTGACTGCGCAGAGTCTCCCGAAGTCGAAGATTCGCGATTGATATTCCAATGTTCTCGCTGACCGTGAACGCGAGTTGGCGGCGAGCATCCGAGTCTTCGTTGAATAGGTGAAAGACCCCGATCGTTTCTCCTTGGGCGATCATCGGGAGGCAAAGGGAGTTCGATATGCCAGCGCCCCGAAGGTGGGTGCAACTGAGACCCCCATCGGTTGAGGAGTGCGCTTGGCTGCGACGCAACGCCAAACATTCGTTTGGCGAAAAGACCAGGAGCGCTGGGTGATTCAGTCCCCACGAGATGGCGGTCTCGAAAAGTGAGCTCGAGGCGTTGACGACGCTGAGCGCACCCCCGCCCGGAAACAACTGGAGCGCCGCATTCTCGATTACCTGGTATGTCTCCTCGACGCTCGCACATGCTTGAAGCATCTCGGTCATCGTGTGCAGCAGTCGACTTTCGTGGTCTCGTCGCTTGAGTTCGCCGAGTGAACGCCCCATTTCCGACAGGGCCACCTCGCGTTCGCGGATCAGATCTCGTCGGTGGTCGAGCGCGCCTTGTAGACGACTCCGGAGTTCGTGGGTCGCAAATGAGACGAGCGTTGCCAGCACGAGCCACAAGAACACCCTGCGCGCAAGAACCGAGTCAGCGACACGTACAGGTGTGATTGATGTGACGATCTGATACAAGATCACCGCGAGGACGACCACGGCAGATTGGGTCGGGCGAAGATAAAGAGCCGTCCAAACGACGGGAACCAGGATCACAATCCCGATTCCTGATGTCGAGCCGCCGGCGCCGAGAACGAGTGTCAGCGCTGAGCCGATATAGAGCAACGGGACGACGATGCTCGACCATGTCGGAAGTCGATCCCATGGAAGAAAGACGCACGCGCCGCACACGAACAGCAGACAGACGCTCGTGATCGAATAAGTCGTCGACGTGGGTCCGGGAGGAAGAGCGAGGCTCGCCTCGGCCAAGAGCGCAACCGCCGCGAAAGGGCCAATCCGCCGCGCAAGGCCGTCGCGTCGGAACGGCTCGACGCCGCGTGGTGGCACAGGCTCCGCGTTCGTCGCAACGTCAAGGATCGTCATCGCGCCGTCCAGGTAGAACGCGCTCGAATCATCGGACCCCGCGGGCACTGAAACTTTGTCGGGGATGGGTCAGTCCCCAACTGCGAATGGGGGCGAATTGAGCCTTGGCCTTCCGAGCAACGCGGATGACACCGACCGGCCAGCACCGAAGTGCGAGTCACCAACTTGTTTCGGCGAGCCACTCGCGACGTCGGGACACAAACTTGAAATAGGCATTCCGTCGTCTCCGAGATCGCCGTCGAAGGGCTTCAATCACTCAATACGTCCCGTGACAAGGGCGTATTAATTCCGAGAGGGCTCCGCGGAAGGGCGGTGCGGCTTGGGAGGCAGCGACAACAAAGTCGACTGCGTCAACGCGGCGCGGCGGGGAATAGACGCTTGTCGGTCGGGATACCGCACCTCCGAGGCGATCGTCAACGAGTGACTCATTTTGAGTTACCGCTCGGTGGTCGACCAAGGCTGCTGAGCGGTGCCGCCGGCGTGAATGTGGCTCGAAGTGAGGCCTTCAGACCGCGAGGAGTGGCGGTGCAGTTACGTTTAGTGTAAAAACGAGCCTGTACAGCACATTTGCGCTAGGTTCTGACACAAATTGTGGTCAGTCGACCGCTATTATAGAAATGTTACGAGACATCGCCGACAGTGGAGGGACCGCGCTCAACGCCGGGTCCCTCGCGGCCGTTGGGAATCATGTCCCTCGAAGTGCGACAAATAGGGGGAACGTGGATCTTGCGGGCGACAGCTCCCTGACGCGGCGGGATCGAGTCCGGAACGCCGAATCGGGGTCTTCGCGGTGGCGCGCGCCGGTGATCGGAATCTGGGCATGAGCAGCGAATCGAGAGCGACGTGACGGCGGCGATGACGGTCGAATCGACGCGATCGCGTTTCGCCTTGGTGCCGGTGCTCGGCCTCGACGATCGCCGAACGATCGCGTACGACGTCGAACCGAGGGCGCTCTCGGAGGATCCGCGGACGGCGTTCACTTCGGCCCTCGACGCGGCCTTGTTGGCGCTCAGCGTGCCGGTGTTCGTACCGATCCCCGAGGAACTGCTGGGGGATCTGTCGTTCCAGCCCGACGCCGTCGCGAAAGCGCGCGGGGTCCAACCTCGAGCGGTCGTGTTCAAGTTCCCGGTCCACAAAGATGATTTGGAAACACACGACCTTGTTCGTGATGGAGCGATCGCGCTTCGAGACCGAGGTTGGCGCGTAGCACTCGATGGGGTGAGAGTCCGCCAGTTCCAATGGCAAGACGTCGTCGCGATCCGTCCCGGAGTGATCTGTCTCGATACGGCCGTGATGAATCGCCTCGCGGAACCAGAGGTAGACGCAGCGATGGCGGGCATCCTCGCGCTCGCCGGTCGTCTCGGCTGCCGCGTCATCGCGCGCGGCGTCGAGTCAGACGAGACCGTAGACAACCTGATCTGGCGGGGTGTGTTTTACGGAATCGGCTCCCACCTCGAACGTCCGATCGTCCTCGACGCGACTTTCGCAACCGATGACGATCAGGTGCAGCCGATCTCATGGATCAAGAGTCGGCCGATCAGGCGGCTCTTTGAAATGGAGGAGCCCGCGGTCGAAGGGTCTTCTGCCAGAGGTTCGGCTCGTCGCGGGGACACGAACGAGCTCTCGATCGTCGAGGATCGGGGAGTCCTTTTCGTTCCCAAGGTCATCCCTTCGGATCTCGGCGTCGTGAGCGACGACCAGCTCGCGTCGCTCGTCGCTGACGCCGCGGAACAGATGTTCCTCGCGGACTCGCCGAACGCCGTCTTCCACATTCTCGCGGACGTGCTCTCTCGGGCGTTGACCTTCGAGCGACTGGCGATCTTCGAGGCGGATTGGAAGGCATTCACACTGCAGGCGCGCGTGCTTATCGGCGAGGAGCTGTACGCGATGGCGGGAGCGCCGCACCCTCTCGGGACCGGTGTGACCGGTTGGGCGCTTCGGCGAGGCGTGCCATTCAATTGCGGAAACACGCTCACCCACCCCGAGTCAGCGCCGATCCCAGGCAGCGAAGAAGATCAGGGCGAATCGCTCATCGTCGTCCCGCTCTCCTCACGAGGCTCGTGCATCGGAGTGCTCGACGTGTGGCGGTATGGGATCGATCGATTCAGTGCCGAAGACCTTGAGCGTTGCACTCTGCTCGCGAAGATCGGTTCGGACGCCTGGCGTCGAGCGTCGGAGATGTTCGACCTCGAACAGCGCGTCGTGACGGACGCGGGAACCGGTTTGTTGAACAAGCGTTGGTGGGAGGAGCTCGCTCCTCGGGAAGCCGCGCAGGCGATGCGATCGGGAAGCCGGATCGCCTTGCTGCTCGTCGACCTTGACGATTTCAAGGACGTGAACGACACCTTCGGCCACGCGATCGGTGACGCGGTTCTCACCCACGTGGCGAAGGCGCTTTCGGCGTCGATCCGATCCGGCGATGCTGCGATCCGCCTCGGCGGCGATGAGTTCTTGGTGATGATGCGCGACTGCGATGAGGCACATGGCTCGCGGACCGCGGAGGCATTGCGGGGCGCCATCAGCCGCGTGACGGCGTCATCGCCTCGAGGTCTCTCGGCGTCGGTCGGCGTCGCGGTGTTCCCTGATCACGGCTCGACCCTCGACGAGGTTCTCGGCGCAGCCGACGAGGCGATGTACGAGGCGAAGGCTCGGGGCAAGGACCAGACGCTTCTTTACTCGAAGATCGCGCCCCCCGAAGCCGAAAGCACGACGAGCGCGGCGATCGCTTGAGCTAACTCGTCGGCGGAACGATCGACGTCGTCGTCGAGTTGGTGGTCGTGGTCACGGTTCTCGTGATGCTCGCAAGCGTGGCGGGTGTCGCCGAGAGCACACCCCAAGGAGCGAGGATCTCGTAGTGGCCGATGACCGTCCCGATGCGGGCGGAGTCACCGATGAATTCGGCGAGGTTCATCGTCGTCGTGATCTCGTTCTTTAAGACAAGCCCGGGCCACGCGACCACCCACGTCGACTGGGACGCCGTCGAGAAGGTGGCGAGGGCACCTGCTTTCAGGAGTTGAATCGGAGCCACCGAGGAGAAAAGCCGGTACGGCTCGAGGAGACGCGTCGCGTAGTCGAGGAGTGACTCGTCGACTAGAGCCGGCGCGTGCAGATCGCCAGGCTGTCCGAGGCTGACCGACTCGACGAGCACCGTGTGGCCGTCGACATCGCGGTACGCGGCCGTCGCGAGGCACGCCCCTGCTTCGGTCGTCCAACCGGACTTCACACCGACGATCCCGTCGATGCCGATCGCCGGATTGTAGTTGGGGATTTGTCCCGCGATCGGAAGGCGCGCTTGGCGCATGCGTACGACCTCTCGTGCCGCCGGATACGACATGAGCGCAGATTCGACCACCGACTGATCGGCGGCGGTGCTCACCGACCCGGGCGACACTCCGCTCGCGTCGGTGTAGTGCGTCCTCGTGAGTCCGAGGGCGCGGACTTCTGCGTTCATCCTCACGACGAAGGCCGCGAGATTTCCCGCGTCCCAGCGGGCGAGAAGGTCAGCAATGTTGTCGCCGGACGGCAACAAGAGCGCTTCGAGCAGTTGGTGTTCATCGAGATGTTCGCCGAGCGCGATTTTCAGCGTGCTGTCTCCGAGCGCGAGATCGTTGGCATAGTCCGTGACATCGGTTGGGGAGACGGTGAGCAGCGGACCACGAGCGAGTGGCCCGAGCGGGTGATCTTTCAAGATGACGAGCGCCGTCATCATCTTCGTCAAGCTGGCGATCGGGACGGGTCGTTCGAGCGGAGACTTAGCGATCACCCCGATGCCCCGAACCGCAACCGCGGCTTCGCCGTGCGCCGGCCACCGATATGGGGTTCTCGTGCCGGGGACGACCGTCGTGGAAACGAGTGTCGTCACAGACGGCGGGTCGGAGCTCGGATCCGTCTTTTGAGCGCGCGCCGCGGCGCCGCTTCCGGCGCCACCGGGGGAGATCGCCCCCAAGATCGCGGAAGAGACGAGCGCAGTACCGAGACCGATCGCGACGATTCGCCGCCCGGTCACCACTCCACGAAAGCTTCTTCGACGACGATGCAGCACCACAGGCCCCTCCGCAATGATCGCGCCTCGAGGGACGGAGGGGGTGTTTTGGGGCGCCCGTTTGGCAGGCTGCCTGGGCTTGGCGCCGGTGTCGGCGAGGTTCGGCGCGGTTGCCGAGCGCGGGCCCTCGGTGCGACGGCGCTCAAAACGCGCTTGGCGCCAACCGGCCGCGCGTGAAAACGTCGGGGACCGCCCGAGAAGGCGTGGATGGGTGGCTCTGGAGAGGAGGCATTCGCATGGCCGAGGTCGACTTCCAAGACGATCTCGGCCGGGACACGGAACCGGCCGATTCGAGTCCGGACGACGTCGATCGAATCGTCCGGGCCGCCGATTCGGCGGCGGGATCTTTGTTGGAGATCGGCACCGACGGTCGTGCCCGGCTGCTCAGAGCCATGGCCGGCGAGATCGAGGGCGACGCCGACGCGATCGTCGAGATCGCCGAAAAAGAAACCGCGCTCGGGCCGACCCGGCTGCTCGGCGAGGTGACTCGCACGTGCTTCCAGCTGCGGTTCTTCGCCGATGTCGTGAGCGAAGGCTCGTATATCGAAGCGACGATCGATCACGAGAAGGACGCGGCGATGGGGTCGCTTGCGGATCTCCGTCGGATGCTCGTTCCGCTCGGACCGGTGGCGGTCTTTGGAGCGAGCAACTTCCCTCTCGCCTTCTCCGTGCCCGGACAGGACACCGCCTCGGCGATCGCCGCGGGATGCCCCGTCGTCGCGAAGGCGCACCCGGCGCACCCGGAGACCTCCGAGCGCGCGTTCGCCGCGCTCCGGCGCGCCGCCGCGAGCTGCGGCGCCGCCAAAGAGACGTTCGGACTCGTCTTCGGTTTGCGCGCCGGAGCCGATCTCGTTCGCCATCGTGTTATTCGGGCGGTGGGTTTCACCGGATCCCAACGAGCCGGGCGCGCCCTTTTCGACCTCGCGAGCGCGAGGCCCGATCCGATCCCCTTTTATGGCGAGCTCGGGAGCGTGAATCCTGTCGTCGTCACCCCCGCGGCCCGCGCGAGCGTCCTGCGGAGATCGCGCGCGACTTCGTGTCTTCGTTCACCTTGTCTCTCGGTCAGTACTGCACGAAACCGGGGCTGTTCTTCGTGCCGGCAGGGACACCCGGCGAAGCTGTGCGCGCAGCGACATCGGAAGCAGTCCGCGAGGTCGCGCCCGGCAGGTTGCTCACGCGCGAGATCCGCGAGATGTTCATGTCCGGGATCGACGTCATAAGCCGCGTCGATCGGGTATCGGTGCTCGCGAAAGGAGAGCGGGCGCCGAACACGAGGCGGATCGCCGTTTCACCGGTGCTCTTCGAGACTGACACTGCGCAGCTCTCTGATCGCGAGGGAAAGATACTGCGGCGCGAATGCTTCGGTCCGACCGCGATCATCGTCGCGTACTCGGGCGAGGACCAGCTCTTCACGGCGCTCGGCGCCCTCGATAATGCTCTCGCGGGCACGATGGAGATCGGCGAAGGCGAGCTCGATCTACCGGCGCGCCTTAGCGCGTTCTGGCGCGGTCGTGTCGGACGGATCGTCGTGAACGGCTATCCGACCGGGGTCGCGATCGGATGGGCGACCCACCACGGCGGCCCGTTCCCGGCGACCACGAACGCGCTCCACACCTCGGTGGGGGCGAGCGCGATTAGGAGATGGCTGCGTCCAGTGGCGTACCAATCGATGCCGGACGCGCTGTTGCCGCGGGAACTGCAAGGAGACAATCCCCTTCGCCTTCCACGCCGAGTTGACGGGGTGCTCGTCCCCACCCGCTGACGGCCGACACGAAATACACGATCAGACGGGATCGAAGTTGCCGAGCGCCACAGAACTCGTCGCGCGCTCGTTGCGGACGGAGCTGCTACGCGGGCGGCGCCCCGAGCTGCGCGGACAGGTTGCCCGTCGTGACGGTGACGAGCGTGCCATAGGTGTCATACGGGTAGACGATCGCCGCGTTCTCGATCGGCAATTCGACGCAGCCGTCGCTTTGGGGAAAGCCGTACGAGGCGCGGATGAATCCGTGCACCGCGTCGCCACCGTGAAAGTACGCCACCCACGGCACCCCCGGGTCGTCGTAGTGGGTGCCGTCGGGGTTCGTCCCTGCCATCGTCACCGAGGCAAAGCGCAGATAGACGGGCCAGGTGCCGAGTTCCGTCGGTGCGGCCGCGACCCCGGTGTTGGTGAGCGACTGGTAGACGACCCGCCCTGCGCGCCAGACGTAAAGCGTCTGGGGCGTGGTCTCCGAGATCACGACCCAGGTGTAGGCCCGTGTCGTCGCCACGCGCTGGGCGACTGCGTCGAGGAGCACGTGCCAGAACGTCGCTCCGGCAACCCCGTCGATCCCGAGCCGGTGGTCCGCCTCGAAGGCCATCACCGCGCCTTGCGTCACGACGCTGAAACTCCCCGGCGTCCAAAGAGAGGACAGCTGGGAGGGGACCGTCGAATATCTCCACGCAAACGCGCCGGGGATTGCAGAGAGCGAGATCGCATCGGGGACGGTGGGCTCGGCGGCGAGCGCGTTCGCGTCCGAGCTGCCGCCGGGTGTGGCCGGCGCCGACTCGTGCGCGCTGTCGGTCGTCGCGACGAGCGAGGACGGATTGAAGGCGACCGGCAAGTAGCCGAGCTCGGCGAGGAGCTGTTGCATACGGAGGACCGAAGCGTCTTTCACCGTGAACTGCGACGTCACGTCGGACTGCAGCCGGGCGCCGTCGGTGGCTACCACGCCGTTTTCCCCGCCGGGCACGTCGATCCGAACCCGCTCGAGCGGGAAGAACTCAGCCGAGGGCTGGAAGACGATGGTGTCAGAGCCCACCCGCGACCAATGACCGGCCACAGGAGGAGAAAGGGTCGGCACTGGCGAGTGTGACGAGAGGGCGGAACTGAACCTGAGCGCGATCTTCGGGTGGAAGGCAATACTCGACGCGCCGGCTCGGGGGGTGACCGAAACGAGGCTGAGCGGCGCGACGGGCTTGGTCTGACGCTCGCTCGCCGCGTGGTGTTGTTTGTGCGCACGGTTTGAACGGGTCAGCGCGACCGAGACGCCAACACCGACGGCGAGGAGGACCACCGCGACCGCGACCGTGACTTGGAAATGGCGCGGCCTTCCTTGGCTTCGCACCGCGTCGTCGCCCTTCGCCATGGTTCGACTCGTCCCGGCCGGAGGCGGGTCGGGGCGCACGCGCTCGATCCGCGCCTGACATTCTGCCGTGCGCGCGCGTCGACGTGTCCGCGATCGTGCTGTTTCTCAGCCGGTCGAAAAGCCTCCGTGCGGCTCGGCCGGGGAGCGGATCCACGCCCAGGCTTCGGCGAGCTTGAGGATGGTCTCGCTCGTCGCCCCCTGTTCGAGCTGCTGGAGGATGCGTTCGCCGATCGCGGCGAGGATGTCTTCGTCAGACGCCATCGAGAGGACCCCTTTGCTCGGCCGTTGGCGCCAAAACGCTAGAGGCGATCCGAGCGTCGTCGTGGAGACGCGAATAGCGCGTCGTCGAGACGTACGACTTTCGCGGTCCATTCACCCGCCAACGGACGACGAAGCAATCCGCCGAGTTGACGAGGTAGAGCCCGAGATAGCGATCCGCGCCGCACTCGTAACGCGGCCGCGATCGCCCGTTCGAAAGATCGAGGAGATGGAAGAGCTCACCGTCGCGAAAGCGAACTTCGGCTGAGGTCGCGCCGAGGAGGCGGTAGGCGAGCGCACGGCGGGCTTCGAAGGTCGCGCTTTCTAGCGAGAGCGTTCCGTGTTCGGTGTAGTCGAGAAGACCGGGCTCGCCCGGGGTGAACTCGGCCCATCCCGAAAAGCTGGTACCCGCTTCGGCGCTCGGCCCAGCGACATCGCGCTCGAGGCTCCATCGACCGCAGAGGTACGCGGCGAGATCGCCGAGCGGCAGACGTTGCCGGCTCGAAAAAGAGGCAGGTGGGGTGAGATCTCCTCGCCCCACGGTCTCCGCAGTTGTCGGAGGGGCCGAAAGGTGCGCCACCACCCGAGCGTAGACTGGCCTTCGTGATGAGGCCGGGGCCGCGATTTGGCCACTACCTGCAGAAATGGTGGGATCGCCAGCTCGGCGGCGCGTCCTATCCGAGCGATTGGCTCCGTGGACGCGACGCCTCGGCGATCGCGCGGGAGTTCCGCCGCGACGCCCAGTTCGCTGTGGCGCAGAGCGCGTTCTTGCTGCGCAGGCCGGGTGAGGACCAGGCGCGCGAGATCGTCGAACGCCTCGTCCCAGCGCCGGTCGAGTCCGACGAAGCGCTGCTCATCGAGGCGGTCGTCCGGGCCGGAGCCGCTGCGCAGCGGGTCCGCGCAACGACGGTCGTCGGGGCCCTGTTGACCATCGCGGCGCTCACGATCAGAGGTCTCCTCCGTCGCCGCTAGGACGCTTCGCCGGCTGCGAAAGGGACCGGCCCTCGAGGCCGCGTCGGACCACAGACGTCCTTATGGGACTGTTCGTAGACTTTCGCGGTGACCGCCACCGACGGTGACCTCACCGGTCGGGCTCTACAGCCGCCTTCATCCGACGGGTCGGACCGGATCTGGACGGTCCCGAACGCGATCACGATCTGTCGGCTGTTCCTCGCCGGCGGGTTCGTGGCGGCGCTGTTCGCGGCGCACGACCGGGCGCTCGCTTTCGTCCTGCTCGGGATCGCCGGTGCGACGGACTTTTTCGACGGCTACCTCGCCCGCCGCATCGGCCAGGTGACGACGGTCGGCAAGATCATCGACCCGAGCGTCGATCGCCTCGTGCTGGTGACGGCCGTCATCGCGAGCGCGGTCTACGGGGCGATCCCGGTGTGGCTGTGCGCAGTGGTCGTCGCGAGGGACGCCCTGGTGAGCGGGACGGTGCTCGTGCTCGCCGCGCTCGGGGCGGCCCGCATCGACGTGAACCGGTACGGGAAGGCGGGCACCTTCGGGCTGATGTGCGCCTTTCCCCTCATGATCCTCGGAGACGGCCAGTCCCTCTTCGACGACGTGATGAAGGTGCTGGCGTGGGTCTGTGCGGTCCCCGCGCTCTCATTGCTCGCGGTGGCGACGGCTTTGTACATCCCGGCCGCGAAGAACGCGCTCGCGACCGGACGAATGCGCGCGCAAGGATCGACGACATGAACTCTCTCCGATCCCGGAGTTGGAACGGGGGAGCCTGATGAAGGCCGTGATCATGGCGGGTGGCGAGGGGACGCGCCTTCGACCGTTGACGACGAACCAGCCGAAGCCGATGCTGCCGATGGCGAACCGTCCGATGGCCGAGCACGTGATCGCGTTGTTGCGCAAACACGGCTTCGACGAGATCATCGTCACGGTCGCGTTCTTGGCCAACACGATCCGCACGTACTTCGGCGACGGCTCGGAGTTCGGAGTGTCGATCGAGTACGCGACCGAGGAGTCTCCGCTCGGCACCGCGGGCTCGGTGCTGAACGCCCGCGAAGCGCTCGACGAACGGTTCTTGGTCATCTCCGGAGACGTGCTGACCGACGTCAATTTGAGCGAGCTCGTCGCGTTCCACGACGAGCGCCAAGCCGACGTCACCTTGGCGCTGAAGGCGATGGAGAACCCGCTCGAGTTCGGCATCGTGATCACCGCAGAGGACGGGCGTATCGAGCGGTTCTTGGAGAAACCGACGTGGGGCCAGGTGTTCTCCGACCGGGTGAACACCGGGATCTACGTCTTGAACCCGAGCGTGCTCGACGAGATCGAGCCCAACAAGCCGGTCGATTTCTCCTCCGAGGTCTTTCCCGCCCTTTTGGACAAGGGCCGCCCGCTGTACGGGTACGCGACGGACCAGTACTGGGAAGACGTCGGGACGCTCGACGCCTACTTGAAGGCTCACAAAGACGTGCTCGATCGCCGCGTCGAGATCGACATCCACGCATTCCCGTTGCGCGAAGGTGTCTGGGTGGGGGAGAGCGCGGTCATCGACCCGTCAGCGACGATCGAGGCTCCGGTGATCGTTGGAGACAACTGCCGGATCGGCCCGGGCTCGCACCTCGGGCCGTACACGGTGCTCGGCGCGAACGTCCGGGTGGCGGAAAACGCGGCCTTGGAGCGCTCCGTCATCCACGACAACTGCTTTGTCGGCCCGGGTGCCTCGGCGCGCAGCTGTGTGATCGGGCGCTCGTCGGAGATCCGCCAGGGAGCGCACTTGGGCGAGGGCGTCGTGGTCGGGGATCGGGGCCGCATCGGCCGCTTCGCGGTCATCAACTCCGGCGTGAAGATCTATCCACAAAAAGTCGTCGAGTCGAACGCCACCGTGACGAGCTCGATCATCTGGGAGACCCGCGGCGCGCAGACCCTGTTCGGCCGCAAGGGGCTGACGGGTCTCGCCAACGTCGATCTTTCCCCCGAACTGGCGACGCGCGTGGCGATGGCGTTCGCGGCCGCTTTCCCGCAGGGTTCGACGGTCGCGACCTCGCGGGACTCCTCGCGCTCGGCGCGCATGCTGAAGCGGGCCGTCATGGTCGGACTCAACGCGACCGGCGTCAACGTGGAAGACCTCGAGGCGGCGCCGTTGCCGCTAACGCGTTTCCACATCCGCTCCGGAGCGAACAGGGGAGGGGTGGCTGTCGGGCTCGACCCCGACGACCCGCAGTTCGTCGTGATCCGCTTCCTCGACGCCGAGGGCGTCGACATCGATGACTCGACGAAGCGCAAGATCGAGCGACTCTTCTACCGAGAGGACCTCCGCCGCGTCCTCGGTGACGAGATCGGGGACATCGACTTCCCCTCCCGCACCGCCGAGCTGTACACCGCGTCGCTGATGTCGGCGATCGACCAAAAGGCGATGAAGTCGGCGCGTTTCAAGCTCGTCTTGGACTACGGCTTCGGGACCGCCAGCCTCGTGATGCCGAGCGTGCTGTCAAAGATCAGCGCCGAGGTCCTCGCGATGAACCCGATGGTCTCGACCGTCGGGGTGATGGGTTTCGACCGGCTGGCGTCGGCGTCGGCCGTGGCCGAATTCGTCCGATCCTCGGGAGCGATCCTCGGTGCCGTGCTCGGCCCAGAGGGCGAACAGCTGACCTTGGTCGACGACGAGGGCTCGGTGATGGACGACGGGACGGCGCTATTGGTGCTGAGCCGGCTCGTCGCGGAGGCGGTCCCAGGGGCCCGAGTCGCCATCCCGGTCAGCGCGACCTGGAAGGTGAACGAGGTCCTTTCCGAGCTCGGCGGGGAGGTCGTCTGGACCCAGATCGGGGCCGCGAACTTGATGGACGTCGCGCTATCCAACGGCGCGACCCTTGCCGCGAGCACCGAAGGTCGGTTCGGGTTCCCGGCGTTCATGCCGGCGTTCGACGCGATCGCGACGCTCGTCTATGTGCTGTCGATGCTCGCCGAGAGCGGGCTCTCGCTCTCGGGGCTGCGCCGAGGGCTGCCCGAGGTCCACGTCGTTCACGAGCAGGTGCTGACGCCTTCGGATCAGAAGGGCGCGGTGATGCGGTGGTTCATCGAACGCGCGCGCGGCGAGGACGTGATCTTGATTGACGGCGTGAAGCTCGTCGACGCGAGCGGGTGGACGCTCATCGTTCCCGACACCGAAGAGCCGTTCACGCACGTTTTCGCGGAAGCCGACGAGGAGGCGGCCTCGGTGGCGAGGGCGCGAGCAGCGGTCGAGGACATCCGGTCATTTGTCGGTGGGAACTGATCCGAGGTCGTAGATACCATGGCCGCCGTGAACACCCCTGACGACCTTCGGTACACGAACGACCACGAGTGGGCGCGAAGCGAAGACGGCGCGGTGCGCGTCGGAATCACGGACTTCGCTCAGGACGCGCTCGGCGATGTCGTGTTCATCCAACTTCCCGAGAAAGGAAAGACGGTGAGCAAAGGCGACACCTTGGGCGAGATCGAATCGACGAAGTCGGTCTCAGAGATCTACGCGCCGATCTCTGGCGAGGTCGTCGAGGTGAACGCGGAGCTTTCTGATGCGCCGCAGAAGGTGAACGAGGATCCCTACGGCGGGGGCTGGATCTGCACGATCTCGCCGTCTTCGCCGGGGGAGATCGACGACCTGCTCGACGCGGCGGGCTACCGGGAACTGACGACGACCTAGATCGAGCAGCACAAGCCCCGTAAGAGCCAGGAAGGTGGGGGAGGGATCGCGGCTACCGTGAGCGTCGTGTTCTGCAGCAACTGTGGTCATCGCAATCCGCAAGGGGTGAACTTCTGTTCATCGTGCGGTGCGCCGCTCGTGCAAAACGCCGAGACGACGATTTCGTTTGTGCCGGAGGAGTCGACCGGAGAGATCGGCGAGGATGAGCTCGGCGTCGAAGTTTCCGAACTCGCGAACGGCGTCGGCGTTCTCGTCGTGAAGCGCGGACCGAACAGCGGTTCGAAGTTCGTGCTCGACGGCGACGTCACTCGAGTCGGTCGGCATCCCGATAGCGACATCTTCTTGGACGACATCACGGTTTCGCGCCGTCACGCGGAGTTCGAACGGGGGCCGGAGGGATACACGGTGCGCGACGTCGGATCGCTGAATGGCACGTACGTGAACCGAGAGCGGATCGACTCGTCGGCGCTGAAAAGCGGCGACGAGGTGCAGGTCGGCAAGTTCAAGCTCGTCTTCGTCTCCGCTCTCGTGCCGTGAGCGCCCACCCTGAGGATCCCTCTGCGAAGCAGGCTTCGAAGTCGATTCGCGACGTCCTCGCGCTGTTGTCGGAGGAGTTCCCTGACGTCACGGTGTCGAAGATCCGGTTCTTGGAAAGCCGCGGGCTCATCCATCCTGAGCGCAGCGCGTCGGGATACCGGAAGTTCACCGAGGAAGACATCGAGCGGCTGCGATGGATCCTCCTCCAACAGCGCGAGCACTTCCTTCCGCTGAAGGTCATCAAAGGTCGCTTGGAACAAGCGGGCGCGACAATGTTCGCGCCTTCGTTGTTCGAATCCGCCGACGAAGGTGTGGCGACGACTGCGTCCGCGAACGTCGCGACGGGATCTTTCGACGACGACGACGACTTCAATCAAGACCCGGACGACCCACCGCCGCAGAGAGAGGTCGACGAACTCGAGATCGAATCCGAGGAGCAGGCGAGCGAAAGGAGCGACCTGGAATCCGACGCGCAGCCAAGCGCCGAGGACGCCGGTCCCCGAACACCGACAGGAGGCGGACCGAAAGAGCCACGTCGTCCCGCCCACAGGGCGTCGCGATCACAAAAGACCCCGATCGCCGATCGCCGGCCGGCCGAGGCACTCGCGAAGTTAGCTCGAGTCGACGTCGCGTTCTTGGAAGAGCTCGAAGCTTTCGCGCTGATCGAGAACGTAGGCACCGACGCGTCAGCGAACTACGGCGAGGACACGGTGCGCATCGTCGAGTTGGCGGCGCGACTTCGCGGTTACGGGATCGAGCCGCGACACCTCCGGACGTTCAAGCACGCCGCGGAACGCGAATCGGGCGTGCTCGAACAAGTCATCATGCCGATGTTGCAGCGGCGCAACCCCGAAGCACAAAAACGCGCCCGCGCAGTCCTGAGCGAGCTCGTTGAGGTCGCCGCGCAGCTTCACGACGCGTTCATGCGTGCGTCATTGCGCGAGATCGACACGCGGTGACCTCGCGGCCGACGGCGGTGCTGTCGGCCGAAGAGATCGCCCGGATCGTCGAACGACTCGCCGGCGAGATCGACGCCGACCACAAAGACGGCGTGGTGCTCGTCGGACTGCTGAAGGGCAGCGTCATTTTCCTCGCTGACCTCGTCCGTGCCCTCGGCGTCCACTGCGAAGTCGATTTCTTCGCGCTGAGCTCGTACTCTCCTGGCGCGAGGCGCGTCCGTATCTTGAAGGACTTGAGTCACGACGTCGCGGGAAAAGATGTCATCGTCGTGGCAGACATTGTCGACACCGGCCTTTCGATCGGTTATGTCGTCGACCTCGTGCGCGCTAGGGGCGCGAGGACGGCCAAAGTGTGCGCGCTGCTGGACCGGCCGGCGCGCCGCATCATCCCGGTACCGCTCGCTTACCTTGGCCTTCCAGTCGACGACGACTTCCTCGTCGGATACGGGCTTGACTACGCGGAGCGTTACCGGAACTTGCGCGAGATCGTGCCGGTCGACCCCGACACGCTGTCCACTGAGCGCGCGAGTTTCGAATCATCCCTGTACGGAGGCGAAACCGCCGTTTCTGCCGGCCCCGACTAGGGCTAAGTTGAGCATCGATGGAGGTGCGCCTCACGGCCGTTCGGGTGGACATGCAGTCGAACACGCCGGTGGTGCTGCTTCAAGAGGTTGAAGGCGACCGGTCGCTGCCGATTTTTATCGGCGCGCCTGAGGCGACCGCGATCGTGTTCGCGTTGCAAGGAGTGGAAGTGCAGCGCCCGATGACCCACGACCTGATGAAGGACCTCTGTGAGGCGCTCGGCGCGCACGTGGAACGCGTCGTCGTCACAGAAGTGCGAGACGCGACGTATTTCGCCGAGATCCACCTCGACTATCAAGGACGCATGGTCGAGCTCTCCTCGCGACCGTCGGACGCGATCGCGCTTGCCGCGCGCACCAACTCGCCGCTCTACGTCGACGACGAACTCATGGACCAGGCCGGCGTCGTCTTGGAAGAGGGCGACGGGGACGACGACGAGACCCCAGAAGAGCTCGTGGGCGAGTTCCGGGAGTTCTTGGATCGCGTCCGCCCGGAGGATTTCTCGGCCTGACCTCGGCCGATATCGCGCGGTCGTTGACCGATGCGGAGGTTCGCCGTAGCCTCATGACACCCGCGTAGTTACGCGCCTGTGATCGGCGCCGGGGCGTGGTAGGAGGCGGGAGAGATGGCGAACGAAGAGGTGGGGTACCGGGGCCCGAGGGTCTGCAAGCTCGTCGGGATCACGTACCGCCAGCTCGACTACTGGGCGCGCACCGGTCTTTTGCGCCCCTCCCTCGCCGACGCGAAGGGCTCGGGGACCCAGCGGCTCTACTCCTACAGGGACGTCCTGGAGCTGAAAGTGATCAAGCGGCTGCTCGACGCCGGGGTGAACCTCCAGCACACCCGCCGGGCGATCGAGTGCCTGAGAGAGTCCGGTGGTGATCTCGCGACGGCGAACCTCGTCATCGGCGCCGAGGGAACCGTGCTCGCGAGGTCGGGCGAGGAGATCGTCGACCTCTTGAAGGGCGGCCAGGGCGTCTTCAACATCGTCCCGCTGGCAGGGGTGGTCGGGGAGATTGACGCGGCTATCCACGTTTTTGACGCCGGACGCGAAGACGCCGATAAGCCTGCCGCCACCGCGGCGGCCGCCCCCGAATCGCGGCGCCGATCGGGCACGCAAGGGTCGCGGTAACCATCGCCCGCGTTCTCCGCGCCCGCCCGGTGCGTTTCGCGCACGCCTCGGAACGCCTCTTAGCCGACCTGCTCGATTTCTACGGCATCTCCTGGGAGTACGAACCGGTCGAATTCGCCCTCGATTGGGATGGCGAGGGACGGCCGACCGCGGGGTTCCGGCCGGACTTCTACCTCCCAGAGCACGACCTGTTCTTGGAGCTGACGACGCTGCGTCAGCGCCTCGTGACGAAGAAGAACGCGAAGCTCCGTCGACTCTGCGAACTCCACCCGGAGTTGAATATCCGGATCCTCTACCGCAGGGACTGCGCGAGCCTCGAGCTGAAAGCGCTGCTCAGTGGATTCGAGCCGGCCCGATCGGCGCGCCCCCCGTCTACCATGGCCGGATAACCGCCGATCACCACGACCTGAAACAGAGCCCGCTGCGGCAGGTTCACGAATCGCTTGGCGCGAAGCTCGTCGAGTTCGGTGGCTGGGAGATGCCACTGCAGTACCCGACGGGGACGATTGCCGAGCACCTCGCCTGTCGCAACGCTGCCGTCGCGTTCGACGTCAGCCACCTCGGAACCGTTCGCGTCGAAGGCACGAAGGCGCTGCGCGCGTTGCAATATGCACTTTCGAACGACCTCGAAAAGGTCGAGCCGGGACGCGCGCAGTACACGCACCTCCTCGACGACGACGCGTCGGTTCTCGACGACTGCATCATTTGGTGGCTCTCGAACGACGTGTTCGATGTGATGCCGAACGCCTCGAACACGACTCGCGTACGCGACGCGATCGGTGGGGAGGACACGACCGCCAGTCGTGCGGTTATCGCGATGCAAGGTCCCGATGCGCGCGCCACGCTTGCGAAGATCGACGCCGACGCGGCACAGGTCGGGCACTTTCGGGTCTCAAGCTTTCGCTTCGCCGGCCAAGAGTGCACCGTCGCCGGGACGGGCTACACCGGCGAGGACGGCGTCGAATGCGCCGTGCCGGCTGGCGTCGCCAGTGAGTTCTTCCAAGAAGTGCTGAACGCCGGCGCAATCCCAGCCGGGCTCGGCGCGCGCGACACCTTGCGCTTGGAGGCGGGCCTTCCCCTCCACGGTCACGAGCTCGGCCCGGGCATCACTCCGTTGCAGGTCGGGCTGTCGTGGGTCGTCGGATGGGACAAGAAGGACTTCCGGGGCAAGGCCGCGCTCGTCGCGGAGCGCGAACGTGGAGTGACGCGGCGCCTTCGTGGCCTCCTTGCGGAAGGACGCCGGCCGCCACGCGCTGGCGATCGCTGCAGTGGCGCGGCGGGGGAGGGCGTTATCACTTCGGGCAACTTCTCTCCGGTGCTCGAACGGGGGATCGCGCTCGCGTTCTTGCCTCCACAGACAGAACAAGCCGCGCCGATCGCGATCGACATCCGAGGCTCGACCGAGCGGGCGGTCGTCGTCAAGCCGCCGTTTCACAAGCTCGGCGGGGCCGTGACGGCGCAGCCGGCTTCGCGATAGGAAGGACCAGATGGCGGGTTTCGTTCCCCACACCGACGGCGACATCGCGGAGATGCTCGCGTTCCTCGGGCTGTCGGACTTGGACGAGCTGTACGCGGTCGTTCCGGGCGCGATCCGCCACGCCGGCTTGGACCTTCCTGGCCAGATGAGTGAGGCCGACGTCGTCGACACCTTGGGGGCAATCGCGCAGGAGAACCTCGCCGCCGGAGCGGGAGCCGTCTGCTTCGCCGGCGGTGGGGCCTACGACCACGAGGTCCCGGCCGTCGTGCGCGCGCTCGCAGGACGTTCGGAGTTCGTCACCGCATACACCCCGTACCAGCCGGAGGTCGCCCAGGGGGTGTTGCAGGCGCTCTTCGAGTACCAGACGATGGTCGCTCGTCTCGCCGGGCTCGAGATCGCGAACGCCTCGCTTTACGAGGGCGCAGCGGCGCTCGTCGAGGCGGCGAACCTCGCCGTCGCGGAGAGCAAGAACCAACGGGTGCTCTGTTCTGAAGGGGTGAACCCCCGCTGGGTGGAGGTGCTGCAGACCTTTGCCCAGGGATCCGGGCGCGTCATCGAACGCGTCGCGCTGCGCGACGGAGTGACCGACTTCAGCGCCATTCCAGACGAGCCCGCCGGCGCGATTGTCGTCGCGTACCCGAACTACCTCGGCGCGCTCGAGGATCTCGACGTGGCAGCCGACGCCGCGCGTCGAACTGGAGCGCTGTTGATCGTCGCCCAAGATCCCGTTGCCGCCGCGCTGTGTCTCAGCCCGGGCGCGCATGGCGCGGACGTCGTCGTCGGCGAGGGTCAGGCGTTGGGCAACCCGCTCGGCTTCGGCGGTCCGTACCTCGGGCTGTTTTCCTGCCGGAAGAGCCTCGTCCGCCGCCTGCCGGGGCGACTGGTCGGAGAGACCGTCGACGTCGACGGACGGCGGGCGTATGTGACGACGCTGCGGGCGCGCGAACAAGACATCCGCCGGGAAAAGGCCTCTTCGAACGTCTGCACCAACCAGGCACTGATGGCGGTGACGACGGCGATCCAGCTCGGCTGGCTCGGGACCGAAGGGCTGCGAGCGGTCGCGCTCGCGTGCGCCCGGGGAACGAGGTACTGCCGCGACGCTCTCGTCGCGATCGACGGCGTGGAGCCGGCCGTTCACGCGCCCGTCGTGCGCGAGTTCGCGCTGCGCACGCCGCTCGACGCGGAGGTCGTCATCGACCGCCTGTTGGACGAGGGTTACCTCGCCGGGATCGCGCTACGCGAGGGATTCGAAAAGACCGGACTCGAAGGAGCGCTGTTGGTCGCGGTCACCGAACGGCGGACGAAGACGGAGATCGATGGATTCGCGGCGGCGTTTTCGAAGGCGATCCGATGAGCCCGGGACGCAGCCCCGGCGGGCGCGCGGCCTCGGCGCCGTTGATGGGGCGAGAGACCGAGCCGACGATCTTCGAGATCTCGGCTCCGGGACGCCGTGCGTACTCGCTTCGAAGCACGGAGGTTCCCGAGTGGGGCGCGGACGAGCTGATCCCATCCGAGCACCTCCGTGAACAGCCCGTCGCGCTTCCCGAGGTCGCGGAGCGCGACCTCGTCGCGCACTACACGCGCCTGTCGCATCGCCAGTACTCTGTCGATCTCGGCGCGTACCCGCTCGGGTCGTGCACGATGAAGTACAACCCGAAGATCTGCGACGAGGTCACCTCGATCCCGCGCTTTCGCAACGTTCATCCCTCGACGCCACCGTCGGCGTCGCAAGGTTGGCTGCGGATCCTCGTCGAACTGGAAGAGGCGCTGTGTGAGGTGACGGGAATGGCCGCCGCGACGCTGCAGCCTGCTGCGGGCGCGGCAGGCGAGCTCACGGGACTGTTGTTGATGCGCGCCTACCACGCGAGGCGCGGCGACGAGCGCACACGCGTGATCATCCCCGACTCCGCCCACGGGACGAACCCGGCGTCGGTCACGCTCGGCGGCTACATGGTGTCGACGGTCGGAACCGACGAGCGCGGGCTCGTCGATCGCGACGCGCTGCGGGCAACGCTCGGTCCCGACGTCGCCGGCATGATGCTCACCAACCCGAACACGCTCGGACTGTTCGAAGAAGAGATCGTCGAGATCGCCGAGATGGTGCACGACGCGGGCGGGCTCTTGTACTACGACGGGGCGAACCTCAATCCGATCTTGGCCGTCGTCCGCCCAGGCGACATGGGATTCGACATCGTCCACTTGAACCTGCACAAGACCTTTGCCACCCCCCACGGCGGCGGGGGACCGGGCGCCGGCCCGGTCGCCGTGGCGCCACGTTTCGTTGAACTTCTCCCGGGACCGCGCCCTGTCCGGGTGGGAAGCGGCTTCGGATACGCGACTCCCGAGCACTCGATCGGACGGATCCACTCCTGGCACGGCAACGCGCTGGTCTTGTTGCGCGCCTGGACGTATATCAAGTTGAACGGTGGAGAGGGCCTAAAGCTCGTCGCGCAGACGTCGGTGCTGAACGCGAACTGGCTGAGGGAGCGGCTGCGTGGTGTGTACGACTTCCCCTACGACCGGCCCGTGATGCACGAGTGCGTCGTCTCGGCGTCCTCGCTGAAGCACGAGACGGGCGTGCGCACCCTCGACGTCGCGAAGAGGCTCTTGGAGTTCGGTTTCCACGCACCGACGGTGTACTTCCCGCTCGTCGTCGAAGAGGCGCTGATGATCGAGCCGACCGAGACCGAGAGTCCCGAGACCGTTGCCGCACTTGCCAACGCCCTGATCGCGATCGCGGACGAAGCTCGCGCGCACCGTGGTGAGGACGAACAGCCGGCGCACGAGGCTCCGCGGACGACCCCCGTTCGCCGGCTTGACGAGGCGCTCGCCGCGCGACATCTCGTCGCGACATTCGACGCCCGCGACCCCACAAACAACTGAGCGGATCGTCTCTTTTGGTCAGTCCCGCTTGAGCCGCTCGGCGAGGTAGCGGACTGACGTCGCGAAGCGGTGCCGGTAGTCGCGGTGCGTTCCTTCGTAGAGCTCGAAGACGAAATCCTTCGGGTCCTGCGCGCTCAACGAGTGGGCGAGCATTTCCGCCGCGACGTCGAAGAGGTTCTCGTCCCTCCGCCCGGAGTCGAGCCAGATAGCGCGCATTTGTCGTACCGCGTCTTTGTGTCTCGGGATGAGGCGGTAGGGATCCCAATCGAGCCATCGCTCCCAGAGTTCCTCAATTAGCTGCCCAGACGAAAGGTCGAACGGAACGCGCACCGTGCCGTCGGGATCCGAGGAGTAGCAAGCGGACATCGCCCAGACGAGCTGCAAGGTGAAGTCGCTCGGACGCGACATCGGAAGGCGCGACGAAAAGTCGGAGAAGAACGCGTCGTACGACGAGTCGTAGAGGTCGCGAAGGGCGCGGTGCGCGAGGGCGAGCTCGCCACGCATCGTGAGGTCGAAGCAGGCGTCGGGCGCGTGCGCGGCGAAGGCTCCGAAGACGTCCGGGCGCAACAAAGAGGCCGTGATGGCGCCGATGCCGCCGCTCGATTGGCCAATCACCGCCCGCGACTGCGGCGCGGGGATCGTGCGGTAGTTCTCGTCGACGTAGGAGATGACGTCGGTGCTGAGGTAGGTGTGGTAGTTCCCCGTCCCCGGCGAGTCGACGTACTGGCTGCCGCCGAATCTCGTCCAAGCGTCGACGTAGACGACGACGCAGGGAGATCCGCCCATCGCGAAGACCTCGTCGATCCGCTCTGGCGCGGTGAGGTCAAACAGATGGCGTTCGGACCACGTCGCGACGTGCGAGCCGTAGCCGTGGAGGACGTAGATCGAGGGGTAAGCGAGATCCGACTCCGCGTATCCGGGCGGCGTGTAGATGGCGATCGGGCGTGTCGACGGGTCGCCGAGCGGGTTGTCATCGAGTGAGGGCGAATGAAACTCGCGCTCGTCGATGTGGCCGATGAGTTCCTGGGACCAGGGCCGCATCGTTCCGACTATCCCTTGATCGCTTTATGGCCGACCACAGTTGGGCGGACTTCAGTCGGCGGTGGTGGAGACGGTGTCGCGAAGACGTACGAACGGCAACCACCAGCTCAGCAAGAACGCCAAACCCGCGACGGGCACCGCGATCAGGAACACGATGTCAAGCGAGCTCGTGTAGGAGTGGATGATCGGGTCGCGCACCGCTACAGGCAGCGTCTTCAACAGCTGAGGCGAGAAACCGGACGACGTCAGTCCTTTGGGAAGGGGGGTCCCGTGAAGCGCCGTCTTGAGCTTGGAGTCGAACAAATTGGTGAAGATTGCGCCGAACACGGCGGTGCCGAACGCCGCGCCGATCGTTCGGAAAAAGGTGATGCCGGACGTTGCGACCCCGAGCTCGCTATAGGGCAAGGCGTTCTGCGAGATCAACACCAACACTTGGAGCAAGCTTCCAAGGCCAGCTCCGAGGATGAACATAAAGAAGTACATCAGCGCGGCCGGTGTTCCTTCGTGCAGGAACGAGAGCAGGAATAGCCCTACGACCGTGAGCATCGTTCCGATGATGGGGAAGGCTCGATATCGGCCGGTCTTTGCGATCGTGAAACCCGACCCGAGGGACATCACGACGAGCCCAACCATGAGCGGGAGGAGTTTCAAGCCGGATGCGGTGGGGCTGTTCCCGCGCACGTCTTGAAGGAAAAGTGGCAGGAACACGATGGCGCCGAACATCGCGAATCCGACGATGAAGCTCATCGCAGACGAGACAGCAAAGGTTCGGTTTGAGAACAGATGCAGCGGGAGTACTGGCTCCTTAGCGAAACGTTCGGCGATCGCCCACACGACGACGAGCAGCCCACCCACGATCGCGAAGAGGTAGATGGGTGTTGACGCCCACCGGTACGTCGTGCCGCCAAGGCTCGTAAGCAGGACGAAGCACGTGGCCGCTCCCGCGATCAGCAGCGCGCCGAGATAGTCGATGCTGTGGCGGACGCGGGTTAGCGCGCTCGGGACAGTCGAAGCGATGACAGCGAGCGCGACCGCGCCGATAGGTATGTTGATGTAGAAGATCCATCTCCACGAGAGTTGGTCGACGAACAGCCCTCCGAGCAGTGGTCCGATGATGCTCGCCGCGCCGAAGACGGCGCCGAAGGCGCCCTGATAGCGCCCGCGCTCGCGAGGCGGGACGACGTCGCCGATGATCGCCTGGGTCCCGACGAACAACCCACCGCCGCCGAGACCTTGCAGCGCGCGAAACGAGATGAGTTCGATCATCGAGGAGCTCAATCCCGACAAGATCGATCCGATGAGGAAGATGACGATCGAGAGCTGGAAGAACCCTTTCCGGCCGTATTGGTCGCCGAGCTTTCCCCACAACGGTGTGGAGGCCGTCGTCGCGAGGAGGTAGGCGGTCACGACCCACGAAAGGTGCGTCGCGTCGTGCAGGTCGGCGACGATCGTCGGGAGAGCGGTCGCGACGATCGTCTGGTCGAGTGCGGCAAGGAGCATCGCCAGCATGAGGGCGCCGACGATGAGGTTGCGCCGGCTCGCCTGAGCAGGGACGAGTGCGCTGTCGAAACTCGTCTCAGCGGTGGCTTCGGTCACCACAGACCGCCGAGCGGATCAAAGAATGCGGCGATTTCTCCTCGACCAAGTGGCACCGAGCGAGGCTACTTCCGCGGAAGCTGCGAACAGTGCGACAAAAGGCCCGGTCACACCGCTTTCCTCCCCGCTACCGTCGGCAGCGACGAGGTCACGGAGAACGGGAGGCGCCGATGGGCTGGGCAAAGGACCTTCTCGAAGAGATGCGCGCACCGGGCCGCGAGCTGCGCGAGCGCATCCCCGGCGTGTACGCGGGGTTTGTCGCGATCGATCACGCTGGCATGCCCGACGGCGCTCTCACCGAGAAGGTGAAACAGCTGATCGCCCTGGCGATCGCGGTGACCCGAGAGTGCGACGGATGTGTCGCGTCGCACGCCAAGGCGGCCGCGAAAGCGGGCGCGAACGAAGCAGAAGTCGCCGAGGCGCTCGGTGTGGCGATCCAGATGAACGGCGGGCCGGGGACGGTGTGGGGACCGCGGGCCTTTGCCGCGTTCAAGGAGTTCGCCGACCCGTCTCAGAAGTAACAGCGTCGCTTCGTCTCCCACGGCCTCACAAGGCCCAGCGTCGAGCGTCCACGAGAAACGGAGTGTCGCGGCTGAGGTCTACTTTCGGCGTTCCATGAACCGGTGAGAATCGACCGGAGCGAAACCGCTCTTTTCGTACAGACCATGCGCGTCGCGAGTCGCGAGGAGGTGAAGCCGAAGCTCTCGGACTCGATCGAGTGAGCTCGCGCGACCGCAGGAGAAAGGCTCCGCGGCCTCTTCCGCGAACGAATTTGTCGACGAAGACATCGCACAGCCAGGCAAAACTCACTTCGTCGGTCACCCCTCGACAGATACCGCCGAGTTCTCCGGAAGGGGAGCAGAGGCCACCGGCAGCGAGCGGGCGAACGACTCGCGGACTGCCTCGAGCGGGTGCCCTTTTGCCCAATCGCTCTCTTCCGCGAGCCACCGATGGATGCGATCGAAATCGAGCAACGATCGATCGTCGCTTACGAAAAAACCGTTCGGTCCCATGAAACGCATCGCAGCGATTCTACGAACGGCACATTCGGGCAATTCGAGCCGTCCATATATCAAGATATGAACGTCGTCCAGGGAAGATGAGCTTCGGTTGACGTCTCGCGGCTGGCGTAGGGCCAGTTCACAGCGCTTGGGTCTTCTATCGGCTCGGACGAGGTTGCGCCGAGCGCTTCGGGCAATGGGAACGTTGTCACGCGATGCGCGACCGCGCTCACGGCTCGTGAACGATCAAATTGTGTCCAATATCGGACCATAACGGTTCACGGACCTTCACATATGCTGGCCCTGTGAGCGACCAGGATGACGCGCTGATCGAGCAATTGCGTGCTTTCGGCGTGTCGGCCGAAGAGCTCGAATTGTTGGTACGCAAGTCGGAAGAGCATTCAAGGTTCGAAGCCGCCCGCGAAACCGAGACGCCTCCACCTCCGCCTCCTCCAGGTGCTTTCGAGCCGCTCATCGGCCCCGGCACACCGGCCGGTGGTCCTGGCTCCGGCGCCCCCTCTTACGGATGGGGACAAGACGCGGAGACGACTCGGATGCGCGAGCGGGCGATCGCCGAGGCGAAAGACGCGGCGGCGCAGATCAGAGCGAGCGCGATCCGACTGGTGTCTGAGAAGTTGCAAGCGGCCGAGGATGAAGTGATGGCGCTTCGCGTCCGCGCCGCGGATGAGGTCGCGAAGCTTCGCAGCGATACGGCGCGCTCGATGGTTGCACGCCTTCGGGAGGCCGAGACGGAGGCGCAGGCGCTGAGAAACGCGGCGAGAGGTGAGGAGCTCACCTTCTGGAAGACGACGCTGCAGGGGTTTTCTGAGTCCCAACGTCAAATGACACAAGTGCGTTCTCAGCTCGCCCATCTTCTCTCTGAGGTCACCGACGCGGTGGGAGCTGTGGAGTCTTCGGCGTACTCGATCGTGGCGTTGTGCCAACGCCGACTGGACGAGCTGCAGCGAGAAACAGGGTCGAACTGACCCTTCCCGAGCGATCTCTTCCCACAAGGGGTGAGGTGGCAGGCGACCGGTCGAGGCTGCCCGTTCTGGAAGAATCGGGTTGTGACGAACGTATCCCTTCTTCCTACCCTTAACCACTGGATCGACGGAAAGGCCTTCGAAGGTTCGCGAGAACGCTTCGGCGACGTCTTCGATCCGGCGACCGGCGAAATCACCAAACGCGTCGCATTTGCATCACCGGCCGATGTTGACGCGGCGGTTGCGTCCGCATGCGCCGCTTTTCCCAGCTGGAAGACGACGTCGCTTACCAAACGCGTCCAGTTCCTGTTCGACTTCCGCGAACTGCTGGCGGCCCGCAAGCGCGAGCTCGCGGAGATCGTCACGTCCGAACACGGCAAGGTGCGTTCGGACGCGCTCGGAGAGATCACCCGCGCGCTCGAAGTCGTCGAGTTCGCGTGCGGGATCCCGCACCTGTTGAAAGGCGGGTACTCCTCAACCGTCTCGACCGATATCGACGTCTATTCGCTTCACCAACCCCTCGGCGTGGCGGGGATCATCAGTCCGTTCAACTTCCCGGCGATGGTTCCGTGCTGGTTCTTCCCGATCGCCATCGCGACGGGCAACACGGTCGTCGTGAAACCGAGCGAGAAGGACCCCTCCGCTGCGAATTGGTTCGGCGAGCTGTGGGCGGAAGTCGGCCTTCCGGCCGGCGTCTACAACGTCGTCCACGGCGACAAGATCGCGGTCGATCGTCTCTTAGAGCATCCCGATGTGGCGTCGATCTCATTTGTCGGTTCGACGCCGATTGCGCGCTATGTCTACGAGAACGGAACGCGCGCCAGCTAAGCGCGTCCAAGCTCTTGGCGGCGCAAAGAACCACATGGTTGTCCTGCCCGACGCCGATCTCGATCTCGCGGCGGATGCTGCGGTGAACGCGGGATTCGGCTCCGCCGGCGAACGCTGCATGGCGATCTCAGCTGTCGTGGCGGTCGATCCGATCGGCGATGAGCTCGTCGGAAAGATCGCGCAGCGCATCGCCACGTTGAAGGTGGGCGACGGGCGTCGTGACGCCGACATGGGACCGCTCGTCACAGAAGTCCACCGGGACAAGGTCGCGAGCTACCTCAAAGCGGGTATCGAGGCGGGGGCTTCCCTCGTCGTCGACGGTCGGAAGACTCAAATCGACGGATCGCCGGATGGGTTCTGGTTCGGCCCGACCCTTTTTGATCGCGTGCGCCCGGAAATGACGATCTACACCGACGAGATCTTTGGCCCTGTGCTGTCGGTGTTGCGCGTTCGCTCCTACGACGAGGCGCTCACGCTCGTGAACAACAATCCGTGGGGAAACGGCACGGCGATCTTCACCAACGACGGGGGAGCGGCCCGGCGTTTCGAAGAAGAGGTCCAAGTCGGCATGATCGGCATCAACGTTCCGATCCCGGTCCCCGTCTCTTACTACTCCTTCGGAGGGTGGAAGAACTCGCTTTTCGGCGACACGCACGCCTACGGACCAGACGGTGTTCATTTCTTCACGCGCACGAAGGTGGTGACGAGCCGCTGGCTAAATCCGAGCCATAGGGGGATCAATCTCGGTTTCCCACAGAACACTTGAGTCGTACAGAGAACACGAAGGAGACGACGTGAGCGGGAAACCGATCAACGATCCCGCGCTCGGGCGAGAGGTGTTCGCGAACGATCGGGCGCGGGTCTTCCACTCCTGGTCCGCGCAGGCGCTCATCACACCGATGGCGATCTCTGGCGCAGAAGGCGTATATCTCTACGACTACGAGGGGAATCGCTACCTCGATTTCGCTTCCCAGCTCGTGAACGTGAACATCGGCCACCAGCATCCGAAAGTCGTCTCGGCGATCCAAGAACAAGCAGCCAAGATGTGCACGATCTCGCCACATCACGCGGTCGCCGTGCGCAATGAGGCGGCGCGCCTCATCATCGAGCTCGCTCCGGAACGGTTGAACCGGGTCTTCTTCACGAACGGAGGTACCGAAGCCGTCGAGCACGCGACTCGCCTCGCGCGCCTGCATACCGGGCGGATCAAGGTGCTCTCGGCTTACCGCTCGTATCACGGGTCGACCGCGATGTCGATCAATCTCACCGGTGACCCCCGCCGCTGGCCGAACGACTACGGCTCCGCGGGAGTCGTCCATTTCTTCGGTCCGTTCCTCTTTCGCTCGCCCTTCCACTCGACAAGCGAGAAGGAAGAGAGCGAGCGGGCGCTCGAGCACCTGGAGGAGGTCGTCGCGTTCGAAGGACCGTCCTCAATCGCCGCGATCGTGCTCGAGACGATCCCCGGCACCGCCGGGATCATGCCGCCGCCGCCGGGCTATTTGGCTGGGGTGCGCGAGCTGTGCGTTCGCCACGGAATCGTCTATATCGCAGACGAGGTGATGTGCGGATTCGGTCGCACGGGGAGGTGGTTCGGGTTCGAGCACTACAGCGTGGAACCCGACCTCATCGCCTTCGCGAAGGGCGTGACCTCGGGTTACGTACCACTCGGCGGGGTGCTCATCGCTGAGGAGATCGCGAGGACCTTTGACGAACGGGCTTTTCCGGGCGGCTCGACCTACTCCGGCCATCCGCTCGCGGCTGCTGCGGCGATCGCGACGATCACCGCCATGCGCGACGAGGGCATCGTCGAAAACGCAGCGATGATCGGCCAAGACGTGTTCGGACCCGGTCTAGCGGAACTCGAAGAGCGCCACCTCTCGATCGGCGACGTGCGCGGACTGGGCGCGTTCTGGGCACTCGACCTGGTCGTCGATCGGGTGACGAAGGAGCCGGCGGCGCCGTACGGCGGATCTTCCGACGCGATGAGCGAACTAGTCGCGGCGTGCAAAGAACGCGGGTTGATCCCCTTCACGAACTTCAACCGGCTGCACGTCGTGCCGCCCCTCACGATCACACCCGACGAGGCGCGCATGGGTATCGCAATCTTGGACGAGGCGTTGAAAGTGGTCGACGCGCACTACGTCGGGACGTAGGACTCGAGCTGCAAGCGAGGCCGTCCCGTCGAAAAGATCGATGGCGGACGAGTCGGCACAGCGGCGCGCTACAACGATGGGGTGGATCTCGAGATCGAACACGTCGACGAATCGCGCGCCGTGGATTGGTACGACGTCGGCGCCGCAGCCCACGGCGTCGACGAACCCGACCTGTTGGAGGACCCGGTCGAGGAAATTCGCGCCCAGATGCCCGATGGGTCACCGTCGTGGCGGATGGAGTTCCACATCGGATACGTCGATCGCACGCCCGTTGTTCGCGGCCGGCTCGCCCTTCCGACGCGCGACAACCACCAGCTCGCCGATCTGAGGATCCAGGTCGTCCCGGAATTTCGTCGGCGCGGACACGGGCGCGCGATGTTCCAGCACTTGCGCGCGCGTTCGGTTGCGCGTGGTCGGTCGATCCTGATCGGTGAGGTTTGCGCTCCGCTCGAAGGTGACAGCCCAGGCCGCGAGTTCGCCGAGTCGCTCGGCGCCGAGCACGGCCTGACCTCGATTCGACGAATCCTCGACCTGCGCCACCTCGACTTGGCGGTGCTCGAGGGTCTCGAGGTAGAAGCACGAAAGCGCGCGACAGGCTACGAGCTCGCGCAATGGGGCGATCACGCGCCAGAGGACCTCGTCGACGACTTCGCGACCTTGGTGGCGCGGATGGTGACTGACTCGCCGATGGGGGAGTTGAAAGTGGGCGAGGAAATGTGGGACCGGAACCGTATCCGGGAGATGGAGGACGCCACGTTTCGGTGGGGTAGGAGTCGTTTTGCCGCCGGTGCCCGGGCTGTGGGGACTGGGCAGCTCGTGGCGATCACCGAGCTCGGTGTGTCGCGTTTTCAGCCCGAGATCGCGTACCAGTGGGACACGATCGTCGCGCCTGAACACCGGGGACATCGGCTCGGGTTCTTGGTGAAGGCCGCGAACCTGCGACAGCTGATGGCTGCAATGCCGAGCACGTCGCGGGTGGCAACTTGGAACGCGGAGTCGAACACGTTCATGGTCGAGGTGAATGAACGGCTCGGATTTCGTGCCGTTGATCGCCGGGAGGAGTGGCAATTAACGGTCGAAGACACTTCCTCGGCGACCGGGTGACCGCATATCCCGACGCGGCGAGATCGTAAGGTCGCGCCATGCAATTCGGCGTTGTCATCCTGCCTGATATGCGTTGGCGCGACTCGATCGTTCGGTGGCGGCGGGCGGAAGAGCTCGGTTTCACCCATGTCTGGACCTATGACCACCTCGCCTGGCGAGGATTTCGCGACGAACCGTGGTTTACGTCAATTCCGCTTCTCACCGCTGCGGCTACGGCGACGAGTCGAATCGCGATCGGGACGCTGGTTGCGTCGCCGAATTTCCGTCATCCCCTTCCGTTGGCGAAGGATCTGATCGCTCTCGACGACATCTCACAGGGACGGGTGATCGCCGGGATCGGAGCGGGTGGTGGGGGATGGGACGCAACGATGCTCGGACAGCAAGCTTGGTCGAATCGCGAGCGCGCGGAACGCTTTGCCGAATTCGTCGAACTGACGGAGTTGCTGTTGCGCGAGCCGCAGGTCAACTGGTCCGGCAAGTACTACACGGTGGACGAAGCACGTACTTACCCCGGATGTGTGCAGCGGCCACGTCTGCCGCTCGCGATCGCCGCGGGCAAAACGCGATCGATGCGCGTCGCCGCGCGCTTTGGCGAGTATTGGGTAACGATCGGAGATTACGAAAGGGGCGAGCTCGAACCAGATGCTGGGGTGGCGCTCGTGCAGACTCAAATCGAGGAACTCGAAGCAGCGTGCGAAGAGGTGGGACGCGATCCGACGACCCTGCGCCGTCTCGTGCTCACCGGTCCGCTCATCCAACCAGCTCTGAGCTCGAAGGACTCCTTTTTCGACGTCGTCGGGCGCTACGAGGCGGCCGGCGTAACCGACCTGGTCGTCCATTGGCCGCGACAAAGCCCTCCTTACCAGGCAGACGAGAAGGTGTTCGAGCTGATTTTCGGGTCCTGATCGTCAGCCGGAAATAGCTGGAGAGACCTCGCCGAGAGCATTTCGGGCGACTCGGACGACCGCGTCGGCGCTCCGATCGATGTCGGCAGTCGTCGTCGCCCATCCGCTGACGCTCATGCGCATCGCGCGTCGCCCCTGCCAGGTCGTCGGACCGCACCAACACGTTCCGTCGGCCTGGATCGCGGCCAGGACTTCGTCGGTTCTCTCGTCGGCGCCGAAGCTCACCACGACTTGGTTCAACACGACGTCGTTCAGAACCTCGAAGCCCGCGCTCCTCATCGCGTCGGCGAATCGGCGCGCGAGCGCGCATGTGCGCGTGATGAGCTCGGCGAGGCCTTCACGTCCGAGAGACGCCAGAACCGCCCACACCTCGACGCCGCGAGCTCGCTGAGAGGACTGGGGGGTGAAGAGCGCCGGCTCTCGTTCGCCGCCTTCGACGTAGTACGCCGCATGTGCCGCCATCGCGTCGAACAATGCGCGCCCGTCGCGTGTGAAGGCAATCCCGCAGTCGTATGTGGTGTTCAACCATTTGTGCGCGTCGGTTGCCCAGGAGTCGGCACCGGTGATGCCTTCGGTGAGCGCGGCGAATTCCGGATCTGTAAGTGCCCAGAGGCCGAACGCCCCATCGACGTGCACCCATGCACCGTGGGTGTGTGCCCATTCGATGAGGCGAGGGAAGGGGTCGAACGCGCCGGAATTCACATTCCCCGCCTGCAGGCAAACGATCGCCGGTGGCTCGATGCCCGGAAGCGAGTCGGTGACAACCCGTCCCTGGCTGTCGACCGGCAGCCGAAGTACCCGCTCGCGTCCGAGTCCGAGGAGACCGAGTGCTTTGTGCACGGTGGTGTGCGCCTCAGCTCCAACGATGACGGTCACCGCCGGAGCGCCGACGAGGCCGTTCGATGCGGCGTCCCAGCCGACTGAAGTGAGGGTCGCGTCGCGGGCCGCGGCGAGACACGACACGTTCGCCATCGTCGCTCCGGTAACGAAGGCTCCGCCGGCACCTTTTGGCAGACCCAAGAGATCAGAAAGCCAGCGGAGCGCGACGTCATCGAGACGGGCTGCGACGGGAGAGAGTGCGTGCAGCCCGGCGTTCTGATCCCACGCCGCAAGGAGCCACGAAGTCGCGACGGCAGACGGAAGGGCCGCGCCGACGACGAATCCGAAGTAGCGAGGGCCGGCGCTGGCAATCGTTGCTGGGGAGCCGACGTCGTCGAGACGAGCGAGCACTTCGTCGGCGGGGAAACCCCTTTCGGGCAACGGGAAGTCGAGTGCACCAAGCGCCGCCAAAGCTTCGGGGGAGGGTGCGACGCGACGGTTGCCGATCGTGTCGAGATAGCGCCTTGCGCGTTCGGCCGCGTCTACCAAAAGGGCATCCCGACGTTCGAGCATCGTTCTGACCTGGTCTTCTTGCATTCGGTAGCCCTTTCTGTTGCAGACCGGCGAGCGGTCGCCCCGGTTTGCCGCGGCTGCGCCATCGGGTCGGCCCGACTCCCGCTGCCGATAGCGTCGCCGAAAATCGGAACCGAAGAGAAGGGAATTTTCAACCTTTGAGCGACGCCGAAGCCCTTGACGCCTATTCGGCGACGATCGTTCGTGTCGCGGAAGCCGTCCTGCCCACAGTGGCCAGCTTGCGCGTGTCGACGAGGAGAGGCCCGGGGGCGGGGAGTGCGAGCGTCCTCACCGAGGACGGGTTCTTGTTGACTAGTGCCCATGTCGTGGAGGGCGCTGACGGCGCGCTCGCCCTCTTCGGCGACGGCTCCGAGGTCCGCGCCGATGTCGTGGGTCGCGATCCACTTTCCGATCTGGCGGTACTGCGAGCCCGCGATTCGGTGCCTGCGCCGGTGCCGCTCGGCGACGCCTCGACTTTGAAGGTGGGACAGCTCGTCGTAGCGCTCGGGAACCCGCTAGGCCTCTCCGGGAGCGTCACTGCGGGCATCGTCTCCGGACTTGGACGGTCCCTCCCGACCCGTGCAGGCCGCGTGGTCGACGAGGTCATCCAGACTGACGCCGCGCTGAACCCGGGCAACAGCGGGGGAGTGTTGGCTGACAGCCGCGGACAGATGGTCGGTGTAAACACCGCCGTCGCGGGGGTCGGACTCGGGCTCGCGGTTCCGATCAACGAAACGACTCGGGGGATCATCTCGGTGCTGATGGCTCGCGGCAAGGTGCGCAGGGCTTGGCTGGGCTTGGCGGGTTCTCAGGCGAACCTGCCCTCATCCTTCGCCGTGAGAGTCGGTCGAAAAAGCGGAGTGCTCATCTCACAAGTCATCGAGCACAGCCCGGCTGCTGTGGCCGGCCTACACCGCGGAGACATCGTCGTCGCGGTCGACGGGTCGGCTGTCGAGAGCGCGACGGACATCCAACGTCTAATGGTCGGCGAGGCAATCGGGAAGCGCGTCGAAATCACGGTCTCGAGAAACGGCGCGCTCGTCGACGTGATCGCTGTACCCCAGGAGCTCGTCGACGCGTAAGGACTTGCGCGCGCAACAAGCCAGAAAGGCTCAAATCGCCACCAGCAAGCCCGACCGACCGGCGCGATGATCTCCCAGGGGGACCGTCATGCCCGAATCGCAGACGCCCGAAAAATCACGTCGTGCCACCGCGACGGCGCGACCTTCGTTCCATGTCTTCGATCAACGAGCGGTCAGCCCTGCCGCGACCACTTCGGAAAAAGAGTTGCGCGCCGTGCTCGATCGACTGCCGGTGCCGATCGCCATCTGGAACCCTGACGGGGGATCGCTGCTGCTTGCCAACGAGGCTGCCGCCGAAGTTGCCGATATCCCTCTCTCAGAACTCGTCGGCATGAGCGCGGTCGACATCGTGGGTCCAGAGCAGAAGGTCACGTTGGCGAACAAAAGCCTCGCTGAGGGTGCAATCGATAGCTACCGCGCGCGCCGAATCCTCACGAGTCACGAGGGCGAGACCCTCTACGCGTGGGTGCGTGCGATTGAGGTCGACGGGCGTCGACTTGCAGTTGGGGTGTTCGCTCTCGCTCGTGACGTCGTCAACTTCGGAGGCGCCGATCCCACTTCACCGTTTGGCCAATCGATAGCGGTGGCGGTCGGATTCGTGGACCTTGATTGGCGAATCATCGAGATAAGCGGGGACCTGAGCGAGATCATCGACCTCCGGCCGGAGGACGCACGTGGGCGATTACTTTTCGATCTCCTCGCCCCGACAGACGCCCGCCACGCGAGCGCCGTCGTGCAATCAAAGCCAAGCGACGTCCTTTCGCTGTTTCCGGTTGTGACGTCAGACGAGTTCGGGGAGGGCGTTGACGTCTGCCTGCTAATCGGGGCGCCTTGTGGTTCCGGTAAGTCGAGACGGCTGTTCGCACTCGTCGGTCTGGTGCAAGCAACTCTCGCGTCTCAGACCGCGCGCGAACGCGAGCTTGAGGCGCGGCTTCGTCGGATCAGCGCAGAGGTTCGCGCAGCAGGACTGATCGACACGCTGAGCGCGTTGGAGGGATTCGAGCCGGACGTCGCGGGAGAGTCCTTGACGACTCGTCAACTCGAAATCGTCGAGTTGCTTATCCGCGGGGAGCGCGTACCGTCTATCGCTCGCCGTCTGTTCATAAGCGCGAGCACGGTGCGAAATCATTTGACGCACATCTACGCGAGATACGGCGTGCACTCACAATCCGAGCTTTTGGACAAGTTGCGATCGAAGCCAAAGATCGACAATTGATGGGTTTTACTCGACCTTCTGCGCTCGGGTCGAACGACGGTTCCTGAATACCGTCGCGGTACGTATTGTGCCCTCATGCTCATTTCCACGATGAATGACATCCCGGGGTACGAGATCACCGAGGTGCTCGGTGAAGTGTTCGGTCTGACGGTGCGCAGCCGGAATATCGGCTCGCAATTCGGTGCCGGCTTGAAATCCCTCCTCGGAGGTGAATTGAAAGGCATGACGAAGAACCTGACGGCGAGCCGAGAAGACGTCATCGGCCGAATGGTCGAAGAAGCGCGAGCAAAAGGCGCCGATGCCGTGCTCGCGTTCCGCTTCGATACCTCCGAGATGGCTGGCAACTGGACGGAGATCTGCGCGTACGGCACGGCGGTGAAGACGAGAAAACAGCCTTGACCGACTTGAAGCGCTCTGCCTCGGGAGAGAGAGGTGGAGTGGAGCGGAGCGCAGTCTCAGTTTCTGAGACTCATCATCACCGTTGGGTCGCGGAAAAGCCGAAACCGTCGAGATTGACCGCCGAGCGCCTGGAACAGGATCGTCCCGGGCTGTAGCACCACCTCGCTCGCCAATCCACGAATCGTCGTCGTGCATGCGAAAGGACTACGAGAGGGCGGCGTCCGACATCAGGCGGTTCGCACCACCAAACCTCGCCGCGAGCTGGCGGCGGGCTCACGCGCGGCCCACGGCTGCGCGGAACGATGCCAAGTCTCCCGACTCGTCAGTTTCGTCGAGGGGATGTAGGTGGCTGACTGGTGGACGAAACGCCGATAAGGTTTGTTATGTCGCGTTCAGTAAAGGAAGTCAGGAACCTCGAGACACGGCGGCCGCTCCCCTGAGTTCCGATACGCCCGGCTCGATCCGGAACAGCGATGCCGTTCAGATCACGTCAAGGGGCGAGCCCGCTGCCAGCTGGCACGAACGCTCGACACGCCTTCATCGCCGCTTTCAACTGCGGCGAGTTCGGCGATACGCCTCGGGGAAACTGCTGGGAAATGCCACCGTGCCCTTCTTTGGGGTCGGGCATGCCCGGAATGCCGTGGCTGCGGATACACGCTGCGTACTTCAGCGCCTGAGCAAGGAACTGTGCGAGTTGCGCGGCGGTTGCGTGTCCGCCGTTCGGAAGAAGGTGTTGACAATCCTTGTTCGCCTTCGTGTACCCGGACGAGTTGTAGTCGACCTTCACGCCGTTGGTCAGGCCGTGAATGCTGAGGTAGTCGCCATCACTGGTCGGGTTGGGAAAGTTCGGCACGCCGTGTGCTCGCACGCAGGCGGAGTACTCGACGGCGTCCAAGTAGCCGGTTGCCTTATTCGTACCCTGAGATGCGGCCGCGGGAGTCGTCGTGGTGGTGCTCGTCGACCCAAGACTCGCAACTCCCGGGCCGGACGTGCCCCCGCATGCCGCCACGAGGAGACCGGCAGCGATGAGGGCCGCAGCGACCGGGCCCGCACGGCGTGCTCCCGTCATCCGCGTCACGCTTGTGCATCTACTCCAAGGCCGGTTGCAAGGTGGTTACGCGACCGCAGGGACCCTTTTTGGGCTTGGCCTAGCCAGCGGGCAGCCGGATGATCACGTGGGGATTTCCTCCCCCGCTTCCAGTAGCTCTTTCAGGAGGTCCATGTTCGCCTCGAAGAGCCGTTTCGAGGCGCGTACCACGACGGACTCGGCGAGCTTGAAGAATCCACGGCTGTCACCGGCGAAGTCCGAGACGAGCCGCGTGCCGTCGTCGTCCTTTTCGAGAGCGTTCGAGATCGTGAGGTCGAACGGACCGGAGGTCGACTTCGCGGCGTAGCGAATCGGCGGACGGATCTCGGTGACCGCCGAGGTCGAAGTGAAGCGACGACCGAGGAAGCGCCCCACGTAGGTGATCGTCGATCCCTCGGCCAGAGGACCGGGCGATGTGATCGTGGCTTCCGAAATCGCGGGGCTCCATAGAGGCGTCTTTTCGACGTCGGTGAGGAGAGCGAAGACTGCTTCGGGTGACGCGGCGATCGTTCTTACGATCTGAAATTGATTCATCACCGTCCTCGATTCGTTTCCTGGCCACCAGAACGGCTACGGCCGCTGCGATCCCAGTGGGCTGTGAGTTGTGCCCCTATTGAGCGGCACTTCGGTGAAAGCCACAAGGAGGACCGCATGAATTGAACGCGGGTGCAGGCTTGTGTGAAACGGGATCACGACGTGCGGTGAACCCTCGCGGTCGCTGAGAAATTCAGTGACCGTCTCCCCTGCTGGCAACTCGACTGGTTGGTTATTCGGGTGTGTCGGTCGGCGGGGTACGAGGGCGCCGTGGGTTACGACTGCGCGCAGGCGGAGTCACCGTTTCCAGTGACGACCGCCGCTAGCACGTCAGAGAGTTCAGGGAGCGACGGCATCGGGACCTCGACGCCGCGTCGACCTTCGTGCGCGGAGATGACCGCCTCGTGGTACGCATCGAGCGCGTTCCGAAATTCGGGGGTCGCGTAGACCCGACCGTCGACGAATGGGCCCTCAGTGCCGTTCACGATCGCCTGGACGTCCTCTCCGGTGATCGTCTTATGAATTTCCAGCGCGTATGCGACACCGAGGATTTCGTAGTGATTGGCCTTCAACAACGCTTCGGTCTGTTTGAGCAATCTCTCGAGGTTGGTCTCTATGCGATCACCGAGGGAAGAGAACATCGTCTTCGTTTCGTCGTCTTTGCCGCGCCCACCAGAGGGACCGACACCGGCCTCCCTCGTGACCTCGTGTGAGGTCACGGTACGCCCCATTCCCCAGTAGCCCTCCATGAACGTGGCAATGCGCGTCGCGTTCGATAGGTCGGCCGAGACCCCGGACGCGCTGTCGCCACCAAAGAACATGCGCTCTCCGGCGAGGCTCGCCAGTGAAACCATGATGTCGGCCTCGTAGTCGGACTTCCACCGAGTGAAGGTGTCCTCGGCTCGAACATGCTTCACCATCCCGAGGTAGGTACTCCCCTTCTCGATGGTGGCGAGGTCGATCACCCAGTCCTTCTGGGAGCGGGCAGCGATTACCGCGTGACAGGCTTCGTGCAGAGCGGTTGCGTGACGCTCGCGCTCGATGTACTCCACGTCTTCAGGCGGACCGAGCTCTTTTAGCTGCTTCGCGCGAATGACGTCGCCCCAGGTGATGACTTCCCGACCGTCGCGGATCGCGTTGATCAATGCCTCGTTCACGAGGTCTTTCATCGTCGCTCCCGTCGCGTACGGGGTCATGGTCGCCAAGCGATCGATCTGCTCCGAGGTGATCTCGTGATGAACCTTCGCGAAATAGCCCTCAAAGGTCCGAATTCGACCCGCCTTCGACGGATAGCCCATCTTGTAGATGCGGTCGATGCGTCCGGGCCGCAACAGCGCCTCGTCCAGCGACTGCGGCATGTTCGTCGCGAGGATGAACAGGATCCGGTACTTCGGCGGCGGCTTCGGCTTCATTCCGAGAGCGCGTCGCACGTACCTGTTGACGAAGCCGCGCGGCTTTGTGAGTCCTTGCATCTCGGAGAGGAGCGATTGGAGTGTGCCCATCCCTCCCCCACCCATCATTCCGCCCATCATCATCTGGTGACGGTGTTCGGCTTCGATTTCCGAAAGGGAAAACGCGACGTATTCCGGTCCGCGACATGAGTTTCCGCCGGGTCCGAACATCCCCGGGGTGAGAGCACCTCGATTGCCGAGGGAATCTGCTTCGTCGAAGAACGCGACCACGCCGCCATAGCGGAGCGCGAGCTTGCGGAGACGGCGGAACAGGCTCTTGACCTTCAAGATGCCGACGCCCATGAACATGTTGGTGAACGCGCCCGGATCGACGAACACGAACGGGTTGTGAGTCTCGCCGGCGACGGCTTCGGCAAGCAGGGTCTTTCCAGTCCCCGGAGGACCGTGTAAAAGCACGCCACCGGGAACATAACCTCCCTTTTTCTCAATCTGATCCGGGTTTTTGAGGAAGATCAGATTCTCTTTGACGCGCTCAACGACGGCGTCTTGTCCCCATACATCGCTGAATCGCGTCGGGATGTCCCCTGGATAGTGGACATCGACCCCGCCTTTTGAAAGCAGCCAGAAGAGGCCGATGAACTGGAACGCGATGAAGAAGAACGCGAATGCGAGCTGGAAGATGAACGGCAGCGCGTTGTACAGCGCGACTGGCACCTGGAAGAGGGAGACCGCCGGGGAGGTGTGGTAGAAGGCGGCGAGGATGACGGCGAGCACGACGAGCACGACGACGACACGCAACGCGCGCCCGACGCGGAAACGCGTCCAGTCGTTCGTCTTTCGCCGAGCGAAATTGCGCGGCCCGAAGACCTTCGAGGACCAGAAATGATTCCAGCGGCGCGAGTGCTCGCTGACCACATAGTGCACCTGCCTGAGGAGCTCCAGGCCTATCAGCACTTCGAGCCACAGCAGCGTGTGCAGTTCGTGGCCAACCGCGACACGGAACGGTTCGAGCGGGTTGTTCGTGAGCGTCGCCCAGACGAGGATCCACCAAAGCGCGATGAGCCCAAACAGGATCTTCAGGCGATCCCACCAGCTGTGCTTCTCGCGCAAGGGCCACTCCTCGACGTAGGGCGAGGAGGACGGCGGCAGGACTGGGAGCGCGTTCGGGTCGAAGGCGTCACCGGCGCCCGATTCGGGAGGAAGGTCGGAGTGATCCATCTGCACGTCTACCGTCCAGCCGACATCATCGCACCCCGCGCTGTTATCAACGATCGGAGCGCACGGACCACGACTTCATGACCTGTTTCACGATCCCTCCGTAATGGCGCCAGCAGGTCACCGTGCAGCCGACGGCGAGCACGTCGACCCAATTCGTTGCGGCGTCCACTTCGGAGATCTGTTCGAGGGTGACGTACCTTCCGTTGGAGATCGGCACGTCGACCAACATCCGGATCCCCCGTAATCCCGCGGGACCTGTGAATTCGCTGTACGACAGGACTTTGTCGGGAGAGGTGCCCGCAAGCGGGTCGCTCGAGAGGATCTCGGTTCGCAACGAGGTGACGGAATAGGTCTGGTGCTCGTCGTATCCGATCGCCCGGGAGTAGGCCTCCCCCATCGGGTACGGGGTCGAGAAATTGCTAACGCTCTTCGCTGAGGCGTGTGGATTCGGGGTGAATGATTCGAGCCATCCTGAGCCTTCGAGCGTCCGCAGCTGCGAACGAGAGATCTTCGGGTTGTGGGCGAGGAGGACCTGCTGGTTGGTGAAGAACCTCCAGCGTGAGGGCACTTTGAAGAACATCTCGGTGTGGTCTGGTATGCGGTGGCTGACGTAGCTATATCCGGTACTGAGGCAGCCCGAGAGGATGAGTGCGACGGCCGCCAAACCGGCGGCAGCTGATGCCCGACGCGAAGCGCCACTCATCCCTGAGCGCGGTCCGTGGCCTCGTCGCGCGAGAACACCTCGTGTCTCGCCAGGGAGACGCCGTCGCTCTCGAACACCTGGGCGCACAATCCGAATCGTCGAATTATCGTGTTCCTTTTCCCCCTCATCGGTATCAAGTACGGACGTGCGTCCTCAGGAGGTTGCCAGCTCGAAGTAATCGCCTTGGAACTGGAGATGGCGTACACCTCGGCTGAGAGACATGCGCTGATTCGACCAGCTGAATGGGAGTGCGGGCGTGCGACCGAAAAAGAAGCGGCTGACGCGCGGGCTGCCGATGTTCTTCGTGCTCACCCTCACGGGCATGGCGATCGCGGCCTGCGGCGGAACCGCCGGACCAGGTGTCGCTAGCGCCCCGAAGCATTCCAACGGATCGGAGACACCGGGCAAGGGCACCACCCACAAGGGAACAACTGCCTCCAGCTCTTCGTCTGGGGACGGCAAAGGGGGGCCAATTGGGGGGACGATCGGGATGGGTGGCGTGACTCTCCAGTTTGCGAATTGCATGCGCACGCACGGTGTGGCGAACTTTCCCGATCCGAACAGCCGCGGCCAAGTGACATTCAACGTCGATCCGAACTCCACGAGCTTCCAGGCTGCTCAGAAAGCGTGTGCGAAGTTCAGCCCCGGAGGTGGCAGAACACCAAGCCCCGCCCAGCAAGCGAAGATGCTCGCGAACGCGTTGAAATTCGCGCGCTGCATGCGCGCACACGGACTGCCTGACTTCCCCGACCCGACGACGGGGCCGAATGGCGGCATCGGTTTCTCGATCCGCGTCTCCCGCGGTAGCGGTATGAACCCGAACAGCGCGGCGTTTCAGAACGCGCAGCGCGCTTGCCAAGGGTTTGGTCCCAAAAAGCTACGCTGATCAGCGAGCGGCCGCGGCGCCGAGCCGCGCGCCCCCCGGGAAGCTCAGGAGGGCAGTGACAAAACCGCAGGGATCGGGTCCCTCCCCCGTCGAGTTCGTTCTTCGCAGCGCGTTCGACGCCTTCGCGACCGGAAACGGCGACGCCGCCCGCGGATACATCGATCCAAATTTCCGTTGGACTTACTTTGATCCCTCCCTGGACGCGCCAGTTCCGCAAACTTGTGCGGGTCCTTGGGAGATCTTGCGATATTTGGGAAACATTGCCGCGGGGCAGGGTGCTTGGGAGTTGATCGAGGTCAAGGGTTTCGACGACCGAGCGGTGGTCGTGACGAAGGTCCCCGAGGAGCGGATTCGCCCGGTGTGGCGTCCTGACGATGTCAACTTCCACGTCGTCGAGGTTCGCGACGGTCGCATCGTTGCGCTTCGGGCCGGCCTCGATCGAGACGAAGCGATGCGGCGCGCGAGCGCAAAGCAAAGTCTCACAAACTGAGACTGCCTCCAGTAATTTTCTGCTGTGACGGTCGCTCGCGAACTGACGTGGGCCGAGATCGGCTGGAAGAACGCCGGCATGCGCACGACGGAGCGAGCGTTCAAGTTTGCAGTTCGTTGGGGCTCGCTTAGCGCGGAGCTTGGACGCGCGCCAAGTTCGATCGAGGAATACGCCGCGCTCGTCGGAGAAAGTCGGGCGTCGGCATTTCGCGATCAGCAATCGTTTCGCGAGGCATTCCCTTCGGAAGAGAATCCGACTCGCATGAACGAGCGCTCGGGCGCGCAAGCACGATTGAACGAGCTGTGGACGATGCATCGCGATCGGGCGCGAATCGCGCTCGCCGCGCAGCCACTCGCCTTCGTCGTCGGCGGAGCTTCAGCCATCGAGTGAGCCTGGTTCTTCCGCTCACGATGACGGAGGCGACGCGGTGACCCATGACGGAAACGAGCGGCTCCCCGGAGCCAGGAGGTCGGCCAACCGCCCGTTTCGAGCCGTCAGGCGACCCGGCGAATCTGGGTTTGCTCGATCTGTTGCGCCTGGTCGTCAAACTTGCGATGCAGGCCCATGAAAAAGCCCAACAACGCATGGACGAGCAGCGCCGTCCCGCCGACGGCGACACCGGTCAGCGTGACGCCGACCCACCCGTAGCGGAGGTTCGAGACCGTCCATCCCGACCACATGTTCAGGTTCGCGAGCCACGCGAGCGCCACGCCCCACGCTCCGAAGAGCAGTGGGCGGGTGCCCCGGAGGCGGCGGTAGCCGCGCTCACCCAGCATCCCGAGCGCCATGACCGCGAACGCGAAGAAAACGAACAACGCAAAGAAGTGCACGCACTCCTCCTTCCATCGCAACCCACCAGGGTTGCTACTGCCCGGAGGCCGTGCCACGAACCCCAATGGCCCCCAGGCGGAAGGGACCATTCGAGTGTCCCTTCCGGGTCTCTCAAGAGGGGTCCAATATGAACAACAGCGACGATGCCGTCGATATTTCGGATTGTCTCGCCTCGTGCCGGCGATCAGTCGACCTCGACCGCAGCGCGCGCGGCTTCTTGGATCTCTTGGTGGATCGAAGGGGTTTCCGGCGATTCGAACATCCGCTGGGTGAGCACGATCGTGACGAGCTCGCGATTCGGGTCGACGAGCCAAGTGGTGCCGAGGCCCCCGTCCCAGCCATACGAGCCGTCTGCGAGGACGGATTGGCCGAACGCCCACGACCGGGCGTCGAAGAAGTTGGGCAGCAACCCGCCGAATGCTTTCTGTTCCGGGCTGAGTTGATCCGTCGTCATCTCGCGCGCGAGCTCGCGCGACATAACTGGCGCCCCGCCACGCAAGAGCATTCGCGCGAACGCGAAGAGGTCGTCCGCGGTCGAGATCAAGCCCGCGGCCCCGTCCGGGAAGGCCGGAGGGCTCCCCCACTCCCCCTTCGGAAGATCGAAGACGACGAGACCTTCGGGTGTCGGCAGGTACGCGGTGGCAAAACGGTCGTAATCGTCGGTCCAAAACGTCGTGTCGGCCATCCCGAGCGGTTCGAGCACCCGAGAGCGCAAGACGTCTGGGAACGCCGCCCCGCCGACGCGTGCCGCCAGCACACCGAGGACTTGTGCGCCGGTGTTGTAGAACCACCGCTCTCCTGGCTGGGCGAGCAGCGGGAGCGATCCGAACCCCGCGATCCAGGTCTCTGGATCCGGCGGCTCTTGGGGATGCGGCGGCCCGAGCGTCGAGAGCTTCAACGCGGTCGTCGCTTCGAGGATCGGCCACGGTTCTTTCGATAAGAACATCTCCAACACGAAGCCGAAACCGAAGGTGAAAGTGAGCAAGTCTCGGGTCGTCACCGCTCGCAACGCCGGGTCCGTGTCATCGATCGGACCGTCGACTGCGCGCAAGACCTTCCTGTTCGCGAGTTCTGGCAGAAAGTCGTCGACCGGGTGGTCGAGCGCCAGCAACCCTTCGGTCACGAGCGCGAGGACGGCGGCCGCCGTGATCGGTTTTGTCACCGAGGAGATGCGGAACAACGAGTCGCGCTCCATTTTCGGCCCGTCGATGGCGAGCCTCCCGAAGGCCTCCGCGTAGACGTCGTCCCCCGCTGCGACGAGGACGACGAGCCCGGGTACGTAGTCCTCGTCGATATGCCGTTGCGCAATCTCGGCGAAGCGTCGCGCTCCGGCGTCAGACAGTCGGCTGCCCACGATCTCTTCCTTTTCTCGGAGAGCTGAAGGTTTCTGCGCCGCTACGGGTGCATGTCTTCGGGGCTCACGTCGCGGACGTGCTGCGCGAGCCACCACAGGTGACCTTGGGGGTCTTGCACGCCGAAGGTGCGATCACCGTAGAACTGGTCGGCGATCTCCTCGACGACGTCGGCACCTTTTTCCTTCGCCCGGCTGTACGACTTGTCGACGTCGTCGACGTAGATGTAGTTCATTGAGGTTGTCCCGCCGAGGCCCTTCGGCGTTCGATGCCGGTCCCCGGGTAGGCCCATCATGACGAGACCCTCGCCGGCGCGCACCGCGGCGTGCATCGTGTTGCCGTCGGGACCCTTCACGCGACCGGTGTCTTCGAAGCCGAGCACGTCGACCACCCAGTCGACCTGCTCGTCGACGTCGTCGACGAGCAGATAGGGAGAAACCCACGGCGTGTCCTTCGGCGGATTCTCGACCATCGCTGCCTCCCGTGTCATCGAACCTCGCGGACGGTATCGCGGCCCATCGGGTCTTGTCGTCCGCCCGGAGAAGAGGCCCTACGCGTGAACAGTCGGATCGGCGAATTGGGTCTGGTAGAGCTCCCGGTAGAGGCCCTCTTTTTCGATCAGCTCGAGGTGCGTTCCGCGCTCGACGATGCGGCCCTCGTCGAGCACGAGGATCTGATCGGCGTCGCGAATCGTCGACAGCCGGTGCGCGATCACGAGCGAAGTTCGTCCGACGAGCGCCTGGTCCAGCGCCTTTTGCACTGCGGCCTCCGACTCGGAGTCGAGGTGCGCCGTCGCCTCGTCGAGCACGACGACAGACGGTGCTTTGAGCAACAACCTTGCGAGCGCGACGCGCTGTTTCTCCCCACCCGAGAGCCGGTAGCCACGGTCGCCGACCAAGGTGTCGAGACGCTCAGGAAGTGCTTCGACCAGTTCTCGGACCTGCGCGTCCTCGAGCGCTCGCCACATCTCCTCTTCGGTGGCGTCGGGCTTCGCGTAGAGCAAGTTCGCCCGGATCGTGTCGTGGAAAAGGTGCGCGTCCTGGGTGACGATTCCGACGGTCGACTGAAGCGACTCCGTCGTGGCATGCCGAACGTCGATGCCGTTCACCTTCACCGATCCCGAGTCGACGTCGTACAAGCGCGCGAGCAGCGCGCCGATTGTCGTTTTGCCCGCACCGGTTGGACCGACAAGCGCCACGAGCTCGCCCGGTTGGATCGAGAACGAGATGTCATGGAGTACGGGCACGCGCGGGACCCGTTCGAGCACGGCGACCGACTCCAACGAAGCAAGCGAGACGTCCTCGGCGCCGGGATAGGCGAAGTCGACGTGGTCGAAGTCGACACCCGCTGGACCCTTCGGGATCGGCACCGCGTCGGGGCTCTCATCGATCATCGGTGGCAGGTCTAAGACCTCGAAGACGCGGTCGAACGAGACCATCGCCGTGAGGACGTCGACTTGCACGTTCGAGAGCTGGGTCAACGGGATGTAGAGGCGGTTCAGATATGCCGTCATGGCGACGATCGTTCCGAGTGTCAGCACCCCGTGGATCGTGAGGACGCCTCCCCATCCGTAGACGACCGCCGTCGCGATCGATGCCGTTAGCGCGAGCGACGCGAACAGGATTCGTGCGTAGAGCGCTTGGGTGATACCGATATCGCGGACGCGTCCAGCGCGCTGGTTGAACGCCTCGGTCTCGTTCTTTGGACGGCCGAAGATCTTCACCAACAACGCGCCAGAGACGTTGAAACGCTCACTCATCGTCGTCGTCATCTCGGCGTTCAGGTTGTACGCCTCACGGGTGATCTTCTGGAGGCGGCGTGACATCAGCCGTGCCGGAATGACGAAAAGCGGCAGAACGACGAGCGACGCGAGCGTGATCTTCCAGCTGAGGAAGAACATCGCTCCGAGGACGAGCGTCACTCCGACGATGTTGCCGACGATGTTCGAAAAGACGTCGGTGAATGCTTGTTGCGCCCCGAGAACGTCGTTGTTCAAACGGGAGACGAGCGCCCCCGTCTGGGTTCTGGTGAAGAATGCGATCGGCATCCGGTTGACGTGTTCGAATACCTTGGCCCGCATGTCGTAGATGAGACCTTCGCCGATGCGGGCGGATACACCGCGCTCCGCGACGCCGTTCACGACGCTGACGAGCGCAAGGCCAGCGATCACGGCCGCGAGCGAGATGACCGCAACTTCTTCTGTGTGGGCACTCGAGTGGTGCTTGATCGCCAGAGAGACGTCGTTGATGATTGCCCGGTAAACGAGCGGGTTCGCCGTCGAGACGACCGCATCGAAAACGATCAGAAAGAAAAACAGCGCGAGGAGCTTGCGATAGGGGCGCGCGAACTGCACGACGCGTTTCCACGTTCCGCGCCGCAGGCGCTCGTCTTTTACCGAGGGGTCGCGCCCGAGTGAGCGCATGAGCCCCCAGCCCATGCGCATGCCGCCCATTCCCATTCCACCGCCCGGACCCATTCCCCATCCTTCAAGTCCATTTCACAAGCCGTTTGTGAATGGGACGCGGCGCGAGCGTAACGGTGATCAATGTGTGAGCGAATCGCCTGGTGATTCCAGGGTGTGCGTTGAGCAGGTAGGTTTGCTGCTGAATGGCCCGTCGCATCGACATTGAATTGACGTCCGTCCGCGACGACGGAACCTGGACTTGGCGCGCGGCTGGCGCGAAGGAACCGCGTGGCGCGCTCGACGCAAAGCTGCTCGAGGACGACGCGAAGGTCGGCGATGTTCTGAAGGTCGAAGCGTCGTTCGGCTTGGACGGGATCACGATTGTTTCGGTGCTGCAGTCTCGAGAGCGAAGCGAGCCGAAGGGTCGCCTCGAGATCCTCGCCTCGCCGACCGACGGTGCGGGATCGGTGACGACGGAGTTGATCTCCCGTCGACGCGGCGAGGGGCGCGCTCGCCCAGAGCGCGAAGGACGTCGTCCTTCCGGAGACGACAGGCGCAGGCGGCCCGGGGGGCCCCCACGAACCGAGGGCGTGCCTGATACCCGCCGGCACGAGCGCCCAGCGCGGGTGCGGACCCCGCGTCCGGACACTGGGTCGGTGGGAACGGAACGGCGGAGAGCGTCTGTTCGCGTAGAGCGCCCGTCCGAGAAGCCGAAGCGCTCGCGCCCGGCACGCTTTGTTCCCGGCACGAAACATCGAGATGAGTACCTCGCGACGCTTCCGCCCGAAGAACGCGCCGTCGCGGAGCAACTCGCACGCGCCGGGATGCCGGCGATTCGTCGTGCGGTCGCCGAGGCGCGGGGCTCTGGCGGACACGGTGGCGACGCGATGATCGCGCTTGCAGAGCAACTTCAGCCCGACGTGCGTCGGGCCACGTGGCTCGATCGCGCCGAAGCCGCCGTCGCGCAGCTCGAGTCGATCTCGCTCCGTGATCTGCGTGCGACGGTCGTCGGTGCGACGCCGCGGGACGACCACGGAAGGGAAATGCTCGGCACCCTTCGAGAGGCACTTTCGGCTCGCGTTGCGAAGATCCGCACAACTTGGGAGACCGAGATCACTCACGCGCTCGAGGGCGGGCGCGTCCTCCAGGCGTTGCGTCTGTCCGCCCGCGCCCCCGATGCGGGAGCCCGGCTCCCCTCGGCGCTGGCGAAGCCGCTCGCCGACGCCGCTAGCACGGCGCTCGACGCGACCGCGCCGCCCGAGAGGTGGCTCGCGCTGTTGGAGGCTGCTGCCGCTTCCCCCGTCCGACTGTCGGTCAAGCCTGCGGCGATGCCGGCCGACGAATCGGGTTCATTGCGACAGAGCGCAGCGGCGTGGGCGGGTCGAATCCCCGCGCTCGGGCCGATGCTCGGTCTCGCCCTTCCTCCTCCCCCGCGGCCAGTACGGCGCCCGGCGTCCGATCGTCCCAGGCGCCAGCCGCACAAGATGGTGGCGTCGCCACAGCCGGCGAAGGAGACGGACAACGGGGCAGCTGGCGAAGCCGCGGATTCAGCTACCGCACGGTCCGATGACGCTCCGGTAGAGGTCGTGACGACGGAGCCTCTCGAGGATTCGACTGCTGATCGCGGCGTTGAAGAGACGGCGGAAGAGGTTCGAGAGCCCGAGGCGCCGCATGTCGAGGAGCCGGAATCGCAGCCTTCAGCCGAGCTGACCCAAGACACCGTGGTCGACGAGCCACAATCCGACTCCGTCGACGAGGTCTAGTCCCGGCACGTCCTCAAGCGCGACGAAGCGGGCATCGAGAGCGTCGTCACCCGGCGTCGGCAAAGCGTTGTGATCGCGTCGTCGCGCGTTGAAGTCGCAGACGACGAACCGCTCGGAGCCCGCGTCGATCTCGGCGGTGCCAATCAACTCGCCGATCTCGAGATCGAGCCCCGTCTCCTCCTGCGCCTCTCGTTGGGCGGCCTGACGGAGCGACTCACCGCTCTCGACCCGGCCCCCAGGAAGCGTCCACCGACCAACAGACGGAGGATCGCGCCGTCGGACGAGCAACAGCTCCCCTTCTTCGACGTCGACGACGCCGACGCAGAGCACCGGCGTCGGATCTTTCTCGCTCAAGAACGCTTCTCCGAGCGGTGCATCACGAGGAGACGCGCCCGGAATCCGGACGCCTCGAGGAACGATTTCGTGGCGCCGTCGCCGGGGAGTGCGATCACGTCGATCGAGTCCGCGCCGCTGTCGTGTGCGAAGCGCGCGACCTCGCCGATCATCGCCTCTCCGACGCCGACTCGCCGCAGCGGCGGATCGATGTACATCGACTCGACCTCGACACGAGGCGTCCCGCTCGCGTCGTCGACGACGATCGCGTAGGCGAATCCTGCGACGACGCCTTCATACAGTCCGACGACGAGCGCGTTTCCTGTCGCCATGATTGCTTTCTCGACGGCGTCGACTTCGACGAGTGAGCGCACCCGCGGGATGAGAGCGCTCCCGCCGCGCGCACTTTGCAGTACGGAGAAATAGTCCTTTGCGAGGCGAACGATGTCGCGCCCGTCCGAGATCCGCGCGCGCCGAGCGGACTCGCCGTCGGCCTGCACCGTCTAGTTCTTCGGCTTGTTCGCCAGTAACTGTGCGATTCGGCCGAGCACGGTACGTCGGTTGCGATGGGCCTGCTCGTACGCGCGCAGAGCACGAAGCGCTTCGGGTGCCAAGTGTTCGAGGCGCGAGATGACCTCGGTCGCCACAAGGCCGTCATAGCCGGCGAATGGCGGGCGCTCGGTCGGTGAACTCTGTGCGTCGCCGGCTGTCTTCGATGGCGTCGGCCCGGACCGTCCGCGCACGAAGCCCTCGGCTTGTCGCTTCGCCGAATCGGCGGCGATCTTTCCGAACATCTGAGCCAGGCGGACCTGGCCACCGAAGCGGTCGCGGCCACGACGGACGAGCTCGGGGAGCTCGTCGGCGAGAGTCGCCACCGCGCCCAACGGCGCATAGATGGCGAGATCGACAAGCTCGTCTGCGAGCCGCTTCGCGCGGTCTTTTGGACTCTGGTCGTCAGCCATCAGACACAATCCCGACAGAGCTTGCGACGCCGGTCGGCGAGCTGGGTCTGGCTCTTCACCAAGAAGCACGATTGGCAGACGAACTCCCCGGGCTGTTTCGGCAAAACGCGCGTCGCGCCGTCGGCGCGGTCTTCCGCATCGGTCGGCTCGGCGTCGTCCTCGTCTTCTGTCTCGTCCGCGACGACGAGTCGTTCTTTCAAGATGACGTCGAGACTCGCTTCGACGTCATCGTCGTCCAACTCGTCTTCGTCGTCTTCGATCTCGGTGAGAGGTTCCTCGACGATGGCCGCGCTCGCCTTAGCGGTGTCGTCTTCAGCTTCTTCCTCTTCGACCTCGGCGGTCGCTTCGATCTCGTCTTCGTCGACGAGGTCCTCTGCGACAAGGTCGTCGATCTCGAGGCCCTCTTCTTCGAGAAGCTCTTCGTCCTCAGGCTCTTCGGGTTCTTCGGGGGCGGCTTCGGTGTCGACTTCTGCCCCAACGTCGCTCGCCATTACGTCCTCGATCCCGTGTGCCAATTTCCCTCCCTCGTCGCTTTCGCGACGGCGTCAGTCCGCGGGGGGTCTGGGCCCGGTCACTATACGGCACATCTGCGCGCCTACAACCCCTCTTGAGGCGCGCAAATTCCCTCTCTGAGCGGGAATCGGAGCGTCAGTCAGCGAGAAGGGAGAGGCGGTCCAGGGAACCTTTGGCGCCGTCTTCCGTGCCCGCCCGAGCACGGCTCGCCTCGGGGCGAGTGACGTTGTCTACTCAGCCCCCTGGACCGCTGTCCTGTGCAACTGCCCCGCCCTAGACGACCTGGAGCGACTGACGGAGGCTCCCGAACCGGCGCCTGACTCGCGGGACCTGTCAATTCTGCACCCCGGCAACCCCGAGTCAAGGAGAAATTCAGCCCGCTGGTGGGCGTTCAGAGTGAGACGGAGCCTCCCCTTGGGCGGGTTTCGCCGTCTTGGTCCGGCCCGTTGGCGCTCCGCCGTTCCTCGGCGCGCCCCTCGGCACGGAGACGGCCTAGTCCGACATCGTCGTGGTCGGCGTGGACCATCATCTCGGCGATCGATCGGTGGCCGGCGACTTCCGCGATCTGACGGTGCATCTCTTGGGCGATTTTCCGATACACCGGATGACCCTGGGCGCTCGAACGCAACTCGATCAGGTGCATCGCCTCGCGGGCGTTCAGCTGCAGGACGTAGCGAATCTTGAACGCCAGCGCGACGGCGTACACCGCTTGCGAAGGAAGCGTCTCTAGGAGGGCCTCGTGGAGCTCACGGGATCGCTCGAGCGACTCGGCGAAAGCGCCGGCGAGCCCCGACTCCTCGAGGAGCGCGGGCACCGAGTAACCGAGCGTCGTCGAGAGCGGCTGCCACTCGATCGTCAGCATCCGGTGGCGCTGGAGGTCGCGGAACGCCCCGTAGTCCGAGACGATCTCGAAGCGGTACTCCGTGCGTTCGAGCGCCCGCCCGGGCCGGTGGCGGCGGTTCTTCCGTTCGCCGACGTAGGCCCGCAAGATCGCCTGCCGCTCAGTTGTCGAAAGGCGCGACACGCGCTCGACGAGCTGCGCCTCGGAAAGCTCGGTGTGTGGGAAGCACATCGCCGCGACGACCTTGTCCTCGCCGAGCGGGTCGAAATCGACGAGGCGCACTTGTGCCTCCCCGCTCACGGCGTCGCCCTCTGGTGGGTCGGAGCCGAACAGACGCGCCGAGAGCGCGTCCATCTCCTCGCGGCGCGAGGAGATGTATTCGACCCACTCGCCGCCGCGCTCGGGACGCTCGACGCGCACGAGGAACGAGGGGATCACCTTTTGCAGCTCGGCGAGGACTCGCTCGCCATAGGAGCGCACCTCCGGGAGCGGATGTGCCCGCATCTTCAGGCACAGCTGCTCGTAGGACTGTCCCGAGCCGTAGATGCCGACGTTAGACAGCGTCGCGGCGGGCAGAAGCCCGCGCAGCGCGTCGAGCGCCCGGGCGCGCACCGACTGGCGGTAGGCGAAGTCGCCGACCGAGCCGTCGTTCGGCGTCTCGCGGGCGATGTGACTCTGCAGCTTCGGCAACAGCGAGCCATAGGTGTCGAACATCCGGTCCATGTCGCCGACGTAGCGCGCCCCGAGCGGTGAATCGAGCACCTCGGCGTCGCGGTAGTAGCGGTACCGCCCTGAGGAAAGTCGCGTGTCGTAAGGGATGTAGCGCGTCGACTGCTCGAGGTATGACATCAGGCGTCCCCACTCGAGGACCTTCGTCAACACGTTCGAGGCTTGCTCGCAAGCGAGGTGCACCCCGCCGAGTTGCGCCACCGAGTCGTCGCCGTACTCGAAGAAGATCCTCCGGTAAAGCTCCTCGGCGCGCTTTAGCCCCACCGTCGCGTCGAGGGTGACGTCGCCCGAGATGTCCAAGTCCCCGACGAATTCGTCGAGAAAGAGCCGACGGAGACTTTTCGCCGATCGCGAGTAGCGAGCGAACAACGCGCCGCGCACGACCTCGGGAAGGTTGACGAGCGCGAAGACCGGCCCGTCGAGGTTCGTGACGTAACGGCGGAGGATGTCACGCTCGTCTTGGGTGTAGTGCTCGCTCGCGTAGGGCGTCATGCCCAGGGAAGACTACGGGACGACGCCGTGTGGTTCGTGGACCGCCAAGGACCCCTCTTCATCGGGCTCAGGCGGGACCGAGCTCGCGACGATGCCGCGTTCGAGCTGGTCAACGGCTCGCTGGGCGACGGTGCCGAGGCGGGAACCGTGTTCGGTCGTGGCGATCTGGCGCAATAAGTCGATGAGCTGTTTCACGTTGCGGACGAAGTCGCCTCCCGACAGCTGTTCGTTGCGCCCGCGTACGGTTCCTTCCCGCGGCGCCGCGAGCAGATGTCGCAGCTCGGCACCCTTCGCCCACTCGAAGGCGAAGCGAGCAAACCCGGCGTCGACGTCTCTTGTCTTCGGGATCCTGCGGGCGTGTTCGTCGTGGTGGAGGCCCTCTGAGAGCGCGACGATCTCCTCGGCGCGCTTTGCGAGGCGGGCGCTCGGAAGGTTCTGCGTACTCACGTGCCGACGTGCCTCGAAGGTGAACAGTGAGACGAGCGCCGCGAGGCTCGGCGCATCGAGCCCGCCCAAAAGACCCGAGCCGATCGCCTCGGCAACCAAGAGATCGCAGTCGTGGTACAGCCCGGCGAGCCGCTCCCCCGCCGAGGTTGTTTCCCACCCCTCGAGGTACCCACGGTCCTCCAACAGCGAGACGACGGCGTCGAGTTGGCGGGTCAACGGCGCATCGCTCAAGTACTGGGCGAAGCTCGAACGCACGAGCCGGTACGCCTCGTCACTCCGGTACCGCCGCACGAGGTTGACCGCCATGTTGTAAGTCGGGCGGAACGACGATCTCAGCGCCTGGCTGCGGGCGCTCGCCAGCGCGGCGACCTCGTTGAAGTCGTGATAGGGCGACCACAGCACCGCGGCGTAGCCGACGGGATCGATCCCCCGCCGTCCGGCGCGCCCGGTGAGCTGGGTGTAGTTGCCCGCCGAGAGGTCTTCGTGGCCGGCGCCCGAGAACTTCGATAGCGACTCGATGATCACCGAGCGCGCCGGCATGTTGATACCGAGCGCCAGCGTCTCTGTGGCGAAGACCACCTTGACGAGGGCGGCGGAGAAGAGCTCCTCGACGGCTTCTCTGAACGCCGGCACGAGCCCCGCGTGGTGAGCGGCGAAGCCGGCCTCGAGGCCCTCGAGGAATCGCCCGTAGCCGAGGACCCGCAGGTCGTCGTCGGAGAGCGCCTCGACATGATTTTCTGCGATCCCGCGGATCTGGCGGCGTTCGTCCGGCGTCGTGAGCCTGAGCCCTGCCTCTCGGCACTGGCGCACCGCGTCCTCGCATCCAGCCCGAGAAAAGACGAAGTAGATCGCGGGCAAAAGGTCGTCGTCGGCGAAACGCTCGACGACTTCGTAACGACGCGGCCGGTAAAGCGGCGAACGAGGTCCTGGGTGCGGGCTGCGCCGCAGGCCGGACGGGGTCGTATTCGGCCGCAGCACGCGTCGTGGACGCGAGCGGTCGTCGAGGACGATCGCCTCTTTGTTCGGCAATCCGTCGACGAAAGTCGACAAGACGGCGAGCTCGCGCGTCTGGCGGATCCCGGCGACGTAGAGATTCCTGAGCTCGACCGGTCGGTGCTCCTCGATGACGTGGGCCGTCGATCCGCGCACGTTTTCGATCCACCCCGCGAGTTCCTCCGCGTTCGAGACCGTCGCCGACAGACAGACCAAAGTGACCGACGGCGGCGCCGAAAGGATGATCTCCTCCCAGACCGCCCCGCGGTAGCGGTCCTCCAAGTAGTGCACCTCGTCGAGGACGACGCATCGCAGGCGATCGAGTCCCGGAGACTGGGCGTAGATCATGTTGCGCAGGACTTCGGTCGTCATGACGACGACGTCTGCGTCGCCGTTACGGGAGACGTCCCCAGTTAGAAGCCCGACGCGGTTGTATCCGTATGCCGCCGCAAAGTCGCTGTACTTCTGGTTCGAGAGCGCTTTGAGCGGCGTCGTGTAGATCGCACGGGCACCATCAGCGAGTGCTCGTTCGACCGCGTACTCGGCGATGAGCGTCTTTCCCGATCCGGTCGGCGCGGCGACGAGGATTGATTTACCCTCGTCCAACAAGTCGAAGGCGCGCTTTTGGAAGGGGTCCAAAGGAAAGTCGCGGCGGGTGAGGAACGCGTCGCGCACTCGGTTTGTCATAGAGGGCTCAAGCAGCGGCCGCGCGCTCCTGTCTGCGGTACATCACCTTGCCGATTTGGATCGACGTCTCGTAGAAAAAGAGCATCGGAACGGCCATCGCGAGCATCGAGAATGGGTCAGAGCTCGGCGTGACGACTCCGGCAAAGATCACGATGAGGATGATTGCCCCCCGACGCCAACGTGAGAGACGCTGCGGGGTGAGAACGCGCGCGGCTTCGAGCCCGATGAGGACGACGGGGAACTCGAATGTCACCCCGAAGATCGCCATCAGAGCGAGGATCAGCGTCAAGTACTTCGACGGGGTGAACAGGTCGTTGATATTCGGTCCTCCGACCGCGTGGAGAAAGCCGAGCGCGTGCGGAAACGTCAGCCATGCGATGTACGCGCCGAGGGCGAACAAGCCGGCGCTTGCAAGGGCGAAGGGAACGGCGTAGCGCTTCTCGTTTGCCTTCAGTCCAGGTGTGACAAATCGCCACAGCTCGAACAGGATCACGGGGAGCGCGAGGACGACCCCGCCATACGCCGTGAGGTTCAAGCGAACCCCGAAGGCGTCGAGTGGCCCGAACACGGTGAGCACGCACTGCGGTCCGGTCTTGTGCGCCTCGACGCAGTACGGGTGAAGAAAGATACGGAGTATCTGCGGGTACAAGAGGTAGACAGCGATCGCCGCGGCGGCGATCGCCGCCAAAACGATGATGAGGCGCCGACGCAACTCGGTGAGGTGCTCGACCAACGTCATCGAGTCCGGCGAGGGTCGTGTGGCGCTACGTCGCTTGAGGGTTATCGCCATGATCGATGGAAGTCCGCGCGCAGCCGGATCAGTTCATGCTCGGGTCGTCCGCGGAGGGAACGTACGCGTCGGCGCGCACGTTTCCCGAGGAAGGACTCCCTGCCTGCGGCCGGGCCGCGGTACCGTTTCCGCCTTTGCCGTCTGATCTACCGATTCCCGCATCCGCAGATTCGGTAATCAAATCGGTGAGCGTGCCTCGAACAGATGGGATACGCGGGATTCGGGGCAGGTCTTCAGTGTCGGGAAGCGCCGCACGCACCTCGTCGACGACCTCTTGGCGAACACGGGTGAACTCACGCCACGCGGCGCCCGCTTGGCGGGCGACCTTTGGAAGTCGCTCGGGTCCGACCACGACCAAGATGACGACCAAGATCATCAGGACCTTCGCCGGATCGAGGCTCCCCAGCACGAACGGAGTCTACAAGCGGCTCCGACCAGGACTTTCGCCGACGAAGCGCGCTAGAAGAAGTGAACGTCGGGGTGCCAGCCCTTCCAAACGATCGCCACGACCGTGCCGACGATGTTCTTTCCGGGCAACGGTCCCCACACCCGGCTGTCACACGAGATCGCCCGATTGTCCCCTAGGACGAAGACGTCGCCCTTCGGGACCGTTTGCGCCGAGATCGGCTGGCCGAGTGGTGTCTTCGGCGGTAGGTAGGACTCTTTTTGGAGCTTCCCGTCTACATAGACGTTTCCGTCCTTCGACGAGATCGTCTCGCCGCCGATCGCGACGACTCGCTTCACGAGATCGCCGTCTTCGGTCGCGCAGTCCGTCTTCGCCCGTTCCGGGGTGCGGAACACCACGATCGCTCCCGGGCGCACCGAGTGGTAGTCGAAGAGAAACTTGTCAACGACGATCCGGTCGCCATTCACGAGTGTCGGCTCCATCGAGCCAGATGGCACGAAAAAGACTTGAAATGCAAAAGCCCGCACGCCAAGCGCGAGCAACAACGCGACGAGGAGACCGATCACCGTTTCGATCAGCGCGCGCCGTTTCGATCGGCGCGGAGGTGGTGGACGATGTCCAGGGTGGCGACGAAACCATCGACGCCTCGGGGGCGATCCGGCCGACGAGTTCTCATCGGTGACCATCGGGCTCGGCGCGATTTCGTCGTCGATCATGAGAACCAGGCTTGTCGGGGGGCGATGAAATCTACATCGAGTCGATGAGCCGTTCGACGCGCTCGTCATGGGCGCGGAACGGATCCTTCAGCAGAACGGTTCGCTGGGTCTGATCGTTCAGCTTGAGGTGTACCCAGTCGACGGTGAAGTCGCGACGCCGTTCCTTCGCGCGGCGAATGAACTCGCCGCGCAGATGCGCACGGGTTGTCGCAGGAGGCTTTTCCATCGCCTCTGTGATCGCGGCGTCGCTCACGACCCGATCAGCGAGACCTCTTTCTTGCAGCCGGTAAAAGATGCCGCGCTTCCTGCTCACGTCGTGGTATTGGAGATCCAAGAGCGCGATACGGGGGTGACCGAGGTTCAAACCGTGGCGCTCACGGTACTGCTCGACCAGGTTGTGCTTGATCACCCAGTCGCACTCGCGGTCTAAGAGCAGCGGGTCCTTCTCGATCGTCTCTATGCAGTGCTGCCACATATCGAGGGCCATCTGCTCTGACGGTGTCGCGCCGCGCTGGCGCGCGTAGCGGAGGGCGCGGGTCAAGTACTCGCTCTGGACGTCGAGGGCGGAGACCTCTCTTCCGTTCGCAAGCCGCACCTTGCGTCGGCAAGTGATGTCGTGACTGATTTCGCGGATCGCGCGGATTGGGTCTTCGAGCGTCATGTCCCGGAGCACGACGGTCGGATCCTCGAGCATTCGCAGCATGAAGCTTGCCGTCGCGACTTTGAGGAACGTCGCGTATTCGCTCATGTTCGAATCTCCCACGATCACGTGCAGGCGCCGAAAGCGCTCGGCGTCGGCGTGCGGTTCGTCGCGGGTGTTGATGATGGGACGCGACCGGGTCGTTGCGGAGGAGACACCTTCCCAGATGTGCTCGGCGCGCTGGGAGATGCAGAAGACCGCCCCGCGCGCGGTCTGGAGGACCTTTCCTGCGCCGGCGAAGATCTGCCGTGTGACGAGGAAAGGAATGAGCACCTGGGCGTAGTGGGAGAAGTCGTCTCTTCTGCTCGTCAAGTAGTTCTCGTGACACCCGTATGAGTTGCCGGCGGAGTCGGTGTTGTTCTTGAACAGATAGACGACGCCGCGCACTCCCTCGTCTCGAAGGCGCGCCTCGGCCGCGCCGACAAGGCTTTCGAGGATCCGCTCCCCCGCTTTGTCATGGGCGACGAGATCTTCGGTCGAGTCACATTCGGGCGTTGCGTACTCCGGGTGGCTGCCGACGTCCAAATAGAGCCGCGCGCCGTTCTCCAGGAACACGTTCGAGGATCGACCCCAACTCACGACGCGCCGGAACAACACCCGGGCAACCTCGTCGGGACTCAGTCGGCGCTGGCCACGAAGGGTGCACGTCACGCCGTACTCGTTCTCGAGCCCGACGATTCGGCGTTCCATCTGCGCTCAACCTACCCGCAGGTCCGCCCGGGCAACTCTCGGTACCCTTTTCGCGGTGGGAGGGCACGAAGCGATGCAGCACCTGACGACGGTGGTCGGCACGGTGCAGGGTCACCTCGTCGTCGGGCGGCTGCGTACCGAAGGTGTCGACGCGGTGATGAGCGGACCGGGCGACGGCCCGTACCCCTTCCCGTCCGAGGTCGAGATCCTCGTCCCAGAGAGCCAGCTGGAACTGGCGCGCGAGGTGCTCCTCGGAAACGCCGTGGAGGCGGTTTTCGACGATGCCGACGACGCGAAGCCTGCACCTCGCCCACGCACTGGGCTCGGCAGGTGGCGGCTCAGGCGGCGAGCAGGTCGCTGAGTTCTTGACCGTTGATCCGGCGGAACGCCCGTCGGCCGGTTGACCGGGCGAGCACGCCGACTTCGAGATCGTCCGCCGAGAGCGTTCTCTCCGGCCCCCCAAGACACGAGACCGATGTTTTGAGTGCCTCCTTGAGCGACCAGTCCTCCCGGAACGCCTGCTCGAGACGCGACGCGATGACTTCGGCGTCCCCGCCGAGCACGGTCCATTTCTCTTGGTCGACGACCGTTCCGTCGTACGCGATGTGGTACAGGCGGTGCTCGCCGTCGAGACCGAGCTCGGCGACGAGAATCTCGACTTCGAGCGGTTTCAGCTCGTGGGTGAAGACCTGTCCGAGGTATTGCGCGTACAAGTTCGCGAGAGATCGGGCGTCGACGTCGTCGCGCGAGTACGCGAATCCCTTGGTGTCCGCATGGCGGATTCCCGCCACGCGCAGTTGGTCGAATTCGTTGTACTTACCGACACCCGCGAACGCGACCCGGTCGTAGATCTCGCTCACCTTGTGGAGAGTGTGCGAGGGGTTCTCCGCGACGATGAGCACGCCGTCGTTGTAAGTGACCGCGACGAGTGCTCTTCCCCTAGCGATGCCTTTTTGCGCGTACTCGGCACGATCTTTCATCACCTGCTCGGGCGCGACGTAGAAGGGCATCGTCATGAGCGCGAACCCCCCGCGCCGTTCTCGCCACGTCTTGAGAGCAAACTCGAGAAGCGTTCCGCGACTTCAGAGTCCGCGAGTTTCGTGAAGCCTGTCTCGTCGACGGTCGCAATGATCGGATAAATGCCGCGCACAGGATCCGGTCCGCCGGTGGCCGCGTCTTCGTCTGCTGCTTGGTACAACGCGTCGACGGCGAGCTCAACCGCCTCGTCACGAACTAGGTCGTCTCGGAACCCGAGCTTGATCGTGTTCTTCGCGTCGCGCCCGCCTGAACCGACCGCGTGGAATTCGGTCTCTTCGTAACGGCCGCCCGTCATGTCGTAGGTGAAGATCCGGCCAGTCCCGCGACGGGCGTCCCACCCTGCGAAAAGTGGCAACACGCCGAGTCCCTGCATCGCCATCGGTAGGTTCTCCCGGACGAGCTGGGCGAGCTGGTTCGCCTTGCCTTCCAAGGTCAGCACCTCGCCCTCGACCTTTTCGTAGTGCTCGAGCTGGGTCTGGAAGAGCCGAACCATCTCGATCGCGGGGCCGGCGACGCCGGCGATCGCGACGGCGGAATAGCGGTCTGCCGGGAAGACCTTTTCGATCGCCCGATGGGCGATCGAGATCCCTTCCGTCGCGCGTCGGTCGCCGGCAACGACGACGCCGCTGGAGAACTTCAGCGCGCAGATCGTCGTGGCGAGGCGCGCGTCGAACGGCAGTTGCGACCGGTCGGGCAAGGAGATGTCGGGCCGAGCGCGTCGCAACAGCTCAACGAAACTCGGACCGGGATCTTCTGTCGGCGGAAATAAATACAGCGGCACGAGCCGAACGCTAGCGGCTAGTGCAGTGAAGCTAGCTACTCGCCGCCTTTTTGGACGTAGTTGCGAACGAACTCCTCAGCGTTGTCTTCGAGGACTTCGTCGATCTCATCGAGGATGTCGTCGATCTCCGCCTTCAGCTTTTCGCCTTTTTCGGAGACCTGCGGGGCCTCCCCCTCCTCGGTTTGCTCGTTTTGGCGTTGTGGTGCAGGTCGCCGTTTGAGCTCCCGTTCTGCCATCGACTTCCTCCCTACGCGCCGAGTTGTTCTAGCAAGTCGGCGGCGCTTTCAGTTCTTTCAAAAAGCGTAGCGACGTGCGCCGCTGTGCCACGCAACGGCTCCATCATCGGCACACGACGCAAAGGATCCTCCCCCAGATCGAACACAACCGAGTCCCAGTTTGCCGCGGCGATCTGATCCGCGTAGCGCTTCAAGCTCTCACCCCGGAAGTAGGCGCGCGTGGACCTCGGCGGATCCGTGACCGCGGACTCGACGGCCGAAGGATCGACGATCGTCTCCATGCCGAGACGCCGGAAAAGGGAGCGCTCGGGTCGCATGTCGTGGTACTGCAGGTCGAGGACCTGGATGCGGTGGTCGTCCAAGCCGACGTCGTGGCGGGCGCGGTAGGCCTCGATGAGCTCGAGCTTCGCCGCCCAGTCGAGCGTCTTCGAGAGCATCGACGGGTTCGTCTCGAGAGCCGTCAGCACGCCCTCCCACCTGTCCAACACCGCTGTTGCCACGGCTTCGCCGCCCAAGGTTTCTAGCCCGTTCGCCTCGTTGTACTTGCGAGCGAGGTCGAGGAACTGCCACTGGATCTCGATTGCGCTCGCCGTCTCGCCCGAGGCGAGCTCGAGCGGTTCGCGCAGTCCCACGTCATGCGAGACCGAGTGCATCGAGCGAACAGGATTCGCGAGCACGACTTCTTCGGTCTGGAACCAGTCGTCTTCGATCAAGGTGAGGACGATCGCCGTCACCCCGACTTTGAGGAACGTCGCCACCTCGGCGAGATTCGCGTCCCCCGTGATGACGTGCAGACGCCGATACTTTTGCGCGTCGGCGTGGGGTTCGTCTCTCGTATTGATGATCGGTCGCTTCAAGGTCGTCTCTAAGCCGACTTCTTCCTCGAAGAAATCGGCGCGCTGGCCGATCTCGAACTCGGGACGCTGACGCCCTTCTTCTTCGCAGCCGACCTTTCCCGAGCCCGTATACACCTGGCGAGTGACCAAATGCGCGCTCAGTTGCCGAGCGATGCGAGCGAAGGGCACCTGACGGTCGAGCAGGTAGTTCTCGTGACACCCGTACGAATTGCCCTTGCCGTCGGAGTTGTTCTTGTAGACGACGACCTCTTCTCCCGATGACATCAGTCGGCGCGCCGCAGCCATCGACCGCGTCAGCACGAGCTCTCCGGCACGGTCGTGGGTAACGAGTTCGAACACGGTCGAACACTCCGGTGTCGAGTACTCCGGGTGCGCGTGGTCGACGTAGTAGCGCGCGCCGTTCGTGAGCACAGTGTTCACGAGGTTCGTCTCGACCTCAGGTGCTGCTGCCCCTTCGCGAAGAAAACCGCGCGCGTCGCGACCGGGCGACTCGTCTTCGAAGTCCCATCCGACGCGGCCGTTTAAGTCCGCGACGTACGCGTTGATCAGCAACGAGGAGGCGGACGTCGGATTGGTGTCCGCGCCCCCTGTCACCTGGATTCCGTACTCGGTCTCGATGCCGCAGACCTTCGGGATCGCCACTGAAGGTGACCCTAGTGGAGGGATCTCCAGGGGCTCCGTCATACGCGAGGAGCGACTGGTTACAGGTACTGGCCGGTCCCGACCCGCTCGATCGCCCGCCCGCCTCGCTCGTCTCCTCGGTCGACGATCGTGCGGACATAGACGATCCGCTCGCCCTTCTTTCCGGAGATCTTCGCCCAGTCGTCGGGGTTGGTCGTGTTCGGAAGGTCCTCGTTCTCCTTGTATTCCTGCTTGATGGAGTCGAGGAGGTCGGACATGCGGATGCCCGGCGGGTCGCCCGCGATCGCACGCTTGATCGCGAGTTTCTTCGCTCGCCGGACGATGTTCTCGATCATCGCCCCGGAGGCGAAGTCCTTGAAGAAAAGGACCTCTTTGTCGCCGTTTTGGTAGGTGACCTCCAAGAAGCGGTTCTCGTCATCAGCGCGGTACATCTCATACACCGTCTTTTCGATCATCGCCTGGACGGCTTTCTCGGCCTCTCCCCCGCCGTAGTCCTTCACGTCGTCGGCGCTTAGGGGCAAGTCTGTCGTGAGGTAGCGCGAGAAGATCTGCTGCGCGGCGAACTCGTTTGGCCGTTCGATCTTGATCTTCACGTCGAGACGGCCGGGTCGAAGGATCGCCGGGTCGATGAGGTCTTCCCGGTTCGATGCGCCGATGACGATCACGTCGCGCAGCGCTTCGACGCCGTCGATCTCGGCGAGCAACTGAGGGACGATCGTCGACTCCATGTCCGAGCTGATCCCGGAGCCTCTCGTACGGAACAGCGAGTCCATCTCGTCGAAAAAGACGATGACCGGAACGCCTTCTTCGGCTTTTTCGCGCGCGCGCTGGAAGACGAGACGGATCTGGCGTTCGGTCTCGCCGACGTACTTGTTGAGAAGTTCGGGGCCTTTGATGTTCAAGAAGTAGCTGCGGACGTTGGCGTTGCCTTTCAGCTCACCGACTTTCTTCGCAAGCGAGTTCGCGACGGCCTTCGCGATGAGGGTCTTACCGCACCCGGGAGGCCCGTACAACAAGATGCCTTTCGGCGCCGGCAGCTTGTGCTCGGCGAAGAGTTCCCGGTGTAGGTACGGGAGTTCGACTGCGTCCGTCAGTGCTTCGATCTGCTCGTCGAGTCCACCGATGTCGTCGTAGGTGATGTCGGGGACCTCTTCCAGGACGACTTCTTCGATCTCGGGACGGGGCAGCTTCTCGAGCAGAAGCAGCGTGCGCGGATCCATCAGCACGTGGTCGCCGGCGCGAAGTCGCGTTTCCATCAAGGCATCGGAGATTTCGGCGACGCGTTCTTCGTCCGCCCGCCCGACGATCAGGGCGCGCTTTCCGTCCTCCAGGATTTCTTGGATCGCCACGACGTCGCCCGAGCGCTCGTAGCTGCGCGCCAGTACGACGTTCAGCGACTCATTGAGCACGACTTCGTTGCCGCGTTGCAGCGTGTCCGGGTCGATCGCCGGGTGCAGCGCGACGCGCATCTTGCGTCCGCTCGCGAAGACGTCGACCGTTCCATCGTCGTTCAGCGCCAAGAACGTGCCGTATGCGTTTGGCGCTTGGGTGAGCTTGTCGACTTCCTCCCTTAACGCGGCGATGTTCTCTTTCGCCTGCTGCAGGGTGTACGTGAGCTTCTCGTTGTGGGACAGCGCCTGCGCGAGCTGACCTTTCACTTCCAAGAGTCGTTCTTCGAGCACGCGGACGCGTTGCGGTGCCTCGTGCAGACGATGGCGGAGCTCGGCCACTTCTTCCTCCGCCGCGATGGCACGCGCCCGCAGTTCGTCTCGGGTCGGCTCTTCCATCGCGCAACCTCCTGGCAGCACTGTCGCTTCGCGTCGGACCCTACACCGAGGCGCCGTAGGTCCCGGCGCGATCACGCGGGCGAATTGCAGCTATTCACAGCCCCGGCGCGGGTAGCCTTGAGCTGCTCGAATCGGGTTCGCCGACTCGGGGGTCGAGGCCTCCTCGGTACGCTTGTTCCGTCCGATCACCTGGAGAAAGGGCGCCGACGCGCGATGAAGGTCTGGATCGATCAGGATCTCTGCACTGGCGACGGCCTGTGCGAAGAAATCTGCCCAGCGGTCTTCACGCTGCGAGACGACGGCCTCGCGTACGTGAAGGACGGCGACGCGGTGATGGACGACCCGGGCGGCGCCCAGGGAATGGTCCTCGTGCCGGACGGGCTGGATGACGCGGTGACAGAAGCCGCCGAAGAGTGCCCTGGCGAGTGCATCTTCATCGAGCAAGCCTGATCAACCTGCGGCGCTAGCGCGGCGCCGCTACTCGTCCTCGGGTCCAACCTCTCCGACCTCGACTTCGCTGTGCCAGGTCCCACCTTCAGCAGCGACGACGCGGCGCGCGGTCGTGATGAAGCCGGTGTGCGCCACCATCCGGTGGTCAGGGCGTACCGAACGACCGTCAATGTGCCAGCTTCGCTGTAACACCTCGAAAGTCTCGGCGCACGCGAACGACGACTGGGCGAGGCGATTCCTCAATGCGGAGGTCTGGTTGATCGTCGGGAGGTAAGCGAGGAGGATTCCGCCGGGAACGAGCGCCAGAGCGGCGTGGTCGACGACTCTCCACGGCTCGGGGAGATCGAGCAGGATACGGTCGTAGCCGGTCTCGCCGATGCCTTCGTAAATGTCACGTGGTTCGACGACAAAGGGAGCGTTGTTGCCGTACAGCTCACGCACGTTGGCGAGGGCGCGTTGCGCAAAGTCGTCGCGGATCTCGTATCCCGTGACGGTGCACCCGGCGCGAAGCGCAGCCATGGAGAGCGCTCCGGAGCCGACACCCGCTTCGAGCACGCGTGCCCCGGCGTACAAGTCGGCGGCGACGACGATTGCTCCGAGATCCTTCGGGTAGATCACCTGGGCGCCCCTCGGCATCTTCAAGATGACATCCGCGAGCGTCGGGCGGAAAGCGAGGAATCGTCGCGACGCGCCGTCGCTCCCCTGGCGGCGCTGGGCGGGGATCTCTGATCCTTCGGGAAGCCCGATCACGTCGTCGTGATCGACGACGCCTGCGTGGGTCTGGAAGGTGCCGTGGGCCTTCAGCCGGACGAGGTAACGGCGACCTCGCCGATCGATGAGGAGCACGCGCTCGCCTTCGGTGAACGGCGAGTCACCGCCGCCTCGACCTTGGGATGCCACGGCGACGGGCCGCGCAGCCTATGAACGACGACGCGCCCGGCCACCCCTCGCGCCGAATGTCCCGCGGAACCCGAACGCGACGAAGCCGCCGAGGAAGACGAGTGCCGTCGCCGCGGTGAGGAGGTATGGCGCGAACGACCATCTCCCCGCGAAGGCCGAGCCTGTCTCAGACTGCAGGACGCGCAACACTCCGACTAGGGCGGCGATCGCACCGATCGCGATGAGAATCGCGCCGAGGACGCCGAAGGCGAGGCGCCGGCCGAGATGGCGCAACGGCTTAAGCGCCTCGTCGAGGACGTAGCGTCGAAAAAGGGCGGTCAAGCGGTCGGCGATGGCGGTCGTGACCGCAGCGCTGATCCTGTCTTTGATCCCCGCCATGCGAACCTCCGCGGCACCGAAGCGGGCTGACGCCGTGCTTCGACCGCTCGCACACTATTCGACCGACCCAAGAACGCACCGTTTCTTCTGCCATCAGAAGGCTGAAAACGCCGAGCAGGCTCGGTTTGCGAAAGGCGGGCCGTGCCGTAGTCTCGAACGCGTCTGACCGGCTTTGCCCCCGGCGCTGACTGACGGAGGTTTGTGCGATGACGAAACTCTCCGATCTATTTACTGAGCACGGTCAGAGTCCGTGGATCGACGACTTGAAGCGCAGTTACGTCCGCCAAGGTGGCCTCGAGCGCCTGATCGGTGTCGGCATCCGCGGGGTGACCTCGAATCCGACGATCATGACGAAGGCGATCGAAGGTGGCACGGATTACGACGCGCAGTTCAGGGAGCTCGTGCGCGCCGATGTCCCGATCGAGGATGCCTATTGGGAGCTCGTACTCGCCGACGTGACAGGCGCGCTCGACATCTTGCGGCCGCTGTACGACTCGTCGAAGGGCGGTGACGGATTCGTCTCAGTCGAGGTCGCGCCGAATCTCGCGCACGACACCGACGGCACGACCGCCGCCGCGCGCTCGTTGCACGACCGGATCGGTCGAAAGAACCTGTTCGTGAAGATCCCGGCCACCAAAGAGGGTCTGCCGGCGATCGAGGCGGCGATCGGTTCGGGACGCAAGATCAACGTCACGCTGGTCTTTTCCCTCGAGCGCTACGAGGCGGTGATCGAGGCGTATCAGTCCGGGCTCGAGAAGCTGAGCGCCGACGGTGGCGACCTCGGCGACGTAGCGTCGGTCGCGTCGTTCTTCGTCAGCCGCGTCGATACCGAGATCGACCGCCGTCTCGAAGCGATCGCGAACGAGTCTCCAGGTTCTCCGCGAGCGAAGCGGGCGCTCGATCTGCGTGGCACTGCGGCGCTCGCCCAAGCTCGCGTCGCCTACTCGATCTTCAAGGAGCGATTCTCCTCACAGCGATGGCGGGCCCTCAACGCACAAGGCGCCCGCGTGCAGCGCCCGCTGTGGGCGTCGACTTCGACGAAGAACCCGAGCTATCCAGACCTCCTCTACGTCGACGGGTTGATCGGGCCGGACACGGTGAACACGATGCCCGATCAAACGGTAGAAGCGTTCTTGGATCACGGCACCCTCGCGCGAACCGTCGACGCGGATCCGCGAGGCGCCCGTGAGACGCTTTCTGACCTCGCCGAAGTCGGCGTCGACCTCGATGACGTCACCGCACAGTTGGAAGCTGAAGGCGTCGCCGCGTTCGCGAAGTCATTCGACGAGCTGCAGGAGCGACTGGCGCAAAAAGCCGTCGCCTTGCGCTCGTCGAATTGAACAGACGCCAGGGTTCACCATGAGCAGCGACTGGGAGGTTTCCAGCAACGTCGTCGTCGAATCGGGAGAGGACGACGTTGGCGCCGAGCCAACTCGTCGTCCCGCGTCGCAGGCATTCGTCATCTTTGGGGCGACCGGCGACCTCGCGCGCCGGAAGATCCTGCCCTCACTCGCCCGACTCGCGGCACGAGGATCACTGCCGGACGATTTTGTGGTCGTCGGCGTGGCGCGCTCTCCAATGTCCGATGACGAATTCCGACAGGTCTGCATCGAGGCAGCTCCGCTCGAGGGATCCGAAGAGTGGGAAAAGCGCGTCGCGCGGTTTTCCTATCTGGCGATCGACAGCCACGACCCGTCGATGTACTCGCCGCTCGTGGAGAAGCTCGCGCTGCTCGACGACACGATGGGGACACTCGGCAATCGAGTCTTTTACCTCGCGATTCCTCCGGATCAGTTTGCGGTCGTTGTCCGCGACCTTGGTGAAGCCGGACTCAACGAACCTGGTCGAGGTGGCGAGTTTTGCCGCTTGGTGATTGAAAAGCCCTTCGGCGTGGACACGGAAAGCGCGAAGCAACTCTCGGATGACGTCCACGAGCACTTCAAAGAAGAACAGATCTTCCGCATCGACCATTACATGGGCAAGGAGACCGTCCAGAACATCTTGGCGTTGCGCTTCGCCAATTCGATCTTCGAGCCGATCTGGAACCGTCGCTACGTCGACCACGTCGAAGTGCTCGTCGCAGAAAGCATCGGCATCGAGGGCCGCGGAGAGTTCTACGAGCGCGCCGGGGCGTTGCGCGACATCGTGCAGAACCACGTCATGCAGGTCCTCTCCCTCACCCTCATGGAGCCACCGAGTGCGGTAGAGGGAAATTTGATCCGCGACGAGAAGGTGAAGCTGCTGCGCTCTGTCGTCGTCGTCGACGAGAAAGAGGCCCTCGATCAGGTCGTGCGAGGACAGTACGGCGCCGGGTTCATCGGGTCAGACCGCGTCGTCGCGTATCGCGAGGAGCCAGGCGTCGACCCGAAGTCCGAGACGGAAACCTTCGTCGCGATGCGACTCGACGTCGACAACTGGCGTTGGGCAGGCGTCCCGATCTTTGTCCGAACCGGAAAGCGACTCCACGACCGCAAGACCGAGGTCGTGCTGGTCTTCCAGCGCCCGCCACACCTGCCGTTCCTCGGCAAGCTCGCGCGCGACCTCCGTCCGGACGCGCTCACGCTGCGCATCCAGCCCGATGACGGCATCACTTTGTGTTTCGGCGCCAAAGTGCCGGGTCCGACGTTTCGCGTCCGCAACGTCGCGATGACCTTCTTGTACTCCCAGGCGTTTCCCGACGAGAGCGTCGACGCGTACGACCGGCTGCTGCTCGACGCGATGGTCGGCGATCCGACGCTTTTCATCCGGGACGACGAGGTCCACCGCGCCTGGGAGATCGTCGCCCCATACCAACGCGTGTTCGCGGAAGACGCCGCGCCGCTCGCCCCGTACCGCTCCGGATCCTGGGGTCCAGAAGAGGCCGACCAGCTCATCGAGGCGTGGGGGCGCAAGTGGCGCAACAGCTGACTGGCTCAACCGAACAAACATGATTTTCGGCGAGCTACGGGTCGTCGACGACGTCCCGACGAGCTTCGCGGAGCTCGTCTCGTCCGAACTCAATGCCTCCGAGACCGGTTCGTTGTTTCGACTCGGATGTTCGGGTGGGTCATCGGGGGTGCAGTGTTTCGCGCGGCTCGCGAAACAAGACCTCGACTGGTGGCGCGTCGCGTGCTATTTCGTCGACGAACGCTGCGTCGATCCCGAATCCCCCGACGCGAACGCGAAGGCGATCCGCGACGCTCTCGGCTCACGCACCGCAGAGCTTGCGGGGTTCTTCGCGATGTCGTGCGTGGAGGGTCCGGAGCGCTACGCGGAGCGAGTACGCGAGGCGGGAGGATTCGACGTTTTGCAGCTCGGCGTGGGGCCCGACGGGCACACGGCGTCGCTATTCCCGGGCGCAGAGGGACCCGAGGGCGGTTCCGACGTCCTCGTCATCGAGAACGCGGACCCGAGCGGACGCAACAAGTTTCCGCGAATGTCGCTCACCTACTCGGCGATTTCAATGGCATCGGTCGTCGTCATCACGGCGATCGGAGACGACAAGGCCCCAGTGTTGCGCGAAGTCGAACAAGGAGCGGATCTGCCGATCTCGCGGGTGCGTGCCGCGAGGTTGATCTGGCTCGCGGATAAAGACGCGGCGAGCCAACTGAGCACGGTCGGATCATCGTGATCAGCGACGCGGAGCTGTTATCGGCTTCGCTCGACGAATTGAGAGGCGCCGCATCGACGCGGCGAGTCGCGCGCTTCGGTGGCGTCGTCACGCTGCGGGGAAAGGCGCGGCGCGGGCCGACGTTTCGCGTGGTCGTCCTGATCCACGCCGTTGGCCGCATCGTCTACGCGGGTCAGATCGACATCCAGGCGAGCTGGGTGAAAAGCGGCGCCGAGGGTCTTCCTCAGCTGCTTTTCGTCGGATGCAATGACCTCGGGGGCACGCTGATGGACGAGAACATCTCGAGAGCCGCGGGTGCGGCGCACGGCCAGATGGTGACCGCGGTGGATTTCACCGATCTCGTGGAGCCCCTCGGCCGGCGCATCGAACAGCACACCACCGTGTTCGGCCGACCGAAGGTCGCGGCGTGAAGCTCGAGGACCTCGACCGACCGGCGGACGGTCCCCTCGTCGAGCTCGTCGAGGGCTTCCTCGACGACGCCGACGTTGCCCGCGACCGAGATCTCATTCGCGGGGTCGTCTACTCGACGCTCGACCTCGCCCACGGGCGTGCGGGCCGGCTCGACCTGAAGATCGCCCGCGCCGCACTCGCGGAGATGACCGAGGCGTTCGACATGTTCGCCCCCTACCGCGAGGTGAGAAAGGTGACGATCTTCGGCTCGGCGCGCACCGCGCCGTCCGACGCGCACTACGCGCTCGCCCGTGACCTCGCGCGCCGTCTCGCCAAGGCGGGATGGATGGTTGTCACTGGCGCAGGGCCGGGGATCATGGCCGCGGGCAACGAGGGCGCTGGCGCGGAGATGGCGATCGGGGTGAACATTCGGCTCCCAAACGAGGCCGAGCCGAACCAGTGGATCGCCGAGAGCCGCAACCTCGTCGAGATGAAGTACTTCTTCACCCGCAAGTTGATGCTGGTCAAGGAGTCCTCAGGGTTCCTACTGCTGCCGGGCGGCTTCGGAACGCTCGACGAATGCTTCGAGTTGCTGACCTTGTTGCAGACGGGGAAGGCCGAGCCAGCGCCGATCGTGTTGGTCGAGACTGAGAACGAGCTCTACTGGAGCGGCTGGGAGGACTTCGTCAACGCGCAGGTGTACGCGCGCGGGTTCGCCGACGCGATCGAAGCCGCGTTATACCGGATCACCGACGACCCGGACACCGCGGTGCGCGAGATCCTCGACTTCCATCGCAACTACCACTCGCGCCGATTCGTCGGGAAGTCGATGGTGATGAGGCTCCGTCACGCGCCGTCGGACGAGGAATTGAAAGAGCTCTCGCGCACCTTCAGCGACATCTGCTCGGAGAGGGGGATCTGGCGCACCGAGCCGCTCGCCGCCGAGCGGTCGTCGCACGACCACTTGGAACTGGAGCGCGTCGCCCTCGAGTTCAACCTCACCCACCACGGCCGCCTCCGCCAGCTGATCGACCGCCTGAACGAGCTCGCTCCCCCGAGCGTCGAGGGCCAGGTCGGCGTATAGGCGCTCAGCCCGCCCGGCCGAAGTCGTCTTCCAGTCGCACGATGTCGTCTTCGGCGAAGGAGCGGCCGTGCTGCACTTCGATGAAGACGAGCTCGGAGGACCCGGTGTTCTCCATTCGGTGCGCCGACTCCATCGGGATGTCGATCGTGCTCCCCGCCTCGACGACGATCTCTTTTCCGTCCAAGGTCACGAGCCCTTCACCCCGGACGACGAACCAGTGCTCGGCGCGGTGCTGGTGGCGCTGGTAGCTGAGGCGCTTGCCCGGTGAGACGGTGATCGTCTTCACCTTGTGGCCGGGGGCGTCCTGCAAGACCGTGTAACTACCCCAGGGCCGCTCGTCGTGTTCGCGCTGGTCCATCGCACCATCATGGCTGGTCATCGGGGCCCTTTTGCAATTCAGCCTCTCCGAGGATCCGGCGCGCCCGCTCGATCGCGTTACGGGCGCGTACCGCGCGGCGCTCGATCTCCGGGCGGGCGGTCTCGCCGTTGGCGACGGCAGAGCGGAGTGCCTCGAAGACGATCTCGTCGAGGCGCTCGCAGATCGTGGCGAGCTCTTCGGAGATCTCGCCGATGCGCTCGTCAGACACCGCACCCCTCTTTCTGCTGGCCACGGTACCAACGAGGTCTTCCGCGCTTTCGGTGACTCGGCGGCGTCTCCGTAGACTCGACCACGTGCAGAGCTACGACGTTGTCGTCGTCGGCTCGGGCGTGATTGGCCTTTCTTGCGCGTGGCGCCTTCGCGAGCAGGGCCGCCGCGTCGCGGTGTTCGACCCGACGCCAGGTCACGGTGCGTCCGCGATCGGCGCCGGCATGCTCGCGCCGGTCTCCGAGGCGACCTGGCACGACACGACGCTCGTCGAACTGAACATCCGCGCCGCGAGTGGGTGGCCCTCGTTCGCCAACGAGCTCGAGGAAAAGAGCGGAGATCCGACCGGTTTTCGCTCCTGCGGGACGATTCAGGTTGCGTTCGACTCTTCCGACCGCGCCGCGCTCGAAGAGATCTGCGAGTTCAAGCGCTCGCTCGGACTCGAAGCGACGTGGTGCGCGCCGACGCAGCTGCGCGCAATCGAGCCGCTGCTCTCACCAGGCGTGCGTGGCGGCATCTGGGCTCCTTCTGAGCATCAAGTCGACAATCGGCTGTTGGTGCGGGCGCTAAAAGACGTCGTCGCCGCGACCGGCGTGACTCGGATCAGCCGAAGCGTCGACCGCATCGAGTTGGAAGGCGGGACGGTGCGCGGGGTCGTGAGCGACGGAGAGGTCAATACCGCGACCCTCGTCGTGCTCGCCGCGGGCCATGCCGCGGGCCGTATCGGAGGTCTGCCAGTGGGCGTCGTTCCCGAGATCCGACCGGTTAAGGGTCAGATCCTCCGTTTGAGGACGCGTGACGGTGCCCGTTTCACCGACTCCACCGTGCGCGCGCTCGTCAACGGATCGAGCGTCTACGTGGTCTCCCGAGACGACGGTGGAGTCGTCGCCGGCGCGACGCAAGAAGAAAAAGGAGAGGACCTCTCTGTCGAAGCGGGCGCGATGCACCAGATCCTTCGCGACTCGCTGCGCGTGCTCCCAGGGCTCGAAGAGCTCGAACTCGCCGAGTTCAGCGCCGGCCTCAGACCGGCGACGAGAGATCACTTGCCGGTGATCGGGCCCGCCGCGGTCGACGGGCTGATCTTGGCGTTGGGACACTTCCGCAACGGAATCCTCCTCGCCGACGTCACCTCGCGGGCGGTCGCCGAGTATGCAGAACGGGGCGAACTGCCGCAGTGGTGCGCGCCGTTCGCGCCGGGACGACTGAAGGAGCCGGTGGCGCTGTGACGCACAACGGAGTGGGACGCTTTACCGTGCACGTGAACGACGTCGAACGCAGCTTCACGCGCCCGGCAACGCTCGCCGAGCTCGTCGCGCAGTGGACTTCCTCGCCTTCGGGATGCGCGGCGGCGGTGAACGGCGATGTAGTGCCGCGCGCCGAGTGGGACGAGCGAGAGATCGCCGACGGGGACCGTGTCGAGATCGTCTCGGCTCAACCCGGGGGTTGACGATGGCCCACCACAGCGCGCGGGTGATCGAAGGTGAACTAGACGACAAGGACAAATTCGTCGTCGCCGGCGAAGTCCTCGGGTCGCGGCTGATCTTCGGCACCGGCGGTGCCCCGAACCTCGACGTGCTGGAGCGGGCGATCGTCGCGTCGGGGACCGCGCTCGTCACGGTCGCGCTGCGACGCGTCGACGCGCAGCAGAAGGGCTCTGTGCTCGACGTTGTGCGTTCCACCGGCGTGCGGGTGCTCCCGAACACCGCGGGGTGCTACACGGCACGCGACGCCGTGATCACGGCGCGACTCGCCCGCGAGGCGCTCGAGACGAACTGGGTGAAGCTCGAAGTGATCGGCGACGAAATGTCGTTGCTGCCCGACGGCGTCGAACTCATCTCGGCCGCGGAAGAGCTCGTCGGCGAGGGGTTCGTCGTCCTCCCCTACTGCTCGGATGACCCGATCCTGGCCCGACGCCTGGAGGACGTGGGGTGCCACGCTGTGATGCCGCTCGGCTCGCCGATCGGGTCCGGGCTAGGGATCCGCAACCCGCACGCGATCGCGATGATCGCCGAAGCCGCGTCGGTTCCTGTCGTCTTGGACGCCGGCATCGGCACCGCCTCCGACGCCGCGTTGGCGATGGAGCTCGGCTGTGACGCGGTCCTCGTCGCGTCGGCGATCACCCGCGCCCACGACCCCGAGGCGATGGCGCGGGCAATCTCTCTTTCTGTGGAAGCCGGTTACGCGGCGAGGCGTGCGGGACGCATCCCCCGCCGCTACCACGCGACGCCGTCGTCGGCGCCAGAAGGCGTCGCGCGATTCGGTCGCGTGGAGGACGAATGATGAGCTTGCCCTCAACTGCGCCCCCCGTCGCGCTGACGATCGCCGGCACCGACTCGGGAGGTGGGGCAGGGATCGCGGCCGACTTGCGGGCCTTCTCCGCCTACGGGGTCTTCGGCGCGCTGGTCGTCTCCGCGGTGACGGCGCAGAACACGCTGGCGGTGCGGGGCATACAAGAGATGAGCCCGTCCTTCGTCGACGCGCAGCTCGCCGCGGTCTTGGACGACCTGCCGGTGGCGGCGGTGAAGACAGGGATGCTGGCAAGCGCCGAAGTCGTGCGCGTCGTCGCCCGGCGAGCCGCGAGAGGCGAGCTCCCGAACCTCGTCGTCGACCCAGTGATGGTCGCGGCCTCGGGTGCATCCCTCGTCGAAGGCGATGCCCGCGCCGCCTACCTCGAGCTTCTGGCGCAGGCGACGGTTGTCACGCCGAACCTCGACGAGGCGGAGGTGCTCGTCGGACACGACGTGCGGGACGAAATAGAAATGGAACGAGCGGCGAAAGAGCTGCGGGCACTCGGTGCCCGAGCGGTCGTCATAAAAGGCGGCCACCGCAAGGACTCCGACGCCGCCGACGCCGTCGCCCTAGACGACGATGAGGTGGCGTGGCTGCGCGCACCCTGGGTCGACACGGCGAACGTCCACGGCACCGGGTGCACGCTCTCTGCCGCGATCGCGGCCAACCTGGCTCTCGGCCGCGGAGTCTTGGAGGCGATCTCAGAGGCGAAGTCGTTCGTGCGCGAAGGTCTCGTCGCCTCGAGCCATCGCAGCCTCGGGAAGGGACCGGGGCCGCTCTTCGCGCTCCCCCGGACGCGCCACTAGAGACTCGGGGTCGCCTCGATCCGTTCGGGTGCGCCGAAGGGGATCAGGGCGGGGGGAACGGCGACTGATCCGTCTCGTTCCTGGAACGTCTCCATCACCGCGATCAGACAACGGGCGGTCATCGCGGTGCCGTTGAGGGTATGGACGATCCGTCGTTCGTCGTCTTTTCGGATCCGGGTGTTCAGCCGTCGAGCCTGATAGTCGGTCGTGTTCGAACACGAAGTGATCTCGCGATATCGGCCTTGGTACGGCATCCACGCCTCGATGTCGTACTTCTTCGACGCCGAAGGGCCGAGATCGCCTGCCGCGATGTTGACGACGCGATAGGCGATACCGAGGGCGCGCACGATCTCCTCTTCGATCGCGAGCAGCGACTCGTGCTCGTCGGAGGACGCCTCGGGGGCGCAGAAGACGTACATCTCGACCTTGTCGAACTGGTGGACGCGGAAGATCCCCCGGGTGTCCCGGCCCGCGGCACCGGATTCGCGCCGAAAACACGTCGAGTAGCCGGCGTAGCGAAGCGGGAGAGATTGCTCGTCGAGGATCTCGTCCGCGTGCAGGCCGGCGAGCGCGACCTCCGAGGTGCCCGTGAGGTAGAGCCCGTCCGGCTCCACTCGGTAAAGGTTCGATTCTTCTGTTGGCAAGAACCCGGTCGCGAACATCGCCTCTTCGCGCACGAGGACCGGCGGCAACACTGGCACGAAGCCCCGATCGACGACGCGGTCGATCGCGAAGCGGTACAGCGCCAGCTCGACGAGCGCCGCGTCGCCGATGCGATAGGAAAAGCGCGATCCGGAAAGCTCGGCTGCCTTTTCCATCGCGAACGCGCCGAGCTCGAGGTGCTCTCGGACAGGGAAATCGAACGACGGCGCCTCGCCGTATCGACGGACTTCGACGGCGTCCTTGTCGGTCGTCCCGTCAGGCGCCGAGGGGTCGGGCGGGTTCGGGATGCGGGCAAGGAGGCCGTCGCGGCGGTCCGCGATCTCGAGCAAGAAAGCTTCTGCTTGGCGCAGGTCGTCCTTCGCCTTCGCCAGCAGCACCCGCTCGGCCTCGTCAGGGCGTCCCTTCGGCCGTGTCACAGAGCGCAGGGCGTCGACCCTGCGGCTCGCCTCGCGCCACTCCTCGTCGGCCGCCAAGAACTCGTCGAAGAGTTGGTCGGCGCCCTTTCTTGCGAGGGCTTTGCGCAGTTTGTCTGGGTGCGCGCGCGCCTCATGGGCGTCGATCAGCGCCGGCCCCCCCGTCGACGGCGACGCGTGGCGGGCGCGCGCTGAGGTCTGGTGGTCGGGCGCGATCCGCGAGGTCGCCGCCTGCTGTTCTGTCGGCGACTCTGCGAGGGCGGTCGCGGCGCCGGGACGGATCGGACCGGTCCGCCCGCGACCCTCAACGGCGCGCTGCGCGGCGGCCTGGCGCGTCGGCGCGTACGCGTCCGAGGCGAGCGCGCCCCCCGCGACGTCGACTGGGCTCAAGAGCACCTTTTCGATGCCGCGACCGCGAAGACGGTCCGAGAGCTGACGGTAGCGGGGCTCGCGCTCTTTCATCAGTGCTACGAGCGGGGAGGCGATGAAGATCGACGAGTACGCCCCGGTCGTGAGGCCGATGGTGAGGGCGAGACCGAAGTACTCGAGCGTCGTTGCGCCGAGGATCTGCGCGCCGAGGACGAGGACCGACAAGATCGGCAAGATCGCGACAAGCGAGGTGTTCAACGAACGCGCGAGCGTCTGGTTCATCGACAGGTTTATGAGATCGGACAGGCTCATGCGGTCGCGATTCGCCAAGTGGCGGGCATTGTCGCGCACGCGGTCGAAGACGACGATCGTGTCGTAGAGCGAGTACCCGATGATCGTCAAGAACGCGACGACACTGTCCGGCGTGACGTCGAAACCCGTGAGCGAGTAAATGCCGACGGTGACCGCGATGTCGTGGATCATGGCGACGATCGCGGCGAGAGCCATTCGCCACTCGAAGAACAGGGAGATGTACGCGCTGACGAGCACGAAGAAAACGATCAGCGCCTCGACCGCTTTGTTCGTGATCGAACTCCCCCACGCCGGCCCGACCTGTTCGACCGAGATGTTGGCCGGATTGACGTGGGCCAGCCGTCCCAAGATGTCGCTGACCCTGTTCGCGACGGCCGTTGACTTGGCGGCGGATTGGCCCTTCGGCAGCTTCGCTTCGACTTCAAGGGTCTTCGGCGGCGCGCCGAGTCGTGTGATGGTCGCACCCGACAACCCGACGGGCGCGAGCGCGGTGCGCGCCTCGTTGACGGTGACGGTCCTTGTCTGCACGGTCCACGCGGTTCCGCCGACGAACTCGATGTCGAGATTCAGTCCTCTCGTTCCAAGTGAGATCGCGCCCGCCGCGATGATGGCGAGGGAGAACGCGAACCACCATCTCTTGCGCCGGACGAAGTCAAAGTGCGTTTCGCCGAAGAAAAGACGGCGAAACACCCCGTGGCTCTTTTGCGGGCGTAGGGGCGGAGCCTCGCCTTCTCCGTTTCGTTCTTCCGCTTGTTGAGGCTCGGGGGCGAACGTCGGGGCCTCTTCGGCGGTCTCCTCGACCGGCGCCCAGTCGCTGAACTGCTCCTCCTCCACCTCGGGGAACCCGCCATCCTCGTCGGTCTCGATGACCTCAGGCTCTTCATCCCGGGCGTCCTCGGGGGGCGGAAGTCCATGTTGACCGGCATCGCCCGGGCGGATGCGGTCGGGGCTCATACCGCCTCCGGCTGGGAGGCGAGGCCCTTCGCGATTCCGAGGTGGCGCGTGGACGCGATGACCCGGTTACGTCCGAGCAGGATGACGAACGGCCGTGTGAAGATATAGGCGGTGACGACGTCCGTCAGCGTCGAGATTCCGAGCATGAAGGCGAATCCGCGCACCGCGCCGATCGACAAAAGCCACAGCACGAGGGCGCCGATGAAGCTCACGGCGTCGGCAGAAAGGATCGTCCGGTACGCGCTGCGGAATCCCTTGTCCACAGAGACGCGGATCGAGCGTCCCGCGCGGACTTCGTCTTTCAATCGTTCGAAGTACACGATGTAGGAGTCGACGGTGATGCCGACCGAAACGATGAGGCCGACGACTCCCGACAGATCGAGCGTGAGACCGAGCGACGACGCGCTCAACACCGAGATCAGCCCGTACAAGAACGCGGCGGTCGTGACGAGTCCGAGGACGACGACGACTCCGAGGGCGCGGTAATAGAAAATTGTGTAGCCCATCACGAGCAACAGCCCGATCAAACCGGCGAGGAGCCCCGCACGAAGAGAGGCCTTCCCGAGGCTCGGCGAGACGGCTTGAGAGGTTTGGGCGACCATCCGCACCGGCAGCGAGCCGTAGTTCAAGTCGAGTGCCAGCGCGCTCGCCTGCGTGTGGGTGAATGTGCCGGAGATCTGTCCACTTCCGGGGAAGCTCGTCGACTCGATGACCGGCGCCGAGACGATGTCCCCGTCGAGGTCGTTCGCCACCGGGGTGTGGTAGTAGGTCGCCGCGATCTTGTTGAACGACGTCGTCCCCTTCCCAGTCAGGTTGAACTCCACCACCCACTGTCCGCTCGTGAGCAAGGTCGCGAAGGCGCTCTTGATGATGGTCCCGGCGGCCTGCGATGGACCGAGGACGAGGCGGGCCGCGCCGTAGTCGCCGCTCGGATTGTTGAAGATGACGATCTTCTTCGGGTCGTCGCGCGTGATCGGAGTGGTCGGATACGACGTGTAGACGGGGTCCTCGCAGATCCCGTCGCAATTGAATGTGCCGCCGTTCGCTGAACTCCAGTAGGCGGAAGTCCAGTGGTAAGCGCTCGTCGGCCCGGGCGGTGTGACATACGGAGCGGTCTTCGGCTTCTCGCCCTTTTTCGCGGCCGTCGGCGTGTACGCCGGAGCCCCAGCGATGACGGGGCGGAAGAACAGCTGCGCGGTCGTCCCGATGATCGAGAGGATCCGCTTCGGATCCTTCACGCCCGGGAGTTCGATGACGACCTGATTGCCCTGGGTCGTGATGTTCGGCTGGCTGACGCCGAGCGCGTCGGCGCGGCTCGTCATGATGTTCGCGACGTTCTGCAGCGTCGACTTCGAAACCTTGTGCGCGGGTGTGTAGACGACCGACAGCCCACCCTCCAAGTCGAGGCCGAGGTGCGGCGACCACCCGAACCCGACCGCGAGTCCGAGCATCCCGAAACACGCGATGGTCGTCAGCAGGACGCTGGCGATGAGACGCTGCCGACCCACCTATGTGCTCTTCCCTTCACCTGACTGGGTGTGCTCGTTCTCCGCGTCGGGCTTCGGCGAAGGATGCGGGAACCCGGACGGATGTTCGCCCGCTTCGTTCGCCCCGTTGTCCAACGGCGGTTGGAAGTCGGCTCCATGAGTTGGCGTCGAATCCGAGGGCGTCGGCTCTGTCGATGTGCCGTCGGGATACGCAGGGGTCTGGGGGACGCGTTGGCCGATCGCGCGCCGCACGATCTCGACCGTCGTGCCGGGCGCGATCTCGATCATCACCCGTTCGTCGTTCATCGCGCGGACGGTGCCGATGATTCCCGAGCTCGTGACGACCTCGTCACCGACGGAGACCTGCTTTTGCATCGCCTGCTGTTCCTTTTGGCGGCGCCGTTGGGGACGCATGAACAAAAACGCGCCGACGGCCAGGATGAGCAGGATGAACAAGAACGCGCTCGACCCGGACGATTTCTTCGTCGAAGCCTTCGCCAAGATGGCGAAGCTGTGGAGCGCGGGAAGGAAGTGGACAAAGGTCATGGAGTTGACACCCGTGATCTCGGGAACTGAGCGAGTCGCATGGTAGTCCCTGACCTGGGAAGGCTTTGTAGCTCCCCAGTTCGGAGCGACTCTCAGACCTCGAAAAGGGTTGCGGTCTCCTCCGCGGCGGTCGTCATTGGGACGCCCTCGGGCGGTCGTGGGATCCCGAGGTGGTCCCATGCCGCCGGCCCGGCGACGCGACCCCTCGGAGTGCGCGTCAAGAACCCCTGCTGGAGCAAGTACGGCTCATAGACGTCTTCGACGGTCTCGGGCTCCTCGCTGACGCTGAAGGAAAGGGTCTGCAGACCCACGGGCTGTCCAGCAAAGCGGACGCACAACGCCTCGAGGATCTGACGATCCAGCCGGTCGAGTCCGCGCTCGTCGACCCCGAATAGCTCGCAGCCCTCGCGCGCCGCGTCGACGTCGATCGTGCCGAGCCCGCGCACCTCGACGAAGTCGCGCACCCTACGCAAGAGGCGGATGGCGAGTCGCGGCGTCCCCCGCGCCCGCAGGGCGATCTCCCTCGCTCCGTCGGGGGTGCAGTCCACGTCGAGCACGCGCGCCGTACGCCGCACGATCGCGTCGAGCTCGTCGGGCGCGTAATGCTCGAGGCGGGCGACGAATCCGAAACGGTCGCGAAGCGGTCCCGTCACGAGTCCGGTGCGCGTCGTCGCGCCGACCAACGTGAACGCCGGCAGGTCGAGGCGCACCGAGCGCGCGGTCGGTCCCTTGCCGATGACGATGTCGATCTGGAAATCCTCCATCGCCGGGTACAAGATCTCCTCGACCGGGCGGGTCATGCGGTGGATCTCGTCGATGAACAGCACGTCTCCTGGTTGCAACCCGGTGAGGATCGCCGCGAGGTCGCCGCCGCGCTGGAGCGCGGCACCCGACGTGATGCGCAGCCCCGCGCCCATCTCGTTCGCGACGATCCCGCCGAGCGTCGTTTTGCCGAGACCCGGTGGACCGGCGAACAGCAGGTGGTCGACGCTCTGGTCGCGCCGCCTCGCCGCCTCGAGCACGATCGCCAGGTGCTCTTTCACCCGCGCCTGTCCGATGAACTCCGAAAGGCGTCTCGGCCTCAACCCCGCTTCGAGTGCCTCTTCGGGTTCGTCGACAGCGTGACGCGGCGACGATCCGCTCTTTCGACTTCTCTTCGATCGAAACGTTGCGGCGCGCGCTCATCGGCGGGGCGCGAGCTCGGACAGCGCTTCGCGCAAAAGCTCCTCGACGCTTCCTTCCGTGCCGACCCGCTCGATCGCGATTCGGATCTCCTCGGGTACGTAGCCGAGCGCGCCGAGGGCTTCTTTGAGCTCTGACCCGGCGCTCGGCGAGATCCCGTCCGACGAAATCGCGCGCGCGGGTAACAACCCATCGCCGACGCGACCCGCCAGCTCGACGAGGAGGCGCTGCGCCGTCTTCCTGCCGACACCGGGGACGAGGCACAGCGAATCGACGTCGCCTGAGACGATCGCAGAGACGAGCGACTCGGGCGAGTGGGCGGAAAGGATCCCGAGGGCGAGCGCCGGACCGATCCCGTGGGCGGAGACGAGGAGTTCGAAGATCCGGCGTTCCTCGCGGTTAGCGAAGCCGTACAAGGTGATTGCGCCCTCGCGCACGTGGGTGTGTACGGACAGGTCGACGGGGTCACCGACCGCACCGATCCCGCACCCGTGGCGGGTCGAGATGACGACCTCGTAGCCGACGCCCGCCACATCGACCAACGCCGTTGCGGAGGATTCGCCAGTGTCGAGCGCGGCGAGCACGCCCGAGAGAGCACCAATCATCGGACCGCCTGCGCGTTCGCGAGAGCGGCTGAGCGTTGCGCGGCGATGTGGCAGAGCGCGAGCGCCAGCGCATCGGCGACGTCGGGAGGCTTCGGCAACTCGGCGAGGCGGAGGAGGCGGGCCACCATGGACTGAACCTGGGCCTTTTCTGCGGAACCGTAACCGGCGACGGCCTGTTTCACCTCGTTCGAGGTGTACTCGACAACGGGACAACGGTGTTCCGCCGCGACGAGCAGCGCGACGCCACTCGCCTGGCCGACGCTCATCGCGGTCTGGGCGTTGGTCTGGAAAAAGACCCGCTCCACGACGACGACGTCCGGGCGGACCTCCGAGACGAGCGCGTCGATCTCTCGACGCAGCTCGGCGAGGCGCGCGGGAAGGGCCAAGCGGCGATCGGTCGTGATCACCCCAGCCGCGACGGCCCGTTCCCCTCCTGGCGGCCCCGTGACCGCACCGAAGCCGCAGCGGGAAAGGCCCGGGTCAATCCCGAGGACAAACACGCGTTCGATGGTAATGAGGCGCGGAGGTTTTGCCGCGGATTTGCGGGTTGCACCAAAGTTCGGCTTTGCGCCCGAAAATCTGTCCGTTACCCCACCACGAGTCCAGCTTCGGCACGCCGCCATTGCGTTGGAAATGTCGTTGTGCGGACGCTCCTCCTCTCACCCGGCCGTGAGATCGAAATGTTGCGGCTGGCCTTGGGGGTTCCGCAATCGCCCGCGCCGTCGTGTAACCATCACGAAACTGCCGTCTCGGCATAATGCTCCCGACGCCCGGCGAAGTTCCGATGTGGACGGAGCGGGCTCCATTCGTCCCTCGCCAGTCGAGGAGGTGCGCTATTTGACCGAAACACGAAGGTCGCCGATCGCACGACGACCTATTTCGCATCCCCGATTTTGGCGAGGTCTATTCACGATCTCGGGAGTCGGCGCGGTCGTCGTGTTGCTTGCGGCTTGCGGAGGCGCGGCTGGTCCGGGCGTGGCGAGTCTTGGATCGACGACGACAACGACGAACGCCGTCGGCACAGCAAGCCCGTCACCCTTCCAGGGCATCAACCAGGAGTACAGCTACGCGCTCAACTATGCCGAGTGCATGCGCACCCACGGCGTGCCACAGTTCCCTGACCCGACGCGGTCAAGCCGCGGCGGTTTCAGCTTCAATCCGGGGGCCGATTCTCACTCCCCGCGGTTCTCATCGGCGAACAGCGCCTGCAAGCACCTGCTGCCCGACAACGGAGGGCCGCCGACCGCCGCACAGATCGCCGTAGAAACCTCACGGCTTCTGCAATACGCGCATTGCATGCGCACCCACGGTGAGCCCAATTTCTCCGACCCGATCGTCTCGACCCACCAATTCGGGTTTTCGCTTCAGGGGGTCGATCCCAATTCGGCTCGATTCCGGGCCGCCCAAAAGGCGTGCGAATCGATTGGTGCTTTGGCTGGTTTCTGAGCGACGCTGCGCTTACCGCGAAAAGCCACCCGCGGCCCTCAGCTGGCGAGCGCGGTCAGGATTTCGTCGGGGATATCGAAGTTCGCGACGACGTTCTGCACGTCGTCGTGGTCCTCCAGCAAATCGAGCAGGTTCAAGACTTTGCGCGCCGTCGCGGGGTCTGAGACCTCGACGGTCGTCGTCGGAACCCAGGTGATGTCGGAGGAGCCCACCGGGATCCCCGCCGCCTCCAGAGCCGCGACGAGACCGTGCAGGTCTGTCGCCTCGCTCGTCAGCGTCCATTCGTCGCCGTCGTCGCGCAGGTCCTGGCCGCCGGCCTCCAGCGCCGCGGCCATCACTTCGTCCTCATCCACCTTGCGTGGGATCTCGATCACGCCTTTGCGCTCGAACTGCCAGGAAACTGCGCCCGGTTCGGCCAAGGTCCCCCCGTTGCGGGTGAACAGTGAACGGATGTCGGCTCCGGTGCGGTTGCGGTTGTCGGTCAGGCACTCGACAATCACCGCCACGCCGGCTGGGGCGTATCCCTCGTAGGAGACCGCCTCGTAGCGGACGCCTTCGAGTTCGCCGGTTCCGCGCTTGATCGCCCGGTCGATCGTGTCGATCGGCACCGAGGAGTCGCGGGCCTTTTGGTACATCGTGCGCAGGGTGGCGTTTGCCTGGAGGTCTCCCCCACCCTCTCTCGACGCCACTTCCACCTGGCGGATGAGCTTCGCGAACAGCTTCGAGCGCGCCTTGTCCTTGGCCCCTTTTTGGTGCTTCGTCGTCGCCCACTTGGAGTGTCCAGACATGACCTGTCCTTACCGCGCCCGCGCTTCACAACTCGCGCAGTGCCTGCGCGCGCTCACGCAAACTCATGCCGACGGCGGTCGTCCACGACTCCCCAGCCCGCTCGATCGGCGCGCACCACTGCCAGCTCGTGAGCCACACGAGCTCGCGAGGAAGCATGGAAGCAATCTCGCCGCGGTTCTCATCGATCAGCTCGAGCGTGTCGGCGAGCGCCGGTGGATACCGCGTGATCGATGTAGCGGCGAGGTCGGCGAACGACTCGCGATCGACACCCCCGAGACGAGCGCACAACGCGGCGGCGCGCGGGCTGTGACGAGCGAGGTAACCGAGGGATCGCATGATCGAAGACGCGCGCTCGACGTCTCCGCGGCGAAGGTGCGCGAGCTCGTGGGCGACGAGCGCTTCCAGCTGGATGCGATCGAGATCCTCGAGCGCGGCCGACGTGACGACGAGGGTCGCGTGTCGGGCGCGCCTCGCGAAGGTGATGGCGTTCGGCTCTTTGGAGTCGACGACGATGACTCTCGGCGCCCGGAGCCCGAACGCCGAACACAGTCCGTCGACGATGTTCAAAAGACGCGCGTCCCTCATCGGCTCGGCGACGCGCCCAGAAAGGGCGGCGATGATTCGCGTCTCGGAACCTCCGACGGCATTCGCGACGACGTGCGCCGCGGCGAGGGCCGCGATGACTGCGAGCAGGGCAGCTTCGCCGACGCTCACGAGCCCCGACGCGGCGACCGCGATGCACGCCACGGCGATCATCGGGGGCAGGCCGCGCAAAAGCACGACGTCGCGAACCTGGACGCGAGGCCCGAACGTCGGAACCGAGGTCACCGGGGACCTCCGAGTCGGCGGATGGACAACTGAGCGCGCCGCGCGCGCCCTTCGACGGGGGTCGCTTGGGCGGGGTCGGGAGACGGTGCGTGGGGTCTGCCGCATTACAAGGCGAGTGTACGGGCACTCTCGAAGTGACGGAGGAGGCCACCTCGGCGCGGCCCTCGCCCGCTGGCCTCGGCGGTCGCGCGCCCGTAGCACGCGAGGTACGCCGCCGCGGCCTCATCGAAGGAGAACCCCGACGCCCTGGCCCGAGCCGCTTGCGAAAGGCGCGCCCGCAGCTCGGGCTCGCACAAAAGGGAGCGCAGCTTTTCCCGCAGCGCTTTCACGTTCCCCGCCGGGCAGTACCACGCAGCATCTGCCGCCGAATCACGGTATCCGGGGAGGTCGGACGCGAGAACCGCGCACCCGGCTGCCATCGCCTCCAATAAGACGACGCCGAAGGATTCACCCCCCAATGCCGGGGAGACGAAGACGTCGGCGGCAGAGAGCTCGAGGTCGCGAGCCTCGTTGGTTGTGCGCCCCAAGAACACGATCCGATTGTCCGACCCGAAACGGCGCTTCAGCTGCGCCGCCTCGGGTCCGTCGCCGACGACGCGAAGCGAAAAGTCTCCCGCCAGCCCGTGGAACGCCGCGAGGAGCACTTCGAGGCCCTTGCGCCGTTCGATCCTTCCGACGAAAAGCGCCGTCGGGCTCGAACGGCGGGAAGGGTGCAGTCTTTCGAAGCGCTCGGAGTCGACTGCGTTCGCCACGATCGTGAGGTCCACTTCCCCGAGCACTCGACGGGCGGTCTCCGCGGCCGCGTCGGAGACCGCGACGAGTTCGGTGGCGCGGTGCACGACCCGGCGCAGCGGGCGCGCGTAGGCCGAGTACGTGCGGCTCGGTCGGGCGCGATGGAACGTCGCCACAACGGGCGCCTCCGCCGAGATCAGCGAGGCGAGCGCCGGACCCGGGACGAGGGGTTCGTGGACGTGGACGACCTGCGGCGAAAAGCGGGTGAGTGCCCGCACGCTGCGTCGCATCGCTAGCGGCCAAGGCGTGATGGGAGCGAGGGATCCGTTCGCCGGAATCGGCAGGGACGACCCGACCGCGACGGACTCGGCGCCGGGAATCCCCCACGACCCCGTCCGACCCGGACCGACGACGCAGAGGTCGTGTCCGAGGCGCACGAGGGCTTCGGAGAGCCCGACGATTTGGGACTGCACGCCTCCCGGTACCGAAAGGTCGTACGGGGAGACGAGCGCGATTCTCATCGTCCAGCCTCGTCGGAGTCCCACATCGGCTGGAAGACGTGCCACTGCTCGGGAGCCATGCGGATCAGTGCCTCGAACGCCGTCGCGACCTCTTGGCTCACCCGTTCGACGTCCTCGCGTAGTCGTCCTTTTCGTGACGCGGTGATCGGCGTAAGTAGCTGGAGCCCGTAGCGGCCACCCCGGCGGACGTAGATCGCGCACGGCAACAGCGGTGCCCCGCTCCGCAAGGCGAGCAGCGCGGGCCCGCCCGGGATGCGGGTCTTTTGGCCGAAGAGCTCGACAGGGACCCCGTCGCCGGTCACGTCGCGATCGCCGAGCAAGGCGATCATCTTGCCCTGGGAGAGCGTCGCGAGGAGGCGTGGCACCGTCTCGGTGGCGACTGGCAGAACCGTGAGATCGACGCGCTGGCGCATGCGGGCGAACCACGCGAACAGCTGCGGTGGCTCGAGCACTTCGGCGACCGTAGTGAGCGGGTGGCCCATCGCCGACGTCCACGCCGCGCCGGCCTCCCAGCACCCGATGTGCGGAAGGACGAGGATCCCACCGGATCGCTGTCCTGCGAAGTCGTCCCAGATCTCCTTCCCGATCATCTCGAAATGCTCGGGTCGACGGTTGACCTCGCGCGTCGTCAGATGCGCGGCGTCGGACCAATAGACGCCGTAGTTCGCGTACGCGCGCCGCACGATCGGCGAAAGTCTCCGGTCATCGGCGTGCACGCCGAGGACGGGCGCGAGATTCTCGGCGACGATGCGGCGACGCGGACCACTCGCCGCCCAGGCGAACACCCCCACCGCCGAGGCGACGAAGCGCGATATCGGGCCCGGCAGAACCAAAAGCACGAACGCACTCGCGCGATAGACGGCATACGTGCCGAGCGCACGCGCGCGACTGAGAGACGACGCGGGAGCCGAAGCCAATTGTGGTCAGCGATCGATGTCGATGCGCCGCATAAAGGTATGAGCCGACCGGCGAAGCTTGACCCGTTCGCGCCGCTGGCTGCTCCGCGTTTGGGAAGAGGAGAACACCGTCCGCAGGCGCACCGATAGCGGTGTCAGCTCCCGACGGCTGCGGCGTTGACGATCGGCGCGCGGCCCCTCGAGCCATGCCTGGCGGCGCCGTTCGATCAACGCGCGGGTCGGAGAGATCCGGGTCGAAGCCACTCCGCTCGCCTGGCGCCACACCCGACTGAAACGCCCCACCGCCGTGAGCGCGGTCAGTACGGCAAGGAGCGCGAGGAAGGGCACGAGAGCCTCGTGGACGAAGTTCGCGACCAATAGCGCCGCCCCGAGCAGGATGAGGCGCTCCGCCCGCTCCATGAGGCCGCCCTGGGCCCGATAGCCGAGCGATTCCGCCTTTGCCCGCTCGTAGGAGACGAGGTTGGCGAGCGCCAGGATTCCGATCGGCAACAGCGCCGCGTTGGCGTCGTGAGTGCGAACGAAGTACCAAGCGAGACCGATGAAGATCAGCGAGTCACCGACGCGATCAGAGACCGAGTCGAAGAACGCTCCCCGTTTCGACGCGGTCCCCGCGACCTTGGCGATATGGCCGTCGAGGGTGTCCATCAGACCGCCGACGATGATCAGTGCGACGGCGCCGATGAAGTCGCCGAGACCGATCAGCACCCCCGTCGCCGCGGCGAGCGCGACGCCGAACGCGGTAACCATGTTCGCTCCGACGCCGAGCGCGACGAGCCGCTCCCCCAAAGAGCGGGTTGTCCGCTGCGCGCTCGCGGGCGCCTCCGCCCGTTTGCGTCCCCGTCGGCCGTCGATCATCTCTTCTCCCGGTCGAGTAATGCCCACCCTACCAGGTAGTTCCCAGAAACCGACCTACGACGGCCAGGCATCACGCAACCGTTCTGACGTCTCCGATAGCGCCTCGGGGAGGACGCGGGCTTCCGCCACCGAGGTGATGAAACTCGTGTCCGCGACCCAGCGCGGCAGCACGTGGACGTGCAGGTGCTCGGGCAGTCCCGCGCCGGCCGCTCGACCGAGGTTCACCCCGAGGTTCAGCCCGTCCGGCTTGTACGCGCCCCGGATCGCCGTCACGGCGTCCCACGACGACCGCCACAACGCCTCGCTCTCGTCTGCCGTGAGCTCGTCGGGCTCGCGCACGTGGCGGATCGGCATTACGAGGAGGTGCCCGCTCGTGTACGGGAACGCGTTGAGCAGAGCTGCGGTGAGCGAATTTCGGTGGATGACGAGGTTCGATTTGTCGGCTTCGTCGTCTTGCAACAGGCGACAGAACACGCAGCGGTCTCCGGACTCTCCTCCATCGGTTGCCTTGTCGGTCACGCTCGCGACGTAGCTCGACCGCCATCCGGCCCATAGGTGGTCGAGTCTCACGCTGCGTCGTCCTCCGGGCGGCCGCGAGCGGCAATCTCGGCGAGGAGCGACGACACGAAACTGGTGAGTTCCACCCCGCGCTCTGGACGATCAGATCCGCGCCGGTTGACTCCCACCGTGCCGCGCTCGACGTCTTCGTTGCCGACGACGATCACGTACGGGATCTTTTCGAGCTTCGCCCGCCGCACCCTGGCGCCGAGCGGCTCCTCGGCCTCGTCGACGTCGACGCGCACCGCGGCGTCGTGCAGCGCCGAGACGACCTTTGTCGCGTAGGCCGCGTTGGCGTCTCGAACGGGGAGCACGCGTACCTGGGTGGGCATCAGCCAGGTCGGAAGCGCCCCCGCGTAGTGCTCGAGCAAGATGCCGAAAAAGCGTTCGACGGATCCGAACAACGCGCGATGGATCATCCGCGGTCGGTGCCGCTCGTTGTCGGCGCCGACAAAGGAGAGGTCGAAGCGAGTCGGCAGCTGGAAATCGACTTGGATCGTCGAAAGTTGCCAGCGCCGGCCGAGGGCGTCGCGCATGTGCACGTCGATCTTCGGCGCGTAGAACGCGCCTTCACCCTCGGCGACGACGTAGGAAAGTCCGGAGGATTCGATCGCCTCGCGCAACGCGGCGGTCGCTTCGTCCCACTCCTCCGGGTCGCCGACGAACTCGTCTGGCCGCGTGGCGAGCTCCGCCTCGAACTCGGTGAGGCCGAATGCGCGCAGCACCTCCAAGACGAACGACAGCAGTGAGTGGAGTTCTTCCGCCAGCTGTTCTGGCGCACAGAAGATGTGGGCGTCGTCCTGGGTAAGGCCGCGCACGCGAGTCAGTCCGTGGATGACTCCGGATCGTTCGAAGCGGTAGACGGTCGCAAACTCGTAAAAGCGCAGAGGAAGCTCGCGATACGAGCGCGAACTGTCCTTGTAGATCAAGATGTGCATCGGGCAGTTCATCGGTTTCAGGTAGTACGTCGCGCCTTCCATCTCCATCGGGGGGTACATGTTCGGCGCGTACCACCCCAAGTGACCTGAGGTCTCGAACAACGTTGACTTGGAGATGTGCGGGGTCCACACCTGCTCGTATCCGTGCGCGCGGTGCATCGCACGCGAGTAGTCCTCCATCACTTGACGGATCAGTGCACCCTTTGGATGGAAGACCGGGAGCCCGCTCCCGATCTCGGGCGGGAAGTGGAAAAGGTCGAGCTCTGCCCCGAGCTTGCGGTGATCGCGGCGCTCCGCCTCTTCCAGCTGACGCAGGTAGTCCTTTAGCGCGGCGTCGGACTCCCAGGCGGTGCCGTAGATCCGTTGCAGCTGCGGGCGGCGTTCGTCGCCGCGCCAATACGACCCGGCGACGCGCATCAACTTGAAATGTCCGAGCCGGTCCGTCGAAGGGACGTGCGGGCCCCGGCACAAATCGACAAACGAAGCGCTGTTGCGGTACGTCGATACCGTGCTTCCCGCCGTTGCCTCGGTGGCGAGCTCGGGGTCGGCCGCGCCGTCGCCTTCTTCGACGGCCTCAATGATCTCTTTTTTGAACGGCTGATCCGAGAAGATCTCGAGTCCTTCACGCACGCTGTGTTCTTCGCGCACGAACGGCTGTGCCTCAGAGATGATCGAGCGCATCTCGGCTTCGATCGTGGGCAGGTCTTCTTCGGAGAAGTGCCGGCCGTCGGGAAGCTCGAAGTCGTAGTAGAAGCCGTCTGTGATCGACGGTCCGATCGCGAATCGAGCGCCGGGAAACAGACGAAGGACCGCCTGGGCCATGACATGCGCGGTCGAGTGCCGAAGGATCGATCGCCCCTCGTCGGAATCGCCAGTGATCACGTGCACCTGATCGGCGTCGTGCAGTTGCGCGCTCAGGTCGACGAGCGCCCCGTTGACCTCGGCGGCGACGGCGTCCTTCGCGAGCCGAGGGCCGATCGTCGACGCGAGTTCGGCGGCGGTCGACCCATCGCTGAGCTCGCGTCGCGAACCATCCGCGACGGTGACGGTGATCGACGACACGGCGTCAAAGGCTCCTTCGGACGAACGGGCTCGACAACCGAACCCGAGACTTTGGTGACCGGTCAGCCTACCGGCCGTTCCCCCAGCTCATCGTGGTGGCCGGCCCATTCGATCCTCGGCTTCCTTGGCGATTCAAAGCGCCAAGCCGAGCAAATCCGCCGCGTCGCTCACCCCGTCACCGCGGCGCGCCGCGGCGTCGATCGCGTCATATGCACCGGGCATGTCCAAGTCGTCGTCGAGGCGATCGCGCACATCATCGAGGGCGGCGTCTCCCTCGCCCGCGCCGCGCCAACGTTCGACCCGTTCGAAGGCGGTGTCGATGAGCGCATCGGACCAATAAAGCGGAGAGCGATAGTGATGCGAGGTCAAAGCGACACGCACGACCACGGGCTCGTGCTCTTTCAACAAGTCTCCGACGAACACGAGGTTCTTCTTCGACTTCGACATCTTCTCGCCGTTCAAACAGACCATCGAAGTGTGCAGCCAATGGCGCACGAACGGCTCTCCTGTTACCGCCTCCGACTGCGCGGTCTCGCACTCGTGGTGCGGAAAGATCAGGTCGTTTCCTCCGCCGTGCAGGTCGACGGTGATACCGAGCTCGCGCATCGCGAGCGCCGAACATTCGATGTGCCAACCGGGCCGCCCTGGTCCCCAAAGCGACTGCCAAGCCGGTTCGTCGGGAAGTGACGGCTGCCACAAAACGAAGTCGAGCGGATCCTCCTTCGCGGGATCGTCAACGTTTCCGCCGTTCTCTTTCGCGAGCTCGAGCATCGCGACGCGGTCGAGGTGACTGAGCTGGCCAAAGCGAGGGAACGAAGACACGTCGAAGTAGATCCCGCCTCCAGCCTGGTAGGCGTGTCCCGACGCGAGCACCATCCCGATGAATCCCAAGATGTCAGGGATCGCCGAAGTCGCGCGCGGCTCGGAGAAGCTCGGCAGCAAGTTGAGCGTGCGCATCTGATCGTCAAAATGCGCGAGCTCCTCGGCCGCGAGGTCGAGGTAGTGCACGTTGCGCTGGCGTGCCTCCAGCAAGATGTCGTCATCGACGTCGGTGACATTGCGCACGCAACGCGTCTCGTGCCCGAGATCGCGCAGTCGTCGCTGGACGATGTCATATAGCAGGTACGTCGCGGCATGGCCGAGGTGTGCCGAGTCATACGGCGTGATTCCGCAGGTGTACATGGAGACGATTCGTCCCGGCTCGAAGGGCAGGATCTCCTGTCGGGCGGTATCGAAAAGACGCATGCTCACGGGCGGCTCGGGTCCGGCGGACGAGAGACCTCCGTCAGCCGCAACGTCGTGTGGCACCGGTAGCGCACGTTCACGTTGACGAGCACCGCGGTGAGCGCCTCGAGGGCGCCCGCGGCGGCGAGGGAGCCGGCGTTCAGGCCTCGCAGTCCGGGAATCGATTCCACGAACGCGATCGTCGTTTTTGCCGCTTCTTCATCGTCGGCGCAGACGAGCACGTCGGATTCGATCGGGTGCGCGATGTCGGCGAACTCTTTCGCCGGGAGGTGGTGGAACGCCGCCGCGACCCTCGTTTCGGGCAAGGCCGCTTGCACCGTCGCGGCGATCGAGCCCCTCGCGGGAACGATCGCTTGAAACTCTTTTCCGACGCGGCTCATGCCGTTCGCCATCGAGATGAGCACTCGGCCAGAGAGCTCGTTCGAAAGCGCCGTCGCGGTGTGCGCTGCCGCCTCAAATGCCGTCGCCAAGATGACGAGGTCCGAAGACGCGGCTTTGTCATTTGAGACGCCGGTGATGTCGAGCGCGAAATCTGTCCAGGACTGGCGGATCTCTTCGGCAACGAGCTGCGCGCGGGCCTCGTCCCGGGAGCCGAGCGCGACGGCGGTACCGGCGGCGGCGGCTCGCGCGGCAAGCGCCCGCCCCGCGGGACCGGTGCCTCCGAGGATTCCCAACTGCATCGCTTCAGCCCTCCGTGTCCTCGTTGTCGAGGACGCTTTCGAGTCCACTTGGACGGTACCGGGAAAACCTAGGCAACAGCTGCATGAGCACACCGACACCGACGAGACAGGCAACTCCACCGATGAGCACCGAGTCGACCGCGCCGACGGCAGACGCGACGGCACCGGACTCGAGGTCGCCAAGGCGCGGACCGCCGGTCACGACCGCGGTCTGCACTGCCTGCAACCGACCGGATAGCTCGCGCGGCGCCTCGAACTGCAAAATCGCCCCGCGGAAGACCGCGGAGATGACGTCTGCACCGCCCGCGACCATCAACACGACGAACGCCGCGGCGAGGTCTGTCGTGAGCCCGAATCCCGTGATCGCTACTCCCCACACGGTGACGGCGATGAGAACGGCGAGGCCTTGGCGTTTGATCGAAGAGACCCAGCCGGTGAGCGCGGCGCCGACGAACGCACCCGCGGCGGGACCCGCATACAGCAGACCAACGGTTCCCGCCCCGCCATGAAAGCGCGAGATCGCGAGGGCAGGAAACAGCGCCCTCGGCATGCCGAAGACCATCGCATTGATGTCGATGAGGAAAACGCCTTGGAGGACCTGGTGGGTTCGGATGTAGCGCAGGCCGTCGAGCACTTCGCGCGCGGCGTACGCGCGAGAAGGACGCGGCCGAGCGGGCATTTGGAGACGCAGCACCGCGGCAAAGGAGAAGACGAAGGTCCCAACGTCGGCGAGGTAGGCGCCTTCTGTTCCGAAGTGTCCGATGAGAAGGCCCCCTAGCGCCGGGCCGACGACCGAGGTCGCGCCGAACAAGAGCTGCCACAACGCGGTGGCAGATGCCAGGCGATCCCGGCTGACGAAGTCGGCGAGCAGGGCCGAGCGAGTCGGGCTGTCTGTTCCCGAAAGACCGGCTGCGCTCGCACTCACAAGGAAGATCACCCATATTTCGGGGTGGGATAGCGCGGCGTTGATCGCCAAGATCGCGCTCGTCAGCGCGAGCAGCGACTGCGTCGAGACGAGAAGTCTGCGCCGGTTGACGCGATCGGCGAGACTGCCGCCCCCGAGCGCGCCGAAGAGCAAAGGTCCGAGTTGGGCGAGGCTGACCAGTCCGACGTCGAGCGTCGAATGGGTGAGGTGGTACACCTGGTAAGGCACCGCGACGAGCGTGATCTGGTTGCCGAACATTGATACGAGGTAGCCCCACCACAGCCGTCGGAAGTTCGGCGATTCACGAAGTGGTGACACGTCGATGAGGACGCGCCGGCGCTTCATCGTCTCGCACTCATGATCGGTAAGCCGATCTACGCAAAGTTTGCGTCAAGTCTTCGGCGCACGAAGCACGTCGAGTGAGCGATCCGCGTGCGATCGCATCTTCGTCTCACTCTTGATCACCGCGAGGATGCGTCGATCGGAGTCAATGACGAAGGTCCACCTCCGGGTCGGCAGGGCGCGCGAATGCCGACGTGTGCCGAACGCTTCCGCCACGACTCCCTCGGGATCGGAGAGCAATGGGAAGTCGAATCCGTTCAGTGTCGTGAACTCGCGCTGTTTTTCGACACGATCGCGACTGATCCCGACTCGTTGCGCCCCAAGTGCTGCAAACTCCGCGCTCATCTCGCGGAAATGGCGGCACTCGATCGTGCAGCCCGTCGTCATCGCCGCCGGGTAGAAAAAGAGCACGACCGGACCGTTCGCGAGCATCGCGCTCAGCGTCTTCGTGGTCCCGGTCTCGTCAGGGAGCGAGAACTCTGGGGCCAGATCCCCCTCGCCAAGCTCAGCCAATAGCCGTCTCCTCGCGCTCTCGCCTGTCGGAAAGCGCCAGCGTACGATTCGAGATCCGAACGCACGGTTCCAACCAAGGGGGTGCGGGCGTTGGCCATTTCTTCGCCGAAGCAAATCCGCAATGTCGCTCTGATCGGACACGGAGGATCCGGCAAGACGACGTTGGCCGAATCGCTCCTCCACCTCTCTGGCGCGATCAGCCGGCAAGGCCGCGTGGAAGACGGCACGACCGTCAGCGACTTCGAGCCGGAAGAAGTGAAACGCCACATGTCGGTCTCGATGTCCGTTGCGCCGCTCGAATGGGAGGGCTTCAAGGTCAATCTGGTCGACACGCCCGGTTTCGCGGATTTCATCGGTGAAGTCGAACTAGCCCTCGATGTCTGCGACGTCGCCGTGCTCGTCGTCTCCGCGGTCGAAGGGGTCGAGGTGCAGACGGAGGCGGTGTGGCGGCTGGCGGAGAAACGGAACATCCCTCGGGTCGTGTTCATCAGCAAGCTCGATCGTGAGCGCGCCGATTTCTCACAAGCGCTCGACTCGCTTCGCGACCGCTTCGGAGCAGGGATCGCGCCGCTCGAGCTTCCGATCGGGAGTGAATCGGAGTTCAAAGGCGTCGCCGACCTGCTCGCCGACGAGGCGATCCTCTACGACTCGGGCAAGCGCTCGACAGCCCCGATCCCCGAAGAGATGGCAGAGCTCGAACACCGGGTACGCGACGCCCTCGTGGAAGGGATCGTCGTCGCCGACGACTCGCTGATGGAGCGGTACCTCGAAGGCGACGTCCCCTCGGCTTTAGAACTCGAGACCACGCTCGCCGCGGGGGTCGCCGCGGGTTCCGTGTACCCCGTGCTCTGCGGCTCGGCGCTGAACGGCGTCGGACTCGACCGGCTGCTGACATTCGTCACGGAGATCCCTCCGGATCGCAAGGTGCGCGCCAAGGCGGGCGGAGAGGTGATCGAGATCCCCGACGACGAGAACGGCGAGCCGCTCGGGCGGGTATTCAAGACGACGCTCGATCCTTTCGTCGGCCGCATCTCCCTCGTCCAGGTGGTCTCGGGGACGTTGAAGCCGGATGTCGTGCTGTTCAACCCGCGAACGAGAACAGAAGAGCGCCTGCACGTGTTGGAGATGATTCGCGGCAAGGAAACAACCCCGGTCCCCCACGTGCTCGCGGGCGACATCGTCGCCGTGCCGAAGCTCACGGAGACGAGGACCGGGGACACGCTCGCGCCGAAGGGCTCTCCGGTCGTCATCGAATTCCCCGAGCCCACCGTGCCGACGTATTCGATCGCGGTGCGTCCGCGGACTGCGGGAGACGAGGACCGCATGATGACCGGGCTCCAGCGGCTCCAAGAAGAGGACCCCTCGATCGTGATCCGTCGCAACGACGAGACCCACCAGACGGTGCTCTCGGGGATGGGTGAAACACACGTCCAAGTGACCTGCGAGCGCCTGCATCGGAAGTTCACCGTCGATCTCGAATTAGAAGAGCTGCGGGTTCCGTACCGAGAGACGATCACCAAGCAAGCTGACGCCGAGGGCCGGCACAAGAAGCAGACCGGCGGCCACGGCCAGTTCGGCGTCGTCCATCTCGTGATCGAGCCGTTGGAGCGCGGAGCCGGGTTCGAGTTCGTCGACAAGATCGTCGGCGGCGCGATCCCTCGACAGTTCATCCCGGCCGTGGAAAAGGGCGTCCGTCGGGCGATGGGCCAAGGCGGACACTTCGGCTTCCCCGTCGTCGACGTCCGCGTGACCTGCGACGACGGGAAGTTCCACACGGTCGACTCGTCCGAGGCGAGCTTCGAGATGGCGGGCGCCCTCGGATTCGGACTGGCATTTGAAAAGGCCGGCCCAGTCGCGCTCGAACCGATCGTCAAGGTCGTCGTGACCTGCCCGATGCGCTTTCAGGGCGATGTGCTCGGAGACCTCAACTCACGGCGGGGACGCGTGCTTGGGAGCTCGGGGGACGGCGAAGGCGAGCAAACGATCGAGGCACTCGTCCCAGAGAGCGAACTCGGACGCTATGCGGCGGACCTCCGCTCGCTGACCGGCGGACGCGGCCGGTTCGCGGCCACGTTCGACCACTACGCCGAACTCCCCTCTCATCTCGCCGAGCGAATCGAGAAGAAAAGGGCCGCGGCGTCGAACTGAGCCCCGTTCAGGCGGGGAACTCGCGCTTCAGGCTGTCGAGATACGACTCCACTTCGCCGCGCGCGAGCCGCTCACCGCGTCTCGGTGGAGATTCCGCTGATTGCGCTGCAAGCAAACCAGCTTGTGGAATCCCGACCAGGCGGAGCCCGAAGTTTGCGACGAGGCGACGCGCCTCGGCCAAGAACGCTTCTGAGTCGGCACGCGCCCCGTCCAACAAGACGTCTTCAACCGTGATGAGGCTCAAGGGGTAACGGCGCAAGCTTTCGAGGGTCGCGTGGCCCGGGTTCACCACCGAGACCTGCACCCCCATCGACCTCAGCGCGCTCAGCTGTTCGAATACGTCGCCCCGGTCGCTCAGCAGGGTTGTTTCGAGAAAGCCGAGGTAAAGAAGTGAAGGATCGAGCCCCGACTCGTCGAGTGCCTTTCGCACCTCGTCGGTGAAGGTGGGTCGCTCCACTCGACGCTCGGAAAGCGTGATCGAGACCGCGCAGTGGTAGCCGTCGGTGTTCCAGCGCGCCCCGTCGGTGCACGCCTGTTGGAGCGCCCATTGCCCGACGCGCACGATGAGTCCCGAGCTCTCGAGAAGGTCGAAGACCTCACGCGTCGGCAAAACCTCTTCGCCGCCACGACGCCACGCCGTCTGGGCGTTCATCGCGACGACCTCGCCGGTCTCGAGGTCGAACTCAGGGTGGTACTCGAGGGTGAACTCACCCGCGTCGAACGCTCTCTGCAACTCGGCGCGCAAGTCCCTTCTACGCATCACGACGTCCGCCATCCCGGACTCGAAGATCGCGTACTGACCTTTGCCGGCGTCCTTCGCGCGATACAGCGCGATATCCGCGTTTCTGAGAATCGCACCAGCATCTCGACCGGATGCGTGCGCGATACCCACGCTCGCCGTGATCTCCATCGGCATTCTCGACTCCGGCACAAGGACAGGAGCTCGCACGACCTCCAGGATTCGGTTGGCGACCCTTTCGACTCCGCTCTCTTGTTCTCCACCCTCGACGAGGATGACGAACTCGTCTCCACCGAGGCGTCCGACGGTGTCGCCGGCGCGGACGACGTTTTGCAGCCGACGTGCCACCGCCGCGAGCACGACGTCTCCCGCTTGGTGACCGAGCGTGTCATTGAGATCTTTGAAGTCGTCGAGGTCGAGGATCATCACCGCGGAGTAGCGCGCGTCTCGCTCGGTGCGCGAGAGCATCTGTTCGAGTCGGTCGCTCACCAGTGAGCGGTTCGCGAGGCCGGTGAGCGGATCGTGCAACGCAAGGTGGTGCAGATCGGCGGTTCGCTGTTCGACGAGCGCCAGTGCCTCGTCTCGCGCGTCGGAAGAAGTCGGAGCAGCGCCCACGCCATCAGCGAGATGAGGACACCGCCGAAGAGGATCAACGCCTCCCCCGTGTCGAGGGCAACGGGGCTCGATACCGAAGTGCCGTACACCGAAAGGACCCACGTGTTCTCGAGGCGCAGGTCGTTTGTCACGTGGTACGGGTTGTGGGAGCGCAACGATCCGACGCTTCCCACTCGCACCGAGCCCTGCTCTTTGTTGCGGGTCGATAGCGCGAGCGAGATGTGCGGTTGGCCGTGCACCGCTGCTTGCGCTGCAGCACGTCCGTCGAATAGCACCCCTGCCCAACCGAGAACTTCCGCCGTGCGCGCTTGTGCGCCAGTGGGCGTTGTTCCTCGTTGATACACGGGCACGACGATGAAGCTCCGCTTCGATAGCTCGAATAGTCCCGCGGCCGAGCGATCGTCACGCGCGCTAGCGAGAAAGAGCGGACCCGCGAACGTCGCGCAAAGGTTCACACCCGCCAAGCGGGAGCTCGACTTGAACGTCGATACCGGGATGTTCGCGAAGCTCCCTTTCGCCGCGAAACTGGTCGTGATCGCATCGCCTTGTGGAAGAAAGCAGTAATAGGGGTGATCGCCCGGTGGCTCGAGCTTGAAAGACCCTTTCGGTTTGACCGACGCCGCGTACGCCGAGAGTTGTGACGCGCGCACGTAGCGGATGAAAAACAGCGCTTCGACACCGGAAAAGCGCTCCGGTCGATAAACGGCACGGGTCCACCGGCGGAACTGGGACGCGGAGAACCCCGGGGTCTGAGACAGGAATGCCGAGGTCGCGGTGGCGAGGTCCTGTGTTCGCCCCAAGACAAGCGAGGCGGCTGAGGAAACCTGGTTTACGGAGTTTTCGAAGCTTGCAGAGTTGGATTCGTGCGCATTCGCGACAAACGTGGCGGTGCCGGACACGGTCCCGGCGAGACAGACGACGAGTGTCACCCATGCGGCAATCGCCCACACCCGAGAACGCCCCGCGCGCGGGATGGTGAACAACAATCGAAGCGCGCGTCGCCATTTAAGGGACGATTCTGTTTCTGTACGGGCGTGATGGATGAAGCCGGTCGCGTTCTCGTCGCCGGGGCCGCTCTCGATGTTCAGATCTCGCACCTTTAGTGGTCGGCGGGGCGCGCATCTGCCCACCTCGTGAGGCGGCTCCCCGCGACCTGCACGAAGCCGACGAGGACGATCCCAAGCAGGATCAGCGTGAAGATCGCCGCCCACAGCTCGCTCGTGAGGTCGTGCTGCGTGGCGTACAGCATGATGAAACCGAGCCCCGCCGAGGCACCCGTTCCGATGAACTCCGCCACCACCGCCCCGATCAACGCGAGCCCGACGCACACCCGGACGGCAGCCACGACATACGGCACGCTGTGGGGTACGCGAAGGCGGAAGAAGATCTCGGTCCGCGTCGCGTTCACCGATCGCAAGACCTCGAGGGTCGCGGGATCAATTGCCCGAAATCCCACGGTCGCGTTGACCACGAGCGGCACGAATGTGATCAACGCGGCGACGATGATCTTCGGCTGAGGTCCGAATCCGAGCCAAAGCACGAGTGGCGGCGCAAGCGCAAGAACGGGGGTCACCTGCAACAAAACGACGAGCGGAGCCAATGCCCGATCCATGATCTTCGAGTGCGCCATCAATGCTGCCGCCACGATCGCGATGCCGAACGCGACAAGAAAGCCCCAAAACGCCTCTTGAAGCGTGACCCACGCGTTCGAAGTGAAGGCTCCTCGCGCCCGCCACAACTCGGCGAAGACCGCAGAGGGCGCCACGAGCTCGATCGGGCTCACGTGAGAGGCGTCGACGCCGATCTGCCAGCCGCCGAAGACGATTGCGAGCGCGACAACGCCCGGAAGCACTACCCGAGTGCCGCGCCAAAGCTCACCGAATATCGAGCGCCCGTTCCTCGTCACCGCGGGAGGACGCTGATGAGGCGGTGAGGTGTCGCGATCAACCGGCATCTCGGTGTCGGTGAGGATCATCAGATTACCGACGTTGCGCGCATCGCGCGACGAATGTTCGCCACGTTAGAGAGGAACTCCCCCGTCTCTTCCATCTCTTCGTAACGGGGACGCGGAAGGTCGATCTGCTCGATATCAGCAACTGTGCCTGGACGTGACGTGAGCGTGATCACCCGATCAGAGAGCATCACCGCTTCTCGCAACGAGTGGGTGACGAACAAGACGGTCGTGTCGCTTTGTTGCCAGAGTCCCAACAGCAAAAAGCGCATTCGGTCTCTCGTGATCTCATCTAAGGACGCGAACGGTTCGTCCATCAACAGGATCGGCGCTCCGAGGGCGAACGCGCGCACGAGGCTCACTCGCTGCTGCATTCCGCCCGAGAGCTCGCGGGGGTGCGACAGAGCGAACTCGGAGAGGCCGACTTGTTCCAAGAGGTCCATCGGGTCTTGCGGACAAGAACTGGCCCCCGTGACGAGATGCCGCTTTCGCTCGCGTCGAGGACCTTTCACGTGCTTGAGGAGGGTGACGTTGTCGACGACGTTCCGCCACGGCAGCAGCGCAGGAGCTTGAGGGACGAGACCGAACAGCTTCTCCGCGCGAGCCTCCGTGGGATCGACGCCCGCGACAGAGACCGTCCCAGAGTCCGGCGGGAGCAGGCCGCCAACGATCCGCAACATCGTTGACTTGCCACAGCCGCTCGGCCCGATCACGCTCACGAACTCTCTTCGCTCGACTCCGAAACTGAGGCCCCGAAGCGCGTGGACCACCGTGTCTCGGTGGGTGAAGTGCTTCCCCACGCCGTCGAGCGAGATGAAGGTGCGGTCTTGGATCGCCATCGAGGAAGGTCTCGCCGAGCTTTGACGTTCAGCCGCACCTGCGGGCTCAAACTGTTCAGTCATCGTGGCGGACGAGATACGGAGCAACTAGGTGCTCGATTTGTTTCGCGACGATGTCCACTTCGACATTCATTCGATCTCCGGGCGCGAGATGTCCGAGCGTGGCGTGCTCGTCCGTGAAAGGAATGATGGCGATTGAAGATCGTGAGCCGCACCCCGTCGAGCGCGACCGAGCCCTTCTCGACGCAATGGAGTATCAAAGGCGCTGAAATGCGGACGCGCAGCTCCGGAGCCGTGGCCACCACGACTCCGGCCCCGTCGACGTGTCCGAGCAACATGTGACCGCCGAGCAAGTCTCCGAAACGCAGCGGTCGCTCGAGGTTGGCCCGAGCCCCCGCTGCCAAGTGCCCGAGCGTGGTCGTGTTCCTGGTCTCGGGCGACACGTCAAAGCCGAGCCAGCTCTTCCCCACCGAACTCACGGTCATGCAGACGCCGTTCAGGCTGATCGACGCGCCAAGATGGGGCGCGCTGAACACCTCGGGCGTCTCGACGCGCAGCACCCCGTCGGCGTTCGAGACGACGGTGGTTGTCTCCTCGGTGATTCCGGTGAACACCGCGCCTCACCCGACCTGAAACCTGCGCGGCTTCGAACCTCCGCTCACGCCGGACAAGGCTAACGGTGGGTGCTTACGAGGCGGTTTTCTCTCTCAGTCGTGTGGCAGATGCGCCGCGGGTCATCCGACGAGCTCGCTGATCTTCCCCGCTAGGCGATCTTCGATTTCGAAGTTCCACGCCGACTCGGCCACATCAACGACGAGAAACAGATCCGATATGAGCAGAGTCTCCACCGCAGCGATCCCGAGATGCTCGAGCCACTTGCCGATCCCGGTTGTGACTGTGAAATCGCTCGGTGTCCCGGCGATCGTGATCGTGAGGGCGCGATCGGCGTCGACGACTCCCGCGAGCCACCCTCCCTTTTTCGCCTGGATGACCGCGCCTTGGTCGCTCGCCGCGCTGCGCTGTGTCGTGAACTTCTCCGACTGCAAATAGGACTCGATGTCCCCCGCCAGTTTGTCGAGGTCGGTTCCTTTACCCTCGAAGTGCTGAACTTTTTGTCCGATCACGCGCCGTCCTTTCTCAGTTTTCGTCCGAAGCGGTCGCCTTCTTGCGCCATTCTCGCCAGACGAGTCGATGCAAGGGCACGACGCTCGGAATGTCTCGCAAGCCTGGCACGAAGGGGATGGCGAGAAGCAACAGCGTTGCTACCCCTGTGAGGTAGACCGCGATGAGGTCGATGTTCGAGGAGGTCCGCAACCCTGGCAACTGGTACCAAAGGGTGTAAAGCCACAGCCATGGCTGGCCCGGAAAGCTCCCCGTCTCGTTCATGACCCCCCACTGGGATCCCTTCAGGTGATCCGCCTGCGCGAGCGACGAGAAGTAGCTGCCGTCCTCCAAGAAGAGCAACGGCTTCGTGAAGTCGGTTCCGTAGAAGGGGTGTTCTGCGAGCAAGTCCGCGTCGAGGGCACCCGATCGCGCGAGCGTGAGCTCGGTCGACGCGAGCATCGGAACAGGACCGTCATTCGCTTGGGGAGTCACCGGCGACCCGTGGGCAAAAGAAACCTTGGTCACTGCGGTCAGGTAGGCGGAATCCCACGTCGCGCGCTGTTTGGTCGATGCGTGCGCGTAGGTGTCGAGCGCGGAGGCGAGGCGCGGATCAGTCGGTGCGACCTTTGCGAGCGGTTGGAGCACGAAGGCGCGCGCCGGGTTGATCGGCGTCATCACGCCCGCCAGTCGCTGCCACGACGGCCCGATCCCCTGCACGAACGCCGAGCCGTTGTTGTACGGAGGTCCGTACGTCGCGGTCTCGCTCGTGCCGGCGAGCTCCGAGGCGGCCGTCGCAAGGAAGTCCGCCGGCGCCACCTTGGCCCACGTCGCGACCGTTACCGGGGGTTCGTCTGGTGACGATAGAAACACCGAGAGCACGACCACGAGGACCAACGCGATCGTCCCCGCCGCCGTCGCCTCCTTCAAGACGTCGTAACGCCGGACGGGACCGCGCCAAGGCGCGGCGTCAGCTTCGCGCTGCGCTCTCTTTTCCGGACGCGACTTCGGGCGCCCTTCGGGCAACGGGTGCGAGACGCCGCGAACCCTCACCAACAGCACGTGCGCTCCGACGATGGCGATGAGCGCGATCGGTACCAGCACGACGTGCCACAACAACATTTGCCCGAAATTCATCAAGTCGAACAAGCCACCGAGTCCTGACGCGTTGATCGCGTCCTTCCCGTTCGTCGAAATCCACTGGGAGTCGAAGTTCTGTTGGGAGAGATATCCGGTAAAGCATTCGACGACCGACACCGCGAATGCGACGACGCCCGTTATCCAAGTGAGGGCGCGTCGTCCGCGCCAGGCCGCCATCCAGAACTTGCCCCAAAGGTGGATGACGATGAACGCCATGAAGAGTTCAACGCTCCATAGATGGAGGCTGTTGAAGAAATGGCCCACGGGATTCGTGTGCCACCAGTCGACGCCTCCAAGCGCGATCGCGGCTCCGGAAACGATCGCCAGCGCAAGGGCGGAAAGGGACGCAACGCCGAACACGTAAACCCACGACGAGACGTAGGCCGGTTGGACGTCAGGGAGCATCTTTCCCGGCGGCAAGAGCGACACCGCGCGTCGTCGAAGCCGAGACGTCCACATCTTCGACATGTCGGCATCGTCGAATGGAGGCTGATCCCCGTTCTCTTCGTCGGCGGGTGCCACGGGCGCGGGCTTGCGGTCTTTTGGGAACGGCAGGACCAACGCCGCGCCGAAGATCACGACCATCACCCCGATGAGGACCAGGTTCGCGAGGGAGATCGTGAAGATCGACCAATGCACGTAGGTGCCCGGCCCGTTGAGGTTGACTGCCTCGAGAATCACCGAGTTCCCCCTATAGCTCGTGTCGGCGACTGGTCCCCCGACGCATTGGCGTTCAGCCTCGATGGAATGAGGCGGCTTCGGAAGGGCCGAAAGGTCCTATCGAGCCGCCTGAAACTCCGATCTTCTAGCCGTCTCAACCGCTTCCGCTTCCGCTTTCGCTCCGTTCGATCCAGCGTCTGACAGCATTACCGAGAGCCGGAAGTGGGACGGAGCCGACCGCGAGCACGAGGTCGTGGAAGGCACGGAGGTCGAATTGGTCCGATAGCCGCTTCGAAGCCTCGCGGCGAAGCGCGGTGATCTCGAGGCGTCCCAACATGTACGCGAGCGCCTGAGCCGGATAGGCGATGTACCGGTCGATCTCGGTCTCCGCTTCGAGTTGGCTCATCGGGACGTGGCTCAGCATCCATTCCACCGCCGCATCGCGCGACCAGCCGAGCGAGTGCATTCCCGTGTCGACGACGAGGCGTGCCGCTCGCCAGGAGTCGTTGGCGAGCATCCCCAGGCGATCGAGGTCGCTCTCATAAAGACCCATCTCGTCCGCCAGCCGTTCGGCGTACAGCCCCCAGCCCTCGGCGCAGGCCACATCGCCCGCGACGCGGCGCGCGAGGTGCAATTCGCTCGCCTCGAGCGCGATCGTCAGCTGGAAGTGGTGTCCCGGCACCGCTTCGTGGAACGCGACCGATTCCGCGTTGTACCGCGGCCGTTCGTCGGGTTGGAACGAGTTCACAAAGAAGGTGCCTTTGCGCGACCCATCGACCGCACCGGGCAGGTAGTACGCGGCAGGAGACCCTTTTTCGAGGGCAGCGGGGACTGGTTCGACGACGCACTTCTCATCGGGAACGCGCCCGAACCACTTCGGCGCCTCGGTTTCCGCCCGACGAACCGCGCGCTCGGCTGCGTCGACAACTTCTCTCTCCGCGTTGAAGCGGAGCTCCGGATCGAAGCGGAGCCGCGAGCGGATCTGTTCGGGATCGCTCGCCCTCCACACTCGCGACCCGATCTCGGCGTACTCCGCGTCCAGTTGGCCGATCACGTCGAGGCCGAGTTTGTGCAGCTCCTTCGGACTACGCCTCGTCGACGTGTTGAAGCGGATCAGTCGCTCGTACATCTCCGCGCCGTCGGGCAACCAGCAGATCCCAGGACGCTCGTCCGGGCGACCGGTCGGGAGAACCTCTGATTCGAGGACCTCGCGATAGCGCCGCAACGCGGGGACGGCTGCGTTGTCGATTACCTCGGACTGCCGTTCGGTGAAGGCGCCATTGCCGTCGGCATCGACGCGTCGTCTGAGACCCGAGAGGTCATCCTCCGCCAGCACCTCGTCGATCTGCTTGATCGCTCCCTCGACGCCACGGGCGATCGTTCGTCGGCCAGACCTCGCTCCGTCGAGATGGCGCCGAGCCGCTTCCTCGAGGTATTCGGGCAGCTGCGCGAGGCGCGCCAAATACCCCGATCGGCGTGACTCGGTGTCGAGAGGTAGCTGCGGGAGCACGACGAGCAGCGCCGACACCGGCGCGACGTGGAAATCGGTGACCGTGAATTCGACGCTCGGCACCTCGGACACGGCCGCGAAGTTCCGCGCCGCGATGGACAGGAAATCGAGCGTCTGCAAGTCGTCTTCGCTAAGGCCGGACGGTGATCCGGCCAAGTGGTCTTTGGCGCTGTCGGCCGCCTTGGCGATCTCGGCGTACCTCTCCGAGTAGGCGCTTTGCGCCTCCGCGCTCAGACTCGGAAGACGATCGTCAGTTCCGGGAAGCCCGTACGCCGAGGCCTCCAGCGGATCGTGGTCGCTCCGCGCGGCGAGGAAAGCATCCGCGAGCTCGACGACGTCCGTTATCACATCACGAAAGTACTTAACTCAAACTGCACAGTCGAGGCCGAGCACGCCAACCGTCCGTCCTTACCGCGAAATACTTAGCGTCGGTGTCAGATCGCAACGTCTTGGGCGAAGAGCTCCAACCGTGCAGCTTTGATCCGCTGACCGGCTTCTATCGAAACGGGTGCTGCACGACGGGCGAAGAGGATCTCGGGAGCCACACAATCTGTGGAGTCGTGACCGTGGAGTTTCTCGAGCATCAAGTTCGAATTGGCAACGATCTCGTCACCCCCGTGCCGGAGTTTCACTTTCCGGGACTCAAACCGGGAGATCGGTGGTGTGTCACGGCCTCGAACTGGCTGCGCGCACATCTCGACGGAGCAGGGTGCTTCGTGGTGCTCGCGTCCACACACGAGCGAGCACTCGACATCGTCCCCCTGCCGGTTCTGATCGCCCACGCGGTCGACGTGCCGGACAGCTTGAGCGGCCTCGACGAGCGCGATAAGTAGCGACGCCAATCCGTAGGTTGTCCCTCACCCCACCCCACCGCTCTGGGACGCCTCAGATCGCTCGATGGAGGAACGAGAACGTCTCTTAGGGATTTGGCGCGTATGCCAGATCGACGACGTCGGCGTGTCCTGACCACTGAAGCGTGAATTGCCAACACCCCGTGGAAGGCATATTGATTCCCGACGGCCCCGGTCCTCCCAAAACGATTCGCCTCTCGGTTGGGCCAAAGGATTTCGAACCGGACAGCCTTTGCGCCGCGATATGGAGATTGGAAGTCGGCGAGTTCGAGAGCCGAGATACCCAGAGGATCTTGTTTCTCCGGTTCGGCGAAGGGGGCGAAAGCAGCGGATCGTGCCGAGCCCAAAGGATGGCAACGATGTCGCCCTTAGTGCCGAGGACGTAAGTAACTGGTTGGTTTGGAGGATGAAAGCCGGACCGCGCCCAGATCGGCAGCGGACCGTAGCGAACAGACGCCGCACAGGCATTGGCTCGCGCGTGTGTTTCAGCGCGGGCGGCGGCTCCGGCGGACGGAACGGTCAAGCCGCTGTGAAACGCGACAAACAACGTCGCAAGCCCACACGCGACACCTCTCGTGCCGAGGCGTCTTGTCGACGTGGCCATGAGACACGATAAACGCGTTCACTCGCTTGCTATGCAGCCCTCAGATGCCCCTCACTCGTCAAGCGCCGCGGACGGATCTAGCCGCTCACGGCTCGCTGCGAAGACTGCACGCCAACAAGAGCGAATTCGCGTGTTAACCGAAGACGTCAAGCCTCGCCGTCGCTACGCGACGGTTGCCGACTTGTTCACCCGCGGCCATTCGCAGAAGCAGCGCGACGAATTCGCAAAGTCGGGCGTCGCTCTTCCTTCTGGCGCATATCCGATAAATAGCTCGAAGGATCTCAAAAGCGCGCTGATCCTGTTTCAGTCCGGGCATGGCAATGACCCCAAGTCAGAGATCAAAGCTCACATCATCGGGCGCGCCAAAGTCTTGGGACTCACTGACATGCTGCCGTCGGACTGGCGATCGACGATGTGGGCGTACGAGGCAAGGCCGCAACGCTTCGCCTGATTCGTCGCTGCGCCGTCGGTTGGGCTCCTTACCACTAAGACGTGCTGCGCGACCGCCCGAGACGCGGACGCGGTCCTTTCTTGCGCGTCCGCGTCTCGGTTCCACATTTCCGCAGTAATTCCGATCTATTACTTGACGGGCGTAATCGGGTTCTATTAAATGCGAAATCCGGCGACGGTCGCGGGCC
>CAVRXQ010000001.1:0-490796 GCA_963725215.1 uncultured Acidimicrobiaceae bacterium | reverse complement strand
CCACCGATGCGCTCGGCAATGCGCCAGCACGCTTTTGGTTGCCGGGTACCCGGACAAAGTCTTCGATCGGACGAAGGAGCGAGTTCGCGTCGTAATCGACGCCTGCGTATCAAAAGGATGCACCTTCGCTTCTGCTGATCTCGATCTGCGCGAATGCGAAGCGAAGGATCCGCTTGGTCAGCTCGCCCGGTTTGTCGGTACTTCTCCGTCAGGTCCAGAATTCGACCGCAGCCTCGGGTTCGGTCGTCGATTCCCAGAACTCGGTGATCTTGCCGCCCTTGACGTGAAACACGTGAGCTTCGCGGCTCTCGAATGACTTTCCTCCCCGAGACGCAAAACCGGTGACCAACGCCACCGAATGGTCGTCATTCGCGACCACGTCGTGCACCTCCAATCTGAAGGTACCGCCCGTCTCCTCGGCGAGCCTGGCGAACATACCGAAGACGGCATCGCGACCTCGGTAGGTGCCGGCCAGAGGTCCGGGTCCCGGAACGTGCCAAACGATGTCGTCTGCAAATACGTCGGTGAGATCGGCAAAGTCACCCTTGGAAAACGCCGCATAGCCGCGGCGTGTCAATTCGACGTTCGGATGTTCTGCCATCGATGCCCCCCATCTGTTCCCATTTTGACGTGCACCGGGATTCTAAGTGTGATCGATATGCAGGCGCCGATCGGATTGACGAGGAGGACGAGATGGCCACGCGGCGAAGGACAGCCCATGGCGCTGACTCTCGCTCGATGGCGGGTCGCCATTGTCACGATTTTTGCGCAAGGCGATGAAGTGTCGAGGGAGTCTCCCGCCCGGTCGTCGCCCGGTGCGCGTCGTAATCGGATCAAGTGAGAGGGAAGTCGGGAAGCTGACTCGGCGAGGGAGGGGCGATCGCGACTCCGTTGCGCCCCGCCGACATTCATTCAGAGCCCTCATCTCCTCCCGCGAGTCGAACATGAATAATTTGTGCGTGTGACCCGCATAGAAGTTGAAGAAATTCCCGGAATACCCGCGCGTTTGCGCTGGATAGGTGATCCAACAGAGGCGCGCTATATCGACGGCACGTTGACGATCGTCGCGCCGCCTCGCTCGGATTGGTTCATCGATCCCGCGAGCGGAGAGTCAAGCTTGAGCGCGCCGGCTTTGGTTGCTCGACTTTCCGGTAGTTACTCGCTCTCGTCCCGTGTCGACGCCGTGTTTGGTGACGCCTTCGATGCCAGGGCGCTCGTGCTTTGGAGCGATGACCGCCTATGGGCGGAGCTCGCTCTCGAATACTCACCTGATCGAGAAGTCCTCATCGTCTCCGTCGTGACGCGGGGAGCTCGGACGACGCCAACTCGATTCGCGTCGAAGGTGCACACGCCTGGCTGCGTATCGCCCGCATCGCGGATGCGTATGCCTTTCACGTATCTATTGACGGTCGTTCGTGGCGCTTCGTGCGGCATTTCACGCTCGGATCAGTGGGTGATCCCGAAATCGGCTTCGAGGCGCAGTCGCCGATGGGCGACGGCTGCGCGGCGCGCTTCTCCGAGATCTCGTACTCGTCTGCCAGACTCCCGGATCTTCGCGACGGTAGTTGAACCACCCCTCCGTTCGACGGGCAGCGCTCAGGGGCGAAGGCCGACCTGTTGTTCAAAGTCAACCCCATCGCGGTAGTCGACTCGGTGGGTGATCCTTCCGCTTGTCACCTCAAACCAAAAAACTCCCCGGATGCTGAAGGGTTTTGGGCTGCTGTCGTTGTCTTCGGCGGCATCACGCCAGCGCGCCGACATCCGGTAGGCGACGACGACTTCGTCGGCGACCGCAACCATTCGCTCGATCTCGTAATGCATATCCTGCATCGAGCGGAAGAACCCGTCGAGCCTCTTCCGGTACTTGTCCCGCCCGCGAATGCTGTCGCCCCGCTGCGAAATGTGCTCGTTGAAGAAATCATCGCCGACCAGCGCAGCCACGGCATCTGCGTTGCGGTCGTTTAGCGCGCCGATGTACGCCTCAACGACGGCAGACGGGTCGTAGAACATTGGAATCGAGCGAGGCTCGCCGTCTGTCTCTGTCACTCGCCTACGGTAGCGCTAGTGAGGCGAACGGAGCAGCCGAGATCGCGTAACGCGCCAGGACGAGAGCATTGACTTCGTCCGCGCGCGACGACACTCCTGTCGATCTCCTTCTCACGAATGGCACGTTGCTCACGATGAACCCGACGCGCGACATCATCGAAAATGGCGCGCTCGCCATCGGAGGCGAGAAGATCATCGCAGTCGGATCGACTACCGAGCTGCGCCTGCGATGGCCCGCAGTGCGTGACCTCGACGCCCGAGGCGGACTCGTCACGCCGGGCCTCGTCAATGCGCATCAGCACGTGACGGGCGGGCCGCTCATTTGGGGTGCGATTCCCGACACCCTGCCTCCCGGCGCGTCGATATTCGAGTGGGCGGTACCGGTTCACGCCGCGGAACGATTCGAAGATGAGCAGATCGGCGCGGCGATTGTCGGTTCGGCCAGCCTGCGCAACGGTGTGACGACGCTCGTCGAGCCGGGCACCGTCGCGGACGCGGATGCTGTCGCGGCGGGACTGAGTGAGGTCGGTATTCGGGCGACCATCGGCGTGTGGGGATGGGACATCGAACAGGGGCCGTTCGCCGCTCCGGCGGCCGAGGTGCTCCGACGAATCACCTCTGTACTCGACGCCTACCCGCGGGGCGAGCTCATCGAGGGGTGGGTCACGCTCATCGGCCACAGCCTCGCCTCGGACGAGCTACTCGTCGGCGCGGCGACGCTCGCGCGTGAGCGGTCGGTCTCGATGACGATGCACCTCTCGCCGACATCGTCGGACCCCGAGGTCTACCTCGAACGCTACGGCGAGCGACCGGTTGTGCACCTGCGCCGTCTCGGCGTTCTCGGGCCGCACCTCCTCATTGGTCACGGTGTCTGGCTCGATGATGACGAAGTCGCAGCGATCCTTGAGACGAAGACGGCGGTCGCCTACTGCCCTTGGGCGTACCTTCGTCTCGGTCAGGGGGTAACGGGCCACGGCCGCCATGCCGAGCTCTACCGCGCCGGCGGACGCGTCGCGCTCGGTTGCGATGCGTCGAACGCGAGCGACTCACTGGACCTGCTCCGCGCCGCGGCGCTCGCCGCCGGCCTCGCCAAGGACCAGCGGGTCGACCCGACCTGGTTCGGGGCCTACGACGCCCTCGAAATGGCGACGATCGCCGGAGCGGAGGCGATCGGCATGGCGGACAAAATTGGGTCGCTCGAGATCGGAAAGCAGGCCGACGTCGTCGTGTTCGGTCACGAGGGGCCGTTCTGGTCCGTTCCCGGCGATCCGGTCCAAAAACTCGTCTGGGGCAGCGACGGGCGTGATGTCCGCCACGTCCTCGTCGCCGGGCGCCTGGTCGTCGAGGAGCGCCGCTGCACGGGGATCGATGAGTCTGCGCTTGCCGAAAGAGCGCGCCGTGCCGGCTCGTCGTTGCTCGAGCGCGCCGGGCTCGAGGTGCAGCCAAAATGGCCCGTGAGCGGGCGGAACTCGGAAGTATGATTCGAGAGCCGTGAGCGATAAGGCGCGGCCGGAGGAGCGGTGAGCGAGACGGATGCCGGCAGAAGCGCGTCCTGAAACTTTGTACGGCGAAGAGGATCCGACCCACGTCGACCTCATACCAGCGATCCAGTCCGTCGAACGAGCGGCGCGGATCCTCAACTTCTTCACCGCCAGCCGTCCGTGGCTCACCCTCTCGGAGATCACCGCTCGCCTCGGCATGAGCAAGGCGACTGCGCACCGCTACGCGATGGCGCTACGTCAGGTCAGCCTGCTCCGCTACGACCCTTCGACCGGGCAGTACGCACTCGGTCCGCAGATTCTCGTCCTTGCCGCCGCGGCGCGTTCCGCGCTCCCGATCATCAGCCAGGCCGGGCCGTTGATGGAGCAACTCGTGCGGGAGGTGAACGAGACTGTCGTGCTGAGCACGTGGGACGGCGAAGCACCGGTCGTCGTCCGAGTCGACGACGACACCGAGCGGGTGATTCGGGTGAGTGTCCGCGCCGGCGCTCGGCTTTCGACCTTCGCTTCGGCGCAGGGTCGCGTGTTCTGCTCCTTCCTCCCAACCGAGTCCGTGCCCGCGCTCGCGGAAGAACTCGTCCGCTCGCCGAAGATGCGGGCCGATCTCGAAGCGATCCGCGAGGAGCAGCTCGCGGTCAACAAGGGCGAGTTGCACGGGGTTAGAACGGTTGCCGCTCCCGTCTTCGCCGACGGCCGCATCATCGCCGTGATGGCGGTGGTCGGAACGACGACGACGCTCAGCGACGACGTGCACTCTCCGCCGGCGACGGCACTGCGGCGCACGGCGGGCCGACTGACCGATCTCTACGGACGCCCGGGCGAGGACGAGACGAAGGTGGTCGCGTCGTCACTGGCTCAGGTCGCAGGCTCGACCGGATAACCGCTCGACCCGCTGCGGCGCTTTCCGCCGCTCGGTCGGCACCAACAGCCGGAAATTCGACGAAACCGGCACCGACGAAAAGAGGCGACCTTGCGATACCGCACCCTCGGCCGAACTGGAATAGAGGTCAGCACGTTGTGCCTCGGAACGATGATGTTCGGCTCCTGGGGCAACCCGGATGAGTCTGAATGTCGTCGTATGGTCGACATGGCCCTTGAAGCCGGAGTGAACTTCGTCGACACAGCCGACGTCTACGACCACGGCGTATCAGAAGAGATCGTCGGGCGATCTTTGAAGGGCCGACGTGACGACGTCGTGCTCGCGACCAAGGTGTTCAATCAGATGGGGGAGGACCCGAACTCTCGCGGTGGATCGCGGCGCTGGATTCGACGCGCCGTCGAGGACAGTCTCCGCCGTCTTGGGACCGATCGCATCGACCTTTACCAACTGCACCGTTGGGACCGATCGACCGATCTCGACGAGACCCTTTCAGCCTTGAGCGATCTGATCCACGAAGGAAAGGTGCTCGCCATCGGATCGTCGACATTTCCCGCCGAGATCATCGTCGAGGCGGCATGGGTCGCGGACAAGCGAAACCGCGAGCGACTCTCGACCGAGCAGCCACCGTATTCCATCCTCGCCCGGGGTATCGAATCCGCCGTCTTACCGACCTGCGAACGACTCGGTCTCGGTGTTCTTGTCTGGTCCCCGCTGAACGGGGGCTGGCTCACCGGCAAGTACCGCCGAGGTTGCGACGCTCCCGTCGATTCGCGCGCCCACACCTATGCCGAGCACTTCGGATTCGGATCGCCCGCTGGCGAGCGAAAGCTCGACGCTGTCGAACAGCTCGTCTTGATCGCGGAGGAGCTGAAGCGACCGCTCTCCCATCTCGGGCTGGCCTTTGTCCTCGCCCACCCTGCGGTCACGTCGGCCATCTTTGGGCCGCGAACGCCCGAACAACTCGCTGACCTGCTCGGCGCAGCCGATTTGGAGATCGGACCGGACGTGCTTGATCGCATCGACGAGATCGTCGCGCCGGGGACGAACCTCGATCCGAACGACGCGAGCTGAGCGACGGGCCTCAGTCTTCGAAACTGACGATGACGCGCCTCTCGGTCAAAGGTCGGAAGCGCTCGGTGACGAAGGTCTCGTGCCGCTCGCTGTCGAGGTAGGCGACGAGCTGTGCCTCGCTCTCGAACTCGACGGAAAACGCGTGGGAAAACGTGTCGTCGCGCTGGGAGATGTTCGGCCCGATCGCGAAACGCTGCATCGTCGGGTAGTGATGGGGCAACTCGGCGAGCTCGGCGATTAGCGCCTTGCGATCGGCATCGCTGGCGGACTCTTTGAACGAGAAGGCGACGAGGTGCCGGATCACCGATCCCTCCTCCGAGCGCCGGTCGCTTGCGACCCGCCGGCGCTGCGAGCGGGGAGGTCATTGCCGGCTCTCGCCAAGGCGCCTAATCCTTCTTTCAGCGCCTGCACGTCCGAGCTGATCACGGTGTAGGTGGAGCCGAGCGCGCCGAGGGCCGCGTAGCTCGCCGAGTTGGCGGCGAACCCGCCGAGACTCGTCCGCGAGTCGGCGGCGGCACGTGCGACCTCTTTCATCCGCTCGACGACCCGTGGGTCATCAAGCGCCCCTGGAGCTCCGAGATCGGCTGAGAGGTCGGTCGTGCCCAAGAAGACGACATCGAGACCACCGCGGATGATCTCGGCGAGTGGGTCGTCTGTTGTCGCGGTTTCGATCTGGCCGATCAAGAGCGGTGGGTCGTTCGCCTCTCCGTCGAGGTACTCGCGAAGCGAGCGACTCCCGTAACCGGCGGAAGGTTGCGCGGTACTCAGGCTTCGGTGTCCGCCTGGCGCGTAGCGAGTTGCGGCGACGAGGTCTGTGACGCTCGAAGCGAGTCGAAGCGAGGAGGTTTGGATTCCCGCCGCTCCCGCCTCCAAGAGACGGTTGATGAGGGATGCCTCGACCGTCGGCAATCGAACGACGACTGGCAATCCCAAAGCGCTTCCGTGACGGACGAGCGCTGAGCCAGCGGCGTCACCGAGCTGGCTGTGCTCGAGGTCGACGACCGCGAAATCGAGATCCGAATCAGCGACGAGGTCGATCGCTTCGAGGACAGGCAGCTTGATGAACGTGCCAAGCACCGCATCGCCCGAGCGCACTCGCCTTCGAAAGCTCGTCGAGGCGACCCGCCCATCTGGCGCACCCTGGCTCACGGGCGCGACCGCCCGCACGTGAGGCGACGGGTGCCCACGGCACATGTTGACTCGCTGCCTTCTCGCTGGTCAAGACGGTGTCCCAAATCTCAAGCCCAATAGCGGGCAGCGACCGCGCAGCCAAGCAGGACGACTCCGACGCGGAGCATCGCTGGGTTGACGAAGTTCACAACGCGTCCGCCGATCGCGCCGCCGATTGTGCTCGTCACCGCCATGATCGCGGCGTAGGTCCACTCGACGTGACCGGAAAATGCGAGGAACGTCGCCGCGATGACGCTGATGACCACCGAAAGTGCCTGTTTCACGGCGTTGTTGCGGGCGAGGCCCGCATCCGAGAACAGTCCGAGCACGGCGAGGAGCATGATCCCGAGGCCGGCCCCAAAGAATCCGCCGTAGATCGAAAACGCGAAGACGACTAGACGCTGACCCCATCCCGGGCTCGGGTCGCGTGCCGATCGGTCGTCGATCGCGGCGCTCGTCGGCCGCGGCGAAGCGCCCGGAACCGTCGCCACGCGGACCCTTCGCTGCTCCATGAGCGACCGCAGTCGGTTCTGCGCCAACAACAGCGCGCAAGCGAAGAGGATGAGGAACGGCACCAGCTGTTTGAAGGTCGCCGCCGAGACGACGATCAGCAGCACCGAGCCGAGGAGACCCCCCGCCGCGGCGACGGGGGCGAGCCGCCGGAACCTCACTCGCTCGTGCTCGAGGTCTGCTCGCTGGGCGTGCGTGCCGGAAAAGTAACCGGGAGTGAGGGCGACGATGTTCGTGATGTTCGCACGAACCGACGAAAGCCCGATCGCGTGCAACGCAGGGAAGGAGACAATCGATCCTCCGCCGGCGACGGCGTTCACCGCGCCGGCGATCAGTCCTCCGCCGGCGGCGACGGAGTAGGCGACGGCGACCGACGTCATCTTGTTCGCGCTAACGCAGTTTTCGACGTTCTCGGTTTGCTAACCGAATCATCGCCGCGACGAAGTGTCGCACCGTTCCCAGTGTGGTTGAGCCGAAGTCGCCGTGCCGATTCGTTGGCCAGCCGTCTCACCATTGCAGCGGATCAGGATCAAGGAAGCGGCTGAGCACGTTTCGCGTGATCCGGTCGATGGCCGGATCGACGTCGAGCGCGCCCGCCCAGGCGATCGAGCCCGTTGCAAAAACGGCGCCGCCGTTTGGTTTCACGTGGTAGACGACGTCGGCGCGAACGTTTGGGTCGGCGAGCGCCGACAGTCCGGGGAGAGTGAACGGCACCTCCTCGACGCAGCGCAAGTACGCCTCCGACAGCCCCTCGCTCGTCGCGAGCACGAGCGCATCAGCGGGAGAACCGAGCGCAGTGTCGCAGCGGTCGAGCTCCTGACCAACCGCTCCGTTGCCGATTCCGCCGTGGGTGCCGAATGTCTCGGTTTCGACTCCCTCGAAGATCCACGCCGCGCGGGAGTCGGCACTGCCGCGGAGCCGGCGATACCAGCCCGAGACGTCGAAGCCCTGTGCGCTGTATCCGACCCCCGCGAGCTTTTGCGGCGGGCGACCGAGGTGGCGCCACAATCCGCCTGGCTCGCCGCTGAACGCGAGGCGAGCCTCGCCGGGCGATGACTCCCATGCGCGCGACCCTGCGTTACCGCGGCGCAGCTCCATCACCCAAGGGCGATGCGGGTCGAAGGCGACGCGCCAGTAAAAGCCGTTTGCGCCGATGTACACGAGCCGACCACGGCTTTTCACCCAGGCTTCAAGCGCATCGAGCATGGCCGTGGAGTAGTACTCAGGGTGGGTGCCCGTGAGCAGTACTCGGTATTCGTCGAGCAGCGCGCTTCCTTCTTGGTGCAAGTCCTCGTCGGTCGCGACGTCATAGGAGAATCCCGCATCGTCGAGCCAGTCGAGCAGGGCGAGGTCGGCGGGAAGCTGCCACGGTCCGACGTGATAGCGGTGCGTCGGGCGCATGTTGAGCATCGGCCGACGCGAGCTCGAAATCGCGACGCCGCTCCCGTCGAGGTGGGCGTCGTACATCGAGAGGCCCCATTCCCGGTGCTCGTGGAGCAACAAGTCGTCCTCGTAGAGCACCGGTGTGCACCCAGCGGTGGCTTCCGAGAAGTCCCCGTCACTCACGGGGTGATCGTTCGCGTAGGCGAGGTAGCTCGCCGTCGGAATGAGGACGAGCAAGTCGGAACCGGCACTCGCTGGGCGGACGAAGAACGGAACCCGCTCGTCTGGGCGGCCCTTTGCCTGCACGCGAATTGCGTAGACACCACTGCGAAGGTTCGTCGGCAGCTCGACACTCAAGGACGGCTCCCACGCGCAGTCGTCTAGGTCATCGCTGTGGAAGTGCAGTGCGGCGTACTGATTCGGAGCCAATCGGAAGTCGATCTCGCTTCCGTCCCAGGAATGGCTCGTGACGCCGGCGAGCGGCGAGTTGTAAAGCTCACCGTCGCGCGCACCGCTACCGCGACACGGAACCGACGTCGCTCCCGAGGCATCGGGGCCGTCCGACCGCGGCCCGAGCTCCCAGCGTGCGACCAAGCGTGCCGCAGCGACGTCGTCTGAAGTGAGCATCTCGATGAGGTCTTCATCGAGCGCGCCAGCAACCAGGCACGGCGCCTCGAGCTTGCCGTCGAAGTTGTCCTCCCAACCGTCGTCGTTCGGCGCGGCCGCGATGGCGAGCGTTCCGGCGAGCAGCCCAGGTAGGCCGAGTGGTGCCGAAGCAACCGCGGTGCCCGGCCGAAGTGCCCTGGTCGGGGCGACGCGCCAAGAAGGCCCAGGCGAGAGCGGCCGAGCTGCGACCGTAATTCCGCGCAGCGGATCGAAACCGGCGGCGACGAGATACCACGCGCCTTCGACGAGCGGCTCTTCGACGCGCGCCGCGGTGGTCTCGCTCGGAATCAGTCCGGCTTCCGCGAGCGGGCGGCCCTGAGCGTCGAGGCCGAACCACCAACGCGTCGCTCCGTCTGCTTGCGCGAGCAGCGCCTGGCGCTCGCCGAGACGCGTCGGCATGCAGAACGCTGCGGCGACAAACGGTCCGGGTTGCCATGGGTCCTCAGTGGCACGAACGAGAATGCACGAGCCGCGCTGGGTCGTCTGGAGCGACACGCGAAGCGTTTCGAGCTCGCTGACCAATTCCTCGCCGGCTTCTCCGGCGGTCTCTCCAGATCCGAGTCGGACGAGGGCCGCGCGAGCTTCGAGGGGAGCGTCGGCACTCAGCATCACCTCGAGACGTTCGCCGGCCCGTAGCGACCATGGCTGGGCGTATCCAACGATGTGTGGGCGTTCACTCATCGTTGCGTCGCACCTTCGGCATTTGAATCTCAGGCGGGAGCGCGCCGATGAGTTGCAACCGCCGCAAGAAGACCGCGTGCGCCGCATCATCTTCGGATGCGAACGTCTGGCCGTCGAGCACCTCGTGCGGCTGGCCCTGCTCGCCCGACAACACGATGATTTTCCAAGTCCCGGGTTCGGTGGCGAGGAGAGCCAACTTTCCCGCCGTCGGTGCGCGGCGAAAGTACGCCAGCACGAAGTCGAGCGCCGGCGAGTGACGCCCCGCGGGCCGCAGGCGATGCTCTTCGATCAGCTGCGCCGTGATGAGAGCGGTAATCCCTGCTGCTATTTCAGCGTCACGCGTCTTTATGGCCGCCGTTTCCGGTCGAGCGGCGCTCTGTTCGTTCACCGTGGCGACGCGGTCGTGGTTCAGGCGACCGCCGGCACAACGCCTCGCCACGGCAGCGACTCGATGACCTCTCCGTCGAGGACGACAAGCTCGGGTTCGAGGCGCCGAACCCTTCGCGAGCCGCCGGCCGCGTCCGGCAATTCTTCGGTCGGGTCGTGCGCCCCAAACACGGTGATGTGCGCACGGCCGCCGACTTCGAGGCGCCCGTAGCCGTCCCCCGTGAGTCCAAGGCGCTCGGCCGGAGCGATCGTCACGCGCTCGAGCACCTCATCGAGGGTCATCCCGAGCGAGACGAGCTTTGCCATCGTCGTCATGAGGTCGAACACCGGGCCGTTCCAGTTCCTGCCGCTTGTGTCCGAACACACGATGTCGGGGAGGAAGCCTTGTTCGATCGCCGGGCCCGCAACCGCGTACGAGAAGTTGCTCTTGCCGTGGGCACACTCGAAGACGACGCCACGCTCACGCGCATCCGAAACGCATTCGCGTACCTTTCCATCCTCGCCGAGGATGCCTTCTTCTTTGCCCGTGTAGCAGTGGGCGACGACATCGCCTCGCCCCAGGCGGGCAAGGATCTCGTCCAGGCTGGCGGGCGTCTCGCCGATGTGGACCATCAACGGCAGCCGCGCCTCGCCCGACGCCTCAAGGGCTCGCTCGAGAAGGGTCAGGCACATTGCCTCGTCTTCGCCGACCACGTCGCTCGAGAGCCTGATCTTCATTCCCTTCACAACATCGGGGTAGGCGCGCGCCACCGCAACGTCGTCCTCTTTGACGAGTGCTGCCGGATTGATGAGCTCACCAAAGCGGAAGTCGATGAGTCCGAGCACCGAGACATTGAGATATGAGAGGACTTTCAACCTCGAGGGCTCGACGACGAGGCGCAAAAAGGCCGGAAAGGTCGACGCTCCCGCCGTGCCGGCATCAACCGCGGCGACCACGCCACGTCGCAGATGCGCCTCGTCGGCGCGCGCGCCGACTTTGGATACCGCCTCGAAGATGTGCGTGTGGCTGTCGATCAGTCCGGGAGTGACGAAGCGACCCTGACAATCGATGGTTGTCGTTGCCATCGATGAAAGACCGGTCTCGATCGCGACCACGCGGTGATCGGCGATGGCGACGTCTGCTTCTGTCGACAAACCGCTCGCCGGGTCTTTCACGGTGCCGCCAGCGAGCACAAGGTCGTAGCTAGGCATGGAGCTCCTTTGAATCAGCGCTCGCCGCGGGGCGACTTGATCGGGCGGCGATGGTGCTGCGCAGCGGCGGAAGATCGCCGACGGAGACCTCGACGACGTCGCCCGTGCGGAGATAGCGATTCGTTTCTTCGCCGGTGCCCGCCGGGGTCCCGGTGAGCACGACGTCGCCCGGCCGAATTTGGACGTAGCGCGAGAGTAAGACGAGAAGTTCGACGGCGTCGATCAACATTCCGGCGCCGGTATCGCGCTGGCGGATCTCTCCGTTGACAACCGTGCGCAGCTCAAGCGAGCCGATACCGCCGTAGGCGCGAGGATCGAGCACAGCGCTTCCGAACTGGGCGAATCCCGGAAAGCTCTTCGCGAGCGTTGGGTTGCCCGTGTTGCGCATCACGTCTCGCGCCGTGACGTCGTTGGCGGGGACCACGGCGGCGATCGCCGCCGTGGCTTCGTTCGGCGAGGCCGAGAGGAGCGGCGCTCCGAGCACGACGGCAATCTCACCCTCATAATCGACGCAATTAGGGGCCTCTTCAGGCAGGGAGACCGCAGCGCCCGGAAGGCCGAGGGCGGCCGTCGACTTGATGAACAGCGTTGGGTACTCCGGTGGCTCGCGCCCGGTGGCTTCTTGCTTCGAGTGGTAATTGAGCCCGATCCCGTAGATGGTTGACCTCGGGCCGACGATCGGCGCTGGCACCAAGTCGAGCGGGTCGGACCGCGACCCAACTCGGGCGCCTTCGAGCGTGGCGAGCGACTCGCCCGCGGCGAGAAAATCGGCGAGGCTTCCTCTCGAGTCGACGTCGAGGATGGCTAGGGAACCGTCGTCTTCGAAACGACCGATCCGCCCCTTCAAGGCGACGTACCTCACGACTCGTCGCCCGCTTCTTCCTTCATCCAGGAAACGAGGTGGGCGAAGTCCGTTCGTGGCGGTGCGAACACGTCGAGGTTCTCGATGAGTTCCTCGCCGGCGGGCTCGATGTAGTGCGGCACTCCTGCCGGAATGAGCAGCACCGACCCCGGGCCGACCTCGTGGGCAACGTCTCCGACGTGGTAGCGGGCCCTCCCCGAAAGGATCAAGGCGACCTGATCGAAGTCCTCGTGAACGTGGGGGGCGACATCCATGCTGGGTTCGATCTCGTTCAAGACCAGCATGACGCCGGGCGTGCCGAACGCGCGGCGACGCACGCCACGGCGGACGTCCTCGGACGGAATCTCCGCCCATGAGCTTGCGACCGGACGTTGTCGCTCCGCAGCCACCTGCTGGACCTCCTCCGCGCGCGTCACTGCAGTTCAGTCGTCGGCGTTTGCCGCATGACGTGCCCCGCAATCGGGCCGTCTCGTTTTACGGGACTGCCTCTTGCTATCAGAGGAAGTCTCGCAACGCCGCCAGCGGGTGTCAAGACGATTCCTGCAGGCCAGAGGTTCGCCGGCCCCCAAGGTCTCGCAAGGCGCGCAACCGGAGTTGCTGCGCGGCGAAGGACTCCAGGCGATGCGGTGCTCGCGCCTCCGCTGGATCATCCGTGCTCGTTCTGACGCCGGAGTAATAAGGCGGCCCGGGAACGAGCTTGCCGCCAGCCGAGAATTGACCCGAAACGGTGAATGTCCTTGCTTCGCAGCGACGCTCACGAGATGCCGCGGGCGAACGGCTGGGCCAGTGCCCTGGGCGCTCGATGGGACTTGGCGAGGAAGATCATCGCCCCGAGCGCGGCGAGGTAAGGAAGTGCCAACAACACTTGCGCGTTCAGCTGATACCCGAGAGTCGGGAGCACGAGTCCCATCGCCTCGGCCGCCCCGAACACAATGCAGCCGAGGATCGCTCCGCGAAGCGTCCACCCGCCGAAAATCACCGCCGCGATGACGACGTAACCGATACCCGCCGTCATGTCCTGGTTGAACGAGCCGACGATAGAAAGTGACAAGAAGGCGCCCCCAAGTCCGGAGAGCGCACCGCACACGTACAAGGTCTGGCGACGGCGCACATTGACACGGATCCCCGTCGAGTCGGCGGCTTGCGGGTTCTCGCCGCTCGCGCGGACCTCGAGGCCCCACGTTGTTCGCTCGAGCGCCCACCAAGTTGCTGGCACGATGAGAAACAGGAGATAAAAGGGCCAACTCTCGTCGAAGAACGACGGGCCAAGCGCAGGAATGCTCGCGAGGAGCGGGATTCGGGTCGGCGCGATCTGCGAGAAACCGACGGAAAACGAAGTGGAAAAGTAGTCCGTCAGGCCGAGCGCGAGCGCATTCAGCGTCAGTCCGACGACGAAGGTGTTCGCCGCCAGGCGGTGACTGAAATTGGCATGGATCGCCCCGACGACAAGCCCAGCGGCTACGCCGATCAGCAAACCCAACACCGTCGAGTGCGTCGCACTCGCTCCGACGAGCGCGCAGTAGGCACCGGTCAGCATCATGCCCTCGATCGAGATGTTGAGCGTGCCTGCTCGTTCGGCGAGATACTCGCCCGACGCGCCGAACATGAGCGGCGCGCTTTCTTTGACGATCCCCGTGAGCACGATCGTGGCGTCGACGACGCTCACCTTTTGCCCCTTGTCATGAATGGCATCGCGTCGATCGCCGGTGCACCCGCTTGGAATCGATGCACAGCTGCACGGCGATCTTCGTCGAGCGCGCGTTTCATGCCGCCGCCCGCAAGACGAGGGCGCGTGCCGCTCTGAGACGGCGCGCCCACTCCCGGCGCTCGATATACACCGGGGGGAAGACAAAGGCGAGCACGATGAGGCCCTCGAGAACCTGACCGAGGTAGCTCGGTACGCCAGTGGCAAGCAAGAAGAGCTCACCCGTGCGGATCATCGCGAAAAGAAAGGACACGGGAAGCAACGCCGCGGGCCGATCCCGGCACACAAGGGCGGCTAGCAGACCGTCGGTGCCGAAGTTGTTGTCGAATCCGGCCTCGATGCGAAACACGCTGCCGGTCAACATCACACCGCCGGCGAGCCCCGCGAGGGCACCCGACAGCACGAGGGCACCTCCCGCTATTGCGCCGACCTTCACGCCAAAACGCCGAGAGGCGACGGGGTTGGCCCCCACCATCCGTAGCCGCAACCCCCATCGGCTCCTCGCGAGCAGCACGGCAAGAATGGCGAACAGTCCGAGGGCGATCACGACGCCGAGGCTCACCCCGAACGAGGGGTATCGGCCGAAGATTTGCGGCAACCGGACGTTGTTCGATAGCAGTTGTGACTGGGGGAGGCCTCCGGCGAAACCGCCGGGCGGTGTCGGCTCTTCGAGCAGCGACTGATTGCTCACGATGTACGCGAGCAGCTGGCTCGCGACGTAGCCGAGGAGCAGCGTCGAGATGACGACGTTGATGTTGCGCCACGATCGCAGTACTGCGGCGATACCTGCCCACAAGGCGCCCCCGATCACCGAGCAGATGAGCGCGATCAACAAGACGAGCGCTCCGGGTCCGTGGACTTTCAGGGCGATGAAAGCGGCAGCTGTCGCCCCCATGAGGAGCTGGCCCGTCTGGCCGATGTTGAACATTCCCGCCCGAACTGCGACGAGCGTTCCGAGCGCCACGAGCAGCACCGGGATCGCGTCGTCGAGCGTCTCGCCGAGGGTGCCCGGACTCGAGATGCTCCCGTCGTACAGCGCGCTGAACACGCCCCAGGGCGAGTGGCCGACGATGAGTACGAGCATCGCGGTCAGGAAAAGCGCGACGACCACGGCGCCGACGTAGAGACCGACGAGTCGGGCGATGACGAACTTGCGCGATAGCTGCGTCGCGTCTTCCTCGGTTGGTTCGCCACGATGAATCCATGAGGCGACGGCGCTCACGCGACGTGTCCTCCCATCAAGAGCCCGAGGCGCTCGACGTTGACCTTGGCGCGCGCCATCTCTCCGACATTGCGCCCGGCATGGATGACGACGAGACGGTCCGCCACCGCCAAGAGCTCGTCGATCTCGGTCGAAACAAGCAAGATTCCGATTCCGCGAGTGGCAGCAGCACGAAGCTGCTCGCTCATGTACTCGACGGCGCCGACATCAAGGCCGCGTGTCGGCTGCACCGCGACGAGGACTTGCGGGTTGCGAGAGAGTTCGCGCGCCACAACGACGCGCTGTTGGTTGCCTCCCGACAGCGATGACATCGACGTCTGTGGAGAGGGAGTGGCGATATCGAAGGCGGCGATGATCCCCTCCGCGCGTTCGCGAATCTTTCGGCGGGAAAGCAGGACGCGTCCACGCGTAAATGTGTCGAGGTCGGTCGCGACCAGGTTCTCCTCGACCGACATGCGCAGCACGCATCCCGAGGAGTGGCGGTCTTCTGGGATCACGCCGACGCCCGCATGGAGGAGCGCCGCCGGCTTCGCGGCGACCGGCGTCCCTCCAACTTCGATCGTCCCCGCGGCAAGTGGGACGACGCCGCTCATCAAGTCTCCAAGCGCAGCCTGTCCGTTTCCCTCAACGCCGGCAACTCCGACGATCTCACCGCGTTGCACCTCGACGGAGAAACCGTCGAGCAACGGGCGGCCGTCGTGGCCGAGCACTTTGACGTCTGCGAGACGGAGCGCGAGGTCCGGACGAACTGACGCGCTCGACGACCTCGGCGAGCGCGCCAGAGAGCGCATCGGTAGCGGCGTCGGCCTCCTCGACTAGCCCGACCGCCGCCATTTCAGCTCGGAGCAGAACCTCGCGGCCGACCATCGCCCTTGCCAGCTGGTGCGCGTCGGCGCCGGAGGTTTCGAGCGAGTTGACGACCGTTCCGTCGCGCATGATGGTGACGCGGTCGGTTGCCTGGAGGACCTCGTCGAGCTTGTGGCTGATGAGGATGACGGCGAGCCCGTCACGATCGACGACCTGCCGGAGCACCCTGAACAGCTCGTGTGACTCGCCAGCGGTGAGCACTGACGTCGGCTCGTCGAGGATAAGCACCTCTGGCTTGAGAGTCAGGCACTTGATCAGTTCGACGTGTTGACGCTGTCCGACGGTGAGGTTTTCGACGCGGGCGTCGGGATCGGCGCTGAGGCCGTATCGCTCGGCGATCTCCGCCACGGCCCGCACGGCTCCTCGCTTGTGAAGTCGCCCGCGATGCGCGAGCGCGATGTTCTCCCAGACGCGGAGGCGCTCGACGAGGCTGAAGTGCTGTTGCGCCATCGCCAAGCCGAGCGTCGCGGCATGGACGGGGTCCTTGACGACAATCGGTCGGCCGCCGAGGTGGATCTCGCCGCCGTCGGAGGGCACGAGGCCGATGAGCACCTTCATCAAGGTGGTCTTGCCCGCACCGTTCTCACCGAGAAGACCGTGGATCTCGCCGCGGCTCACCGACAGGTTGACACCCTTGCAGGCAACGACGCTGCCGTAACGCTTCGTGATGCCGAGCAGCTCTACTGCAAAGCGCTCATCGTGCTTCGACGTTGCCGGTTCCAAAGGCGGTCTTTCGCTGGGGGACCATCTCACCACCCGATCGGGCGTGAACGCGACCATTCTCGTCGTACGTTCCCGGCTTCGGGAGGCGGCGACGCCGGCGGACGGTGCGGCACTTCCCCGTCCGCCGGCGCCTTTCGCTTCGTGCTTAAGAGGGCTGCGGTGTGTGGTTGATGATCTTCGTGACGTTCAGCTTGTTTTGCCCAATCTCAGTCTCGAGCTTGTTGAGCGTCGTGTTGGTCTGCACGCCACCGACGACGCAGAACTGCACCGTCGGAATCGGGGTGATCCCGAAGTTGAACTTCTTTACGACGCCGACTCTCATCGTCCCGGCAGCGAATTGCTGGAGCGGATACGCGAGGTAATAGCCCGGGTCGTAGACCTGGCGGATCGCGAAGCTCACGCCGAACGCCTTGCAAGAGTTGAGACCGTCGCTGATCGTCGCACCGCCGTGGGAGGTGATGTAACTCGCCGCCGGGAAGAGCGCCCCGCCTAGGTACGGGAAGATCAGCTGGATCCCCGACGTCAACATCCCTTGTGCTGCGGTGATCGCCGGGCCCGATGCGTTGAAATCACCGGTGTAGACGGCGTCGAGCGTTGCACTTGGGACGACCGAGCGCATCCCGGCGAGGTAGCCCCGCGCCGGACGCTCGGTGAACGACAGTGCCGGGCCGGCCACGAATCCGGCTCTCGTCTCGTGGTGCTGCTTGAGCCACAGCCCCATCGCGACACCCGTCACATAGGACTGCGGGTCCGGGAAGTCCTCCGCGAGGTAGTAGTAGGCCGAAGGCGGCATTGTGCCGTAGCTCGCGTAAGCGATGAACGGCACGCCTTTGCACACCGACGAGCGCGCCGCCGGGGCTGCCGCCGCCAGCTCGCTCTGACCGATGATGACGAGGTCAACTTTTTGCTGGCACAGGCTCGTCGCGACCGTGCCCGGATCCGCCGGCGATACGTCGTCGTCGATGATCGGCTTTGCCCAGTGATACTTCTTCACGAACTGGTTGATCACCGTGAGTTCGCTCTCGTAGTACCCGTGATCGGTCACTGGCCCGGCGGTGATGAGCCCGATCTTTACCGGCAGACCCTTGTGAATCGCCGGTTCATTCGGAGGCAGATAACCCGTCTTCGGAGTGCCCGGCCACCCCCACGGCCCTCCGGTCAAGGTCGGACCGCTGGCATGGTGCTGTGACGCCGCAGACACCCCGCTCGTTCCGACGATGATGCCTAACGCGACAACGGCGCACGCAAAAAGACGCGCGTTCAGTCGATGTTTCCCCACTTCTCGACTCCCTTCTTCCCCTTGCAGTTGGGAGTTCCGGCCCATCTGCGGACCGTCGCCCCGCCCGTTCCCCCGTGGGCCTCGCCTCGAACGACGAGCACCGGAATTAGCGAGAACGTACTGCCGCCGCCTCGTCAGGTCAACCATGGCGAGATGCCATCCACCAAGGCGGAACGCCGGCGCCAGTTTCCGGTAGCCGCCCGAACGCGTGTTCCTCCGGGAGCATTTAGTCCGAGCGCCGCGGTGGCCGGGAGAATACCTCGATGACCTGCGGCTCAAAGTGTTCGAGCGGGTAGGAGTTGTAATCGGGGTCGAAAGCCATGTTGTCCCACCCGTCGACGAACCGCTCGGCGAGCTCGTAGCACGGGTGATCCTTGTGCTTGAGGCGCATCATCGGGTCGAGCCCCATGCGGGCGAAATAGTGGATGCCCTGGAAGTCCTGGTGAACGCGGATCACCCAGTACGCCTCTTTGCTCAACCAGGGCCGCACCATCTCGGCGGCGATCGCGGGGTGGTTCGCGTTCGAGATCGTTTTTCCGACGTCGTGGACAAGAGCCGCGACGACGATGTCGAGGTCGGCCCCGTCACGCTCGGCGCGAGTCGCGGTCTGCAACGAATGTTCGAGTTGGTTGATCTCCATTCCTTCGACGATCGGCTCGAGGAGACGGAGCTGGTTGAGGATGCGCTCCGGCACATAGTTCAGATCGTCGAGGACGAATCCCTCGAGGTATTCCATATATTCCGGGCTGAACTCCGACATGTGGGCGCCCTTCGGCCCGTCGAACGGGCGCGAGGGGTCGAACGCGCTACGACTCGCCGCGCTGTGTGCACTTTCAGCGATCACGTCGCACCAATTCCTCTCTTGTCTTCGCGGACCGAACGAACTGCCATCACCTGTCGCCGATGAACCGATCGGGTAACCCGGCGCGCGACCCGGCGACACGCTTCGGATCGATGCGGTACGGATGCCGGCGTGCGAGTTCCTCGTCGAGCCCGACTCCGAGCCCCGGTGAATCGGGCACTGCGAGACACCCATCGACAATTTCATCTGTGCCGAGCGCGGCGCCTGTTCCGAGCGTCCAGCCCTCGGCGAGCACGTAGGAATACTCGATGGCGCGAACTCCTTGCACCGATGCCGCAACATGAAGATTGGCGGCGAGCGACACCGGTCCGGCGGCGTGATGGAGAACCACACGGGCGCCAAAGGCCGCCCCGAGCCGGGCGATCGCTCGCGTCTCGGCGATCCCCCCGCTCGTCGCGGCGTCCGGCTGCAGCACGCCGACATGACCATGTCGCAACGCCTCGAGCGTGTCTTCGACGCCGAAGAGATGCTCGCCGTAGGCGATCGTGACCGGCGAGCGGCGCGTCAATTCTTCGATCCCGGCGCGTTCGGATTGGGGGATCGGCTCCTCGAACCAGCGAACGTCGAGGAGCTCGAGCCGCTTGGCCACCTCGATCGCGGTCGCGACGGTGAAAATCTCGCTGCCGTCGACCATCAGGTCCACTTCTGAAGGAAGACCATTGCGCAGCTCCTCGAGTACGAGGAGGTCTTCATGCCAATTGGGACCGATGCGCACCTTCACCATTGTCACGCCGCGTTCGAGCAAGGGGGTGAGCCGTTCGAGGTGCCAAGCCGAGTCGCCTTCTTCGAGGAAGGTATGTGAGGCATAGACCTCGACCCGTTCGCGGACGCGACCGAGCAGCGCGCTCACCGGCGACTTCGTCGACTGGCCGAGCAGATCCCACAGCGCAATCTCGACGCCACTGCGCGCTTGTGAGGCGATCCACTGATCACCTAATCGCCGCCTTGTGAACAGGCGCATCCGTTCGGCGAGAGGCTCGACTGCGACGAGCTCTTCCCCAACGACGAGCGGTACAAAGGCGTCCTCGATCGTCTTGGCGACAATCCCCGCGTACGTGCAGCCGAAGCTGTCGCAGACTTCGCCGTATCCGACGAGGCCGTCATCGCTCTCGACGCGGACGTAGCAGTACGAGAGCGGTTCGCGCTCCATCGCAACCGTGACCGGGATCGGGGTGACCGATGCGATCCGCATCGTGTTAGCGCTGCGTGTACTTGCAGCTGGTGTCTTTCGACTCTGAGCCCAGGCGCGAGGCGTTTTCGATGCCGACCGAGACCCTCGACACCACACGTCGTAAGCGCTGATCCCGAAGAGCTCATCGCTCGAAGATCTGGATCGTTACGGCCTTTTCTTGGGTGTACTCGTTGACGGCGTTGTAACCGCCGCCATGGTTGAACCCGCTCTCCTTCGCGACGTTGAAGGGGAGCCCGATGATGTTCGAGTTGGCGAACTCATTGATCGACACCTGGCCGGATCGGACCTCACGAGCGACGTAAAGAGCGCGGGAGAGGTCGTTCGTCCAGACGCTGACAAGCAGGCCGTAAGGAGCGGAGTCGACGAGGTCGAGCGCCTCCGCCGTGTTGCGGAAAGGTTGAGCCGCGAGGACAGGGCCGAAAACCTCCTCGCGGGCGATCCTCATGCTGGCGTCGACTTTGTCGAAAACCGTCGGCTTCACGAACCACCCGGAGCTGAGTCGATCGTCGTCCGCGACGCCGCCGGTCACCATCCGAGCGCCCTCGGCAACTCCGGATTCGATGTAGCCGAGTACCCGACGGTATTGAGTCTCGGTGATCAACGGGCCCATGTCGAGGTCCTCGTCCCACAGCCCGAGTCGGATCTTTGTGGTCGCGTCGACGATTCGCTCGACGACTTCGTCATAGGCGGTTTGCTCGACGAGCAGCCTCGAGCCGGCGTAACAGTTCTGCCCGGCGTTCTCGGTGATCGAGTCAAGGATGATTGGAATCGCGCGGTCGAGGTCGGCGTCGGCGAAGACGACGTTCGGCGACTTCCCGCCGAGTTCGAGCCGCACCGGAACGAGGTTCTCGGCTGCCGCCTTCATCACCGCGCGGCCGGTCGCTGTTGAGCCGACGAATGAGACGTGATTGACGCCGCGATGTGAAGTGAGCGAGACGCCTGCCTCGCTGCCGAGTCCAGAGACGAGATTCACCACCCCAGGAGGAATGCCCGCTTGCGCGGCGAGGTCGGTGAGCGCGATCGAAACGAGGGGAGCGAGCTCGGAGGGTTTGATGACGACGGTGTTGCCAACGGCGATCGCCGGCCCGACACCGGAGCAGAGCATGATCGCCGGCACGTTCCAAGCAAGGACCATGGCGCAAACGCCCCAAGGCTCCCTCCATGTGAGGCCGGTATGGTCAGGCGAACGGGAGGGCAGGGTCGCTCCGATCACCTTGTCTGCGAGGCCGGCCGAATACTCGAGGTTCCCGGCGGCGATTGAGATGTTGATCCGCCCCGCGGAGAGCGGTTTGCCGACGTCGCGCGCTTCGATCCTTGCGAGCTCCTCGGCGTTGGTCCGGATGAGCTCCGCCCAGCGCCGCATGAGCGCGCTCCGCTCGGTTGGCGACCTGCGCGCCCAATCGGGAAACGCGGCACGTGCGGCTGCGACCGCGTCTTCGACGTCGTCTGCTGTGCCGCGGGCGATCTCGGAGATGACCGCGCCCGTTCCCGGGTCGATGTCTGCGAACGTCTCGCCCGAGCGAGGCGGACGCCACTCGCCGCCGACGAAGAGTCGGTCGTAGGTCATCTCAGCCATGGGCGAATGTTGACCCGCCCCGTCCCGGTAGTCAAGATCGCGTCATGCATTGTGGAAGGTTCTGAGTTTGAAGACTCACGCAAGGGCGGCTGTACTGCGACAACGCGGCGGACCGCTCGAAATCGAGGACGTGGAGCTCGACGCGCCACGGCCGAATGAGCTGCTCGTGCGGCTCGTCAGTGTCGGCGTCTGCCGCACCGACGAGCACGCTCTTGCCGAGGCGAATCCACCGGCCGTGCTCGGTCACGAGGGAGCGGGGATCGTCGAGGCGGTCGGCGAAGCCGTGACGAAGGCGACGGCCGGCGATTCGGTGCTGATGACGTTCACGTCGTGCGGATCTTGCCCGCGCTGTCTTCGGGGCCAGGTTTCCTATTGCGACCGATTCAACTTGCTGAACTTTTCCGGCCGTCGCCCGGACGGGACAAGCGCGATCTCATCGGGCGGCCATTTTGTCGCTGGACACTTTCTTGGCCAGTCCTCCTTTGCCACCCACGCCGTCGTCACCGAGCGAAGCGTCGTGCGCATTGACGCTTCGCTCGACATGCGGCCGCTCGGGCCGTTCGGGTGCGGATTCCAAACCGGTGCCGGTGCCGTGCTCAACGCGCTTCGACCGACTGGCGGTTCGAGCATCGCGATTTTCGGTGCCGGCGCAGTCGGTGCCGCGGCCATCGCGGCCGCCTCGCTCGTCGGTTGCACGCCGATCATCGCCGTCGATGTAATCCGAGTCGCGACTCGAGCTCGCCAAGCGATTCGGCGCGACCCACACGGTCGACGGAATGTCCGATCTTCGCCGACCTGCTCGCAGAAACGGTGCCGGCGGGACTCGACTTCGCTCTAGACACGACCGGCATCGCTGATGTTGTTCGCAGTCGGCGTTGCCGCGCTCAATACGCGCGGCACGTTTGGAGTGATCGGTGCAGGACCGAGCGCCGACCTCGTCCTCGACTGGCGGACGGTTCTCAACGGTCGCACCGTCACCGGAATCATTGCCGGCAACAGTGTCCCGGACGTCTTTCTTCCACAACTGGTTGAGTTCTTTCGCTCGGGACGGTTCCCGGCCGACGAGTTGATCGAATACTTCCCGTTCGAGGAGATCAACCGGGCGCTCGAGGCGAGCGCAAAAGGCGCGGTCGTCAAACCCGTTTTGACCTTCGCGTGATGCTTCGGCACCCCCTCGAAGGTGCGACAACCGATCACTGCGAGTGGGCCGGGAACAGCTCGACTGGGAACGCTTCTAATCGCGAGCTTCGCTGACGAGATCCTCCTCCCAATACTCGTTTGGTCCGCGAATTCCCTGCTCGGAGCGAACTAGCTCCGCCTGTCGTAGCTCGACTCGACGGATCTTCCCCGACGCGGTCTTTGGGAGCTCGGCGAATTCGATGCGCCGGACGCGCTTGAACGGCGCGAGCCGCTCGCGGCAGAACTCGAGGAGCGTGGCAGCGTGCTCGGGTGTGGGTTCGATGCCCGCAGCGAGCAGAACTACCGCCTTAGGCACGGCGAGCCGAAGCGGGTCTGGGCTCGGTATGACGGCCGCCTCGACCACGAAGGGGTGTTCGACGAGCACGCTCTCGAGCTCGAAGGGACTGATTCGGTAGTCCGAGGATTTGAAGATGTCATCGGTCCTGCCGACGTAGGTGAAATAACCATCGCTTGATCGGCTGGCCACATCGCCGGTGTGGTAGTAGTCGCCGGTGAGCGGCGTCGCTCGCTCTTCGGCGTTGGTCCGATACCCGACCATGAGGCCCGTCGGTCGGCGGGACAGGTCGATGCAGATCTCCCCGTCGTTGCCGAGTCGTCCGTCTGGGTCGACGAGCGCGATCTCGTACCCCGGGAGGGGTTTTCCCATCGATCCTGGCCGAAGCGGAAGGCCCGGCGGATTGCCGATCTGGCACGTCGTCTCTGTCTGACCGTACCCGTCGCGCACCCGTACTCCCCACGCGTCCGCCACCTGCTCGATCACTTCGGGGTTGAGCGGCTCACCGGCGGCGACCGCTTCTCGGAGATGGACGTCGTAATCCTTTAGGTCTTCCTGAATGATGGCGCGCCAAACGGTTGGAGGTGCGCAGAACGTTGTGACCCGTTGTTCGACCAAAGACGTCAGCAGTCGCGTCGCGCTGAAGCGCGGAAAGTCGAGGATCAAGACGGTGGCCTCCCCATTCCACGGGGCAAAAAAGCTGCTCCACGCGTGCTTGGCCCAACCAGGCGAACTGATGTTCACGTGGACGTCGCCCGGTCGGACGCCGATCCAGTACATGGTCGAGAGGTGGCCGACCGGGTAGCTCGCATGCGTGTGCTCGACAAGCTTCGGTCGAGCCGTGGTGCCCGACGTGAAGTAAAGGAGCAACGGGTCGCTGGCGAGCGTTTCACCATCGGCTTCGAACCGGGTCGGTTGCCTTTCCGCATCGGCGAGGGACTGCCACCCGGAGGCCTCGCCGACGACAACGCGGGAAAAGTCTCCACGAAGCCCCTCGAATTTCGCCGTCTCCGCGGAGTCGGCGACGACCGCCCGAACGCCCGCTCGCTCGATCCGGTCCTGTAGATCCGGCGGTCCGAGAAGAGTGCTCGTCGGCACGACGACCGCGCCGAGTTTGATGGCGGCCAACATCACCTCCCAGAGCGAGGCGACGTTGCCAAGAGAAAGAAGGACGCGGTCACCTCGCTTGATTCCGATCTCGCGCAGCAGATTGGCGGTCGCGTTCGAATGGTCGCGGAGATCGCGGAAAGTGAGCGAGGTCGTTCCGTCTCCTGACACCACGATCAGCGCCTGTCCCTCTCGACGGTCTGCGATCTCATCGAAGAAGTCCGTGGCCCAATTGAAGCGATCGAGTTCAGGCCAGCGGAAGTTCGACGCCGCACCGTCGGGGTCACCCCGATGCTCCAAGAGGAGATCTCTCGCATTGACGAACGCGGCGCGTCCGTTCACTCGCTCTCCCATGCGATTTTTCCTTTCCGCTCGGCTCACAAGGAGGGCCTGAGCTCTTGCACGAGTTGGGCGACGATCTCGGGGTCCTCGAGCCCGGTGATGTCGCCTCGCACTTCGCCCGTGACCACGAGCTCGTACAGGAGGCGGCGGACGATCTTGCCGCTGCGGGTCTTCGGCATGGCCGAGAGCACGTCGACGCGGCTCGGCCTGGCGATAGGACCGATGGCCTGGACCAGGCTGGCGGCCAGCGAATCCTCGTCGAGGGGCGACGCAGCTTCCGCCATCGTGACGAACGCGATGGGAACCTGGCCCTTCGAGTCGTCGTGGACGCCGATCACGGCCGCCTCCGAGACGCCCGGCACCGCGATGAGCGCGCTCTCCATCTCCATGGTGGAAAGGCGGTGCGCAGCCACGTTGATAACGCCGTCGACCCGGCCGACCACCCAGATGTGCCCGTCTTCGTCCTCCAATGCGGCATCGGCGGTGTCGTAGCAGTCGGGTCCGAACGTCGTGAAGTACTGCGCGCGGTAGCGCTGCGGATCCCGCCAGACGTCGCGGCACAGCGACGGGATTGGCTGGGTCAGGACGAGCCGTCCCACGGTGCCTCGCTGCACGGGCGCTCCGTCCTCGCCGAGGATGGCGTACGCGTGGCCGGGGAGCGGGAGACCGCACGAGCCCGGCTTCGCCGGCGTCGCGCCGACGACGGAGGAGGTCCAAGCGGTGCCGGTCTCGCTCTGCCCGTAGGTGTTGTTGATCTCCAGATCACCGCTGCCCAGGTACTCCTGCACCCAGTACCAAGTCTTGGCGTCGATCGGTTCCCCGACGAGCGACACGAGGCGCAGACGGGTGAGGTCGGCACGAGCCGGCCACTCGGGCCCGTTTCGGGCGAGCATCCGCAAGAGCGTGGGCGCCGTGAAGAGCTTGGTCACACCCCATTCGTCGAGGATCCGGTAAAAGCGGCCGACATCGGGGTGGTCGACAGCGCCCTCGCAGGCGATCATCGTCGCCCCGCAGGCCGTCGCACCGACCAGCTCGAAGATCGGGAACGTCAGCCACCCCACGTCGGCGGTGCACCAGTAGACGTCTTCGGGGCCGAGATCGAGCGCGCACCGGACGTTGTGGTACGCGCCGACGAGGAACCCGACGCCGGCGTGCACCAGACCCTTCGGCTTCGCGGTCGTCCCGCTCGTGTAGATGACGAACCCCGGCTCGTTGGCCTCCATTGCCACCGGCGCCGCCCGGCCGGCGGTCGCCGCCACGAGCTCGTCCCAGTAGCGGTCGCGGCCCGCGAGCATCGGCGTCGCGCGATTGCCGGTGCGCCGCACCACGATGACGTGGCGCACCGTCGGCAGCTGCGGCAGCACTGAGTCGAGGGTGGCCTTGAGCGGGACGGGCTTGCCGCGGCGGTAGGACTCGTCGGCGGTGACCACCACGCGGGCGCCGGTGTCCACGATGCGGTCCGCGCTCGCTTGGGCGGAGAAGCCCGAGAAGACGACGTTGTAGATGGCGCCGATCCGCAGGCACACGTGCACCGCGGCGAAGGTCTCGAGGAGGTTCGGCAGGAAGATGGCCACGACGTCGCCCTTGCGCACCCCGAGTTCGGTCAGCGCCTGGGCGAACGCGGCGGTCTCGTCAAGCAGCTCCGCGTACGTCCACGAGCGCTGGGCGCCGTCTTCACCGATCCAGTGCACGGCCGTCCGATTGGGGTCTTGGCGCGCGTGGCGGTCGATGCAGTTGGCGCTCACGTTGGCACGGGCGCCAGGGAAGTACGAAAAGCCTGTCGCCAGGTCCCCGCCCACGGCCGGATCGGGGGGCCAGCCCTCCATCCACTCGAGCTCACCGCCCACGCCGGTCCAGTAGGACCCGAGGTCGGCGAGCGCGCCCTCGTAGGCGCGGCGGTAGCCGGCCAGGTCCGCGAACGGCAGCCGGCCCGAGGCGGGCCGGGGCGGCGGGACGAGGGCCGCCCGTCGCACCATCGGGGGCGTCGCCGTCGCCGCCGCAGCTTCGTCGGTCTGCACCGTGGCCTCCTTCCCGTCGGTATCCGATGTCACCTAGGCGCCCGCCGCATCACCGCGGGGAGAGTGTCGTCGCGCCCGAGCCTTCCTTGTCGGGGGCGCCGACAGCTGCGGCGACCCCCTCAATGATCGAGCGGTACGTGGCGAAGCTGTCGGCCTCGGTGAGCGGGGGCAACTTCAACCGGAACCCGGTGACCGCCGGATGCTCGCGGGCGAGCCCTAGCAGCCGGCCACCGCACTCCCGGGCATCGCCGGCCACCGAGAACTGTGCGAGGACCCGGTCGTCGATCATGGCCGAGGCCTCCTCGGGGAGCGGCTCGCCGCTCCACATGTCCCACGACGAGAGGCGCCGCACTAGCTCCGGCTCGACGTCGAGCTCCGCCGGGACCTCCCAGCCCGCACGAGCGCTCGCGTAGCGCTCCACCCCCGTCATCCAGACGACGCCGTAGGCGGTGACCGTCTTGGCGAGCTCGCGGGCCGCGTTCGGCGTCGTCGAGCACCGCAGCCGAGAGGGTCAGATCGATCTCGAGGTCTTCGAACCCGCGGCCCGCACGACGGGCGCCGGTGCGCACGTGGTCGATGCAGCGCTCCACGTAATCGTGACCGAGGAAGGGGGGCGCGAGGTGCACGATGTCGGCTAGCTCGCCCGCCAGCTCGAGCATCTGGGGGCCCCGCGCCGCGATGAGGACAGGGATGTGCCCCTCAACGGGGAACTGCAATCCAAGTCCCGACCCCCGCAGGACCACACCCTCGTCCGGGCTGCGCCGACCGCTCCACATCGCCCGGCACAGCGTGACCAGCTCGCGCACGGCGCGCACCGGCTTGGGCCGGGCGTGCCCCCACGGCGGCACCCAGACCGACGACGGGTCCTCCACACCGGCGCCGATGCCGAGGACGACGCGGCCGCCCGAGTACTCGTGCATGGTGGCGAAGGCGCACGCCGTCGCCTCCGGATGGCGGGCGTACGGCGTCGTCGCCAGGCTCTCTACGACGACGCGGTCGGTGCGCGCGAGGCACGCGGCCATCGTGGCCAGGCAGTCGAAGTAGTAGGGCCAGTCGGTGACGGCGAACCGGGCGAGCCCGACGTCCTCGACGTGGCGGGCAAGGCCGGCGATCTGCTCGACACTTAGGGTGCTCCCCTTGGCCGGGAAGTCGCTGATCGTGATCAGCGGACGCGCCGCGGCCCCGCCGTTCGGAGAGTCGGCGCCGGGTCCCCCGGTCACCGGCTCGCCGCCTCGGTCGCCTCGCGAAGGGCCGCTCGGTCCCGGGCAATCCACGCCCGCCGGAGCTCGCCGACTCCCCGCACCATGTCGGCGTACCGAGCGAAGCTCTGCGGGCCGTGGAGTGGAGGAAGCTTGAAGCGAAGCCCGGTGACCATCGGGAACTGGTCGGCAAGTCGCGAGAGGCGCTCCAGGCAGGCTTCGGGCGTTCCCACGATGGAGAACTGATCGAGTACGTCGTCGTCCATCATGGCCGCGCACGCGTCGGGCAGGTCCTCGCCGCTCCACATGTTCCAGGACGTGGCGAGCTCGTCGACGAGGGTCTTCGGAACCCGGAGCTCGTCTGGGACGTTCCATTGGTTCCGCAACAGGGCGTACTTCTCCTCCCCGGACATCCACAGGATCGCCGCGCCCGTCGTGATCTTCGCCAGGGAGCGGGCGAGCTCGGCGTCGCTCATGAAGCACGCGGAGACGGTGAGGTCGATCTCGAAGTCAGCGAGTGACCTCCCGGCTCGGTCAGCGCCAGCCTTGATTCGCTCGAGCATCGCCGAGATGTACGCCGTCCCGAGGAACGGTGCGGCGATGTGCACGATGTCGGCCAGTTCGCCAGCCAGCTCGAGCATCTTCTCCCCGCGGGCTGCGATGAGGATCGGCAGCGGGTGGCGGAGCGGGAACTTGAGCCGGAGACCCGATCCCTTGAGCACCTCTCCCTCGCTGGGGGTCGGCTCCCCGGCCCACATCGTCCGGCACAGCCCGACGAGCTCGCGCATCGCGCGCAGCGGGCGGGGGCGCGTCCGGCCCCAGGGCTCCACCCAGACGTTCGAGGGCTCCTCGACCCCGCCGCCCACACCGAGGATCACCCTGCCTCCCGAAAAGTCATTCATGGTGGCGAAGGCGCAGGCCGTCGCCTCCGGATGGCGCGCGTAGGGGGTCGTCACGAGGCTCTCGACGGTGAGCTCCCGCGTGGCGGCCAAACACGCGACCATCGTCGGGATGCAGTCGTAGTAGTACGGGAAGTCGGTCACCCCGAAGCGCTCCGCGCCGGCTTCTTCCGTCATCGCGGCGAGCGCCGCGATCTCCCGGACCGTGAGGGTGTTGCCCTTGGCGGGGAAGTCGCTCACCGTCATCGTCGGTACCGCTCTCACGGCTGGTCTCCTCTCATCGGTATGTCCCGCCACCGGCGGGCCGTCGCCCTCTGGTTGTCCCTCGTTCTGGGAAGCTCCTCTAGCGCCCGAACCGCGCACGCCGCGCCAGGAACTCGCGGGCGATTGACCGCCGTGCAGGCTCGGCGCCGCCTTCGGCGGCGCGCACGATCCGCGACTGGTGCCAACCGTCGAAGAGGCGTTCGTCGTTCGTGAGCCCTTCGCCTCCGAACACCTGGATGCAGCGTTCGAAGACACGGGCGCACATTTCTGTTGTGAAGGTGCGCACCATGGCCATTTGAGCGACCGACGGCACTCCTTCTTCGAGTCGCCGGGCGCAGTCGACCGCCATCTCGTGGGCGGCGTAGATCTCGATCGCGCTGTCGGCAATCGCGATTTGCACCGTCGGTGAATCCGAGATTGGGATTCCCGAAGCACCGTGGGTCGTCGCGAAGTCGAGAGCACGCGCCAGCGCCCATTTCCCAAGGCCGCAAAACCGCCCCGCAGTGAACATCGCGCCCGGCGCGGCGCCGCGACTTGCGATCTCTCCTCCTCGGTCGCTATCACCGATGAGGTTGTCATTAGGCACGCGGACGTGTTCGAAGACGATTGTCGCCTCCTCACCGCCGACCCGCCCAAGAAGCCGGTCGATGCCCTCGATCTGAACACCGGTCGAGTCGAGTGGTATGAGGAAGGCACTCGTTCCGTCGTCGCCTTTTGCATACCGGTCCGGATCGGTCACCGCATAGACGAGCGCGTATTCCGCGTACGCTCCGCGACTCACCCAACGCTTCGTGCCGGAGATCAACCACGTCGAATCATCGCGGACGGCGAAGGTTGTCATAGCCGGAGTCGGCGGAGTGCCGATTGGTTCGGAAAGGGCAAAACAGAGCACCTTCTCTCCGCTCAGGATGCCCGGCCACAAGTCGCGCCGGATCTTTGCGCTCATCTCGCTTAGCGCGGCGCCCGGTCCACTCGTTGAGTTAGCGACGACGTCGTAGGGAAGCGGACGGTCAGGTCCGTAAGTCTCGTGGAGGTGCTCCCAAACTGCGAACTCCGCGGTCGGCTCGAGGCCCTGTCCCCCGAGCGACGTTGGAAAGGTAAGGGTGTACAAGCCGGCGAGAGCTGACGCCATCCTGACCGTGCGTTTCATCTCGACGATCTCGGGGGCTGGCGCGCCCGACGCTAAGTAGCGACGTCGCGGATCGCTCAAGAGCGCGTGGTTGTCTTGTTCGAGGGGGATGACTACCGACTCGACGAACGCGTCGACTGCCTTCAGAAGTCCGTCGATTCGGTCCACGTCTACAAGGCGGGCAGATAGCTGAGCCTCAGAAGTTTCACTCGGGTGAGGGGTGGATCCCCGGTCAAGGCCTCGCTCGGAGCCGAGCATGTCAGCGATTGCCAAGCTCCGACACGAATCCCCCGATCAACTCGATCGCTTTTCGGTGCCGAGCAAACGCCTCTTGCCCCGTGAGCGGCGGCAATTTGAAGCGAAAGCCTGTGATGTCGGGGAGCGCGGCCTTTATCTCGATAAGTCGGTCGAGGCATTCCGAAGCAGTGCCGGCGACAGCGAACTGACGGAGGACATTGTCATCGATCAATCCCGCGACTTTGTCTGATAGCTGCTCGCCGTTCCACATGTTCCACTCGCGAGAGATGGCATCGACCGTCGATTCGGGCACGTGGAACTCCTCCGGTGTCTCTCGAGCCTTTTTCGATACAAGCTCACCGGAGACGTCTCGCCGTTCGGCGTTCGCCATCCAAAGGATGCCGACTGCGGCGATCAGCTTGGCTGTCGAACGGGCGAACTCGCGATCGTCCGAAACGCTTAGCGCGATGGTCATATCAATCTCGAAATCGCCCGGCGCCCGCCCATTTTCGGCCGCGACTTTCAGCACATGAGTGACGTCGCCCCTCATGTATGCGATTCCAAGGAACGGCGTCGCGATGTGGACAATGTCAGCCAGTTCCGCAGCGACGGAGAGCATCTGACGGCCACGAGCCGCGATGAGGATCGGAACCCGGTGTCCGGGGTCGAAATTGATTTCGCGTCCGCTCGTGTGGAGCACGTCTCCTTCGAGCGGCGGTACCTCACCCGACCAAAAAGTCCGGCAGATATCGACCATCTCGCGAATCGCCGGTCGCGACGCGGGTCGATCCCACCCCCACGGCGCGGTCCACGTGTCGGCAGCCCCCCCGCCCTTGCCTATCCCGAGGATCGCTCTTCCCCCAGAGAGCGCCGCCATCGTCGCCCAGGCGCAGGCGGTGAGATCTGGAGCTCGCCTGTACGGAGTCGTGACGAGGCTCTCGAGTTCGAGGCGGGTCGTCGCCTCGAGACAAGCTGTCATGAGCGTCGTGCAGTCCTCGCGAAACGGGTAGTCACTCACGCCGAAGCGGTCGATCCCCACGGATTCAGCGATCCGCGCGAGTTCGACCATCTCACGAGCGCTTGGGCCGTATCCCTTTCCAGGAAAATCACTCACTGTCAGCTTCATGGATCGCTCCTTTTGCAGCTCGGGCTCTATGGAACCCAGCGGTGCAGTGTCATCCGTGCGAGCCTGTTGACGATCAGGAAGAACAGCACCGCGAGCGCGGTCGCAAACGCGGCAGCCGCGAACAGCAATGGGGTACTCAGCTCGGACTCGGAGACGACGAGGATTACTCCGAGTCCCTGGTGCCCCCCAGTCTCGCCGATGAGGAACTCTCCAACGGTGGCGCCGACGACCGCGAGGCCGGCGGCGATCCGGAATCCCGCGAACGCGGCGGGCAGCGCCTGAGGAAAGTTGAGCTTCCAAAGCGTCTTTGCTCGGGTCGAACGGTAAAGAGCAAAGAGTTCGGCGTGGTTCGGGTTTGTTGCCCGCAATCCGCCGAGCGTGTTGCTCAGAATTGGAAAGAATGTGATGAGAATCACGATCATGATGATGGCGGTCTGGCCGTAATGGAACAGAAGAATGAGGATCGGGGCGACGGCGATGACGGGGACGGTCTGGAAGACGACAGCCACAGGGAACAGAGCGTCTCCGACATAACGCGAAAGGCTCATGACGACGGCCAGCGCGACGCCGACAACGATCCCCGCTCCGAATCCTTCCGCGGACTCGATCAAGGTCTGGCCTGTGGCGCGGAGCAGTTCGCCGATGTTCGCGTCGATCGCGGCAGCCACGGAGGCGGGGTCGGGGAGCAGGAACCCCCTTCCTGAGAAGCCGACCAGTGCAACGAGATCCCATATACCGATCAGCGCAGCCGCGACGACGAAGGGCAGACCGAATCGAAGCGCGCGCTGCACTCCGGGATGCCCGGCGAGCCGGCCGCCGTCCACTGCGTGCACCGATCGTGGCGTGCGCGTCGACATCATCTAACGAAATCCGTCGTCGCCGAGCGCCGTCGTCGTGTCGACAGCGAGTTCGAACGAGGCGTTGTTGCGAGTGTCGTGGGCGCGCAAGAGCGAAGCCACTTCGCGCTCGACGTGGACGAATTCTGCGGTCGTGCGCAGCCAAAGGTCGCGGGGGTAGTCGAACGGCACCTTCACTTCGCCGAGCAGCTGTCCGGGCCGCTCGGACATGACGATGACCCGCTGCGCGAGAAAGACGGCTTCGCCGATGTTGTGCGTCACGAACAGGGCGGCGAACCGGCGCTCAAGCCAGAGCCTGCTCAGGTGCTCGTTCAACCCCTCACGAGTGAGCTCGTCGATCGCGGAGAACGGCTCGTCTAAGTACATGATCTCTGCGTCGACGACGAGCGCTCTTGCGAGAGCGACGCGCATTTTCATGCCGCCGGAGAGCTGGTGCGGGTAGAAGCTCGACCAAGCCACCAGCCCGACGAGATCAAGCGCGGCGCGGATGCGATCCCGCCGAAGATCCTGGCGCACTCCGGTGAGCTCGAGCGGGATGGCGCAGTTGCGCTCGACCGACCGCCAAGGAAGGAGGGCCGGTTCTTGGAACACGAAGCTTGAGCTCGCAGTGCCGCCGTGGATAATCGTCCCTGCGGTTGGCCGCAGGAGACCCGCAGCCAACCGCAGCAACGTCGACTTGCCACAGCCGGACGGACCGACGATGGCAACGAATTCGCCAGCTCCGAGATCGAGATCGATTGGGCCTACCGCATGAACGGTGGACTTGCCCGTCGTCGAAGCGAAAGAGCGTGTGATGCCGAGCATGCGCATCGCGACGAGCGGGTCGAGCGGCGCTTGATCCCGGAGTGTCATCACCATTGGCGAAGGGCGCTAGGCGTACCCGTCAAACCTCGACCCGTTCCGCTCTTTGTTGCGCTCCTATCCCTATGGCAAGTAGGCGTTCGTGAAGGACTTCCTCCAGCTGTCCGCAGTTCCCTTGTTGATCGCCTTGATTTCGAACATTTGCTGCGCGGCGAGGTGCATCTGGGACGGAGCCGCAAAACCAACCGGCGACGTGTCGATCTTCAAGAGCACTTTGTGGACGTACGCCATCTGCGCGAGTGTCTCCGAGTCGCCGAGCTTCAACAGCGCTTGGTTCGTTGCTGAGGGATGCGCCCAGTAAGTGACCCATCCGGCGGCCACAGCTTTCACCACGGCGGCGACGACATCGGGATGGTTCTTGATCTCAGCTTCGGTCGTGAACAAGACGTCGTCGTAGAGGTTGAATCCGGCAGCCGAAACTAAGAGCGTTTTGTTCGGGACGCCCTGTTTGGTCGCAAGGTACGGCTCATTCGTGATGAAGCACTGCTGAACCATGTTCGGGTCCGAAATCCAAGGAGCGATCGTGTAGCTGTAGTTGACGACATTGACGTTCTTCGGGTGGAACTTCGCCATAATGAAGAGCCACCAAGGAGCACCGGGCGTGACAGCGATGGTCTTGTTGCTTAGATCGGACCACGACTTGATATTCGCCGACGGGTGGAACATCACGCACACCGGAGAGTTGTACGGAGCGAAAATCTGCACCGCCTTGATGCCTTGTGAGCGAGCGGTGAGAACGTACCCGGAGTCGGTCAAGCTGAACGGCGCTACGCCCCCAGCGACTTGTGGGATTGTGTCGAAGACCGCGGGACCAGCGCTTTTCAACCTGAGTTTCAGGTGCTCGCTCTTCGCCACCGATGAGTTGACGGCGGCGTAGAACCCTCCGACGGCTGAACTCGGGAGTCCCGGCATGAGGATCTCCGCGGTGATCGATTTGGCGTTGGCCTTGGTCGCCGACGAGATGGGCGCGGTCGCTGCTACAAGTCCGAACGCTCCACCGAGTAAGGCGACTACCCCCGCGAACATTTTCGAACGTGATCCGGTTCTCATGGCTCCCCCTTGCTCACGGACCGACTTCGCATAAGCGTTAGCCCAGCGCCGGCAACCCCCAATTCGTTGACTGCGAGGGCCAGCGTCCTGCGATACGAAACACCATCTCGGTACTCGGTGTCAAGCGTCGTGGCGAAAGTGTCGAGCCCATGCGACATCGCTCGAGCCGCGAAAAGACGAGGAGCAAGGACCGGGGCAGCAATGTCTCGTTACACGACCGCGGAAACGGACGGTTCAGGAAAGAGCTGTCAGCCGGGTTCTTGAAGGCTCGGAGACGGAGATCGCCGCGTCCCAGTGGCGCCAGAAATGGCGGATGCCGGCTTCGTCGATTGTCCGCAACGTCCTCCCCGCCGCCTCGTCGTCCATGCCTCGTGAGACGTCGTTCCAATCGATGCCGTCGCGCGGGTCGCCGGCGGTGGCGGCCACCCCGCGCTGGATGGCCTCTTGCGCCTCGAGGTCGTCAGGTGTTGCCAATCCGCCCGGACCGATGAAGCTGACGAGCGTCTTCAGGCGAAGCGCGCTTGCCTCGGCCGGTTCGTCGACTGGGGCGAGCGCCCATGCGCTCACCTCGGTGAGATCAGGCGCCACCGGCTCGAGCATGCGGACGGAGACACTTTCGATGTCGAACAGGATCAGATTCGGCACCATATAAAGGACGTGGAACCCGTCGGTGAGAAGTCGCCCGCGCTCTTCGCCGAGGCGTTCGAAGATCTCGGCTCGGTTGCGTTCGGTCCGCTCGCGTTCGGCCTCACCGAAGCGAGGTTCCCAACTGAGGCCGATCCGTCCTCCGTGGCCCGGTTGAATCGAGCCGAGATGTCGGCCACACAAGCTCACCGAGCTCACCGCGTCCGACGTCGTATAGCCGGTGCGCTTCAAGTATTCGAGGAATGTGACGTGGCTCGGGGCGAAGTGGTATCCGTCCATGGCGTTCTCGACGAGGAGCTTCCAATTGGCCCGTGCCGTGTAGCGCTGGGTGCCTTCTAGCGCGCGCATTCCGACTGCCGACTGATCGGCGACGAGGTGGATGAACTCTGCGGCCGGACCGAGGTATTCCGCGAGCGGCGGCGCGTCGGGGTTGAAGGACACGAACACGAAGTCACGCAGGATTTCGAGCTGGGCAACCGGACGTAGACCGAGGCGCGAGCGGAAATCATCGCTGTCCGGGTAGGCGTCTGGCGAGGGGAGCGAGACGAGTCGTCCTTCGGTGTCGAAAGTCCAAGCGTGGTAAAAGCAGCGCAGGTGTCGCGCATTGCCTTCTTCTTCTCTGCAGACCGTGGTACCGCGATGAGGACAGCTGTTGAGGAAGGCGCGGATGACGCCGTTTACGTCACGCAGGAAGATCAGCGGCCGGCCTCCGAGCTTGCGGACCTTGTAGTCGCCAGGTTGCACGAGCTCGGTTGTGTGACCGAGGAACAGCCAACCGTCGCTCCAAAGAGCCTCCTGCTCACGCTCGAAGACCTCTTGGCTACGGAAAGCGTCGCGGTGGACTCGAAAGATCCCCGCGTCCCAATCCTCGCGAATGAAGCGGCTCGTTCTTCCGACGAGCGCTCTCTGGCTCTCGACCGACGTCATCGCGTTCTTCGAGACACGCTCGCCCGAAATTCCGCTAGTCGCCCGACCCCCAAAGCTCCTGGATCTTCGAGAAGACTTTCTGGTTCCAGGAGAATTCGATGATGTTGCCGTCGGGATCCTTGGCCGAGCAGATGTAGCCGATGTGAGCGGCCATCATCACCGGCTCCCATTCGAGTACGCCCATCTCTCGGGCGCGCTCGGCGATGGCGTCGACGTCTTCTTTGTTCGGCAGCTCGATTCCGATGTGGGCGAACGGGGAGAGCGTTGGGTGCGGCTTGCCCGGCTCGATGCTGAATCGGGCGGCCACCTCGGGAATGAATTCGGCGAGGACGAGGACGAGGGGGGTTTCGACCTGCTTGTCGTTCGAGAGCCACACTCCGTGCCCATTCTCGTCCTCGTTGTGCGCCACGACGACGAGTGGCGTGAGCGAGGTGTAGAACTCGATCGACTTCTCAAGGTTGGTCACCGGAATGGCGACGTGTGTCCAACGGGGTTCCGTCAACGTGCGGGGCATCGCGATCCTCCTCGTCTACGGGCTCTCGCGACGAGAGGTATCGCAATCGCCGAAAGAGACCGGCAGCAAGCGTCGTGTCTCGGCCAGCGACGGTGATCGTCGGCCGAAGGCGAAGCTACTGCGCACCGGCCAGAGCGTCAAGCAGATGGCGGGATAGCATCTCGATATACAAGACAGCGAGGATCTCATGGCACACCAGAGCGACGAGTGGTGGGTGGTCGTCAGCCACGCCTTCTCGAGCCATGTGCGGGATGAGAATTACGTGCTCGAGGAGTATTCAAAACTCGCCGAAGCAACGGTCGATCCAGGTACCCGTTTCCTGCTCGAATTGATCATCGCCGACGAGCGACGTCATCACTCCCTTTTCGAGCGGCTCGGTGCCGACGTCCGTGACGCGAGCGCACGCAGGCACCGACAGCGGAGGTACCGCCTCCACCCACGCCTCCAGTCGAGGAGCGCCCGGCGTTGCTCGAGCAGACGGCGCGCTTTTTGGAACTGGAGCGCGAGGATGCGACGAGCCTGAAGGAGCTAGCTCGCGAATTACGCCCCGTTCGAGACGACACGCTCTGGCTCCTCCTCGTCGAGATGATGCGGCTCGACACAGAGAAGCACTTGCTGATCCTGTCCTACCTGCATCGACGCCTCGAGGCCCTCGGCTCGTAGTCGTAGCGCTATCTAGGGGCAGCTACGGCTGTTGCCGGGAATCCAACGAGAGTTCAGGCCGCCGCGGTTGCGAGGCGCGGTCCGGGAGTGAACTCCGCCGGCACAACATCCCAACCCGTCTGATTGCCGTGTGATGCGTACGGCACGAGCTGGTCGGCGAGGACGCGGTAATCCGGGAGTCGGCGAAGGACTTGGGTCATCATCTCTTGGAACATCGCCTTCGCGAGGTGCGCGCCGACGCATCGGTGGAAGCCGATGCCGAAAGACAGGTGCCGGTTGCGCTCCCTGTCGAGGATGACTTCGTCCGGGCGATCGAACACGGACTCGTCAAAATTCGCCGCCACCCAGGGGAGCAAGACTCGGTCGCCGGGCGCCAACGTGCAGCCGCCGAGCTCAACGGACTCTGTCACCGTGCGCGCCATCGACTGCGAGGGGGCAAACACGCGAAGGAACTCGTCGGTGGCCGGGACAAGCAATTCGGGCTCGTCGATCAGGCGCTGTCGGGTATCGGGGTGTTCGGAGAGCCAAACGAGAGTCTGGCCAGTGAGCGATGTCGTCGTGTCCATCCCTCCACCGACAATGAGCTTGGCGATCGACATCACGACCTCGTCGCTGAGCGGCTCGCCTTCGATCCGCTGCGTACACAGAAAACTGATGACGTCGTCGCCGGGGTCGTCACGTCGCAGCTTCACCTGTTCGAGAATCCGCTCAGAAATCCACGCCATCCCGTCGACACCGCGCTCGGCACGGTCGGTCAGCGGTGCCGAGCCGAAGACGTCGTGGACCGCGCGGGCGAATCGCTGCGCGTAGCCAGCTGGCAATCCGAGGAGGTGCACGGTGACGAGTGCCGGCACCGGGCCGGTGAGCTCGTTGATGAAGTCGCACTCGCCGCGCTCGATGAATGCGTCGATGGTCGTGGTCGTCAGATCGGCGATGAGCGGCTTGAGGTCTTCGACGACGGCTGGCGAAAACAGTTGGTTGAGCATCTTGCGGTACGGCATCTGCTCGGCCGGATCGAGTTCGAGCGGGATCGAAGTGCTCGTCGTCCATTCCGGGATGACAATCCCTCCGTGGCCATCGGCGTCACGCGCCGAGGAGAAGGTCGCGTCGTTGCGAGCGGCATTGGCGACATCCTTGTAGCGGCTGAGGATCCAGTAACCACCGTAGGTTTCGGTCCAGACGACGGGGCAATGTTCTCTCAGCGACCGGTAGGTCTCGTTCGCTGGGAAGTCGTGCGCATGGTGGTCGAACTCGACCACGGGTCGCTCGGAAGTCAACGAATCCCCTCCTAGCTCGCTGCCTCGGAGCCAACGTAAACCGACCGGCCGCCGGCCCAGACCACTATCGCGAAATGATATCTCGCAGGGCGAGATCGCCGCTGAGCGAACTCCACTATTAAATGGGCGTCACTTTTGATGCACGCTCATTGCCTTGTTGCGCGAAGCGAACGACGATCTCGGCGTAGAGCTCGGCGGAAACGACGAGCTCGCGAAGCGAAAGCGCCTCGACGCCGGCACCGGCCGGTATCGGTGGGGGGCCGAGTCGCACGGTCTCGACTCCCGATGCGCGGAACAGCACGCCGTCACTCGATCCGGTCCAGCCATGGAGCCGAGGTGATGATGCTCCGTGCGCCGACTGCCACGCGTATTCGGCGATTTCGACCACGAGGGAAGCGGGATCCGTTCGCGTCGCGGTGACGCTGTCGAGGAGCATCGCGCGCACCGAGAAACGATCCCTTCCGTCCTCGACGAGCGATTCGGCAACTGCCGTTTCGATTTCTGTCCGCACGTTCGCGGGATCGTCGCCTGGAGCGAGCACGACGTAGACGTAGAGTTCGAGAAGGCCCCCGATGAGATCTGCTTTGTACGGCGCTCCAGAACTGAGCGAGCCAACCCCGACTTCGCGTCCAGCCTGTGCATTCTCAGGGAAGGTGCGCTCGATGAAGCGGCTCCGGAAGCGCTCGACTCCCCGCACCGCCGCGCCGGCCGCGGCCGGCGCACCACCGTCGCGCACCGCCTCGCTGCGTGCCATCACCAAGCCGGACGGACCGGAAATCTCGACGACGAAGTAGGCGAAGCCCGGCTCCTCGTAAAGCACTCCCGGTGGGCCGGCCTTCGCGACGAGAGCAGCGTCAGGACGGTGATCACGCAAATACTGGCGGGCGCCATCGCCTGCCCCGCGCGCCGGAGCCCCCGGAAGGGTCGTCCCTTTTCGCGGGGCAGCGCGATGCGTCCCCCCAGCGGCCAGGAGCAGCGTTGCGCTCGCGCGCTCACTCGTGTCGAGCAGTTGGCGAGCGAGGATGAACGCGAGCACCGCGGCGACCGCTGGTCCTTTTGCGACCGCGACTCCCGGACCTGTAAGCGTGTCGCCGTCTTGTGCGAATCCGAGCGCGGAATCGCTCGCGGTGATCGCTCGGTCGAAGACCGGGTCGCCGCTCAGCGACGTGTCGAGGTGGCTATAGACGACGAGACCTCCCGGACGCTCGTCGTGATCGCGGCATACGAGGTTCGCCCGTCCCGGCGCGAAACGATCGAGCTCACACTTCAGTTTCGGGTCGAGCGATTCGATTCGTTCGGCGAACCATTCGGCAAGGGCGAGTTCTGACCCGGCAGGACTCGGGATCGCGACCGCCCCGGAGATCAGGTCGAGGAGCGTCGTCGGGTCGACGCTCCCGTCGATGGGCACGCGGCTAACGAAGGCCCCAATCGTCGGCAGCCGCCCGCCAGACGTCAATGTTGCGCGGATCGGCGGACATCCGCCTTGGGACGTGGGTCTCGTGTTGCTCGGGTGAGAAGACGATGTGGCCGTCGCAGAGTTCGATGAGGGGCCCAAATCGAGGAACTTCCATGTAGAAGGCGATCGATCCCGACGCCGAATGGTTGACGATCCCCGGCCCTGTCCCAATGCCCTTGTAACGCGCTTTGGCGAAACCGCGCATGACATGGTCGAAGCTCTTCATCCGGAACGCGACGTGCGCGAGTTCGGTCGCTTCTGCCCGCCTCATCGCGATTGAGTGGTGGTATCGGTCCTCGCCGCGCAAGAACGCGCTCTGGAAGGCGATGTAGTCGGAAGCCTGGAAACCGAGCACCTCGGTATAGAACTCGAGCGACTCGTCGAAATGTGGAGTGGCAAGGAAAGGATGGACTATGTCGAGTGGGCGGATCTCGACATACGGGGGCTCGGCGAAAACCTGAAATTCGTGCACGATCTCGATCGTGAAACCGCTCGGATCCACCGTCGCGAACCCGTCGGTGACAAACGGCTTCATTCCGTCGTCGACCGGGAGAATCTGGCGATCCGAGGCGGCGACGCGTTCTTTCAGATCGACGAGTGTCGCCTGGTCTTCAGCACTGAAGCCGAGCGCGAGGACTTTGAACTCGCTAAGTGTAGGGTTCTCGCGCAGTTCGATGCAGTGGTGCTCGATGTCGGCGCGCAACGTCGTTCGGTCGGCATCCGAGTCGACAACCGTGAGGCCGACGTTGTACTCGTAGAAGTCCGTCGCTTCCTTGACGTTCGGCACCTCAAGGCGGGCGTATTCGAACCCGAAGGGTGCTCGCTTCCGCTCCGTCGTCACGTGTCTTCCTCTCCCGGGCGCCTGAGGCACCCGTGTTGACTCGTTGTGTCAGCCAATCAAAGGATGAAGCTCAATCGTGTGCCAGGTCGCACCGCCTCGGTGAGGAGCACGGCCCGTCGCAGCCGGAAGCGGAGCGCACCGTCGATGAGCACGAGGGTGTGCTCGTAGCGACCGACGTATGGGTCGAGCAGTCCGTCGCGCATTCGATGGACGATGAAGTTGGCGCGGACCTCGAGTGTCTCCGAGTCGGTGGTCGCGCACTGGACGTTGCTGATCAGCCGGTGGGTGTGTGATGGCGGATTCTCGGCGTGCGCTTGCTTGCTCTTCATCCTCGTGATTCGCGCCTGGACGAGGTCCCAGTCATCGGCGATGAAGTACTGGGCCTCGCGTCCCGATCGACTGCGGGCGTCGAACGTGGGGACTTCGTATCGTCCACCGGGTTCAAAAAGGGCCAGCCAGTCGTCCCAATGCCATGCCGAGAGCGTCGCGGCTTCGTCAAAGAGGAAGTTTTCGACCTCTTGGCGGGTGACTTCCTCGATCCGGCGTTGCTCGGTAACGGCGCTCATAGTCGTTGTGGCTCCTCGATCAACTTGTTCCACTGGCGCCAGAACGCGCGCACGCGGCCCTCGTCGATCGAACGAATTGGTCCGCCTGCTGCCTCGGTTGCCATTCCTCGCGAAACGTCGTTCCAATCGACACCCGCGGCGGGTCGCGAGCGGTCGACTCGATCGCGCGCTGGATCGCCTCTTGTGCCTCGAGATCGTCGGGCGTCGCGAGTCCACCCGGCCCAATGAAGCTCACGAGCGTCTTGAGCCGCAGATCGACGGCTTCAGGGGGTTCGTCCACGGGCGCAAGGGCGAAAGCCGAGATCGCCGTCAGGCCCGGTGCGACGGGCTCGAGCAGCCGGATCGATATCCCCTCGATGTCAAAGAGCAGCAAATTCGGGAACATGAATAATGTCCGGCTGTAGTCGGCGATGAGCGAGGCGCGTTCGGGATCGAGGCGTGCGAACAACCTGCGCCGGTTCTCCTCGATGCGGGTCCTTTCCGCTTCGCCGAAACGTGGTTCCCAGTCGAGACCCATTCGCCCGCTGTGACCGCTTTGGATGCCGACGACGTGACCGTTCAGAAGAATGCGTCCCTCGCCGCCTTCGGACGTCGTGAAGCCGGTGCGCTGCAGGTACTCGAGGAAGGTGATGTGGCTCGGGGCGAAGTGATACCCGTCCATCGCGTTCTCGACGCCGAGCTTCCAGTTCGCTCGTGACGAGTACTGCTGGACACCGGGGAGGACGTGCATCCCTGCCTCGCAGTGGTCGGCGACGAGCTCGATGTAATCAGCGGCAGGACCGAGATACTCGCCGAGTGTCGGGGCTTCGGGATCGAAACAGACGAATACGAAATCTCGCAAGACTTCGAGGTGGGGAACGGGACGTAGCCCGAGGCGATCGCGGAATTCGGAACCCTCCGGGTAAGCCTCTGGCGAGGGGAGAGAGACGAGCTTGCCCTCGGTGTCGAACGTCCACGCGTGGTAAAAGCAGCGAAGCCGTCGAGCGTTGCCTTCGCGCTCCCGGCAGACGGCGGTGCCGCGGTGAGGGCAGGCGTTGAGGAACGCGCGGATCGTGCCGTGCGCATCTCGAAGGAAGATGAGCTCACGTCCGCCGAGTGAGCGCACCTTGTAGTCGCCCGGGTTGGGCAGTTCGCTTGCGTGGCCGAGGTAGAGCCAGCAGCGGCCCCAGATGCGTTCGCGTTCGGCGGCGAAGACTGCGTCATCGCGATAGACGCTGCGGCGCACCCGGAAGATCCCGGCAGCCGCGTCCTCGTCGATGAACTGTCCGCGGAGGTCTTCGCTGCTGAACGGAGGGGCCACATCCGTACGAACACTCATTGAATGCCCCCAGAACTCCATCTCGGGTATCGCTCGCCCTGATCATGACGCTAGCAACGCGCCTTACCCGTTTCAACCTATACAAGATGGCGTCACGCAATGAAAGACGACCTGGTTACGCCCAGGATGAGCCGGTCGGCTTGCTTTACGCAAGTGCTCGATTCGTCGGCCATTTGCGACGATCGGGGAGACCGCTGCGGGCGACGATGGCTTCGCCTGCTCGCTGTGCCCGCTCATACAGCGCGCCAGTGTCGATGGTGGTTAGCCGATAGTTCTCGACCACTTTTTCACCGTCGACGAAGACCGTGTGGACTCCGCGACCATCGGCCGAGTAGACGAGTTGATTGGCGACATTCAACAATGGGGTCCATTCGGGGCGGCGCCGATCGTGAAGGACGAGGTCGGCGCGCTTTCCCACCTCGATCGAGCCAATTTCATCTTCGAGACCGAGTGCGCGAGCTCCATGCAATGTCGCCATCTCAAACGCGAGCTCGGCTGGGACCATGCGGGGGTCCCGGCGGCTGTCTTTGAACAGCCCTGCGACGAGATAGGTGGCGCGCATTAGATCGGAGTAGTTCGATGCGTTGTTCCCGTCCGTCCCGATCGCAACGTTCACCCCGGCGGCGAGCATCTCGGGGATCTTGCCGATCTGCGTGACGCCGTATGCGACCTTTAGCGCGGTCGTCGGGCAGTGTGCGACGGTGCAACGGCGCTGCGAAAGAAGGGAGATCTCTTCATCGTCGACGTGCACGCAGTGCGCGAGAACCGTGCGCGGAGCGAGGACCCCAAGGTCGTCGAGGTGCACTATCGGTCGTTGCCCGAAACTGGCGAGGAAGCCTTCTGGGTCCATCGCAGCAGGCGACATGTGAAAATTCACCCCCGTGTCGTGCTCGTCGGCGAGCCGTCGCGCCGCCCTCCACAAGTCGTCGCTGCACGTCGTGTGGCCGACCACCATCGACCAACCCTCGACGCGTTTGCCTCGCGAGGCGTAACGAGACAGATCGGCTTCGAGGTTGGCGACTGCCTGGGCCGTCGTCTTTCGGTACACAACCGGTTCGGGAGGCAGATCCCACACCCACCGTCCGACTCTTCCGCGGATCCCGATCTCGTCGAGGCCCTCGATGACGGCGTCGAGGAAGCGAATCGTCCCTGCCTCGATGAACGACGTGGTGCCCGACAAGAGCATTTCTGCCGCGGCCAGTTGGGCGGAAAGCTTTTCGTCGTCTTCTGTGTGGGTGGCGTAGAGAGGACAAAGCCATTGGAACACGTTCTCCTCGAACGGTGTGTCGTCGGGAACGAAACCACGTGTCAACGGTTCGCCTGTGATGTGGATGTGCGTATTGACGAGCCCTGGCGTTACGACGAAGCCGGTGCCGTCGATCACCTCGGCCGCGTCGTAGCGAGTTCGCATCGATGTCGAGTTGCCGACGTCGACGATGCGGCCGTCACGGATCGCGATCGCACCGCGTTCGTCAACCTCTCGCTCCGAGTTCATCGTGACGATAAATGCATCAACGACCAACGTGTCGATGGATTCGAGATTCTCCCCCTCGTCACTCGGGCCGTGCGGATTCACGGGGCGACTTCCGCAAGCGGCCGCTGAGCGACGACGACAGTCGTCGGAGGCAAGGGAGCCGCTACCACTTGCACTTCTAGTCCGGCCTCTGTCAACCAGGTGCACGCCTGCGAGCGAGTGAACGTGGCGCCTCGTTCCGTGTTCGCCATCATCGTCGTGCCGAGCAGCTGTGCCTGACTTGGGCCGCTGAGGTCATCGTCGAGGAGGTATTCGGCAAGCAGGATCACTCCACCGGGCACGAGTCGCTCCGCGACCCTGGCAACTAGCGCTGCCGCGCCTTCGTCGCCTTCGGCGCGGCACACGTGGGCGAGGATGGCGAGATCGAAGCGGTCATCCGAGAAGTCGAATTGCCAGTAGTCCCCGACACGCATCGACACGCGGTCGAGCAGGCCGTGCTCACGCAAGTGGCGCGCTGCGACGGGCAGGACGGCGGGGAGATCGTTGACCACGCCGCGCGCATTTGGCAGGTACTCAAGAACGGCGATTGTCCAGGGTGCCGCGCCCGCTCCCAAATCGAGCGTTCGCGCCCTGGCGGGCAGCCTGCCGGCCAGCAACGAATCGACGGCGGCACGTGCGGTCGCAATCTGGGAGGGGAAAGTGGCTTCGACGAGATCAGCGAGGAAGCCGACGTCGTCGAGGCTCACGTCTCGTACCGGGGGCTCGCCGCGCACGGTCGCGGCAAGTGCCGGCCAGTTCTCAACTGGACCGGGCGAATGGCGCAAGAGTGCGCCGAGGTAGCCGGGCTTTCCGGGAACGAGATACGCGGCGGCGAACGCCGAGAGCGTGAAACCATCTCCATCCCGTTCGAGTACGCCGGCGGCGATGTTCCCGCCGAGAAGCGCAAGGAGGCGCCCGCGATCTGCTCCACATCGGAGCGCGAGCTCGTCGACAGAAGCGGACCCCTCAGCCAATGCTCGGAACACGCCTAACTCGTCGGCGGCGAGAACGGCGAAGTAGGCCGTGAACCCATTTGTGAGCGTCCAGATGTGCGCCGGAGACACATCCGGCGTTGCCGATTCGTTCACGGCAGAAGCAGCACCTTGCCGACGATTTCGTCGCTTTCCATGCGCGCTTGTGCGGCAGCTGCGTCGCAAAGGGGAAAGCGCGAATCGATGATGGGATCGAATTTGGACTCCCAATAGAACTCGAGCATTTTGCCGAACTCCTCGGTGCCGTAGGGGTCCGAACCGAGCAGCGAGATGCCGAAGTGATAGGCGTACGGCAGATCAAAAGTTGCTTCCCGACCTGTCGTTGAACCACAGAACACGAGTCGACCGCGCGGCCGTAGCGCCAGAATCGTCTGTTGGAACAAGGCCGGACCGACATGGTCGAACGCCGCGTCGACGCCTTCTCCGTCAGTAATTTCCCGGCATGCCACGGCGAGATCTTGTGATGCGATATTGACGACAGCGTCCGCGCCGAATTGCGTTGCGAGTTCGAGCTTGCGGTCGAAGCGCGACGTCACGATGACTCGCGCGCCACACCGTTTTGCAATCTGGATCGCGGCGATCGACACGCCACTTCCAGCTCCGTGGACAAGCAACGTCTCGCCGATACGCAGTTGAGCGACCGCGACGAGCGCGTGCCATGCCGTCGAATAGACAGTCGGAACGGTGGCCGCGTGCTCGAAACTGATGCCGGCCGGAAGCTTGTATGCATGATCCGCCGGCACCACGCACAGTTCGGCGTAGCCACCCGGGCTTGTTGCGCCGATTACTCGCACCGCTCCGCACAAACCATCATCGCCACGCAGGCACCGGTCGCAAGTCCCGCACCGCAAGGAGGGATTGAGCACGACTCGGTCGCCGACACCCAGTGAGTCGACCTCATCGCCGATAGCGACGACCGTCCCGGCGACGTCCATCCCGGCGATATGCGGTAAGGAGAATCCCGGCAAGAGCGGCGGCCCCTCCCGCTGGAGGATGTCGAGCCGATTCAACGCGGTGGCGCCGGTACGGACGAGCACGTCGCGCGGCGTGATCGTCGGATCAGGCACGTCGTCGTAACTGAGGACCTCGAGCCCGCCAAAGCCGTGCTGCACGACCGCTTTCATAAGTACTGATTAAGCGCGGGCCAGCAGGGACGGGGCGCCCGGCGGTGGGGAGACGAGCAGGGTTTTATGGTTCACGAACCGGAACTCTATTTCGCGTTGCGAGACGAGGCATACGTTCGGCTCGGACCCGCCAAGTGTCGGGGCACGGGCGTCAAATCGTCCTTTCTTCCAAATGTCGACGTAACCGCCGGTCGCTGGCGGCGCGGTTCGGACGAGGGCAGAGTAACGATCTGCAAGCCGGCAATCGGATGAAGATCACAACGCGAGTCGACGTGGGACGATGATTGTCGAAGCGGAGTTCAGCCCGGGTATGGCGCTCGATGAATGCCAGGAAATTGCGCGACTCATCGAGTCCGCTGGTTTCGATCGACTCGGCGTCTCCGATGTCGTTCTTTGGCCCGACACGTTCATCGTGCAGGCGCTTTGCGCGAAGGTCACGAAGCGGTTGGAGATCGGGAGCATGGTCGGAAACCCCTACCTCCGCCATCCGGCCGTCACCGCCGCTGCCGTAGCCGGAATCCAGGAGATCTCCGAGGGACGAGCCTTCATCGGCCTTGGCGTGGGTGCCGGCCTTGACGTCGTGGGAGTGAACTACCCGCGTCCCGTGGCGACGCTTCGCGAGGCGATCGAGATCGTGCGCGCTCTGCTTGACGGCGAGACAGTGAACCAGAGCGGTTCCGTCTTTCATGTCGAGGGCGCGAAGCTGCGGATGCCACCAGCCAAGAAGGTTCCGATCGCCATCGGTACCCGTTCCGAGCGCGTCGCCTCGCTCGCCGGTGAACTGGCTGACCGAGCGCTCGTCGGCGCTCGGTACTTATCTCCGACGTTTGCCGACCGCTACCGTTCGTGGGTCACCGACGGTGAAGCACTCGCGGGCAGACCGCTGGGCGAGGTCGAGGTGGCGCCGCGGCTCACCCTTTGCTGTTCGCGCGATAAGGAAGCCGCCTATGCCACGATGCGTCGTGACGCGGCCGAGTTCCTCGTTACGTTGCGACCCGATGACCTGACCATCGAACCCGAGCGCATTGACGAGATCGCGTCAGTGTTGTCGAAGGCGAAGGGATGGTACTTCGACCCCGATGCATATCACCCTCGCGAGCTCGATGACTTGATCGACGACGCGCTCGTCGAAGCATTTTCACTTTGCGGCAATGGGGACGCGTTGGTGGGCCAGTTTCGACGCGTCGAAGAAATGGGATTCCGGTCGGTCAGCCTGAAGCTCGCTCCAGTGCGTCGATCGGGTTGGTCGATGTTCGATGGCCTGGTCGAAACGGTCACGACGGTCGCCGAGGTTATGCCCGCCATCAAGGCGCTCGGTGCCGCGTAGCCATTCGCTTCCGCTAAGAGAGTTCGAGTCCACAAGCTCACGACGATCAGATCGCGACCAAAACAGAGCTGAGTAAGCTACGCAGTCAGTTCATCGACCGGATCACTTGAATGTGTCTCGAGGCCTGGCGTGGTCACGTGACACGCTGCCTCATGGCCAGGAGTCGAGCTTTGCAGTCGCGGGGTTACCCGCGCGCAAATGTCGACAGCGAGAGGACACCGTTGACGGAATCGGCATCCCTCTCCAGGGTTGACCACCCGTGGTGGTTCTCCGATATCGGCCGATTCCACTGCGATCGGCGCCTTCGGGTCGGGAACGGCGGCCAGCAACAGTCGCGTGTACGGATGCGCGGGATTTTGCAGTACCTCGTCGATAGGGCCCTGCTCGACGACGCGGCCCGCGTACATCACCATGATCCGGTCAGATACGTATCGTGCACTCGCGATGTCATGGGTGATGTAGAGGAACGAGATCCCTTGATCCTCGCGAAGACGCACCATCAGGTTGAGCAACCCGATCCGAATCGAGACGTCCAGCATGGACACCGGTTCGTCGGCGACGATCAGCGCCGGCTGGAAGGACAGTGCCTGCGCGAAGCCAACCCGTTGTCGCTGTCCTCCGCTGAGTTCATGGGGAAATCGGTGCATCATCGAGGATGCTGGCGTGAGTCCGACAGTTTCCAAAACAAGATGAGCAGCCTCTTCGCGCTCGGCCGCCGAAAGCGTCGGGCGATGGAGCTTGAGACCTTTTCTCAGTCCGTATCCGACCGTGTGCACCGGATTGAGTGAGCTGAACGGATCCTGGAAAACCATCGGAACCTGGCCGCGGTACGAGAGAACGTCTCGACGTCGGCGGATTTTCCGAAGCGACTGACCATGGAAGCGAATCTCTCCGCTAGTCGGCCGGTACACCATCGTCAACAGTCGGGCGACCGTGCTCTTGCCACTGCCGCTCTCTCCGACGAGTGCCACGATCTCGCCCTTGTCCAACACGAGGTCGACGTCGTCGACGGCATGGAGCTTTCGACCGACGATTCCTCCGATCCGGAAATGGCGTGTCAACGAAATCGTTTGAAGTAACGGCGCGTTCGGATCCTTCCGGGCGATCGAATCGTCACCGTTGCTATTCACGCGCAACCTCATATAGGAAGCAACGGACATGTTCACCGTTGACGGAGTACAGCTCGGGCTCGCGTTCTGAGCAGATCGACATCACCTTGGGACAGCGCGGATGAAATCGACATCCGGCAGGCGGATCGGACAAGTCGGGCGGCGATCCGGGTATGCCCTCGATGGGGAGTCGCGGTCCGTAGATGGAGGGAAACGCGTCGACGAGACCTTGGGTGTAGGGGTGAAGCGGATCCTTGAACATCTCACCCGTCCGTCCCAGTTCAACGATCATCCCGGCATACATCACAGCGAGTCGATCCGAGAAGGTGTTCACAAGCGACATATCGTGTGTGACGAAGATCACCGCGAAACCCAAGCGCTCCTGGAGTTCTTTCACCTTGACCATCAAAGATCGCTGCGCGACGACATCGAGTGCGGAGGTCGGCTCGTCCATCAAAATGAGCTCCGGGGAAAAGAGAAGCGCCATCGCGATCATCACCCGCTGGCGCATCCCTCCCGAAAGCTGATGCGGATAGCTCTTCAGGTGGATCGCGTCGATACCGACGAGCGCCAAGACCTCGCGAGACCGATCAGCGATTTTCGCTTTCTCGGTCACGCCATGGGCGCGCATCGCGTCGGTAAATTGCGCGCCGACGCTCTTCATCGGATTCAACGCATTCATCGCGCTTTGCATGACGACAGAGAACTCTGTCCAGCGCAGTGACTTGAGATCCCGCTCGGTCAATTGGACGAGATTTTTCCCCTTGAAGATTACGCTCCCGCCAGTCAGCTCGGCGGGCGAACTGAGCAACTGCGCGATCGCGAACAAGAGAGTCGATTTGCCACAACCCGATTCTCCGACGATTGCGAGGAACTCGCCGGGAGCGAGAGCGATGTTGACGTCATCCACCGCTCTCGCGGTTCCCGCTCCGCTCACGTAGTCGACGTAGAGATCGGACACCTCGAGGATCGCTTCAGCCACGCTTCCTCCGAGCGGACCGGAGTGCGGGGTTCGTGATCTCGTCGAACGCGTAGTTCAAGAGCGCGAACGCGCCACCGAGGAGGGCGATCCCGATTCCGGGAACGATCGCCCAGAGCGGCTGACCTGCTTGCAGCGCTTCGTTGTTCTGCGCCCAATAGAGCATCGTTCCCCAGCTCTGGGTGTTGACGTTTCCCAACCCGACGAACTGGAGGCCCGCCGCCGCCAAGACGGCGTACACGGCCGCTCCGAGGAAGTTCGCGACGATAAGGGATGTCATGGTGGGGAGGATCTCGCCCACGATGATGCTCCAGCTCCGATCGCCGCGCAGCCGTGCCGCGACGAGAAAATCTCGATTTCGTAGAGAAAGGGCCTGCGATCTCAGCTGGCGCGCGCCGTAGGACCAACCTGTGACGACGAGCACCGCGACGATGAGGACGTCGCTCCCATTTCTTGAATAGGCGGCGATCACGACCATCAGAGGGAACGCGGGGAGCACAAGGAAGATGTCCGTAAACAGCGAGAGGATCCCATCGGCAATTCCGCCGAGATACGCAGCGGTCACGCCGATGACGATGGCGAGCACAGTGGCGAGCAATCCAGCGATGACCGCGATGAGAAGCGAGACGCGGGTCCCGTAAACGAACTGAGCGAATATGTCCTGCCCGTAAGACGTCGTTCCGAACAGGTGGGCGGCCGATGGGCCGACGCGCGGTGTGTAGATCTCCGCGCTCGGATTGTCTCGGGCGATGAGTCCGGGCCATGCGGACATGAAGATGAAGATCACGAGCAGCACCGTGCCCGCGAGGGCTTTGCGGCTGGAGCGAAGCGCCGACGCAGCCGCTCGAAGCGCCGTCAGCCTCGGTTGGGCAGCGGCGACGGGAGCGGTGCTCGCGTTGGCGAGCATTTCAGGTGGTAGTCCGTGTGCGAGGGTCGAGGACCACGGTCACGACGTCGACCGCCAGGATCGCGAAGAGAACCGCGACGGTGATGAACATGAAAAGCGTCTGCATGAGCGGGTAGTCCTCGTTCAACACCGCTTGCAACAACAAGTAGCCAACTCCCGGGTAAGAGAAGACGTACTCGACGAGGATGGCGCCACTAACCACGAAGCCGAGCGACATGCCGAATCCCGTCAAATTGGGGAGGATCGCATTTCGGCCCGCGTAATCAAGCATGATGCGCGTCGACGACAGTCCCTTCGCTCGCGCCATGCGGATGTAGTCCTCGGACAGTGTCGTGATCATGTTGTTCCGCATCGTGAGGATCCAGCCACCTATCGACGTGATCACAATTGTCAAGCCAGGCAACACGGCGTGTTGGAGCACATCGCCGATGTACGACCACGTGAACGCGGGCGTGACGCCGTTCGTGTAGCCGAATCCCAGCGGCAGCCAGTGCAACGTGATTCCGAAGATGAGGAGGGAAACGAGTGCGATCCAGAAATACGGGAACGCCGAGAGGATGATGAAGACGGGGGGTAGCAAGCTGTCAAAGAGTCCACCGCGGCGCCACGCTCCGACGATTCCGATAAGCGTGCCGAGAAAAAAGGCGATCACCGTCGTGACCCCGACGAGCCCGATCGTCCACGGAAGCGCGGAGAACACGACGTGGCTCACCGGAGTGGGGAAGAAAGTCAGCGACGTCCCAAAGTGTCCGGTGAGGCTGTCCTTCAGGTAGCCGATGTACTGCGAGAACAGACCGGCACGGGTGTTGATTCCGAACGCAATCTCCATGGCGTGGAGGGTCTGACCGGTCAATCGGCCGTGGAATCTGGCCATCATCGCGATGGCGGGATTACCCGGCATGAACCTCGGCAGGAAGAAGTTGATGGTGAGTGCCGCCCAAAGTGTTGCGACGAAGAACACCGTCCTGCGCAAGACGTAACGCATCCGAATCGCCTACAGAATTATCTCGCCGGTAAGGGGTCGGGAACCTGGGCGGCGCGAAGCCGTCCAGGTCCCGAAACCACGATCACTTGACCGATAGGTGGAGGAGCACCACTTCCCAGTCGGGCGAGACGTAGACGTACGGCTGAGCGTACGGGTCGGACGCGCTCGGCCACCCGCTGAAATGCGCGGTCGAGTATTCGTCCCAGTCGACCTGCTCGATCACCGGGATCAGGGGCACGTCCTTCAACAACACGTTCTGCAACTTGTCCAGCACGCTGTGCTGCACGGACGAGCTCGTCGACGCGGTGTATTGCGCTAGCAGGCTGTCGGTCGACGTGTTCGAGTACCGCTCCCAGTTCGTCGCGGCAGGCTTGCCGACGGGCGCAGTGTTCGCGCTGTTGAGCCACTGGTTGAACTCGTAGTAGGGGCTCGGGCCACCCGTCTCGTAGCCGTAGGCCAACTGGAAGTTGCCGTCGTACAACTTCGCGCTGTAATCGGTGCCGGCGAGGTTCTCGACGGTGAGCGAAATGCCGACCGCCGCCAATTCATGGGCGACAACTTGAAGGTCCGCGACCCAGTCGGTGTAAGCGCTCTGGTTGATGATCGTGAACGAGAGCGGCTTTCCAGACGGCGAAACGAAGGTCCCGTTGCCTCCCCGCTTGAATCCCGCCTTCTCGAGGATCGAGATCGCCATCTTCGGGTCGTACTTGTACCCGGCGCTGTTCAACTCCGACTGATCGAGCCACGACTTGAACGTCGGAACGATGATCCCCGCCTGGTTCGCCGCAGGCTCGTACCCGTACTCGCCGACAGCCCCGACCTGGCTGCGGTCGACCGCGTAGGCGATCGCCTTTCGGACCGCGAGGTTGGCCAGCAGGGGGTCCTTCTGGTTGATGAAGATCGAGACGTTCACCACCGGCGGGAACCAGAAGTGATTGCTCGGGCTCTTTGATAGGTACTCACCTCTCAAGTTGGGGATGAACTGGCCGCCCCACTGCGCTCCCCCCGTCGAGAGCAGGGTGTTCGCCGGTGGGTTGGAAGCGAACGCGGGGTACTCGACCTTCGCGACCTTCGGAAGCCCCGGCTGCCAGTAGTGCTGGTTCTTCACGTACGAGACGTTTTGCGGCGTGCAGCTCTGCACCTCGTAGGGCCCAGTACCGACCGGCGTTTTGTCCTTATACGCGACGGGGTTCCCAACGGTCGACCAGACGTGCTGAGGAACGATGCCAACCTGGTCGGCGATGTAATAGAAGTACGGGACCGCGGCTCGCTTGAACGTCATGACGACTTGGTTCGATCCCTTCTGCGTCACCGAGGACAGCACGGACCAGATGGCGTTCAAGTCGAGCGCCGAGTACTTCTTCAGCATGTTGAATGTGAACACGACGTCTGCCGGCGTGAACGGCTTCCCGTCGGTCCAGTTGACGCCATTGCGGATCGTGAAGGTGAGAACTTTGTTGCCGTCGCTGCCACGCGTACGAGGTCGCGAGGAACGGAGTCACCCTGGCATTTTGCAAGGTGTTGACGAACATCAGCGGCTCATAGACCACGCCCAATGAGAGAAAGTTGGACGTGGGAGTGAACGGACTGAAGCCGCAGGTCCAGAGAAATTGAGCATCGGAGATCGTGAGGGTGCTGCCTCCTGATGGAGGGGAGTGCGGTTTCGTCGAGGCGTTCGCTGTTGCCGTGGTCAAAAGTCCACCGACGATCGCCACGGTCCCCAGTAGAGCTGCGAACCAGTTCCGTTTCTTCATTGGCTTTTTCCCCTTGCTCGAATAGTCACTAGCTGGATGTCGATTACCCGACGAGCTGACATGGTCAGACGCCCACCTTCTCCGCCTTATAGGGAAGACCGCCGCTCACGATGAGGTGCGATCCGGTGATGTGAACAGCGAGCGGAGAACACAGGAAGGCGATCGTGTCGGCGATGTTCTCGGGCGCCTCGAACTCCCCGAGGAGAAGACGTCTGCGGTACTCGTCTTTGACCGCTGAGGGTTCTATTCCGCGTCGCTCACCTTCTTGATCCCATTCGCGTTCCATCATTTCGGTTGCGACATCGCCTGGTCCAACGGCATTCACGGTGACGTAGGGTGCGAATTCCTGCGCGGCGACCTGAGTTAGGCCGATCACCGCGAACTTCGCAGCGCAATACGGGCCGAAGTACTTCGTCGCGCAATTCGTCTGCGCGACGTAGGAGCCAAGGTTGACGATTCGGCCGAATTGCTGCGCAATCATTCTTGGCGCGACCTTCCTCGTCATCAGGAAGGTGCCTTTCGCCATGACATCGAGGTGGGCATCCCAGTCCTCCTCGCTGCATTCGACAAGCGGTCGGTAGAGCGAGATACCTGCATTGTTGACAAGAAAGTCGATCCGAGAAAAGCGGGTGATGATGCTCTCGATGAGCTGGTCTACTTGCTCCGACGAGGACACGTCCGCGACGAACGGTTCGGCGCTCCCGCCTTCGGCAACGATCGCCTCCGCCGCCGATGTAACGGTTTCGCTTGAAATGTCGGATAGCGCGACGGAACACCCGTTGCGCGCGAACAGGCGGGCCGTTGCCCGCCCGATTCCTCGGCCCGCTCCGGTGACCACCGCCACCTTTTCAGCGAAGTCGAATGTCTGTCTCGCATTCGCACGTTGTTGCTCGACTTCGCTCGAAACCACGCGGTAGGTTTAGCACCAGCGGGGTTGGGCTTCAATCTGCACTCAGGCGTCGTGAGGTGGTCCAGCCCGTGGGTCTGCACCCGTCCCGACGGATGAGCGGAGGCGATGTGATCGGCGCGAGGCGTCGTCAAGAAATCATGCGGATCATCGAGCTGGCCGGATACGCCGAGGCGCGTCGACTCGCTAATGAGCTCAACGTGGATGTCTCGACGATCAGGCGGGATCTCGACGTCCTCGCGCGAGAGGGAATGGTTCAGCGCACACACGGGGGGGCTCTGCCGATAGCGAATGAGGAGACGCTCGACGTCCCCTATTCGGTGAAGCGTCACGAATTCCTCAGCGAGAAGCAGGCCATTGCTCGGTACGCCGCTTCGCTCGTTGCAGACGGCGACTCGCTCGTCCTCGACAGCGGCTCGACGACCTACGCGCTCGCGGAGGAGATATCGAGCAGACGAGACCTAACGATCGCCACTAACGACCTGCGCATTGCCCACTTCTTGGCCGAGCGCAGTGGAGTTCACCTCGTTGTCACTGGCGGGCAACTCATCAATTCGGTGTTTACGCTCGTCGGACCGGCGGCATTGGCCACGTTGGCGGGTTTGCACGTCGACTGGGCGTTTCTCGGCGCAGACGCGGTCGATTCTTCAGCCGGAGTGACAAACGTCAATTCGATCGAGGTCCCGCTGAAGCAGGCAATGCTGACGGCTGCTGCTCGCGCAGTTTTGCTCGCCGATAGCTCCAAGTTCGGGCGCCGTGCGCTCGCGGCTGTCGTCGGGATCGAAGCCTTTGACCACATCGTGACTGACGAAGGGCTTTCAATTCGGGATCGGGAAGCGTATGGCCAGAAGCTCGTTTGCGTCCGCCGTGCCGCCGAATCTGGTGAAGTCGGACAGCTCGAACCCGCCAGTTGAACTCACGCGCGCCCGCTGCTAGACCGTCCTGAGTGAATCTGAGCGAAAGCGTGCAGAACGATCACTCGAGGAGAGATCGTTCTCGGTACCGCAGCATCTTCCCCGACGTCGTAAAACCTCTGATCGCCATGGCGCATGTGCCGGCGCTTCCGGGCGCGCCGATGTACGACGAAAGCGGTGGGATGCAAAGGATCGTCCGCGAGGTGCGCGAGGACGTTGCCGTTCTGGTCGATGCCGGCTTCGACGCGGTGATGTTCTGTAACGAACATGATCGGCCGTACTCACTAAAGGCGGATCTCGTCGCGGCGGCCTCAATGTCGAGAGTAGTGGCGGAGTGCATACCTGACGATTTGCCCTACGGAGTCGACTATCTGTGGGATGCGGAATGTGCACTTGCTGTCGCGGTTGCGACCGAGGCGTATTTCATGCGCGAGGTTGTGACGGGTTCGTGGGAATCGGACATGGGTTCGTGGTCTCCTGACGCGGCATCGCTCCTGCGCAAGCGGCGAGCGCTCGACGCCGAACAACTCGCCGTATTCATGAATGTGACTCCCGAGTTCGCATCGAACACGGGCGATCGGGACGCGATGCAAGTCGCGCGTTCGGTCGCAGCGTCAAGCTTGCCGGACGCCATCCTCGTATCTGGCCCGATGGCGGGCGCTCAGCCGAGCATCTCGACAGTCGCTGACGTGCGCTCGTCGGTCCCGCCCGAGATCCCGGTCCTGTTAAACACGGGAGCGAATGCCGAGAACATCGCGGAGTTCCTTGAGTTCGCCGACGGCTGCATCGTGGGCAGCTCACTGAAAGTTGACGGGTACACGTGGAATCGCGTCGACCGTGAACGCGCGAAAACGTTCGTGCAGGCTGCCCGGGCGGGCTGACCCGAGTCGTGGGTGAGCTTTTGGTCGGTATCGACCTGGGGACTACTTCCACGAAAGTCACGCTCTTTGACCCCGATCGCGGGCAACTCGCGTCGGCATCCGAGCCTGCGGCCCTGTTTTCCAACGAGCCTGGGTGGTCGGAAGCCGATACAAAAGAATGGTGGAGCAACATCTGCTCGCTCATTCCCTTGGTCGCGCTGTCAGCAGGAGTGCCGCTCTCGTCGATCGCCGGCGTCGCCACGAGTGGAATGGTTCCCGCCCTCGTCCTTCTCGACAACGAGGGGCGCGCCTTGCGGCGAGCGATTCTCCAGAACGACGCAAGGGCAGTGTCCGAGATCGGTGAGCTTTCCGAGGTTCTGGCCGCCAGCGGATACGACGTCCTCGGAAGGACGGGGTCGTCGCTCACGCAACAGTCCGTCGCACCGACTTGGCGTTGGCTGGCCCACCACGAACCCGACGCGATAAAGCGAACTGCGACGGTGGTCGGATCGTATGACTGGCTCGCGATCGCGCTCGGTGCGAGGCGTCATGTCGAGACGAACTGGGCGATTGAGAGCGGGCTATACGAAATATCTGGCGCTTCAGCCGATCCCGTTCGCGAAGCGGCAGGTATTCCCGACGAAGTCTGTCCCGTCGCGCTGGCGCCGGGAACTCATATCGGAGAAGTGGACGCTTTCGCAGCCGAGGCCACTTCTCTTCCCGTTGGCACGCCGATATACACGGGCGGAGCGGATCACGTTCTCGCCGCGTACGCCGCGGGCTTGAACAAACCAGGGGAGTGGCTCGTGAAGCTCGGAGGAGCCGGCGACATCTTGGTGGTGTGCGACCATCCGGTTGTCGACGGGCGTTGGTATCTCGACGCGCATCCCGCTCCTGGACTCTGGCTCCCAAATGGTTGCATGGCAACTTCGGGAAGCCTGTTGCGCTGGGTGCAATCGCTTGTCGGTGACGCTCCGCTCGGCGAACTTGACAAAGAGGCGGAGATGTCGAGACCCGCGTCGCTTATTTGCTTGCCGTACTTCTTGGGCGAGAAGTCGCCGCTTCACGATCCGGACCTTCGAGGCTGCTTCGTCGGATTGCATCTCGGGCACACGAGGGGGGACCTGTTCCGTGCCTCGATGGAAGCGGTCGCGTTCGGATTCCGCAACCACGTCGACGTTTTCGGAGACGCTGGCATTGTGGTCCAAAGCGGTCGAGTCAGTAATGGAGGCAGCGGTTCACGAGTGTGGAAGCAGATCGTCGTGGACGTACTTGGGCGGGAGCTCGTTTCGATTTCCGGCGATGGCGGGGCGTCCCTCGGCGCGGCGCTGGTCGCCGCGGTTGGTTCGCGTGCGATCGCGAGCTGGGAATTGGGCGAAGAACGCGGCCAACTCGGCGAGGTGATCTATCCGCGGAGCGAACTCGCGTCGCTATATGACGACGCGTACGGGATGTACCTCGAGCTACAGAGCACAGTCACGCCGGTGTCGCACCGACTTGCTGCCCGGGCTAGACGATGATTGACCGTGTCGCCGTCGTCACCGGCGCTGGCTCGGGGATCGGCGCCGCGACCTCAAAGGAGCTCGCGGCGAGGGGGTTTTTGGTCATCCCGACTGATATCGACGGGGTTTCCGCTGATCGCATCGCGCAAATGTGTGGTTCGCCCGCCTCCTATCGTCTCGACGTGACGGACGCTGAGGACGTTCGCGCCACGGTCGAATCCATTGTCAACGCGCACGGAACTCCGACGGTGTGGGTTTCGAACGCTGGCATTTCGAAGATGCAGCGATTTCTCGAAATCTCGGCCGAAGATTTCGATCAAACGATAGGGGTGAACTTGCGAGGGCTGTTCCTAACCAGCCAAGCGGCCGCGCGTGCCATGGCAACCTCTGGGAACGGAGGTTGCATTGTGAACATCGCGTCGATGGCGGGGAAGCAAGGACGCGTACCGTTTCTCGCGGATTATGTCGCTTCGAAGTTCGGCGTGGTTGGACTTACACAGGCCATGGCTTACGAACTCGCACAGCACAACATTCGCGTCAACAGCGTCTGTCCTGGCTACGTGGCGACGGCAATGCAAAACCGCGAACTCGAATGGGAAGCCGGATTGCGTGGCGTCTCAGCCGACGACGTTCGGAAGATTTACATTGCAGACACGCCGATGAAGCGGCTCGAAGAAGCCGAGGACGTCGCGAAGGTCGTGGCATTTCTGGCGAGTGATGACGCCGCGTTCATCACAGGCGAATCGATCGCGGTGAACGGTGGCGCTTTCATGGATTGATCGCACGCGTCATACCGACCTTGGCCCAGTTCGGTGGAAGCAGTGATGACGGTGCGAGAGAGAAGCTGGAGCACGAAAGCGGGACGACCGCGCCCCGCACTGACCTGGCCCAACAGTTCCCCCACCCAAGCACCTAAATTCGTCGTGAGCGCCTTCACGGGCCGAATGGTTGCTCGAGTTTCACAGCTGCTTCCCGTCCGGTTGTCCTCCGGGTGAGCGTCGTGATCGGATCAAGTGAGTTAAATCGTGATGACCGCTACGGTGCTTTCTGACGGTGAGAGACCTGCCGATCCGCTGAACGAGGCCTGCACACCGATCTTGTCATTGGCGACGTCGCTCGCCAGAACGCTGGCTGGTCCAGACCACGTCACGTCTCCGGTCGCGCTCGCATCGAGGACAAAATCCACGCCTGTCGGGCTGGTTGTGCACGACCACACGATCCCGACCACTTTTGACGTGGTCGTCGTCGTCCATGTTGCGAGAATCGAACCGCTTGTTGTGTCAACGAGGCTGATCGACTCTTGACCGCCAGTCGGTGTGGTTCTCGTCGTGCACAAGATGCAATACGTGCCGGCCGAGACCACAAGTTCATTCGGTGCTGGCAAGCCTCCGCTAATTAAGGTGCGAGTGGCAAACACAGACGGAATCGTTGTGGTCGTCGTCGTAACCGGAGTTCTGACTCGGTGTGTTGGCGCTTTAGTTCGTGTCGTCGTCGTAACCGGAGTTCTGACTCGGTGTGTTGGCGCTTTAGTTCGTGTCGTCGTCGTGACCGCAGTTCTGACTCGGTGTGTTGGCGCTTTAGGTCGTGTCGTCACCGTTACCGGTGCGGTGACAGAGGTTGCCGCGCGCGGAAATCGGGTCGTCGTGAGCCCAGCTGGAAAGTGAGAAGACGGAGAATTCGGGATAATTGGCGAAGGAAAGACGCGACCCCCATTAGCCACTCGCGCGCGTGATGCAGCGATCGCTGGGTCGGACGTCGAGGTCGCGGCGGCGGCGTGCGGTCGTGTCTTCACGCGGGCTGAGGGGCTTGCAGAGCCGTAGTCATAGGATGCCCAGTCACCGACAAGAACAGCGAGAGCGACAACGGCGACGAGAGTGGCGATGCGTCCTCGATGCGTTAAACGAAAGCCCATCGCTCGTGCATTCTCTTGTTGCCCCGGGGCATCGTCGCATCGCAGCTGACGCGGATGCAATAAAGGATCGCTAAGTAGCCGGAATTTGGTCAGGTATTGAAGACCGCCAGCCTGACCCCCAATTTCCACAATCTGGGGATCGAATGGGGAGAATTACAAAAGCGTCATTTAGCACGTAGCATGCCAGGCGACCCCGAGTTGCAAGTCAGGCTAGTGAGCCGGAGCCCCGGCCTGGTAGCGGCGCCGATCCTTCGTGAATGGCCAGGTGATCGAGTTGGTCGCGCTCGCGAAGAATCGCAGCTGATCAAGAAGTTCGCAGCGATCAAGTCCCTCGAGCATCGGTACGTCGAAGCGCTCGGTCGCTTCTTGACGGCCCTAGTTCAAAAGGACGATTGCCCTCTCAAGCGCCAATCCGATCATGACGAGCGCGAATACGAGCGCCAACGGGCGAGAGCGCACCTTGTCGACGGTGAACTTTGCCCCGACGAAGCTCGTCGCGATGCCGACAGCACAGGTTGCGATCACTGTCGTCCAATCGAGCTTGGCCGTGCTCAGATGCGTCCCGAAGGCGGCGAATGAAGGCAACACGACCGCAAGAGAGTTAGTCGCCGCAGCTAGGCGAGCTGAGAAACCGACAGCCATCATTGTCGGAACGAGCAGAAACCCCGGTCCGACTCCGAGGAATCCAGACAACCAACTGATCGGAACGGAGGCGATTGTCGTCGTTCGTCGAGCCCCTCGTCGGATCTTGGCCACGGATTCCATGTGTCGCGTTTGCGGCACGAGCATGCGTGCCGCAACGAGTAGAAGCGTGGCGATGTACAACCACCAAATAAGGGTGGTGGGACTCCGTTCAGCGACAAGCACTCCGAGCGGAGCACCGAGAGAGCAGATAATCGCGATCGGCACCACCGTGCGGTAATCGACCATCCGGGCCTGGATGAAAACGATGCTCCCGCTCAAAGCCGACGAGCCGTTGAGCAGCAGCGCCCATGGTTGGATCACGTCTTTTAGCGCGTAGCCGAAGAGAGCGAGAACCGGAGCGACGACCAAAGCGGCGCCGATACCGAGCATCCCTGAGATGAAGGAAAGCACGCCGACGAGCATGGTGAGCTCGATGAGCGTCACCACGTGACGTCGAGCCATTCGTCTCGCGCCGCTCCCATGAAAGCGATCCGAAAGTTGAGGACGCGGACCTGCGTTTCCGTTATTCCGTCGCTACCAACCGTGCGTATTCATCGCTACATCTGGCGGAGAGAGCTTCGTATTCACCGCTTTCAACTCGAGGAAGCTCAGAAGTTCCTCCTCGGATTCTTCGCGTCCGGTTCCGCTGTCCTTCGTGCCGCCGAAAGGCGTACCGACGTAGTGGACAGTGCTGTCGTTGATCCACACGTATCCGGCATCGAGGAGTTCTGCCGCCCTGTGCGCGAGGTTCAGGTCGTTCGTCCACACGCTCGCGGTTAGGCCGAGGTCAACGGAATTGGCGATCTCGACCATCTCATCGAAGTCGTCCCAGGCGAGCACGCTCACCACCGGTCCGAAGATTTCCTCGCGCGCGATCGTCATCGACCCTTCGACGCGGTCGAATGCGGCGGGACGCATGAAAAATCCCCCATCGGGTACGTCAGCCGGTCGTCCTCCCCCAGTGACGAGGCGCGCGCCTTCCTCAGTGCCCTTTGCGATATAGCCCGCGACGCGGTCGAAGTGAGCCTGCGTGACGAGCGGCCCCATCTCCGAGTCCTCCTCGTAGGCGGTCGCGACGCGGAAACGATCGAGGCGCGCCCCGAGCGCTTCGACGAATTCGTCGTGGATGCTCCGGTGGACAAGGACACGCGAGTTTGAGCCGCAAGACTGACCCTGGCACACGCCGAGGTTCATGCCAAAGACAGCGCCTTCGACGGCCGCTTGCAGGTCGACGTCGGGAAAAATGACCATTGCATTCTTCCCACCGAGTTCAAGCGAGACGTGCTTCACGTGCCCGCTCTCTGCAGCCGATCGTTGGATAGCGAGTCCTGTCTGGACGCTTCCAGTGAACGAAATCCGTCTTATTACTGGATGTCGAACGATTGCATCGCCAGCAGCCGCGCCGCCGCTCAAGATGTTGACGACGCCAGCGGGGAACGCCTCGGCGAATAGCTGGCCGAGCGCAAGGGCCGAGAGCGGCGTTTGCGGGGCTGGCTTCATGACGAGGGTATTTCCGACGATGAGAGCGGGGAGGGCGCGCGACACGGCGAAAAGCAACGGGTGATTGAAGGCGAGGATCCGCCCAGTGACGCCGTAAGGGCGGGAGATCGTGTAGTGCAGCCCGCCCCGGTTCATCTCGTGAACGCGGCCGTGCAGCGCCCGTGCCATTGGCGGATAGGCGCGCAAGTACTCCTCACACAGGTCGACGTCAATGCGCATCGCGTGGATCGGGTTGCCGCAGTCCACGGCGTCGAGCATCGCGAGCCGCTCGCGGTTCTCTTTCAAAAGCGTCGAGAAGCGGGCGAAACATTCCGCGCGACCGTCCGGACCGAGCTTCTGCCACGAAGGCTGCGCTCGGCGTGCCGCGTCGACGGCGCGGTCCGCGTCGTCACCGTCGGCTTCGGGAACGTGCGTGAGGACGAGACCGGTTGAGGGATCGACTGTCTCCGTGCGTGCGCCGCGATGCTCATTCGCGCCGATGAACTCACCGCCGATCAGCATTTTGAACGGCTGATCGGCGACGAAGTCCTGTGCGAAGGACGTTTCGGTGGCGGTCATAGCTCTCCCCTGACAGGGCATGGGCCGACGGCGGCACGTCGTGGCCTGGATTTTCTCGTCTAAACGACACCTAGTATGCTACATACGAACCCAGCCGTGGTGCTGACCACCAAGAACATAGAGGGAGTCATCAACAATGGCCGAGCTTTTTTCGCCGGACAGCCTGACGATCGCCAAAGATGACCTTCCCGTCGTCAGCATGGGTGCCTACCAGGCGCAATGGGCGCAGTGGGAGGGGTACGCGCTCGCCTTCGAGCGCGTCCCGGGAGGGTTTCCCCCCGGCGGCGACGCCGCTTGGGAAGGACTCCCGGAGGACTTGTGCCAGTGCCCGCACTGGGGGTACCTCGTGAAGGGGAAGGCGTTGCTGCGAATGGCGGACGGCCGAGAGTTCACGATCAACGGCGGCGACCTCTATTACGCGCCTCCGGGCCACAAGCTCTACGCGATCGAAGACTTCGAGAACATCGAATTCAACCCGGCGAAAGAAGCGGCGGACACAATCGAAGCGTTCAGCACCAACATCAAGAAGGTCCAGGGCGGGGCGTGATTTCCGGTCGCAGCCGCCGGCCGCTTCGTATCGGCCCGTCTTGCTATCACGTCCTGCACTTGGTCCCACCGACAATCGCCGACCAACTCAATTATTTCTACGACGAGGGTCTGCATGACGAGGATGGTCTCGAGACCTACGAGATCGTTCCGGACAGCCACGCGCCGTTCATGTTCGAGAAACAGACACTCTGGCAGACAATGAAAGAGCGCGGCATCGACGTGACGATGGACGTCAAGCCATCGACTGTCGCCTTCCTCCAGCAGCAGGGCAAGGGCTTGCGCGTGATCGCAGGCTGGCGCAACCAGATGGCCTTCTATGTCGTTGGCCGTTCCGGTCTGTCGACGCTGAAGGATCTTGTCGGAACGCGGGTTGGCATTATCGACCCCGACGACATCCTCGTCACGATGCTCACCTATTGGCTGATCCAAGAAGGAATCGATCCGAAGAACGACATCGAGTGGGTGACGGGTATCGACACCCGACGCGGTCCATTCGCGTTGAGAGAAGGGCGTGCTGACGCCGCGTTCGTCGACAGCCTTGACCTTCCCGGACTTCTAGATGAAGGGTACGTGCAGATCTTCGACGTCGGCGCGCATTACCCGAACGGACGTCCCGATCGGGTGATCGCCGCGACGGAAAAGGCAATCGATGAGCGGCCAGAAGATTTGAAGGCGTTTATCAAGGGGATGATCCGGGCGTACTGGTTCATCCGTCGACAGCCCGAGAACATCGAGCTGACTGCAGCGATCGAAGCGCGCCTTCGGCGACGTAGTCCGGATCCCGACGAGCGAGTCCGGATGGCGCAATTCGGTTCGGCTGTGCAGGCAGAGATGATGCCGTTCCCATTCGATGGATTACCGACTGGCCTCGAGCAATACCTCAATGAAGCCGTCGTCATCGGGGCGATCGACGCCCTCATCGAACCAAACAAGATCTCGCAACTCGACATGGCGAAAGAGGCATACGGCGAGCTGTCGACGCGCTCGGAGCTGCAGGACGATCTCGAGCGGGCAAGGCAAGTCACCGCCAAGTACGGCTTCTGAGTGGCTGCACACTTAGTTCTCCTGAGTGATTCTGCTCGCTGACGACCAGGCGACCGAAAGAGAAAGGCCAGAACGAACTCGATGACCTTCGACACTGTGATCAGGAACGGCACAGCCGTCATTCCCGCTCAGGGATTGCGCAAAGTGAATCTCGCCATCGATCAAGGGAGAATCGCGGCCCTCTTGGAGCCGGACGAGCCGGTCAGTGCGTCCGAAGACATCGACGCAAATGGCCGCTTCATCTTTCCCGGTCTCATCGACCCACACATGCACATCGGCTTCGTCGGTCAGCCACTCACGGATGTGCGGAGCGAGACCCGTTCCGCTGCCATCGGCGGAGTTACCTCGATCCTCAACTACATCCTCAAACCTGACTCGTACAAGGCAGATTACGACGAGTTCCTTGACCACATTGACCGCCTTGCCTACGTCGACATGGGCATTCACTTCGGAATCTTCTCGTCAGAGCAAATCGCGAAGATTCCTCACTACATCAACGATCTCGGCGTCTCGTCGTTCAAGCTTTTCATGAGCTACAAGGGCAACGAGGGCACTGCGCGCGGAGTCGGCACCACGGACGAGGGGCTTTTCTATGAATTGCTCGAGACGATCTCGGGAATTCCCGGCGCGATCGTCAATGTCCATACCGAAAACATCGAGATGATCTGGCGTGCCGAGGAGGATGTCAAAAGACAGGACCTCGACGGCCTCGCCGCGCACTATGCATCGCGACCACCCGTGGCGGAAGCGACGGCGATGATGACGGCGGCCTTCATGTCGCGCTCGACCGATTGTCCCGTTTACTTCGTTCATATGAGCTGCGAAGAATCGGCGCGCGAGTTCGCCAACGTCCGCAGCAGCGGCACGCCGGTGTTCATCGAGACGACACCGCACTACCTCTCGCTCACCATCGACTCACCGTGCGGGTTGCTGGCGAAGGTGAACCCCCCAGTGCGCAAGGCAAAGGACGTCGAAGCGATGTGGGCGGCGGTCAAGGCGGGCCACGTCGATACCGTCGGGTGCGACCACTCGGCGCGCTTTCGCGCCGACAAGGAAGGCGGCGTCTGGAAGGCGGGCTCCGCGTTCCCTGGCGTCGGCACGATGCTGTCGATTCTCCTCACCGAGGGTTACCACCGCCGTGGCGTCAGTCTGCGGCGGATCGCCGAGATCTCCTCGTACAACACGGCGCGCATCTTCAACCTCTATCCGCGCAAAGGGGCCATCGAGGTCGGTAGTGATGCCGATCTCGCGATCGTCGACCTCGAAAAGGAGATGGTTGTCGATGCGAGCTACCTGCAGTCCCGAGCGGACTTCTCGCCCTGGGAGGGTGAGCGTCTGAAGGGATGGTCGGTGCAGACCCTTGTGCGTGGTCAGACGGTGATGAAAGACGGCGAAATCGTCGGCGAGGAAGGGTTCGGCGAATACCTGCGGCGTCCGCCGTCGAGCGCCATCGATCTGTTCGCGGAGTCGAGGGCGCTCGCCAGCGTCTAAGGCGAGCGCCGAGTCGGGAGTCGAGATCCTTTCCGAAGTCATCGAGGCGAGAAGATCGCTCCGGATCACGTCCGAGGATGCTTCGATTTTTACCGTTGCCCCTGCTCACTGAAGACGTTGGGTCGAGTGAAGCATCACGAAAACAGTGGCGGGACCTCGTCGAGATTCGAGAACAGTTCAAACGTCGCTTTCGCCGGCGACACTTCGACTTCGTTCCATAATGAGAGTCCGAGGAGCGCGACGAGTTCGGTCACGGCTTCGATTGTCGGAGCATCGACGATCGCGATCGTCCGATGGCTTGGGTCGAGATGGAGCGGTTCCACCCTGAACGTAACTCCGGGCGAGGGCACTCCGGCGGACTTGAGCGTCGACATTCCGGCGACGACCCTCGCGTGGACCGTTCCGTTCGCGATTGGACAAAGGTCAGGCTTGTGGGTGGCGATGATGACGTATTGAGGCATCTGGCCCTTCCGTTCAGTCCGTTCCGCGCGAGCTTTGGCGGTCCTTAGCTTTCGGTTCGCCCAGGGGGTCGGACCGAGCAACCGTGATCACTGTTTCCGCTGCCAAGTGGCCGGGTACGACCCCGTACTCAGCAGCGAGATCGAAGGCGAGCTGCAGGTCATCGCTGTTCAAACGCGCGTCGAATATCGGCTCTTGAACCTGTACGTCCGCAGAACGGTCGTCTCCGCGTGCAGGAACCTCAGCGACGACTCGTTCGACGACGTCAGCGACACGAGTGGCGAGGTCACAGTGATCCTCGATCCATCGCTTTGTCGAGACGAGCCCGGTGATCATCACGCGACCACCTTCAGGCATCCGCCTGCTCAGCGTGCCGCGGTCGACGATCCTTCCGGCGCCTGAGCTCTCGATTTGACTGGCGAACGGATCCGGCGCCGAAACCGCATCGACATCGCCGTTGAGGAGAGCCGCGTTCATTTCTGCGAAAGGCATCGTCACGATTTTCAGCGACGAATAATCGATATCCTCCGCAGTCGCGTAGATGCGTAGCTGTAAATCGCTGATCGCCGCGCGAGCACTCATCGCGATCGTTGCGCCGTTCGAGATCCCTTTCATCGGGCCGCGAGTACCAACAACCATTGTCACAGGGAGGTGGTCGGGTGATTCTTCGAACCCGACCGCCGCGAAGAACGACTGATCTGATCCCGCGAGCGCTCCGGCGAGTGTCTGCAAGTGTCCGCCGAGGCCGGCGTCGAGCTCGCCACGATCAAGCAATTGAGCGACCTCTGAGCCGTTTCGAAAACGCGTCACCGCCAGGTCGATGCCGTCAGCGGCGAACGCCCCGTCGTCGATGGCGCGAGTGACGGGCGTCGAGAACGGATTGGCAACGTGTCCGAAGCGGATCAGTGTGACGTCTGGCCTCCGTCGACTGGCAGCGCTGCTCCCGTCACGAATGAAGCGTCGTCGCTTCCCAAGAACGCGATGACGGCGGCGACCTCGCTCGGGTGGGCCCAACGACCCAGCGGGACGTTACCGATGAGGTAGTTTTCGTCAACCGCGCCCGACTCGACGATGCCACGCAATCGCTCTGTTCGTGTCGGCCCGGGGCAGACGGCGTTGACCCGGATGCTGTCAGATGCGAAGTCGAGCGCCACTTGTCGGGTGAGGGCGATTACGCCGCCCTTGGCCGCAGAATAGGCGGGGATTCTCGGGAAGCCCATCAGTCCCATCGTCGAGGCGACGTTGACAATTGCACCGCCGCCGTCTTCGCGCAGGAATGGGATCGAGTGCTTGATGCCGAGAAACGTGCCGAAGAGCTGGGTGTCGTGAAGGAGTTTCCAGTCTTCCGCCGCGTACTCAGTGATCGTCCCGACGTGGCTGAAACCAGCGTTGTTGACGAGCAGGTCAAGTTGCGAGAACACTTCGCGCGCTTCAGAGATGCAACGCCCCCAATCATTCTCCGATGAGACGTCTTTCACGGATGAGTGGATCGAGTTGCCGTCCTCCTTTGAAAGCGCATCGACCGTTTCCGCGAGTGCCTCTTTGTTGCGGTCCGTCAAAAAGACGTTCCCACCTTCGGTGAGGATTCGCTCCGCGGTCGCCTTGCCGATGCCAGCACCTGCTCCGGTGATAAGGACGTAGCGGCCGACATATCGGCGACATGTCGTCGGTGCGGAGGGTCGTGGCTCGGCGTTGCCTGGGGGTGTCATTACGACTCGGTGGCGATCGCTTTGATCCGACGAACTGCCTCGTCCGCATCTATCACGTCGGCGTATTTCGCCTGCATGTCGAAGAGATTCATCGCGTGCGTCGCCTGGCCGCGGTCGAACACGGCGTCTTCGACGACGCTGACTTTGAAGCCACGGGCGTGGGCGTCAACCACCGACGCGCGCACGCAACCGCTCGTCGCGCAACCCATGACGACGAGCATGTCGACGTCCATCTTGTGGAGCTGGTCCTCGAAGTCGGTGAAGTAGAAGGAACTCGCCGTCGGCTTGTGGAAGATGTGATCGGAGGCGATAGGCGCGATCTCGTCGGCGAACGCATATCCGGCGCGCTCGCCCGAGTAGTCGTACCAGTTCGGCATCTTCTCGTCGAAGCGCCGGAACGTCTCGGGCGGTCGCTCCTCAGGGTCCTGCGGGGTGGTGTAGAAGACGGGCACCCCGCTCTCATGCGCGCACTCCAGAACGGCCTGCATCTTCGGGATCGTCGCCCAGCCGTATTCGCCGCAACAGGATTTGCCGAATCTCCGCATCGCCTCGAGGATCGGCAACGGTTCGTCGCCGATGCTCTTGTTGAGGACGTCGATGACGAGCACGGCCGGGCGTTTGCCCACGCCCACCGCCCCGCCGAAGACCCCGCTGCCGTAGACCTGGCGATCCTGCTCGGTGATGAGGTCGTCCCAGATTCGCTTCGCCACCTGCTACTCCGTTCGTTGGAAGTGCTGGTTAGGAGCTGAAATGTAACATACCAACCGCCTACAGCCTGATTTGCCCGACGCCGCCGACGAACTCGATCTTCGTCCCGAGGGGCGCCGAAAGTTGGGCCATCCGCTCGATGATCGAGGCGGCCAGTTCGCCGGTCGCGAGCATCGGTCGACCGCGCTCCGCACGCGAGCGTCCGAAGCCGAGCTCGACAGGGTGGACGGTTACGCCGCTCAGTCTGCGATCGCTGAAGTGGCAGGTGGCGATGGCGGCCTCCCAATAGCGCCGTGAGGCGGCCATCCCTTTCGTACCGTCGCTCGAGCGTCGGTCAAAGAAGTCCGACGGGGTACTCATCGGGGGAAGTTCCATCCGGTCGTAGGCGTACGAAGGTATATGTCGCAGGGTCTCGTTTTGGAGGATGAAGTTGCCGAGGCTGTGGATGATCGGCTTTTCGTGGTAGATCTCGATCCCCATCAACGTGTGCGGCCCGTGAATCATCGCCACGTCGGCCCCGGCGTCGATCACCGCACGGGCGAACTCTCTGACGAAGCCCGGCTGCACGTCGATCGACTCGCCCGGTTTCGCCGTCAGCCAGGCGCGTCCCACCGAGTCCTGCGCGTGCAGCGTGGCGATCACCCAGTCCGCCTGACGTCTCGCCTCGGAGATCTGTCGCAGGTTCTCTTCAAGGTCTGCTGGATCACAGCGTGTGCGGATGTCGAAGTGGTCTCCGCGTTCGTAGGTGGAAGCCCCGAGGCTGACCGTCGAAGGGCCTTCAGCACCGAGTTCGCGCGAGGTGTGGAAACCAAGCTCGGACATTCGCGCCCGCTCGCGCTCCAATCCGAGCGAACGCGATATTCGCTCGAGCTCGTCGAAAGCCTGTTGGTCGACGACGAACGTCGTCTCCCAGCCGAGTGGATTGACGCCGGGCTTGCCGCGAAAGTCGGCGCGTTGGTGCAAGGCGCGGTTCTCGGGGAAGTGTGCCGTGCAAGAGGTGAGCGCCACCCGGCCGTTGCGGGTGTCGCGGTACGCGGGGCGCGTCGCCTCGCGCAGGTTGGCCCCGGTGCCGGTGTGGGTGATGCCGCTCGCGTCGAGATAGCGGATCTCCGCGAGCAAGCCCTCCTCACCGAAATTGAGCGAGTGACTGTTCGCGCAGCTGACCATGTTAAATCCGAGCCATTTCAGATCGTCGAGGAGCTCGGGTTCGGTGAGCATGTAGGTGCCGGTCCGCAAACCCGGTGTGCCTTCGCCATAGCGCGCGACGACGGTTTCAAGATTCGCGAAACACGCGTCTGCCGCGCTGAGCACCTCGCGCAATGCTAGGTACTCGGTTTCGTCGTACACCGAAAGACGGCGCGAGGGCATCACATCGCCAACGAGGGCGAGTTCCAAGTCGCCGCGCTCGGACGCGTACGGCGGCATCAATCGCTTGATCGGTCGCGGCGCAATCCGTGCCGAAGGGTGGTCATATCGCCGCCCGGGCCGGCTCTCCAGTTGCGGCGCCTTCGCCGGCGATCCGTCCGAACACCGCGTTCCGCGTTTGACCTGAGCACGCAGGGTAGTTGTGGAAAAAGAGGCCGACGATGTCACCGGAGGCGAACAATCCTTCGATCGGCTGGCGTCGCGTATTCAGCACCCGCGCCGACGTGTCGATGTCGAGTCCACCGAAGGTGAAGGTGATCCCGCCGGTCACCTCGTAGGCGCGATACGGCGGCTCGTCGATCGAGACCGCCCAGTTTGACTTCGGCGGCTCGAGGCCATAAGTACTCCTCCCGTCGCCACGAGTGTGGGTCGGATCGAACGCCACGTCGTCTTTGATTGCTGCGTTGTACTCGTCGACGGTGCGTCGTACAACCGGCAGGGGCAACTTGAGTGCCATCGCCAACTCCGAGATCGTCGTTGCCTCAACAGGTGTCTGGTTTGCGTACTGCCGATCGAGGAGGGGAATCGCCTTTTGGTCGAAGATCTGGTAGGCGACGCTGCCGGGCTGGTTTTGCACCGCCCATCCGGTCTTCGCGTAGGTGAACGCTGGGTTCGCCTCGCCCTCGTCGAAGAAACGAAGGCCGAGCGTGTTCACCGTGATGCCGTAGCGGTAGCTGTAACGGATGTAGTCGTTCGTCACGCCCACCTCAGGGGCGTCCCCGCCGATCGGTGAGGCGTGCGCGCCAGCCCAGTGTCCCGCTGGTCGCGCGCCAAGCTCGAGGGCGGCGCGCAGCACCTCGCCGGTGTTGTGGTAGCTGCCTCGCACCTTGAAGAGGTCCCCTCCTTGGGGCAGGTACTGGGCGCGCATGGCAGCGTTCGCTTGGAACCCTCCGGCGCACAGGATCACCGACTTCGCTTCGACGTCGTACGTTCCGTCGGGGCTGGAGACGGAGACGCCGCGAATGCGGCGGTCCGTCCCGATGAGTCCGACGACCGAAGATTCCCAGCGAAAGTCCACCCCGCCCATTCGATCGGCGATCTCACGCCACTGCCGGACCTGTCCAATCCCGCCGCCGAGCGGGTTGAGGACATGTCCCATGCCGAAGTACTTGATGCCGTCGATGACCGTGAAGTGCGTCGCTTCCCACTTGATGCCGGTGTCCTTCATCCAGTGCACCGCGGCATTCGATTCGTCGACGAGGACCCTCGCGAGCTCTGTGTTTATACGACCTCGGGTGACGCGCTCGAGGTCGCCGAAGAAGTCCTCTTTGGTGTAAGCGGGGATCTCCATGTGATCCCGCTCTTCGTCGGTCACATCGAGGAACTCGCAGATCTCGTCCTTGCCTGACTGGACGAAACGGAATCCGGTGTGCGAGTAGCGGGCGTTGCCGCCCATATCCGGCTCGGCCGCCTTCTCGAGCATGAGTACCCGTTCGGCACCGTGCTGGCGGGCGCTGATCGCCGCCGAGAAGGCGGCGCTGGCTCCGCCGACCACGACAACGTCGAACTCCTCGGCATTTCCTGGATTCGCCATCGCGAACATGCGTCCTTTCTCGGTTACCGGTCGAAGAAAAGGGAGTCGCTTCCGACTTCCTTGCGGGCGAGGGGGAGCGTCTCCTCGCCGAGCTGCGTGACCATGTCGAGCGATGCCTCGGGATCCATTCCGGGCGCGTAGCACTGGAGGAAGACGCAGCCGACAGAGACATCGCGGTGCAGGTCGACGAAGGACTCTGCGATCTGCTCGGTGCTCCCCAGGATTATCTGCTTTTCACGCTTGAGGTCGTCGAACGAGGGCCCCCGGCGCTCACCCGGTTGTCCCCACCTTCCCTGGATGGCCGCCATCCGCTGGGAAGCGTTGACGAGGACGGCTTTCGCCGCCTCCTCGTCACTCGACACGTAAACGCTGCGCATGATCGGGATGCCGGCAAAGGTTCTCCCGGCCAAACGAACGGCGGCCGCGTACGCGGGCAGCGCGGATTTGATGAAAGTCACGCTGTTGCGGGGACTCGGCAACCAGTGATCGCCTCCGATCGAAGGGATGCGCGTAATCGCCTCGGCCTTGTCGGCACCGATCAGGATCGGCGGTCCGTGGGGGTCGCTAGTGCCGATCCCGATGTCAGCGTCGTGGAATCGGTAATAGTGGCCTTCGAAGCTCGACGGCCCGCCTTGCCACAAAAGGCGCATCGCGGTGATCGACTCGGCGAGGCGTTCGCCGCGACTTGAGTTCTCGATGCCGACTGCCTCCGCCTCATCTTGGCGATAGCCCTGCCCGACACCGAATACGAAGCGAGCTGGCGCGAGAGAGTCAAGAGTCGCCACGACCTCGGCCATTTCGACCGGGTTGTGGTGGGGCAAGAGGAAGATGGTCGTTGCCACCGACAGCGACGGGTGCTTGGCAAGGATCGCTGCCGCCAGCGGGATCGGCTGGAAGAACTGCGCGGATGGACCCGAGAGATAGTGGTCGCCCATGCTCACGTAGTTGAATCCAGAATTCGCCGCGCGTTCGGCGAAGCGCATCTGCAGGGCGAGGGCGTCTGCGGACGACATCTCCTCGCGGGGCGGCATAAATGGTCCGAGAACGAGCCCAAATTCCATCGAAGGTCCTATTCGCCTCGCGCTAGGGGACTAATCGTGCTGGTTCGATCGCTACCGGCGACGGCGGTAGCGATCGAACCCCGGTTCAATTCGTCAATCGGAAACGCGCCAACGATCGAAGTAGCGTTCGAGCCGAGTGGCGAGAGCGGTGAGGATCAGGCCTGCGACCGCGATGACTGTCACAGCGTCGAACATGCGCGCCGTGTCGAGTGTGTTCGCCGACGAGAACAGTGTGAAACCGAGACCGTGCTCGGACGCAATGAACTCCGCGAGGACGACCGCCATCAATCCCTGACCGATCGCGATGCGGACACCGGAGACAATCGTCGGCACCGAGCCGGGAAGCACGACCTTCCACAAAAGTGCGATGTTCGGCGTTCCGTACGAGCGCGCCATTTGGACGAGAGTGCGCTCGGTCGTTGCTACTCCGGCGCGCGCGTTGAAGATCAATGGGATCGTCGCGACGCAAAGGACGATTGCCACCTTCGATTCAGTGCCGATGCCAAACCAAATGACAAACAGCGGAGCGAGCGCAATCCTCGGGATGTTGTTCATGAAGATCACCATCGGATTGAGCAGCTCGTCGATCTTCTTGTACCAGCCCATCAAGACTCCGAGCGGGATCCCGATGGCGAGCGAGAGCGCGAAGCCGATCAGGAACTCTTGGCTGGTTATCCAGAGGTCGCTCCAACCAGTTCCGTGTTGGAAATAGTTCACGAGCGACGTCGCGATCGCGGACGGCTCGCTCGCGAACTCGGTGTTCACCCAGTGCTCTCCGGAGAACAGTTGCCAGGCGGCGAGGACAACGGCGATCGCCGAGGTGCCGAGGATCAATCGCTCCCAGCGATGCCAGAACCTTCGGGCGAGCGTCGGTGCTTTGTAGATCTCATCGGCGTCGACGATCGCACCGTCGACGCCGATGCTGACTGCAGGTTCGCGCGTAGAACTGTTGAGCCAACTTTGCACTCTCGTCGGTATTCCCATTGACTACTCCCTACCGGTGGCTCACCGTTCCGCGTCGCGCGCGCGAATCTGCACTGTTCTTTCTTACGTTCCAGCTTTGACGATGCCTGGCGGCGTCTGCAGCGCGTACTTGATGCCGACCAACGCGTTGGCCGCGACATCAACCTTGTTGTACTTGTAGCCGGCGACAGCGGCGGCCTGTCCACCGCCACGGACCGCTGCGATCGCTATCAGTGCGAGCGACTTCGTGAACGGGAAGATGTTCCATGTCGCGTGGTTGTAGGTCCAAGCGAGCGCCGCGAGCGTCGGCGGGTAGCCGAGGACCTGCTGGATCGAGGTGATCACGCCTTGTTTGTGGGCGACGGCGTCGTGGTCGGCTAAGGCAACGCATTGCAGGAGCCCGTGGACGGCCTGCTTGTGCGACCGGTAGTACGGACCGTCCGCCACCACAGCCAACGTGTCGAGCGGCAGCGATGCCGTGGACTTGGTCAGATTGAGGACCGGGTGCAGACCCGCCGCAGTGGCTGCCGGCGGAAGGGGTGCGGGGTCACTGAAGCCGGACGTCTGTCCAGTCTCGGTCAGCGCGATGATCGCCTGCGCGCTCCCCACGTAGTCGATCTTGACCTGCGAGGGCTTGAGCCCAGCAAGCTTGATCGCCAACCTGGCGAGGAGATCCGACGCACCGCCGGGGGTCGTCGCGGCGACCGTCGTTCCGGCGAAATCTGCCGGCGTCTTGATCTTCGCCGTCCCCCAGAAGTACGTCGCGAGCGGTCCGTATCCGCCGAGCAAGATCACCGAATCGGCGGCCTTCGCCGCTTCTTCGAAGTACGACCCGTTGGCCTCGACCTGGACCGGGATGGACCCGCTCAAAAGCGCGGGAGGTCCACTGATCGGAGTAACCGTTTCGAAGTTGGGCTTAATACCGAACGGCTTGCAGATCCCCGGGTTCTCCTGCATGAACCACCAGGCAGCGAACACCGGCACCGGCGCCTGAACGCCGACGTTGACCGTGACGAGTGACTTGTGCGAATTCGCCGCGGCCGCCGTGCCCACCGTCGTTGAAACGAGCGCAGTCGCCGCGATTGCTGCGATGACGATGGGTCTGAACAGCTTTGGCTTCGTCCTCCACTTTTTCGAACCTTGCATTCGATGTCCCCCCTTGTCTTTCACTTATCGAGTTCGAACTGGTCCGCCCAGCTCGTTTCGAGCACGCTGCGAATCTTCCTTGCAAAGGCGCCGAATCTCTCTCCCTCGGTCACCCTCCGATCTCGCGGCCGCGGCAGGTCGATCTCTAGGATCTCTTTAACGACCGACCCGGGTCCGCTCGACAACACGACGACGACGTCGGCTACGAAGATCGCCTCATCGATCTGGTGGGTGATGAAGATGCCGGCCTTGTCGGTCGAGTCCCATATCCGCATCAACTCGTTCTGAAGGAGCTCGCGGTGCTGGGCGTCCAATGCCGCGAACGGCTCGTCGAGCAGCATGATCTGCGGGTCGGTCGCGAGGGCGCGGGCCAAGTTGACTCGTTGCTGCATGCCGCCCGAGAGCTGGTACGGGTAGTGGTTCGCGAATTGAGTAAGCCGAACGAGCTCGAGCATTTCGTCGGCGCGTTTAAGGGCGGTCGCCTTGTCAGCGCCGCGCTGGCGGGTCCCGAAGGCAACGTTCTTGCGCACGGTGAGCCACGGCAGGAGGGCGGCGTGCTGGAACACGACCGCACGGTCCTTGCCCGGTTTCGTCACCCGCGTGTTCTCGACGAGGATCTGCCCGCGTTGGTAGGGGATCAGACCGGCGACCGCACTAAGGAGGGTCGATTTTCCGCAGCCACTCGGACCGACGACGGCGACGAGTTGATGACGGCCAACGTCGAAGGTCACGTCCTTGACGGCTTCGAACGGCTGCCCGTTGTCGTGGGCGCGGTAGCGAATGCTGAGGTTGCGAACTTGCAGAACCGGGCCGAGGGACACGTCGCTCACGGCAAAAGCCTTAGCCATGCCGTGTTCGAGGGCAAGCGATCGCGACGACGCGACGACGTCTGTCGCCATGTCTGCTAACCGTAGCATACAAGTATACTAGGATACTAGTTGCGGTCCCGGCTGACGGGTTCGGATTCGGATCGGTCACGGCTAGTAAACGACCTCTTCTTCTTCCCAGCGTTTCAGGTCTTCCGCGCCGTGACCGAGGATCTCAGTAATGACGTACTCGTTGTCAGACCCGAGGGGCGGGGGACTCTTCAACGCCTCGTGGCGACCTCCGCTGAAATGCATCGGCATTCCCGCCATCGGCATCCTGCCGAGAATCGGGTGGTCGACGACCTCGATGAACCCGCGCGCGCTGAGCTGCTCGTCGGCCGCGAGGTCGCTCCCTCCCTGCACGACGCCGGCTGGGACGCCGGCTGTCTGCAAAAGCTCCATCACCGAAGCGGCCTCGTGCTGACGCGTCCAGGCGGCGATGAGCTCGAATAACACTTCGCGATTCGCCTTGCGCTGGGTGAGGGTCGCGAATCGCTCATCGGAGGCGAGATCTCGCTGGCCAATGACCGTGCATAACGCCGCCCATTGGGCATCATTTTCGACGGCGATCACGCACCATCGGTCGTCACCAAGGCACGGGAAACAGTTGTGCGGCTCCATATGAGGCGAGATGTTGCCGACCGGCTGAGGGTCGCGACCGTTGATGCTGGCGTCGAGGAAGATCGTCCCGAGCGTGTAGGCGGCGAGGTCCATCTGCGCGACGTCGATCGCCGTGCCCTTCCCGGTGCGGCGACGCTGCAAAAGGGCAGCAACCACGATTGCCGGAACAACCGCCCCGGTCAGGTAGTCGGGGTAAACGCCTTGCGAACCGATCGGGCGGTCTTGGTTCGGATGGTTCCACAAGAAGGTGAGTCCCGAGTAGGCCGTGAGGGTCGGACCCCACGTCCCGTACGAGCTGAGCGGACCCTCCGAACCCAGTCCGGGCATGCGCACGACGATCACCTGGGGATTGATCGCCAACAGGTCGTCCGGCCCGAGTCCGAGACGGGGGAGCACTTGGGGGCGGAAGTTGTCCATCACGACGTCGGACTTGGAGACGAGTTCCTTGAAGAGCGCGATCCCCTGTGGTTTCTTCAGATTGAGCGTGAGCGACCGGGTGTTGAGGTTGACCTCGATAAAGCGCGGCGACGCCTCCGGGTTGTCGCCGTAGGAACGGAAAGCATCGAGTCCGCCCGCGCGCGACTCGATCTTGAACACCTCGGCGCCGAACAATGCGAGGCCACGCGCCGCGTTGGGTCCAGCGATGCCAGTCGAGAGGCTGATGACTCGTATGCCGGAAAGGAAGCTCGCCACCTTTAAACCACGCCTCTCGCCGCGAGCAGTTCGAGTTCGGCGGCGTCAAGTCCGAGCCACTCGTGGTAGATCGCCGCGCTGTCGGCTCCAAGTTCTGGCGGGGGACCGGCAACGGGTGGACGCTCCCCGTCAAAGAGCGCGGGGAACCGTGGCGCCTGATATCGACCGAGCGCGCGGCTCTCGACGTCGCCGAAAAACTCTCGTACGTGCACTTGTTCTTCGTTGAGGAAATCGCGGGGCGAATTGACCGGCAAGCAGGGGATTCCATTTCCTTGCAGATGGCTCATCAGTTCACGTTTCGAAAAGCGCGAAGTGAATTGTTCGACGAGTGGATTGATCATCGCCGCGTTCGCGCGGCGAACACCAGGAGCTTTCAGCTCCGATGCATCGAGCTCGACTGGATGATCCGTCCACAGTGAGAGCAAGCGATCCCAATCGCGCGCCCCCAGGATGAACAGATAGACGTAGCCGTCTGTGCACGGAAAGATGTTCGCCGGCGCCGTGTGCTTGTGCTGACTGCCGTTGCGCGTGATCTGCACACCATCGAATGCCGCTTCGCGAATCATGTGCTCTTGCGAAGCAACGCTCTCTTGGATCGAAATGTCGATATGTTGCCCGACGCCGGTTTCGCCGCGCTGGAATAGTGCGAGCAACACTGCATAGGTCGTATAGATGGAGGCGTAATAGAACGATTGCGTCTCCGGCGGGCGGACGGGCGGAAGCCCCGGATCACCAGAGATGAACATGATGCCGCCCATCGCCACACCAACGATGTCGGTCGCTAAGTAGTTCGCGCGCGGTCCGTTCTGTCCGAATGGAGAGATGGAAGCAACGACAAGTCGCGGGTTGTGCTCGTGTAAGCGCGGGAAACCGATATCGAGACTGTCGAGGTAGCCGGGCCGAAAGCTCTCGATCAACACGTCGACGTGAGAGACGAGCTCGAGGAACATTGCCAAGCCGTCGGCGGTCTCGAGATTGAGCGTGATGCTCTCTTTGCCGCCGTTCAAGAACGCGAAGCGCAGGCTCGATTCGTGATCGATCAGATCGTCCCTGAACGGCCCGACATTTCGGACGGTATCCCCGCTCGGTGGTTCGACCTTGATGACGCGCATCCCGAGGTCGGCGAGCAGCCGTCCGACAAATTGTCCTTCATTACCCGACAGGTCGAGCGCGGTGAAGCCGTCGAGCAGTGACGTGGACCGCCCGTCATTCATCGTGCTTGTAGGACTCGTATCCCGGCCGATAGCTCTTGTCCTGGACGAATTGTTTGATGCCACGCTGGCGGCCACCAGGATCGAGGACCGTGAGCATGTCGAGTTTCGCCCACATGTAATCCTCTGCGTCCTCGTAGTCCATGTCCTTCACGTGCTTGTAGACCTCTTTGCAGGCGCGCAACGTGTGCGGGTTAAGACGGATGAGCTTTTCGGCGAGGCTCACGGTTGTCTTGCGGAGATCCGAAAGCGGCACCGCCTCGTTGACGAGGCGCATCTTCTCGGCGGTCCGACCGTCAAAGGTCTCGCCGGTCATGATGTAGTAGAGAGCGTCCCGCATCCCTAACACCTCGGCGAGGACTCGGCTGACGAGTCCGCCCGGGAACGATCCCCAGTTCACCTCGCTCAGTCCGAAGGTCGCTTCCTCGGAGGCGATGGCGAAGTCGCAGGCGACGAGTTGTGTGAAGCCGCCGCCGAAGCAGTAACCGTTGACCATCGCGATAGTCGGCTTCGGGAAGTAATAGAGCCGACGCCACCGCCACTCCGAGGCGGCCCAGGAGGAGCGCCGCACTTCTAACGGGTTGTTGGCGGTCTCGAGGAACGATTCTTTGAGATCTTGCCCCGCGCACCAGCTGTCTCCCTCGCCGGTGAGGACGACGACACGGGTTTCACGGTCGAACTCGAGCTCGTCCCACACCTCGAGCATCTCGTAGTGCATCGTCGGGTTCATCGCGTTCTTCTTCTCCGGCCGGTTCAACACGACGAAGGAGATGCCGTTCTCGCGTTCGATCTTGACGGTCTTGTAACTCGACATTTGGTCGGTCAACCTCGCTTCGGTTCTGGTGGGGAGCGGCACGCGCGCCTCAGACGTCGGGTCTGTCTATCGCGCCAACAGATCCGTCGATTCGGGTCGCCGAGGCGTAGCATGTAGTATACTACCGTCTATGACCGCGTCTCCGGGTGCCCTCGGGCCCCGTGAGGCGCGATGTGGGGGGCGACGTTGCGGGGCGACCGGACAGCGCCAGCTGGATGTAGATGCAAAGGTCGCCCTGCGACTCGTTCACCCTGAATGCTGAACCGGCCATCGGCGGTAACTCGCTTGCACTTCAAACTCCAACCGACCGGCGCCGACATTTCGCTCGAGCCGGAAGTGCTGATCGTCGCCGGATACACCGGGCGCGACCACGGCGAAGTCCTAGCCCACATCCGCGAACTCGCCGAACACGGCATCGAGCCTCCAGAAGCCGTGCCGTGCTTCTATCCGCTTTCGCCCTCGCTGCTCGTCCAAGGTGAGCACCTCGTGACCGCTTCGGAAGAGACCTCGGGCGAGGCGGAAGTGGCGCTCCTCGTCGCCGGGGACGAGGTCTACGTCACCGTCGCCTCCGACCACACGGATCGTGCCGCTGAGCGGATCGACGTCGCTTTGTCGAAAGCGACGTGCCAGAAAGTGTTGGCGGAGGAAGCGTGGCGACTCTCCGACGTGCTTGATCACTGGGACAGCCTGCGGCTTCGTAGCTGGATTGGCGAGGAGAGGGATGACTTGTACCAGGACGGGTCGACGGAGGCGCTGTTGTCTCCAACCGACATCCTCGGCGCGATTCCTTGGAAGTCGAGAGCACAATCCTTCGTCGTCCTCTGCGGAACGGTTCCGGCGATCGGCGGCCTGCGAGGCGGCTCCGTATTTCGCGCCGAGCTCTCTGACCGACAAACGGACGCGTCACTCGCGCTCCGTTACCGGATCGACGTCCGTTCGTTCCTCGCGTCGCCTGAGGAAAAGCACCAAGCGACCGAGTCGGCTGGCGCCGAGAGAATCGGGGCGGCAGCCCGGTCATTCGGGGTTGAGATGAGCGAGGACCGCGTCGCGCAGCTCGGCGCGCGGCTCGAGGCGCTCGAGCAACGTCTACTCGGTTGATCTCGGTCGCCGAGGCGCGGCGCGACCCGAAAGCGGCGCTCTTCCGAGCAATGGAACTGAGGCGTCCGGTCGCCGCGCGTGGTGCGTACGCACAGTTGCTTTTTCCTGAATTCATCGCGGATCGCGGATCCCTTGCTGGCGTTCCGGTCGCAATCAAGGACCTCATCGACGTGGCCGGCTGTCCGACGCGCGCAGGCTCTGCTGCGTTCGACGGAGCGCCACCGGCGAGTGAGGACGCCCCGGTCGTAGCGAGTCTGCGCCGCGCCGGTGCGTCGATCGTCGGCAAGACCGCTCTGCACGAGATCGCCTTCGGGACGACCGGGATCAATGCTTTTGAGGGAACGCCCGCCAATCCGCACGACGGTCGGCGCATCTGCGGCGGCTCGAGCTCGGGTTCCGCAGCCGCCGTCGCCGAGGGGTCAGCGGCGATCGCGCTCGGGACCGACACGGGCGGCTCGATCCGCATTCCGGCTGCGTTCTGTGGTGTCGTGGGATTCAAACCGCAGTTCGGCCATCTCAGTGTGCGGGGGGTCCAGCCGCTCGCTAAGACCCTCGATCATGTCGGCGTCATGGGTGCGGACGTTGAGACGGTCGCCTCGGCATTCGTCGCGCTGACTGGTACTCGGCTCGCCGATCGCACGCTCGGTCGAGTCCTCGCCTTCGACCAAGCGGCGCTCGAGAGCGCGAGCGTCGAGGTGGCGATCGCGATCGACGCGGCCCTTGGAAGCCTCAATGATTTCCAAGTAACCCGCGTCGACCTCCCCGACCCGGATCTCATCGATGCAGCGAGCACTGCTGTGCTTTTCGTCGAGGCGGCACAGACGCACGCGGCGAGGCTCCACGCCCGCCCCGGCGATTACGGCGTTGACGTGCGCGAACGGCTCGTCTTCGGGTCGACAATCAGCTCCGCCGCTTACATCGAAGCTCTCGCCGCGATCGCTCAAATGCGAATCGAGATCCTCCGCCGACTTGAAGACGTCGACGCCATCATCTCTCCGACGGTGCCGATCGTCGCGCCACTCCTCGAGGACGCCAACGGAGATGTCGGGCTGCCCTCTCTCCTCGTTCGCTTCACGCGACTAGCAAACGTGACCGGCGTGGCGGCGCTCTCGCTACCGGTCCCGGGCGTCGACCTTCCCGTGGGATTGCAGATCCTCGCGCGAGATGATGAGCAAGTCCTCGCGGTGGCGGCCGCTGTCGAGCGGAGCTTCGCTGCCGTCCGTCACGTCTAGATGCGCTTTGCCAGAGTCGCGCATTCGCTCGGTGGTCGCGCGCTGGGTCGCGGAGATGTGATGGTGGATCGCCTGTTGCGCCTTCTGCGGATCGCGCGCCGCGATCGCGTCGACGACTGCACGGTGTTCCTCAAGAACGCCCGCGCTGCGCGCCGGCGTGGCGAGCGCGTCGAGTCCTGACAGCCAGATGATGCCGCGCAGCGTGAGCAGGATCTGACGAGTGCGCTCGAGGCTGAGCGCCTCCGGCATAGCGAGGTGAAACTCTTCGTCGATGTCGAGGAACTCCGGTTTGTCGAGCGCCTTCGCTTGACGATCGAGGATCGCGCGGAGCTTGGCGACCATCTCGTCGGTGGCCTCGATCGCGAGCCGCCCGACGACGTACTGCTCGACGAGGTCACGCAACTCGAAGGCCTCACGGCGTTCCTTCTCCGAGATCGAACGGAGGCGGAAACCTCTTTGAGGGACGATCTCGACCAAACCCTCGCGCGCCAGCTGGATCAGCGCCTCACGAACCGGCGTGCGCGAGATCTTCAGCGCTCCCGCAAGCTGCACCTCGGAATAGAACGAGTTGGCGGCGATGACGCCGGACCAAATCGATGATCGGATCGCCGCGTACGCCTGGCGCGCCAAGGTCTCGGCGCGGGGCAGGGAGGCGATCGTGGGCTGGAGCGTTTCACGCTCGATCGACATACGCCCTCACTATAGGGTGTACGTACCATGCTACATACGAATCGCGCTAACCCTGCGCTTCGAAGAAGAGGAGTCCCGCGAATGGCAAAGATCTTTGCGCCGAAAGGGTTCACGATTGCGAAGGACGACGTGCCGGTCTTCAGCGCGCCTCCGTACGAGGCGCAGTGGGCGCAGTGGGCAGGCGCCGCGCTGGCGTTCGAACGTGTCCCCGGTGGCTTTCCGCGTGATCCAGAGGGCGACGTCTTATGGGACGGACTCGAAGACAAGCGCTGCCAGTGCCCACACTTCGGCTATCTCGTAAAGGGACGGGCGCTGATGCGCCTCCCCGATGGGACAGAGACGTTTATCAATCAGGGTGACCTTTACTACGCCCCACCGGGTCACAGGGTTTACGCGCTCGAGGACTTTGAGAACATCGAGTTCAATCCAGACGTGAAGGCAGCGGAAGACGCGATGGATGCCTTTAGCCGGAACGCCAAAAAAGCTCACGACTAAGTCGTGTCATTGATGTGAATCACTGAATCCAACCGCGCAAGTCGCGCTGTCGTTTCAGAACAGTCGAAAGGTCAGCGAATGGTAGAGATCTTTTCGCCGAAGGGCCCGACCATCTCCAAGAACGATGTTCCGGTGGTCCGCATGGGACCCGGCCAAGCGCAGTGCGCGCAATGGGATGGCTTCTTGATCGAGTTCGCAAACGTTCCCGGTGGCTTTCCGCCCGGCGGTGACGCCGCCTGGGAGGGCCTTCCGAACAATCTCTGCCAGTGCCCGCACTGGGGCTATCTGCTCAAAGGAAAGGCGCTCGTTCGCCTGGCTGACGGAACTGAGATGACAATCAACGGCGGCGACCTCTACCACTGCCCTCCTGGTCACAAGCTGTACGCGGTCGAGGACTTCGAGCTCATCGAGTTCAATCCGGCGGGCGCCATGAAAGGAGCGTCGATCCAGGCCTTCAGCAAGAACTTCGAGAGTGAAGAGGCCTAGTGTCCCGAGTCGTTGGATACTCCCGACCTAGGGACAACAAGAGAGCTCGTCGATGAGGAGATCAGCGTGGTGAACCTCGAACTCCAAAGCTTCGTCGAGACCAATCGTGAGCAATTCCTCGAGATTGCGAAACCGGTAGCGCTCGAGGCTGTCGGTGCCCTGACCGCTCGTGCTGGTCGCCCGGTGCTCTTTTCGAACATCGACGGCTTCCAGATGCCGCTCGTCGATGGGCTATTCATCGACCGGGCCGCACAGGCGAGAGTGCTCGGGTGCGCGCCGGACGAGGTGCTGCGGACGATGAACGCCGTCCTCGCGCGCGGACCCAAACCCCTAAAGCAGGCGAGTGACGCTCCGTGCAAGGAGATCAAGCTCTTCGGCGACGACGTCGACCTTTCGCTGTTGCCGATCGTTACGCATACCGACAGAGATCCGTACCCCTACACCACGGCCTTCGCTGTCCACCGCGATCCGCAAACCGGCAACTTCAACTCGATGTACCCCCGATCGGGCGTTCTTTCGCGCAACGAGATGGTCACGTCGTTCGTCACCTCGACGGCCATCCGCATCCTCGGCGCGCACCGGGCCGAGGGGAAGAAAATGGCGCAGTCGATCGCAATTGGCGTCCATCCCGCGTGGGAGCTTGCCGCCGCGTACAGCTATCTCCACGAAGGGTGGTGGGAGCTCGAGCTCTTCGAGGCGATTACGGGGCAGCCGGGCGAGCTCGTCGAATCGGAGACGAATGGGATCCCTGTTCCGGCCGACGCGAGCATCGTCATCGAAGGGTGGATCGATCCCGAGCGCACCGCGCAAGACGGACCTTCGCCCGGCCCGACGATGCTCTTTACGCCCTACGCGAACCAGCAACCGGTCTTCGAGGTGACGGCGATCACCATGCGCCGCGACGCCATCTATCGCAACCATTTGATGACGCCGTTCACCGATCACCAGCAGCTTCCGCGTCTTTGGCAGGAAGCGATTCTCTTCGAACGAATCCGGGCAATGGGCGTTGCGATCCGCGAGATCGCGTACGTCAACGGCGGCGGTGCCCTTTTTCTCGTGATGCAGATCGAACCGACTCAAGAGGGTCAGGCGAAGGATGCCTTATTGACCGCCATGGGTTCGTTCGTCAACAACAAGATGGTTGTCGCGGTCGATCCCGATATCGACATCTTTGATTACCGCGACATCGTGTATGCCCTCGCGACCCGCGTCGACCCGGCACGCGACGTCATCGTCGTCGACGGAACGCGGGGATGGATCTTCGACCCTCGGGCGCGTCCAGAAACCGAAGCGAGCCCAGAGTCGGCGAGCGCTCGCTTTCCCTCTGTCGGGTCGCGTTGGGGAATCAATGCCACGAAGCCGGTGCCGTACCGCAAGGAGCGATCGGACTACGAGCGCGCCTGGCCACCGTCATGGCAGTCCGTGCGACTCGAGGACTACCTATGACGGCGGCCCCGCCATCGAACCGGATCAAAGAGGTCGACCGCGTCGGGCTCCATGCTGTTCTCGAAAGTGAAAAGCGTGTTCTTGTCGAGTTCTGGGCTCCGTGGTGTGTCCAGTGCGGACCGATGGGCCGAGTTGTCGAGCGCTTTGTTGAGGACCTGGCGGCTGACGTCGCGATCTTGAAGGTGAGCCTTGAAGACGAGGCGATCGCCGACGAATACGGCCTGATGAGTCTGCCCGCGATGTGTCTTTTCATTGAAGGAGAGCCGTCAAAGCTCGTTACGGGGTTCAAGGGCGCGCCGGCGCTGCGCGAGGAGTTCGCAACGCTCGTCGCGTGACGTCACGCCGCGTCAGAAATGGGGAACCCCGCGCTGAGCGCGCCACGTAACGGACCTCGAACAACAAGGCACCGGTCTCCGACTGCCAAGGGCCGTGCTCCATGCCGGGCGGTCGACAGGCGTAGTCGCCCGCCGAGAACGAGCATGCGAGCCGCGTATCGGTGATCTCTCCGGAGAGGATGTAGATCTCCTCCCAAAAATCATGGGTGAGCGTCCCAGACGGTGAGGTGTCGGTGCCGGGCGCGAACTTGAGAAGACGCGTGTAGATGCCCATCTGCGGGTCTTCCGCGAGAATCTGCTCGCTCTGGCCGTCGATCCCAGTTGGAACCCAATCTCCGCCGGGTTCGTGGAACTCGAGTGTCGGCTTGGTCATCGCTCCATCGGTCCAGGGATCATCTGTGCGTGATAAGGCATCAATTCGCAATGCGTCGTGTGAGCAGTACGTTACATTCAGGCTCGACCTCGAATTGAACCGGGCGCTTGCTGCGTCACACCGATTCTGTTTGCGAAGACGGTCGTTTCGACGTGCAGCACTCATCAGGCTTAACTCCCGTCGGCCGATCGGTCGATCCGGATGGTCGAGACTCGCGATTCGCAAGGGCCCAAACTCGTGGCTTCGGCCGCAGGAGGAATCGATGTGACCTATGGAATTGAGAACAAGGTCGCGATCGTCACCGGCCCAGGAGGGTTCGGGGCCGGTTACTGCCGCGGGCTCGCCGACGCCGGCGCCAGCGTGGTCGTTGCTGATACGGCCGAGTCCGGTGGGGCGACGCTCGAGGAGCTGCGTTCGGCGGGTCGTGAGGCGTTCCTCATCGAAACAGACGTCACGTCAGAAGCGAGCGCGCGCGACATGGCGAATGAGGTCGGGGAGAGATTCGGCGGCGCCGACATCCTCGTCAACAACGCGGCGATGTTCCAGGGACTGCCATTTCCGCCTCCCGACCCGATCGAGGAGATGCCACTCGAACTGTGGAACAGAGTGCTCACGGTCAACCTGACGAGCGTTTTCATCGTCAGCCGGGCGGTAATCCCGTTGATGCGCGAGAGAGGCGGCGTGATCATCAATCAGTCCTCACCGGCCGTTTGGCAGAACTCGCCGGGTCGCATGCATTACACGGTGGCGAAAGGTGCGCTGCTACCAATGACGCGTTCGATGGCACGCGAACTTGCTCCCGCCCACATCCGTGTCAACGCCATTGCGCCGGGACCCGTCGTCGCTGGTGACATGGGTGGCATCGACGCGAAGATGGCTGATCGGATGACCGAGCGGATGGCTATCAAACGGCTTGGCACTCCAGAGGATCTCGTCGGCCCCTTGCTCTTTCTCGCGAGCAAGATGAGCGCCTGGATGACCGGTCAGGTGCTCGTCGTGGACGGTGGGGGATTCATGGTTGGTTGAGGGGAAAGCCCGTGAAACGTTGAAGGATTACGCGCCATTCCTAACGGTCGGCTCCTGTTCTTCTTCGGGGCGCGCTCAATTGGGCGAGTTCTGTCGTCGCCCTTTCGCTCCTTGCCATCGTTCGAAAAGATCTCCGGCGAGAAAGATGCCGAGCAAGTCACAGATCCGGTTCACAGTCTGGTTGACGAGGTCATCGATCGACTGCGGACGGTGATAGAAGGCGGGCATCGGCGGGACGACGAGCGCGCCAAGTTCGGCGAGTTGCGTCATGGCACGCAAATGCCCGAGATGTAGCGGCGTCTCCCGTGGTGCGACGAGGAGAGTTCGTCGCTCCTTTAGGGCGACGTCCGCAGCACGGACCAACAGGTTGTCACTGAGCGAATAGGCGATGGCGGCGACGGTTCGCATCGAGCACGGAACGACGGCCATGGCATCAAACCGGAAGGATCCGCTCGAGGGAGCACCAGCGATGTCGCCGAAGACGTGTACCTCGTCGGCGAGCGCCTCCACCTTCTTCGGGTCCCAATCGGTCTCGAGATGGATCGTCTGTCGGGCGGCAGGGCTCATGATGAGCTGGGTTTCGACGTCGTTGACTTCCTTCAGCACTTCGAGCAAGCGAATGCCATAAATGGCTCCAGAGGCGCCAGACATGCCGACGACAAGGCGCATTATCAATCTCCACCGGGTTCGCAGCCGGGATGACGAACGAGTTCCTCGGTTGTCGTGCGCCAGCGATCAACGACCGAGCTCTCGTCGACAAGACGGAAGCTGATACCAGACTCGAGGACCGCGTACGACGCGACATCACGCCGCACTTCGACGACGCGACCGTCGAAAACAGCGAGGTGAATCGGCGCTGAGATGTCCTCACCACGGCATACCCGCAAGCGAACGCTGTATGCGGCGTTGTCAAAAACGAACGTCAGTGTCGCCTGGCCCACGCGCGCGAGGTTCTCCGTCGTGTGCGATTCCGGCCAGAGCGCAATTCGAAGACGCATCGGATCGACAGCCACGACCTCGCCCGCACTGAGTAATGCGACACGGGGCCAGCCCTGCGGATCGGCCGTTACCAATTGAATCGTGAAGCCGACGTGCTTGCCGGGATCAACCCCGTCGAGGAGGTCTGTAATCGCGCTCGGGAGCGTGGGCGCGTCGGCCTGCATCTGCGTCACCCGCTTACAACGCTCGATGATCCACGACGCGCGAGTCTGTCAGGAAGTCGTCGGCCGAGCGCCGAGCACTCTTCCCTTTGATTAGTGGCGCGAATGCGGTGCGACCTTCACCCAGCCCGCCTCGTGCGCGACTGGATCTTCGAGAGGGACCCCCATCGCGGTGTGCATCGTGTTGTACATCTTCCAGAAGCCCATCACGAGGACGATTTCCATCACCTCAGAGGGAGTGAATTGCTCGGCGAGGCGCTTGCGGAGGTCGTCGGTCACGCCAGCCGGATCCAGGCTTGCCTGATGGACGAATTCGAAGGCAACGGCCTCGCGTTCGTCCGCAGGTTGGTCGAGGCTGAGCACGCTGTCGAGATCGTCTTCGGAATACTTCCAGCGTCGCTTGAGAGTGGCTGCATGGTGCGCAGTGCAGTAGGTGCACTCGTTGTCGCGGCTCGCGATGATGGCGAGCCGATATTTGAACTCCTCGGAGAGTGAACCTTGCTCGCTCCGCATGACCGCGTTGTTGAATCGCATCAGATGCTCGGCTGACCACGGGTTATGCAGGTACATCTTGATGGCGTTTGGCAGGAATGCCATCCGCGAGATGTAGTAGTGGACCTCGGGGCGCGCCGAGATGGGAATGAACTCAAGCTGCTCACCGATCGGCGGATACGGGATGAACGCCTCGGACTCTCCCTCTGAGACGACGTCAGTGGTGATCGGCAGCGGCGCCGTCTGGGTGCTCATGCAGTCCTCCTCCGTTGGAACAACTAGTATGTTGTATACTACTATGCGAAGGACGTCCGGGAATCGGTCCTGGTGGGCGGCGTGAGTGTGACACCGCCGCTCAAGCTCACCTTCGCGAGCCTCGATTACCTTGACCGCACCCGAGCGCTCTCAGAAGGCACCGTACAGCCCGAAGGTATTGCCCTCGACTGCGTCCGGCTTGGTCCCTACCAGCTCTTTCAAAAGGTCGCGCAGGACGACGAGTTCGACGTCGCCGAGATGTCGGCCTCAACGTTCATCGCCCTCACCTCTCGCAACGACGAGAAATACGTCGCGATCCCGGTCTTTCTGTCACGGCGCTTCCGCCACGGCGACATCTTCGTCCACGGGCCGAGCGACATCTCCGGGCCAAAAGATCTCGTTGGCCGAAAGGTCGGTGTGCCTGACTATGAGATGACCGCTGCGCTGTGGCAACGGGCCTTTCTCCAGCACGACTTCGGAGTCACCCCCGATCAGATGAGTTGGTTCCAGGGGGGCGAGTTCAGCCCTGGTTTTGTCCAGCGAGTCGAGCTCAACCTCTCGCCCGGAGTGCACGTGGATGTCATTCCCGAAGACCACACGCTGCACGACATGGTGGTGACCGGCGAGATCGATGCCGTTCTTTGTCCCCATATCCCAGCCGGCCTTAGCGACGGCTCGGGTCGTGTACGGAGGATGTTCCCCGACTATGCGGAAGTCGAGCGTGCCTATTACGAACGAACAAAGTTCTTCCCGATCATGCACCTCACGGTGATCCGGCGCGCGCTGTACGAGGAGCATCCATGGGTGGTCGCCTCACTGATGAGGGCGTTCGTCGACGCACAGGCGCTCGGTTGGCGACGCATGAACGAGTTCGGTGCGCTGGCGGTCATGGTCCCGTGGCTGATGCGCGATATCGAGGAGATCAATGCGCTGATGGGGCCCGCGTTTTGGCCGTACGGGTTTCGGGAGAATTACGAGATCCTCGACGCGATGTGCGGGTACGCCAGCGAACAAGGGATCGCCGCGCGTCGACTGACTCCCGAGGAGGTATTCGTTCCTGAATCTCACGACCTGATCCTTGATCACGGCGCGCCAGACGATTGAGCCGGCTCGACGGAAAAATCGCGCTGGTTACCGGCGCGTCTCAGGGAATCGGAGAGGCGATCGCCGTTGCGCTCGCGCGTGCCGGAGCGTCGGTCACGTGCAGCGGCATCGCAGAAGCCGAATCCGAGCGCGTTGCGACTCGGATCCGAGACATGGGAGGCATTGCCGAGCCGCTCGCGCTCGACGTCAGTCATCGCGACCAGATTGAAGCGGGGTTTGAACGCCTTCGGGCCTCGGGAGGGATCGACGCGGTGGTGAACAACGCTGGCATTTTTCCACGGTCACGTTTCGTGGACCTTTCCGAGACGGAATGGGATGACGTGATCCGGGTGAACTTGAAAGGGACCTTCCTCGTCTCGCAGATGGCGGCGCGATTGATGTGTGAACAAGCACGCGGCGGCCGCATCGTCAACGTCACATCGGGAGCCGCCTGGGTTCCAACGGCGAATAGTGCCCACTATTCCGCCAGCAAGGCAGGCATCGCAGCGCTCACTCGAGTGATGGCGCTCGAGCTTGCCCCCGATGGTGTCACCGTGAACGCCGTGGCCCCAGGTCTCGTCGACACCGCACAGCCGCGCTCCTTTTATTCAGAATCCGATCTCAGCGCGATCGCCGCACGGATTCCGCTCGGACGGATTGGAGAAACCGACGATGTCGCCCCAATGGTTGTCTTTCTCTGCAGCGACGATGCCGGCTACATCACGGGCCAAACGTTTCACGTGAACGGTGGCCTATTCATGTCGTGAGCGCGAACCGCGGCATTCGTCGCGAAGAGAACGAGGTGTCGACTTGACACGCGCGTCGGGCGGACGTAACAAAGCGGCAGCGGGAGACTCGGAGCAGCAAATGTCATTGGCAGAGCGCGACCTAGTGGGCCGCTCCGGTTAGACGTGACCCTAAAGGAAGGGCGCGCGCCCGGAACCGAGGCGACCATTTCGAGCGCCGCCAGATCGGATCAACCGTCGCGCTCCGACGCCGCTCTTGGCGAGGCGCAGATCGAATGGGTTCGGCGACGCTCTCCGGTGTTGGACGGCTTCGTCCGCCAGCGACTGAAAGACGGCGCGTTGCGCGACGTCAAACTGGCGGTCGTCCTCCAGCTTGAAGCCAAGACAGCTTTCCTTGCCACCGTGCTGGCCGAAGCAGGTGCCCGCGTCGTCGTCGCCGGAAGCAACCCGCGCACGACGCGGGGCCATGTCGTGCAGGCCCTTGATGAACGCGGACTGACGGTGGTGGCGAAGCCCGGCAGCGATCACGACAGCTGGGAGCGCGAGCTGCTTTCGGCGGCCGACACCGACCCGGACTACGTGATCGACGACGGCGCCGAGCTCACAGTGCGAATGGCGCGTCACCGCCCAGAGCTCTTCGCCCGGCTGAAGGGGGTGAGCGAGCAGACGACAACGGGAACTTCCCGCCTGCAGGCGCTCGCCGACGAGGGTCGGCTGCCCTTCCCAGCGCTGAGTGCCAACAACGCTCGGTGCAAGCACCTGTTCGACAACGTCTATGGCACGGGCCAGACGACGCTCCAAGCGGTGCTCAAGCTGACCAACCGCCAGATCGGCGGTGCCCGGCTCGCCGTCTTCGGCTACGGGTTCGTCGGGCGCGGAATCGCCCGGTTCGCCCGGGCGATGGGAGCCCGAACCTACGTAGTCGAGGTCGACCCCGTGCGCGCCCTGGAGGCGCACATGGACGGGCACACGGTTGGAAATGCCGAGGACGTTCTTCCGGAAGCATCCATCGTGATCACGGCGTCCGGCGTTGTGCGGACGGTCAGCGAGCGCGAGCTGTCGTTCCTGCGCCACGACGTCGTCCTCGCGAACGCCGGGCACCAGGACCTCGAAATCGACGTCGAGGCTTTGGCGAAACTCGCGGGCGGATGTGTGAGATCGCGCGACGGCATTGAGACCTTTCGTCTCGACGGCAGGGACATCCACGTGTTGTCCGGCGGCGCGCTCGTCAACATCGCCGGCGGAATGGGTCACCCCGTCGAAGTCATGGACCTGTCCTTCGCCGTCCAGGCGCTCGGCGTGCATCACCTCGTCACCGAGGAGCTGGCTCCAGGTGTGCATGTCCTCCCCGCTGAACTCGACGACGCCATCGCGACCGCCAAGCTCACCAGCCTGGGGATACGAGTCGGTGAGCCGCGCGCCCCACAGGACCTCGCCGAACTCGAGGTCGCGAGCGGCGCCCTCGGGCTTTCGCCTGCGCCAGACGAAGTGACCGAAGGCGAGCGTCGGATCGCCTGGGCCGGGCGGAGCATGCCGGTCCTCGCGGCGCTACGCGGCCGGCTCGCCGAGGCGCAAACGCTCGCCGGCCTTCGCGTCGGCATTTGCCTCGTCCTGGAGCCGAAGACCGCGAACCTGGCGCTCGCCCTGCGGGCGGCGGGAGCCGAGGTCGGGCTGTATTGCGCCGGCAGGAACACCTCTGACCCGGTTGCCAAAGCACTCGCCCGGGCCGGCCTGCAGGTCTTCGCCGAAGAAGGCGCGTCGTCAGAACGCGACGCCGAGCTCGCACGCGGCCTTCTTGCCACGGCTCCCGAGATCCTGATCGACGACAGCGCGACGCTGATCCGCATGCTTCACCGCGAGTTCCCGCTTCTGCTCGACTCCGTGCTGGGCGGAGCTGAGGAGACGACGAGCGGAGTGCGGCCGCTGCGGGTGATGCACGAGAACGGTGAGCTTCGGATACCGGTGATCGCGGTGAACGACGCCAGAACGAAGTACCTCTTCGACAACGTCTACGGAACGGGTCAATCGTGCGTCATGACTCTCCTCGACGTCACCAACCTGCAGCTCGCGGGCCGGCGGCTCGCCGTTGTCGGCTACGGCTGGGTGGGCAAGGGCGTCGCCCGCTACGCGTCGGCATTGGGTGCCCGGATCGTCGTTTCCGAGATCGATCCGATAAAAGCGCTGCAGGCGCACCACGAGGGTTTCGAAGTTCGGAACCTCGCTGACGCCGCGAGCGATGTCGAGATCGTCGTCGCCGCGACCGGTCTCGCCGGTGCGGTCACCGAGGAGCATCTGGCGAAGATGCTCGACGGCGTGATCCTCTGCACGGCCGGCGGGGGCTCGTTCGAACTGCCGATGAGCTACTTGCACTCGCTTGGAACAGGGACAGAGGTTCGCGAGGCGGTCACCGAGTACGTGCTGCCGAACGGCCGAAGGGTGCTTGTGATAAGCGACGGTGAAAGCCTCAACTGCGCGGCCGGGGAGGGCAACCCGATCGAGATCATGGACCTATCGCTGTCGCTGCAGGCGCTTGCCGCCGAGTGCATCGCCACCGAAGCGCGACACTGGCCGCCCGGCGTCTATCCGCTCACCCCGCAGATGGAAGAAGCGGTTGCGCTTTCTCGCTTGCGCTATGAGGGAGCGAGTCTCCAAAAAATCACCGACGAGCTGGCTGCCGCCATGAATGACTGGTAGCCCGAAAGGACCCACCTATGAACAGCGTGTTGAAGCTACGCAAGCCGATCTTTGGCATCGCGGCGGTGGGCGCCGCTCTGCTCCTCCTCGTCACGGCGTCTGGGGCGTCGTCGGCGACGAGATATCGAGCGGCGATGCACGCGCACGCCAAGACGACGCTCACGGTGTGGACGTTCATGCCGAGCGAGTACACCAACGGGACTGTGGCGTACAACGACGTCGTCAAGGCGTTCGAGGCCAAGTACCCGAACGTGAAGGTGAGTCTGGTCAACATCCCGTACCCCACGTACTTCCAGCGGATCCGTGACGCGACGATCGCTCGTACGGGTCCCGACGTGATCACGATGTACGGCGGGGCCCAGGCCTACAGCTACCGCAACGGGCTCGAGCCGATGCAGAAGCACATGCAACCCGCGGTGAAGGCGAGTCTTAAGTTCGTCTCGGACAACTACAGCAAAGACGGCAACCTCTACATCCTCCCGACCGGCACTTATGGCTACTTCTTGATGGTGAACAAGAATCTCTTCAAGCGGGCCGGCATCAATCCGGTGACGGCGCTCGGCAGCTGGCAGAGCTTCCTTTCGACGTGCCGGCAGATGAACGCCAAAGGCATCCAGCCGATCGCCTCGGGTTGGAAGGACGGGTACATGTTCGAGACGTTTATGTACATGATGTCGAGCGAGCTCATGAACCCGGCGACCCTCCACAAGTGGGTCCTCGGCCAGATCCCGGTGAACGCGCCGCTGTTCGTCTCGGCCACCAACGACATCGTTGCCATGAACAAGGCGGGCTGCTTCGGCAAGGTCAGCGCGTCGCTCGGACGCAACATGTACGACGACGCGTTCAACCAGTACTTCGCGGGTCAGACAGCGATGATGGTGACCGGCAGCATCAGCACGGCCGGGACGGCGTTCCAGCACGTGCCGAACTCGACGGTGATGCGGCTCCCGCAGGTTCCGGGGTCGAAATACACGAACATCATCGACTCGGGGGCCGAGACCGGCTGGGGCGTGACGAAATGGGCGAAGGACCCCACGGCCGCCTACGACTTCGTGAACTTCCTCGCCGGCTCGCAGGCGCAACGGATCATCTTCAACGACGTCGGTGTACCGCCGAATCTAAACAACGTCACCGTGAAAGGCACGAACGTGGCTCTGCGGGCGATCCTTCCGCTGCTCGAGAATCCCGTCAACCACACCGGGTTCGAGGCGTTCCCGCTCACGGTGCTGTCCGTCTATGAGCGCAACGCGGCTCCCCTGATCGGCGGGACGATGTCTGTGTCGGCCTTCACCAAACAGGCCCAAACCGCGTTCGCGGAAAGTGGGTAGGCGGGCTCAGCTAGCCGAACCCGGCGCGGCGAGCAGCCAAGATCGCTCCACCGGACTGGCATCCCGGCGCCAGTCCGGTGATCGCCGCGCTCGCCGGAGCCGCTCGGTCCTCGGCTCCGTGGCGCGCGACCGCTTGTTCAGCCCCAGCTTGTTGCTGCTGCTGCCGATCGTGGTCCTTGAGGTGGCGGTCTTCTTGCTACCGCTCATTTACATCACCTTCAAGTCTTTCTACAACTGGCAACCCGGCGCCACCTCTCCTTTCGTCGGATGGACGAACTACACGACGCTTTTCAGCCAGGGGGCGTTCTGGCAGGTTGTCCGCAACCAGGTCTTCTATTTGATAGGCCTCCCGTTGTGGGTGCTGGCGCCCCTTTTGGTCGCCCACATGCTGCGCGAGCGCGTGCGTTTCGCCGGCGTCTTGCGCACGATCTACTTCATCCCAGCGGTGATGTCGCCCGCCATCGTCGGACTGGTGTTCCGATCGCTGCTCGCCGACAACGGGCCGCTCAATGCTTCGCTGACCAAGATCGGCCTGGGTTTCCTTGCCAAGCCGTGGCTCACGGACGCCACGCTCGTGAAGCCGGTGATCATCGTGTTAGTGCTGTGGGGCGGGTTCGGCACCGGCGTGCTGATTTTCTCCGCCGCGCTCAATGCTGTACCACAAGAGGTGTTCGAAGCGGGTCGGCTGGACGGCACCGGCTTCTGGTCCGAGCTGTGGCACATCGCGCTCCCGAGCATCAGGCCCACTGTGTTGTTGTGGACCATGTTCCAGGTCCTCGCCATCTTCTTGTTCATGTTCTCGTGGATCTTCGTGCTCACGAACGGCGGGCCCGGCTTGGAGAGCACGACGATGGACTTTTACGTCTACCAGACCTTTTTTACCTTCGGCTTCTTCGGTGCGGCGGCGGCCGAGTGTGTCGTCCTCGTGATCATGGTGATAGTGGCGGCGCTGGTCTTCGTGCTGTTGCCGCGGGTGCTGCGCCTCGTTAGCAGCTGGGGAAGGGCCTCCCTGTCTCGGGCGAGGGTGGCGCGTTGAGGTCCGTCCGGGGGGCCGGGCGGCTGAAGACGGGAATCGCTCTCGTCCTCACGATCCCGTTCATCGTGCCGTTCCTGCTGCTGATCTCCACCGCCTTTCGAACACAGAAGGACTACATCGATAACCCGGGCGGCTTGCCGCGTTCTTTCACCTTCGCCAACCTGACGAGCGCCTGGTCGGGCGCCAACCTCGGGTCGGCGGTGCTATCGACGCTGATCACCTGCGTCGTGGCCTGCGTCCTTTGCGCGGTGGTCGCTCTTGCGGGGGGCTTCTGGTTCCGCATCCATGGTGGGCGAGCCGCCGCTTGGCTGAAGTGGATGCTGGTGGCGTGCTACGCGATTCCCGAGGTCGCCTGGCTGATCCCCGTGTTCGTCACGCTCTCGCAGGTGGGGCTCACCAACAGTCGCGTGGTCACCGGCGCAATCGATGGTGTGTCGACTCTGCCGTTTGCCTTCTATCTCGTGCACACGTACCTGCGCCAGGCGTTGACCAGCGACCTGCTGGAAGCGGCGACGCTCGACGGAGCGAGCGTGCTCCGGACGTTCACGACGATCGCCGTCCCGATCGCGCGCCCGGTGCTCGCCTCGGTGGTCGCTCTGGTGTTTGTGTGGACCTTCGGCGATCTGCTGATTGCCGCCACCTTGCTGCAGAATCCGTCTGTGAACACGCTCACGCTCGCGACGGCGTTTCTCTCCACGCGAGAGAACGTCAACCTGCAAGGCCAAGCCGCGGCGGGGTTGGTCGCGTTGCTCCCGACGCTCGTGGTGTTCCTCGGCGCGCAGAAGGCACTGGCCAGGGGGTTCGGTGCCAGCGCCGCTTAGGGTCTTCACAGCCGACTGGGTGGCGCCCGTAGTCTCCAGCCCGATCCGAAACGGGGCGGTGGTTGTCGGAGGCGACCGAGTCGCCTGGCTCGGACCCCTGTCGCAGCTTCCCGAGCGGTTCGCCAGCGTCGGGCTTGTCGACCAGCGACGCGGCGTGATCACGCCGGGGCTTGTGAATGCCCACACCCATCTTCAGTACAGCCGTTTCTCTGACCTGGGAAGAAAAAGTTACGAGAGCTTCGAGCAGTGGGCCTACGCGTTCGAAGTTGTCTTCGACGCCGTGACGGACCCGCCGTTTTGGACCGAGTCGGCCCTGGAGGGAACCCGCCAAGCGATCGCCGGCGGCACCACGGTGTTCGCTGAGACGATCACCAACGTCGAGGCGCGGGGCGCCATAGCCAGCTGCGGTGTGACTGGCATCGAGTACCTGGAGGAGATCGGCCAGACCGAGGTGACCTGGAAGCAGGCGCGTGCGAGGTTCCTTGCGTGCCTCGATAAACCGAGCGCGACCCCGACCGGGATCTCGCCGCACGCGCTGTACAGCCTCGACCCCTCGGTGATACGCGACCTTCTGTCGATCGCCGCCGAGCGCGGGCTGCGGATCCATTCGCACGTCGCGGAGTCGGCGATGGAGGCTGACCTCTATCGAACGGGAGATCCCGCCGTCGTGGAGATCTACTCCGACCACCGCAAGCTCGAGCTCGTGCGCCGCGGGGGCACCGGCCTCGAGACTGCGCAATACGCCGATTCGCTCGGCCTTCTTTCGCCCACCACGCACCTGGCGCACGGCGTCTACCTCGACCGCGCCGGTCGTGACCTCTTGTTGGAACGCGGCACGCAGGTCGCTCTCTGCCCGAGGTCCAACGCCGCTCTCGGTGTGGGACCGGCACCCGTGGCCGCCTACTTGAGCGAAGGTCACGAGATCGCCGTTGGCACCGACTCCCTAGCTTCTTCCCCCTCGCTCGACCTGCTCGCCGACGTCGCTTTGTTGGCGGACATCGCCGCCGAGCAGGGATACACCGGCAGCGACCTGGCCGCCCGGTTGCTTCGGGCGGCGACGGTCGGCGGCGCCAAGGCGTTGGGGCTTTACGCCGGCGGATACGGCACGCTCTCGCCCGGAGGGCCGGCCGACCTGGCGGTGTTCGATGTCGACGTCACCGACAACGGCGTCGAGGCCGCGCTGGTGGCCGAAGGCGAGGGGCGCTGCACCCTGACGGTCGCCGGTGGCAGGGTCGTGCACGACGCGGCCGGCCTCGCCACGACTCTTCCTGCACCGCACCGGAGCAGTTAGGGCACAGCGAGATCCGCCATCAAGTCACCGAATTTGCTAACGCGGTTCAAGACCTCTGTCGTGGCGAACCGTAGTTTTTCTGGCTTTCCGCTCTTCGCGCAGGCGTCGACTTCGTCCCAAGTTACGGGAGTAGAAACCGTCGGCTCAGGCTGCGCCCGCAGCGAGTAGGCGGCCACGGTCGTTTTCCCTGGATCGTTCTGGCTCCAGTCGATGAGGACGCGCCCTTCGCGCAGATTCTTTCGCATATTCGAGATCACGAGTTCGGGATGATCGTGCTCGATCGACCGCGCCAACTCGTGAGCTTGATCTCGAGCGTCCGGCCACTTGATGCCCGCGAGCGACACGTAGACCTGCAGTCCTTTTGAGCCGCTCGTTTTCGGAAGAGGCGGGCTGCGTCGTTGTTCCCCCAAGCGTTGAAAGATGTATCGGGCAACTCTGCAGCACTCAACGATCGACGTGCCGGGTCCTGGATCAAGGTCGAAGACCATCTGATCCGGCGGCGTCGGCGACTTCTTTCTGGGCACGGCACGCCACAATGGAACGTGGATTTCGAGAGCGGCGAGGTTCGCTGCCCAGATAAGCGTCGGTCGATCGGATACAACCACAAATTTGATCGAGCCTTCTTTGGCACGCGTCGAGGGAACCGTCGTCGTTCGAACCCAGCTCGGTGTGTGCGACGGCGCGTGCTTCTCGTAGAACGACTGACCATCGACGCCGTCTGGGAAGCGACGGAGGGTTGCTGCCCGATCGCGCAGGTGTGGAAGCATCACGTCCGAGACGCGTGCGTAATAGTCGAGAACGTCGCGCTTTGTGAATCCCGCTTTTGGATACAGGACCTTGTCGAGGTTCGAGAGGGAAAGCCGTCTGCCATCGACTTCCGTTTCGACGCGGCGTTCAGGGCTCACGGACAACTTCGTTCGGATCTTTGTCCGGTCGGAGACCTCGCCAAGACGGTTGCCTCAGATGGCCGTCTTTCGTCCATTCCGAAAATCGCACCTCGCCGACGAGCTTGGGGCGGACGAATCGAGCGAGCGCGGTTTCCCGAGGGCTCAACTTTGTAGAGAACGGACTGGCCTCGCTCGACAATGATGCGAGCACCTTGACGAGTTCCTCTCGCGCCGATTCGCCAAAGCCGGTGCCGACCTTGCCGACATATGCGAGGCCGTTTTTTCCAGGTATGCCGAGAAGGAGCGCGCCGAGGCTGTTCTCGCGTTCACCTTTTCCTTCCGTGTACCCGCCTATCACGACTTCTTGGGTGCGGAAGTTCTTCACTTTCACCCAGTCGCCGTTGCGTCGGCCAGGCGAGTACGGCGATTTCCGTCGCTTGATGACGACTCCTTCGAGCCCTGTTTCACGAGCGACACGAAGGACATCGGCGCCACCTCGGTCACGAAACGACACTGGCGTGGCGAACGAGTCGCCTTGGAACTTGAGCGACTCGAGGAGTTTGCGTCGCTCGTCGTATGAACGGTCCAGGAGCAACTGACCGTCGAAATAAAGAAGGTCGAACGCCAAGTAACTAGCCGGCACTTCTTGGGAGCGTTTGGTGATGAGCGACTTCGAGGCGAGATTGAGACGTTGTTGAAGCCTGCCGAAACTCGGTCGGCCTTCATCGTCGAACGCGACGATCTCTCCGTCGAGGATTGCAGCACGGGAGCCGAGGAATTCGCCGATCGCGCGGAGTTCGGGAAAAGAAGTAGCTAGATCTTTGTCGTTTCGGCTCGATATTCGGGTGCGCCCAGCTTCTGAGTAGACGATCGCCCGAACGCCATCCCACTTGAACTCGTACGCCCAACCGTCGTCCGACTTAGGGAGGGTCCCGGCGAGCGCGAGCATCGGGCGGATCGTCGTCGGCATCGGTTCGTAGTCATTGGGCGCCGCGTCCATGCGATGGATCATCCAGTCGTTCTCGCGCGTCCGGAACAGCACGTACCGACCCGTTGCGCGCTTGCCGTGAAGTACGACTTTGACTTCGCGATCGGTCCATTTCTCGAGCTCGTAAGTGCCACGGTCCCAGATGCTGACGTGGCCGCCTCCGTACTCGCCTTTGGGGATGTCCCCTGCGAAGTCCGCGTAATCGAGCGGGTGGTCCTCGGTGTGCACGGCGAGGTGGTTCGTCGACGGTGTGTCGGGGAGACCCTTCGGAATCGCCCACGAGACAAGCACACCATCGTGCTCGAGTCGGAAATCCCAGTGAAGCGCCCGGGCATGGTGCTCCTGGATGACGAAAGTTGGCGCTCGCGTTTTCTCTGATCGCGTCCGACGAGACTCCGACCCCATCGGTTCGGGAGTCTTTTTCGGGTCTCGCTTCGCTCGGTACGTCGAAAGTTTCGCCGGCATTTGGTTGTTCGGCGCCTCGAGTCCGGTCGGCGGGAACGCTGCGTGCTACGAGGCGCGGCGCCTCTTGGGTTTCGGAGCTTCGGTTTCGGTTTCTGTGAGCGCTTTTACGAGCTCGGGTTTCGTCATCTTCGAACGGCCCTGCAGGTCGATTCGCGCGGCAAGGTCGAGGAGTTCCGCCTTGCTCATTCCCTCGAATGTCTGCTGCTCTCCCTTGGCCGACGCCTTCGCGGGTGCGCCTCGCTGTCGAGCTTCTCTCTTCGGCTGTTCCTGTTCAGCTGATGCGTGGGCGACAGAGGCCTCCAAGGCGGCCATCAGGTCGATGACGTTCGACTTCGGGCGCTCCTCTGCGAAGACGATCGCTCTGCCCTCGCGTTTCTTCTCGATGAGCTCGGTGACCCGGTCGCGGTAGGTGTTCTTGTACTTCTCCGGCGTCCATTCGACGGAGAGCGAGTTAACGAGCTGCTTCGCGATGGTGAGCTCGCGGGTGTCGGCGTGGTTCGCCTCGGGGAGGTTGTCGATTTCCCCGTGCGGATCGCGGATTTCGTCCGCGAAGTACATCGTTTCGAGTATCAGCACGCCGTCACCGGGACGCACTGCCACGAGGTGCTCCTTGTCCCGGAGTACGAGGGTGGCGATCCCGACCCTGTTCGTCACGCGCATCGCCTCGAGCAAGAGCGAGTAGGCGCGGTCTGAGCCCTTGCCTCTTGGGCCGAGGTAATAGGTCTGGCGGAAGAATTTGGGATCGATCTCTTCGAGATCGACGAAGTCGGTGATCTCCATCGACTCGGATTTACCTGGCGCTGCCTCTTTCAGCTCTTCTTTGGTGACGATCACATATTCGCCGTCGATGGGGTAGCCGTTGACGATGTCGGATGCTTCAAGTTCCTCGCCCGTTGCTTCGTCGACCTTCTTGTAGCGGACGCGGTTCGAGGTGCCCTTGTGGAGCTGGTTGAAATGAACCGTCTGGTCGGCGGTCGCGTTATACAGGCCGACTGGGATGTTGACGAGACCGAAGCTGAGGAAACCTGACCAAGTTGAGCGGGCCACGGATGCTCCGAAGGGTCTAGACGGACGATTTACAGGCAAAAAATTCTAAAACACGCCAGGCTGCGGCGCTAGAGCGCTGAAAAAGTTGTTGATGGTCGTGCAATTAAGGTTTTGTCGTTCGATATCTCGATGACGAGCACAAACACTTGAGCCCGGCCGCCTAAAATATGGCGCGCTGAAGACTCCGGTATACGCAATACCCGGTTCGCTCAGTCGGACAATGTGCGGGGATTGATAAGCGACACCAAGTATCCGTTCTTGTCGCCAAGCGCGCCCCAAGACCCCTCGGTCGTGAGCGTTGCCATCGCGCCGGTCGGGAATTTCTCTCGGAGACTGGCGAGAGCGTGCGGTTCGCCATCTCCCGCGAGGTCGAACGCGAGCTCTTGTAACGCCGGGTTGTGCCCGATTAACAGCACGTCTTTTGCTGAAGGCGGGACGTTCTGTATTCGTCCTATCAAGTCCTCGGCGTCGGCGGTGTAGAGGGAGTCTTCAACGAAAACCGCCACATCACCTCCGAGCTCCGGGCGAATGAGTTCGAGGGTCGCGCGGGCGCGTGATGCGCTCGAACAGAGTACGACGTCGATCGGGATCCGCTCGTGCGCGATGTGCTTCGCGATGCGCCGCCCCGCCCGCTTTCCGCGCGGCGCGAGGGGTCGCTCATGGTCGGCGAGACTCGGGTCATCCCATCTCGACTTGGCGTGGCGGAGGAGGAGGAGCGTTTTCACCGGCCAATCCTGCCCGAACGTCCGTGCGTCGAACTCTGGTGAGCGTCAAAAACAGCGATCGGGATAGACCGATGCCGAGCCGAGTCGGCGCATTTCGCAACCCAAATGGAGTCTTGCTGGAGGTGCGTATACAGACAATACTCACTTCGGATCTCCGCGCCTGGCGGCGCGTTCGTCCAGCGTGGGGAGGGTCAAGGATGCATTCGATTCAACACGAAGAGCGCGCGGGCTAGATGCACATCACCGTGGTCGCTGACCACCCCTTGGAGATCATCTGCGACCGACTGGTTGTGCTCACCACCGAGAGCCGAGGCGAGGCGGCGATTCCGGCCACCTTGAGCAGGTTCATCGGGGCGCGCGTCCGTCCGTTCCTCAAGAAAGACGGCTTCACCGGCGCGCCGGGCGACCTCGTGATCTCCGACACGCTCGGTCTGCTTCCCGCGGAGACCGTCGCGCTCGTCGGCGTCGGTATCGCCGAAGAAGCAAGTGATGGCGTCGTCTCCGACGCGATGAGCCGGGCGGTCTCTGGCTCGGCTGCGAGCGTGATCGGAATCGACTTCGGCGAAGTTGGTAGCACGCACCTCGCGGCGGCGGTCGAAGGAGCGGTTCTCGGCCTCCACCGATTCGCGCTCGCCGAGGCGAGGGCGCGACGCGGTGCTCCGACGCTCGACATCGAGATCCGGGTCTCGGCCGCCGAGACTGGGACCGATTGGGAAAAAGAGGCCGAACGGGGTCGGATCCTCGCCGAGTCGGTCTGCTGGGCGCGCGACCTCGTCGACCTGCCGTCTCACTATGCGACTCCGGAGCGCCTCGCCGACGAGGCACGGCATCTCGCAGCGGAGACGTCGGTGTCCGTCGAAGTGCTCGATATCGAGGTGTTGGAAAAGCTCGGATTTGGCGGCGTGCTCGGCGTCGGTGGGGGAGGCGAGTTTCCTCCCCGCGTCGTCGTGCTGCGCTACGAGCCGACCGGCGCGAAACCGCTCGGTCTGGTCGGCAAGGGCATCACCTTCGACGCCGGTGGATACCACCTGAAGTCGCTCGACGAGATGCGTTTGATGAAATCCGACATGTCCGGGGCCGCCGCGGTGATGGGCGTGCTGCGCTCCGTCGCGCTTTGCGGCGCGCGGCAAGACGTTGTCGCCGTGCTTCCGTTCGCGGAGAACCTCCTCGGGCGAAACGCCTACCGGCCGAGCGACGTCGTCGTCCATTACGGGGGGAAGACGTCCGAAGTCATCGATCCGGACAACGAAGGTCGAATGATCCTCGCCGACGCGCTCGGATACATCTCCGAGTTCAACCCCACGGCGGTCATCGACATCGCGACGCTCACCGACGCGGGCGGACTCGGCCCGGACTTGTGGGCGGTGCTGGCGAGCGACCGATCCCTCGCCGCCGAGCTGCTGGCGGCCGGTCACCAAGTCGGCGAACCCGGATGGGAGCTGCCGTTGTGGCACCCGTACCGGGAGCGCCTTCGTTCGAACGTGGCCGACATCGCGAATGCGGATCGCAGGACGGACAACGCGGTCCTCGCCGCGCTGTTCCTCGCCGACTTCGTTGGTGACGTGCCCTGGGCGCACATCGACCTCGGCCACGCGGCCTTCCGCGGCTCGGGAGTCGATCACCACGCCTCGGGGGTCGGCGTGCGAACGCTCGCCCGATTCCTCGCCGATCGGGCGGCGAAAGCGATTCTGGCAAGCAATTGAACAAGGAGTTGTCATGGATGCATTTGGGGGACCGCTCGTGCACGCTCGGATGAGCCGCCTCAATCGTCGTCGACTGAGCGGAATTGTGATCGCGGCGCTTGCCATACCGATCGCGATTGGCGTGGCGCCCGTCGCCGCGGCACGCTCGCACGGCCCGACTTCGAATCCGTCGGGAACTGCCGTATTCGCGCTGCAGCCCGGGACGACGCCGAACTACATCCTTCCCTTCTACGGCGCGCAGTACTTCGCCGCCGCCAACCAGTCGGAGTTCCAGTTCCTCATGTACCGGCCGCTCTACTGGTTCGGGGAGAACGGACAGCCGATCCTCAACGATTCGCTCAGCCTCGCCTACCCGCCCACATACAGCGATAACAACACGGTCGTCACGATCAAGATGAAGGGCTGGAAGTGGTCGAACGGCGAGAGCGTCGATGCGCGCGACGTGTTGTTCTGGCAGAACCTTGTCACGGGGGAGAAATCCGTCTGGGCGGCGTACGCGCCGGGGGGTTACCCCGACAACGTGAAGTCAGCGAAGATGCTCTCCGCGAACACGATTCAGTTCACGCTGTCGCGGAGCTACAACCCGAGCTGGTTCACCTACAACGAGCTGTCGCAGATCACGCCGTTGCCGATGGCGTGGGACGTGACGAGCGCCGGAGGAAAGCCCGGCAACTACGACGAGTCGTCGACGGGTGTGAAAAAGGTCTACACGTACCTATCCGCACAGGCAGGCAAGCTCTCGACTTACGCGACGAACCCACTGTGGCAAATCGTCGATGGGCCATGGAAGCTCAAGACCTTCACCACAACCGGGTACGTGGCGATGGTGCCGAACGCGAAGTACTCCGGCTCGCCGAAACCGACGGTCGCGAAGTTCGTCGAGCAGCCCTTCACGAGCGACTCCTCGGAGTTCACCGATTTGCTGAGCTCGAGCACGATCACCTACGGCTATGTCCCACAGACCGACGCCCCGGAAATCTCGCGCGTCGAAAGCGCCGGCTACGCGATCGTTCCGTGGATCGGGTGGGGCATCAACTACTTCCCGTACAACTTCAACAACCCGACCGTCGGTCCGGTCTTCAAGCAGCTCTACTTCCGCCAGGCGTTCCAGTCGCTCCTCAACCAGCCCCAGGACATCAAGGCCGCGTACGACAACTACGCCTACCCGACCTACGGACCTGTTCCCTTGAAGCCTGCGAACCCCTACGTCGCGAGCGTGGAGCAGCACAACCCCTACCCGTATTCGGTAAAGAACGCGAAGAACCTTCTCACCGCTCACGGATGGAAGCTGGGTTCCCACGGAGTCGACGTCTGTACGAAGCCCGGAACCGCATCTAACGAATGCGGGCCGGGAGTGAAAAAGGGCGCCTCGTTGAGCTTCAACTTGCAATACGCGAGCGGATACGCGCCGTTATCGACCGAGATGGCGGCATTGAAGAGCTCGGCGAGCCTTGTCGGCATCTCGCTGCAGCTGAAGCAGGCGCCGGCGAATGTCGTCGTCTCGACCGCGATCCCGTGTGCTCCGAGCTCGTCGACGTGCAACTGGCAGCTCGAGGACTGGGGCGGACTCGGATGGGTGTACTCGCCCGACTATCAACCGACCGGAGACGAGCTCTTCCAGACCGGAGCGGCGTCGAACTACGGCTCGTACGTCAGCAAGACCGACGACGCCAACATCTTGGCGACCGAAGTCGAAAGCGGCACCGCGGCGAAGGCCGCGTTCGTCAAGTACCAGACCTATCTCGAACAACAGCTGCCTGTCGTCTACCAGGTCGAGCCGGACTACCAGATCAGCGCGATCTCGAAGCACCTCGCCGGCGCGGCGCCACAGGACCCGATCCTCAACATCTACCCCGAGAACTGGACGCTGACGAAGTAGGAGTGTCGCGCCATCCCGAGTGCGCCATGGCATCGACGATGGATGACCGTCCCCACTTGTTAATCGGGGATTCGCGAGACGATCGCAGTGATTGAACTGAGGCAACTATCCCTTTACTGCCAAAGGCCAGCTAAACGAGTATGGCGTTCGCGAGGAACGGGGTGCGTCAACGTTGGCGGTTCGTGACGGTCACGCTTCAATTCTTGGCGCTTCCGAGTCCCACAGGTAATAGGACAGATATATCGGCGAGGTTCGCTTCCAAAACTTCGTTAGCAGCGTGACAAGGGAACTCGATTTCCTCGGCCCGGCAGGGCACTTCCATCACGCCTAGTGTGACGACACTCGTCCTGCAAGGAGTCCATCGTGAGTGTGATCGTCATAATCAAGGTTCCAGGAGACGTTGCGAAAGCCCGCGCGACGTTCGCGGCTCAGAGCGATTTCCTCAAGCAAACCTCTCAGCGAGCCCAGGCGGCGGGTGCGCTCCACCACAAGTTCGCCGCCGGGGAGGGCGAGATAGTGGTCATCGACGAGTGGCGGTCGCGCGAGGCGTTTGAACAGTTCTTTGCCGATCCTTCGATCGCCCAGTTCATGGCCGACGCCGGCGCATCGGGACCCCCGGTCGTCGAGTTCTACGAAGCATTCGAGTCTGCGGGCGATTTCTGACCAACCTCTATGAGGCGGACCCAGAGGCCCCGTGAACTTTAGAAGTCTCTTCCGGTGTGCCATGCGATCGCGCCGCCATTTGAGACCGGCGAGAACGTTGACTTGCACGGTGTGAACACCGCCGATTCCTCGTCGACCTTGGCAATCCACATCGACTGGCACGGGACACTGAACGACCGCGGCAACCCGACGTCACTTGTGGAGACCTTCACTTGTAGCTAACAACAGAAGAGCGTTTGGCTTCGCTGCCCGGGTCCGCGTGATTTGGCGCGGACCCGGGCAGCGGGGAACTCACTTCGCCTAAGCGCAGATCGCGTACGCCGTGAAGCTCACAGAAGAGGTGGTGTTGTTGAAGACGACGCTGGACCAGGCTTGAGCAACAGAGCTCGAAATTGAGTCCGGGTATGTGAAATCGACGTAGTTCAAGCTGGATGCTGTATCGCTACTTGTCACCCCACCGCCGACTGCTCTTTCGCCGGACGGACAAGTTGCCGTCAATGTGGTTGTGGCCGTTCCGGAGGAGGCCACGGCCATGGTCGTTGAAACGACGGTCGCATTAGCAAGAGCGTTCTGTCCCGCCGGTCCCTGCAGCCCTTGATGGCCCCTCGGGCCTCGCGGACCACGTGGCCCTCGTGGACCGCGCAAGTAGATCGTCTTGTGCGCCGTTGTGTGATGCGTGCCGTTTTTTGTCGTCGCCGCGGCGGTGACCGCACCTGCGGCGAGAAGTGTGACGACCAGCGCCAATACGAACAGGATTCGCTTCATATCCGCCTCGATTCCTCCCGATTCGCACCCAATGTCTTGGGGGGTTGCTCCATGCAACCTCCTGCGGTGTATCACCTGCATTGGTTGCAGTTCCACGCCGATTGCTTCAGCCGTCCAAGGAGGAAGGACAAAAGCATCTCGACCGCCGGGACAGTGGTCGTCGTCTAATTGAACTCGGGTAAGTGGGTAACCACTGCCGAAATTTCGGCAGTCAAGGGATAGTTGCCTGAACTCGATTACTTCAGTGCGTTGTTGGCGACGAGGCTTGACGTCGACCCTGCGTGGTGACCGGAACCAACGGATGGACGCTCCAGTCGGCCGCGCCGTCGGGCGAGAGGATGCTCCTCGTCGTCGTGCTCGACATCGAAAAGACGAAGTCCGTCGCCGGATAGACGTGGTGGAAACAGTCGAAAGGGACCCCCGCAGTCGTGAAACTCACCCCGTGAAGGTGGGCGACGGGGGCGTGCGGGGGGAGATCGAGGGCGTGACAGACCTCCGTGCTCGCCGCCCCAAAGCCCAAGAACTGTTCCTCGCTCGCGTCGACGAGGCCGTGAGCCGTCGCCAACAGGCCGTAGAGAGAGGCGCCGTTGCGGAGCGCGTCGAGGTCGAGGTCCTCGGCGAGCGCGACCGGAACCACCGCCTCTTCGAGCACCGAGGACCGATCCCCGATGCGCCGCAGCCGCCGGACGTGCCAAACGGCCGTGTCTTTCGTGATCCGCAACAGCGCGGCGATCGTCTCGCTCGGGAGCGCTTGATCGACGCTCAAGAGGTCTGTCGTGATCTCCATCTGCGACTGTTCGCCGATGAGCGTCGCGTGGAGGTCACCCACGCGTAGCGAGTCGGTGACGATGGGGGCCGCGGCGACGAAGGTGCCGAGACCTTGGTGCCTTCGCACGCGGCCTTCACGCTCCATCTCGTCGAGAGCGCGCCGGACCGAGATCAAGCTCACACCGGCCATTTCCGCGAGTTCATTGTTCGTCGGGATCTTGTCGCCTTGTTGGAGCCCGCCCTCTTCGATGAGCCGCGAGACGAGGTCGATCACGAGCTCATAGCGGAACGCGTCCGCTGAGCGCGAGCGCACTGGGGCCAGAGCGGCCGAAGCCGTCCTCGGACTATGGCGGCGAGGTTCAGTGCGCACGGGAGCACCTCCGAACCGTCTGGTCGCGCTTGTCACGGCATCGTGTCACGAGGACGCGAGGGTATCCGGCGGCGCGTCGCACCGGAGCGGCTTCCCTCATCTTCGCTGCAGGCGGACGTCGAGCGCGTCTCTCAGCGCGTCGCCGATGTAGTTCACCGCCGCGACGGTGAGGACGATGCAGATGCCAGCCGGGTACACCTCCCACCAGTACCCGTCGAAGAGGTAGTTCACCCCTTGGGACAACATGCCGCCCCAGGTGGCCGCCGGGGGAGGAAGCCCGAAACCGAGGAAGCTCAACGTCGCGAGGGCGAGGATCGCATCGACGATCTGGAAGGTCGCGTTGACGACGATTGTCCCGATTGCGTTCGGAAGGATGTGGCGGACAAGGATCCTCGGTGGTTTTCCTCCCATGCCCCGCGCCGCGAGCACGTACTCGCGTGTTCGGAGACTGAGTGTCTCTCCACGGATCAGCCGTGCCGGCCCGAGCCATGACAGCACGGACAAGACGACGATCAACAACAGCACCGTCGGGCGGAATACCGTCGCCAAGAAGATGAACAAGAAGAGCCACGGCACTGCGAGCACGGTGTCGACGACGCGCATCATCACCGCGTCGGCAGCTCCGCCGACGAATCCGGCGAACGCGCCCCACAGCGCCCCGAACGCGGTCGAGATCAGCGCGACGGCGAGTCCGATCTCGATCGAGGACTGACCGCCGACCATCAGTCGGCCCAAGATGTCATAGCCGTTCTGGTCCGTGCCCAAAAGGTGAGCCGCGCTCGGTGGGTGGTTCACGATCGCCAGGTTTGTGTGCACCTGATCGGTCACGTAGAAGACGGGTCCGAGGAAGCAGGCGAGGACCATCAAGACCACGACGACGAGCGCGCCGAGCGCGGCGCGGTTCTCGGCGAAAGTTCGCAGCATCGCCCGACCCGACTGGGGAAAGACGGCCTGTTGGTCCTTCGCGTCGGCGATTTCACCCGATGGCCCCGGTGTGCCGAGCCCGAGCGTCTGGGATTCGATCACCCAACTCATCGGTATCGGACCCTCGGGTCGAGCACCGCGTAGGCGAGGTCGGCGAGGAGGTTGCCGAGCACAGTCGCCACGCCAACCAACACGGTGATCCCGAGTTCGACCGGGTAATCAGAGGTCACCGCGGCGTTGAAGTAGGTGAGGCCGATGCCAGGGAAGTTGAAGACGTACTCGACGATGATCCCGTCGGTGAGCAACGCCGGTACCGAAAGCCCCACCAAAGTTGCGACGGGGATCAGAGAATTGCGCAGCGCGTGGCGCACGAGCACTCGACGGCGCGGCGCGCCCTTCGCGACCGCGGTGCGGATGTAATCCTCGGCGAGCGTATCGATCACCGATCCGCGCATGTACCGGCTGAACATCGCGACGTAGACGAGGGTCAGCGTCGCCACCGGCAATACGAGGGCGCGTGGATCGGCAATGATCCCGCCGATGCTCGCCTGAGGGACGTCGGCGGGGAATAGATGGACGCCGATCGCCAGTCCCGCGACAAGTAGCAGTCCGAGCCAGTACGACGGCATCGAGTAAACGAGGAAGGCGAGGCCTGTCCCCGAGTAGTCGAAAATGCTGTTGCGCTTGGCGGCCTGCGCGACGCCCAACGGGATCGCGATGAGAAGCGAGAGAACGAGCGCGCTCCCGACGAGCACGAGATCCTTCGGCAGCTCGCTGCCGACGAGCGCGTCGACGCTTTGGTTCAACTTGTATGAGTAGCCGAGGTTGCCGTGGACGAGCTGGTTCAAGAACGCGAGGTACTGGATCGGGAGTGAATGGTTGAGCCCGAACTGGTGATCGAAGTGCGCGATCTGGACCGGCGTCGCCCTTGGTCCGAGGATCGCTCGGGCGAGGTTGCCCGGGATGAGGTGCTGGAGGATGAAGGCGAGGATCGTGACGCCGAGAAGGACGATGACCGCCTGGGCGAGCCGCCGAAAGACGTACCCGACCACGTCGTTCAGCTGGTGAGGGTGACCTTCGACAACCCGGACGGGTGGTCGGGATCGAGCCCTCGCGCCCTTGCGAGGAAAAATGCCAGCTGCTGACCGCGGACGGTCGCCGCGATCGGCTGGAAGAGCTCCGGTAGAGAAACCGGCAGCCGCAGCGCGGCCGCTTCCGACGTCGACATGAGCGCGACCGAAGCGCCCATCGTCTCGGCGCGTATCGCGAGATCTTGGGTGTCGGGGCTCGTCGGCCCACCCCCGTCGATGACGAGCACCGGGATGCCTTCTCGCACCGAGGCGATCGGACCGTGGAGGAAGTCGGCCGAGGAGAATCCTTCTGCGAAGACGAGCGCCGCTTCCTTGCACTTAAGTGCGGTCTCGAGCGCCGCGGCGAAGCAGAAACCTCTCGCCGCGACGACCATCCGGTCGCAGTCGCTCCAACGCCGGGCGAGTTCGGAGACCGGATCTTCGTCGCGCAGCAACCCCGCGACCGCGGCGGGAAGGTTCGCGAATCCACCGAGACCGACGCGGTCCGGACCGAGCGCCGACGCGACGAGGAGCGTCATCGCCATTTGTGCGCTCACCGTCTTCGTGGCCGGTACGGCAAGTTCCGGTCCGGCGTCCGTCGAGACCGAGACGTCGGCGGCCCTGGCAAGCGGGCTGTCGGGATCGTTGACGATGCTCACGACGACGCCGCCCGCTTCGCGCAGACGTTCGGCGGTGAGGACGATCTCGGGCGTCACGCCGGACTGGCTCATCGCGACGACGAGGAACCCGGAGTAGTCGACCTCCGCGCAGTAGCGGGTGTGAATGCTCGGGGCGACGAGCGAGACGGGGCGTCCGCTGGACATCTCGACGACGTAGCGGCCAAGCAGGGCCGCGTTGTCAGAAGAGCCGCGGGCGAGGAACGCCGTGCCGAGGAGCGGGTCGGGGAGAACCGCCTCGATGCGCTCGAGTTCCACCTTCACCCGTTGCGAGATGCGCTCGAGCACCTCCGGCTGCTCGAAGATCTCGGTGCGCATCTGTTCACCGTTCAACGGCGCGACCTTTCGTCGGCAGTATCGCGTGATAGTGGGCGCTTAGTGCGAGACGGGTACCTTCGTACTCTTCGAAGAGTTCGTCCCAGGTCTCCGCCAGCTCCGGATCTGGTGAATGTTGCGGCGCATCGAGAGGTGCAGAAGGAAGCGGCACCCCGCCCGTCGCCTGCGCCGCGAGCCGCGCGGCACCCCGAGCCGAGCTGTCGATGTCGTCTGCGGCCGGCGCCCGGACGACTCGGCCGCTCGCGTTCGCGAGGTCGCGGCGGAACCCGTCGTTGGCGCCGATGCCACCGGCGACCTTGACCGTGCCGGATCGTCCCTCGCTCTCGGCGAGTACCTCCAAGCACCGTCTGCTCTCCAAGACGATGCCGTTCAAGAGGCCGCGGACGAGGTGCACTCGCTCGTGGCGGAGCTCGAGACCGATGACGCTGCCGCGAAGCTCCGCGTCCCACAGCGCGCCCTGCTCGCCCGGAGCGAAATAGGGGAGAACGATCGGGGCGTCACGCGGATCGGTCGCCTCCGCGGCGTCGAGCAGCTCGCGTTCGCGCAGCGACTCGCCGAACATTCGTGCGAGCCACGAGATCGACGATCCGGTGGCGAGGAGGTCCATCTCGATCCCCATCATCTGCGGCTCTGCGAGCGGCGTGACGAGGTAGCGGTGGGCGGGGTCACGCGGCGATCCCCTCGTCGCGCCCAAGATCACATTGCTCGTTCCCGCGAGGTACGCGACATCGCCCGGTTCCTCCACACCGAGACCGTGCGCGCCGAGGACCGAGTCCGCGCCACCGAGACAGATCACCGCGTCTTCCAAGCCGAGCGTCGTCGCAATTTCGTCGCGCAACGGCCTCGCCGCGGCGGGCGGTTCGACCGGAGGAAGAGCGGGGATAGCTACCGTCGAGACCGCGTTCGCGGCTGCAATGAGCTCATCGTCGTACGCGTGGTAGTCGAGGTTGTAGCAACCGATGCCTGCGGCGGTGCTCGGGTCGGTGGCAAGTTCGCCGGTCAGTGCGAGATAGAGGTAGTCCCGCGCCGAGCAGAGCGAGTGCGTCGCCATCGCGCGCACAGGTTCTTCTTCCGCAAGGCGGAGGAACATCGACACGAGGTATCGACCGTCGAGCCACTGGCCGGTCCGTCGGTACCACTCGTCCGCACCGAACTGCTCGCGTAGGCGCTCAGCGATGGTCTCGGCGCGGACGTCCTCCCAAGTGATCGCCCGTCCGTTGGGCTCTCCGTCCGGACCCAAGGTGACGAGGGTCGGGATCATCCCGCTGAGGCCGATTGCCCGCCAATTGGACGTCGGTACCACTGCGCCGAGCTCGCGCACGAGCGCGGTGAACGCGTTGACCCAATCCCTCGGCGCCTGCTCGGACGCACCCGCGCTCGGTCGGCTCGTGAGGTAGCGGACGGCTCCGCGAGCGACCGCGATCCCCGATTCGTCGAAGAGCGTCGCTTTCATCCCAGAGGTGCCGAGGTCGAAACCCCCGTACGCCGCTTCAGTCACGTGCTCGTCGTCCTCTCCATCGGATTCGATCGCAAGTCTCCTGCATCAATGAGCCCCCAGCTCCGCTTCGACCGTCGCTCCGTGGCTCGAGAGCGGGTCGGTGTAAAAGCGCGGATGGGAGATGTGCTTGACGAGGAACGAGATGACGAGCCCGAGCGCAGCGAAGCCGAAGCCGAACGTGATCTCCACCCCGTTCAGTGAGTTCGTTGCGAGCGAGTAGATCACGACGAAGCCCATGAACGCTGCGCCGAGTCCCGAGGGGAATCGTGAGGCTCGTCGTGCCAATCACGTAGTACATGAGCATGATCCAGCCGGCGAAGAATCCCGCGTGCGGATTGAGCGAACGACCGACCCAGGAGTACGTCGCGCCGGCGCTTGGCTGCCAGGCGTTGAGGCGCTGGTAACCGATCGCGATCCCGAGCATCGGGATGACGCAAATGATGAGGGGAAGGAAGCTCGCGTAAGCGACCGTCGCCAGAAGCGCTGCCAAGGTAACGGCGACGCTTTGGGTCGGACCAGAGCTCGCAAGCGCGAGGACGATCACGTCGCCGACGCGGAGCGCGTTCTTCTTCAGCGTCCCCGGCGGGCCGGCGCCGCCGGGAATCCCCTCGCCTATTCCCGGCGTCACTGACACTGTCGTCTCGGCCATTACGTTCCCCGTTGGCGATCGCGCACTCGGAGCGGCGTCCGAGCTTCTCAGCCTTCCCCTCGTTCAGCGAGGATGCCGAACACCTCCTCCGCGGCTTGCAGCGTCTGGTCTATGTCGTCGTCGTCGTGGACAAATGACACGAAGAGGTTCTCGAACTGACTCGGATGGAAGAGCACCCCGCGCCGCAGCATCTCCTGGTACCAGCGCGTGAAGCGCTTTTCGTTTGCGAATTTGGCAGCGTCGCGCCAGTTGCGGATGGCGTGCTCGCTGAACCACATCTGGAACGCGGTCCCGAGCCCTACGACCTGAACGGGAATCTCGTTCTTCGCGGCGAGCTCGCGTAGACCGGCCGAAAGACGTTCGCCCCGCGCCTGCTGGCGCTTGTATAAACCGGGCTCGGCGAGCACGTCGAGGGTCGCGGCGACGGCCGCGCATTGGATCGCGTTCGCGTTGTAGGTCCCCGAGTGCGAGTAGCGGCCGTCCGCGATCATCTCCATCACTTCGCGCTTGCCTCCGATCGCCGCGACCGGGAATCCGCCGCCGAGTCCCTTCGCGAGAACCGTCAGATCGGGGTGGACGTCGTACAGTTCCTGCGCGCCGCCCCGGCTAACGCGAAATCCCGTGATCACCTCGTCGAAGATGAGCAGCGATCCGGACTCGCGTGTTTTTTCGCGCAACAACTCGAGGTAGCCCTCCTCGGGGAGGATGCATCCAGTGTTGAACATCACCGGTTCGGTGATCACCGCGGCGATCTCGTCTCCCCGCTCACGCATCGTCCGCTCGAAGCTCTCCGGGTCGTTCCACCCGAGAACGATGAGCGTTTGCTCGAGCTCTTCTGGAACGCCCGGTCCCGATGGCACCGGCCACGGAGCAGAGGGCGGACCGGCGATCGCCGGGTCGACGTGGTTGCTCCAGTACACGGTGTCCTGCCAGCCGTGGTAATGACCCTCGAAGCGCACGAGAAGGCGCCGACCGGTAAACGCCCGCGCGAGACGAACCGCCGTGCCGACGCCCTCGCTACCGGTATTCGTGAAGCGGACCATGTCGATGCCCGGCACGGCTTCGACGACTTTCTCCGCCGCTTCGACTTCGAGCTCGTAAGGCAGACCTGGGCAAGTCCCGAACTCCGAGATCGCCTCTCGAACAGCCGCGGTCACGACGGGGTGGCGGTGTCCGAGGATCATCGGCCCGAGTCCGAGCAGGTAGTCCACGTACTCGTTTCCGTCGACGTCGGTGATGCGCGACCCTGATCCACCCGCAATGAAGGGGGGGTACGGTTCCCACCCGAACTTCACCGTTCGGGCGCTGCTCCCGGCCCCCCCGGGGATGACGCGCTCGGCGCGGGAGAAAAGCTCACCAGAGCGCGCGAAGCGCGAGTCGTACTCGGCGTCGAAGGACATCGCGACCTTTCCGGGATCAGGCAAACAGTATGCTCTGTATGTTTTCAGCGCGGGGCGCGACTGTCCAGCACCAATACTCCGGGTGATCGAGCTAAATGCGCCCCAGGCAAGAAATCGCGTGTGGAATCATCGCCATACCGCGTCGCGGTCGACGGGCGAAGCCGCTTCCACTCTCCCGAATATTTCTCGCATGACCTCGCCAGCGAGAACTCTCAACGAGTCACATACTGAACAACGACTTACCCGTTTACGGGTTCGACGCGAATTGCGACCGGGGGTGGCGCGCAGCGCGTCTACCGTTCAGGTCGAACTTCTCATCGACGCGTTCGCCGAGGAGGTGCGATGCCCGCCCATTCGCTGTAGCGCTTCCAAGCGCCTACAGGCGATGGATCAACTCGTCATCGGAGGAGTGGTGGTGATGCCAACCCCATCTCGCGCGGCGGAAAAGAACGACGGCGAGGAACACAAGGACGAGGAAGGGGAGCGGCGAGCGGTAGGGCCAGGGACCCCACCCCCACGGGCCGGTCGCAAGGAGAAAGAGCACCGCCGCCCCGACAAGAAGGAGGACACCGCGCGAACGTTGGCGGCGACGGCGAGGTTCGGACGCCGAGTTGTGAAGTGGCGGGAGATCAGCGAGCAGCCCGACGAGGTCGCCTTGGGTCTTCGCTGACATCGCCTTTCCCATCCGTTCGTCGAACTCCGCCTGATCGAGACGGCCATCGGCGAAGTGCTTCGACAGGGCGTCGACGATTTGGTGCCGCTCGGCATCCGAGACTCGCATCTGAGAAGGGGGCACCGCTTGCCGGCGCCAGCTGGACCTCGACGACCAAGGGGGGACGTTGTACTCGCTCATTGCGATGCCTTTCCTTTGAATTGTTTGAGGCCAGGCCCCGATCGTTTCAAGCCGCCTCACGGCGACGAAGCAGCTCTGCGGCCACCGAACTGTCGGCGCCCTCCTCAGGAATGAGCAGCCACGCCGCCGCGTAGAGCGGAATGCCGACTCCTCCGAGCAGGGTGAAGGCGACGAAGGCGATCCGCACCACGGCCACATCGAGGTCGAAGTATTCGGAGAGGCCGCTCGCGACCCCGGCGATCATCCGCCCGCGGCAGGTTCGCCGAAGCGGGCTGTCATCAGCGTTGATTGGGAGTTCTGTCATGAGTCCATCATCGAGAACCTCGCCGGCGCTGTGAATCGGGACCGATCCGGATTCTTCCCTGACCACCCTCCGAGCGAGTCAGGGTTCTCCCTGATACCGAGCGCCTGACGAGGGCGCGATCATCGAGGTATCGCAACGTCGTCCGAACCCACAGAACCCGATCGAGGCGTCATCGACCCAGGTCGGTGGAGCGACGGAGATGCCTCCGCGCCAGACTGCCGCCGCGGACCGCTGGGGCAATTGTGGTGCGCGATGCAGCGCTGGTCGGGAACGCCCGACGCTGGCTGGCACCGTCGTGGAACTGACGCGGAGATGGACGCGGTACCGAGCAGCGAGTCCGAACGTCACTCTGCGCCATGGCCTCCGATGGGCGAATGGCCCAGACGGTCCCGCAGAGCGCCCTTTCGCCATCAGCGGTGGTGGATCACCGCCCGGCGACCGGGGCCGTTGCGCCGCGCGATGAACGACCGGGTCGTCGGTGGCGTGGCCGCGGGGCTCTCGAACCGCGTCGGCCTAGATAAGACGGTCATTCGCGCCGCGTTCGTGCTCATCACGCTCAGCGGTGGGATCGGAATCGCGGTCTACGTGCTCGCCTGGCTCTTTGTTCCCGCTGAGGGCGAGGAAAAAAGTGCCGCGTCGCGCTCCGTCGCAGACAAGAGGGGGATTGCGCTTGTGCTTGCGCTCCTGCCCCTTTTGGTCCTCACGCTGGTTATCGCCTCGCTCGCTGGCGCTTCGTGGCTCGTCACCATCGCCTGGCCCGTGTTCATCACGGCAAGCGGCCTCGTGCTCGTCTGGCGCAACGTCAGCGCCGAGGAGCGCGCTGTCCTCGAACAGGAGCTCGAGCCGTTGAGGGCGACCACGCTCACCGGGAGGCACTTCCGTCGCCTTCTCGCGATTCGCATCATCTCCGGCGCGGTCCTCGCGGCCGCCGGCGTCTACCTCCTCACCCGTGACAGCCATGTCGGCGGCCTCGTCCATCCCGTCCTTGGCCTCGTCTGCGTCGCGATCAGTGTCCTCATCGTTTTCGGTCCCTGGTGGCTACACATCGCCCGCGACCTCGTCGAAGAGCGCCAAGCGCGCGCGCTCGCCGAAGAGCGCGCCGATCTCGCGGCGCGCGTCCACGACTCGGTGCTGCAGACGCTCGCCCTCATTCAGCGAGCGGCGGGAAATCCCCACGAGGTCGTGAAGCTGGCGCGCTCCCAAGAGCGCGAGCTCCGCAGCTGGCTGTTCGAAGGACGCGCCCCCGGTCAGCGTTCCGACGAGGACGCCACGATGTCTGCCGCGGTCGAGCGCATCCAACGAGACGTCGAAGCGACCCATGGGATTCCCGTCGAAGCCGTCATCGTCGGGGACTGCCCCCTCGACGACGACCTTCGCTCGCTCGTCGAGGCCGGCCGTGAGGCGACCGTGAATGCCGCAAAATGGTCGACGGCGAACGAGGTGTCGTTATTCGTCGAAGTGGAGCCGAACTCGGTGGCGATGTATGTGCGTGACCGCGGCAAGGGTTTCGTCGAGGCCGCCGTGTCCCCGGACCGTCGGGGTCTATCCGAATCGATCCGGGGACGGATGGCGCGCCACGGCGGGGGCGCGGTGGTGAGAAGCAATCCCGGTGAGGGGACCGAGATCATCCTCAAGATGGCGCGGCGGTAGCACCGCGTGGTCGCCCGTCCTCGCGTCTTCCTCGTCGACGACCATGCGCTCTTCCTCGCAGGGGTGCGAGCTGAGCTCGGCGACGCAGTAGAGATCGTCGGCGAGGCCGACGATGTCGTTCCCGCCATCGAGATGATCCCGGAGCGCCTGCCCGACGTCGTGCTCATCGACGTCCATCTTCCCGGTGGGAATGGCGCGGCGGTCGTTGTCGCGTTGCACGATCAGCATCCTGAGGTGCGCTTTCTCGCGCTTTCGGTCTCCGACGCTCCCGAGGACGTAATCGCGGTGATTCGCGCCGGAGCACGGGGCTACGTGACAAAGACGATCGCCGGACCCGAACTCGTCGACGCCGTTCGACGTGTCGCGGACGGCGACGTCGTCTTCTCGCCCCGGCTGGCTGGCTTTGTACTCGACGCCTTCGCGGCGCTTCCCGGTGAGGCGAGCCCGAGCTTTGACCCAGAACTCGATCTGTTGTCGCCGCGAGAACGCGAAGTGCTGCGCCTGATCGCGCGCGGCTACTCCTACAAGGAAATTGCCAGTGAGTTGTCGATCTCGGTGAAGACTGTCGAGAGTCACGTGTCAGCTGTGTTGCGCAAGCTCCAGCTTTCGAGCCGGCATCAGCTCACCCGCTGGGCAACAGAACGTCGACTCGTGTGAACACCGACAGCTAACAGCGAACGAACCTCCACGATTCTCGCTATCAATCATCGCTCGATCTCGCTCATCAAGATGAGCGAGAGACCCCGACTACGGGATGCGATCTGATTACCGCGATTCCACCTCCTGCACCGAGGCGCCCCCGAACCGCTCCTCGATACGCCCGATACGCCAAATGAGCGCGGACGCGACCCACGTTGCGACGAACATCCCGACGATGACGAAGCCCGCGGTGTTGATGTTGAAATCCGAAATGAAGTGCCAGAAACCGCCCGTCGTGGAGAGCGAGTGGATCTCGCGGGGCAGGATTCCGAGAATCTCGATCAATCCGACGAAGAAGCAGATCGCCACGGACAAGCCGGTGATCGAAAGGTTGTAATAGACCTTCCGCACAGGGTTGAAGAACGCCCATCCGTATGCGAGGTTCATGAAGATCCCGTCACTCGTGTCCATCAGCGTCATCCCCGCGGTGAACAAGATCGGGAGACAAAGGATGGAATACCAGGGGATGTGCTGGGACGCTTCCAGCGCCACGGTCGCCAGCAACGCGATCTCCGTCGCGGTATCGAATCCCAAGCCGAAGAGCAACCCGACGGGGTACATCTTCCATTCACAGTCGACGCCGCGCGCAAACCGACCGAGGAACCGATAGAAGAACCCCCGGTTGTCGAGCTCGCGCTCGAGCGCTTGTTCGTCGTAGGCGCCCGTGCGCATCTTGCGGAAGACCTTCACAATCCCGGCGAGGATCACGAGATTCAGCGCGCCGATGAGGAAGAGGAAACCTGCCGAGACGGCGGTCCCGAAGACACCCCCGAAGCTCTCGAGACCCGAGTGGGGATTCGAGACCGCAGCGAACACCGTCTTCTCCGCGAGGATGATGCCGACGCCGATCACGACGACGACGGTCGAGTGTCCGAGCGAGAAGAAGAAGCCGAAACTGAGTGGGCGCGGCGCGTCGGAGCCCCGATGTTCTTGCATCACCCTGCGCGTCGTGTTGTCGATCGCCGAGATGTGGTCGGCGTCGAAGGCATGCCGCAAGCCGAGGGTGTACGCGAGGCCGGCGACTCCGATTCCTAGTCCTTTGTAGTGCTGCGGGAGGACGAAGAAGACGAAGACGGCGAATCCCACAACATGCAAAAGGAGGATCGAGCCGTACATACCGAGCACCCGTGTGCGCTCGGTGGGCGTGAGCGTCGCGAGCGAGGAGCGGGCGAAGGCGAGGAAATTCGGCTTCACGGCGTGCTGCTCGTCTAGCGCGATTGCCACGGTGCCGACCGCTCCTTTCGTTGCGAAACTTATCGGAACCAGATCGGTGATGCGAATCGCTCGCAACAAGCCGAATTCTTCCGAAGCGCGATCAGCTGCGTGCGTCGACGCCGTCGTAGACGATCCCCGAATCCTCAGCGCGAACTCCGTCGGTCAGGAGGTGTGGGTGGAGGCGACCCTGGTGGTCGAGGTGGACGACGGCAAGACCTGACGAAATCGTGGCTGCGTCGGCGATCAATCTGCGATGACACCGCCACCACAGCGACTCGGCACACATAATTGCCACGCGGCGCTCCTTCGTCTCGGACGCCAGTGCTGACAACGCCTCTTTCAACTCTTCGCGCTCCATGTAATCGGCGAATCCTCGAAAGGAGGGGTTTCGTAAGGCGACGTTGCGCGAATCGGGTCTTGGACGGCGGAACCCGCCGAGATCCGGCTCCCAGCGATACTCGATTCCATTTTCTGGCAACCAGCGTTGCATCTCCCCGCGGGCGAATTGCGGGTGGCGCCTGCTCCCGGGGGCGCTGCGGACGTCGATTACGAGCGCGAGGCCCGTCCGGACGAGGAGTTCGGTGAACGCCGTCTCGGTCGCGGTGCCGTGCCCCACGGTGACCAGGTCGACCTTTCGGTCGACGGGGAAGAGCTCCGTGGCGACAGCGATGCGCGGCTCCTCGCACGAGGCCGACGCGCTCATGGGTCTCTCGCGGGACGGGGTCTGGGACCGATGGCCCTGTCGGCAAATGTCATGGGTGAGCCACTGTCCTCGGAATTCGACGACCACACGAACTGTTTCATTGAGAGTGGGGGAGGAAGGCCCCCTTGATCGATTTCAGCTCCGAAACGGAGCCGCTGCCAGGAGACTTTCCGTCTCGAGTCGGTCTTCCGCTCTTGAAAGAGTCACGACCGAATCATCTCGGAAAGCTCAGCTTCGGGGCTTTTTACTGGCACGGCATGCTCCGGGGACGTGAACTCCCAAGGCTGCGATCGGCGATGCCACATTCTGGGAAAATGCAAGTCTAGGAGCGTCCTTGAGCGCGCTACCCGACCGCGTTTGTGAGCGCAAGGAGGTAGGAGATGGCTACCGCCACCTATGCCGGCCAGGTCGTCCAGGTCAACGACGAGGGGTTCCTCGTCGATCCCGCGGAGTGGACCGAGAACATGGCCGGGGACATCGCGAAAACGGTCGGCTTCGAACAGCTGACCGACGAGCAGATTCAGGTCGTGAAGGTCATGCGCTCGGAGTACGAAGAGAACGGCGACGGTCCGAACGTGAGGGCGCTCGGAAAGATCTCCGGTGTCCCGATCAAGCGGCTGTACGAGCTATTCCCGAAAGGCCCGGCGAAGACCGCAGCGAAAATCGCGGGGATTCCAAAGCCCCGCGGCTGCATTTGATCTCTCTATATATACAGATGCACCCCTAAGAGGAAGGGGAGTCAGATGGTGGACACCGTGGAAAAGGTTTCGATCATCGTCTCGAAGGGCTCGCTCGAGGGCGTCTACCCGGCGCTGATCATGGCGAACGGTGCCCGCGCGGAAGGCATCGAGGCGAACTTGTTCTTCACCTTCTTTGGCCTCGACGCCGTGAACAAGAAGCGCTTCGCCAAGATCAGGGTCGCACCGGTCGGGAACCCGGGTTTGCACCTCCCGACGCTCGTCGGCGCGATCCCAGGATTGTCCTGGGCACTCACGAAGTACTTCGACTACAAGATGAAGAAGCTTGACATCCCGCCGATTCCCGAGTTCTTGGAGATGATCTCGGATACGGGCGCCGGGCTATACGGTTGCAAGGCGTCGTGCGACTTGTTCGGTCTCACGAAGGATGACTTGATCGACCAGGTGAAAGACATCATCACGGTGGGCGAGTTCTACGAGATGGCGGCGGGCGGAGAAATCGTCTTCACCTGAGCGCTTACGTCTTCCGTGATCTTCCCGTCGCGCAATCGGACGCGGCGTCCGGCTCGTTCCGCGATCTCCTCGTCATGGGTCGCCAGGATCACCGTGACTTGAGAGTCGCGATGCAACTCCGCGATGAGATCGATCACCTCACGCGCAGTCTCGGAGTCGAGGTTGCCGGTCGGTTCGTCGGCGATCACGACTCGCGGGGAGTTCGACAAAGCCCGAGCGATCGCGACGCGCTGTTGTTCGCCACCTGAAAGACGCGACGGCAGGTGATGGGTGCGCGGCCCCAAGCCGACACGTTCGAGGAGCTCGCGGGCGCGTCGATTGCGTTCGTCGCGAGACACCTTGTTCGGGAACATCGCCACCGCGACGTTCTCTTCTGCCGAGAGCGTGGGGATCAGATTGAACTGTTGGAAGACGAAACCGATCTCCTGGGCGCGAATCGCCGTGAGCTCTCGGTCGGAGAGATTCGCCACCTCCCGGCCGAAGAACCGGAGCTGGCCGCCTGTGGGCACCTCCAGGCATCCGAGCAGCTGGAGCAAGGTCGACTTCCCCGAGCCCGACGGACCCTGAAACGCGACCATCTCTCCCGGTGCGATCGCGAAGCTCACACCCTGCACCGCGCGCACCATCGCGCCGCCTCGGTCGTAGACGCGTTCGACGTCTCGTAGCCCGTACGCCATTTCACTGTCTTGGATCGACACGTCGTCCTCTTTCCTCTCTGTCTTTCAAATCCCTAACCGAGGTCTCTCAGCGCAACCGCGGGGGCGAGGCGAGCGGCGCGCCAGCCTCCGGCGATCCCGGCCAAGAGACCGCCGACGATCGCGCCGGCGAGCCCGAGGAGCACCGTCGTCGCGTGGATCGGAGCGGTGAGGTGGACGGTGCTGTGCACCGAAGCGCTCGTCGACTGGCCGATCGCTTGGCTGAGCTGCGAAGCACCGACCGCGAGTCCTGACGTCGTCACGGAAAGCCCGGGTCCGACGGCTGAGATCACCGCCGAGATGACGACCCCGAGCGCGATCCCGACCACCGCACCGACGACACCGATCCCGATCGTCTCCGCGACTATTTGGCGCACGACCGCCGCGCGCGACCATCCGATCGCCCGAAGTGTGCCGATTTCGCGCACGCGCTTTGCGACTGACGACAGCGTGAGCAGCGCGGCGATCAAGAACGCCGCCAGCAGGACGACGATCGCCAGCGCGCCGCCGAGGGTGTCGGCGAGCTTTTTCGCGTTCGCCAGGCTGCCGCTGACGCTGTCGGCGAGCGACTTCGACGTGAGCACCGTCGCGCCCGGTAGCGCCTTTTTGATCTCAGCAGTCACCTTGTTCACGTCGGACGCGTTCTTCACCGAGACGAGGACTTCGTTGACCTCTTGGGAAGCAGAAGCGAGCGATTGCGCGGTGTTGAGGTCAAAGTAGATGTCTGCGACGTCGCCGGTGAGGGTCGGGTTGACCAGTCCGACGATCTTGTAGGACTTGTTGTTGATCTTGAGCGTTCCGCCGGCGTGAAGGCCCTTCTGCGTCGCGTACGCCTGGTTGACGAGTACCTCGCTCGCGGAGTTTGCGCTGAACCAAGTGCCCTTTGTCACCTGAGCCTTCGTGATCAGGCCACCGGTCGTCGTCGCCGGGTTGACCCCGGCGACCGTGTAGCTCGCCGTCTGCGTGTTCGTTGTCGGCGGGTTCAGCGTCTCGCGAATCGTCTGTTCAGGGACGACCACATCTTGGATGTAGGCCTTCTGTGACGGCGTGAGGCACTTCGAAAACGTCGAGTTCGTCCCGATAAAGCGGATCCCGCCTCCGCCCTTGCGGCCGGTGCCGGTTCCGGATCCCGGCGCGAACGTCTTTGGCGAGGTCGCATTCGAGGCGAACTGCTTTTGGATGCATGAGCGTTCCGCAGCCTGTTGGGCCGCGGTCAGCGTCGGCGGCTTCGACTGGACCTTTAGGGTCTGGCCGCCGGTCTTGTAGGTCGCCGTGATCGTCGGCACGGTGCCCGTCTCGTGAATCGCGTCGAGCGAGAGAGCCCCCGTCACCGACGAGACCTCGTTGATCTTCGAGATGATCCCTTCGGCCTGATCCGGAAAATTGATCAGCGTGCCGGGCAGGAAAAAGTCATGGGTGAACTTCGTGCCCGCCTTGCCGAGCTTCGCCAGGTCGGTGAGCACGCTCGAGTTGTTCTCGAGCAGCGTCGTGCTCGCTTTGGAGTTCAGCGTCGCGGCGCTCGCGCCTCCGAGCCCCTGGGCGAAGAATCCGCCGCCGCGCTGGCCCCCTGCGGGGCCGTTAGCGCTGTTGCTGTTCGCGTTGTTCGTCGATGATGCGTTCTTGTTCGTCGTTGCTGCGACCGTCCGGGTGACGATGATGTTCGTCCCGACCGAGCCGAGAGGAGACAGCACCGAGCTCTGCGCGGCAGAAAGCCCGTCCGAGACCCCGATGATGCTCATCACCAAGCCGACCCCGGCGGCAAGACCAAGCGCGGTGACGAGCGTGCGGCTGAAGCGACGGCGCAGCTCGTGCCATACGTAGCTGGGGAAGAACACGAACCCTCCGTTCTCCGTGCCCAGATGCGGGAGATCCGGGCGAGCCGAGTGGCAAGGTAGGTGTCACAACTGTGTGATTGCTGGGGAAACACGAAGAACTTCCGGGAGCGGGATGGTCGCGCCAGGCTCACGTCTTCGACGACTGGAGCGAGAGCGAACTCGGTAGCTCGAAGCGGTCGAGAACGCGGAGCTCGAAGCTTGTGACCTCACAGACGCGGTCGTCGCGCATCGACGGCATCGGAACCGCGCTGGCGCTGCGCGGTGACGCCAGCGCGGGTATTTGCATCGAACCAGCTGTTGTAGCTGGCCGTCGTGCGTGAAACGAGAGAGGCGTTTTCGGAGCTTCTGCACGAAATACCCGGCCCCAATTCGAGTCGCGTGCCAATACATAAGCGCGTCGCCCACCTCAGACGTTGAAAATTGGCTCGCCTATGTAAACTTCCTAGGTATCGGTTCGTGGATTATGGGGGGCCATGAGCAACGACGTGCACGTCGACAAAAAGCTCATCTCGACGTGGATGACCGAGGCGGAACAGTTCCGCTCCGTCGTCGCGAACGTCCCCGGGATCGTGTATCGCTCTGAGTGTCGCGAGCCGTGGAGGATGTTCTTCATTAGCGACTACGTCGAGTCCCTCCTCGGCTTCCATCCGCGTGAGTTTCTCGGTGACGCCAAGGTGAACTTCGGCGATCTTCTTCACCCCGACGATCACGACCGGATCACCGCAGTGCTCGAGGCGACTCTTGAGGGGGAGTCCTCTTACGTCATCGAGTACAGGCTCATCAAGTCGGACGGGAGCGTCGCCTGGGTGGAGGAACACGGGCGGGTGATCCGGGACGACGACGGTTCTCCTCTCTACCTTGATGGCGTCATCTTCAACGTGGCGAGACGCAAGGCGGCCGAAGACGCGCGTGACCGGTTGGAAGCCGAGCTCCGCCACCAGGCGCTGCACGATCCCCTCACCGGGCTGCCGAACCGCACAGTCGTGCTCGACCGTACGAAGCAACTGATTACAGATGCCAAGCAGCTCGGTTCAGGCCTTTCGGTGCTGTTCATCGACCTCGACGACTTCAAACGCATCAACGACGACCTCGGTCACCGGGCGGGAGATGACCTTCTCCGGCAAGTTGGCGAGCGGCTCTTCGGCGCATTACGTGCGACGGACACCATTGGTCGAGTCGGCGGTGACGAGTTCCTCGTGATCCTCGAAGACGGTTTGTCGACCAACCGAGCGGAGGACATCGCGCGGCGCGTCAGGGATGTACTCGCCGAGCCGTTCGTTCTCGACGATTTTCCAGACACGCCGCTGAGCGTCTCCGCGAGCATCGGCATCGTGGTCGACGCCGATGCGAGCGCCGACGACATTCTCAACGATGCCGACATCGCGCTGTACCGGGCTAAGGCGAGCGCCAAGGGAAGTCACGTCGTTTTTACGCCCGATATGAGGGTGCTCCGACCGCGAAGCAAGTCCTGATCCTCGGTTGTCTCGGGTCCGCTCCTAGGGAAGCTCGCGAACAGAGCCGTCCGGCAGGCGCTCGAACAGAGGCAGGACTCCGAGGGAGTGGACGATCTTGGCGTCTTCGCCGATCGCCGACCGCCACTCGTCACCCTCGGTTGCCAGCACGCCGATCGCGATGGGGGTCGCGCCGACGCAACGCAACAAAGCCAGCGCAGCATGCATCGACCCGCCAGTCGAGATGACGTCGTCGATCAACGCGACGTTCCGACCCTCAACGACGTGCACCCGGGCGCGATCGAAAAGCAAGTGCTGTTCCTGTCCGGTGGTGATCGAGCGCAGCGGTACTGAAAGCGCGTCGGCGAGGTGGATCTTCGGCGTCTTCTGCAGGATCACGTAGTCGTCGAGGCCGAGCGCCCGGCTGACCTCGATCGCCACGGGGATCCCCATCGTCGCGACGGAAGCGACGATGTCGACGCCGAATGGGCGGAGCTGTTCGGCGAGCTCCTGTCCGGCGCGCTCGGAGAAGTGGACGCCTTGGTCGACGGTGATCATCAGCGCCACCGCGATTTCATCGGTCAGCGGGACGATCGGCAGTTGGAGGTGTTGCGACCCAATCGTCGCCGCGTATTGGCCTAGCGGAGCGACCACGATGTGATCCTCGTCGGTGGAAGTTCTTCTCGCAACGTGAGTGGAATGTCGTCGTTCATCGAATGTCTTTTCGGATGAACTCGGCTGCTCTCTCGGCAATCATCACGGTCGGCGCGTGGGTGTGTCCCCGGATAATCGAAGGCATGACCGAGGCGTCGGCGATGCGCAGCGCGTCGACACCACGCACCTTGAGCTCCGGATCGACGACCGAGTTCGAGTCGTTTCCCATCCGACACGTCCCGACGGGATGGTAGAGGGTTTGGGAGAAGTCCCGGATCGAGGATTCGATCCCCACATTCTCGTCCTCGGTCCCTGGAACGACGATCGGTCCGATCTCGTGGGCGTCCGGCCATTCGCGCAGAATCTCGTAGCAGCGTCGAACTCCCGCCGACAACCTCGCGAAGTCCTTCCCTTCCGGGTCCGATAGGTAGGCCGGGTCGATCAACGGCGCATCGAGGACGCTCGGCGACTCGACGCGCACCCGACCGCGACTTTCCGGCTGCAGCAGCACCGCGGCGATCGAGACACCCGGTCGTCGGTCCTGGATCAGGCCCTCGTTGACGAAGAGCGCCGGAACAAACAACAGCTCCAAGTCGGCGACCTCGAGGATGGGATCGCTTTTCACGAAGCCGAACGCCTCGCAGATGTTCGAGGTGAGCGGCCCCGTGCGCGAGACGAGATAGCGGAGGAACGAAACCGGAGAATCGGCGTGCGCTAGCGAGGCGCGCGAGGTCGTGAGCGCGGCAACGCCCGCCGTGAGGTGGTCGGCGAGATTCTCCCCGACCTGTTCGCGCTCGGCGACGAGCGCGAGTCCGAGGCGCTGGAGGTCACTTCCTCGGCCGACTCCAGAACAGACGAGGAGTTGGGGACTCCCGATCGCTCCCGAGCAGACGATGACTTCCCGACGGCACTTCGCGACGCGAACGCCGTCTCGGTTGCGGCATTCGACGCCGGCCGCACGGTTGTCTTCGAAGACGATTCGCCTCGCGGTCGTGTTCGGGCGGACGGTGAGGTTCGATCGGCGTTCTGCACGGCTCAAATACGCGTCGTACGAGCTCCACCTGGCGCCGCGGCGCTGATTGACCGGTGTGAGCGCGACACCTTCATCGGCTCCCGAGTTGGGGTGTTCGAGCGACTTGATTCCCGAGCGTCGACAAGCATCGAGCCAGGAAAGCGTGAGAGCGCGGGGATCGCGAGGATTCGTGACGCGCACTGGACCGTAGCTTTCGGAGCCGTCGCGTGCACCGTCGTCGTGCGACTCGATGCGCCGGTATGTGTCGAGCACCGACTCGGACGACCACTTCGGCCCGGCCAGCTTCTCCCACGTGCTGTAGTCCGCGGCGAAGCCACGCGCCCAGATCATCGCGTTGATCGCTGAAGATCCACCGAGGAGTTTTCCGCGGGGCCAGAACACACGCCGCCCGTTCAATTGCGATTGAGGGGTCGTGCGGAAGGCCCAGTCGAGCTTCGACTGATAGAGCCGGGGAAAACCGGCCGGGATACGGACGAGCGGGTTGTGGCTGTGCGGGCCCGCTTCGAGCAGCAGCACGCTCAGCTTCGCGTCCTCACTGAGACGGCTGGCGACGACACAGCCGGCTGAGCCTGCGCCGACGACGATGTAATCGAAATCGTCCACTTTTCCCTCGATCGCCCGAGCGACGATACGCGTCGCCGACACCCGAGGAATGAGCTCGGTCAGAACGCGAGATCCCGGTTGGTACGGTTCCGACGTGCCTGTTCGATTCGTGGTGATCGGTGGGGGACCAGCAGGTGTCGAGGCCGCGTCGACCGCCGCGCGCCTCGGTGCCGAGGTGACGATCGTCGAGCGCGACCTGCTCGGCGGCGCGGCGAACCTCTGGGACTGCATCCCGTCGAAGGCGATGATCGCGACCGGCGAGGTGCTCTCGATCGCGCGCCGCTCTCGAGCTCTCGGGCTTTCCCTCGGCGACTCACCGCCAGATCTGGGGGTTTTGCGGGAGCGGCTCCGTGCGATCTCGGAGCAGCTCTCGTCGTCGATCTCCGATCAGCTCGAAGCCCAGGGCGTGCGGATGGTGAAGGGAACGGGCCGACTCGCCGGTCCTCACGACGTCGAGATCAATCCGGAATCCCCGGACGCGGCGGTCGAGACCGTCGGCGCGGACGCGATCTTGTTGTCGACGGGCTCGGTGCCACGAATCCCCGAATGGGCCGAGATCGACGGCGACCGCATCCTCATCACCCGCCAGGCGTACCCGCCGCCCGTGATCCCCGAAGAGCTCGTAGTCGTTGGATCCGGCGTGACTGGCGTCGAGTTCGTCCATATGTTCCGCTCGCTCGGTTCTCGCGTCGCGCTGATCGTCTCGCGCCAGCAGGTCCTTCCGACAAAGGATCCCGAGGTCGCGGCGGCGTTGGAGGCCGACTTTCTGGAAAGTGGCGTGATCTTGGTGAAAGGCGGACGCGCCTCGAGCGCGGTCGTGAAAGACGATGGCGTCATCGTCGAATGTCTCGATGGACGGGTGGTCCGAGGATCCCACGTCTTGCTCGCGATCGGCTCCGTGCCGTCGACAGAGGGACTCAGCTGCGAGAGTGCCGGCGTCCATCGCGACGGCGCGGGCCATGTGCCCGTCAACCACCACTGCCAGACCAACGTCGCCCACATCTACGCGTCGGGCGATATCTCGGGGCGACTCCAGCTCGCTTCGGTGGCGACGATGCAAGGTCGTAAGGTCGCTGAGCACGCGATGGGGCTGCATACGAGGGAGCACCGACATCTCGATTACGACAAGGCGGCGTCCGCGATCTTCACCGAGCCCGAGATCGCCGACGTCGGTCTCGCCGAAGCGGACGCGTTCGCCCTCGGACGGAAGATCCGCGTGACGAAGGTTCCCTTTGCCGCGAACGCGAAGGCGACGATCTCTGGCGACACCCGCGGGTTCGTGAAGCTCGTTTCCGATCCGCAGACTGGCGTGGTCTTGGGCGGCGCGGTCGTCGGCGCCCACGCAGCGGAACTGATCAGTGTCGTCGCGCTCGCCGTCACCGCGCGCCTCAAGGTGAGCGATCTGTCAGAGGCCCTTTTCGTGCATCCCGCACTCGCAGAAGCACTCGCCGAGGCCGCAGAATAAGCCCGACGGGGCGCGTTCAGTTCCGAGATTCCGACCGACGCTTTTTGCCGGCCGCGTACATCTTCTTCGCTTTCCGGACGTCTTCGAGTCGTGGGCCTTTGCCGTCGCCCGGAACCTCCAGGACCGCCGGGACGTCGCGCAGCGCGTCGTGGCTCAACAGCCAGCCGAGCGCTACTTCTCCGATCTCGCCCTCCCCGATGTTCTCGTGACGGTCCCGGTTCGCGCCGAAGGGAACCTTTGAATCGTTGAGGTGGATGCATCTCAGTCGCTCGATGCCCAAGACGTTGTCAAACCGCCGCACCGTCGCGTCGGCTTGGTCGCGATTGGCGTAGAGGACTCCGGACGCGAACAGGTGCTGGGTGTCGAGGCAGAATCCGAGGCGCTTGTCGCCCGAAGCGGATTCGAGGATGCGGGCGAGCTCTTCGAAGCTGCGACCGATCGTGCCGCCCGCGCCGGCGGTGTTCTCGAGCAAGAGCGGGGAAAGCGGTCGCGTGGACTTCTTCGATGCCTCATCGCAGGCGTCGACGAGTCGACGCGCGACGGGCGCGATCGCCTCGTCGATGCCCACGCCGCGGTGGCTTCCGACGTGAAGGACCAATCCCGCCGAGCCGATCTCCGACGCCACGACGAGGTTCTCGACGAGCGCGCGATACGAACGATCTTGCAGCTGTTCGTCCGACGCTGCGAGGTTGATCAGGTACTTCGCGTGACAGAAGGTCGCTTTGATCGTCGCGTCCCGCGCCTGCGCATCGCGGTATTCGGCGAGCTCTTCGGGCGAGTGCGAGTGGCTCTTCCACATCCGCGGGCTCTGAGTGTGGAGCTGGATCGCGTCCGCCTCGCGCTCGTGCCCCCGGTCGATCGCCTTCAACAGCCCACCCGCCGAGCTCACGTGCGCACCGATCAGCACTCAGATGCTCCTATGTCAAGCCGCCTGCGCGATGTCGGTGACGCATCGCTGGCGACAGTCGGCGAAGAGGCTTCGATACACGATGTCGGATAGGCGACGACGAATGATGCGCAACGCGTCGCGTTTGGTCTTTCCCGAGGCAATCAGCTGATGCATCGCCTCCTTAGCGGGTCCGCCGACTCTGAGCTGAGTCACCGCGATGCGGTGCAACGCGGCGTTCAACTGGCGGTTCCCGCCGCGATTGAGACGGTGGTGGTCGTGGTTTCCCGACCACACCGGGATAGGCGCTGTTCCGTTGTGCAGGGCGAAGGCGTTCCGATCCTTGAAGCGACTGACGTCGGCGGTCTCAGCGATGATCTTCGCCGCGCTCAGCGCTCCACAACCGACCATTGCGAGCAGCGAAGGCGCGAGTGGGGCGACGCGCTCGGCGATCTCGGCAGCGAGCCGGCGTTCGCTCATGGCGAGCTCCACGAGCCGGGGGAGCAACTCGGCGAGGATCGCCGCCTCGACTTCGTGGCAGCCTTCAAGTCGAGCTTCGAGCTCGAGGATGTTCTTCACATGGGTGAGGTTGCCAGCGGTGGCCTCGAGGTTCGGGTCGACGCCGTGGAGGTGCCAGCGCACCCGGTTGATGATCCTCGTGCGCTCGGCAACGAGGTCCTCGCGGTGATCGAGCAGGAGGCCAAGCCGACGTTCATCACCGGAAAGCGAGGCGACAGGCAAATTGGGCTCTCTCGAGCGCGGCGCGGGCGACGGCGAGCGCGTCGATCGGATCGGACTTGCCCCGCGTGCGGGCGGAACGGCGCTGTTTCGCCATCATTTTCGGCGGCACCCGGACGAGCTGCTCACCGGCGGAGAGCATGTCCTTTTCGAGCAGTCTGGTGAGGTGCCGGCAGTCCTCGACGGCGAAGCGACGACTCGTCGAGAGCTCTTCAGCCCAGCGCAACAACTCCAGATGACCGAACGAGGTCGCCACCACAGTGACATGGGCGAGCTCTGCTCCGTTGGTGTCGACGGCGACGGCGGTGTGCGTGCGCTTGTGCGCGTCGATTCCGATGACCACCATGTTCCTGTCTCCTCTCTCACAGGGGATGACCACGGAACCGGTCGGTGGGCAAACCTCAATTGAGGCAGGGACGCCAAGCTCCTATCAAGCCTCGCCGGCCGGTTCTGCGCGTCCGGCGGGCCGCAAATCTGGTGAAAGCCTCGCATCGACGAGCAGAGACGGTATGAGCGTGCCCGCCGGACTGAAGCAGCTTGACATTGACGAGACGGTATCGGCCGGCAGGGCGCGTAACTTTGGAGTGTGCCGCGCAAGTTCGTCGTCCAGACCTTCGGCTGCCAGATGAACGAGCACGACTCCGAGCGGATCGCCTCGGACCTCGTCGCCGCGGGCCTGAGCAGGACCGATGACGTCGAAGACGCAGACGTCGTCGTGTTGAACACCTGCTGCATCCGCGAGGCCGCCGAGACGAAGCTGTACGGCCACCTCGGCCACCTGAAATCGATCGCCCAGCGACGGCCCGGAATGCAGATCGCCGTTTCAGGCTGCCTCGCCCAACGAGAGGGCGCGGCGATCCTCGAGCGCGCCCCACATGTCGACGCGATCTTCGGCACTCACAACGTCGGGCGGGCGCGACACTTGCTCGACCAAGCGCGACGGACCGGTTCGGCCGCCGTCGAGGTCCTCGACGTGCCGGCGGACGACGCGGAAGCCTTTCCTTCCGCCCAAGTGATCCGGCCCGAGCTTTCCTACGCCGCCTGGGTGACGATCCAGATCGGCTGTGACAACTCGTGCGCCTTCTGCATCGTCCCAGCGGTGCGCGGCAAGGAGCAGAGCCGGCCCTTCGGCCAGCTTGTCGAGGAGGTGCAGGCGCTCGCGGCGAATGGGACCTCGGAAGTGACCCTCTTAGGGCAGAACGTCAACTCCTACGGCCGGGACCTCACCCTCTCGGCGCGGCGAGGAACCTTCGATGCCGCGAACGCCGCCCGAATCGTCGGTGACGGCTGGGTCTCCCGAGCAGAGCGGCGCGCCGAACCGCTCTTCGCCGACTTGTTGAGAGCGATCGGCGCCATCGAGGCGATCCGGCGCATCCGATTCACGAGCCCGCACCCGAAGGACCTGCGTCCAGAGACGATCGCCGCGATGGCCGAGACCGACGCGGTCTGCGAGCAACTCCACCTCCCCTTGCAGTCCGGTAGCGATCGGGTTCTCGAGCGCGATGCGCCGCGGGTACACCGCCGAGCGGTATCTGGAGAGGCTCGCCGCAGCGAGAGCAGCGATCGATGACTTGGCGGTGACGACCGACGTGATCGTCGGCTTCCCCGGCGAAACCGACAAGGACTTCGAAGACACGCTGGCGCTCGTTGCCGAAGCCGGCTACGACGGCGCCTTCACCTTTATCTTCTCACCACGACCGGGAACCCGTGCCGCCGAAATGACCGAGCTGTTCGTCCCGCCAGAGGTGATCGCGGACCGCTTCGCGAGATTGAAAGACGTCGTCGACCGCTCGGCGAGCTTGCGCCACGCGGCAAGGATCGGCCGCACCGAAGAGGTCGTGGTCGAGGGCGCTTCGAAAAAGGACACCACGATCGCCGCGGCACGCACGCGACAGGGAAAGCTCGTCCACTTCCACCCCGGCGCGTCGCCGATGCTGCCGGGCACGTACGCGCACATCCGAGTCACCGACGCCGGAGGACACCACCTCTTCGGCGAGCTCGCTAGGTCCGAGTCCGCGGTTCGACCATCTCGGCGCGTGATTCCGGTCACAGCTGCGTGAGGCTGCTCCGCACCGACTGATTGTCGAGTGTCATGGCCGAGTGGGACGACGCCCGAGCGTCGTCCCACTCCACCACGGGTTACGAGCTGGGTGGGTTCGGAGCGGTAGAGCCGTACGCGACGGCAAACCCGTCTGTGTCGGTGTCGGGACCGGAGGGAATCGACAGCACTTTCGTGTCAGACGAGTTCACTATCTCTCCGCCCTCGCTCGCCGTGAGTTTCGGAGAGCCACCGTTCGCCGTTCCGGGGTCGAAGACGGTCGAGCCGTAGTTGGCGAGCGTCCCGACCGTGCAGCTGTTGCCGTAACAGAGCGACGGCGCTTCGAGAATCCACTCGGCCGAGGCGCCCGGTCCCGTGTACGTCAGCGATTTCGTGAACGTCCAGCCGTGCGTGCTCGACGTATTGCTGATCGTGATCGTCCAAGTCGAAGTCGACGGGCTTGTTTGAGAGATCGTCGCCGTCATCACATCGCCCGCGGCGACCGTGCCGCAGCTCCCACCACCGCCACCGCCACCACCGCCACCGGACGACGTCGTGAAGGACGCATCACCGCCGTACGAAGTACCGCGGGAGTTCACCGCGACGAGCTCGAAGTGGTACGTCGTCGATGCGGAGAGGCTGCTGATCGGCGCGCTCACGGCGATCGAAGACCTGCCCGAGCCGGCGGAGACGGGCGACGTTGCCGACCCGTATCGGGTCGTCGTTCCGTACTCGAAGAAGTACTCGGTCGCCGAGCCGTTGGGGTTGACCGTCCCGTTGAGCGTGGCGCCCGACGATGTGATGCTCGTCGCCGATCCCGTCTTCGCGCTCGGACGTGCCGATCGGTTCGGTCCGGCCTTGAGGGGACCCGCGTTAGCGGTCCGTGCCTCGAGTGCCGATCGCGTGACCGTCGAGACATTCGTAGCACCTGATTGCGGCCCGGCACCGGTCGTGCATCCACTTGTGATCGTCTGCTCGGCGAAATTCTGCGACGACGTCGTCCACCACGCCGAATACTGTCCACCGTTCGAGTAGTCCTGCTCGGTGCCGGTTTGGATGAGGTCGCTGTTGCTGTAGCCGTCGATTCCGACCCAAGCCGCCGAGTATGAGCCATTCGGTCCGGTAACGGTGGGAACGGTCCACTGACCCGACACGCTCGTGTAGGGGGTGGACGACGTTGCGGCGTATCCGGACCAGTTGGTCGACGCCCAGCCGGGCTGGGCCGCGACGGCGCCGTGCGGAGCGCTCGCCACACCGACGAAGTGGTTGGGCCGAAGGACGAGGGAAAGACCACTCGCTCCACTCGACGCGCCCGCGGCTAAAGCACCGGTGAGCCCGCCAAGGCTCAATACCCCGACGCTCCAGATGACGCTCGGCCGCACTCGTCGCTTCAGGTGGCGTGGTCGCATTTGGTTCCCCCCATTCGAGAACTCCACGAGATGGCGCCAAAGGATACGACGGCTTGACGCGGTGATCTATGACAAAAAATGGTGGTCACAAGCGGCGACGTGACGATGACGTTGCGTGACTTGGAGCACGAACATCGGCAGAGAAGCGTCCATACGGCGCGGCGCCAACGCCTAGGGTCGCTCGGGGCGTCTACCACCACGACTCGCGGGGTGTCTTCCCCCTTTTCGCGCGCCGAGATTCATGTGAGAACTATGCAGCGATGGAACGATCCGACGGCGACGGGGCCGATCGGCGTCTTCTTGGTCGACGACGATCTTCTCGTCCTGGAGGACGTGCGAGCGCCCATCGACCGACGGGGGCTCAGCTGAATGCTCACCAAGCGGAGAAGTATCGAGGCGTTCCTCGCCGTAATCCTCGAGGCACCCTAAACGTGGACCGGCGAGGACCGGAGCGAGCTGCCCTCGGCGTGTCCTGGTTCCATTTCCGCGCGATGTTCTCCCGGAAGTGGGGCGATTATCTCGTTGTCGTAGTGCTCGTCGGACTGATCGGCGGCATCGCGATGGGCTCGATCATCGCGGCGCGCCTCACGCAGTCCTCGTATCCGACATTTCTTGCCTCGACGAACCCGTCGAACCTCACCGTCACGGTGTACGGGGTCGGCGGAAACCCGGGTCCCTCGTTCGCGCCGGAAATCGCCCGCCTGCACGACGTGCGACATGTCGGCGTGCTCGTCGCTCCCTCGTTCGTCCCGCTCGCGCCTAACGGTGCCCCGCGCCTCGGCACGTTAGGCGACGTCATCCCCGTTGGGAGCACTGATGGCGTGTTCCTCACCCAGGACCGCCTGGCGGTGGTCGAAGGCCGGATGGTCGATCCGCGCCGCGAAGACGAGATCGTGACGACGTCGACCGCGGCGCGCATCTACAAGGTGCACGTCGGCGATACCGTGCCCTTGGGCTTTTACACCTCCAAGCAGAAGGCGTCACCGCTTATCGGGACGCCGGCGATTCGACCGCGTCTTCGGGTGGATGCCCGGCTGGTCGGGATCGTCGACTTGAACAACCAGGTAGTTCAAGACGACATCGACCGCGCCTACGGCATCGTCTACCTGCCACCCGCGCTCATCGACAGGGCGCTGGCGCTCGATCCGACACAGGGCGAACCGGTCGGTTACGACCTGCAGCTTGCCGGGGGCCGAAGAAGCCTCGTCGCCGTCGAGGGCGCGATCGCCCGGTTGGTGCCGAAAGGGTTCATTTACCAGTTCCACTCCACCGCTCGGACCGTTGCCGAGGTGGAGCTAGCCATAAAGCCAGAGTCGGTTGCTCTCGGGGGGTTCGGAGCGATCGCCGCGCTCGTGTGCATAGTCGTTGGAGCCGAGTCGATCTCCCGGCTCTTGCGCAGCGAAACAGACGACCGTCGCGTCCTGCGCGCGCTCGGGGCAAGCCGATTCGGCGCGGCGGGTGGCGGGCTGATCGGTGCCCTCCTGGCGCTGGTCGCGGGCGCCGTCGTCGCGTTCGGCCTCGCCGTCGCGCTTTCGCCCCTCGCACCGCTCGGGCCGGTCCGGGCCGTGTACCCCGACCGTGGGTTCTCCTTCGACTGGACCGTGCTCGGCGCAGGGGTCGCGGTACTCGTCGTCGTGTTGGGGGTCGTCGTCGCGGCGATCTCCTACCGAAACGCGCCTCACCGACTCGCCAGGATCGGGACGAGGGTCGCGCGCGACTCGAAGGTCGTCCGCGTTGCCGAAAGAGCAGGGCTTCCGCAGAGCGCCGTCGTCGGTGTTCGCTTCGCAGTGGAGCCCGGGGGGGACCGTGGAGCCGCCCCGGCCCGTTCGGTGCTCGCGGGCACGGTCCTTGCGGTGCTCCTCGTCGTCGCGAGCCTGACGTTCGCGAGCGGGCTCGCGACGTTGGTTTCGCACCCAGCGCTTTACGGGTGGAACTGGAACTACCTACTCAATCCGACGAACAACCTCCCGATGAAGGCGGCTTCCCTGCTCGACCACGATCCTGATGTCGCGGCGTGGAGCGGGTACGCGTACAACAACGTGTCGATCGACGGTCTGAACGTCCCTGCGCTGATCACGACGATCGATCCGCGCGTCGCACCGCCAATCTTGTCGGGCCATGGACTTGAGACGACGCACGAGATCGTGCTCGGCGAAGCGACCTTGGCGGCGCTTGGAAAGCGCGTCGGCGACTTCGTCACGTTGAGCTACCTGACCCCGAAGGACGGACGGTTCTACGTCCCGCCGACCCGTCTCAAAGTCGTCGGCACCGCGACGTTCCCGGCCGTTGGCTTCGAAAGCACCGTCGCCGACCACACCTCGATGGGGGTCGGCGCGCTCTTTCCCTACGGCGCGCTCCCTCGCGCTTCGTCGGGTCATTGGGGAGCTCCGATCCGAACCTGAACGGCCCGGAGCTCGCGTTCGTGCGGATGCGAGATGGCGTTTCACCAGGCTCCGGTCGAGCCAACCTCGAACTCGTCACGCGCAAGCTCAACCGGATCTTCGCCGCCGACCACTCGGCCGTCGGCAACACCGTCGACGTCCTCGGCGTCCAGCGCCCGGCGCAGATCGTCAACTACCGCACCATCGGCTCGGCCCCGGAGCTCCTCGCCATCGGCCTCGCCCTCGGCGCCGTCGTCGCGTTGGCGTTTTCGTTGGTGATGTCGGTCCGCCGCCGTCGACGCGACCTCGCGCTCTTGAAGGTGCTCGGCTGCACGCCCCGCCAGCTTGCCGGCGCGGTCTTGTGCCAGTCGACAGTCGTTGCCTTCGTCGGCGTCGTCGTGGGTGTGCCCCTCGGCATCGTCGTCGGACGCCAGCTCTGGACGGTGTTCGCCCGGAGTATCGCCGCGGTCCCACATCCGACCGTCCCAGTCGTGTCGGTCGTCCTCGTCGGGGTCGGGGCGGTCGTCTTCGCTAACCTCGTTGCGGCGCTGCCGGGACGAAACGCGGCGCGCACACCGACGGCCATCGTGCTCAGGGCAGAGTGATTCCCGAGCGGCCGACTCGTCCTCAGGCGCCCTCGGAGCGCAGGATCTGTGTGCAGCGAGCGCTCGCGATGAGCCTTTCTCCTGAGTCGGTGAGGTCGGCTGTGCAGAACGCGACACCGCGTGTGCGTCGGACGACGCGCGCGACGGCCCGCAGGGTCCCAGGGCGCGCCGGTCGGTAGAACTCGGTCCGCAGGTCTGCTGTGAGGAATCGTTCGTTGTCCTCGAGCGCCTTGAAACACGCGGCGCCCATCGCGGTGTCGAGGAGGGACGCGACGAGCCCTCCGTGGATGATGCGTCCTTCGGCCCCGGCGTCGAAAGAGAAGTCCGCGCTGGCGTCCCATTCGATGACGGTGCGCTCGGTGTTCGATTCGAGACCGCGATACCCGAGCGTGAGCCAGAAATGGGGTGGAGTCGGGTCGACCTGTTCCCAGAGCGCTTGGCGGGGGGACATGGCGAGCGATCCTAGGACTCGGCTCCGCGAAGAGATCGGGCCATGGCGGTCTTTAGCGAAGAACGATCAAGGTCTCCAAGAGAGTGGCGTCGATCACGAGCGGGTCATTGCCGCGTCGTCGCTTGGGCTGCAAAGCCCCTGGACGCCGTCTCGCAGCGGGGCTTCGAGGCCGACGCAAGCCTCCTGTCCCGACCGTGCGAGGACCAGTCCGGCCCCCAGCCCCTCGTAGACTCGCTTGTCGTGAGCGTGTTCGCGAAGCTTCTCCGCGCCGGAGAGGGCAAGAAGGTCCGCAGCCTCGAAGAGGTCGTGCCGCTCATCAACTCCCTCGAAGAAGAGGTCGAGGCGCTTTCCGACGACGAACTGGCCCAGATGACGGTCGAGTTCAAGCAGCGGCTCGACCAGGGTGAAGACCTGAACGAACTGCTCGTCGAGGCGTTCGCCGTCGTCCGGGAGGCCGCGAAGCGAACGATTGGCCAGCGCCACTTCGACGTCCAGCTGATGGGCGGCATGGCGTTGCACTTCGGCTGGATCGCCGAGATGAAGACCGGCGAAGGAAAGACCCTCGTCTCGACGCTGCCGGTCTACCTGAACGCCCTGCAAGGAAACGGCGTTCACATCGTCACGGTCAACGACTACCTCGCCCGCCGCGACGCCGAATGGATGGGCGCGATCTACCGCTTCCTCGGACTGTCGGTCGGACTCGTCGTGCCAGACATGGCGGACTTCGAGGAAAAGCGCGCCGCGTATGCGGCGGACATCACTTACGGCACCAACACCGAGTTCGGTTTCGACTACCTGCGCGACAACATGGCCCCGAGCCGCGAGGAGATGGTCCAGCGCGGCCACCACTACGCGATCGTCGACGAGGTCGACTCGATCCTCATCGACGAGGCGCGCACGCCACTCATCATCTCCGGGCCGTCAGACGACTCGACGCGGCTCTACTACCAGTTCGCGAGCGTCGTCCGCACTCTGCAGCGCGACGTCGACTACGAGGTCGACGAGGAAAAGCGCATCGTCGTTCCGACCGAAGAAGGCGTCGCAAAAGTCGAGCGGCAGCTGGGCGTCGAGAACCTCTACGACTCGGTCGCCGTGAACTACGTCCACCAGTTCGGTAAGGCGCTCGAAGCGAAAGAGCTCTACCACCGCGACGACGACTACATCGTCGCCGACGGCGAAGTCCGCATCGTCGATGAGTTCACAGGTCGCGTGCTCGAAGGTCGTCGATGGTCAGACGGCTTGCACCAAGCCGTCGAGGCGAAAGAGCGCGTGCGGATCAAAGAAGAAAACCACACCTGGGCGACCGTCACGCTGCAGAACTACTTCCGCATGTACGAGAAGCTCGCCGGCATGACGGGGACCGCCGAGACCGAGGCGGCGGAGTTCGCGTCGACCTACGGCCTCGAGGTGGTGCCGATCCCGACGAACCTGCCGATGATCCGCGCCGATCACGCCGACCTCATTTACAAGACGGAGGATGCGAAGTTCCGCGCGGTCGTCGAAGACCTCTCTGCGCGCTATGACTCAGGACAGCCGGTCCTCGTCGGCACGGCTTCGGTCGAGCGCTCCGAGCACCTGTCGCGCCTGTTGGAGAAACAAGGCATCCCCCACACCGTGCTCAACGCGAAGCAGCACGCGAGAGAAGCGGCGATCGTCGCCCAGGCCGGGAGGCTGCATTCGGTGACCGTCGCGACGAACATGGCCGGTCGCGGGGTCGACATCATCCTCGGAGGCAATCCGGAAGGCCTCGCGCGCGACGAGACGCTTGCCGAAGGGCTCGACCCGACGACCGAGGAAGGCGCGCAGCGATACGAGCAGTTGTTGGAGAAGTTCCGCGCCTCGTGCAAAGCCGAAGGCGAGCAAGTGATCGAACTCGGCGGGCTGTACGTGCTCGGAAGCGAGCGCCACGAGTCCCGGCGAATCGACAACCAGCTCCGTGGCCGATCTGGTCGCCAGGGTGACCCGGGGGAAAGCCGTTTCTACCTGTCGTTGGAAGACGAGCTGATGCGGATCTTCGCCACGGGCGCCATGAACTGGGTGATGGATCGGGCGCTTCCCGAGGACATCCCCATCGAGGCGCGCATGGTGTCACGGGCGATCGAGCGCGCCCAAGCGACGGTCGAGCAGCGCAACGCCGAGATCAGAAAAGACGTCCTCAAGTACGACGAAGTCATGGACGCGCAGCGCAAGGTGGTCTACGAGCGTCGCCGTCAGGTTATCGACGGTGACGACCTGCGCGAGCGCACCTTGGAGCTGCTCGAACAGAAGATCGTGGAGCTCGTCCAACAGTTCTGCCCGAACGAGTTCGCCGAAGAGTGGGACCTTGAACGACTCGTCGCCGAGTGCGCGCAGTACTACCCGACCCAGTTCTCCGCAGCGGACCTCGCGCTCGCCACGAGCACCGACCAACTCATCGAGAGCATCTACGGCGAGGCGCTCGAGCATTACGAGACGCGCGAAGCGGCCTTCCCCGGCGGAGCAGAGGACGCGCGCGAGCTCGAGCGTCAGGTGATGTTGCAGATCATCGACCAGCGCTGGCGATTCCACCTTCAAGAGATGGACTACCTGCGCGAGGGAATCCACCTCCGCAGCCTCGCCCAGACCGACCCCTTGGTCGCCTGGCAACGCGAGGGCTACGAGATGTTCGGCAAGTTGATGGAGGCGGTCGACGACGACTACCTCCGCTACGTGATGCACATCCAGCTGCTCACGGCGGAAGAAGCTGCCCCCGACCTCGCGCAGGCGACCTACGAGGCGGCCGCGGATCCGGTGGCGCCGATGTCGGGGGTGAGCGAGGAATCGGCCGAGGCGCGCCCGTCGGTGCAGCGCGTCGCCGCGCCGCCGACGCTCGCCGGAGTGGGCCCGCAGCAGAAGGCGAAACTCGGACGGAATGATCCGTGCTGGTGCGGGAGCGGTCGCAAGTTCAAGCAGTGCCACGGCAAGGCCTGACTTGTCTTGAGCGAAACGCCTGAGGCTTCGTCGCGCCGCGTCTTTCCGACAGAAGGCCCGCGCTTCGAAGACGATCTCGCCCAGCTGAAGACCCGTCTCGACGCGGCGCGCGCGTACCTCCGATACGAGGAGCTGCGAAGCGAACTCGAGGATCTCTCAAAGCAGGTGGAGTCGCCGGATCTCTGGTCGGATCCAGACCACGCCCGCGAGGTGACGACCACCTTCGGGCGCGTGCGCTCCGACGTCGACTCGTTCGATTCGCTCGCGTCGCGCCTCGAGGAGGCGTCCGGTCTCTACGAGATCGCGTCACAAGAAGGCGACGACGCGCTGTCGTCGGTCGCGGCGGACCTTTCGACGTCGATCAAGGAGATCGAGCGCGAACTGCAGGACCTCGAGCTTCGAAGCCTCTTCTCCGGCGAACACGACGAGCGAGACGCGGTCTGCGAGATCCACGCCGGCGCCGGCGGCACCGACGCGCAGGACTGGGCCGAGATGATGCTGCGGATGTACCAGCGATGGGCGGAGCGACACGGATTCTCGACCGAGATCGATGAAGTGACCGAGGGTCAAGAAGCGGGGATCTTGTCCGCAACGTTCATCGTTCGTGGGCGTCACGCATACGGGCTGCTGACCGCCGAGCGCGGGGTGCACCGTCTCGTTCGCATGTCACCGTTCGATTCACAACATCGTCGCCAAACGAGCTTCGCGTCGTTCGAGGCGATACCTTTTCTCGACGACGTCTCGGACGAAGTGACGATCGACGAGAAGGACCTGCGCATCGATACGTACCGATCGTCGGGTGCGGGTGGCCAACATGTCAACGTCACCGACTCCGCGGTGCGCATCACCCACCTTCCGACCGGCATCGTCGTCGCGGTGCAGAACGAACGAAGCCAACACCAAAACCGCGCCAAGGCTCTCCAGATCCTCGGAGCGAAGCTCGCGGCGCTCCAGCGCGAGGAACGGCGCGCAGAACTACTGGCACTATCTGGTCCGCAGACAAACATCGAATGGGGCAACCAAATCCGTTCGTACGTGCTTGCCCCCTATCAACTCGTGAAAGACCTGCGTACCGAGTACGAGACGGGTAACGTCGACGCGGTGCTCGACGGAGATCTCGACGAGTTCATGTATGCATATTTGCGCTGGCTCCGAGCGAATCACGGAGAGTAGTCGGGCCGCGACTTTTCTAGGCGACATCGAATTGCAACAAGTGGGAGGGGCTTCACTGGTAACCTTGCGCCGATCGCTGCAGGCCGGAAGCAAATTGATGTGCGGCGTTTACGCGCCGGAACGACGAAGCTTTCTGGTAACGGTGGGACAAACGGCCGGAGACGGAGCCGCGGGATGAATAGATCCCAGGTGTTCGAAACGGACCAACGAATACGACCAGGGGTTAGTCGCTGATGATCCGTTTCGAGAATGTCACGAAGGCCTACAAATCGGACGCCGTCGTGTTACGTGACATCTCTCTCGACATCGACAAAGGGGAGTTCGTCTTCCTCGTCGGACCTTCGGGATCCGGAAAGACGACATTCCTCAGGCTGTTGCTCCGAGAAGAGGTTCCCGACGGCGGAAAGATCTGGGTTGCGGGGCGAGAGATCGGTGAGCTCTCGCAATGGCGGGTTCCGTATCTGCGTCGCAACTTGGGCTGTGTCTTCCAAGACTTCCGGTTGTTGCCAACGAAGACCGTCTTCGAGAACGTCGCGTTCGCGCTGGAAGTCATCGGACGCACCAAGTCGGTGATCCGTTCGCAAGTCGGAACGGTGCTCGAACTCGTCGGTCTCGGCGAGAAGGGCAAGCGAATGCCCGATGAGCTTTCGGGCGGCGAGCAACAGCGCGTCGCCATCGCCCGGGCGTTCGTCAACCGGCCGCTCGTGTTGTTGGCCGACGAGCCGACCGGCAACCTCGATCCCGCGACGAGCCAAGGCATCATGAAGCTGCTCGATCGCATCAACAAGACTGGGACGACTGTCGTCATGGCGACCCACGACGTGACGATCGTGAACTCGATGCGGCGCCGCGTCGTCGAGCTCGAACACGGCAGCATGGTGCGCGACCAGTCCCGTGGCGTCTACTCCGCCGTCGGCGAGTTGCTGACCGGGGCGACGCAACGGATCCCGGCGATCTCGGTCTTCGGGGAAAACGCCTTCGACGCTGACGACGAGGATGCCTTCGCCGCGGCTCGTTCCGCCGGCCGCGCCCGCCGGGGGAGATAGGCGTGCCGATCTCGTTCGACTACGTGGCAAAAGAGACCGCCCAGAACCTGTGGCGCAACCGCGTGATGGCACTCGCCGCCGTGCTGACCGTCGCAGTCTCGCTCTCCCTCGTCGGGACGGCGCTGTTGCTGCGACAGGCGGTCGCCCGTCAGATCGGCGAGTGGTCGAACAACGTGAGCCTGCAGATCTTCATGGACCCAGGCGCTACACAGGCGCAAGTGGCGAGCGTCCGCCAGCTGATCCACGAGACCCCGCAGATCACGAGATTCACCTATTTGAATCACCAGCAGTCGTACAAGTATGCGAAGAAGATCCTCGCCTCGACCCCGACGGCTTTCGCCGCGTTGACGCCGGCGACGACGCCGGCGGTCTTTCGTTGTCAGCTCAAGAACCCGTCTGCAGCTCCGACTGTCGCGGCATTATTCACCAAGAAGAACGGTCAACCCGTCATCCCGGGGGTGTTTCACGCGGTCTTCCCAGGGCAGTCGATTCACATCATGCAGCGCGTGACAAGCGTGCTTCAGGACATCCTGATCGCGATCGCGATCGTCCTCTTGGTCTCGTCCCTCGTCCTGATCCTCAACGCGATCCGGATGGCGATCTTCGCAAGACGCCGCGAGGTGAGCGTGATGAAGCTCGTCGGTGCGACGAACTGGTTCATCAGGATTCCGTTCATGCTCGAGGGCTTTGTCCAGGGTCTTCTCGGTGCCGTCGTCGCTGTGTTCGTCGTCCTCTTGGCGAACATCGGGGTTCGCTACCTCGTCGCGCACTACAAAGTGACGGTGCTCTCGTCGACGGTGCTTTCTTCCCGAGACCTGTTATTCACCGAGATCGTCGTGGTGCTCATCGGGATCGCGGTCGGCGTCGCCGGCTCTTTTGTCGCGATCCGCCGCTTTCTCGAAGTCTGATCGGCACCGCGCGCCAAGGCGCGTGAAATGACGGCGCTCGACGCGATCGAGGGACTCGGCGCCGAGCGAGCAGCAGCCGCCATCGTGACAGCGTCCGGTCGGGTGGAGCTCGCCGGAGACCTCGAACATCGCTTCGCCCTCGCCTCGGTGACGAAGCTGTTCGTCGCGTACGCCGCGTTGATCGCCTACGAGGAGCACACCCTGGCGCTGAACGATCCCGCCGGGCCGCCGGGCTCGACCGTTGCCCATCTCCTCGCGCATTCATCAGGGCTCGCGCCCGACGAACCGCGGGCGATCGCGGCGCCCGGAACGAGGCGGATCTACTCGAACGCAGGATTCGAAGTCCTCGCCGAGGTGATCGAACAAGCCTCAGATCTGTCGATCGAGGAGTACCTGTCCTCGGGCATCTTCCAGCCGATCGGGATGTCGGACGCGGACTTGGAAGGCTCGCCAGCCTCGGGCGCGATGACGACGATCGAAGACTGCGCGCTTTTCGCGCGCGAGCTCATCGCGCCTCGGCTGATCTCGCGATCGACGCTCAGCTTCGCAACACGGGTGGCGTTCCCAGGTCTCGCGGGCGTGCTGCCCGGGTTCGGTCGCCAAGACCCATGCGACTGGGGACTCGGTTTCGAGATCCGAGACGCGAAGTCGCCGCACTGGACCGGGGCGTCAAATTCCGCTGCAACATACGGACACTTCGGGCAATCGGGGACGTTCCTCTGGGTGGATCCCGACGTCCGCGCCGCATTCGTATTGCTCACGAATCGTGACTTCGGCGATTGGGCTATCGACGCGTGGCCCCGACTCTCCGATCAAGTGCTGAGCGACATCGCGACCGGCTGAGCGCCTCGCGGATGAGCGTGTCCTAGCGCGAGCGGCTCCTTCGTGTCCGAACGGCTGTCGATGATTTTCGCAATCCATTGCGAAAGGAATTCAAAACGTTTTCCTCGCGCGTTGGCGCATCGGTAGAGTCGCCTGAGTGGCAGACATCGACGAGCACGGGCGGCCCGAGCCCCCTTTAGTTGGCAACGAGATCGAGACACTCCTCGGGTTCCTCGACTACCAGCGGGCGACGTTCGCATGGAAGTCCGGTGGCCTAGACGCAAAGGGATTGCAAGCCAAAGTCGGCGCGTCGACGATGACCCTCGGCGGAATGCTGAAGCACTTGGCCGTCGTCGAGGACGGGTGGTTCTCCGAGTGGTTCTTCGATCGCGCGCCTTTCGCCCCGTTCGAAGGCGTGGACTTCGAGAGCGATCCGAATTGGGAGTGGCGCACGGCCGCCGAGGACACGCCCGACGAGCTGTTCGAGTTATGGCGCGCGGCTGTGGATCGTGCTCGCTCCGCACTTTCCGAGGCGCTCGAGAACGGCGATTTGGATCAGCTCTCCGCGCGGGTCTGGCCCGACGGTAGGACTCCGAGCCTGCGTTGGATCGTCTGCCACATGATCGAGGAATACGCGCGCCATAACGGACACGCGGATTTAATTCGCGAGTCTGTGGACGGGCTGACCGGGGAGTGACCGCCCCAGACGAGATGAGGACGAACGCGTGGGCTTCGGAGCGATCGCTTCGCGAGCCGAGGGTTCCAGCGAGGAAGGCCGCCACTTGGTTCCGACCGGTGTCCAACTACGCTCGTCCGCCGACGAGAGCTCCAAGAGGTCCCAGGTGAAAGGCGTATTGCTCGCGGGAGGCACCGGAAGCCGGCTGTCTCCGCTCACCCAGATCACGAACAAGCACCTGTTGCCGCTCTACGACCGGCCGATGATCTCGTACGCGGTCGAGGCCCTGGTAAAAGCGGGCATCGACGAGATCATGGTCGTGACCGGCGGCACGCACGCCGGCGAGTTCCTCCGGCTGCTGTCGAACGGAGAGAAGTTCGGGGTGCGCAGGCTCAACTACGCGTATCAGGACAAACCGGGAGGGATCGCCCAGGCGCTTGGCCTCGCCGAGCGCTTCGTCGGAGAGGACCGAGTCCTCGTGATGCTCGCCGACAACATCTTCGGACGGACGATCCGCCCCATCGTCGAACGATTCGAGGAGCAGGACAAAGGGGCGCGCATCCTGCTCTCACACGTCGAAGAGCCCGAGCACTTGCAGCACCTCGGGGTTCCAGAGCTCGACCAGTCTGGCAAGGTCGTCCGCATCGTCGAAAAGCCGGAGACCCCGCCGAGCTCGTACTGCGTGACGGGGGTCTACTGCTACGAGCCGACGGTGTTCACCGTCGTCTCGAACCTCGAACCCTCAGCGCGGGGAGAGCTCGAGATCACCGACGTCAACAATCACTACGTCGAGTTGGGTCAGATGTCGTATGACATCTGCGAGGGATTCTGGGGAGATGCGGGAGAGTCGATCGACCAGTACTACGCCGTTGTCGACCAGGTTCGTCGCCACGGCGCGAACCTCGACTAAGAGGCGGCGCGGGTAGGAGGTACTGAGCGCGGAGTATGCGCTCTCTGCCTTGGTCATCTTCCAGGGTCGCCCCAGTCCGCGCGCTCGACGTAGCGCCGTCGGGTATCCATCATGTGCCGGAGTGTGGCGCCGAGCCGGTGGAAGGTGACACTCGCGCTTCACGAGCTGGCGCGCGTTAAGGGCCGCGCCCGCGACTACGGAATCGCTCCGTATTCATTGAAGAGCGTCTGGCAGGCCGTCATCGCCACTCGGAACCGTGGCGAGTTCGGGTCGATTTGCCCCCTGATCTGTATGTTCCCCTGGCTCGTCGGGTCGGGGAACTTAGGGACGCCGTGCGAGTGCATGCACGTCGCGATCTTCAACGCGATGGCGATGGCGTCAGTTGTCTCCGCCGCGGTCTGCTGACCGCCGTTTGGTTCTAGGTGTTCACAAATCTTGTTCGCGGAGATGAACCGCCACGAGTTGGGATTGACTCCGTTCGGTCCACCAAAGAGGAAGTCCCCTTGGCTGTTCGGGTCGGGAAAGTTCGGCACGCCCTGGAAGCGCACGCACTGCGTGTATGCCACGTCTTTCGCGAAGTCCGTGGGACTGGCGGTGATTGGTGGCTCCGTTCCCGGAGAGGTGGTCGTCGTCGACGATCCGACGCTCGCGATTCCCGGTGACGCTGAACCGTTTCCGCAGGCGGCAAACAGCACTGTCACGACGGCGAGCACCAGCCCGACCCCAGCGCCGCGCAGCTTCGCTCTTTTGGCGGATCCCATCACCTTCAGCTCAGCGAAGACTCGTAAGTTCCTTCTTCGGTCACGGTCTACGCCGAAGGCGGTTGCGCCGCGGTTACAAGACCGGCTATCTGCCGTCGCTCGGCTCTGTACCGACGAAAGGGTCACATGATGCGCCGGTCGTTGGGGGCGTGATCGCATAGTGAAAGTGCCGTTGGGGGCAGTCGCGAACGAAACGCGCTCCCGACCGATGTAGCGCCTCATCGCGCCGGCGGACTATCCGCGCGGCCTCTAAATCTGCGGGCGTGTCACTCTCCGAGCGACAATTCGCTGACGTGCCGGATCGACGCGAACGCGCCAGGGGCTCGGCGTCTCGCGATCTTCCACCGCTCGGGAGAGGTGACGAACGCGCGCGGGTAGTCCTCGAAGAGCCACCGCGCGACGTTGCGGCGGATGAATGGCGACGAGTCGACGGCGCGCAGTGCCGCGTCCGTACTGATCGGATGAGAGAACAGGCCACGGCATAACCGCGAGAGCGCATGATCCTTCGCGAGGCCCGCCGCGATCGCTTCGCGGTACGCAACGGCGGCGCGCCTCTGTCCTGATTCCCAGTGGTCGGCGATCGTGTGCGACGCGGCGATGCCCGTTTCGAGCGCCTGGCCGATGCCTTCTCCCGTGAAGGGATCGGCCGCTCCCGCCGCGTCTCCGACAAATAGGACGCGACCGTCGAGTGCCGAGAGGGCGCCGAGGTCGAGGCGCGCGGGGATCGGCCAAGCGCGCGCCGGCGCCTCGAGGGAGGCCCTCGATCCGGTGAGCGACCGCAAGAACGCGCCATCGACGACAGAGCGCCACGCCTCGGCGAATCGTCTACCCGTCCAACCAGGCGTCGCAACCCCGACGTTGACGGTGCCGTCCGGGAGTGGGAACGACCACCCGTAGCCGGGGAGGAGCGCACGATCGAACCAGACCCACATAGGAGCCGTCTTTGTCGTGCCGACGTCGTTCACATATCCGCGCCACGCCATCCAATCGGGTCGGCGCTCGAGCGGATCTTTGCCGAAGATCGATCGGCGAACTTCGGACCAGGCACCGTCGGCAGCGACGACGACCCGGGCACGGATCTCGGGATGATCTGTAAATCGCACGTTCACGACGTCGTCGTTCTTTGCGGCGATCGAGACGAAGCGGGCGCCTTCGATCGCCGTCGCACCCTCCACGCGGGCGCGCTCCAAGAGCGCGGCGTCGAGGTCGACCCTTCTCGCGACGGCGGCGAAGACCCCGGGATCGCGGCGGAACGGGAGGTAGGTCTTGCGACCGGAAGGCGCCTGCACCGCGAGTTCGCCGACAGTCCTGAACGAAGCGACGGACTCCGGGCGCAAACCGAGTTGATCGAGACGTCGCAGGGCGCCAGTCGTCAGCCCATCACCGCAGGTCTTGTCGCGGGGAAAGCGCGCCCGGTCACAGAGCGCGACGGACCGCCCCCGGCGCGCTAATTCGATCGACGCCGCGCTGCCCGCTGGGCCGGCGCCAACGACAAGGACGTCGAAGGCCGTACCCTCCGCAACCCGGCTCATCGTGAAGTACCCGACGCGACGACCGCGGCGATCGCATCGCCGACTTGGCGATATTTGAATTCGTAGCCCGAATCGAGAAGCCGCCCTGGACGAACACGTTCACTCACCAGCGCGACGTCTTTCGCGTTTTCCGATCCGATCAACGCTTCGATGAGAAGACTAGGAACCGCGATGCGCACCCGCCTGTTGACGGAGCGAGCGAGCGCAGACGCAAATTCGCGGTATCGCACCGGGTTCGGCGCGGTGAGATTGCAGGCGCCCTCGATCTCGGCCCTCAGCGCGACATGTATGAGTGCGCCGACTTCGTCTGCGAGCGCGATCCAGCTCAACCACTGCCGACCGTTCCCGAGTGTCGCACCGAGGCCAAGACGAAAAAGCGGCAACTGGTACGCGATCAGCGGGCTGTCCTGCGCGACCACGAATCCGGTCCGCGCGTGCACGACGCGCACGTTGGCGTGTCGAGCCGGTTCGGTCGCCCGCTCCCATTCCCGGCACAGATGCGCGAGAAAGCCCTCTCCGGGAGCGCTCATTTCGTCGAGCTCTTCGTCTCCGCGTTCTCCGTAAATTCCGACTGCGGACGCAGAGACGAACGTCGTCGGGGGCGTATCCGCAGCGGCGATCGCGCGTGCGATGAGGTCCGTCACCACGACTCGGCTCTCAAGCAGGCGACCACGCTTTGCTGAGCTCCAACGTGTCGGCGTGATGCGCTCACCCGAGAGGTTGAACACCGCGTCGATCCGATCGAGCGACCCTCCTGGCAGCCGCGACAGATCGAGTCGCCGTGCCGGGAGGTCGAGAAATGCGTCGCCGATGCCGGGCGACGATCGCACCACGCGATGGACCGAATGGCCGTCAGCCTGGAGGTGCGCGACCAGTGCTCCTCCGATCAAACCGTGCGAACCGCTCACCAAGACGCGCATCGTTAGGTCCTCGCGAATTGCCGCCGAAAGGACACGCCGCCTCCATTTTCCATCCTCGAACCTAGAGGCCACACCGGTAACCTGACCTTGTGACCGTCGGATCCGAAAAGGACATCGACGCGCCCGAGGATCTGCCCCGTCTCGACGTGCTCGGCATCAACTCGTGGCTCGTCGAGGAGATGTACCAGGCTTTTCGCGCCAACCCGCTCTCCGTAAGTCAGAGCTGGCGCGACTTTTTCTCCGGCCCACGGGCGGTGATCCCCGAAACCCGTCGTCGAAACGGCGCGACGGTGTCGAACGGCACCATTGAGGTCGCCCGCGACGACGGGCCGTCCGCGGGCACCGGCGCCCCAAGCGCGGTCGTCGACTCCGGTCCGCGGGCGCCGCAGCCCAAGGCGGCGCCGCTGATCGTCGACGGCGAGCTTCGGCTCTTGCGCGGCGTGCCGGGAAAGCTCGCCGAGAACATGGTCGCGAGCCTCTCCGTACCGACGGCGACGAGCGTTCATCCCGTGCCGGCGAAGCTGCTCGAAGTCAACCGGGCGGTCCTGAACGGCGAGCTACTACGCACCGGAAGAGAAAAGGTGAGCTTCACCCACCTGATCGGCTACGCGGTCGTGAAGGCGCTTCGGGAGATCCCGGCGTTGAACTCCACGTACCTCGACGATGCCGACGGCCAAGGCACCCCGGGTGTTGTCCGCCACCACCACGTCGGGCTCGGACTGGCGATCGACCTCGAGAAGTCCGATGGCACGCGGGCTCTCCTCGTCCCGGTGATCAAAGAAGCCGACACCCTCGGCTTCAAGGAGTTCCGCGCAGCCTACGAACAGCTCGTCTCGAAGGCCCGTGCGAACAAGCTCGCCGTCGAGGACTTCCTCGGCGCGACGGTGACGATCACGAACCCCGGCACCTTGGGCACGACCCAGTCGGTGCCGCGTCTGATGCAGGGCCAGGGGGCGATCATCGGCGTCGGCGCGCTCGACTACCCGGTCGAGTTCCAAGGCGCGGCCGAAGCCACCCTCGCCGCGCTCGGCGTTGGCAAGGTCGTCACGCTGACGTCGACCTACGACCACCGGATCATCCAGGGCGCCGAGTCCGGGCTGTTCTTGCGTCGAGTCCACGAGCTCCTCGTTGGGAACGAGGGCTTTTACGACGAAGTCTTCGCCTCGCTCGGCGTGGTCCGGCCCCCGGCGCGCTGGACGCGCGACGAGCAGCTCCAAGCGGGCGAGGACTCGCGCACGAAAAAGGAGCTCGAGGTCCACCAGCTCATCAACATGTACCGGGTGCGCGGGCACCTCATCGCGCAGCTCGACCCGCTGCGCACCGAACCCCCCGCACTCCATCCCGAGCTCGACCTCGCCCACTACGGGCTTTCGGTGTGGGACCTCGACCGACCCTTCGACACCGGGGGGATCCCCGGGACCGACGTCCTGCCGCTTTCGGAGATCTTGGAGATCCTGCGCGACGCCTACTGCGGCACCGTTGGCGTCGAGTACATGCACATCCAGGACCCCGAGCAGAAGCGCTGGATCCAGCGTCACGTGGAAGGGGTCGCAACCGATCTTCCGACGGACGAAAAGCGCTACATCCAAGAACGCCTAAACGCCGCGGAAGCCTTTGAGACCTTCTTGCACCTCCGTTACATCGGACAGAAGCGATTCGGCCTCGAAGGGGCGGAGTCGACGATCCCGTTTTTGGACGCGACCCTAGAGTCAGCGGCGAAAGCCGGACTCGCGGAGATCGTTGTCGGCATGGCGCACCGAGGCCGGCTGAACGTGCTCGCCAACATTGTCGGCAAGTCCTACGGCGAGATCTTCTCCGAGTTCGAAGGAAACTTGGACCCCGAGTCGGTGCAGGGATCGGGCGACGTGAAGTACCACAAGGGCGCGCACGGCACTTGGCGCGGGCGAGCCGACACTTCGGTTTCGGTGACGCTCGCGTCGAATCCGTCGCACCTCGAAGCCGTCGACCCCGTCGTCGAAGGCATCGCCCGCGCGAAGCAGGACCACGGCCCGCACCCGCTGAGCTTCACGGTGCTTCCGCTGATCATTCACGGCGATGCGGCCTTTGCCGGACAAGGCGTCGTCGCCGAGACCTTGAACCTCTCGATGCTCAAGGGCTACCGCACCGGCGGCACGGTGCACCTTGTCATCAATAACCAGCTTGGTTTCACCACGCCGGCTCACGCCGCGCGCTCGTCGGTGTATCCGACGGACATTGCGAAGATGGTGCAGGCGCCGATCTTCCACGTGAACGGCGACGACCCAGAAGCCTGTGTACGCGTCGCGCGGCTCGCCTTCGCGTTCCACCAGGCGTTCCACAAAGACGTCGTCATCGATCTTGTCTGCTATCGCCGTCACGGTCACAACGAAGGTGACGATCCGAGCTACACCCAACCGCTCATGTACAAAAAGATCGACGAGCACGCTTCGGTGCGCACCTTGTACACCGAGATGCTCGTCGAACGGGGAGACATCACCGAAGAAGACGCCGAGCAAGTGGAGGCGGACTTCAACGCCCGCCTGCAAGTGGCCCTCGACGAGACGCGCTCCACCGCGCCACCGAAGATCGAGACACTTCCTCAGCGTGCGGTTCCCCCTCGTGTCCCGCTCTCGTTGCCGACGGGGGTCGAACGCCAGGTGCTCGACGCCATCGCGAGGCGGATGTGGACGACGCCCGAAGGCTTCACCGTCCACCCGAAGCTCGTTCGCCAGATCGGGCAACGAAAGACGATGTGGGAGTCGGGCGAGGTCGATTGGTCGCTCGCCGAAGCGCTCGCGATCGGGAGCCTGCTCGAAGAAGGGACCGACGTCCGACTGTCCGGCCAGGACACCCGGCGGGGCACCTTCTCGCAGCGCCATTCGGTGCTCGTCGACTACGAGACCGGCGCGGAGTTCGTGCCGCTCGAGCACCTCGGCGATCAGGTGGGCGACCTCGCTCCCGTGGCCCCGACGGATCGGCTGGGTCGGGTGTTCGTGCGCGACTCGCTGTTGTCGGAGTACGCGGCGCTCGGCTTCGAGTACGGGTACTCGGTCGAGGCGCCGGACTCACTCGTCTGCTGGGAGGCGCAGTTCGGGGACTTCGCGAACGGCGCGCAGATCATCATCGACAACTTTCTCGTCGCCGCGGAAGAGAAGTGGGGACAAAAGAGCGGGCTCGTTCTATTGCTGCCACACGGATACGAAGGACAGGGAGCGGAGCACTCATCCGCGCGCATCGAGCGGTTTTTGACGCTTGCCGCGGAGGGGAACATCACGGTTACCCAGCCGACGACCGCCGCTCAGTACTTCCACTTGCTGAGAGCGCAGGTTCGCAGAGACGAGCGCAAGCCGCTGATCGTGATGACACCGAAGTCGCTATTGCGTTCGCGCTTCGCGCGTTCGTCCTCTGTCGAGCTCTTCACTGGGCACTTCGCCGAAGTCCTCGACGACTCCGAGCGTGGGGAACGCTTCGCGCCGGAGTCTGTCGGAAGGGTCGTGCTTTGTTCAGGGCGCATCGCGCAAGATGCGTTTGCGCGCAGGGATGCCGAGTTGGCGACTGGCACCCGAGAGTCCGTGGCGATCGTTCGCGTCGAGCAGCTCTACCCGTGGCCCGAAGAACAGATCATGGAGGTCGTGCGCGGCTATCCGTCCGCGCGTGAGGTCGTTTGGTTGCAAGACGAGCCCGAGAACATGGGCGCGTGGATGTTCGTGCACGATCGCCTGCACCGGGTGCTGCGTGGCGCGTTCGAGCTCCGTCACGTATCGCGCATCGCCGCCGGTAGCCCGGCGACGGGATCGCACACCATCCACGAGCTCGAGCTCACGAGGCTCCTCGACGATTCGATCGGCCCTCTTTCGACGTTGGGCTGACCGCCGAGTTCTTGGCGACCGTATTCCGTGCAACTGGTCGATCCTCCGGCGCGTGAGAAGCCGCGCGACTGGGGGTTTTGGCGAGAAACGTCGGAGCACGATTTCGGTGGTTGACTTGGCATGTGCCCGCCCGCCACGTCGTCGTCGACGGTTCGAACCTCGCCACGGAAGGCCGCACGACGCCGAGCCTCGCCCAATTGGAAGAAGTCGTCGACGAGTTGCGCCGCGAGATGGACGACGCCCAGGTGACGGTGGTCGTCGACGCGTCGTTCCGCCACCGCATCGACGCCGAAGAGCGCGAACGCTACGACCAACTGGTCCAGGACGGCGAGCTCGTCTCCCCGCCGGCGGGCGCGGTCGGCCGTGGCGACGCGTTCTTGTTGCGGATCGCCCAGCGCGTGGACGGCATCGTCTTGTCGAACGACTCTTTCCAGGAGTTCCACCACGAGCATCCCTGGCTGTTTGAGCCGGGCCGTTTGATCGGCGCCTCGAGAGTGCCCGGGATCGGCTGGATCTTCGTGCTCCGCAGCCCCGTGCGGGCGCCGACAACGCGCAAAGCGACATCGCAGGCAAAGCGCGCGAAGAAAGACGTGGAGCGGGCGATTGCCTCGGCGACGAAAGAGGCGGTGTCTCCGGACGGCGCGAGGAAGGCGAAGCCGTCGAGCGCCCGTGCGCCGTCGTCTGATTCGCCGAGAGCGGTGAACGAACCGGCGACTTTCATCGCCTTCGTCGCCGAACACCACCCGGGAGACGAGATAGACGCGGTGGTCGAGCGCTTCGTTTCCCACGGAGCCGTCGTCAGATACGGCGACGTCCTCGCCTACGTGCCGCTCGCCGGCCTCGGAGAACCGGCACCGAAGAGCGCGCGAGAGGCGCTAAAAAAGGGCCAGTCCCGGCGCTTCGTCGTCACGGCACTCGACCCGTACCGACGCGGCATCGAAGTCGCACTTCCCGGCGTGGCCACGATCTCCGGCCGGCCGAGCGCAGAGACGGTCGCGGCGGCGGTGAAGCTCTCCCACAGTCGCGATGCGAAGCCGAATCCGGCGAAGCGGACGGCGAAAAAGAGCGCTGCGACGAGGGAACGGCGGTCAGCGCTGCCGCGTAAACGGTCGGCACCGGTGCCCGCGGCGGCCGCTGGTCCCGACGAGACCTCGGGCCCGCGGCGATCGCCGCGCGCGGAGCGCGCGTTGCACGCCGTCAGCGCGAGTCCGTCCGGCGAGGGAGCGGCGCGAAAGCGCCGCGCACAGCAGCCCCGCCGGCGGACGGCGCAGGCGAAATCCCAGGGCAGGAAGAAAAAGGAGTAAGTGCGATTTCTCGAGAGATCGAAGCGCTGATCCCGCATCGCCCGCCTTTCCTGCTCGTCTCGGCGATCGACGAGCTCGACCCCGGCAAGCGGGCAAAGGGTCACTGGTTACTCACCGGCGAGGAGGACTTTTTCCGAGGGCATTTCCCCGGGCGTCCCACGGTGCCTGGTGTGCTGATCGTCGAATCGCTTGCCCAGCTCGGAGCGGCCGCGGTGCTCGCCGACGAGCGCTTCGCAGGCAAGCTGCCGCTTTTCGGCGGGATCGACAAGGCGCGCTTTCGCCGCCAGGTCGTCCCCGGCGACCGGCTCGATCTCGAAGTGCATCTCGAACGGCTGTCCGCTCGCGCCGGTACCGGGTACGGCGTGGCGAGCGTGTCGGGAGAGATCGCGTGCGAGACCGGACTGTTCTTCGTCTTCGCGGAGGGGTGATCGGAAATGCGCATCGTCACCTGGAACGTGAACTCCTTGAAGGTGCGACTGGAGCGAGTCGTCGCTTGGCTCGCGAAGAACGAGCCAGACATCGTCTTGTTGCAAGAGACGAAGGTCGCGGACGCCGCGTTTCCTGAAGATGCGTTCTCGTCGGCGGGATACGCGTCGGCGCACCACGGGGATGGGAGATGGAACGGCGTCGCGATCTTGTCTCGCGTCGGCCTCGACGACGCGCGGGCCGGTCTTTCACAGCCGACGTCGGAGATGGGGAGCGAATCGCGGGTCATCTCCGCCGACTGTGGGGGAGTGCGCGCGTTCTCGGTCTACGTCCCGAATGGACGCGAGGTCGGTTCGACGTTTTTTCAGGCCAAGCTCGACTGGCTGGCGGACTTGCGACACCAGCTCGATGAAACGTGCACGCCCGACCAGTCCGTCGTCGTCGGCGGCGACTTCAACGTCGCGCCGGAGGATCGCGACGTCTACGACATCTCGCAATTCGAAGGAGTGACACATGTGACCCCAGCGGAGCGCGACGCGCTGCACGACGTGATGGCGTTCGGGCTCACCGACGTCGTTCGCGATTTGCACCCCGATGAGACGGGACCGTTCTCGTGGTGGGATTACCGCGGCGGCGCGTTCCACAAAGGAGAAGGGATGCGCATCGACCTGGTGCTTGCCTCCGAACCTGTCGCTTCGAGGGCGAAGGCGGCCTTCATTGATCGCGATTCGCGGAAGAAGGGCGAGTTCGCCGACCCGCCGTCCGACCATGCCCCGGTAGTCGTCGACCTCACCTGAGAAGTAGGTTCATCCCCGTGGCGATAATCCCCGACGCCCAGGTCGACGCCGCCCTTTCCGCGACGCAGTGGCGGCGCGACGACAAGGAGATCGTGCGCACCGTCCAGCGTGGGGACTTTGCCGAGGCGCTCGCCTTCGTGAACGCGGTCGGCGGCATCGCCGAAGAGGCGAACCACCACCCCGACATCGACATCAGATGGAACACGGTGACCTTGCGGCTGTCCACGCATTCTGAAGGTGGGATCACAGAAGCGGACCTCGCCCTCGCACAAGAGATCGACGAGGTTGCCTGACGAGCTCGCTCGAGGTCACGCTGGCGCCGCTGCCTTTCGTGCCGCTCGGGGCGGTGCGCGGCAGGCCGCACATCATGGTCGACGGCGCGGCCCGTCCCGAGTCGGTGCTCGTCTTGTCGCACTGGCCGCACTCGCCGACGCCGCGAGAGCTGTGGGCCGATCTTTCCGCCGAGATCGCGTTCAATTACCTTGATTCCGGCGCCGCCTCGCCCGACGCCGAGTGCGTGACGATCGACCATCCCGACGAAGACGGCATGGCGTCGGTGTTTGTGCTCGCTCAGCCCGACGAGGCTTTGCGCGTGCGCGACCGCCTGGTCGCCTTCGCACGCGCCGGGGACTTCGGCGTCGCCGATCGCGACGCGGCGCGAGCGATCTTCACCTTCGGGGCGATCGAGCAGGGCGCCACGCCGCCCTGGCGGGAAGCGCCCGCATCTTCTGATTGGTCGGCTCCCGACGGGTGGTTCGGCGACCTCGTACCGCATCTCGGCGAGGTCGTCGACGAGCCGGAACGCTTCGCGCCGATGTGGGAGGAGCCCGACCGGGCGCTCACGAAAAGCATCGACGCGGTTGCGCGGGGAGACGTCGAGATCGAAGAGCATCGCGACCTCGACGTCGCGGTGGTGAACGTGCGCGAGGCACCCGGACAAGAGCGCTTCAGCGTCGCGCGTCGCCGTGTGCTCCGCGTCCATCCGTTCGCGCTGCACACGGCGACGCCGATGGTGCGGATGATCGTCCTCGACGGCGGTCAGCTCGTCTACTACGACCGCTACGAGACCTGGGTTCGCTATGTCTCGCGCGACTTGCCGAAGCGCCGGGACCTCGCGCCTCTTGCCGCGTCGCTCGGCGATCTCGCGCCAGGTGGCCTCGTCTGGGAGGCCGACGGGCCGTCTGCGATCGTCGCGGCGCTCACATTGGAAAACGGAGGATCGATCGCCGCTTCTCAAGAGCGAATCGTCGGGGCGATCCTCGAGTACCTCGCGACGGCCCCGGTTGCGTGGGATCCCTTCTCGGAGAATCCGCCCTTCGACTGATCCGGAAGCGCTCCGTCAGTGAACGGGGAGGCTCCAGATCGGGAACCACCGGCTCAAGTCGGGCTCGATCGCGAGGTCCTCTTTCAGCTCGTTTTTCAGTCGAAGCTCGGCTTCGTTGTCGCGATGTTCCTTGCCCTTTGGCACGAACGGGTAGAAGGTGCCGCGCTTGTAGAGGTAGACGAGGTACGTCGAGGGCGGTGAGGTCGACGACCCGTCCTGTTTTGGGCGGAAGCCGAACACCGAACAGAGAAGCTGTGGGCCGTACCCGTTCTCCTGCAGCGTCGAGTTCGTCATGTGGACGCGGGTGACGAGCGAGTCGAAGTCGGCCGCGGAGATCACTACCCAGCGGTATCCGTACTCGTCGGAGCTCTCCGCCATGTGCGCGCCCGTCTCGTTGCCGAGGTTCAAGAGCTGGGTGAACTCCTGCTCTGTGGCCGCGAATGCTTGGCCGGAGGCGGGTTTGAAGCACACGCCCGCTTGTCCGGTCGGCTCGAGACCCTCGGAGGCCTCGAGGGTGATCCTCGCCCCGGGCAGCCCGAAGAGTTTGTCGAGGTTCGCCTGCGCGGGTTTCGAGCGACCTAAGAGTGCGTCGAGGATCCCCATCCGTGCGTTGCTAGGAGATCAGGATGCGGCGACGCCGCGGTGCATCTCGGCGTCGAGCTTCGCCAGCTGGTCGAGGCGCTTTTGCAGCGACGGGTGCGTCGCGAACAGCGAGGAGAGGCTCGCACCGGGTGCAATCGCGGGGGCGAAGAAGAACGCGTTGAAGTGCTCTGCCGCGCGCAGGTCTTGGGTCGGGATGCGGGACATCTCACCGCTCACCTTCACGAGCGCCTGTGCCAACAGCGCTGGCTGGCCGATCAGGATCGCCCCGGAGCGGTCGGCGGCAAGCTCGCGATAGCGCGACAGCGTCCGGATCAGGATGAAGCTGATCGCGTAGATGATCGCCGAGAACACGATCGCGCCGAGCTCGACGAGCGCGACCTGACCCCCACCCTGTCCGCCGAAGCCCCCGCGGCGTCCACGGCCGCCCATACCGCCGAAGAGCCCTGCGAACATCAACATCCGTACCAAGAGGCCGGAAAGGATGCCGAGGAAGCTCGCGATCGTCATCACGGCGACGTCACGGTGCGCGACGTGGGAGAGCTCGTGCGACAACACGGCTTCGACCTCGGGCTCGTTCAGTCGGCGCAAGAGTCCCGTTGTCGCGCAGACCACAGCGTGCTTCTGGTTGCGACCGGTGGCGAACGCGTTCGGGATGTCGGACTGGGACAGCGCGACTTGCGGCTTTGGCATGTTCGCCATCGCACACAGCCGGTCGACGATCGCGTGCAGCTGCGGTTGCTGCTCACGGGTGACGATCTTCCCGCCCATCGAATAAAGGGCGATCTTGTCCGAGTAGAAGTACTGGACGAACAAGATCGCGAGCCCGATGACGATGATGAAGCCGAGCTGCACGTGGGCGAGCACGAGAGCGGTGACGAACACCGCGTAGAGCAGGCCGAGCAAGAAGACCGTCGTCAACATGCGCGCGGTGAGACCGCGATCTTGGGGGTACTTGGTTCGTATTGCCATCTTCAGTCCTTGTCCGTCCCGTCCGACGAAAGCAGCGCCTGCACCTCTTTGAGCGTCGATCCCGCGGCGGGGACCGCGAGATCAGAGGGCCGGAAGTCGTCCGACTCGAGCTGCTCACCGGATCGATGCACCGCGTCGATCAGCGCCTCGAGCTCGCTTTCGAAGGCAGCCTCGTCGCCGGCGTCGATCGCCTTTGCCAGGCGTCCGTCGATCTCGCTCAGGCCAGCCGCCGCCTTGTCGGCGACTTCGTACTGGCCATCTTCGAGGATACGGACGATCACGAAGTCTTCCCGTCGTCGAGGCTGAACGGGTCGTCCGATGAGGAGGCTGCGGCTGCGGTCGGCGCCTCGACCTCTCCGACGACCTCCGCATCCTGGGGCTCAGCCGCGCCGATCTCACCCGCCGGCTGGGGGCTCGCAATCTGTCCCTTCAGCTTGGCGAGCTCTGAGTCGACTTGGTTGTCCTGCGACGCCTTGTCGAGCTGGCTTTGGATCGGGTCCGAGCTCCCCGTCAGATCGGTGAGCGCGCCGGAGGACAACAGCTCGTCCATCGCCCCGGCGCGGGCCTGCATCGACTCGATCTTGTCCTGGGCGCGCTGCATGGCGAGACCGGTGTCGCCCATCGACTCGGAGATCCCCGCCACCGCCTCGCCGATCTTTGTCTGTGCCTCGGCGGCGGTGTAGCTCGCCTTCAGCGTCTCTTTCTGCGTGCGGAACGTCGAGACGCGCGCCTCGAGTTGCTGGCTCGTCAACGTGAGCTTGTCCTGCTGCGCGACGAGCTGGTCGTGCTGGGTCTTCATCTGCTCGAGCTGGGTGGCGATCGAGGCCCGCCGGGACAGCGCCTCTCGGGCGAGGTCCTCGTTGTTCTGGGCGAGGGCGGTCTTTGCCTGGTCCTGCAGCTTGTCGGCGTTCTGCTTCAGCTGCGTGGCCTGCAGCTCGATGCGCTTGCGCGCGGTCGCGATGTCGGCGAGGCCCTTGCGGACCTGCTGGAGCTGCTCGAGCTGCTTTTCGTACGAGAGGTCGAGCGTGTCGCGGGGGTCCTCGACGCGGTCGAGCATCTTGTTCGCCTTCGCTTGGACTACGCCGCTCAGGCGCTTCATCACGCTCATGCACTGCTCCTTGTCGCCGGGTACTCCTGCGCGTTGCCGCGTCGCTGACGTGGCGTAATGGAGCATACGTCTCCAATTCGGACGTCCAACTGGCAAAGACCTGAGAAGCGGGCGCGCGACGTGCCGTTAGTGTCACCGATCGATGAGCGAGGCACTCTGCCTACTGGCGATCCACGCCCACCCCGACGACGAGGCGTCGAAGGGCGCCGGCACGATCGCGCGCTATCACGCAGAAGGCGTGCACACCGTGCTCGTCACCGCGACCGGCGGCGAGGAGGGCGAGATCTTGAACCCCGCCCTCGACACCGACGAGGTGCGTCAGAACATCGCCGAGATCCGCCGGCGCGAACTCGACGACGCGGCGCGGGCGATCGGCTACGACAAGGTCGTCCTGCTCGGCTACCGCGACTCAGGGATGCCCGAATCAGAGGCGAACTCGAACCCGCGCTCGTTGTGGCGGGCGCCGATCGAAGAGGCCGCGGGAGGTCTTGTCCGAGCGATCCGCACTTACCGACCCCAGGTCGTCGTCACCTACCCCGACGAGCAGAACTTCTACCCGCACCCCGATCACTTGCGTGTCCACGACATCTCGCTGATCGCCTTCGACAAGGCGGGGGACAAAGAGGCGTATCCCGAGGCAGGAGAGCCGTACCAGCCGCTCAAGCTCTATTACACGGTCTGGCAGATGGAGCCGATGGTGCTGCGCCACGAGAAGTTCTTGGAACTAGGAATGGAGTCGCCGTACGCGGAGTGGTTCAAAGACGGCCCGCCGGCCGACTTCCCCGACTACTCGCCGACCGCGATCATCGACGTCTCGGATTACTACGAGCAGCGCCGGGCGGGTCTCGTCGCGCACGCGACCCAGATCGACCCGGACTCGCTGTTCTGGTTCGGCTTGCCCGACTCGGTCGACCGCCAGGTGTGGCGCACCGACGCGTACGTGCTGGCCCGCAACTTGGTCGGGCCGATCGACCCCGAGGACGACCTGTTCGCGGGCGTGCGTGAGCGCGAGGGCGCGGCGGCGAACTAAAACGGCGCGACGCGAAGGAGGCGATCGTGCCGAAGTGGCTCACCCAGGAGTGGCTCGACGAGAGCACAGAGCTTGCGGAGTCCCAGCCGGAACGACCCGGCGCGACCGCGCGGCTGCAGTACGTCCTCACCGGCTCTCCCGAGGGCGAGGTGAAGTACTACTGGATCATCGAGGACGGGAAGCTGCTCGAGAACCGATTGGGCGAACTGGTGGACGCCGAGGTCACTTTGACCGAGGCCTACGAGGATGCGATGGCGATCCAAAAAGGCGACCTCGACGCGAACGCGGCGTTCATGCAGGGCAAGATCCAAGTCGACGGTGACGTCGCGAAGCTGATGGCGCTGTTGCCGATCACGATGTCGCCCGAGTTCGCCGAGTTCCAAAAGTCGGTGCTCGCGATGACCGAGTTCTGACTCGGCCTCTCTACATTTGTTCGTTCGCCTCACGCCCAGTCGACTCCGTGAACCTCCCCAGTACACTTCGTGGCGTGGCGAGGCCGCGATGTCCCGCAGGTACGTGGGACGTTGGCTGAGTTCGTCCACCTCTCGTCGGTGGTTCGCGCGCCCGTCATCGACGGGCGTGGCGAGAAGGTCGGGCGCGTCGACGATCTGATCGCCCGCCTCGACGGCAAGCCGCATCCCCCGATCATGGGCCTCGTCGCGCGCATCGGCCACCGCGACCTGTTTGTCCCGATCGTTCGGGTCGCGGAGCTGCAGCCCGATCACGTCCGCCTCAGTGGAGAGACCTCCGACCTCGGCCCCTTCGAGCGCCGGCCCGGCGAGCTGTTGTTGACGCGCGACCTGAGCTCCCGGCACCTCATTCATCTCATCCGCGCCCACCTGATCCGTGCGAACGACATCGAGCTCGCGCAAGTGGACGGTGAGTGGCAGGTCGTCGGCGTCGATCCTTCGACGCGCGCAGCACTGCGACGGGCGCTGCCACGGACGTTCGCCAAGCACATCTCGATGGGAAAGATCGTCGACTGGAGTCAGATCGAACCGTTCGTCGCCCACGTGCCAACGGCGCGCATGCGCATCCCGTACCGAAAGTTGTCGAAGCTCCGCCCTGCGCAGATCGCCGACCTCGTCGAAGCCGCCTCGCATGATGAGGGCGAGGAGATCATCGAAGCGGTGAGCCTCGACCGAGAGCTCGAAGCGGACGTCTTCGAGGAGCTCGACCCGGACCACCAGCGCGAGTTCCTCGCGTCGCGCTCGAACTCCGACGCAGCGCGGGTCCTCGCGACGATGGCGCCTGACGACGCGGCCGACTTGATCGCCGATCTCGACCAGGACCGCCGGCTCGCGGTGCTGGAAGCGTTGCCGGCGCGACAGAAGGCGAAGGTGCGGAGGCTGCTCTCGTATAATCCCGAAACCGGCGGCGGCCTGATGAACCCCGACTTTCTGTCGCTTGCCGGAGAGACGACGGTCGCCGACGCACTCGAGGCGGTGCGCAAGTCCGAGATCGCGCCCGAAGCGCTCGCCACGGTGTACGTAGCGGACGACGAGGGCCACCTCTCGGGCACGGTGTCCGTCGTGAAGTTGTTGAAGTCACCCCCCGACAAACGTCTCTCCGCGATCTCGGAGAAAGATCCCGTCACCGTCCGCGCCGACGCCGACATTCATGGGATCGTCCGCAAGATGTCTGACTTCAACTTGTCGGCGGCGCCGGTCGTCGACGACGACCACACGATGCTCGGGGTCATCACCGTCGACGACGTGTTGGAACTGCTGTTGCCGACCGGCTGGCGCCGGGACTTCGGGATGACCGCGGCCGAGGAGTGACTGGAACGCGCGAGGCGCCAGGCGCTCCGTCACTCACCTACGATGACCCCGCCGGGTCGAGAACCCGAACCTGCCTACGCCCGAAAGAGACCATGCGCGCGTTTCGAATCTTTGCCCCGTTCCTTTTATACGCCGGCGCGCTGACGGGAGTCGCCCTCGGTAGCAGCGCCGGGGGAGCGACGTCACCGCGTCGAGCCGTCGCGCACGTGAGTGTCAGCTGGACGACGTGTCCGGGATACAAGAACTTCCGTTGCGCGAAGGTTCCCGTTCCCCTCGTCTACGGACATCCGAGCGAGGGAACCGTCGACCTCGCTGTCGTGATGTTGCCGTCCACGAGCGCGCACCCGAAGGGTGACATCTTCATGAACCCCGGCGGTCCTGGCGGCTCTGGCGTGCAGTTCTTGGAGCAGAGCCCCTCCTCATTCGTTGCGCTGCGCTCGCAGTTCAACCTCTTGAGCTGGGACCCCCGCGGCATCGGCGCGAGCACGCCGGCGGTCACTTGTGACAATCCCGCGCAGATGCGCGCGTATGCGCGACTGATCCCGGCGCCGGTAACCAAGGGGCAGCTCAACCAAGTCGTACAGGAAACGAAGTCCTACGTCCGCGAGTGCGAGCGCAACACCCCGAGATTGTTATTGCAGAACGTGGGGACGCGCGTGACGATCGAGGACCTCGACACGCTGCGCGCCGATCTCGGGCAGCCGAAGCTCAACTACATCGGCTTCTCGTACGGCACTTACCTCGGTGAGCTTTACGCGCAGAAGTACCCGACCCACGTTCGCGCAATGGTCCTCGACGGAGTGATCAACCCAGCGCTCGGCCTCGTCGGATCGAGCCGCGAGCAAGCAAATGGCTTCGAGGGAGACCTGCACGCCTTCTTCTCTTGGTGCGATGCGAACTCTTCGTGTCACAAGCTGCTTCCCCAGGGAGCGAAGCAGGCCTACGACTCCTTGTGGTCGCGCTTTGAGTCCGGAACCACCGAGAAGGCGTATTTGAAGTCCCAGTTCGGCGGGACGCAGAAAGTTACGTGGGGCGACGCGTACATCGGGGTGATCCAAACGTTGTACTCCAAGAGCTATTGGCCGTATCTCGGCCAGGCGATCAACGAGACGCTGAAAGGTGACGGTTCGCTCTTACTCGCGCTGGCGTTCTCTTACCTCGGGCTGCAGCCGAACGGAACCTGGTCGAATGAAGAAGCGGCGAACGTCGCGATCAACTGCGTCGACTCTCCCTCGCCGCGCGCCACGTCGTTCTACGAAAACCTCGCAACCACGATGCAAAAGACAGCCCCGGACTTCGGCGCGGCGATCGCGTGGGGAGGCCTCGTTTGCGCGTACTGGCCGTTCGCCGCGGCGGGCGAGCCTCAGGCGATCCACGCTCCCGGTACCCCGAAGATCCTCGTCGTCGGCTCGACCGACGACCCGGCGACCCCGTACGTGTGGGCGAAGGCGGTCGCCCACCAGCTCGACAACGCCGAGTTGTTGACACGCAACGGCAGCGGCCACACCGCCTACTTCTTCTCATCGTGTATCCGCGCCGACGTCAACAACTATTTCGCGACGACCAAGGTTCCGCGCCCGAACACGGTCTGCCCGAGCAACTGACGCCTTTTGAGCCTGCGACGTCGCCGCCGGTAAACTCGGCGTGCAAGTTGCCGCACCTCGTTCGGTGAGGCGGCTCGCCGCACACAAGCCACTGATCCCACCTGTCGAAAGACACTCCGGGTCAGGACAGGCCTTCCCGGCACAAGGGATGGCCCGAAGTGGCTGGCTCTGCCTACGGCGGCGGGCGCCAAAGCTCTGACGAGAGGGGTGCGCCGAGGCGCTAGCCACGGCGGTCCGTGCCCATTCGGACGCCACCCCGTGGGCGGCTCCCTTTGGGCCTGATGAAGGAGCACCGCTGAGCGCCGGTTCAAGTTCGTCTGAACGACGACGGCGCACGCCTCGGAAGATGTAGCGGCTCGGGCGACCGGGTTGGCCTCCTCGGGCGTGCGCGCACCACTGCAAGCGTGACGTCCGACACGACGGGAGGTCGACGGGCATGGCCGTAAAGGACCATGCGACCGCGGCGGGAGAGACCGCGGTCTTGGACGAGGCACATCTCGGGGACATCCAAGGTGCTCTCGGGACGATCAAGGTCGAAGACACCGGCGCCCGCCGGGGGTGGGGCGCGCGACTGCTCACGCTGCTCGCGATCATCGGGCCGGGGCTGATCGTGATGGTCGGCGACAACGACGCGGGTGGCGTCGCGACCTACTCCCAGGCGGGGCAGAACTACGGGCTGTCGCTTCTCTGGGTACTGCCGCTCCTCGTTCCCGTCCTCATGGTCAACCAGGAGATGGTCGTCCGCCTCGGCGCTGTCACCGGTGTCGGCCACGCGCGTCTCATCAACGAGCGTTTCGGCAAGTTCTGGGGCGCCTTTAGTGTCGGCGACCTATTCATTTTGAACTTCCTCACGATCATGACGGAGTTCATCGGCGTCGGTCTCGCTCTCGGATACTTCGGGATCTCGGCCGACGTCTCGGTCCCGATCACAGCGCTCGTGCTGATGGGGATGACCGCCACCGGGAGCTTTAAGCGTTGGGAGCGATTCATGCTTCTCTTCGTCGTCGCGAACTTCTTGGTTATCCCGCTCGTCATCTTCTCCCACCCACATCCTGGACCGGTTGCGCACGGCCTGTTCATCCCCGGCATCAAAGGTGGGGTGACCTCGACCGCGGTGCTTCTCATCATCGCCATCGTCGGCACGACCGTCGCGCCGTGGCAGCTTTTCTTCCAGCAGTCGAACATCGTCGACAAGCGGATCACTCCGCGGTGGATCAATTACGAGCGTGCCGACACCGCGATCGGGTCGGTTGTCACGGTCGTCGGGGCGGTGCTGATCGTTGCCACCGCCGGTTTCGCCTTCGCGCACACCAAGTACGCGGGCCACTTCACGAACGCCGCGGGGGTCGCGCACGCGCTCGAACGTGTGCTCGGCAATTCGGCGGGGACGCTCTACGCGATCGTGTTGCTGAACGCGTCGATCATCGGCGCCGCCGCGGTCACGCTTTCCACGTCGTACGCGTTCGGAGACGTCTTCTCGATGAAACACTCATTGCACCGGCGCGTCTCTGACGCGAAGACCTTCTACGCGACCTTTTTCGGCCTTGTCGCTCTCGCCGCGGGCTTTGTGTTGATCCCGCACGCGCCGCTCGGCCTCATCACGACCTCGGTCCAGGCTCTCGCCGGCGTCTTGTTGCCGAGTGCCACCGTCTTTTTGCTGTTGTTGTGCAACGACAAAGAGGTGCTCGGTCCGTGGGTGAATCGGCTGTGGCTGAACATCGTTGCCGGCTTGATCGTCTCGGTGCTGATCGCGCTGTCATTGATCTTGATGGCGACGACTTTGTTCCCGAGCATCAACATCGACTTGGTCATGAGTTTGCTCGGGGTCGTGCTCGTCGGCGGCGGTGTGTTCGCGACGATCGTCGGTTGGCGACTGCACGGACAGCGTGTAGTCACTGAGGAAGACCGCCTCGCCCGGGCGCACCGTGAAGGGTGGCGCATGCCGCCGCTCACGCTGTTGGAGCGTCCTGTGTGGTCGCGTGGGCGGAAGTGGTCGATGCTCGCGTTGCGCGTCTACCTCGTAATCGCGGTCGTCCTCCTTGCCGTTCGCGCCGTCCAGATCGGCGTCGGAACGCACTGATCTCGCTCCCGTCGTCCGACATCGGTGCGGCGGACGGGTTTCCTGTCGGCGCGCGAACGAGGCCGTCGTGCATCGTGGAAGGGCCGTGCCGCTTGCCGCGAAGCGGCGAAGCGGTGAGGATCATCTGGTGCACGAGCTTGAAGAAGCGCGCCGTCGGGGTGCTCGAGACCCGGGTGCACTCAGGATCGCGTTGTTGTGCTACCGGGGAAACCCGCGCTGTGGGGGACAGGGCGTCTACGCGCGCCATTTGTCTCGCGCCCTCGTTCGGGCGGGACATTCCGTCACGGTCTTTTCCGGTCAGCCCTATCCCGAGCTCGAGCCTGGCGTGGACTTGGAGCGCGTTCCGAGCCTCGATCTGTATCGCGACGCCGACCCCTTCCGACGGCCGAAGATGCGCGAGATCGGCTCGCTCGCCGACTTCACCGAGGTGGCGACGATGTGGAGCGGCGGCTTCGGGGAGCCTCGCGCGTTCTCTGGCGCGCGGCCGAGGCGCTTTTCGCGCGACGCGGTGACTTCGACCTCGTCCATGACAACCACGGCCTCGGCACCGGCCTGCTCGATCTCGTCTTCGGGGGTTGGCCGGTGCTCGCCTCGGTGCACCATCCGGTGACGATCGACAAGGCCCTCGACCTCAAACACGCCAGCGGTCCTCTTCGTCGGCTCGTGCTGAGGCGCTGGTACGGGTTCGCGAAGATGCAGTCCCGCGTCGCACGTCGTCTCGACCGCGTCATCACCGTCTCAGAGTCAGCGCGCGACGACGTCGTTTCGGAGATGGGTGTCGACGCGTCGCGGGTCGCCGTCGTGCCGCTCGGCGTCGATCCGGAGCTCTGGCGCCCGATCGCCGCAGAGAAGAGGGCTCCCGGTCGGATCATGACGACGGCGAGCGCGGATGTCCCATTGAAGGGCCTCTGCTATTTGATCGAGGCGCTGGCGAAGCTGCGGACCGAGCGCGAAGACGCGCACCTCGTTGTCGTGGGTTCGTTGCGCGACGGAAGCGCGGTGGATCGGGCGATCGAACGCTTCGATCTTCGTGCCCACGTCGTATTCGTCGGTGGAGAAACAGACGAGGAGATCGTGCGACGGTACGCGCAAGCCCAAGTCGCCGTCGTCCCCTCACTCTACGAGGGCTTTTCCCTGCCGGCGATTGAGGCGATGTCGTGCGCGGTCCCCCTCGTCGTCACCGCCGCCGGCGCGTTGCCGGAGGTCGTCGGCGACGAACGCGACGCGGCGCTAGTCGTCGACCCGGCCGACCCGGGCGAGCTGGCCGTGGCGATCGCCGAGGTACTTGCAGACGAAGAACTCGCGGCGCGACTCGGCGCATCGGGGCGAGCCCGCGCGACGGAGCGGTATTCGTGGGACCGGGTCGCACGGGCCACGCTCGAGCAATACCGCGGCGTGATCGGCGAACGTTCGTGCTGACGATCGATCTCGACCGTGCGCAGATAGACAAGGGATTGCGTGTCCTCGATCTCGGATGCGGTTCGGGGCGCCACAGCTTCGCTGCGCTAAAGCGCGGCGCAGATGTCGTCGCGCTCGACAGGAGCCGGGCAGAAATCGACTCCGTCATCGAAATGACGGCTGCGATGGACGAAGCGGGCGAGATCGACCGCTCCGTTGTGCGCGCCGCGGTCGTCGCCGACATCGGGCGGCTCCCGTTTGCCTCATCGTCGTTTGATCGCGTCTTCGCCTCCGAGGTGTTTGAACACCTGAGCGACGATGCCCAGGCGATGCGGGAGGTTGCGCGCATCGTCCGGCCCGGCGGGCTCGTCGCGGTTACGGTCCCGCGCGCTGGCCCCGAGCGCGCTAACTGGGCAGTCTCCAGCGCGTATCACGGGGTCGAGGGGGGACACATCCGCATCTACCGGCGCCGCGACCTCCTCAGGCTGTTACGAGGAGTGGGACTCCGCGTTCTCGGGAGCCACCACGAGCACGCGCTCCACTCGCCGTACTGGTTGCTGCGCTGCGTCGTCGGTGTCGATCGGGAGGACCATCCCGTCGTGCGCGCCTACCACCGGCTGTTGGTGTGGGACATCATTCGCCGGCCCCGACTCACCCGCTATCTGGAGTGGGTCCTCAATCCGCTGATCGGAAAGAGCCTCGTCGTCTACGCGGAGCGGCCGCAGTGAGCGCGATCGCGCCCGATGTCGGGTGCTCGGTCGACCTCGACGAGACGGCCTCGACGATCCTCGCGGTGCAGCGCGCCGATGGAGCGATCCCGTGGTACCGGGGCGGCAGGCTCGATCCCTGGAACCACGTCGAGGCGGCTATGGCGCTCACCGTGTCAGGAGAGATCGACGCGGCGCGACGGGCGTTCGAGTGGCTCGATGTTCACCAGCTAGAGAACGGGTCGTGGTTCGCCGCGTACGCCGAGGACGGGTCGGTGCTCGAAGTTCACACGGACACGAACGCCACCGCGTACCTCGCGACCGGCCTTCACCTCTATCACCTCGCCACCGGCGATGAATCGTTCACGAGGTCGATGTTCGCGACCGTCGATCGTGCGCTCGACTTCGTGGTCCGCTTCGTAGACGACCGAGGGATGCTTCCGTGGTCGATCGGGCCCGGTGGCACGAGATCCAAGGACAGCCTCTTTGCAGCCAGCGCGTCCGTGGTGATGAGCCTTCGTTGCGGCGTCGCGCTCGCGTTCGCGCTCGGTGAGCAACGCGAGCGTTGGCTGCGCGCTGCTCGTGCGATCGCCGAGTCGGTGGCCGTTCGCGAGTCCACGTTTCTCGACAAGTCTGTCTTCGCGATGGATTGGTACTACCCAGTTCTTTGCGGCGTGCTGGAGCCCGATCGCGCCTGCCGGCGTCTCGAGGGAAGCCTCGAGCGATTCTTCGATCCCGCCCACGGCGTGAGGTGTCGCGCGGATGGAGCATGGGTCACCTCCGCCGAGTCCGCGGAGTGCGCGGTCGCGTTCGCTCGCGCCGGGATGGATGCCCGCGCCCGACGGATCTTGGCTGTCGCACAGGGCTTACGTGCTGGCGATGGCGCGTACCGGACGGGTGTCGTCCCACCACGGTGCTCGGAATATCCCCGCGACGAGCGGACCACGTATTCCGCCGCGGCGATGATCCTCGCCGCCGACGTCCTCTCAGGCGGGCCGAGCACGCAGATCTTCAGCCCGCTTACCGGATCGGCGGCCTGAGGACGACCCGCAGACTCCCGTTTCCCGCTTCGACGTCCTCGAGAAAGCGTCCGCTACAGACGGCGTCCTCGAAGCACTCGAACGGCGGCCGACCACCGTCTTCGGGATCCGGGAAAACGTCGTGGAACGCCAAGAAGCCCGATGGAGCGACGTGGGGTGCCCACCCTTGGTAGTCGGCCCAGCAGACGTCTTCGCCGTGACCACCGTCAATGAACACGAGTCCCGCCGGCGAACTCCACGATGATGCGACGCGCGCCGAGTTGCCGACCACGGTGATGACGAGATCTTGGGCACGGGCACCTTTTATCGCGGCGCGAAAACGTGCAAGCGAGTCCATCTTTCCGGAAAGGGGGTCGACGAGCGAAGGGTCGTGATCGGGCCAGCCTTGCTGCATCTCCTCTGAGCCGCGATGGTGGTCCACGCTGAAGACCACGCCGCGGCGTTCCGCCGCCGCCGCGGCAGCCAGGAACAACGTGGAACGTCCGAGGTAGGCGCCGATTTCGACGATCGGCCCGATGTTCACCGCCCGCCTTGCGAGGCGATAGAGCGCCGCCGCTTCCTCCTCCGGGAAGAATCCCGTCGCGGAACGGGCAAGGCGAAGGAGTTCCTCGACGCGATCCACCTTCTGTTGCACGGCGTGCAATCTGATCAGCCGCGGGATCAGCATGCGAACACGGGGCCCGACGGCGCGAAGTGAGCGAGAGAGGCTCCGGACGAACAAAACTCGACGGGGTGGACCCTCTGCAGACGAAGCGGCCGAGTGGAACGGTGACACTGCTCTTTACCGACATCGTCGGATCGACAGCGCTTTGGGAGCGCCACCGCGAACAGATGGAAATGTCGTTACAACGACACGACGCGATCCTGCGCACGTCGATCGAGGAGCAGGGCGGATTCGTATTTAAAACCGTCGGTGACGCTTTTTGCGCCGCCTTCGCCACCGCGCCGAGCGCGGCTGCCGCCGCCGAGACGGCGCAGAAGAAGGTGTCATCGGAGGACTGGCCGGAGCCAATTTCGATCGACGTTCGCATGGCGATCCACACCGGCGCTTGCGAGGAACGACACGGTGACTACTTCGGTCCGGCGGTGAACCGCGCCGCTCGCTTGGAATCGGTGGCGCACGGCGGCCAGGTCATCGCTTCTGAACTCGCCGCCGGGTTACTTCGCGACTCGGACTCGACGACGTTCTTGCTCCGAGACCTTGGTGAACACCGACTGAAGGATCTCATCCGACCAGAGCGCGTTTTCCAAATCGAGTTCTATGGCCTCGAGCGCGAATTTCCACCACTTCGGTCGCTCGACAATCCCGAACTTGCGAACAATCTCCCCGCGTTCGCCGCGCGTTTCGTCGGCCGTCGCGAAGAGATCGAACACGTTCGATCCCTTGCCGAATCGGAGCGACTCGTCACACTGACCGGCGCGGGCGGTTCAGGAAAGACTCGACTCGCCCTGCAAGTCGCTGCGGAGCTGCTCGACGGATCGGGCGACGGGGTCTGGCTCGTCGAGCTCGCGGCGTTGAGCGAAGAGAACGCCATCGTCGACGCCGTCGCGTCGACGCTCGGCATCACTATCCGTCCGGGCAGGCCGGGTCTCGACAGTTTGGTCGAGGTGCTGTCCGGATTGCGGGTGCTGATCGTCCTCGACAATTGCGAACACTTGATTCGAGGCAGTGCCGAGTTCGCGGACGCGATTCTGAATTCGTGTCCGAGCGTTCATCTCCTCGTCACAAGCCGGGAGCCCCTCGGCATCGCGGGGGAACACGTCTATCGCGTGCCTTCGCTGTCACTGCCTGCACCCGGAGACGACGCTGCGTCGCTGTCCTCATCGGCCTTTCAAGGCTTCGACGCGATCGAGCTGTTTCTCGAACGGTCGCGAGCCCAAGGAGCCGAGATTCAGCTCGATGAGACCACGGCCGACCTCGTCGCGACGCTCTGTCGCCGTCTCGACGGGATGCCTCTAGCGATCGAGCTCGCCGCGGCGCGCCTACGTTCGCTTCCGCTGTCGACGCTCGTCGGAAGGCTCGACCAGCGATTCCGCCTGCTGACGGGGGGAAGTCGGAACGCGCTCGAGCGACAGCAAACACTGCGCGCGACCGTCGACTGGTCGTACTCATTGCTCGATGAGATCGAACAAACCCTGCTTCGGAGGCTGTCGGTGTTCTCTGATGGGTTTGATCTCGAAGCCGCAGAATCGGTGTGCGTCGGCGGGCCTGTGGACGAAGCCGACGTCACCGATCGACTCGGATCTCTCGTTGACAAGAGCCTCGTCATTGCCGACTTCCAACCGAATCGGCCGCGGTACCGCCTCCTTGAGACGATTCGGCAGTTCGCAGTCGAGCGACTTGTCGACGGTGACGCCGAGGAAGCAGAGACGCTGCAGCGTCGTCACGCCGAGTACTTCCTTGCGCTCGCGGAGAAGGCCCGCCAGCCGATAGAAGGACCTGGGCAGGCGACGTGGTTCGCGGTCTTCGACGCGGAGCAGGCGAACATCTACCGCGCCTGCGAATACTTCGCGTCCGCTTCGGATGGCGCGAGCAGTCTGCTGCGTATTGCTGCTTGTCTCGGGTTGTATTGGTGGTTGCGAACGCGACTCGTCGAAATCCACGAGTTCATCCTGCCCGTCCTCGACATACCCGACGACGTTGCTGATCCGCTGCTCGTCGCCTGGGGCTTGGTCAGCGTTTCGCTGGCGTTGGAGCACGAAAGCTTTGCCCGCGGCCTCGAACTGTCGACCCGTGCGGTCGAGATGGCTCGTGGGCTGGATGACGAACGCCTGCTCACTCGCGCGCTCGTAATCAGTGCGATCGCACACGTGTTCTCTGGTAATCACGAGCTCGGTCGGGAATTCGCCGAGGAGGCAGTCGAGCGTGCGCGTCGGATCGGAATCGGGATCGAGCTCGAGCAGTCGCTTGTCGCCGAGGCACTCGCGGCGGGGCACGGGGGCGACATTGTGCGCGCCGAGGCGATCTACGCCGAGTGCATCGCGGTCTGCGAGCGGACTGGGTCGCTCATCGGACGAATGATCTCCTGGATGAACTCGTCCGTGGTCGCGCATGACCGAGGTGACCTGAAGGCGGCTCGGACTCGGCTCGAACAGGCCGAACGCTTCGAGCTCGAACTGTCGAGTTCGACTGGCGCGACGATGGACGAAAATTTCGCCTGGCTGCTCCTCGACGAGGGCGACGCCGCCGGAGCGTTCTCGCGCATCGAACGCGGGCTGCGCACCGCTCGGCGCAGCGGAGACCTTCGGGACTGTTCCTACTTTTTGTTTTTAGGCGCGTGGATGGCGTCCGACTTTGGCGACTTCGAACGCGCCGCGGTCGTCCTCGGAGCAGCCCAGGGACTCATCGAAAGAGTTGGCGAACTCTGGACGGGAGGAGGCGAGGGCCGACGCTTCGAGCAACTCCTCGCCGAGCTTCGCTCGAAATTCGGCGACGAACGCGCGGCTGCTCTTTTTTCTCGAGGGGCATCGCTTCGTCTCGAGGAAGCAGCGGAGCTCGCGCTATCCCGCCGCAACCGGCTCGAGCACGACGCGGCGTAGCTCGAGCTCACGCTCCTGGCGAAGAGCGCGGACCAGACGCCGAGAACGACGAGCAGCGCAGCCGAAAGCTTTGGCACCACACCAGGTGGTACAACGCTCGAATTCAGACGCCTACCCTCCGTAAGAGTCGATGTCGGGGCCCGGATCGATCTTGTTGCCCGTAGGGCAGAAAATTACGGTGTGATTAATGCGCGAGGTTCTCGAAGACATTGAGCGCTGGCGGGCGTCGGGCAAATCGGTGGCGCTCGCACGCGTCGTCGGCGTCGAAGGTTCCGCGCCTCGTGGTCCTGGCGCGGCGATGGCGGTTTCCGCGGACGGGGAAGTCGCGGGGTCGATTTCCGGCGGGTGTGTCGAAGGAGTCGTCGTGACGGCGGCACTTGAGGTGCTTGAGTCCGGGACGGCACGCCTGTGCACTTTCGGGTACTCCGATGAGGAGGCGTTCGCAGTCGGCCTCACCTGCGGGGGAACCGTGCACGTCTTCGTCGAGCCGCTCGAATGGTAGGGGCGATTTTCGACGCGTTGCGCGCGAAGCTGCTGGAAGAAGAGCCTGTCGCGCTGGCGAGCGTCGTCGAAAGCGGGCTCGTGGGGGACGTCGTCGAGACAGACGACGGCGGACTTTCGACCGTGGATCGCCGGCCATCCACAGACGAGGTGATCTCTGGCTCCGCGATGCTCGTGCTCGCGGACGGGAGCTCGATCGGCTCGCTCGGCAACTCGGAGCTCGACCGGTCGGTCGCGAGGGATTCGATCGGTCATCTCGCCTCCGGGGTGAGTTCCCTTCGCCGGTACGGCGCGCATGGCGAAGCGAGGCGCGAAGAAGTCGCGGTCTACATCGAGTCGTACATCGCTCCCGCCCGCATGGTGATCTGCGGTGCGGTCGACTTTTCGAGGGCGCTCGCCCGGGTTGGCAAGATCCTCGGCTATCGCGTCACGGTGTGCGATCCGCGCCCGGTCTTCGCGACGACGACGCGCTTTCCGATGGCCGACGAAATCGTCGTCGACTGGCCTAACCGTTACCTCGATTCGATCGGCGAGTCGCTCGGGACACGCGACGCGATCTGCGTGTTGACCCACGACCCGAAGTTCGACGTCCCAGCTCTCGCCGCGGCGGTGCGGACGAAGTCCGGGTACATCGGCGCGATGGGGTCGCGGCGCACGACCACTGATCGTGCCGAGCGCCTGCGCGAAGCGGGGCTCGGCGACGCGCAGATCGAGCGGATCCGAGCCCCGATGGGGCTCGACATCGACGCGCACACGACAGAAGAGACGGCGATCTCGATCTGCGCGGAGATCATCGCCGCGCGCGGCGGCGTGGACGACGTGTCGCCGCTGTCGCGCCTCGATGGTCCGATTCACCGTCGAGTCTCGCGGTGAGCGGGGACACGGCCGGGATCGTCCTCGCCGCCGGCGAGGGGAGGCGTTTCGGCGGCCCGAAGGCCCTCGCAAGGTTGTCGGACGTTCCGCTCGTCGAGCGCGCGGTGTCGGTGCTGCGAGAGGGCGGGTGCCGACCGGTGGTCGTCGTGCTCGGGGCCGGCGCCGACGACGTGGTGCGCGAGTGTGATCTTTCGGGCGCCGAAGTCGTGCTGAATGAGGCGTGGCCGAGCGGGCTCGCGAGTTCGTTGTTTGTCGGGCTCGAGGCGGCCGAACGAGCGGACGCTCGTGGGGCGATTGTGCTCCACGTCGATCAACCGCTCGTCACTCCGGCGCTGGTCGCTCGACTCATCGCGGCGTGGCGGGCCGAAGGGAAGTCCGTGCTCGCGACCTTCGGGGGCGAGGCCGTCAGCCCGGCGCTGATCGACCGAGGACGTTGGGCCGAGGTCCGCTCCTCGGTGGACGGAGACCGCGGCGCGAAAAAGATTCTCCAGCGGGACCCCTCGCTCGTGACTCTCGTCGACTGCGACGACGTCGGCGATCCCCGCGACGTCGACTCGCCCGAAGACTTGGAGGAGATCGCCGCGAGCGCAAAGTGGCGAACGTTGCTTGGCAACCTCAAGTCCTGACCACCACCGAGACCTGGTCGTATCGTGGCGCCCGTGAGCACGCTCGCGACGATTGAACAGAGGGGCCGGATCGGCGAATCGGTGCCGCGTACCGACGCGGCACCGAAGGTCGCTGGCGCGTTCATGTACGCGAGTGATCTGCACCGGGACGGGATGCTTTTTGGCGCGACCCTGCGATCGCCGCTGCCGTCGGCGCGCATCCGCAGGGTCGACGTGTCCGGCGCCGCCGCGCTCGACGGGGTGGCGGCGGTCTTGGTTTGGACCGACATCCCGGGAAGGAACCGCTTCGGGCTGAACTTCGCGGATCAGCCGGTGCTCGCCGAAGACGTCGTGCGGTACGCGGGAGAGCCGATCGCGGTGGTCGCCGCCTCGACTCCAGAGCTCGCCCGTCAGGCGGTCGGTCGAATCGCGATCGACCTTCAGCCGACCGAGGGTGTCTTCGACATGGAACGCGCCCTCGAAGAGGACGCGCCGAAGCTCTTTGAGTACGGCAACGTGCTGCGGCACGTGCGAATCGTCCACGGCGAACCGGATTCGGCGTCGGCGGACGTCTGGGTCGAGGGGTACTACGAGACCGCGATGCAGGACCAGGCGGCGCTCGGGCCCGAAGCCGGACTCGCGGTTCCGGCCGAGGACGGAGGCGTCGACCTGTACGCGGCGACTCAATGGCTCCACGTCGACCGGGAACAGATCGCCCCGTGCCTCGGTCTGCCGGACGAAAAGGTCCGCGTCCATCTCGCCGGCTTGGGCGGAGCGTTCGGGTCGCGCGAAGACATCCACATGCAGATCCACGCCTGCTTGCTCGCGCTGCGGACCGGGCGGCCGGTGAAGTTCTCTTACGGGCGAGAGGAGTCCTTCCACGGCCACGTGCACCGGCATCCCTCGCGTATTTGGATCCGCCACGGCGCCAACCGGGACGGCCGGTTGGTCGCAGTCGTCGCGCGCCTCATGCTCGACGGGGGTGCGTACGCGTCGTCGTCGCCCGCAGTACTAGGGAACGCGTCGACGTTCGTCGCCGGTCCATACGAGGTGCCGCACGTGAAGGTGGAGGGCACCGTCGTCTTCACCAACAACCCCCCTTGCGGAGCGATGCGCGGCTTCGGCGCGCCGCAGGTCTGCTTTGCGCACGAAGCCCAGATGGACAAGCTGGCGCGCGAACTCGACATGGATCCGGTCGGGATCCGGCTCCTCAACGCGGTGTCGACGGGATCAGTGCTGCCGACGGGCCAGGTTCTTCTTGGTGCCGCGCCCGTTCGCGAGGTGATCGAACAATGCGCAGCCATCCCGCTTCCGGACGAGCAGCCGGTTATCGGCCGCGAGGTGATCAGCTATCCGGGAGGAACGGGCAACGTCACGCGCGGCGAGGGCATCCGGCGGGGAATCGGCTTTGCCCTCGGCTACAAGAACGTCGGTTTCAGCGAGGGATTCGACGATGCCGCTGCGGCGCGGGTGACGCTCAGCACGAACGAGCATGGCGCGGCGGCGGAGATCTACACGGCGGCGGTCGAGATGGGTCAGGGGCTCTACACGCTCTTGACTCAGATCGCTCGCAGCGAACTCGGCGTCGAAGAGGTCGGCTTGCACGCCGCCGACACGCTGATCGGCAGCGCGGGATCGACTTCGGCGTCGCGCCAGTCGATGATGGCGGGTGGTGCGGTGAAAATGGCGTGCGTTCAAGTCCGTGAGGCGCTCGTCGAGCGGGCCCGGGAACGGCTCGGGACCCCCGGGGCGTCGTTCGAGGTCGCGGGCGGCCTCATCTGCTCGGGAGGCGTGCCGTTGCTGGCGATGGAAGAACTCCTTGACGCGCCGATCGAGGCCGAGGTCGAGTACCACCACCGTGCGACTGAGCGCTTCGACGAGAACGGTCAGGGCGCGGTGCACGCGCACTTCTGCTTCGGCGCCGAACGCGCGGTCGTCGAGGTCGACGAAGAGATCGGCCTCGTCCGGGTCGTCCAGATTGCCGCGGCGATCGACGCGGGAAAGGTCATGAATCCGCTCGGCTTCACGGGCCAGATCGAAGGCGGCACAGCCCAGGGCATCGGTTTCGCGCTCACCGAGGAGGTCATCGTCAAAGACGGCGTCATCGCCAACCCCTCGTTCACCGACTATTTGCTGCCGACGATCCTCGACGCGCCGCCCGTCGTCACCGTGGCGGTCGAACAACCCGACGCGGGCGCCCCGTACGGGCTGAAAGGGATCGGCGAGGCACCGACGGTCGTCTCGACTGCGGCGGTCGTCGCCGCGCTGCGCGACGCCACCGGTCGCGAGCTCAATCGGGCACCGGTGAGCCCCGACGAGCTCGTGGGGCTACGCGGTCCCGCCCTGAGCAGCGGCCCGCCGCCGGTCCCCGAGGTGCCGGGCCAGGAGCCGGTTCCCTGGTACCACGGCATGCGCTCCGGGCAACAGGACCTGATGTGACGGCGACCTGGGGGAACGGTGTGACGCTGGCGTCGAGCGGGAGTGCGTAGTGACGTTCCTCCAGCCGCGAAGCCTCGCCGACGCGCTCTCCGCGCGCGCCCAACACGAAGAAGCCGTCGCGCTCCAGGGTGGCACCGACGTTTATGTGGAGGTGAACTTCGGTCGGCTTCGCCCCACCTCGCTCCTCGACCTCGGCAGGGTCGACGAGCTGCGGGGGATCGCCCGCCACAACGGCACGGTGCGGATCGGCGCCGGGACGACCTACCACGAGATGATCGAGGCGCTGAAAGACGACGCACCGGCGCTCGTCATCGCCTCGCGCACGGTGGGGTCGCCTCCGATCCGCAACCGGGGGACGATCGGCGGCAATTTGGGATCTGCGTCGCCGGCGGGCGACTGCCACCCTCCGCTTCTCGCCGTGGGCGCGACGGTCGAGCTTGCCTCGTCGAAGGCGACGCGCCTCGTGCCGGTCGAGGAGTTCTTCGTCGCCCCGAAGCGCAGCGTCTTGCAGCCGGACGAGGTGATCGTGGCGGTGCATATGGCGCGGGCTACCGGCCCGCAGAATTTCTCGAAGGTCGGCGTGCGCAATGCGATGGTGATCGCGGTCTGTTCGTTTGCCATCGCCTTGCACCCAGAGTCGGGACGCGTCGGGACGGGGATCGGCTCCGCCGGGCCGGTTCCGCTTCGCGCCCGGGAGGCGGAGGGCTTCTTGGAGGGCCACCTCGCGGCGGGCGGACGGTGGGAGACAAGGGCGCCGCTCGAGGAGAGCGTCGTCGGGCGCTTCGGCGAGCTCGTGGCGGCTGGCGCGCAACCGATCGACGACGTTCGGGGAAGCGCCGCCTACCGTCGGCACGCGCTCGCGGTCCTCGCCCGGCGCTCCCTCACCTGGTGCTGGGACGAGTACGCCGGGAGGCCGCGATGAAGGTGACGTGCACCGTGAACGGCCGCGAGGAAAACATCGACGGTGTCGTGGAATTCGAGAGCCTTCTCCAGCTCCTCCGCGACCACCTCGGGCTCACCGGGACGAAGAACGCGTGCGAGCAGGGTGAGTGTGGATCCTGCTCGGTCTTCTTGGACGGGGTACTCGTCTGCTCCTGCCTCGTCGGTGCCGGTCAGGCCGAAGGGCGTGCCGTGGCGACGATCGAGGGGATCACCGACGGAGCGGACCTCGATCCCGTGCAGGCCGCCTTCGTCGAGGCGGGCGCGATCCAGTGCGGTTTCTGCACCCCTGGGCTCGTCATGGGAACGCGCGACCTCTTGTCGCGCATCGCCGATCCCGACGACGCGCAGATCCGCGAGGCGCTCGCCGGCAATATCTGTCGCTGCACCGGCTACCAGAAGATCCTCGACGCCGTCCACGTCGCCGCGCGCGCCCAGCCCGTCTAGAAGCGGCTCGCCGCGCGGAACTCGCGCCCCCTGATTATTCAGTCGACGCTGAAGTGTGTCCCGGTCGCGCCGGCGAGCGCCGCTTCGACGTTCGCCGGGTTCGTGACGATCGCCCGTCCGCCGGTGCGTTCGAGATACTCGACGATCGCCTCCACTTTCGGTTCCATGCTCCCTTTCGCGAAGTGGGTCCCTTCCTTCAGGTACCGCTTCGCTTCGGCGAGGCTGAGATGGTCGACGAAAGACTCCTCGGCGGTGCCGAAGTTCAGCGCGACCTTCTCGATCGCCGTCGTGATCAAGAACAGATCGGCGTGCAAGATCTGAGAGAGCAGAGAGCAGCCGAGATCCTTGTCGATGACCGCCTCGACGCCGTAAAGATCCCCGGCGTCGTCGGCGACGACAGGGATCCCACCGCCGCCGACCGCGACGACGATCGCCCCGGCGTCGATGAGCGAGCGGATCGCGTCGATCTCGACGATTCGCATCGGCCGCGGCGAGGCGACGACGCGGCGCCAACCCCGGTTCGCGTCCTCGACGACGTCCCATCCGTCTTCGTCGTGTCGACGGCGGGCCTCGTCGGCGTCCATGAACGAGCCGATCGGTTTCGAAGGGTGCGTGAAGGCCGGATCGTCGCGCGCCACCTCGGTCTGTGTGACGACCGCAACGACGGGGCGTTCGAGTTGACGCCGGCGCAGCACGTTGTCGAGATTCTGCACCAGCGCGTAGCCGATCGCGCCTTGGGAGTCGGCGCCGCACACGTCGAGGGGAACCTCGTGGAGCTCGTGTGCGGCGAGCTCGGAGCGGCGGAGTATGAAGCCGACCTGCGGGCCGTTGCCGTGGCCGACGATGACGTTCCAGCCGTCGGCAATCATCGAGGCGACGTGCTCGGTCGTCTCGTGCGCCGCGATGTACTGGTCGCGGACCGCCTGGTGCATCCGGTCCTTGATGAGGGAGTTGCCGCCGATCGCGATGACCGCCAGCCGGTTGGCCATTTCGTCCCTAACTCATCGTGAGCGCCATCACGGCCTTCTGGCCGTGGAGGCGGTTCTCGGCCTGGTCGTAGACGGCGGAACGTGGCCCGTCGATCACCTCGTCGGTCACCTCGACGTTGCGATCCGCCGGCAGCGGGTGCATAAAGATCGCGTCCTCGGACGCGGTCTCGAGCCGGCGGCGGTCGGTGATCCACGACGAGTACTTCTCGGTGAGGCGCGCGCCTTCGTCCTCGTCGGTGGTCGTCAAGAGCGCTCCCCAGCTCTTTGCGTATACGACGTCGGTTCCGGCGATGCCCGCATCGAAGTCGTCGAGCTCCTCGAAGCCGCTGCGCGCGTGGCGGGCTTCCTCCCTCGCCCGCTCGACGAGGTCGTCCATCAGCGCGAACTCGGGAGGATGGACTAGGCGCACGTTCATGCCGAAGCGGGGCAGCAGGAGCATCAGGCTCTGGGGCACGCTGATCGGCTTTTGGTAGCTCGACGCACACGCCCAGCTGATCGTCGCCGTCTTGCCTCTAGGGTCCCCGAAGCGCTCGATGATCGTCATGAGATCGGCGAGCGCCTGGTGGGGGTGGAAGACGTCGCACTGCATGTTCAACACCGGCACCCGGCTCGCCTCGGCAACCTCGCGGATGTAGGCGTTGCCGACCAGCCAATCGATGAAGCGGATCGCGATGCCGTCGTTGTAGCGGCCGAGGATTTCCCCGATCTCCTTCGCGGTGTCGCCGTGGGCGATCTGGGTCGTGCGGCTCTCTATGAACTGGGCGTGCCCGCCGAGTTGAGCCATGCCGGCCTCAAAGGACGTGCGTGTCCGCGTGCTCGGGAAGAAAAAGAGCATCGCCAGTACCTTGTCCCTCAGGTACGGGTGGGCCTTGTTGAGCGCGCGATCACGCTTCAGTTCGAACGCGACGTCGAGGAGCGTGTCGATCTCGTCCTTCGTCCATTCGCTGAAGTCGATCGCGTCCCGGCCGTGCAGGTCCGTCTGCATCCGTCCTCCTATTCCGCTTCGCCGAGCACGAGCGCGAGCAGCGCCATGCGGATGACGACGCCGTTGAACGCCTCGAACCAGTAGCGGGCGTGGCGCGTGACATCGACATCGGGGGACAATTCGTCCATCCGGGGGAGCGAGTGCAAAACGATGGCGCTCGACTTCGCCTTCGATCCGAGCAGTTCGCGCGTTACCCGGTATTCGGGCGGTGTGAGCCCGTGCTCGTGCGGCGCGTCGAGAGACTTCGTGTAGTCGGGTTGGACGACTGGCTCCATGTAGATCACGTCCGCGTCGGCGATGCACTTCTCGACGCTTTCGACCTCGCGGTAGTGGACGTTGCGCTCGTCGATCTCGGCCCGGAACTCGGGAAGCAACGACATCTCGGGTGGGTGGACGAGCGACGCTTCCATGTCGAACTGGGACATCGCGTAGAGGATGGAGTGCATCGTGCGCATCCGCATGTCGCCGACGCACAACACGTGCAGCCCGTCGAGGCGGCCCTTGTCCTTCCAGATCGTGTAGAGGTCGGTGAGCACCTGGGTGGGGTGCTCACCCCAGCCGTCGCCGCAGTTGATCACCGGTACGGACGACCACTTAGCGGCCTCCGCTGGCGCCCCCTGCTGGAAGTGGCGCATCGCGATGACGTCGCCGTAGTACTCAAGCATGTGGACGGTGTCCTTGATGCTCTCCTGGTAGAAGTCGCCGGCGCGCGTCATCTTCGCGTCGGCGAACCCGAGCACATGCCCGCCGAGGCGGTGCATCGCGGCTTCGGTCGCGAGCCGCGTCCGCGTGCTCGGCTGGTAGAAGGCGGTGAGCAGGGTCTTCGATTTGAGTAGGTCGCCGTTCTCCCGCCGTTCCGCGTGCGGTGCGAGCTCGTCCGCGACGCGGAAGACCTCGAAGTACTCGTCGCGTTCGAAATCCTTGAGCGACAAGATGTCGCGTCCATTGAAACTTCTCATCGTGAGGACTCCTCCTTGTGCGCAGACGCCTTAGGTGTCTGCGCGTCTTGGCCAAATGTGTCGATCATCAGCCGGACGTCGTCGCCGAGCGGGTACAGGATCGGACAGGTCGCGCCGGCGTCGACGTACTCGTCGACCTTTTTCCGGCACTCCTCCGGCGTGCCGGACGCGGTGATCATCTGAACCGCGTCGTCGGGGACGAGCCGCATCGCCTTGCGGATCTCTTCGGAGCCCGCCGGCCAGGTGAGCTCCTTGCCGATCGCCGCGATTAGCGCGGGATCGACGCCGCTCGCCTTCATGATGTGCGGCTGCTGTCCCAGATACTGGGTGAGGAGTTCGCGCGCCCGGTCGAGAGCGAGGTCGCGGTCTTCGTCGAGTGAGCAGACGACGAGCTGGGGACGGTCGATCTCCTCGAGCGAGCGGCCGGCGCGCGCCGCGCCAACAGCGAGATGTTCCATCGCGCGCTTCGTGTAGTCCGGGCTCACCATGTAGTTGAGGACGACGCCGTCGCCGACCTCGGCGGCGAGTTCCATCATCTGCATTCCCGTCGCACCCACGTAGATCGGAACGTGTTTCGGCGAGCGGTCGCCGTGGACGATGTCGATCTCGACGTCGTCGAGGTGGACGAACTCACCGTGGTAGGTGACGCGCTCCATCTGCAAGAGGCGGCGCGTCGCTTCGACGACCTCGCGCATCGCGCGCAACGGTCGCCGGCGGTCGACGCCGCACTTCGACGCGAGCGGCTCCCACCACGCGCCGAGACCGCAGATGACGCGTCCCGGCGCCAGCTCGTCCAAGGTGGAGAACGTCGCGGCGAGGAGACCTACGTTGCGCGTCCAGATCGGGATCACCCCCGAGGCCACCGTGATCCGCTTCGTCACGGCCGCGTACGCGGCCATCGGCACCGTCGCCTCCCGCACGAGACGGCTCTCGGCCTGCCACACCGCTTCGAAACCACGCTCCTCGGCGTACTGCGAATACGCCATGCCGTCACGGATCGGGTGAAAGTCCTGGAGGTACAGTGCCGTCCTCATCGCGTTCTCCTTCCCTCCGGCGTGTAGTCGTGCGCAGGGATTGCCTCGAGCCGCTGCCACAGGCGCGTCGCGGCCTCATGTGAAGCGTGCGCGAGTTCGGCCTCGTCGACCAGGGTCGAACGACCGTCGGCCATCACCCTCTCACCCCCGACGTACACGTCACGCACGCGTCCCGAGGACCATCCGAAGACGAAGTGGCCCGCGAGGCTCTGAGCGTCGAAGGGTGTCGGCGGGTCGTAGGCGATGAGCGCCAGGTCGGCGGGCGCGCCCGGGCGGAGCGTGCCGAGGAGCGGCTCGTCGTACACCCGGCCGACGAGGCGTTGGGACTCTGCGAGTCGCACAAGTGGCCAATCCGAGGGGAGGTCCAATGCCACTTCGCGTCCTCGAAAGAAGCCTGCCTGGGCTTCGGCGACGAGGTCGCCGCCGATGCCGTCGGTGCCAATCGCGACCCGGCCCTTTCGGTTCGTGAAAGGTGAGTGACCGACGCCGTTGTTCATGTTGCTGCGGGGGTTGCACACGACGGTCGCTCCGACGGACTCCACGGTCTTCATCTCGCGCTCATTGACGTGGACGCAGTGGGCCAAGAGCGAGCGGTCGTCGATCGCGCCGTGCTCGACCAGGCGCTCGACGACGCGTTTTCCGAAGCGCGCGACGGCGTCTTCCTCGTCCACCGCATCCTCGGCGACGTGGATGTGGATTCCTGCTCCGAACTCGCGGGCCGCTTCCGCGCACGCGGCGAGCGTTTCGTTCGACATCGTGAACGAGGCGTGCGCGCCGACCATGCCGCGCGCGAGTGATCGCGGGGCGGAAAGGAAGCGACGGTTCTCTTCGATTCCCGCCGCGGCGCGCGCCGTTCCGTCGCGGTCCGTCACCTCGTAGCACAACACTGCGCGCGCGCCGAGTTCATCGAGCGCGTCGGCGATCACGTCGAGCGACCCGTCGATGAAGTTCGGCGACGCGTGGTGGTCGACGATCGTTGTAGTTCCGCAGCGAAGCGCTTCGAGTGCTCCGAGCCTCGCCGACGCGCGGACGGACTCCTCGTCGAGCGCGCGGTCGAGCCTCCACCAGATGCGCTGGAGGATCTCCAAGAAGTCCGAGGGCGACTCGAGGCGGTACGGCATGCCGCGGGCGAGTGCCGAATAGAGGTGGTGGTGCGCGCAGACGTTGCCGGGGACGACGACGCTGCCGGCACAGTCCCGTCTCACGGTGCCTTCGGGCAGCGCGACGAACCCGAGCACTCGTCCGTTTTCGATGACGAGGTCGCCCTTTGTGACCTCAGGCGGGTCGAACGACACGACGACCGACGCGCCGCACAACGCCACCGGTTCGTGCGGGCCCACCGCCGGCCGGGGCACGGCTTTCCTCAGCGTTCCACGCCGGTGAATAACACCGCGACACGTTCGGTGGGGGTGACGACGCCCTTCGATAACAGATCGAGCAGTCCGGCGAGGGAGGCGGTACCGGTCGGGTCGGCGCGGAAACCGGCCGCCTTGCCGAGCTCGTGCGCTTCTGAAAGACACTCCTCGCTCGCGACGACGGGGAGTCCGCCAGTCGACAACATGGCCGCGACAACGGCGAGCCAGTCGTAGGTCTCGTCGTCGAGGATCCCCGTGGCGATGCTCTTCGGCTCGTTCTCCCACGGCCACATGTACTGCGAACGGTTCCGCGCCGCGTCCCGGATTGCCGCTTCGGCGCGTACGGGCGTTGATTCAGCACCGAGGTGCTCGCGCACTAGGCGGTAGGCGCGTTCGAGCGGGTGGCCACCGGCGGTCTGCACCGTGTGCAGGCGCGGGCACCGGGCGAGCGCTCCGAGTTCGAACGCCTCGTCGAAGGCCTGGGCGCAAGCGCTCGCGAGCGCACCACCGCCCACCTGCACGACGACGTGATCCAGCGGACCTTCGTCCTCCGCCGCAAGGTCGGCGGCGATCTCATAGCCGAGAGTTTCTCCGCCTTCGATAACGAGGCCGTTCAGGTTTCCCTGGCAGGTGAAAGGGACGGCTCCGTCGGCGAGGTCCTCGAGCAGGCGGAGGTACGTCGGGTCGCCGGCGTCCTCGGGTCGGCGGGGGCAGATCTCGATTTCGGCGGCGAGATCTCGCAGACGCTCAACGACGCGAGGCTCGGCGTCCGTCGGGACGAACACCCGCAGACGCCACCCGCCGGCGGCCGCGACGACAGCGGCGGCGAGCGCGGCGTTCCCGCAGCTCGCGATGGCGAGGCGCGGGCGATGCTCACGCTCGGAGAGGCCGAGGAGTTCGGAGACCTCGAGGTGGAGTAGCACGCCCATAAGGTGACGGCCCTTGTGGGAGCCGGAGACGTTGCCCGTCTCGTCTTTCACCCACACGCCGCCTTCGGCGCCGAATCCGAGCGCATCGGAGAGGTGCCCGTTGCGGCGGAACGGCGTTTTCACAAAGCCGTGGCCGTCGACTCGGGCGACCTCGCCGTCGAGGCGGCGGACCAGAGCGAGGAACGCCTCGTCGGAGATTCCCCCTTGCCGCGCGCGGTGATAGCTGTGGAGGAGCGTGCGGTAAGCGACAAACGGCTCGGCCGCATTCGAATGCGACACGGCATCGGGGAATGCGAGCACAGAGGCATCGAGGATTCGGCGCAAGACGTGGTCGACGTCGCCCTTCCCGGCGTTCGGGCAGGTAAAAGGGAAAGGATCAAAAGGGTCCGGGGAAGCACCGCAACCGCCGCAGACGAGGGCGCTGGGACCAGGTGTCGCCTCGCGCGTCGTCATCCGATCTCGACACCAGCGGCGTCGTTGAACGCGGCGATCATCTCGTCCCAGGTCTCGAGCTTCTTTCTCAATCCGACCCAGAATCGCTGATCGCGTCGGGCGACGAAGTCGGCGATCGAGACGCCTTGCTGCTCGACCCAGGTGAAATAGCCAAGGTTGAAGATCCTCTGCCGGTCCTCGAAGGTCGTCTCGATGAGGTGGTCGTCCTCCGCGCCGAGGAGGAAACGGCCGAACACCTCGCCCGCCGCGACCTCGTCGAAACCGTCGGAGAAGTCGCGGCCGCCGATGCGCTCGCGCTCGCTCTCATACATCTCCGCGCCGTCGGTGGCGACGGTCATGACAACGTCGTCCGGGCCGAGGCCGAGGTGCTTCGCGACCTTCACCGCCGCGACGACGTTGCAGATGCTCGAGAGACCGAATTCGTCGAGGACTCCGAGGATCTCGTCCGGCACCCCACGCCGGCGCCCGAGGTAGGAGCGGCCGGGCGCTTCGGCGAATAACAGTGACAGCTGATCGGTCGCGCGGTCAGAGACGGCCGTCACGAAGTCGGTGTTGTAGACGTTGTGGATCAGCGGGATGTGCTTGTCGCCGATGCCTTGGATGTTGTGCTCGCCGAAGCCGTTCGAGAGCATCGTCGGGCACTCGAGCGCCTCGACGGCGCAGATCTTCGCTGCGTACGCATCCTTCAGATAGTCACCGGCCCCGATCGTGCCTGCGGAGCCGGTCGCGGACACGAACGCGGCGAGGGAGAGCGAGGGTGTGCTCGCCCGCAAGGACTCGAAGATGCTGCCGAGCGCGCTGCCGGTGCAGAGGTAGTGCGCGAGGTGGTTACCGAACTCGGAGAACTGGTTGAAGATCACGTTGCGCGGATCTTTGGAGAGTTCCGCGCACTTGTCGTAGATCTCTTTCACGTTGCTCTCCGTGCCCGGCGTCGGGATGATGTCGTCGGGTTCGACGACCCACTCTTCGAGCCAGGCGAAACGCTCTTTGCTCATCCCTTCGGGCAGGACTGCGACGCCGCGGCAACCCATGAGCCTCGAGATCGCGACGCCGCCGCGGCAGTAGTTCCCGGTCGATGGCCAGATCGCTCGGTGCGAGGTCGGGTCGAACTGGCCGGTGATGACCCGCGGTGCAAGGCACGCGTACGCCGCGAGGACTTTGTGCGTGCGAATGAGGGGGAAGCGGTCGCCGAACGCGACGACGATGCGCGCGTCGACCCCGGTGAGCGAGCTCGGTAGGACGACGTGGCCGGGGAGCGCAACGGTGCCCGTCCGATTGGCGTCGTTGTACCAGTGGACCCGGAACAAGTTGAGTGGGTTCGCGGCGTCCGGGTCGATCCCGGAGACCGCCGCCGCAGTTGTCCCCGCGATGCGCGTCGGATCGGCGAGCTCGGCGAAGGTTGGGAGACGGATCTGTGCCTCGCGGAAGCGCTGTACGGTCCGCGCGTAGACGCGCTGATCGACGATGTGGTCTTCGAGGCCGAGTGTCGGCATGTCCCTCCCGTTCTGCAGCTGAAACCTCGGGTTCACTTCAGAGGTCGAGGCCTCAGCGCACCTGCACGTCCCCGTTTACTTCCTGGTCGAACCCGTCGACGCATGCCGGCGAGCGGGGTCGTTTCGTGCCGACGGTACTCCCGAGGCGGCGGGCTGACCTGGGTCGGAAGTCCCGAACGCTGCGCAACGTCCGGTCTCGACCTCGAACGGGCACCAAGATCGAATCGCGGCCACATCTCCAAGGGACCTTCGCCTCTCACACTCCTTGCGCGTTAGGGGGACAGCCGAGAGGTTTCTCACCTCGCCGCTTCCGCCCGGGTTCTGATCCGGGTGCGTTATTCGCTTGGAAGGGAGGTGAGACGATGAAATACATCACGTTGCTGAAGCTGACACCGAAAGGCCGCGAGCACTTGCCCGAGGCCAAGGACATTCTGACCAAAGTGACCGGAGTGACGGAGCAGTTCGGCGGCAAGCTTGAGTCTGTGTGGGCAACCGGCGGACAATACGACTTCATTGCCGTGGCCAAGTACCCGAACCCTGAAGTTGCGTTCAAGGCGCGGGTCAAGCTGGCCGAGCTGGGGTACTTCGTGCTCGAGGGCCTTGAGGCCTTCGACATCGAGTTCTTCCTGGCATCCGTCTGACGTTTTTGCCGCGCGCCACCCCCAGAGCTGAGGGTGGCGCGTGCAGCAATCAGAACAACTACTGGGAGAGGCGAATCACTATCGATCTCTGCCAGAAGGTTTCGTCCCCGATGTTTTCTGATGGCCAATAGACCGGGTTCGCGTGTCACTCCTACAGTTGCTCCTTCGGGCGCGCCGTGAAGAGTTGACGGACTGGTCGACGCGGACGCTGCCGTCTGGCGAAGGAGAACGATGAGCCGGGTGATCACGGTCGGAGCCGGACAGCTCGGTCCGGTGTCGCGAGGGGAGCCGCGAGAGGCCGTCGTCGATCGACTGATCGGATTGCTTGAAGAGGCCTCGAGCCGCGACTGCCAGCTCGTTGTGTTCCCAGAGCTCGCGCTGACGACGTTCTTTCCCCGCTGGTACATCGAAGACCAGAAAGAGATCGACGCCTGGTTCGAGACCGAGATGCCGAGCCCGGTGACGAAACCACTGTTCGAGCGCGCCCGTTCCCTCGGCATCGGGTTCTCTCTCGGGTACGCCGAGCTGACTCCCGAAGGACACCACTACAACACCCAGGTTCTTATCGACGGCGAGGGCGAAGTCGTCGCGAAGTACCGCAAGGTCCACATCCCAGGACACGACGAGCCCGAGTCGTGGCGGCCGTTCCAGCACCTCGAGCGGTACTACTTCGAGCCCGGACCCGAGGGCTTCGAGGTCTGGCCTGCGTTCGGCGGCGCCATCGGGATGATGATCTGCAACGACCGTCGCTGGCCAGAGACCTACCGGGTGATGGGACTCCACGGCGTCGAGATGATCCTCTGTGGCTACAACACCCCGATCCACTACGCCCCTGATCCCAGTCAAGACGTGCTCCAGGGCTTTCACAACGCGCTCGTGATGCAGGCCGGCGCGTACCAGAACGGAACGTTCATCGTCGCCGCCGCGAAAGGCGGCCTCGAAGAGGGCGTGGAATCGCTCGCGCAGAGCTGCATCGTCGCGCCATCGGGTCAGATCGTCGCCTGCGCGTACACGACCGCCGACGAGCTCGTCACCGCGGCGTGCGACCTCGATTGGTGCGACCGCTACAAGAAGACCGTGTTCGACTTCGATCGTTATCGCATGGTGGAGCACTACGAACCGATCGTTCGGAAGCGGGGCCCCAGTTCGCACTAGTGGCAGCAAATCAAAGTCGCGCCGTGAACTCCTTGATTGATTCGAGCGCGCCCCGGATGTTGCCGATCGGGTTCGCGTAGGAACGGCGGAGATACCACTCGCCCCACGACCCGAACGTCGTGCCGGCGAGGCGCGCCACGCCGGCCTCGTCGATGAGGCGTTTCACGAGAAAATCGCGACATGGCGCGCCAAGGGGGGCCAATGCATTTAGTCGCGGCGCCCGACAAGTTTCGCGGCACGCTCTCCGCGTCTGAAGCGGCTCAGGCGATGGCGAACGGCGCTCGAGACCTCGGATGGACGGCGCGTGAACGTCCGCTCGCCGACGGCGGCGAAGGCAGCCTGGAGGTGCTCGGCGGCTCGAACCCGCGAGCACCGCGACTGGTCCGCTCGGCGCGACCGTCGTCGCGGGATGGCGACTCGAGGACGAGCTCGCGGTGATCGAGATGGCCACGGCCTCGGGACTGGGTCTCGTCGGCGGTCCGCAAGACAACGATCCGGTCCGCGCGACGACGTACGGCACGGGCGAGATCATTGCGGACGCGATCCGGTTCGGTGCGCGCCGGATCATCGTCGGCGTCGGCGGCTCTGCAACGACCGACGGTGGACTCGGCGCAATCGACGCGCTCGCGCACCGTCGCTTCGCGGAGGACGGGGTCGCGGTCGAGGTCGCCTGCGACGTCGAAACGCGCTTTGTCGACGCGGCGCGGGTGTTCGCACCGCAGAAGGGTGCCGATGGCCCCACGGTGGAGACGTTGACCAGACGGCTAGAGGAAATCGCCGATTGTTATCGGCGGGAGTTCGGAGTCGACGTCCGGGAGGTCGATGGGGGCGGCGCCGCCGGCGGTCTCGCAGGCGGGCTCCTCGCGCTGGGGGCGACGTTGCGCGCCGGCTTCGAACTAATCGCCGACGAGGTCGGCCTCGATACCGTGTTCACGCCTGCCGACCTCGTCGTTACCGGCGAGGGTCGGCTCGACCTGACCTCGTTTGCTGGCAAGGTCGTCGGCGGGGTGCGCCGGCACGCGACGCGGGCTCACGTGCCGGCTGTCATCGTCGCGGGGCAGATCGCGGTGGGAACTCCGGACCGTGTCGAGGCGATCTCGCTCGTCGAGCGGTACGGCGCGCGAAGGGCGTTTCACGACACTTCACAGTGCCTCCGAGACGCAGTGCGATGCGTGATCGCGGCCCGTGTTTCCGAGTGACGCTCGATCGCGCGCACCTAGCGCGCAAGGTCTCTAGGGAGTCGTGAGTTCCTCATATATCTCCGGACGGCGGTCGCGGTAGAAGGCCCACTGCGCGCGAACCTCGTCGAGAATCGCCATGTCGCAGTCGCGCACGATCAACTCGTCCTTCGAGTCTGAAGCCGCTTCGCCGACGAGTTGCCCTCGTGGGCTCGCTACGTACGAGCTTCCGTAGAAGTCGTTATCGCCGAGAGGCTCAGTTCCGACACGGTTGATGGCTGCCACGAAGTACTCGTTCGCAACCGCGGCCGCGGGCTGTTCGAGAAGCCAAAGGTACTGAGAGTGGCTCCGACTCGTCGCGGAAGGATTGAACACGATCCGCGCCCCTTTGAGTCCGAGCGCCCGCCATCCCTCGGGGAAGTGGCGGTCGTAGCAGATGTAGACGCCGATGCGGCCCGCCGCGGTGTCGAATACGGGATACCCGAGGTTCCCGGGACGGAAGTAGAACTTCTCCCAGAATCCGTAGACCTGGGGGATGTGGCTCTTGCGGTACTTGCCGAGGTACTGGCCGTCGGCATCAACGACGAACGCGGTGTTGTAGAGGACGCCCGGCATCTCCTCTTCGTAGACGGGTACGACGAGCACCATGCTGAGTTCCCGCGCCAGCGCGCACATTAACTGCGTCGTCGGCCCGTCGGGAACCGCCTCGGCGTATGCGAAGTACTGCGGATCCTGGACTTGGCAGAAATAGGGCCCGTAGAACAACTCCTGGAAGCACAAAATCTGAGCCCCCTGTGCCGACGCCTCGCGCGCAAGCTCGATATTCGCTTCGACCATCGACTGCTTATCTCCGGTCCAGTGATGCTGTACGAGCGCAACCCGAACGAGGTCAGTCATCGTTCCCCTCTTGCTCAGTGCACGCAAACGAGGTGCGAGGAGAAGTCTCGTGCGACGCGTGAGCGGACGCAACCAGCGCGCTTGGCAATCATCGCCGACGGATTGATCGACGTGCGCCGGACTTGTCCTGGTGGACGTCGAAGCACTGTCGAACCATTCCGGCGCGCATCTCCGCTCGGGACCATCGGCAATCGACTCTGCGGCGCGGTCCTCGGGAGCGGGTGAGTGCTGGTCCGGGACCTCAAAGGCACCTTGCGAGGGCCTTTAGGCCCTTCGCCTCGCCCGGGTTGTCAGCTTTGCTTTCTTACGAACAGGTAACAGACGCAGACGGCCCGAGGCGGAACGGACCGCCGAACGGCGGGAGGTGCGCATGCCCAAGGCAGCCTCGCGGGCGTCTCCGACGAGACGGCGGTGGGATTGGCAGCAGTTTCTGCTTAGTTGGTTTGCGCTGCCGGCCTCGCTGATCGTCGCGCTCTTGCTCGGCGTCGTGATGATGGTTGCCCTCGGCGCCAACCCCGTGACCGGCTATCACGCCCTCTTCGACGGTGCCTTTGTCGGCAACTACGCGCTCGAGCGCGACCGCCGTCAAGGCGGCTCCGCTGCTCCTCGTCGGGGTCGGGATTTGCATCGCGTTCCGCGCCAACGTGCTCAACATCGGTGGTGAGGGTCAGCTCGCAGTCGGCGGACTCGCCGGCTCGGCGACCGCCCTTGCCCTTCCGAACCTGCCGAGCGTCGTGCTGATCCCGCTCGTCCTCCTCGCCGGCGCCGCTGGAGGAGCCGTCTGGGGTGCCATCCCGGGCGCGTTCAAGGCGTACTTCAACGTCAACGAGATCCTCAGCACGATCATGCTCAACCTCGTCGCCGTCCAGGTTATGAACTACCTCCTGGCAGGACCGATGGTCGACAAGACGCAGAACTCGACCTACGGCCTCATCCCGGAGACGCGGCTTCTTCCACACAACTCGTGGTTGCCGATCCTCATTCACGGGACCCAACTCCACCTCGGTGTGCTCATCGCCGTCGTCGTTGCGGTAGGGGCATACATCCTTCTGTGGCGAACGGGTTTTGGATTTCGGCTGCGCGCGGTCGGGATCTCGCGTGAAGCGTCGAGATACTCCGGCATCCACGTGAAGCGGACGATCACCCTCGCCATGGCGCTCAGCGGTGCGATGTGCGGGCTCGGAGGGTCGATGCTCGTCTTCGGGAGCATCGCTCACCGGATGGTGACCGACGGAAGTCTCACCGGATTCACGGGATCGGATGGGTTCAACGGGATCGTCGTCGCGCTTTTCGGCGCGCTGAGCCCGCTTTGGACGATTCTCTCTGCTTTCTTATTCGGCGGGCTGCTCGTTGGTGGCGACGCCCTCCAAGTCGCGACGGGTGTGCCAGCTGACATGGTGACCGCGCTCGAGGGGCTTGTCGTCGTCTTCGTCGTGTCGCTCGAATACATGCGCCGGCGCGCCCGAGCGAGAGCGTCGGCCCCTCCGGTTGCGATTCGACCGCGCCTGTCAACGATCGAAGGCGCCGGGACGCCTCTTATCAGCGCGGGCGCGCCGGAGGTCGGTGGGATGGGCGGAGCGCCTCAGCGCACGCAGCCGCTCAAAACGGGCGGTGGGGAATGAGCCATTTCCTGACCTACGCCGCCTTGACTTCGACCGTCGCCGCCGCGATCGCGCTCGCTTCCTCGTTCCTCTTTGCGGCCCTTGGCGAGACGATGGGACAGCGCAGCGGAGTGATCAACCTCGGGGTCGACGGGATCATGTTGCTCTCGGCCTTCGGGACCTATTACGTGGCGGTCGAGACGGGCAACCTCGTCTTCGCGGTCCTCGTCGGTGCGGGGATCGGACTGCTGATGGGGGTGGTCACCGCCTTCATCAGCGTCACGCTCAAAGCCGAACAAGGCATCAGCGGCATCGGCATCTATCTGTTCGGGCTCGGCTTCAGTGACCTGCTCTTCTTGAAACTGGTCGGCACGCCGCGGCCGATCGCCGAGCCTCGCCCGATCGACATCCCGCTTCTCGACCGGATCCCCGCCCTCGGGCCGACGTTGTTCAAGCAGACGCTCCTCACCTACCTCGCGTTCTTGCTCGTTCCCGTGCTGTGGTTCGTCCTCAAGCACACGACGTACGGGATGAAGGTACGGGCGGCCGGCGAAAACCCGACGGCGGTCGATGCCGTCGGCGTCAGCGTGGCGAAGATCCGGTGGTCGACGGTCCTCACGGGTTGCACCCTCGCCGGCGTCGCGGGTGCGGCGTTGCTTTTGTACGACGGGATCTTCATGGAAAACCTCACGCAGTCGGAGGGTTTCATTGCCGTCGCGCTCGTCTACTTCGGAGCTTGGAGCCCGGTCGGCGTCATGGGTGGATCCGTGCTGTACGGGCTTGCGATCGCGGTGGTCCTCGAGTGGAAGTCGCTCGGCATCATCCCGCTCAGCGCGTCAGACCTCGCGGCGACTGTGCCGGCGGTGATCACGATCCTCGTGCTGTTACTCGTCGCCCGTCGATTCCGCCAGCCGGCTGTTCTCGGAAAGCCGTACGAGAGAGGAGGTTGAACAGGTGTTTTCACGACGCTCCCGACTCGCGACCCTCGACGCTTTCGTGTCGCGCTTTCGAGTCCGTTCGTCACGGTGCAGTCAATAAGAGAGGTGACATCAATGAAACGACACTTTGCGCGACGGGGAGTTCTCCTCCTTGCCGTGCTCTCAATGGCGGTTGCCACAGCAGCCGTCGGCGCGGGAAGCTTCGCCGGCGCGACGAGCAACAAAGCGCGTCACAATTCGGTGAAGGTTTTGAAAGTCGCACTTGTCGCGCCGAGCGCGACGAACGACCTCGCTTTCACCGAGTCGATGTACAACGCGCTCGAAGCCCTCGCCGGCCCCGACCACTTGAAGATCTCGGTGTCGGCAAACGAGTTCGTCGTCTCGGACGCGGCGAACATCATCCGTGAGTACGCGTCGAAGGGTTACAACCTCGTGATCGCGCACGGATCCCAGTACGGCTCCACGGTCGAGCAATTGGCCGCGCAATTTCCCAAGGTGTCATTTGCCTGGGGAACGGCAGGGTCAACCTTCGGGCGGAAGAACATCTTCGCCTACGAGGCGAGCTCGAACGAAGGCGGTTACGTCCAGGGTTACATCGCCGGACTGATCAGCAAGTCGCACAAGCTCGGCGTGATCGGACCGATCGCGACCGGCGACGCCAAGCTGTATGTCGACGGGTTCGTCGCTGGTGCCAAGGCGGCCTCCAAAAAAGTTGTCGTCCACCCCGTCTACACGGGATCGTTCAGTGACGACAGCCTGATGGCGACGGCAGCGAAGACCTTCGTCTCCGGCGGCGCGGACGTCCTCACGGGCAGCTCGCAGTCGGTCGTCGGGGCGATCGGTGTCGCGGTGTCGGACCACCTCCCGTGGTTTAGCACGCAGTGGAGCCAGGTCTCCCTGGCACCGCACAATGTCGTCTCGTCGCAGGTCTATAACTGGAAGCCGATCCTCACCCAGATGTTCACCGAGATCCGTTCGGGCGTGCGTGGCGGCGCGACCTACGTGATCGGTCTTGGCAACAAGGGCGAGTCGATCCAGTTCAACTCCGGCTACCACCTCGCCCCTTCGGTGAAGGCCAAGGCGATGACGTTGATCAAGGAGATCACGAACGGGACGGTCGTCGTCCCTCAGTAACGGAGGACCGGTGATAGCGGAGAACCCCTTGACGACCACGGGACCGGAGGAACGCGCGGCGCCGTTGCTTGAGATGCGCGGCATCACGAAGTTCTTCCCCGGCGTGGTTGCCAACGACCGTGTCGACTTCGACGTTCTCGCCGGAGAGGTTCACACCCTCTTTGGCGAGAACGGCGCCGGCAAGACGACGTTGATGCGGATCCTCTACGGCCTTTACCGCTCCGATGAGGGGGAGATTCGATTCAAGGGCGAACCGGTCGCGATCACTTCTCCTGCCGAGGCGATCCGCCTCGGCATCGGGATGATCCACCAGCACTTCACGCTCGTGAACACTCTCACGGTCGCCGAGAACGTCGCGCTCGGGTTGAAGTCTTCGCGCGGCCCGCTGACGGACCTCAACGTGGTCTCGGCGCGCCTCGAGGAGCTCGGCGAGACCTACGGGCTGAAGGTGGCACCGCGTTCATTCGTCTGGCAGCTCTCGGTCGGCGAGCGCCAGCGGGTCGAGATCTTGAAGGCCCTCTACCGCGACGTCGCGTTGCTCATCCTCGACGAGCCGACCGCCGTGCTCACCCCGAACGAGGTCGATGACCTGTTCCGGGTCCTTCGCCAACTCGCCACGGGCGGGCGCGGCCTCGTTTTCATCTCGCACAAGGTCGCTGAGGTGCTCGAGCTGTCGGATCGCATCACTGTGCTGAGGACGGGCCAACTCGTCGGATCGCTTCCGGGGCACGGAGCGTCACGCGACCAGCTCATCGAAATGATGGTCGGGCACCGTTTGTCGGAAGAACTTCCGATCCCTGCTCGCACGGCGGGCAGGCCGCGCCTCGTGCTGAAAGGTCTGCGCGTGCGGGGCGACGGCGACGAAGAGTCGGTCCGCGGGGTCGACCTTGACGTGTATGAGGGCGAGATTGTCGGGATCGCCGGCGTCTCGGGAAATGGCCAGCGGGACCTCGCCGAGGCGGTGGCCGGGATCCGTCCGGCCACTTCGGGGTCGATCCTGCTCGACGGCAAGGAAGTCGCCGGTGCCTCACCCGGTCGCGTTCGTGACGCCGGGCTCGCGTACGTCCCAGAGGAGCGGATGCGCGACGGCGTGATCTCGGATTTCTCGGTCGCGGACAACCTGATCCTCGTCGACAATCGAAGCCACGCATACTCCCGCTTCGGTTTCTTGCGCCGAAAGGCGATCAAGCGCCATTGCGAGCGTCTCGTCGACGATTTCGCGGTGAAGACGCCCGACGTCGACACTCCGGCGCGCAACCTCTCCGGCGGCAATATCCAGAAGTTGATTCTTGCCCGGGAGCTCTCTGGGCACCCGAGCGTCCTCCTCGTCGCGCAACCGACGCGTGGAATCGACGTGGGTTCGGCGCAGTACATCCACGAGCGTCTCGTCGGACAGCGCGATTCCGGCACGGCGGTGCTCGTCATCTCGGAGGACCTCGACGAAGTGATGACGATCTCAGACCGCATCGTCGTGATGTACGAGGGGCGGATCATCGGATCCGCCGACCCTCGAACGACGACGCGAGAGGCGATTGGGCTCTTGATGGCCGGCATCTCGTCCGACACGGCGGGCGCGGCCGGCGCGACGCTGGCGAGTTCGTGAAGTTCGCAACGAAGTGAGAATGGAAAAATCGATGGACGAAGAACAAAGAGCCACCGCAACGATGCGAACGACGTTGTCGAAGAAGCTCGGTAGACTCGCCTCCCAAGGAGACGCCATGTCGCAGACTGTCGCAACGAGCGGCTCCGAGGACACGCGCACCGTTGCTTTCATATTGAACGGCGAGGCGGTCAAGGTAAGCCGTGACCACCCGCACTTGCTCTCGGCGTTGCGCGAGGAGCTCAACGTCACGTCACCGAAAGACGGTTGTTCGCCGTCCGGGCAGTGCGGGTGTTGCACCGTGCTCATCGACGGCAAGGCCTCGGTGAGCTGCCTCATCTCCCTCGACAAGGCGGCGGCGAAGTCGATCGTCACGCTCGAGGGCCTCGACCCCGACGAGCGCGCGCGTTACGCCAAGGCGTTCGCGGCGACGGGCGCGCTGCAGTGCGGATTCTGCACGCCGGGGATCGTCGTGCGGGTGAAATCGCTCGTCGACAAAAAGGGCGCAGACCTGACGCGCGAAGAAGCGAGCCGGCACTTAGGCGCGCACCTTTGCCGTTGCACCGGCTACACGAAGATCCTCGACGCGGTCGAGATTCTGGCGAGCGGCGCGACTCCTGTGGCAGAGATCGCTGGTGGCATCGGTGCCCGCGGCATCAAGTACGACAGCTTGGATCACGCGCTGGGCGGGCGCGCGTACGTCGACGATCTGCGCGTTCCGGGATTGCTCCACGGCGCACTGCGACTTGCCGATCACGCCCGCGCAGAGGTGGTGCGCATCGACACGAGCGCGGCGCGATCGGTAGCGGGGGTCGACGCGGTCTTCACCGCCGCTGACGTGCCGGGCGAGCTCCGGGTTGGGATCATCAACCGCGACTGGCCGGTCTTCATCCCCGAAGGCGGTCGGACGTCGTACCTCGGCGACGTGTTGGCGATCGTCGTCGCGGACACCCGCGAAATCGCGCGCCGCGCTGCTCAATTGGTCGAGATCGAGTATCGCCCGTTGCGCCCTCTGACCGATCCGATCGCCGCGCTCACAGACGACGAGGACGCGGTGTGGAACCTCGAGGGAAATCTCCTCTCGCGCAGCGCCTATTGCCGCGGCGACGTCGACGCGGCGCTCGCCGCGTCGGCACACTTCATCCACGAGGTCTTCCAGACCCAGCGCGTCGAGCACGCGTTCTTGGAGCCCGAATCCACGCTCGCCGTCCCGCAAGAGGACGGGATCCTGAAGGTCTTTTCAGGTGGCCAGGGTGCCTGGGACGACCGCAGCCAGATCGCCTCGGTCCTTGGGGTGCCGAAGGAACGGGTCCTCGTCGAGCAGGTCTCGAACGGGGGGGCTTTTGGGGGCAAGGAGGACATGGCAAACCAGGCGCAGACGGCGCTCGCCGCGTTCCTGCTCGGCCGGCCGGTGAAGTGCACGCTGTCGCGCGAAGAGTCGCTCTTCCTCCACCCGAAGCGCCATCCGATCCGCCTCGAGTACTGGGCGGGCTGCGACGAAAACGGCAAGCTCACGGGACTCCGGGCGCGCCTCGTCGGGGACTCCGGACCGTACGCGTCGGTGGGGATGAAGGTGCTGGAGCGGGCGGCGGGGCACGCCTCCGGGCCCTACGTCCTAGGCGCGATAGACGTCGAGGCGCTCGCCGTGCGGACGAACAACCCGGTTTGCGGAGCGTTCCGCGGCTTCGGCTCGAACCAGGCCCAGTTCGCGATGGAAGGCGTGATGGACCGCCTGGCAGAGAAGGTCGGGATCAGCGGTTGGGAGATGCGCTCGCGCAACGTTCTTTCGCCGGGCGACGTTTGGGGTCCGGGTCAGCTGATGGACGAGGGCGCGCGCGGGGCGCGCGCCTGTCTCGACACGATCCGACCCGCGTACGACGAGGCGGTCGCGGCCGGAAAGGCCATCGGTCTCGGCCTTGGGCTGAAAAACTCCGGGCTCGGCAACGGCTTTAAAGAGGTCGTGCGAGCCGTCGTCCGATTCGGAGACGACGGCGCGGTTGAGGTCCGCCACTGCTGGACGGAGATGGGCCAAGGCATCCACACCGTCGCACGGCAGGTGGCCGTGGAAGAGCTCGGCGTGGACCCGGCTCAGGTCAGCGTGGTCGTCGACACCTCGCGCGAGCTCGACGCCGGGCAGACGACCGGGTCGCGCGGCACCTTGATGGGCTCCGGCGCGATCGCCGACGCCTGCCGCAAGGCAAACGAGGACGGGCGGCGACCGGGGGTCGACTACTTAGGTGAGTATCGGGTCGACTGGACGAACTCGATCGAAGAGGCTGTTGAGCACCCGACCATTCATTCCGCCTTTTCCTACGCCGCGCAGCTCGTCGAAGTCGACCGGGAGTCGGGAAAGATCGAGAGGGTGATCGCCGTCCACGACGTCGGCAAGGCGGTCAACCCGATGCTCTGCGAGGGCCAGATCCAGGGTTCGGTGCACATGGGGCTCGGCTACGCGCTCTCAGAGGAGTTCCCCGCCGATGCGGACGGCCGTCCGACGCACCTGACGTTGCGCAGCCTCGGGATCCTGCGACCGAAGGACGTGCCGCCGATCGAGCCGATCCTCGTCGAGGAGCCGCAGCCGCGCGCGCCCTACGGGATCAAGGGCATGGGTGAGATCGGCCTCGTCCCGACGGCCGGGGCCGTCGCCGCGGCTCTCCACGACTACGACGGGCAGTGGCGCACGACGCTGCCGATGCGCAACAACAAAGAAGCGGGGGACGCCGACGCCTGATCCCTGAGCGGGCTTCTCCCGCCCAGGGCTGTGGCGCGGAAGCAGGGGCGAATGTCCGATCGTCGAAGTATCTAGACGAGCGTGGATGCGCTCGATGGGGGACAGCACGCCCCCTGAAATGGATCGCGCTCGGCCCACGACGTCCGGTCACCTGACAAGGGAGGCTCCCGTGCTGAACGAAGAGGAATATCTGCGAAAGGTACCGAAGTGCGAACTGCATTGTCACTTTGAAGGCACCGTTCGACCGGAGACATTTGCGGAACTCGCTCGTCGACATGACGTGTCGTTGCCAACCGAGAAAGTGTCTGATCTCTACTCGTACCAGACGATCGAAGAGTTTCTGGTCATCTTCGGGATGGTCTCTTCGACATTGATCGATCGGGAGGACTTCGCGCGTGCGGCGTACGAGTCCCTCGAAGACGGTGTCCGATTCGGCAACCTTAAGTACCGCGAGATGTTCTTCAACCCGACGTTGCACACGCGTCGGGGGATTGCCATGTCGACGGTCATCAACGGAATCGCCGACGGCGTGCGTGACGCCGAATCGGACCTCGGAGTGAGATGCCGCATGATCGCGGATGTCTACCGCCAAGATCCGCCTGGGGTCGCCCGGCAAATGGTCGAAGACGTGCTTGTGAACAGGGTCGACGAGCTGATTGGCCTCGGTATGGACGGAGCCGAGGCGCCCGATCCCCCGGAGAAGTTCGTGGACGCGTTCTCTACCGCGAAGCGAGGAGGCCTGCGTCTCACCTCACACGCCTGCGAGGACGCGCCTGCCGTGAACATCACGACCTGTCTCGACGTCCTCGGTTGTGAGCGAATCGATCACGGCTACCACGTGATGGGAGACGACACCGTCCTCAAGCGCTGCCGTGACGAGGGGATCTTTTTTACCTGCTGTCCGACGTCGACGGCTGTCGTCTACGGCTGGTCGGATCTCGCGTCGCACCCAATCGGTGCGATGGTCGCCTCCGGGCTGCTGTGCACGCTCAACTCGGACGACCCTACGATGTTCCATACCGACATCGGCAAGGAATTCGTCGACCTCTGTGGCGCATTCGGATACGACCACGCGATGGTGCGGGCCTTCTGCCTGAATAGCGTTGAGGCAACGTGGCTCGACGACCTCGAAAAGCGACGCCTCGCCGCACAGTTCGCGAGCGACCTCGACGCCCTTGAGGCCGCTTGAGTCAACCCGGACGGATGTGGCACGGTACCTCGTGTCGCGATTGGCAGGTTAGGCGCGGCCGTGCCCGGTGTGAGCACCAAGAGAGGGTTTGACCCATAGGTCTAAGGCCCCTGGAAGTGACGCACAGAGCTAGGCACCCTTGATGGTGCTATCAGCGTACGTGCTTGACCGCCGCGGGATTGGGCGGAGGAGCCAGCGATGAAGGAGGCTGCGGTCGATGATGTCGAAACGAAAGCACTTGCTGGGGGTGCTGATCGCGGCGCTCGCGGCGATCACGATGGTGTTAGTCGTGCCTGCCGTGAGCTCGTCCGCTTCGCCCTCGCATGACAAGTTCATTTTCGGAATGCTTCTCGTCGGACCACACAATGATCACGGCTGGTCGCAGGCTAACTACGAGGCCGGCCAATACGTCGTGAAGGAGCTCGGTGGCCCGAGCAAGGCGGAGATGCTTTGGCTCGACAACGTGAACACCTCGAGCCGCCCAACGACGAAGCCCGAAGATGTCATTACGTCGATGATCAACCGGGGGGCGCAATTGATCATCGCGACGTCCGATGACTTCAAGGACGGGATCCTCGCCGCCGCGAAGCAGCACCCGAACGTTCCGATGATCTGGTCATCTGGTGACAGCGCGTGGAAGCAGGGTCAGGACTATCGGTCGACCCTGAAGAACCTCGCCAACTACTACATGAAGATGGAATACATGCAGGAAGTCGCCGGGTGTGCAGCAGCGCTCACGACGCGCACCGGAAAGATCGGAATAGTCGGTCCTCTGATCAACGACGAGACACGCCGATTCGTGAACTCGGCATTCCTCGGAGCCCGCTACTGCTGGGCGACATATCGCCACAAGAGCGCATCGAGCCTCGGGTTCACCGTTGACTGGATCGGCTACTGGTTCAACATCCCCGGAACGACCCTCAACCCGACGACGGTAACGAACAGCCTCATCGCCTCTGGCGACGACGTGATCATCGACCACTTGGACACGACCGAGGCGATCGTGCGCACGGCGCAGCTTGCAAGGTCCGGGCAGAAGGTGTGGGCAATCGGATACGACTACAAGAACACCTGCAGCGTTGCTCCGTCGACCTGTCTTGGCGTCGCGTTCTTCAACTGGGGTCCGGGTTACCTTGCGATCGCGAAGTCGGTGATCAACCACACCTTCAAGGCGTCATTCACCTGGGCGTCGCCATATTGGCCGAGCATCAACAGCCCGACTCAGTCACCCGTCGGCTTCAAGATCGGCAGCGCTCTCTCGAAGGGGAACGCCGCAATCCTCACCCAGTTCGAACGCGGACTCGGCAACAACTCCATCGTGCTGTTTAAGGGACCGCTCAACTGGCAAAACGGAACGACGTACTTGACGGCGGGCGAAGTCGCGACCGCTGCGCAAATCTGGTACTCGTCGCAGCTGTTGAAGGGCATCAAAGGCGCCAGCAAGTAGGCGTCGCGGACGACACATCGTCGATGCGGCTTCGAAGAGCTGGGAGGATGTATTCCTCCCAGCTCTTCCGCTGGGAGTCGATCGGGACACGAACCGAGACGGTGAAGTGAGCCTCGAGCTGTGTGACATCCACAAGTCCTTTGGCGCGATTCGCGCCAACGACGGCGTCACGCTCGAACTCGCCGCGGGCACGATCCACGGTCTGCTGGGGGAGAACGGGGCCGGCAAGTCGACGCTCATGAAGATCCTTTCGGGTTTTCTCAGTGCCGATTCGGGAGAGATCTTCCTCGAGGGTCGGCCGCTGCGCCTCGCATCGCCTCGCGACGCGATCGCCGCAGGAATCGGGATGTTGCATCAGGACCCGCTCGTCTTTCTGCCGTTTTCCGTTGCCGACAATCTGGTCCTCGGAGCGGCCGGACGACCAGACCGCAAAGGCGCGGCGCGCGAACTAGCACAGCTGCGGGAGCGCTACGGCTTCTCGTTGCAACCAGACGTACCGGCGCGGACGCTCACGATCGGCGAGCGCCAGCAGCTCGAAATCGCGAGGCTGCTGCGGTCCAAGGTGAAGGTGCTCATTCTCGACGAGCCGACGACTGGAATCTCCGCCGACCAGCGAACGACGTTGTTCGCAACGCTGCGCTCACTCGCCGCCGAGGGCCTCATCGTCATCTTCGTCTCGCACAAGCTCGAGGAAGTCGGAGAGATCTGTAGCGATGTCGCGGTAATGCGAGCGGGGAAGCTCATCGGGACCCGAAAGTTGCCCTGCTCCGCAGACGAGTTGGTTGGGCTCATGTTCGGAAAGGTGGTCGTCGAACCGCAGGCACCTCCGCATGAGTTCGGCAAGTCGGTGATTCGTTTCGACGACGCGACGTTCTCCGATCGCGGACTGGTGACGAACGACGTCACTATCGAGGTTCGCGAAGGCGAAGTGATCGGGCTCGCCGGCCTCGAAGGCAGCGGCCAGCGGACATTCCTGCGGGCGTGTACGGGACTCGTTCGGCCGGATCGAGGTCGGGTTTTTCTTGGAGGTCACGACATGACCGGCCGCCACTACCGCGCATTTCGAGATGAGGGCGTCTACTACATGTCCGCGGGACGCCTTGAAGAGGGCCTGCTTCCGGGGATGACGATCACCGAGCACGTCCTGCTCGCTTCGGGCGGTGGTGGATTCATCGTCGATTGGAAGTCTGCCGAGAAAGAAGCGGAACGGCGTATCGACGCCTTCGCGATTCGCGGGACGCCTCGAATGACCGCGGACACGCTCTCCGGTGGCAACCAGCAACGGCTGTTGTTGGCGCTCATTCGCTCCAACGCGCGCCTGCTGCTGCTCGAGCACCCGACGAGGGGCCTCGACATCGAATCGACGAACTGGATATGGACCGAACTTCTTGAACGCCGGCAGCAAGGCAGCGGGATTGTGTTCTCGTCGGCTGACCTCGACGAGTTGTTGCGTTTCAGCGATCGAATCCTCGTGTTCTTCGCTGGCCAAGTGCTGAAGGATCTTGACACCCGTGCGACGACGGTCGAAGAGCTCGGTCGTCTGATCGGCGGGGTGGGAGCGGCCGCATGACGCTCGGCGCCCGCCTCCAGCGGGTTGCCAAACGGCGGCACTTCGCGTCGAGAAGCCTCTCGGCGTTCGCTTCGACCGCGTTGGCGTTCGCCGTCGTCATCGGTCTGCTCGCCTGGTTGGGGCAAGACCCCTTCACCGCGCTCGGGGACGTCGTCACGGGGGCGTTGGGGAACGCAGGTTCGGCAGGAGACACCTTGATGGCGTGGGTGCCGCTCACGTTGGCCGCCGCCGGGCTCACGGTGACGTTTGCCGCCGGGCTGTGGAACATCGGCATCGAAGGTCAGGTCGCCGCAGGAGGGATCGCCGCGGAATGGGTTGGCCGCAGCATTTCGGGAGGGCCATTCGAGGTAATTCCTCTGATGTTCGTGACCGGGGCAGTCGCCGGCTGCCTCTGGGCGCTCGTCACCGGCGTGCTGAAGACGAGGGGAAAGGTGAACGAGATCTTTGGCGGCCTGGGCCTCGACTTCGTCGCGTCAGGTCTCGCCGTCTATCTCATCATCGGCCCGTGGCATCGCCAGGGCATCGCTTCGACGAGCGGTACAAACATCTTGCCGTCGTCGACGATGCTCCCCGTAATTAGCGGAACGCGACTCTCGCTCGTCGCGGTGGCGTTCGCAGTTCTTGGAGTTCTTTTCGTCTACCTACTGTTGCGCGGCACACGGTTTGGTCTCCGACTGAAGGCGGTTGGTCGCAATAGGTCGAGCGCCGCGCTCTTGGGCATCCCGACCGAGCGCTATCTCCTTGCATCGTTCGCGCTTTGCGGAGCCCTCGCCGGCATCGCGGGTGTGATCCAGGTCGCGGGCGTCTGGCACAAACTCGTGCCGTCCATCTCGGGCGGTTATGGATTCCTTGCGATCCTGGTTGCTCTTCTCGCAGCGTTTCGGGCGCTTCCCATCGGACCGATCGCCTTCTTCTTCGCGATGGCGGCGGTCGGCAGTGTCCAGCTCACGTTGATCTTCAACCTCAACGCGGCGATCGGAAACGTTCTCGTCGGAATCGTTGCCCTTTTCGTCGTCCTCGGTAGCGGCGTTCAAAGGTCCCGTGCGGAGAAGCGTGCAAAAGCGATGGGCGTCGACGAGCGGGAGCTTGGAATGGGGGCGGGTCTGTCGAGCGTGCCGGGGGAAGCCCCTGTCGAATCGATCGGATCGAGGGGATAACGGTGGAACAGACGCTCGCGTCGATCGTGTTCTCGGCGAGTCCTCTCATTTATGCAGCGGTCGGGGAGACGATCGGCGAGAAGGCAGGGATCGTCAATCTCTCGATGGAAGGAACGATCATGCTCTCCGCGATGGCGGCGTTCGTGATCTCGTTCTTGTCCGGCAACCTCATCGTCGGCTTCATCGTGGCGATCGCGATCGGTGGACTTTTCGCCGCGATCGTCGCGTTTGCAAGCATCGAACTGCGACTCAACCAATACGCAGTGGGATTCATCTTGTACGTCCTCGGAGTCGCGCTGGCCTCTTTCTTCGGCGACAACTACACGGGACAGCCGTTATCCGGAGTCCCGCACCTCGGCATCCCCGGGCTGGCCCACATCCCGGGAATCGGCCCGATCTTCTTCGACCAGGACCTCATGGTGTACGGGAGCTACCTCGTGGTCATCGCCGCGACCTTTTTCCTGTATCGCACGCGGCGCGGTCTCGAGCTGCAGGGGATCGGGGAGCGACCCGAGGCGGCCTTCGCGCGTGGAATCCCCGTCAATCGCCTTCGTTTTCTGTATACGACCCTAGGCGGTGCGCTCGCCGGCATCGGCGGCGCGGCGTTCTCACTCGACGTATCGCTTGGATGGCGCGACGAACTCACCGAGAACTTCGGTTGGATCACGCTCGCCATCGTGATCTTCGGTGGATGGAACCCGATCCGCGCCGCGATTGGCGCGTACCTGTTCGGAGGCCTTGAGATTGCGGCGTTGAAACTCCAGCCCGTGTACCCCTCACTCTCGCAGGTATTGCCGATCATGCCGTTCGTGTTGATGATTCTCGCCCTCGTCATCATCTATTCACCGGCGTTGCGGCGCTTGGCCGACCGACATCCGCGGATGCACGGCATCTTCAGCGGCGAGCCACCGTCCGCGCTCGGCGTGGCGTTCCGCCGGGAGTGAACACGCTGAGCGCTCTTCTGGTTCAGTCGCACACGCCGCATAGTCGAGCGCCGCGGTCTCGGTGCTCTCGCAGGCGAGCGCCGCTCTTCAACGCAAGTGGTCGCGATCGATTGGCACGACAAGGTGGCGCGACGCGCGACGCGTCGCTGGAGCTTGACGCGGGACTCTCGGCCATGGACGAGAGTCCAATCGTCGCCCATGCCGTCCGCCGAACACTTGTGCCCTGCTGGGAGACACTGTGAAGCGCCTTGGTCCCCGGAAGGGCCCGGCACGAGCACTTTCGATAAGTGGCGTCCCCCTCGAGTCGCCGGTTTCGCCGACCCCGGTCCAACGGATCGATTCGGTCGAATCGGCGCGTCGCGGCGGATGATGCTCGGGAGGGTGGCGACGAGGACGGTCCTTCGTGGGGCACGCAGCCCCGGTGACCTCGCGATCGAGGACGGGAAGATCGCGGCGATCGGGGTGGTCGAAGCGCGCCCGGGTGACCGGGTCGTGGAATGTTCGGGCGATCTCGTAACCGCCGGTTTCGCCAACTGCCATCACCACCTCTACCAGTGGATGACGCGCGGCCGCGCGACGGCGTGCGATCTCTTCACGTGGTTACGGACGCTGTATCCGGTTTGGGGCGAGCTCACCGTCGACGACGTCGCGGCGAGCGCGCTCGTCGGTCTCGGCGAGCTGGCGCTGAGCGGCGCGACGCTGGTTTCAGACCATCACTATGTCGTTCCCCGCGGCGACGACTCGGTCTTCGACGCGATCGCAGACGCGGCCAAGGCCGTCGGGATCCGTCTCGAGCTCTGCCGCGGCTCGATGGACCTCGGCGAGAGTCGGGGCGGATTGCCTCCGGACACGATTGTGGAGGAGATCGACGCCATCCTCGCGTCGACGGAGGCCGTCGCCGAAAGGCTGAACGACGGCGACCGCGTGCGGGTCGCCGTCGCGCCGTGCAGCCCGTTCTCCGTGTCGATCGAGCTCATGCGTGCCTCGGCGGAGCTCGCCCGCACCCTCGGGCTTCGGCTGCATACGCATCTCGCCGAAACGATGGACGAGGAGCGGGACTGCCTCGCCCGGTTCGGACGTCGGCCGGTCGAGCTCATGGAGGAGCTCGGGTGGGTGGGGGAGGACGTCTGGTTCGCGCACGGCATCCACCTCACTTCCGCAGAGATCACGCGCCTCGGATCAGAGTCGACGGGCGTCGCGCACTGTCCGAGCTCGAACGCGCGCCTCGCCTCGGGGATCTGTCCGGTTCGCGAGCTGATTGACGCGGGTGCCCCGGTCGGCCTCGGCGTCGACGGGCCGGCGTCGAACGAGATGGGAGTGCTGCTCCCTGAACTGCGACAGGCGGTGTACTTCGCACGCCAGCGGTCGGGACACCCTGACGCGCTCACCCCGGCAGAGGCGCTCGAGCTCGCCACTGCCAGCGGGGCGGCGTGCCTCGGCAGACCCCATCTCGGACGCTTGGAACTCGGCGCCCCGGCGGACCTCGCGGTATGGCCGATGGCGGACGTCGCCGACCTCCCCGAGCCGGTCGACGCCCTCGTGCTCGGACCAGACCGTAAGGTCCGACACCTCTTTGTCGCTGGAGAGCTGGTCGTCGAGGACGGCCGCCTCGTCGGAGTCGACCTTGAGCTCGCGCATAGCCAACTGTCTGAGCGCGCCCGACGCCTGTGGATGTGATGCCGACGGAGGGGCCTTTGGCCCTGTAACGGCGCGGCCCGCGGCGACAGGCTGGCCTTGATGACGAACGTGACGTTGTACTCGCGTCCGCGCGAGCTCGGGGAAGCGTTGAGCCTCCTTAGACACGCCGGTGCTGTGGTGGTCGGTGGCGGCACCGAAGTGAACACCGGCGACAACGGCGAGCCGATCACCGTCGTGGATCTGCAGGCGCTCGGTCTCGACGGTATCGAGCTGCGCGGTCCGAGCGTGTTGCACATAGGTTCGACCGCGTCGCTGCAGTCGCTCGTCGAACACCCTCACGTGCCCGTCGCGCTGCGCGACGCGGCCCGTAGAGAGCTTCCGAGCACGCTCCGGTCACAGGCCACCGTCGGTGGAACCGTCTGCGGCAGACGGCGCGACAGCGAAGTCGTCGCCGCGCTCCTCTTGCACCAGGGGGTCGCCGTGGTGCTCGGGCTCGACGAGGGGATGAAGATCCCTCTCGCCGACCTGATCAACGGCCGCATCCGACTCGATCATCGGATCCTCACCGCGGTGACGATTGACCCGGGGGGCATAACGGCGTCCGCGAGGACTGGGCGAACGCGGGCGGATCGGCCGATCGTCGCGGTCTACGGGCGACGCGTCGGCTACGGCGCGCACCGAGTCGTGATCATCGGTGTTGAGAAAGGACCGCTCGTGGTCGACGGTGAGGCTGCCGAAGTGCGAGAGGTCCTCGAAGCAACGGTCGGCTTTGGCGACTTTCGCGGCTCTCGTGAGTATCGGCGCGCGCTCGCCGAGGTGCTCACGAGACGGGTCCTTCGGGAGCTCGGACGATGAAGATCACGCTGCAAGTGAACGGCGAACGACGCGAGGTTGAGTGCGCGCCGGACACGACGTTGCTGCGGGTATTGCGAGCTCTCGGCTGCTTCAGCGTGCGCTTCGGTTCGTCGAGCGGGGAGACGGGCGCGGCCGGCGTGCTCGTCGACGGGAGGCTTGTCTCTTCTGATGTCCTCTTGGCAGCGCAGGCCGAGGGCCACGAGGTGACGACGCTCGAGTCACTGAACACCGTTACGGGCGAGCTCAGCCCGATCCAGCAGGCGTTCGTGGACACCGGTGCCCTCCAGTCGGGGTATTCGGCTGGAGCGATGATCCTCGCCACCAAGCGCCTGCTTGAGTCGGTACCGAACCCGACAGAGGACGAGATTCGCGACGCGTTGAGCGGCATCCTCGACCGGGAAACCGGATACGTGAAGGTCGTCGAAGCAGTGAAGCGCGCCGCGGCGAGCCTGCGAGGAGAGAAGCTCGATCCGGTCGAGGCAATCCTCGTCGAGCCGCTCGCCAGCGGTGGCGCCGCGACGGTCCCGCCGGGCGCAACCGAAGCCTCCGAGGCGAGCGCCGCGCTCCCGCGCCTCGTGAGTTCAGATGGACCTTTCGAAGGCGCCGTCGTCGGGAAGCCCGTTGTGAAGATCGACGCGCTTCGGCTCGCGAAAGGAAACCCTTGCTTCACCGACGACATCGCCCCGCTCGGCTTGCTCCATGCCAAGGTGCTGCGGAGCCCGCTCGCGCACGCGCGCGTCGTCGCGATCGACGACTCGGCGGCGCGAGCGCTTCCCGGAGTGCGCGCCGTGCTGCACTACCAGAACACGCCGCGCGTGAAGTACGCGTCAGGCGGTCAGAGCTGGCCGAACCCGTATCCGTGGGATCAGGTCAGCTTCGACGACAAGGTGCGTCACGTCGGCGATCGCGTTGCCGCAGTGGCGGCGGAAACCGTGGAGATCGCCGAGCAAGCGTGCCGCCTCATCGACGTCACCTACGAACCCTTGCCCGCCGTGTTCGACGCAATCGCAGCGATGACCGAGGGCGCGCCCGTGATTCACGACGAGGTCGACACCGTCGGCATCTACGACGCGCGGCACAACCGCAGTCATCACATCGAGGGTCGCACGGTCGAAGACGATGCGCTCGAGGCCGCCTTTGCCGGGGCAGACCACGTCTTCGAAGAGACCTTCCGCGTCGGACAGGTCCAACACACGCCGATCGAGCCGCACATCACGATCGGGTGGCTCGACGAGGACGATCGGCTCGTCCTACGGACGTCGACCCAGGTGCCCTTCCACGTCCGGCGGATGATCGCCCCGCTCCTTGGATTGCCGGTGAAGCGCATCCGCGTCATCAAGCCCCGTATCGGCGGAGGGTTCGGTTCGAAACAGGAGATGCTCATCGAAGACATCGTCGGTCATCTCGTGCTCGCGACGAGACGGCCCGTTCGCCTCGAGCTCACCCGAGAGGAGGAGTTCATCGCGACTCGGGTGCGCCACGCCCAAACGATCACCCTGCGGACCGGCGTGAACGACGACGGACATCTCGTTGCCCGAGACATGCAGGTCGTCTCGAACACCGGCCCGTACGGCACGCATGGCTTCACCGTGAACTCGGTGTCCGGCCAGCACGGCCTTTCCCTTTACAACTGCCCGGCGAAGCGCTTCGTGTGCAACGTGGCGTACACGAACCGATTGGTTTCGGGCGCGTTCCGCGGGTACGGCGCGCCGGAGGCGTTCTTCGCCATCGAGTCGCACATGGACGACATCGCCCTCGCGCTCGGGATCGATCCGATCGAACTCCGACGCAGCAACTGGGTCGGCGAGGGGGATGCGCTCGACATCGTCCCCCGCCTCGGGGAGCGCGGCGGCGTCAAGGAGATCGCGCCTGAGGACCTTCCGCGGGTGGCGACGTGCGGACTCGCGGAGTGCGCGGCGCAAGGCATGCGCGCGATCGGCTGGGACCGGCGCTCCGATCCGCAGTGGAAGCGGCCGAAGGACAAGCCGAACATTCGCCGCGGTATCGGTCTCGCCACGGCGATGCAGGGAGCAGGAATCCCCTTTTACGACATGGCCGCGTCCTCGATCAAGATCAACGACGACGGCTCGTTCAATCTGCTCGTTGGGGCGGCCGACCTCGGAACTGGCGCCGACACCGTGCTCGCGCAGATCGCCGCCGAAGTTCTCGGAGTTCCCGTCGACGACATCGTCGTGTACTCGTCGGACACCGACCTCACGCCATTTGACGTCGGCGCGTACGCCTCGAGCACGACGTACGTCTCGGGGATGGCGGTGAAGAAGGCGGCGGAGGCTGTCCGCGAACAGATCCGCGCACGCGCGGCGCATCTCTTCGGCGTCGGGGACGCCGGAGGCATCGAGCTCCACGACCGAAGGGCGTGGGCGCCGGATGGACGGTCGATTGCGATCGCCGACATCGCCCTCAACGCGCTCCATGTCGAGGATCCAGAACAGATCATGGCCGTCGCGTCGCACGTCTCGCCGAAGTCGCCGCCGCCGTTCGTCGTGCAGCTGGCGGCCGTCGAAGTCGACGTCGAAACCGGTCAGGTGACGGTGACGAAGCTTGTCTCGGCGGTCGACTGCGGGGTGCCGATCAACCCGGTGACCGCGAGCGGCCAGGTCGAGGGGGCGATGGCGCAGGCGCTCGGGTACGCGCTCACCGAGGAACTCGTCCTCGACGACGACGGTCGCCCCGTTAACGGACGGCTCGGCCCGTATTGGATTTTCCGCGCGGACGACATGCCGCCGACGGAGGTCTTCCTCGTGCAGACGGTGGAGCCGTCCGGACCGTTCGGCGCGAAGGCCGTGGCCGAGGTTCCGATGGATGGTGTGGCACCTGCGGTGCGCAACGCGATCCTCAACGCGACGGGCGTCGCGATCAACGCGATCCCGTTCACTCCCGAGCGGGTTTGGCGCGCGCTTCAAGTGAACGAGGCTCCGCTCTCGTCGTAGGGCGCGGCGGCACGTGCGAAGCGCGCGGGAGAGGCTCCTAAGAAGGCGGCTGAACGCGCTCGCCGAAGCCTGAGGTTCAGACTGTCCCGACGTCGGTCAGCTCGAACCGTGTCACATCGACGAGTCCCCGATCGGTTATCCGCAGTTCGGGGATCACCGACAACCCGAGAAAGCTGAGTTGCATGAACGGCGCCTCGATCGTGACGCCGAGGTGGCTAGTGACCGCCTCGGTGAGGACGCTCACCTGGCTTGCTACCTCCTGTACCGACCCGGTGCTCATCAGCCCGCCGATCGGCAGGGGCACCTCGGCAATCACCCGGCCCTCCAAGACGGCGACCTGACCGCCGCCGATCTCTGCGAGGCGCGCGACGCCGACGGCCATGTCCGATGGTCCCGAGTCTTCTCGGGAACCGACGGTCATGCAGTTGTGCGCGTCGTGGGCGACGGTCGACGCCATCGCCCCGCGGCGGAGTCCAAACCCTGAGACGTAACCGAGGCCGATCCGGCCGGTTCGACGGTGCCTTTCGACGACGGCAATCCTCGCGACGTCGAGGGCGGGGTCGTTCACGTCGAGCACGAGGTCCTCCGTCGACAACGAGCGTGAGCGCACGCCGATGACGCGGGCGCGACCGGAAACAGGCGGTGTGAGCGCGTACACGCTCGGGCCGGGAGGATCCTCCAGGTGGACCGAGTGGAGCATCCACTCGGGCGCGGACATCTTCGGAACGACGCCGGGGACGACGGCGCCGTCGCTTGCAACGAGACGCCCGGCCCGCCAGACGCGCACAGGCTCGAAGCTCGAGAGGTCCTCGAAGCAGAGCACGTCGGCCTGGTACCCGGGCGCCAGCCAGCCGAGGTGGTCGAAGCGGTGGTACTCAGCGGGATTCGCGGTCGCGAGAACGAGAGCGTCCTCGACCGGGACTCCGGCTTTCACGGCGAGTCGGACGCAGTCGTTGATGTGTCCATCGTGCAGGAGCGTGTCGGGTTCGCGATCGTCGGTGCAGAGCGCCACGCGCGCTGTGCCGTGGCGAAGAACCGTCGGGATGAGGGCCGCCAAATTGCGCGAGGCGGATCCCTCGCGCACGAAGATCCACATGCCTTTTCGCCGCTTCTCGTCTGCTTCTTCGAGTTCGGTGCACTCGTGATCCGACTCGATCCCAGCTGTGAGGTACGCGTCGAGCTCGCGCCCCGAGATTCCCGGGGCGTGGCCGTCCACCCGTCGAGCGCCCGCCGCGGCAATCTTCGCCAGCATCTCGCGGTCGCCTGCGATCACGCCGGGGAAGTTCATGACCTCGGCGACGCCGATCACGCCGGGATTTGCGAGCAGCTCGGCGAGGTCGGTGTGGTCGAGTTCTGCACCTGGGCTCTCGAACGCCGAGGCGGGAACACAACTCGAAGCGCAGATACCGAAGGTGAACGGGAGGTGTTCAGCCGCACGCGCGAGCGCCAACACCCCAGGTACGCCGAAGACGTTCGCGATCTCGTGGGGATCCGCGGCGACCGCGGTCGTGCCGTGGGGGAGCACGGAGCGCACGAACTCGTCGATCCACAGCTTCGTCGACTCGAGGTGCATGTGCGGATCGATAAATCCTGGAGTCAATGAGGCGCCCCCAACCTCGACGACCTCGATCGCCTCGCGTCTGCCCCAGCCGACGATGACCCCGTCCGCGATCGCGAGATCGGACTCGACCCATTCACGCGTGCCCGGGACAAAGACCTTGCCTCCCGAGATGACGAGATCAGCCGGCTGGTCTCCGCGAGCGACAGCGAGCATCCGAGTGGTTCCACGCCTCGGCGGCATGCCCGAATCCTACGAGCCGACGAAGCTGCCGATCAGGGCAGAACGTCACGCCGTCGACGAAAGCGGGAACGCAACCTCGAGCGGGCGGACCAGATCCCTGAATGAAACCCAGAGGCTTCGTGTCGAGCGTCGAGTTTGCGCTGTCGGGCGTCACCGCTCCAGCGGGCCCCGCAGCTCAGTCGACGGTCAGACTCCCGCTGCCGAAATTGCTGACCACACGCCGAGGCCGACGAGGATCCCGGCGGAGACTTTGCGTACCACGCCGAGTGGCACAACCCGGGTGATCGTCCGACCGAGCATGACCCCGAGCGCGCTCGTCAACGCGAACGCGACAACGCTGCCTATGAAGACGCTCGCCGCGTCGTGCGTTCGGGCCGCCAGGTTGGCGATCACGATCTGGGTGAGGTCTCCCATCTCGGCGAAAAAGACGACGACGAACGTGGCCGAAGCGATTCGCCAAGCGGAGGTTTGCGCACGGGCTTCGAGTTTTGATACGCGCGTCGTTTCTTCCGTCGTGATCTTCTCGCTTGCCCGTTTGGCCGATGACTCCTTCGTGATCGCGAGGTAGATGCCACCGGCGAGGAATCCGAACGCCGTGATCGCGGCGACGACGCGGTGCGGCGCCAGCGCGATCAGCCCACCGGCGACGACGGCGATCGCGGCCTCGACGACGAGCCCGAGGAAGACGCCCCAGAACACCGGCGCCGGGCGTTGGCGCGCCGAGATCGTGATCGCGGCGAGGAAGGTCTTGTCGGGAAGCTCAGCGGGAGCGACGACGGCGAACGACGCCGCGATGATCCCGAAGTTCACGTGCGCCGGCTACGAGGCGCCGAGAAGGCCCCCGAGTTCGGAGCGGATCGTTCGCGCAAGTCGCAGGTTCACCTCGAGCTCCTCGATCTGCTGATCGAGGAATCGCCGCCGTGCCTCGCCGATCTTCGCGCCGACGAACGCCCGCACCTCGTCCAAATACACCGAGTTCCCGTCCGAATCCACCCGCACGAGGCTCGGGATTCCTTCGAACATGCGGACGACCAAGCTCGGGGGGAACTTCGACTCGAGCTCGTCGAAGTGTTGCGTGACGTACGACCACGTCGCCTCGGCGAGTTCGCGCCGCCGCATCATGCTCGCGTAGATGAACGGCGCGTTCTGATTGCGTAGCTCGTTCCGGGCGAGCGCGAAGATCTCCTGCGCGAGCACGGGGTCGATGACCGAAGTGAGCGAGAACTCATAACGCATCTCGTCGAGCGGCGAGGTCGGATGATGGAAGCGGTCGAGGATCGTCTCGTAGATCGTCTGGCTGGCATGGGCCGCGACGACCGCGAGGACACCTGATGCGCTGTCAGCTTCGATCTCACTTCCGGGCTCGCGGTCGGCGACGAAGCGGGCGTAGGAGTCGGATATGACCTCTTCGTCTTTGCCGATCGTCCCGAGGGTCCCGATGAGCAAACCGCGTAGGTACGCCGTCTGGTCGATCTCGCCCGGTCGCGGCCGCCAGCCGATGCGGTCGAGCCTCGGGCGCAGTGTCTTTCGCAGGTAGGCCGCATAGCTGTCGCGAAGGTCGTCCGGCACCACGAGGTCGATCGTGCGCAAGGCGGTGATGGCAATCGTCCAGACGAACGGGTTCTGTTCGTTTTCGAGCGCGGCGATCGTGCGCACGAAGTCCCCGACGCTCGTCAAGCCGCCGAGCGTCGTCGCCCAGATGTCCGAGACGAGGTAGTAGCGCTCGAGCGGAGCCAGCAATTCGAGGTTCGAGAGGATCGCCGTACGCAAGGTGTCGTCGTAGCGGACGCGGTAAAAGCCCGAGCCGCCGCAATTCACGACGACCGGCAGATCAGGCGCCGCGAACACCTCGGGGTCCTTCGAGAGGAGGACCCTCGTCGCCGCGTCGCGCTTCGATGGGCTGCATGCGAGCACCGGGATCAGCCATTCCGATCCGATCGCGGACGGCCGCGTCGCGAGTTCGGATGCCGGCAGATAGGAGAAGGGCTGCTGGGTGAGCTCCACTTTTCCGTCGTCGGAGGAGGCGTTCACGAGCGGGTAGCCGCCCTGGAAGATCCAAGAATCCATCAGCGCCCGAATGGGCACGTCCGGGTTCGCCTCCTCGAGCGCGTCCCACAGGTCTGTCGTCTCCGCGTTCCCGTAGGCGTGCTTTTTGAGATAGATGCGGATGCCGTCTCGGAAGCGATCCCGCCCGAGGTACTGCTCGACCATCCACAGCACGCCGCCGCCCTTGTAGTACGTGAGCGAGTCGAACATCGCGGTCGCTTCCTCGGGACGGCCCACGGGGAACTCGATCGGGCGCGTCGAGCTCATGCCGTCGTTCGCGAACGCGACCGGCCAATAGCGCGACGCGGCGAACAAGAAGGGCTCCTGCTCTGGGTGGGCGGCTTCGTGGCAAAGGAACGACATGAACGTCGCGAAGGCTTCGTTTAGCCAGACGCCGTTCCACCACTTCATCGTGACGAGGTTTCCGAACCACATGTGCGCGATCTCGTGTTCGACGACCTCCGCGATGCGGGCGATCTCGGCGAGAGACGAGCGTTCGGGATCGGCGAGAAGGTCCGCTTCGCGGAACGTCACGCATCCGAGGTTCTCCATCGCACCTTGCGCGAAGTCGGGGATGCCGACGAGATCGAGCTTGTCGCCGGGGTAGGCGATGTCGAAGTAGTCGGTGAAGAACCTCGAGCGCGTGATCGGCGAACTCCAGCGCCATTTGCGTCAGGTGCTCTTTGCCTGGGAGGTGGATGACGCGCACCGCGGTGCCGAGCGAGTCGATCGGATCGGTGGCGACGAACGGTCCCACGACGAACGCGACGAGGTAAGTCGACATCTTGATCGTGTCGGCGAAGCGCACGCGGCGCAAGCCGTCGGGGAGGTCTTCCGAGGAGATCTCGCGCGCGTTCGAGACCGCGAACATGTCCTTCGGCACGACGAGCGAGTTGCCGAAGACCGCTTTCAAGTCCGGTTCGTCGAAGCAGGGGAAGGCCCTTCGCGCGTCGGTCTCTTCGAAGTGGGTCGTCGCGACGGTGCGTTCGTTGCCCGCGTCATCGACGTAACGACTGCGGTAGAAGCCGAGCAGCAAGTCGTTGAGAACCCCCGAGAACTTCGCCGCCACCGTGTACCGGCCGGGTTCGAGTACGGCCGGCGCGACGAAGTGGACGCGCTTTTCCTCCGGCTCCAACTCGATCTGCGCCGCGGTGGCCTCGCCGGCATCATCGACGGACACCCATCCGGGGCTGATTGTCGCTTCGGTGATCGCGAGGTCCGTCGCGTTCATCACGACCTCGCGGGTCTGCTCGGTGATCGTGATCTCGACGCGTTCTTGTCCTGTAAAGGTCGCCGAGTCGAGGTTCGGCGCGAATTCGAGGTCGTAGCGGACCGGAAACGCGGTTCGGGGCAGTCGATAGGGCGCGAGACGCTCGTTCTCAGTCACGGCCGGTGCAGGCTACCGGACGTCGGGTCTTTCGAGGGCCGAACGCCAAGCGGCGCTTCGGCCCGCCAGTACTGTGAATCCGTGACGACCTTGGCGCGTGCCGCCTCGGCGCGCGCTGAGCAGGAACGGCGCCGCTACGACGTCTGCTGCGTCGGCAACGCGCTGATGGACCACCTCGCGTACGCCGACCTGGCGACGGTCGCGGCCCTGGGGCTCGACCACGGCGGGATGACACTTGTCGACATCGCGACGACCGACCAGCTGAAAGCGGTGATCGGCAACGGTCGCCAGGTCCCCGGCGGCACGGTGACGAACACCGCGGTCGGTGTCGCTTCTCTCGGAGGTCGGCCGGTCTTCATCGGCGCCGTCGCGACGGACGAGACGGGCGACCAGTACGCGGCGGATCTCGAGGCGGCGGGCGTCCACGCGGTGCTGCAGCGATTCCCGTTTGACCCCGACGGGCACGAGATGGCGACCGGACGCTGCTATGTCATCGTGACGCCCGACGCCGAGCGCACGATGGCCACCGCTCTCGGAGTCGGCGGACAGCTCAACGCGGCGGGAGTCGACGAGGCCGTGATCGCGCAGTCGATGCTCGTCTACTTCGACGGCTACGTCCTCGACTTGCCCGACGCGAGGGCGCTCGTCGATCGGCTTCTTGGCGCCGGGCGTGCAGCGGGAACTGCTGTCGCGGTCGGGCTCGCCGATTCGCGCCTCGTCGAACGGCACCGAGGGGTGCTCGAGGATCTCTGTCGCGAAGGTGTCGAATACATCTTCGCCAACGAGTCGGAGATCCTGGAATTCACGAAGACCTCGGGCGTGGACCGCGCCGTGCGTGCGGTGGCGCGCGATGACCTCGTAGTCGCCGTCACCCGAGGAGCGCGTGGCGCGACCGTCGGCTTCGACCACTGCGTCGTCGACGTGCCCGCGCACCTCGTCGAGAACGTGGCCGACGTCACCGGGGCCGGCGATCTGTTCGCCGCCGGGTTCTGTTACGGCGTTACCCACGGCCTCGACCCCGTGGCCGCGGCCGAGCTCGGCAGTCTCGCGGCGGCGGAGGTGATCAGTCACTTGGGGGCGCGTCCAGAAACCTCGCTCGCCGATCTCGCGCGAGCCCGGTCCCTCATCTGATCGGCGCGGTCGGAATCCGCTCACCTCGGGTAGAAAGACATCGACTCGAAATCTGTCCTAGACGATGAGGCGCGCGAAGCGCCCGCCGTCCGGCGAGTCTCGTGTCGCTGCGACCACCGCGGAGAGGATCACCGCAACTACGAGGTCAGAGGCCATCTGGGGCGTCGTGGGACCTCTTTGCACGAACAGGGCGAACTGGCCTCGGGGCCGAAGTGCCCTAGTGACAGTTTCGGGGGCGGTAGTAACGTGGCTGTAGCAATTCGGAATGCGGTTCGGTAACAACGATGGGGTGAATCGGGGGCACGGGGAGAGTCCCGCTTCCGCGCCTATCAATCGCCGCCGGTCCGCCACCTTGATCCAGTTCCAAGGAGGGGCTATGGATTCAATGAGCCAGGTAGGCGCGCGCACGGGTCGAAGCCGTCGGTGGTCGACGATGCGGGCGTTCCTTGCCTTCTCGGCGCTGGCGCTCGCCGTGACCACGATTTCAGTCGGAGCCGCGTCGGCCGCCCACAGCTCACATCGGACGACCGGGGCGACTCGGCCGCATTACGCGAAGAACTTCCTCGCGTGTGAGGTCACCGACACAGGTGGCATCAACGACCGCTCGTTCAACGCGTCCGCGTATGCGGCGCTGCAAGCGGCGCAGAAGGTCGACCCGTCGATGAAGATCAGTTATCTGCAATCCACCTCACAGAGTGACTACGTCCCGAACATCAGCACCTTCATCGGGCGACACTGCGGCATCATTGTCACGGTCGGCTTCTTGATGGCCACCGCGACCCAGAACGCGGCCAAGGCGCACCCAACTCAGGACTTCACGATCGTCGACAACCAGTACACCCCGGCGATCAAGAACGTCCTCGCGCTGTTGTACGAGACGAACCAGGACGCCTTCCTGGGTGGCTTCCTCGCCGCGGCGATGAGCAAGACCGGCAAAGTCGGCACCTTCGGCGGCGAGAACATCCCGACCGTCACCATTTACATGGACGGCTGGGTGGCGGGAGTTCGCTACTTCGACAAGGTCGACCACAAGCACGTGGTCGCGCTCGGCTGGACCCCGAAGCCCGGTCGACCGGCGAACAGCCTCGCGGGCTCGGGCCTGTTCACCAGCTCGTTCACCAACCAGGCGGACGGTCGCACCGACGCCCTCTCGCTGATCCAGCAGGGCGCGGACGTGATCTTCCCGGTCGCCGGATCGGTCGGCCTGGGTGCCGCGGAAGCGGTGAAGCAGAACCATGGCGTGACGATGGAGTGGGTCGACACGGACGGTTGCGTCTCTGACCCCTCGTATTGCCCGCTGTTCCTGACGAGCGTGACGAAGGGCATCGTGCCCTCGGTCGAACACGCCGTTTTGCTCGCCGCATCCGGCAAGTTCAAGGGCGGCAACTACATCGGCACCCTCGCCAACAATGGGGTCTCGATCTCGCCGTACCACGACTACGCGAAGACGATCCCGAAGGCGCTGCAGAACGGGTTGAAGCAGATCCGTGCACAGATCATCGCCGGGAAGATTTCGGTCAATCCGAACTCGTACCCGGCTCGCTAAATAACTCTGGGGGGCGCGCCCCGGGTCCGGCTCATGCCGGTCCCGGGGCGCGAGCGCCACATCGAGTGAAGACTCGCTAATCCTGGGCCGGGCCGTTATGGTCCGGCCCAAACTCTGGGACGCGGGACCGCCGTGAAACTCGAACTCAGCGGGATCACGAAGAGATTCGGCGACCTCGTCGCTGACGACCACGTCGACCTGACCGTCGCGCCGGGCGAGATCCACGCGCTCTTGGGCGAGAACGGGGCCGGCAAGACGACGTTGATGAACGTCTTGTTCGGCCTCATGCACCCGGACTCCGGCACCGTCTCGATCGACGACGAAGTGGTTCGCTTCGCCGATCCCGGCGCCGCGGTGCGCCACGGGATCGGCATGGTCCACCAACACTTCATGCTCGTTCCGGTGTTCAACGTCGCCGAGAACGTTGTGCTGGGCTTCGAGCCGACGAACCGTCTCGGTTTCCTCGACCGACGCCGCGCCCGTCAGGAGATCCGCCGCATCTCCACGGAGTTCGGACTCGAGGTCGACCCCGACGCGATCGTGGAGTCGCTTCCCGTCGGCATCCAACAACGTGTCGAGATCCTGAAGGCGCTGGCGCGCGACGCGCAGCTCCTGATCCTCGACGAGCCGACGGCTGTCCTCACGCCCCAAGAAATCGAAGCGCTCTTCGCAATCATGCGCTCTCTTCGTGAGTCCGGACGATCGATCCTGTTCATCACCCACAAGCTGAAAGAAGTTCTCGCCATCGCGGATCGCATCACGGTGATGCGCCTTGGCAAGGTGATCGGCACGACAACACCCCAACAGTCCGACGAAGGCAAGCTCGCCTCGATGATGGTTGGTCGTTCGGTCGTGCTCGTCGTCCAGAAACAGAAGGCGAAACCGGGTTCCGTGACCCTCGAGGTCAAAGATCTCGTCGTCGAGGATTCGCGCGGTCTCACCGTCGTCGACCACATGGGCTTCGAAGTGCGCGCCGGCGAGATCCTGGCGCTCGCTGGAGTCCAGGGGAATGGACAAACCGAGGTCGTACGCGCGCTGACAGGATTAATGCCGATTGCCTCTGGGTCGGTGGTGTTCGCCGGTCACGACGTCGCGAAAGAGAGCGTGAAGGAGCGCCTGCGCGAAGGCATCGCGCACGTCCCCGAGGACCGCCGAGCGCGACGGGTTGATCTTGCAGATGTCGATCGCCGACAACTTGGTGCTCGACGTGTACGACGTCCCACCGCACGCTCACCACGGCGCCCGGGACCTTGCCGAGGTCCGACGCAACGGTGCCGAAAAGCTCGTCGACTTCGACATCCACGCGAAATCGGCCGAAGAGGTCGTGAGCACGTTGTCCGGGGGCAATCAGCAAAAGGTCATCGTCGCCCGCGAGCTTTCGAGAGAGACGAAACTGCTCATCGCGTCGCAACCGACGCGCGGCCTCGACGTCGGATCGATCGAGTATGTGCACAAACGCATAGTCGAGGAGCGAGATCGCGGCACCGCCGTTTTGCTCATCTCCTCCGAGCTCGACGAGGTCCTCGCGCTAGGAGACCGCATCGCGGTCGTGTACCGAGGCAAGATCACCGGCGTCGTCGACCCGACCGTCGGGCGCGAAAAGATCGGGCTTTTGATGGCGGGCGTCACCGAGGAGGAACAAACAGAACCGGTGGCAGTGGCGAGCGGGGTGAGCGAATGAGCGACGCCACCATCGCGCCTGACGGATCCGCCGTAGCCCCAGACAGAGCGCACGTTGCGGCGCCGAAGAAGGACTGGGGGCGCTTTTTCCGTTGGATGGTCGAGGCGAACGTCTTCGTCGTGACGTCGCTCGCAATCTTCTCGGGGCTGTTCGTCGGGGCGATCCTCATCATCGTCACGCAGTCGAACACCATCCACGCCTGGAGCTTGCTCTTCAGCCATCCCGGGACGACAGTCAGCGTGACGTGGTTCACCGTCGCCGACGCGTACAAGGACATCTTCACCGGCTCGATCGTCGACCCACTGGTGCTCGGGCACGCGATCCACACCGGTCACGGCTGGGTCGCGGCGATGACGCCGATCTCAGAGACGCTGCGCGAGACGACGGTGCTCTCGCTCGCCGGGCTCGCCGTCGCGCTCGGCTTTCGGACAGGTCTTTTCAATATCGGCGTCCAGGGTCAGTTGATCGCCGGCGCGATGTCGGCCTCGTACGTCGGCTTCACCCTCAACGCCAACCCGTGGCTGGAGATCCCGCTTTGCATCCTCGCTGGGATGGCGGGGGGCGCGCTCGCCGGCTTCATCCCCGGGATCTTGAAGGCCCGCACCGGGGCGCACGAAGTGATCGTGACGATCATGCTCAACTACGTCTTTTTGAACCTCCTCGTGTACGCGATCACGACCCAGCCCTTTCAACAGCCCGGACAGTCGAACGCGATCGGCCGCAGCGTCCATTCGGTCGCGCAGCTGCCGCATCTTTTCGGTCAGACCTTGCGGGTGAACGTGGGGCTCTTCATCGCGATCGCGGCATTGATCGTCGTCGCGTGGATCCTGCGCCGCAGCTCGATCGGTTTCAGCTTTCGCATGGCCGGCACGAATCCGGACGCCACGCGTGTCGCCGGCGTCAATATCGCACGCACGACGGTCATCGTCTTTCTTATCTGCGGCGCGCTCGCCGGACTCGCCGGCATGGTGCAGCTGAACGGGACGGACTACTTCTTGTCGTCTGGTTATGGGGGTCTATACGGTCCCGACGCGATCACGATCGCGCTGTTGGGACGCAACCGGCCCTTGGGTGTCTTCTTCGGGGCGATGCTGTTCTCCGCCCTCGACGTCGGGGGCCGGTTCATGCAGGCCACGACGAGCATCCCACTCGACCTCACCCAGGTCATCCAAGCGGTGATTATCTTCTTCGTCGCGACACCGGGGCTCGTGAATGAGGTGTACCGGATTCGCGGGCGCAACGTCGGACAGTCCCTGCTCACCCAGGGATGGGGCGCGTGAGCACCGCCGCGATCCCTATCGAGCAAAAGCCGATCCTTTCTGCCGAAGCGCGCTATGTCTCAGCGGGCAGGCGGCGAGGAATGGGCATCACGCTCATCCTTATCTCGCTCGTGATGCTCTTCACCTTCGGCTTGGGCGTCTCCTCGCACGACGAGACGAGCTTCATTTTGAACTCCGGCACGGCGACCTCGGTCTCGCCGATCAACTTCCCCGTCCGTCACGTCTCGATCGCCCTGGCGATTGTCTGCGCGCTAGTCGGCGTTGTCCTTATCGTTCGACGCCTCGAACGCGGCACCTACGCGCTCTTCGGATTCGGCATCGCGCTCTTTTTGTGGTCGTTCCTCGCCTGGTCGGCGCGGGACAACTCGCTCAACATCACCGGTGTGATCTCGACGACGCTCGTGTCGGCGATCCCGATCGTCTTCGGCTCGCTGTCGGGGGTGATGTGCGAACGGTCGGGCGTCATCAACATCGCGATCGAGGGCCAGTTCTTGATCGGGGCGTTCTTGGCGGCGATGGTCGCCTCGGCGACCGGGGATTTGTGGCTCGGGCTCTTCTCGGGGGCCGTCGGCGGCGCGATCCTCGGTGCTCTGCTGGCGTTTTTCGCCATCAGGTACTCGGCCGACCAGATCATCGTCGGCGTCGTGATCGGTGCGTTCGCCACCGGCCTCACGAATTACCTCACCGAGACGGTCCTCGTGCCACACCAGAACCTGAACACCGGTCCGGTGTTCTCCCAGTGGGGGATTCCGCTCCTCGACAAGATCCCGGTCCTCGGGCCCGTGCTGTTCGACCAAAACGTCTTCGTCTACCTGGCGGCGGTCTTCGTGGTCGCGATCCAGACCGGGCTCTTCCGCACCCGCTGGGGGCTGCGCGTGCGCGCCGTCGGCGAGCACCCCGAAGCGGCGGAAACCGTCGGCATCAAGGTGCTCCGGACCCGCTATAAGAACGTGATCATCGGCGGGGCGATCGCCGGGATCGGCGGCGCGGCGTTCACCGTCGGCTCGATCGGCGAGTTCTCCGCCGGGATGACCGCTGGGCTCGGTTACGTCGCGCTTGCGGCGATGATCTTTGGACGCTGGCGGCCGTATGGGGGGCTCTTCGCCGCGCTGCTGTTCGGTTTCGCGAACTCGCTGCAGGCGACGCTCGCGGTCTTGAACGTTCCGATCAACTCGAACTTCTTGGTGATGGCGCCGTACTTGATCACGATCGCCGTCGTCTCCGGGCTGATCGGGCGGGTTCGCCCACCTGCTTACGACGGCAAGCCCTATCGCCCGCAATAGGCGCGCTCAAAAAGCCGGTCTCGCCCCGAGGGTCTGGACGACTGACGCCGAGGCGTCGAGACCGGACCCGATCGCCTGGCTCGGGTCACCGTCGCGCAGCCAGCTGGCGAGGAACGCCCCGGTGAACGCGTCGCCTGCCCCGGTCGTGTCGACGATCGGGACGTCTCGGGGAGGAACGACGACCGCGTCCGTGGCGCCCGAAACGAGACAGACCCCGCGCGATCCCAAGGTGACGAGCGAGATCGCGTAGCGCGCGGCGAGCGCCGGCGAAAACCCCTCGGGCTCCGTCGATCCCGTAAGCACGTCGACTTCCTCGCTGTTTGCGAACAGCGCGTCGGCGCCAGCCGTGGCCTCGAAGAACGCCTGCGCGCCCATCTCGCGAAGCGGGGCGGCAGAGGAGCAGTCGACCGACCTCGTCATCGAAGAGGCACCGGCGCGGGCGAAGATCGCTTTCGCTTCTGATCGGGTTTCCTCGTCGATCAATTCGTAGCCCGAGAGATGGAGGTGGCCCGGCGCACGAAATAGCTCGACCGGAAGGCGAGCCCCGTCCAAAAAGCGGTTCGCGCCGCGATCGGTGAGCATCGAGCGACGGCCGCTTCTAGAGACAACGGAGATGACCGTGCCGCTGTGGGTGCCGGGGACGACCGTTATATGCGGCGCGACCCCCTCTCGCACGATCGCCGTGACGAGCGCCCGACCGCGCTCGTCGTCTCCGACGGCACCGGTGAGCGCGCTCGCGACACCTCCCCTTGCAAGGAACACGGCGACGTTCGAGCCCGAACCTCCTGCCGCAGTGGTGATCGTCGCATTCGTGTCGCTGTCTGGAGCAAAGTCCTCTTCCAACCGTACGACGACGTCGGTCATCACGTCGCCGACGACGACCGCGCGCGGGCGATTCTCGTTTGGGTCGTTTACGAGCACCGGGTGGTCATCTGTTCGCCAGTTCGACGGCGATCTCGCCCGCGAGCTTCGCGTTCTCGATGACGAGCGCGCGATTCGCCCGCACGCTCGCGCCCTTGGTGTACTCCGCGAAGCGGGCGAGCAGGAACGGGGTGACGTCCTTCCCGCTCACGCCGGCGACGTCGGCCTCCTCTTCCGCTTGGGCAAGCGCCGCGGCGTGGAGGTTCTCGGAGAGCGCGTCAGATTCCGGTACGGGATTGGCGATCACCATCGCCGAGTCGGAGAATCGCCGGTGGGCGCGGAACGCGGTCGCGACATCGCCTGGGCTCTCGAATCGCCAGTTGAGACGGTGCGGCGTTTCGCGGACGTAGAAACCGGGGAAAGCCTCGGTGCGGTATCCCGCGACCGGGACGGCGAGTGTCTCCAGGCGTTCGAGAGTTGCTTGGACGTCGAGGATCGACTTCACGCCCGAGCAGACGACGATCACCGGCTCTTTGGACAAAGCAGTGAGGTCTGCCGACTCGTCGTAGGTCTCACGGGCGTGACGGTGGACGCCGCCGAGTCCGCCCGTCGCCATCACCGCGATGCCGGCCCTGGTGGCGAGGGTGATTGTCGACGCGACGGTCGTCGCACCGTCGAGACCCTTCGCGATCGCGAACCCGAGGTCGCGGGTGCTCAGTTTCGCCACCTGATCGGTCGAGTTTGCGAGCTGCTCGATCTCGTTATCTGCGAGTCCAACGACCGGCGTGCCGCGCAGCACCCCGATCGTCGCCGGGACGGCTTGTGTCGAAGTGACCGTTTTTTCCAGCTCCCGGGCGACTTCGAGGTTCTCCGGCCGGGGGAGTCCATGCACGATCAGTGTCGTTTCCAAAGCGACGACGCCGCGTCCCGCGTCGAGCGCCTCCCGCACGGCGTCGCCGACGCGAACCACCGATACGACCGAGTCGGACATGGGCCGCCGAAGTGTACTGTTCGCCCGTTCGTTCAGCGCGGGAGTCTGGCGATCGAAATCGACTGGGAACGACTTCGGGTCGAGGCGGATCGGATGACCGAGCGCGCGTACGCGCCCTACTCGCGCTTTCGCGTCGGTGCGGCGGGACAGACACCCGACGGGCGCGTCTTCGCCGGCTGCAACGTCGAGAACGCCTCGTACGGGGTGACGCTTTGCGCCGAGTGCGGCCTCGTTTCCGAGTTCGTCGCGAACTCGGGCGGTGCGCTCGTCGCCATTTGCATCAAGAGTGGTGAAGGCGAGTACCTCGCACCGTGCGGCCGTTGCCGCCAACTTCTCATCGAACACGGAACCGTGGGGCTCGTCGTCGATCAGGGCCCGGACCGCGCGCCGCGTCTACTCGGCGAGCTGCTCCCCGACGCGTTCACGAGCGCCGACATTCCGAACGCTTCGCATGGTTCCGCGTAGCGAGGAGCCCGCTCGCTTCGACGTCGTCGACCTCATCCGACAGAAGCGAGATGGCTCCACGCTCAGCACCGCGGAGATCGGCTGGCTGATCGACGCGTACGTGAAGGGATCGATCGCCGACGAGCAGATGTCGGCGATGTTGATGGCGATCTTCTTCCAGGGAATGTCTCACGAGGAGCTCGCCGAGTGGACCTCGGCGATGATCGCGTCCGGCGAGCGAATCGACCTCTCCGGGATTTCGTGGCCGACCGTCGACAAGCACTCGACCGGAGGCGTAGGAGACAAGGTCTCGTTGATCCTCGCGCCGCTCGTCGCGGCGTGCGGAGCGGCGGTCCTCCAACTCTCGGGTCGTGGCCTCGGACACACCGGAGGAACCCTCGACAAACTCGAAGCGATTCCCGGATTTCGCTCCGCGCTTTCGACGACCGAGCTCGTCGCGCAGCTCGAAGAGATCGGCTGCGTGATCTGCGCCGCCGGCGAGGGGCTCGTCCCCGCGGACAGGAAGCTCTACGCGCTGCGCGACGTCACGGGAACCGTCGAGTCGATCCCGCTCATTTCGGCTTCGATCATGTCGAAGAAGATCGCCGAAGGGACGCACTCACTCGTCCTCGACGTGAAGGTGGGCAGTGGGGCATTCATGACCGATCTCGACCGCGAACGCGGCTCGCCGAGACGATGGTCGCGCTCGGCCGAGATCACGGCATTCGCGTCGCCGCTTTGCTCAGCGCAATGGACTCGCCGTTGGGCAGGGCCGTCGGCAACGCGCTTGAAGTCGAAGAGGCCATCTCCGTCCTTTCGGGCGGGGGCCCGGACGATCTCGTCGAAGTGACGCTGGCGCTCGCACGGATGATGTTGTCGCTCGCCGGAATCGAGAACACGGATCCGGGAAAGGTCTTGCGCGACGGTTTCGCCCTCGACAAGTACCGGGCGATGATCACCGCGCAACGGGGCGATCCTGACGCGCAATTGCCCGTGGCGGAGAAGAAAAGGACCGTCAAGGCAGAGCGATCCGGCTACCTCACCCGCCTCGACGCTCGCGCGATCGGGGTGGCGTCGTGGCGACTCGGAGCTGGCCGTGCAAGAAAAGAAGACCCGGTCTCGCCGACCGCCGGGGTGATGTGCCTCGCCAAACCTGGCGACGAGGTCTCGGCGGGCGGCGTGATCCTCGAGCTGCACGCTGACGGCGATGACCGTTTTGACCACGCATTGGCGGCGCTTTCTGGCGCGATCGAGATCGCGGACCAGCCCGGCGAGGCTGTGCCGCTCGTTCTCGGCCGGATCGAGTAATCGGAACAAGCCTTCGCCGTCCCGTTACCTTTGGAAGATGACGACCAAAGCGCCCGCGCTGTCACAGATCGTTGCCGCGCCGAAGGTGCTGCTGCACGACCACCTCGACGGCGGGTTACGGCCGCAGACGATCGTCGAGCTGGCCTCGGAGTTCGGCTATCGCGGCCTTCCGACGACCGACGCAGACGAACTGGCCGGCTACTTCGTCTCCGAAACACCTCGCAAGGACCTCGTCCGCTACCTGGAGAGCTTCACCCACACCGTCGGTGTCATGCAGCACAAAGAGGCGCTCGAGCGTGTCGCGTTCGAATGCGCCGAGGACCTGGCGAACGACGGCGTCGTCTACGCGGAGGTGCGCTTCGCGCCCGAGCTCCACACAGAGTGCGGTCTCGAGCTCGACGAAGTCGTGCAAGCGGTGCTGTCGGGGTTCGACTCTGGCATGGCCGCGACCGCCGCCGCGGGACGACCGATTGTCGTCCGCACGCTGCTCTCCGCGATGCGCACGGCGGCGCGCTCACTCGAGATCGCCGAGCTCGCGGTGCGCTATCGCGACGTGGGGGTCTGCGGTTTCGACGTCGCCGGCGCGGAGGCCGGCTATCCGCCGACTCGACATCTCGACGCGTTTCAGCTCATCCAGCGCGAGAACTTCCACGCGACGCTCCACGCGGGAGAGGCTTTCGGACTGCCGTCGATCTGGGAGGCGTTGCAGTACTGCAACGCCGAGCGACTCGGACACGGAGTGCGCATCGTCGACGACATCAGCGTCGATCCGGATGGCACGACGCGACTCGGACGATTGGCGAGCTATGTGCGCGACCGACGGGTCCCGCTCGAGCTCTGCCCGACCTCGAACGTCCACACCGGCGTCGTGTCGTCGATCGCCGATCACCCGATCGGGTTGCTGTTCAAGTTGCGTTTCCGCGTCACGGTGAACACCGACAACCGCCTGATGAGCGGCGTGACACTTTCTTCGGAGTTCGCGAAGCTCGCAGAGGCCTTCGATTGGGGATGGTCCGATCTCTCTTGGCTCACGATCAACGCGATAAAGAGCGCGTTCTACCCCTTCGACGAGCGTCTCGCGTTGATCGACCAGAAGATAAAGGCGGGATTTGCCGCGATTGCTGACGAAGCGCTCGCGACGCAGCCGTGAAAGGTGACGACAGGCGCCCGAGGCCGGCGGACTCGACCATGAGACGGCGCGGCACACACCTTCTCCGCGTTGCTCAAGCGCCGATGGGTTCTCGGCTCCACGAGAGATGGAGCCTCGCGTGAGGTCAAGTCCTCCCCGCAAGCACGGGGACTTCGACCGTCACGGCTCCTGCTCGGGCGAAGTAAAAGGTGATTCTGAGTGTGCCGCGACTGTGCAAATGGGCGGAAGCGGTCACCAAAATCGTCGCCCGAGCCATTGAACGATGGCGCACGAGAGGATCGGGAACAACGAGCGGCCCGTCGCGCATCCACCGTTCAGCGTCCTTGGGTGAGAAAGCCCCGCCGCAGACCTGGAGGGCGACCGGTCCGCCGGTCGGGCTGTGCGCGAGCGACACCGGCGTGCCACCGGACACAAGCGCGGTGTCAAGTTCGTCGGCGCTGCCGCCACGGTTGCTCACCGTGAGTTCACTCGTCAGCTGGCCACCCGCAACGGCACGGAGAGGCGAAACCGTGAGCGTGATCGCGCCGACGTGGCCCGTCGCCGTTTCCGGCGCAAAGCGCAGACTTGTTGCGGCGAGACTGGCCGCCAGCCCGACGATCGGAAGAACGAGCAACGCGCGGGTTCTCGACGAATTCCACCTCATCTCATGATCCCGGTGTGCCCGAGCGAGTACCGGCCCGGTTGTGGCCAAACGCAGAGCCCGTGCGGTCCCGCACCAACGGAAATCTTGGCGAGAAGGCGTCCTGTGGTCGTCGAGATCGCGTAGACGACGGAGTTGTATCGCCCGGAGAGCCACAAGACCTTGCCGTTTACCGAGACATTGCCCATGTCCGGGCTACCGCCACCGCGGATCACCCACTTCCTCACGACCTTTCGGGTCGACAGGTCGATGACCGAAACGGAGCCAGCTCCTCGATTGGTGACGTACAAGAAGCGGTCGTTCCGGCTCACGTAAAGTCCGTGCGCGCCCCGTCCCGTCGGCATGAAGCCGAGGATCCGCATCCGCGTGCCATCGACTTCCCAGACGCCGTTCAAGTTCAGGTCGGCGACGTAAAAGATCTTGCCGTCGGGTGAGAGTTTCACGTCCTGTGGCTTGCTGCCAGCAGGAAGTGCGACGCTGCCGACGTAGGTTTGCGTCGCAACGTCCACTTTGATCAGTTTCGATCCGAATTCGCACGAGGCCACCAGGTATTGGCCGTTCGCCGAAAAGTCCATGTGGTCGACGCCTGGGCAGGGCACCTTCAACGCGTGCTTGAGCTTCATCGTGTGTGGATTGCGGAAGTCCAGACTTTCGAAACGCTCGGCAACGACGATCGCGAAGCGCCCGTTCGGAGTGAAGTACAGGTTGTACGGGTCCCTGATTGAAAGGGGCTTGCCGGGAATTCCGGTGCGCGGATCGATCGGGGTGAGGGCGTTTCCGAGGTCGCTTGTCACCCAGAGGGTCTTCAGGTCCCACGATGGGACCACGTGTTGGGGCTCCGTCGCGACCGGGAACGTTCGGACGACGCGGTCATTGGCGGGGTCGATCTCTGAAACGGTGTTCGAGACGCTGTTCGGCACGTAGACCATCGGGATGTCCCCGCGCACGGCGGGGCTGAGGTCCATGGGGGCGTCTGCTGAGTAAATGTTTCGCCGATCAAGGATCGGGGGCATGCCGGCAAGGAGTGGACCGAATGACGCCGGTGCGTCGGCGTACAAATCGCGATCGACCCCTCCGGCGGGAATCGGATGTTGCTTCCCGTTCCCGCCACCGCCAATCCAGAACGCGACGCCGATGGCGAACGCGGCGAAACCGCCAATGAGGACCGCCCACCGTCGGGCGAGCACCGCGGGTGGCGGCCTTTTGCGGATATTGCCTCGCGGAACGCGCGGCTGACCGTCGGGGTTCATTGGTCCGCCACCGCCGTTTCTCGAGGCAAATCAAGAAAGTTGAAAAGAGCGCACAACGTCATCTGAGTCTTCTCGATGCGACGGACCCGAGTCGGTTTGAACGTCAACCGATGCGCCCACGACCACGTGGCACGGCTCTCAGTTCGAGAGGAGCGCCGTGACCACATCGCGTAGCACGTCGAGTTCGGCATTCGCGCGCGCACGTTCGCCTTCGAGGTCACCTGATCCGATGGGCGCCGTCCTCACCTCGACGTAGGCCTTCAGCTTGGGTTCGGTCCCGCTGGGCCGAACGACGACGCGCGTCCCGTCGTCCAAGAAGAACGCCAGCACGTCCGAGGGGGTAAGTCCGAGGGCGCCGTCGTGGTAGTCGACGATCCCTGTGACTTTGCGGTCCCCGATTGCCTCCGGCGGATTTGTCCGCAGGTGCTCCATCGAGTCCGCGATCTCTGCGATTCCTTCGGGTCCCTCGCGCCAGAGCGAAACCTGGGCGGTCGCATGGACGCCGAAGCGGCGTTCGAGTTCTCCGAGCCGGTCGAGCAGCGTTCGGCCGCGCGCCCGCTCATGCGCCGCGAGTCCCGCGGCAACGAGCGCGGCCGTCATCCCGTCCTTGTCGGCGACTTGCTCCGAGACCGCGTAGCCGAGCGCCTCTTCGTATCCGAAGAGCAGTCGGCGATTCTGCCCCTTCGCCGCGCGGGCGATCCACTTGAACCCCGTCAAGGTCTCCGCGTACGCGACGCCGCCGTCTTCGGCGATCGCAGAGAGCATGCGCGACGAGACGATGGTCGTCGCGACGAGTCGATCTGCTCCGACACTCGACGAGATGAGGTGATCGCCGAGGATTGAGCCGAGTTCGTTACCCGACAGGACGCGGTAACCGCCACGGGTTGCGTCACGCACCGCGATCGCCAGGCGATCCGCATCTGGGTCGTTCGCGACGACAAGGTCCGCGTCGCTTTGGACAGCTTGCGCGAGTGCAAGATCGAGCGCGCCGGGCTCTTCGGGATTCGGGAACGAGACGGTAGGGAAATCCGGGTCCGGTTCGATCTGGGCGGGTACCGGAATCAGCGGCTCGAAGCCGGCGCGGATGAACAGCTCGGGAACGACCGCTCCGCCGACGCCGTGCATCGGCGTGTACACACATCGCAGCTCTCTCTCGGGCGTCGGCGCCAGCAGGTCGAGCGCGAACGACGCATACGCGTCCAAGATGCCGCGTTGGTCGATCAATTCGACGCGCGACGCCGCGTTCGCGCTCAGCGGTTCGGCGGGTGGCGCTCCGATTCGCGCGCTCAGCTCGGCGATGCGGGAGTCGTCAGGAGGGATGATCTGCGCGCCGTCTTGCGCGTAGACCTTGTAGCCGTTGTCGCGCGGCGGATTGTGGCTCGCGGTGACCATCACGCCGGCGGCGGCTCTGAGGTGGCGGACGGCGAAGGCGGTAATAGGCGTGGGCAACGGTCGCTCGAGACGAAGGACGCGCACGCCCGCGGACGCCGCCACTTCGACGGTGTCGTCTGCGAACGCGTCTGAACCGTGACGGGCGTCCCGGCCAACGACGAGCCCTCTTGATGTCGCGTCCTCACCGCGCTGGCGGATCCATTCGGCGACGCCCGCCGTCGTCTGGCGCACGACGACGCGGTTCATCCGCGCCGGTCCCGCCCCGAGTGCACCGCGCAGCCCCGCGGTGCCGAAGACGAGCGGCTCGGAAAAGCGCTCTTCGATCTCGGCGACGTCGTCTCGGGAAATGAGCCCTTCGAGCTCGGCGCGAGTCACGGGGTCGGGGTCGGCCTCCGCCCACGCCCGCGCGCGGGAGATCAGGTCGTTGCGTGGGGTGGTCGCGGTCACAGCTTCGTGACGACGCCCGCGATGAGGCGGGCGAGGCCGGGCGCTGCGGCCGCGCCCGCGGCGAGGACCTCTTTGTGGTCGAGCGGTTCGGGCGAGACCCCTGCCGCGAGGTTCGAGACGAGAGAGATCCCGAGAACTTCCGCCGCCAGGTGGCGGGCGGCGATCGCCTCGAGCGTCGTCGACATCCCGACGAGATCGGCGCCGAGTGTGCGGAGCATCGCGATCTCGGCCGGGGTCTCATAGCTCGGGCCGAGCAACCCGGCGTACACGCCTTCTCGGAGCGACGGCTCGACTTCTTTCGCCAGTCGCCGCAGGGGTTCTGGGTAAAGCGTCGTGAGGTCGACGAACCTCGGTCCGAGCGACTCGGGCGCCGCGGCGCCGGTGAGCGGATTCCGGCCGGTGAGGTTGAGGTGATCCCGGATGAGCACCGCCTCGCCCGGGCGCATCAACGCGTCGAGGCCGCCAGCCGCGTTCGTGAGGATCACGACTTTGACCCCGGCGAGCACGGCGACCCGGACCGGGTGGACGACCTCCGCGGCGCTGCGGCCTTCGTAGAGGTGGCTGCGCCCCAACAGCACGAGGACGCGTCGATCGCCGATGGTGACTGAGCGGATCTCGCCATGGTGTCCGGCGACCGTCGGGGAAGCGAATCCTGGCAGCTCGGTGGTCGGCACCGAGACGACCACCTCGCCGAGCGCGTCGGCCACGGGTTGCCAACCTGATCCGAGCACAACCGCCGCGACGTGCTCGGCGCTATCCGTGCGCTTCGAGAGCTGTGCCGCGGCCTCGCCCGCCAGCGCGTACGGGTCGTCGGTCACGATCGCCGAACCTATCGTTTCACTCCGTTCCAGGCCGAAGAGCGGCTCGAACTCGCCCTTCGTCTTGCCCACCGTCCCGAGTCGAGCGACACTGACTTCGGACTTTTCGGGGCAAACAAGCGCCCGGCGGACGGCGGCAAGGAGCGGTGGACAGATGGCAGAGACCGTGAATGTCGGCCTCGTCCAGCATCACTGGACGGGGGACAAGGACTCGATGATCGAAGCGAACGTCGCGATGGCCCGCGACGCGAAGGCGCAAGGCGCGCAAATCCTCTGTTTCCAGGAGCTGTTCTACGGACCGTATTTCTGCCAGGTGCAAGAGGCCGAGTACTTCGCCTACGCGGAGCGCGTCCCCGACGGTCCGACGACGAAGCTGATGCAAGAGTTGGCGAGAGAACTAGAGACGGTGCTCGTCGTCCCGGTCTACGAGGAGGAGATGCCCGGCGTCCTCTACAACACCGCGTTCGTCGTCGACGCGGACGGGCGCTACCTCGGCAAGTACCGCAAGCACCACATCCCGCAGGTGAAGGGGTTCTGGGAGAAGTTCTACTTCCGCCCCGGGAATCTCGGGTACCCGATCTTCGACACCGCGGTGGGGCCGGTCGGCGTCTATATCTGTTACGACCGCCACTTCCCAGAGGGCTGGCGCGCGCTCGGCCTCGCCGGGGCACGGATCGTCTTCAACCCCTCCGCGACGAGCCGGAGCCTTTCGCAGTACCTGTGGCAGCTCGAGCAGCCCGCGGCGGCAGTCGCGAACCAGTACTTCGTCGTGGCGATCAACCGTGTCGGACAGGAGCCGCTCGGCGACGACGACTTCTACGGCTCCTCGTACATCGTCAACCCCCGCGGCCAGCTCGTCGGCGAGACGGCCTCCGACGTGAAGGATGAGGCGATCGTGCGGGCGTGCGACATGTCGATGCTCGAGGAGGTTCGCAACTTGTGGGCCTTCTATCGCGACCGTAGGCCAGACTCCTACGAGTCGCTCTGTCGGGCCTGAGGAGCGACGGTGCGGACACACATCACGAACGGGACGGTCGTCAACGCGACCGGCATGGCGAAGGCGGACGTGCTCATCGAGGACGAACACATCGTCGCCCTCGCTGCACCTGGGTCGGCGCTCTCCGAAGCGTTCATGAACGGCGCCGACCGGAAAATCGAAGCCGCCGGCAAACTCGTCATCCCAGGTGGGATCGACGCGCACACCCACTTCGACATGCCCTTTGGCGGCACGATGTCGAACGACACTTTCGAGTCGGGAACGACTGCCGCGGCATTCGGGGGGACCACAACGATCATCGACTTCGCGATCCAGACCAAAGGACACAGCCTGCGCGAAGGGTGGGAAGTCTGGTCCGAGAAGGCGTCGGGAAACTGTTCGATCGACTACGGCTTCCACGCGATCGTCAGCCAAGTCGACGAGCAGTCGCTGAAAGAGATGGATCTCTTGGTCGACGAGGGCATCACGAGCTTCAAACTCTTCATGGCGTACCCCGGCGTTCTGTACTCGACCGACGGCGAGATCTTCCAAGCGATGCAGAAGGCGGCGTCGAACGGGGCGACGATCATGATGCACGCCGAGAACGGAATCGCGATCGACGTCTTGGTCGCCCAGGCCCTGGCGCGCGGCGAAACGGACCCGAAGTACCACGGCATGACGCGCCCAGCAGAGTTCGAGGGCGAAGCGACTTTCCGGGCGATTCAGCTCGCGCGCGTCGCCGGGTCGCCCCTCTACATCGTCCACCTCACCGCGATGCAGGCGCTCGCCGCGGTGACCGAGGCGCGCGACGAAGGCTTGAACGTCTTCGCCGAGACCTGCCCGCAGTACCTGTTCCTCTCCGACGCGGACCTCGCGAAGCCGGGTTTCGAGGGTGCGAAATTCGTCTGTTCACCACCGGTCCGACCAGAAGAGCACCACGCCGCGCTGTGGCGGGGTCTGCGGACGAACGACTTGTCGATCGTCTCGACCGACCACTGCCCGTTCTGCTTCAAGGGGCAAAAGGACCTCGGCCGTGGCGACTTCTCGAAGATCCCGAACGGCCTACCCGTGGTCGAAAATCGAATGGACCTCATCCACGAAGGGGTAGTGCGCGGCGAGATCACGACGCCGCGCTGGGTGGAAATCTGCTCGACCACGCCGGCGCGCATGTTCGGCCTCTATCCAAGAAAAGGCGTGATCCAGCCCGGATCGGACGCCGACGTCGTGGTGTACGACCCAAACGCGACCCACGTCATCTCCGCGTCGACGCATCACATGCGCGTCGACTATTCGGTGTTCGAAGGACTCGAAGTGACCGGTCAAGTCGAGACGGTGCTTTCTCGGGGTGAGGTCATTATCGACGAGGGGACCTTTACCGGACGGAAGGGGCGCGGTCAGTTCCTCGAGCGGGGGAAGAACCAGTACCTGCTATGAGGAGTTCAAGGGTCTGTCGCGCTGCACACGTGGCGGGGTGAGGAGGACACAGTGGAACTCGGGCTCGTCTTGCAGTGCGACCCGCCGGCCAGTCGCCTCGTCGAGCTCGCTCGCCGCGCCGAGGAGGCAGGGTTCACGCATCTGTGGACCTTCGACTCTCACATCTTGTGGCAGGAGCCGTTCGTCATCTACTCCCGCATTCTCGATCAGACCGAATCGATCGTCGTCGGGCCGATGGTGACGAACCCGCTGACAAGGGACTGGACGGTCACTGCATCGCTGTTCGCGACGCTGAACGACATGTACGGCAACCGGACGGTGTGCGGGATCGGCCGCGGCGACTCGGCGTTGCGTGTTCGCGGTCGCACGCCTGCGACCCTCGGCACGCTCGAGGGTGCCATCGAGACGATCCGCGCCCTCGCCAGCGGCGAGCAGATCGAGCTGCACGGCACGCCGGTCCGGATGCCGTGGGTGCAAGGTGGCGCCCTCGAGGTGTGGATGGCCGCCTACGGGCCGAAGGCGCTCGACCTCGCCGGGCGCGTCGCCGACGGGCTGATCCTGCAGCTCGCCGATCCGTATCTCATCGAGTGGTCGATCCGGCACGCACGCGAGGCGCACGACGCGTCTGCGCGAGCAGATCTGCCGTTCACCGTCTGTGCTGCCGCGCCCGCCTACGTCGGCGACGACCTCGCCCATCAGCGCGACCAGTGCAGATGGTTCGGAGGCATGGTCGGAAACCACGTCGCCGATCTCGTCCGTCGCTACGGGGAGCGTTCGGGCGCGGTGCCAGAAGCCCTCACCGCCTACGTCAAGTCGCGTCCCGAATACGACTACGCCCACCACGGAAAAGCCGGGAATCCGAGCACCGACTTCGTCCCCGACGACATCGTCGAGCGCTTCTGTGTGCTCGGCGACACCCAGGAACACGTCGCGAAGCTCGAGGAGCTCGCATCACTGGGAGTCGATCACTTCGCGCTCTACCTCATGCACGACGCGGAAGACGCCACCTTCGAGGCGTACGCGGCCGAGATCATTCCGCACTTCGCGTGAGGATCGGGCGCACGCGACCGTGAGCGAACAAAGATGATCGAGCACGAGGTCCGCGTCCACAAAAGCGCAGAGCGGTTCTTACGCGAGGACGAGCTCGCCTGGAAGCTCGCCGAGGTGGCGACAGATCCCGTGCCGGTCGAGACCGACATCGAAGAGATGATCGTCAACCGGATCATCGACGACGCTGGCGTCGCCGCCGCCGCGCTCGATCGCCACCCCGTCGCGTCCGCGCGTGGCCAGGCGCTCGCGCACCCGTATTCACCGGGTTCGACGGTCTTCGGGATTTCGCTGTCGCGACGAGTCTCGCCGGAGTGGGCGGCGTGGGCGAACGGCGTCGCGGTGCGAGAGCTGGATTTCCACGACACCTTCCTCGCAGCCGAGTACTCGCACCCCGGCGACAACATCGCTCCGCTCGTCGCCGTAGCGCAGCACAAGCAGTGCCCAGGTGAGGACCTCGTGTCGGCGATCGCGACCGCGTACGAGATCCAAGTCGACCTCGCGAAGGCGATCTCGCTGCACGAGCACACGATCGACCACGTCGCGCACCTCGGACCGTCGGTCGCCGCCGGGCTCGGCACCTTGTTGCACCTGCCGACCGAGGTCGTCTACCAGGCGATCAACCAGGCGCTCCACGTGACGACGGCGACGCGCCAGTCGCGAAAGGGCCAGATCTCGAGCTGGAAGGCGTACGCGCCGGCCTTCGCCGCCAAGGCGGCGGTCGAGGCGGTCGACCGGGCGATGCGCGCCGAGACCTCGCCGGCGCCGATCTACGAGGGCGAAGACGCCGTCATCGCCACGCTCCTCGACGGCCCCGAAGGCGTCTACCAGGTGTCGCTGCCCGGACCAGGAGAGCCGAAGCGGGCGATCCTCGAGACCTACACGAAGGCCCATTCCGCCGAGTACCAGGCGCAGGCGCTGATCGACCTCGCGTTCAGAGTCCGCGAGCGGATCCCGGATCTCTCCAAGGTCGAGAGCATCGTCATCGAGACGAGCCATCACACGGACAAGGTGATCGGCTCGGGCGCCAACGATCCGCAGAAGTACGAACCGTCCGCGTCACGAGAGACCCTCGATCACTCGATCATGTACATCTTCGCCGTCGCGCTGGAAGACGGAACGTTCCACTACGAGGCGTCGTACACGCCGGCTCGCGCGAGAAGGGCCTCCACCGTCGAGTTGTGGCGGAAGATCTCGACGACCGAGGACCGCCGTTGGACCGAGCGCTACCACGCCGCCGACCCGGGGAAAAAAGCCTTCGGCGGCCGAGTCGTCGTCCGGCTCTTGGACGGTTCTGAGATCACCGACGAGATCGCCCTCGCGGACGCCCACCCGAACGGCGCGCACCCGTTCGGCCGTCCGGAGTACGTCGCGAAGTTCCGCACCCTTTCAGACGGCGTGGTCTCTTATGCCGAGCAAGATCGCTTCTTGGCCCTCGCGCAACGGATCGCTGCGGCGACACCGGACGAGGTCGGCGAGCTCTCATTCGTCGCCGGGGGCTCCGACGAAGGTCGAAGAGGCGGCATCTTCTGATGCTCGAGCACCCGATCTCGCCGTCCGATCGCCGCAGGGCGTTTCGTACCTCGCTCGGCTCGGGCCGCTTGCTCGCCTTCCCGGGGGCGTTCAACGCGCTCTCGGCACGAACGATCGAGGACCACGGGTTCGACGGCGTCTACGTCTCGGGCGCGGTCGTCTCGGCCTCGTACGCGTTGCCGGACATCGGCCTCACCAACCAGTCCGAAGTCGTAGACGCTTGCCGTTCGATCGCCCGCGCGGTCGCGCTTCCAGTGCTCGCCGACGCGGACACCGGCTTTGGTGAGCCGGCGAACGTCGCACGGACGATCCAGCTCTTAGAGGACGCCGAGGCTGCGGGCTGTCACATCGAAGACCAGGTGAACCCGAAGCGCTGCGGTCACCTCGAAAACAAAGAGCTCGTCGGCAAAGACGAGATGGTGCGCAAAATCGCCGCCGCGGTGCGCGCGCGCCGCGACGAAGGCTTCGTGATCTGCGCGCGGACCGATGCCGCGGCGGTCGAAGGGATCGATCGAGCGATCGATCGATCCCGCACGTACGTCGACGCCGGGGCGGACATGGTCTTTCCCGAAGCGCTCGCCGACGAATCCGAGTTCGAGCGGGTTCGCAAGGCGATCGACGTTCCGCTGCTCGCGAATATGACCGAGTTCGGGAAGTCGAAGCTACTCTCGCGCCGCGTGCTCGAAGATCTCGGGATCAATCTCGTGATCTACCCCGTGACGCTGTTGCGCGTGGCGATGGGAGCGGTTGAGCGTGCGCTGAAGGTGATCCGCGACGACGGATCCCAAGCACGCCTGGTTGACGAGATGCAGACGCGCGCACGGCTGTACGAGCTCATCGACTACGCCGGATACGTGGAGTTCGACGAATCGGTGTCGAATTACAGGTTGGACGAGAAAGGGAGTTGAAGTGACCGAGCACGCAAGCGATGTCAGGCGGGGCCTCGTCGGCGTCGTCGCGGATGAGACGGCGATCTCGATGGTCAACGAAGATACGAACTCCCTTTTGTACCGCGGGTATCCGGTCCAGGACCTCGCGGCGTCGTGCACCTTCGAGCAGGTCGCCTACCTGATCTGGCACGGCGAGCTCCCAAAGCCCGAGGAGCTCGAGCGCTTCACGAACGACGAGCGCGCCCGCAGAGAGGTTCCCGTGCGCATCTTGGAGACCATCGCCACCTTGCCCACCGACTGTCACCCGATGGACGTGATGCGATCTGCGGTCAGTCTTCTCGGGGCGTTCGATCCAGACGAGGACGATTCTTCGGTCGAAGCGAACCTGCGCAAGTCGCTTTCGATGATGGCGAAGCTTCCGACGATCGTCGCCGCCGAACAAAGGCGCCGCCGTGGCGAGGGTCCGATCCCGCCCGTCGAGGGGCTGTCCTACGCCGAGAACTTCTTCCACATGTGCTTCGGCGAGGTCCCAGATAAAGAGGTCGTCTCCGCGTTCGAAGTGTCGTTGATCTTGTATGCCGAGCACTCTTTCAATGCCTCGACGTTCACGGCGCGCGTGATCACCTCCACGTTGTCCGACATCTACTCGGCGGTGACGGGTGCGATCGGCGCGTTGAAGGGTCCCTTGCACGGTGGGGCGAACGAGGCCGTGATGGTGATGTTCGAAGAGATCGGTGCGCCACAAAACGCTGAGGTGTGGCTCAACGAGGCGCTGGCGAAGAAGCGCAAGATCATGGGATTCGGTCACCGCGTCTACAAGCATGGCGACTCGCGCGTGCCGACGATGCGCGCCGCGCTCGAGCGTCTTGCGAAGCTGAAAGGCGCCGACGACGTCTTGGCGCTGTACGAAAACCTGGAGCGGGCGATGTTCGAGCAAAAGGCGATCCACCCGAACCTCGACTTCCCCTCCGGGCCGGCGTACCACCTGATGGGCTTCGACACGCCGATGTTCACACCGATCTTCGTGATGAGCCGGATCACCGGCTGGACCGCGCACGTGATGGAGCAGCTCGAGCGGAACGCGCTCATCCGCCCCTTGTCGGCCTACGTCGGTCCGGCTGAGCGTCACCTCCGCTGAGGCGAGCAAGAGTGGCGAGCGAGCGCCGTCACGGCCCGCGACCGGTGAGGGCCCCTCGTGGCACGCACCTCAGTTGCCGGGGCTGGCCACAGGAAGCCGCGTTGCGCATGCTGATGAACAACTTGGACCCGGAGGTCGCCGAGCACCCCGACGAGCTCGTCGTCTACGGGGGCTCAGGCCGCGCGGCGCGATCGTGGGACGCGTTCGACGCCATCGTGGCCGAACTGCACAAGCTCGGAGACGACGAGACCTTGCTCGTCCAGTCCGGCAAGCCGGTCGGAGTCGTCACGACCCACGAGTTCGCTCCTCGCGTCCTCATCGCGAACGCCAACCTCGTTCCTTTGTGGGCGAACCCCGAAGAGTTCCACCGCTTGGAGGCGGAGGGGCTCACGATGTTCGGACAGATGACGGCGGGCTCGTGGATCTACATCGGCACCCAGGGCATCTTGCAAGGGACCTACGAGACCTTCGCCGCGGCCGCCCAACGCTTCGGCGGGAGCTTGCGCGGCACGCTGACCTTGACCGCGGGCCTCGGGGGGATGGGTGGCGCGCAGCCTCTCGCTGTGACGATGAACGATGGCGTTGTGTTGTGCGTCGAGTGCGACCCGAGTCGGGTCTCGAGGCGCCTCGAGACCCGGTACCTCGATGAATCCGCAGATGACCTCGAACACGCGGTGCAAAGGGCGACGGCGGCGAAGAAAGAAGGCCGCGCGCTCTCGATCGGTGTCGTCGCGAACGCCGCCGAGGCGGTACCGACCCTTTTGGAGATGGGACTCGAAGCCGACCTCGTCACAGACCAGACCTCGGCGCACGACCCGTTGCAGTACCTGCCGGTCGGCGTCGCGTTCTCGGACATGAAAGAGGTGCGCGACAAAGACCCCGGGGCGTTCGTCGCCCGTGCGCGCGAGTCGATCGCCAAACACGTCGAGGCGATGGTCGGTTTCATGGACGCGGGCGCAGAGGTCTTCGACTATGGGAACTCGATTCGCGCCGAAGCCGCCCTCGGCGGGTTCGCGCGCGCGTTCGCGTTCGAAGGCTTCGTCCCGAAGTACATCCGACCGTTGTTCTGCGAGGGCAAAGGCCCGTTCCGCTGGGCGGCGCTGTCGGGGGACGCGAAGGACATCGCGACCACCGACGACGCGGTCGTCGAGCTATTCCCCGAGAACGAGTCGCTCGCACGTTGGATACACATGGCTCGCGAGCGTGTCGCCTTTCAGGGCTTGCCGGCGCGCATCTGCTGGCTCGGGTATGGGGAGCGAGATCGCGCCGGCCTCGAGTTCAACTCGCTCGTCAAGCACGGTGCAATTCGCGCCCCGATCGTGATCGGGCGCGACCACCTCGACGCAGGGTCGGTCGCGTCGCCGTACCGGGAGACCGAGGCGATGGCGGACGGGTCCGACGCGATCGCCGACTGGCCGTTGCTGAACGCCCTTGTCTCGGCGTCGTCGGGTGCAGCATGGGTCTCGATCCACTCGGGTGGCGGCGTCGGAGTCGGGCGGTCGATCCACGCCGGCCAGGTCACCGTCGCCGACGGAACCAATCTCGCCGCCGAGAAGCTCGAGCGGGTGCTGCGCAACGATCCGCTGCTCGGCGTGCTACGCCACGTCGACGCCGGGTACGCACGGGCGCGTGAGATCGCGCGAGAAAAAGAAATCCACATTCCGATCGACGAGGGCGCGTGAGAACGGCGGTTGCCAGAGACCCGAATACGAGACCGCACCTCCCCCGATGACCAGCTTTTGGTGCGAACAGGCGCTGATCGGAAATCCCGAAGCGGGACGCATAGCGACAGGTGTCGTCGTCGAAGAGGTACACGGCAGGATCACCCACATCGAGGAGAGGACGCTCGCGCCCACGGGCGCGACGCGCCTTTCAGGGCTCGTGCTCCCGGGATTTTCGAACGCGCACTCGCACGCGTTCCATCGCGTCCTTCGCGGAGCGACCGAGCGTGCCCGGGGGGATTTCTGGTCTTGGCGTGACGCAATGTTCGAAGTCGCGCAGGTCCTCGAGCCGGACACCTACGAGCCACTCTGCTCGGCGGTCTTTGCAGAGATGGCGCTTTCTGGCATCACGACGGTCGGTGAGTTCCACTACGTCCACCACGCGCCCGGCGGCACGGCTTATGCGGACCCGAATGCGATGACTTCCGCGGTCATCGCCGGGGCGCAAAGAGCGGGGATCCGCCTCAGCGTCATTGACACGTGCTACCTGACGGGGGGGATCGGCGAGCCACTCGCCGGCGCGCAGGCGCGATTCGGCGACGTGACCGCCGAAGGATGGCGCGAGCGAGTCGAGCGCTTCGTAACAGATGAGACCTCACGCTTGTGCGCCGGTGTGCACAGCGTGCGCGCGCTTTCACCGAAGGACATCGAGTTCGTTGCCTCCTTCGCTCGCACGAACTCCTTGCCGCTTCACTTCCATCTCTCTGAGCAGAAAAAGGAGAACGAACAGTCGCTCGCCGCCTACGGTCGCACGCCGACGAGATTGCTGTCCGACTGCGGCGCGCTCGGGCCCTCTTCGGTGGCCGTGCACGCGACGTTTGCCGGCGAATCGGATGTCGCCCTCCTTGGGTCATCCAAGACCGCGGTGTGTCTGTGTCCGTCCACAGAACAGGATCTCGCGGACGGGATCGGACCCGCCGAGGCGCTCGCGCGCTGCGGAAGCCCGCTCGTCCTGGGCTCCGACTCCAACGCGTTGGTGGACCTTTTCGCCGAAGCGAGGGGAGTCGAGCTCGACGGGCGCCTCGCAAGCGGCCGGCGCGCGATCCTCGAGCCAGAGGCCTTGCTCGCATCGGCGACCACGACGGGGGCGCGAGCGCTCGGCTGGCCCGACGCCGGTGAGATCTCCGTGGGCTCGTTTTGTGACCTCCTCGCCCTCGACACGCGCTCGTCGCGACTCGCCGGCGCGGTCGAGGTCGATCCGGTCGCAGCGGTCGTGTTCTGCGCGAACGCGTCGGACGTCACCGACGTCGTCGTCGGAGGCCGGACCGTGGTGAAAGAGCGCCGGCACGTCGCATTCGACGATCTCGCGCGGTCGCTCTCCGCGGCGATCGGGGCGTTGAGGAACGCAGCGTGAGCGGGTCGCTCGCGATTACTGGCATCGCGGAATTGATCACGAACGAGCCCGGGATCGGTCTCGGTCCTCTCGGCACGATCGCCGCCGCGGCGGTCGTCGCAGACGACGGGGTGATCGTCTACGTCGGAGCGTCGAAGGGGGCGCCGGCCGCGGACGTGGAGATCGTCGCCGGCGGGCGATCGGTGATCCCGGGATTCGTCGACTCCCACACGCACCTCGTCTTCGCCGGAGACCGCACGGACGAGTTCTCCGAGCGAATGGCGGGGCGCGCGTACGCGGCTGGCGGGATCGCGCGAACCGTCGAACAGACCCGGGCGGTATCTGACGCCGAGCTTCTCGCGAACGCGCGTCGCCTCGTCACCGAGGCACGATCAGACGGCACCACGACGATCGAGACGAAGTCTGGATACGGGCTCACGATCAACGACGAGGAGAGGTCCCTTCGCGTCGCGAGGCAGTGCGCGGACGAGGTGACCTTTCTCGGGGCGCACGTGGTCCCGGACGAGTTCGCACACGACCGCGAGAGCTACGTCGAGTTGGTCGCCGGAACGATGCTCGACGCGTGCGCCCCCCTTTCTGGCTGGTGTGACGTCTTTTGCGACGAAGGTGCCTTCAGCGAGGACGAGTCTGAACGGATCCTCAACGCAGGGGGTGCGAAAGGACTTGGCCTGCGCATCCACGCAAACCAGCTCTCCTTCGGCCCCGGCGCGAGGCTCGCGGCGCGCGTCGGGGCAGCTTCGGCCGACCATCTGAACCACCTGGACGCGAAAGACATCGCCGCGTTGAAAGACGCGGCCGTCGTCGCGACACTCTGTCCGGGCGCAGACTTTTCGACGAAATCGCAATACGCGGATGGACGTGCGCTCCTCGAAGCGGGTGTGACCGTCGCTCTGGCGAGCGACTGCAATCCCGGAACGAGCTTCACGACGTCGATGCCGTTCGTCATCGCTCTCGCCGTACGCGAATGCGGGCTCAACCCTGAAGAGGCGCTCGCAGCCGGAACGCTCGGCGGTGCGAGGGCGCTGCGGCGTGACGACGTGGGACGGATCGCCCCAGGAGCGCGTGCCGACCTCGTCGTACTCGACGCGCCGAGTCATGTCCACCTCGCGTACCGCCCGGGTGTGCACCTCGTCGATGTGGTCGTGCAACGCGGCGAAGTGGTCGTCCCGACATCACGGGCAAGAGATGGATGACGAGAGGGGCTAAGTCGTGACTGAGCGGGTCATCCCGATCGAACCGACAGGAATGCGCGCGTCCGATGTGCTTGCTGTTGTTCGCGGGCAGTTCGAGGTCGAGATCACCCCCGCCGCGCATCGGGCGATGGCCGCGTCGCGCGCGCACGTCGACGCGATCGCAGCCCGCGCGGATCCGGTCTACGGCGTTTCAACCGGATTCGGCGCGCTCGCGACGAGCCAAGTCCCTGCATCTCGCAGGGGCGAGGCGCAGATCTCGCTCCTAAGGTCGCATGCGGCGGGGATGGGTCCGCGGGTCGAACAGGAAGTTGTGCGGGCGACGATGCTCCTCAGGCTTCGCACGCTGTGCAGCGGGATCACAGGAGTGCGTCCAGAAGTCGCCGACGTACTTGGCAAGCTGCTCAACGCGCACGTGACTCCCCTCGTCTACGAGTTCGGATCGCTCGGTTGCAGCGGCGACCTTGCACCCCTCGCACACATCGCGTTGGCGCTGATCGGAGAAGGCGACGTCGAGGCCGCCGACGGATCGGTTGTTCCCGCCGCGGCGGCGCTCTCCGCGATCGGCGTCTCGCCCCTCGTTTTGCAGGAGAAAGAGGGCCTCGGGCTGATCAACGGGACCGACGGCATGCTCGCTGGTCTCGCCCTGTCCGCAGAGGACTTCCGCAAACTCTTGAAGATCGCCGACATCTCGGCCGCGATGAGCACTGAGGCGCTGCTGGCGACCGACGTCGCGTTCCGCCCCGACCTTGTCGGGTTGCGCCCTCAGCCTGGGCAGCGACTGAGCGCGGAGAACCTCACACGGCTCCTCGCCGGCTCGGCGATCGTCGCGTCACACCGCGACGACGATTCCCGCGTCCAGGATGCGTACTCGATCCGCTGCGCACCTCAGGTTGCCGGCGCGGCGCGAGACACGCTCGCGCACGTTGACGCAGTCGTCGAGCGGGAGCTCCTGGCGAAGATCGACAATCCGGTCGTGATCGAAGACGGAGAAGTCGTCTCGAACGGGAACTTCCACGGTGCACCACTCGGGTACGCCGCGGACTTCCTCGCCATCGCAGCCGCCGACCTCGCTTCGATCGCCGAGCGCAGGACGGATCGGATGATGGACCGGACGCGCTCGGCGGGGCTCCCTCCCTTCTTGGCCAGCGAGCCCGGCGTCGACTCCGGACTTATGATCGCCCACTACACGCAGGCCGCGATGGTTTCGGAGCTGAAACGCCTCGCCGTGCCGGCGAGTGTCGACTCGATCCCAACTTCCGCGATGCAAGAGGACCACGTCTCGATGGGCTGGGCGGCCACGCGCAAGTTGAGAACCGCAGTCTCTCTTCTGCGAAGCGTGCTCGCGATCGAGATCCTCGCCGCGTCCCGAGCGCTCGCGCTGCGGGCCCCGCTCGAACCCGCCGCTGCGACGGGCGCGGTCGCGAACATCGTGCTCGACGCCGTCGGACGAGCCGGAAAGCCAGACCGCTACGTGGCCCCACAACTCGCCGCAGCCGCAGAGCTCGTCCACGACCGCGTCCTCATCGACGCCGCAGAGTCGGCGGTGGGAACACTCCACTAATCGGGCCCGAGAACCCGGCGGGCTCTCCTGGGTGGTGTCGCAGTTGACGCCGTCACGCCGGGGCGGAAGAAGCGTCTGACCGGAGCGAACGGGAAGGCTTCCCAGCGGGCTCCCGGTTGCCATTCAGCAAGAGACCGTGCCGTGGCGGGATCATTGGGAGTGGAAAGGGGAGTTCGTGGCAAAGACCGATCGACTCGGCAAGGTGCTTGTCGTCGACGACGAACCGTCGATCGTCGATTCCGTCGCGACCGTGCTGCGTTACGAGGGTTTCGACGTCGATGTCGCGCAGACCGGTCGTGCAGCGCTCGCGAAGGCGCAGGAGGCCCGGTACGACCTCGTCGTCCTCGACGTGATGCTGCCGGACCTCGACGGGCTCGAGGTCACCCGACGCCTCCGACAGGACGGCGTCGACATCCCGGTGCTTTTTTTGACTGCGAAGGCAGAGGTGGAAGACCGCGTCGCCGGATTGTCGATCGGCGGCGACGACTACGTCACAAAGCCGTTCTCCCTGATCGAGATCGTCGCTCGCGCGAAGGCGATCCTGCGCCGGCACAAGGTCGGCGGCGACGACGACGACCGGATGTTGCGCTTCGCCGACTTGGAGATGGATGAAGAAAGCCACGAGGTGTGGCGTGCGGGCAAGCCGGTACACCTGACGGCGACCGAGTTCAACCTGTTGCGGTTATTCCTGTTGAACCCGCGGCGTGTGCTGTCGAAGGACCAGATCATCGACCACGTCTGGCACTACGACTTCGGTGGAAACCAAAACATCGTCGAGACCTACGTGAGGTACTTGCGCAAGAAGCTCGACGCGCTCGGACCGTCTCTCATTCACACCATCCGTCTCGTGGGATACGTGCTTCGAGAACAGGAGTGATCGCCCGCTTCTCCCTCCGCGCCCGACTCACCTTCGTGGCCGTGGCGGTCACCCTCGCCGCGCTCGTCGCGGCGGACTTCGTCGTCTACACCGAGTTCCGGTCGTATCTGTTCAGCCGCGTCGACTCCACCCTCGAGAACGCGCATCCCGGCCTCGAATCGGTTGCCAACCAGTTGAACGGCTCGACCACGGGTTCCGGGCGAGGCGCGAATGGCGTGCAGAGCGACGAGGGCACCCAGCCGAACGAACCCGGTATCGACTCGATGTTCTGCCAGATCGGCGCAACATCAGCACCGGGGATGTTCATCGAGGTTCGCACGTCGAGAGGACAAGTTGTCTCCGGCGATGACGGGCGCGAGGTCTGCAAGGCGTTCGAGATCGGAGAACAGCTCTCCCAGCCGAAGATCCCGACGAAAATCACGGGCTTCCACACGACGCCGGATAACCGCTCGGAGCTCGTCACCTATTTCTCTGCGTCCTCGCAGTCAGGCGGCGGCGAGTCGTATCGGGTGCGCGTCTCTCTCCTCAAGAACGGCGACTACCTCGTCATCGCCGATCCCGTCGGAGATGTCGCGAATTCGATTCACCGGCTCATTCTCTTGGAGGTCCTCGTCACCTCGGTCGCGTTCCTTTCCGCGCTCATCATCAGCCTCGGGCTCATTCGCATCGGCCTCCATCCGCTGCGCGACGTCGAGCGCACCGCTGACGCGATCACCGGCGGTGACCTTGTCCACCGGGTCCCGAACCCGAATCCGAGGACCGAAGTCGGACACGTCGCGACCGCGCTCAACGTGATGCTCGACCGCATCCAAGACACCTTCGAGGATCTGAAAGCGTCAGAGGCGCGCCTGCGTCGATTCGTGTCCGACGCCTCGCACGAGCTCCGCACCCCTATCGCGGCGGTGTCTGCCTACGCGGAGCTGTACCGCCGCGGTGCCGCGGCGGAACAAGCCGACCTCGCGCGGGTGCTGTCGGGCATCGAGCGGGAATCGCAACGAATGGCTCGTCTCGTCGAGGACTTGCTCACCTTGGCGCGACTCGACGAACACGTTTCGATCGCCCACGAGCCGGTCGAACTGGTCGGCCTCGCGCACGAGGCGATTGAGACCGCGGGTACCGTCGGTCCAGGGTGGCCGGTTGATCTGCAGGCGGGAGAAGTCGTCGAGGTGTTCGGAGACCACGACGCGCTACGGAGGGTGATCGACAACTTGTTGTCGAACGTCCGATCTCACACGCCCGAGGGGACGCACGCGACGTTGTCTGTGCGACGCGAAGGCGATGAAGCGATCATCGAGCTCGCCGACGAAGGGCCGGGCATCAGCGACGAGGATGCTCGGACGATCTTCGAACGGTTCGTGCGTGTCGATCCCTCGCGGGCGCGCACGACGGGCGGAGCAGGGCTAGGGCTCGCGATCGTCGCGTCGGTCGCTCGCGCACACGGCGGTCGCGCTGAGGCAAAACCTCGTGAGCACGGCGGCGCGATCTTTCGCGTTTTGTTGCCCATATTCGAAGACAGCGAGAAGAAGTAACTCCGACAATTTGACCGGCAGCGTTTGGATATTCGGATCATCGCGACGTACTCGCGACAAGGTGCGCTTAGACGTGCGGTTCCAAGCGAGGGTTCAGCTTCGATTGAGTGTGCGTTCGGATCGTCTTGTCATCATGTCCTACGTCATCGAGATTCGATGACATCTCGGCGCCGAGGTGGCATCGAGAACTTTGTCAGAAAGGACATGGTGCGGCAGGAGGAAACGACTGTCGGAAACAATATGACCCTGTTGATTATTTCGATCCCATTCATGGTGCTCGGCTTCGCGATTGCGATCGTGCCGCTCGTGACCGTGATGCGGCGCCATCACGAGATCGAGCGTGAGTACTTCTCGACGCGGTCCCAGCTCACACGGCAAGTCACGCCGGCGTACGCGCACTTCACGTTCGTCGACGAGGACCTCACCCGTGCGGACGAACGCGAGCTCGTTGGCGTCAGCTGATATGGCACCGTCCGCATCCGACGAGGCGCTGTCTCGATGCGCCGTGTCCAGATGGCTTCGACCGCATTGATCTCGGCCCGCCGATCCCCGGTGGGCCGAGGCGCGTCTTGGGTGCCCGTCGATGCGAAACGGTCGCTCGAAGTGGCCCCGCTGAGAGAACTTCCTCGGAGCGATTCTCGCAACCGAAATCAGCGCCCGGCGACGATCGCTGAAGCAACGCCCTCCGGGTCAGCGCAACCGACCACCCATTCGTCGTAGTTGACGCCGCTCAGTCGGACGAGGATTCCGCGCGGCGTGTCGTGGTGCACGGCAGCGAAGATCGTCTTCCCTCGATCGTGAATCGACCCGATCTCGGACACCCCCGGCAGCCGCTCACCAACTTTGAACCCGTGGTCCGCCGGTTCATGCGCGTTGTCGAGCACCTCGACGCTTTGTACAGCCGACAGAGGCACGCGAAGGTCGCGGTGCGCGCCGAGGGCTTTCTCAGCGGGGGAGAGGACGAGTTCCAATTCGCCGTTGTCGACTCGCAGTTCTGCCATTGTTCGTCCCTTCAGGCGCTAGACGTTCACTCGACGCGTCTAGATGCTGCGTGGACAAGCGATCGTGAGATCGCGCCCGGATTAGAAGATCGCGTAAACCTTCCGCAGGGTCTCGTGGATCTCCCACGTCCCGCTCCATCCCTTCGGAAAAACCGCCACGTCACCTGCTCCGAGGTCCCGGGCCGACCCGCCGTCGATCGTCACCGTCATCCGACCCTTCACGACATAAACGAGTTCGTTCGTCTCGAGCAACCATCTCGACGGTCCCGGCGTGCATTCCCAAATGCCGACTTCGTCCTCGCCGTCTTGCCAGATCGTGAGACCCGAGGTGCGCATTTCCGGCCCGGTGGCCTCATCGAGCGCGCCCCAACCCTCGAGTGGCTCGAGATCCCCGACGCCGAGTGCGGCGATCGTCGACACCACGTCGTTCCTCGTCATGGTGGCTCTCCTTTTCCTTGCTGGGATTCGTAGTCGCCGCGATCTCGTCGACCCACGATTCCGTGAGGTTTACATAGACTGAATGAACAGTCAATCAAACGCGCCCGGGCTGCCGGGCCACTCCCGCGGGGGGACCATGCACGGACTGTCGCACGACGACCTCGAAGTCCAGACGCGGGCGCGAATGCTCGCCGACGAGATCATGCCCTTCGAAGTGGAAGCGGAGATGAACGACGGCGTCCTGCCGGGTGACGTCGTCGCGACGCACCAAGCGCGGGCGCGCGAGCTCGGGCTGTTCGCGACGAACATGCCGCATGAGCTCGGTGGCGGCGGGCTTCCGATGCTCCAGCAGGTTCTCGTCCAAGAGCAAATGGGTCGCCTGACGAATGCGCTCGGATGGGTCGCGGCGACACCTCCCGCGTGGTTCGCGGCTGTCGCCACCGAAGACCAGATCGAACGGTACGTGAAGCCGGCAATCCGTGGGGAGAAAGAGGAGTGCTACGCAATCACGGAGGAGGGACCGGGATCAGACGTCGAATCGCTCCAAGCGACCGTCGGGAGCGACGGCGACGGCTACGTGCTCGACGGGGTGAAGTGGTACGTCACGTCGTTCAACACCGCGTCGTATGTCTTTTTCCAAGGGGTGCTGGCGAACGGTTCCCATGCAGGCGAGCACGCGATGCTCGTCGTCGACCTCCCGTCTCCGGGTGTGCGCGTCGTACGCAATCCGCGCTACATGCACACGATAAGCCACGAGCATCCGATCGTCGCCTTCGAGCGGGTGCGGGTGCCGAAATCGAACCTCGTCGGCGCTGAGGGCGACGGGATGCGCTTCGCGCACGAATGGTTTCGTTTCGAGCGCTTGATGGTGGCCGCCCGTTGCCTCGGGGGCGCAGATCGGCTCGTCGACGAGACCACGCGCTTCGCGTCCGATCGAGTTGTCCGCGGTCATCCGATCGCGACGCTTGGCGCGGTGCAGGCCCTGCTCGCGGACAGTCTGACGGAGCTCTTTGCCGCGCGCGCACTCGTTTACGAAACGGCTCGCGGCGTCGACGAAGATCGAGACGTCAAGGTGCAACACGCACAGTGTTCGATGGCGAAGATGTTCGCGTCGGAGACGGCGGGTCGGATCGCCGATCGCGCCGTGCAGATCTTCGGAGGGCGGGGTTATATGCGTGAGAACGTTGCCGAGCGCTTCTTTCGCGAGCTGCGGGTAGAGCGGATTTGGGAGGGTACGACGGAAGTCCAGCGCGGCATCATCGCCGACCAGCTCGTAAAACGCGGAGGAGGGTCGCTCGCCTAACTGGTGTCAGCGCACAACCGCTGGGATCGAAACGGTCCGCACCTGTTGGCCGAAGTAGCCACGGGCGATCATCGTCACGAACTGGTACACCGCGTCCTCCTCGGCTGAAAGCGGCCCCGGGCGCGCGTGCGGCGAGGCAAGCCCGCGCTGTACCCCCTCGCAGGCTCTCCAGTCCTGCCCGTTCGTGATATCCCACAAATCGACGGCGAACGAAGGGTCGAACCCGCTCGTCTCGGTCGATTCCGGCGCGAAGGCCCACCTGCAGATGACGCGTGTCCTGTCGGCGGCGAGCGGGATGAGCCGGTGCGTCATCACGTAGTCGGGGTGCAGGCTCAATAGGACGTTCGGGAAGACGTTTACGTAGATCACGCGGCGGAGAGCCTCGCCCGTGATGCCCCGCAGGGGCGGGACGGCGCTGCGGCCGTCGAGTGACATCGTCGTCATCTCTTCGCGCAGCTCCATCCATCCGCCAACCCAGACGCCGCCGTCGGGCACGTAGTTTTCGCCGCTTTTCGGCGGACTCACGCGGCAGAACTGCGGGTGGATCGTCGAGCAGTGGTAGCACTCGTGATAGTTCTCGGTGAGGATCTTCCAGTTCGCCGCGACCTCGTAGTCGTGGCGCCCTCGCACCGTTAGGCGTTCTGGCTCGTACGGCGCGACGATCGCGTCGAGGGTCGCGAGCCGCTCGGCGAATGGTTGTGCCCGACCGGACGCATCGACGAAGACGAGCCCGGCCCACTCGAGGGCGGGGAGCTCGACGAGACCGTTCGCGGTGGTGTCGAAGCGAACGTCGCTCGTGAAGCCGCCCGCCGACGTCAAGTTGCCGGCGAGGTCGTACGTCCAAGAGTGGTACGGGCAAATGATTCGGCTGCGGTGTTCCGATTCGCCGCATGCGAGCAATTCGTGACCGCGGTGGCGGCAAGTGTTCGCGAACGCGTGGAGCGAGGCGTCGTCGCTTCGCGTTAGGAGCACACCGGAAGACCCGATCGACTCCGCGTGCTGATCACCGCTCGTCGCGAGATCCTCGCTGAGCCCGACGCACGTCCATCCGCCGGCGAAGAAGTGCTCCTGCTCCCAGGCGAAAACGTCTGGGTCGACGTACGCGGCGCGCGGCAGCATGCGGCTCTCCCCGAAGGGCCGCAGCGCGGCCTCGAGGCCGGCGGGTTCAAGGGGGGCGCTCACGTCAGTCGTTTGACTGAACATACAATCAGCTTACGTCGGCGCGCGGAGCACGTCGAGGTGACGCGGTCATCGATCAAAGACGACGACCGAGCGCAGCACTTCGCCGCGCTCCATGCGATGGAAGGCCTCTTCTACCCCGTCGAGCGGGATCGTCTCGCTCACGAATCGGTCGAGGTCGAGGCGACCATCGAGGTAGAGGTCGATCAGCATCGGGAAGTCGCGCGAGGGCAAGCAGTCGCCGTACCAGCTCGGCTTCAGTTGGCCGCCGCGGCCGAAGAACTCGATCATCGGCAAGTCGATGCGCATCGCGGGCGTCGGCACGCCGACTTGCACGAGCGTCCCGGCGAGGTCTCGGGCGTAGAACGCCTGCTCCATCACCTTTGGGTTCCCGACCGCTTCGATGCAGACGTCGGCGCCGTTGCCGCCGGTCAGACGGCGGATCTCTTCGACGGGATCGCCTTCGGTGGACAACACGGTGTCGGTCGCGCCGAACGCGCGGGCGAGCTCGAGTTTGCGCGGATCGACGTCGACCGCGATCACCCTCGTCGCGCCGGCGAGGAGCGCGCCGGCGATCGCGGCACATCCGACGCCGCCACACCCGAACACCGCGACCGCGTCGCCCGGCGACACCTCTCCGGTGCGCATCGAAGCTCCAAGCCCCGCCATCACGCCGCAGCCGAGGAGGCCCGCAGCCTCCGGTCGCGCCCGTCGGTCGACCGGCGTGCACTGGCCCGCCGCGACGAGCGACTTCTCGGCGAAGGCGCCGATCCCGAGGGCAGGCGAAAGCATCGTGCCGTCGGCAAGGGTCATCTTCTGCGACGCGTTGTGTGTCGCGAAGCAGTACCACGGGCGCCCGCGCAAACAGGACCGGCAACGGCCGCACACCGCGCGCCAATTGAGGATCACGAAGTCGCCGGGCGCCACCTCTTCGACTCCGTCACCGACCGATTCGACGATCCCCGCCGCTTCGTGACCGAGCAAAAAGGGGAAGTCATCGCTGATCCCACCTTCGCGGTAGTGGAGGTCGGTGTGACAGACGCCGCACGCCTGGATATCGACGCGCGCCTCGCCCGGACCCGGCTCGGGCACGAGGACCGTCTCTATTTCGACCGGGGCACCCCTTTTCTTCGCCACCACGCCGCGCACTTCGACCGCCACGGTCACCTCCTCTATCCGGTCCCGATCATGCCCAGACGAGGGCCGCCGGTTCGGCCTCAACGTACCTTCGGCACGAAAGCGGGCCTCGGAACTTTCTGCGAAGTCACACCGGCTTGTGTGGGCCCATCGCCCTTCATAAACTGAATGTTCAGTCAAACACGGCCGCGCCGTCGCGGCAAACGCGCGAGGCGGCAACGGCGAGGGGGAGTCGACCGTGACCCAAGCGGCGCCGACCGTCAACGCGTGTGATGAGCGCCTCGATCGCGTCATCGCTGATCAGGAGCGGATCTTTGTCGCCCGTCAGCCGCGCTCGACCGAGTACACGGCACGGGCCGAAGCCGCGCTGGCCGGAGGGGTCACCTCCAACTGGCAGATCACAAACCCCCAGCCGGTGTGGATCGATTACGGACGTGGGTCAAAGCTCTACGACGTCGACGGAAACGAGTACGTGGATCTCCACGGTGGCTACGGTGCAGCGCTCGCCGGTCACGCGCACCCGGCGATCGTCTCGGCCGTGTCTGCGCGCGTCGCGGCCGGCACCCATTTCGCGCAACCGACCGAGGACGCGATCGCCGTCGCTGAGAACCTCGCGCGGCGCTTCGGGCTCCCACTGTGGCGCTATGCGAACTCCGGGACCGAAGCGACGATGGAAGCTGTCCACCTGATGCGCGCGATCACCGGGCGCGAGCTCATCATCAAGGTCGAAGGTTGCTATCACGGCCACCACGACTCGGTGCAGGTCTCGGTGTCGCCCGATGCGACCGACATAGGCCCAGCGGGCCGTCCGACGCCTGTCCCAGAAAGCGCCGGCATCCCAGCCGCGATCACGGGTCTTGTCCATGTCGTCGGCTTCAACGATCTCGACGCTGTGCAACGCGTCCTCGAGGAGAATCGCGGCAATGTCGCCGGCATGATCGTCGAGCCGATCATGATGAACGCGGGAATCATCTTGCCGGTCGAGGGCTATCTCTCGGGCTTGAAGGAGCTCCTCCATGCGCAGGGCGCGCTGCTCGTGTTCGATGAGGTGAAAACCGGGCTCACCGCTGGACCTGGTGGCGCGACGGCGCTTTTCGGTGTGACGCCTGACATCATCTGTCTCGCGAAGGCGATCGGGGGCGGGATCGCCTGCGCGGCGATCGGGGGAACCGAGGACGCGATGGGTTACGTCGCTCGGGGCGAGTACGAGATGGTCGGCACGTTCAGCGGCAATCCGCTCGCGATGGCCGCGACGCGAGCAATGCTGTCCGAGGTCGCAACCGACGAGACATACGCTCACCTCGACCGACTCGAAGCGCGAATGGTCGCAGGCGTCGAGTCGGAGATCTCCCGGACTGGGCTTGATGCGTATGTCGTCGCGGTCGGCGCGAAGGGATGCGTCGTCTTCTCGGATGCGCGCGTGCGCGATTACCGCGGATTCCTCGATATCGACGATCGATACAACCACGCCCACTGGCTGATCCAGCACAACGGCGGCGTGTTCCTGCCGCCTTGGGGGAAGATCGAGCAGTGGCTGATTTCAGCACAGCACGAGGAGGACGACGTGGAGCGATTTCTCACCAACTTCTCGGCATTCGCCTCGGCGGTCGCGTCATGACGTCGCACCCGAGGGAGGGATTCGGACTCGATTTGCGCGAGAACGCGATCTCGCGCCGAGAGTTTCTTCGCCGCGCGACCGCGCTCGCTGGCGCCGGAGTCGCGATTGGGGCGCTTGGCGGCCTCGGTACGGTGCTCGAAGGCGTGGCTTCCGATGCGGGCGCGGCCGCGACGATGCCGCTTCCCCGTCCCGATAGTCCGATCACGTGGCCGATCTTCAGCGACAACAAGCCAATCGCGAGCAACTTGAAGCCCGAACGGGGCGCGACGCTCAAGCTGTACAACTGGGTCGCGTACATCAACCAGGCGGTCGTGAACAACTTCGCGAAGCGCTACCACTGCAAGGTTGAGGTCACGACCTTCAACACGATGGAGGAGGCGATCGCGAAGCTGCAAGGCGGCGAGAAGTTCGACGTCTTCTTCCCGACGATCGACGAGCTCGGCCCGCTCATCGAGGGCAAGCTGCTGAAGCCGCTCAACCACAGCTATATCTCCAACATCTCCCAAGCTTGGTCGGACTTCACGAACCCGTGGTACGACCAAAAATGGCAGTACACAGTGCCGTACACGATCTACACGACGGGGATGGCGTGGCGGAAGGATCACGTCCACGAAAATCCGTACACGATGAAGAACCCATGGGCGATGCCTTGGCAGTCGAAGTACCGCGGCAAGGTCGCGATCCTGGACGACTACCGCGAAAGCCTCGCCCTCGGCCTGATGAAGAACGGACTTATCAACCTAAACACGACGAAGCAGAGCCAGATCTCGCTCTCGGAGTCGTCGCTCGCAGACCTTGCGCATCTCACCAACGTCCACATCGACAACAACGACTACTCGAATGTCCCGAGCGGACAGATCTGGATCCATCACGCCTGGTCCGGTGACATCGCCGCGGCAGCCGGGTACATGCCGAAGGGCGTTCCCGTTGAGGTCGTGGGCTACTGGTTCCCGCCAGACGGCAGGGGACCGGTTGGAAACGACACGATCACGATCCTGAAGTCGAGCGAGAATCCTGTCCTCGCCCACCTGTTCCTCAACTACATGCTCGATCTCGACAACGCGATCGAAAACATCAGTTTCAACGGCTACATGCAGCCGCTCACGGGTGTCACCCCGCAGGTCTTGATCAAAGAGAAGATCCTGCCGAAGACCCTGCAATCGACCGTCGTACTTCCGTCGTACTTCCGAAAAGGCGTCGGCGAATACCAGCTGCCCGCGGCGGCGAACTCCGAATGGGAGCAGGCCTGGCTCCAGTTCAGCCAGGGGATCTGACGGCCGAACCCGGAGGGAGGAGGTCGGTGGCGCGCGCTGAACGTCGCGAAGCGTCAGAGGGCCGATTCTTTTGGGCCGCGTTCACCGCGCCAGGCGCCGTCTGGCTCGCGCTGTTGTTCATCGTGCCGTTCTACGCAGTCGTCGCCATCGCCGCCGGACACCTGAACCCAGTCTTTTTCTCCGCGCAGCCAACATGGAATCCGCTTCATTGGACAGGCGCGAACTTCGCGAAGAGTTTCCACGACCTGTTCGGAGCAAGCGCCTTCATCGGCCCGATCCTCGCCCGCACCGCTGTCTACGTGGCGATCGCGACTGCACTTTCGTTGCTCATCGGTTTTCCCGTCGCGTACTTCGTCTCGCGTTTTGCCGGTCGGCGCAAGTGGGCCTTCCTCGCGCTGCTCATCGCCCCTTTCTGGATCAGTTACATGATGCGGATGCTCGCGTGGATCGACCTGTTGCAGAACGACGGCTACGTCAACAAGGCGCTCACATTCCTCCATCTCGCGGCGCACCCGGTCGACTGGCTCGGGGGTGACGCGGCGACCGTCATTCTCGGTCTCGTCTACGGCTACATCCCGTATTTGATCCTCGTGCTCTACGCGGGGCTCGACCGTATCGACCAGAGCCTCATCGAAGCGGGACGGGACCTCGGCTTGAACAGGTGGCGGACGTTTCTACGCGTCACGCTTCCCTTGTGCCGGCAGTCGGTTCTGACCGGCATGCTCATCACGGTTCTTCCGATGTTCGGCGATTACTACACGAACCAAATGCTGTCGGGAACGTCGTCGACGTCGATGATCGGGAACGTCATCGACGGCCAGTTGAATACGACGAGCCTGCAAGGAGAAGGCGCGGCGCTGTCGCTGCTACTCCTCGTCGTCCTTCTCGTGCCGATGATCTACTACGTCGTCGCGACGAACCGCAGCGTCAGAGAGCTTCGTCTGATGGCCGGTGGTCAGCTCGCCGTCCTCGAAAGCCCCGCAGCACCGTCGCGCTGGACGCTGCGCACCGTGGGGTTGCGCCTATTCCGGCGCAACCCGTGGCGACACCCGTGGATCCTCGAGACCGCGACCTGGTGCTATCTCGTCTGGTCTCTCGTGCCGATCGCGCTGGCGGTCCTTTTTTCGTTCAACGCCGGCAAGTCCCAGAGCGTGTGGCAGGGGTTCTCGATGCGCTGGTACACGGGGGACCCGACCGGTTCAGTGCTCCACAACCCGCAACTCCATCAAGCGGTGTTGCAGACGATCTGGCTGTCGCTTTACACGACACTGATCACTGTTCCGATCGGCGTCGCGTTCGGTATCGGTATCGACCGCTGGCGGTCACGCGCTTCTTCGACCTTCAACTTCGTCATGATCTTTACCTTCGTGGTACCCGAACTGATCTTCGGCGTCGCGCTGTTTTTTGTCTTCACGACCTTGTTCAAAGCGATCGGACTTGGCACGCTCGCCGAGGTGCTCGGCCTCGTCACGTGGAACCTCTCGTGGCCAGCGATCATTATCCGGGCGCGTCTCGTGACGATCGGCAAGCAGTACGAGGAGGCAGCGGCCGATCTCGGCGCTTCGCGACTGGCGGCGCTTCGACGGGTGCTACTTCCGATGCTGATGCCAGCGATCTTTGCCAGCGCGGTACTCGTGTTCGCTGGCGTCGTCGACGACTTCGTCGTCGTTGACTTGTTGTCGTCGACGGGAAATACGCAGCCGATGTCAGTGATCATCTACTCGAACACCCACGGAGGCAACGGCGGCCCCGCGCTCAACGCACTCGCGACGTTGATGCTCGTGCTCTCCTTCGTCGTTGCGACGCTCGGGTTCGTGGCGTATCGCTGGATGACCCGAGGGGAGCGGGTCGGTCGTCAGCAGGCGATGGCGGCCTTCGCCGGGGTTTAAGGGACGGGTCCGTTCGACCGCGTTCGAAGCGTCTGAGCCGCGCGGGAGAGCTATGACGAACGCGTGACAATCCCATAACACTCCGCGTAAGGAACTCACACAGCTGTCAGTCAGATTGTTCGCGTGCCCCGACGGGATTCTGGGCGTTCTCAAGGAGAAACAATCAATGACTGCCAAGCGCTCGCTTTTGATAATTATCGCTGGCGCAGTTCTCGCAGGCGGTTCGCTCTTCGCCCTGACGGGACTGGCGTCGGCATCGGTGCGACCTCGCAGCTTCGCGCGCAATCAGAAGCTGCTTGAACTGCAGCTCGCCGCTCGCGTCAGCCAGCTCGGTCGACTGAGCGCGGATGTCTCAGCTGCGAAGTCGCTTACGACGGCTCACGCAGCGGCCCTGAAGCTAAATATCTCGTCCGCAACGACCAACATCAACAATCTCGTAACAAAGGTGCCGACAGATACGACACAAGCGGAACTCAATTTCGACCGGACGTCGATGTACAAGCAGAACAGGGTGTTTGCCGTCCTCACCCCCCAAGTGTTCGAGACGATCGAGGCCGATGCGATTGCCGTGCAGGACGCGACCTTCCAAGCAAATGAATCGGCGTTGCAAACGACAGTGAACTCGCTTGTCGGCGAGCACGGCTATCGCAACGCGCTGAATCACTACCTGGCTTTTGTGAAGTCGGTTAATGAGGCGCTGGTACTTACGAATCGCGTCACTGTTGCGGTTCTCGCCCAGATGCCGGCCGACTACCCCGGAGACACCGGTGTCTTCGTGAACGCCAATTCGAGACTGTTGCGCGCCGACGTGGCTCTCGCGCACGCCTCTTACGACGAGAGCGTGATTGGCCTGGCAGCTGGTGGCTACACGGGTCCGTAACCGACCGCGGCGACACGTAATACGAGACAAGGGGGGACCGCAGATCGCGGTCCCCCCCTTTTTTCACCTTCGCACCGGGGGGTCCGGCGTCATCGGCGCCTCCCCTTTTCCCCGAGGCGACGCGGCTGGTCGGGCTCAGCTCCGGCAATGCTCGAAGCGCCGAGGCGTCGACCGTCCCGAGGGACTGGCAAAATCACCGGGTGGTGATGAAAGACAGTCGGGTCGTTGAGCTTGGCGAGCACAGCGTCGCAATCTCGAATCCGGACAAGGTCTACTTCCCGGAGTTGGGAGCGACGAAGTCCGACCTCGTCTCGTACTACGTCGAGATGGCTGACGCGATCGCCAACACCGCGTCGGGCCGACCGGCACTGCTGCAGAGGTTCCCTAATGGTGCAGGGGGGCCGTCGTTTTATCAGAAGCGGGTTCCGCCCGGTGCCCCAAGCTGGCTCCAGACGACCACCGTCACGACACCGAACGGGACGACCTCCAACGCCCTTGTCGTCGCGGACATCGCTCACGTCTTGTGGGCCGTAAACCTCGGATGCATCGGCCTTCATTTGTGGCCATACCATGCCGACGACCCGGCACACGCCGATGAACTTCGAATCGATCTCGATCCTCAGCCAGGGACGTCATTCGACGAGGTGAGAGCGGCGGCTCTCTTGACGCGGGCGCTGCTTCTCGAGCTTGGCATCGTTGGGTACCCGAAGACGACCGGTAATCGTGGAATCCACATCTACGTTCGGTTGCAACCGCGCTGGACGAGCTATGACGTTCGTGCCGGCGCGGTTGCACTGGCGCGCGAGCTCGAACGTCGACACCCGGACTTGATCACGTCCAAGTGGTGGAAGGAAGAACGGGGGGAGCGCGTCTTCGTCGATTTCAACCAGAACGCGCCGCACAAAACGGTCTTTGGGGCTTGGTTCGCGCGTCCACGAGTTGGGGGCCAGGTCTCGACGCCCTTCTCTTGGGACGACATCGACTCGATCGATCCAGACGAGTTGACCATTCGAACGGTCCCAGGTCGTGTCGATCTCCTCGGTGACCCATGGACTGGGATCGGCGACGATCTCCAGTCGCTCCAGCCCTTGTTGGAGATGGCGGCGGAGGGTCGGGCGAACGGACTGCTCGACGCGCCCTGGCCGCCCGAATACCCGAAGCAGCCCGACGAACCCGCAAGGGTGTCGCCGAGTCGAGCCAAACGGGAATGAGCGATGGAGCCTCGCGCCGCGCTCACGAAGATCGCCTACCTCCTCGAAAGAGAAGGGGCCGAGACCTACAAAGTCCGGGCGTTCCGCAACGCGGCCGCGGCGATCGCCGATCTCCCATCCGAGCGCCTGGCCAAGATGTCTTCCACTCAGCTGCAGGCGATCCCCGGAGTTGGGAAAACCAGCGCGCAGGTGATCGCCGAAGCGGCGGTAGGAAAGATGCCCGCCTACCTCGCCAACTTGGAGTCGTCGGAACTTCCGGAGATGACAGACGAGGCGACCCGGTTGTTCGACCTTCTGCAAGGCGACTGTCACAGTCACTCTGACTGGTCCGACGGCGGCAGCCCGATTCAAGAAATGGCGGAAACGGCCCTCTCGCTCGGTCACCGCTACTGGGCGCTCACCGACCACAGCCCTCGTTTGACGGTTGCCCGCGGCCTGAGCGCCGATCGCCTTCGCGAACAGCTCGGCGTTGTCAGCGATTTGAACGAGCGGGTATCGCCGTTTCGCATCCTCACGGGGATAGAAGTCGACATCCTCGACGACGGGAGCCTCGACCAGGAAGACGGGTTGCTCGCACAACTCGATGTCGTTGTCGCGAGCGTTCATTCAAAGCTGAGGATGGATTCGCCAGCGATGACGAAGCGGATGCTGTGTGCCGTCGAGAATCCCCACGCCGACATCTTGGGTCATTGCACGGGACGACTGATTACCGGGCGTGGCCGGCCCCAGTCGACGTTCGACGCCGAGGCCGTCTTTGAGGCATGTGCTCGGACCGGCACCGCGGTCGAGATCAACTCCCGCCCGGAGCGTCTCGACCCTCCAGAAAACCTGCTCCGCTTGGCGCTCTCACTCGGCTGTGTCGTGGTGGTCGACACCGACGCGCACGCCCCCGGCCAGCTCGAGTGGCAGCGCTACGGGTGCGAGCTAGCGGCAAAGGCTGAAGTGCCCGTCGAGCGGATCATGAACACCCTGTCAATGGACGACTTCCTCTCTTGGACGGCGAGCCACTCGCGCATCTGATCCTCTTTTCGAACTGCGATCGGCGCGGCTGCGTACGATCGGCGCCGTGACGCTCCCCGTCGTGCCGCCCGTTGCCCCGATGCTCGCCCAACTCGCTCGGGAGCTCCCGATCGAGGAGGGCCTCTTCTACGAACCGAAATGGGATGGGTTCCGCTGCATCGTGTTCCGAGATGGCGCAAGCGTCGAGTTGGGAAGCCGCAACGAGAAGCCGCTGAATCGGTATTTCCCTGAATTGATCGACGCTCTGTTGGCCAACGTCCCTGACCGTTGCGTGATCGACGGCGAGATCGTCATCGCCGGGCCAACTGGTCTCGACTTCGACGCGCTGACACAGCGGATTCATCCGGCTGCGTCTCGGGTCAAGCTGCTCGCAGAGACGACGCCTGCGTCCTTGGTCGCCTTCGATCTGCTCGCGGTCGGCGACTCGGATCTGACATCCGAGCCGTACCGAGTGCGGCGCAAGACCCTAGAGAAGGAGCTCAAGAAAGCGAAGGCCCCAATCCACGTCACACCGGTGACGACGAGCCCCGAAGTTGCCCGCGACTGGTTCTCGCGATTTGAAGGAGCGGGGCTGGACGGAGTCGTCGCCAAATCCGCCGATCTGCGCTATCAGCCCGACAAGCGGGTCATGATCAAGGTGAAGCATGAGCGAACGGCGGATTGCGTTGTTGGAGGGTTTCGGTGGCACAAGGACGGCGGCGGCGTGGGGTCGTTGCTGCTCGGGTTGTTTGACGGCTCAGGCGCGCTCCAACACGTCGGGGTTGCCTCAGGTTTCAGCGTCGCGAGACGCGCTGAGTTCGCCGAGAAGATCGAGCCGTACCGCGCGGATTCGGCGAAGGATCACCCCTGGATCGTAAAAGGGAGCGTCGGGAGCCGCGTTCCCGGCGGGCAGAGCAGATGGAGCGCCGGCAAGGATCTCAGTTGGGAAACACTGAGGCCCGAATTGGTCGCCGAGGTCCTTTACGACCATCTGCAGGGTGACCGATTCCGCCACGCCACGACGTTTAGCCGCTGGCGGCCGGATCGAGACCCTTCGACGTGCTCGTACTCGCAGCTCGACGCCCCGGTCCCAACCGAACTGAAGGACGTGTTCAAAACGGGGACCTGATCAGGGCGGTCAGCTCTTCGCCATCGCCGCCACACGCTCGGCGAGCGTCGGCGCCCGCATTCGCTTGCAGATGTCCTCGAATTCGTCGGTGGCGCCAGTCCACTTCAACGAGTTCACGCCGTCGAGCAGGCTTGGATCGACGCGCAAGGTGGCGAGGACCCGAAAGAGTTCGGCGAGCTCCCGATCCCTCGCCAGGGTCTGGGCAAGTTTCGTCGCGCCGCGCACCTCTTCGCGTACCGCGGGGTCCCATTGCGAGGCTTCGTTCGGAATGCTGTCGAGCGTCCCGTAGCGCGCAAGGACGGACGAGGCCGTACGCCGGCCCCATCCGGCCAGTCCGGGGAACCCGTCGGCGGAGTCTCCGACGAGGGCGAGCCAATCAGGAATCGAACGTGGTGCCACGCCGAATTTTCCCCACACCGCCGCCTCGTCGGTGGTGGTTCCTTTGCGGCGGTCGAGTTGGACGACTCGGTCGCCTACCACGCATTGCGCCAAATCCTTGTCGGGAGTGCAGATGATGACCTGATCTACCTTCGAGGACTTTTGCGTGACCGAAGCTGCGGAAGCCAGAGCGTCGTCGGCTTCGAGCTCGACCATCGGCCACACGACGACCCCGAGCGCGGCTAGTGCCGATTCAAGGAACTCGAACTGCGCGCGCAGGTCGGGAGGCACCCCCGCTCCACTCTTGTAGCCGGGCCACAACTCGTTGCGGAACGACTCGATCACGTGGTCCGTCGCCACGCCGACGTGGGTTGCGTCCGTCGCCAACATGGCGACGACCGAGAGGACGACGCCGTAGGTCGCGCCGACCTCGGTTCCGTCAGTTGCGATCCGGGAGGGTTGCCCGAAGTAGTGCCGGAACAGCTCGTACGTTCCGTCAACAAGGTGCACCTTCATACGGCCATTGTGGCAGTGCCGACCGAGCCGCGGACCGTCCGGCCGACCAACGTCGGCTTCGGTGCGATCTGCGCAAGTGGGTTCGTTTTCGAGAAGATTCCGTCACGGCCCCGACAGGAGGTGGGAGTTTGAATCGCGGGAAGGTGCCCCAACACTTGAGTGCTGGGATTCTTCTTTTCCGTGAGAACGACCACAATCAGCTCGAGGTGCTAATCGTCCATCCGGGCGGACCGTATTGGGCATCGAAGGATGCGGGTGCCTGGTCGATCCCGAAGGGCGAATACGCGTCAGGTGACGAGCCTTTCGCCGCTGCGGAGCGAGAGTTCAACGAGGAAGTCGGACTGGCGCTTCCTTCCTCCGAGCCTTTGAGTCTTGGATACATCCGTCAACACGGCGGCAAGCGCGTCACCGCCTGGGCCGTACGCGGCGACGTCGATGTCAACCGGGCCTCAAGCAACAACTTCGAGATGGAGTGGCCGCCCGGATCTGGACGTACGAGGTCGTTTCCGGAAGTCGACCGCGTCGGGTGGTTCGGCATCGATGAAGCAAGAGGGAAGCTGCTCAAGGCGCAGGCGCTGTTTTTGGATCGACTCGTTGAAGTGCTGTCGGGTCATTCGGATGGAGGCGTTACCTCGCGTCCGTGAAGAGTGTGCGCTTATTGCGCGCCCGCTCAGTTTTCAGCCAGCAGCGGCGGCGTCGGAGATCGGATTTGCCACGCCGCTCTCGCGTGGAACCCCGGCGTCGGACTCGGGAAGGACGCGCAGCGCTTCTGCCGGAAGATGCACCTTCACCGGCGTGCCCTGGCGATAGGGGATCGTCGCGCCGTCGTTCTGGACGAGCGCCTGAAGCGGGGCACCGGGCGCCGTGCGCACGATTACCTGGGTCGCCGAGCCCAAGAACACGAGGCGTTCAACCATCGCCGGAACACGATTCGGGCCGGACGCGTCGAAGGCCTCCACGCGGATCCGCTCGGGCCGGATCGCGAGTCGCACCCGACCGAGCACACCGGTCGCGCCTTTCGTCGCCTCGAGCTCGAACTCTCCGAATCGGAGCGAACACCTGTCGGATCCCACCTTGCGCACCACTTCCGCTGCCATCAGATTCGAGACCCCGAGGAAGTCAGCCACGTATGCGTTTGCTGGCTCGTCGTATACCTCTGTCGGCGTGCCGATCTGCGCAATTCGCCCCGATTCCATCACGGCGAGCCGATCCGACATCGTGAGCGCCTCTTCTTGATCGTGGGTGACGTAGAGAAACGTGATCCCGACCGTCTGTTGAAGCGACTTCAGCTCCACTTGCAACGCCCGGCGCAACTTCGCGTCGAGCGCACCGAGCGGCTCGTCGAGGAGGAGGACCGCGGGATGAAGCACGAGCGCCCGGGCGAGGGCGACGCGTTGTTGCTGACCCCCCGATAGCTGCGACGGGCGACGCTTTTCGTGCGTCGGGAGTTGCACGAGCTCAAGCGCCTCGCGCACTAGCCGCGCTCGGTCAGGCTTTCTCACGTCGCGGTAGCGGAGGCCGAATGCGACGTTGTCGAAGACCGAAAGGAACGGGAACAGCGCGTAGCTCTGGAAGACGGTGTTTACGTCGCGCTGATGGGGCGGCATCCGTGCAACGTCGACCGCGTCGATCAATATGCGGCCAGACGATGGGCGCTCGAAACCCGCGATCAGCCGCAGCGTCGTCGTCTTGCCGCACCCGGACGGGCCGAGCAGCGAGAAGAACTCACCGCTTTTGACGTGGAGGTCGATGCCGTCGACGGCGGTCACCTGGGCGAATCGTTTCGTGAGCGAGATGAGCTCGACGTCGCCACCCGCCATTTGCACCCCCAGTTCACCCGCCGTGCGATGGTGTAGCAGCTCTTCCCGGTGCGCCGCACGCGGCGCCGCTTCGTCGAGCTCGGCTCGCGCCAACTAGCTAACGATCGCCGACTTTCGCCTGGCGTTTCGCGCCGCTCGCCGCGGCTTCCAACGCGAACCCGAGGTGTTCCGACGCGAACGTCATCGACAGTCGGAATGCCCTGTCGGGTTCGACGTCGGGATCTTGCAGCGCGAACTGGACAGCGAACCCGTCGAGCAACGCCGAAAACGCGAGGGCGAATTCCTCCGCGTCGATCTCGCGGAACTCCCCGCTTCGCTGGCCCTCGAAGACGATTTCGCGAAGCGTCGTACGCCAGCGCGAATCGAACTCCTGGCGGACAGAGCTGACGGTGGGGTTGTGAACCGACTGCGCCCACAAATCGAGCCAGAGCGACCACGGTTCGGGCACCCCGGAGATGTCATCTGCGAAGCACGTCAGCGCCACGATCTCGGTGAGGCGGTCGATTGCACTGTCGTGGACGCGCAGCCGCTCGTCGACCGCCGCGTACCACGACTCTTCGCCGAGCCGCACGGTCTCGGTGAGGAGTCGCTCACGAGTCTTGAAGTAGTAGACGACGAGGGCCGGGCTGACTCCGGCGCGCTCGGCGACGTCGGAGATGCGCGTGTCGTCGAAGCCGCGTTCCGCGATCACATCCAGTGCCGCGCGCAGCACTTGGTCACGGCGTTCGTCGGCGGACTTGCCGACTTCACGTTCGACAGCGCCCACCCCACCTCCTCGTTCTCACCCTCCGCCGCGCTTCGCCGGTGCGGAGTCGTCGCCGCTGACCTTGTCCCGCCCAGCGTAGCGGGCTTAAACTGAACATTCAGTCAAAGTGCGGCTGTGTGCTGCCGAGAGGGGGCGAGATGGCCTCGACGTACGACGCCGTCGTCGTTGGCGGGGGACACAACGGGCTCACCGCGGCGGCGTACCTCGCGTGGCCGGCGCGAGGACCCTCGTCCTCGAGTCGCGATACAAGACCGGCGGGGCGGCGACGACGGAGTCCCCGTGGTCGGATGCCCCCCAGTTCAAGGTCACGCGGCTCTCCTACGTGATGAGCCTGATGCCGCCGACGATCATCGACGATCTCGAGCTTGAGCGTCACGGCTACAAGATCTTCCCTATGGGGCCCTATTACCAGGCCTTTCCCGAAGGGGGCTCGATCAAGATCTACGCGGACGACGCGAAGCGCAACCACGAGGAGATCGCGAAGTGGTCGAAGCGTGATGCCGACGCGATGCCGATCTGGGACGCGTGGCTCTCGGGACTCGCCGAGGTGCTCGGTCCGCTCCTCCTCACCGTCCCGCCGCGAATCGGCTCACACCGCCCCGCTGATCTCGCCGAAACTTTGCGCCTCGCCTGGCGCCACCGCGGGCTCGACGTCCGCACGATCGCCGACGTCACCCGGTTGATGACGATGAGCATCGCCGACCTGCTCGACGACTGGTTCGAGTCTCCGCAGGTGAAAGGGGCGATGGCCGTGAATGGCGTCATCGGGACGTGGGCCGGCCCGAAGGAGCCCGGTACCGCGTACGTGATGGCGCACCACTCGATCGGCGACATCGGCGACGGCCACCTCGGCAACTGGGGGTTCCAAGAAGGCGGCATGGGCGCCGTCTCCTCGGCGATCGAATCCGCGGCTCGCCATCACGGCGTCGAGATCCGGCTCAACGCACCCGTCGAGCGCACGCTCGTTCAGAACGGTCGTGCCCGCGGGGTTGTGCTGACAAGCGGCGAAGAGATCACAGCGCCGATCGTCGTCACGACGCTTCATCCGCGTACCGCGTTCTTGGATCACGTCGGCGCGGCAAAACTGCCCGACAGCTTCGTTTCCGACATCGCGCGCTGGAAAACGCGAAGTGGCGTCGTGAAGATCAACCTTGCGCTCGCCGAACTCCCGGATTTCACCGCCGATCCCGGCACGAACCTGCAAGAGCACCACACGGGTTCGGTCGAGATGGCGCCCTCGGTCGACTACATGGAACGCGCCTTCCTGGACGCCCGTGACGGACGCCCCGCGTTGCGACCGTTCAGCGACGGGGTCATCCCGACTTCGTTCGACAAGACGCTGTGTCCGGAGGGCTTCCACATCATGTCGCTATTCACCCAGTGGGTGCCTGCCGACTGGTCGGAGGAGCCGCACTCGGACGAGCTCGAGGCGTACGCGGACCGCATGATCGACTGTTACAACGAGGTCGCGCCGAACTTCGAGGCTGCGATCGTCCATCGCGACATCGTCGGTCCCTACGAGCTCGAACACGAGTACGGACTTGTCGGCGGGAACATCTTCCACGGCGAGCTCTCGCTAGAACAGCTCTTCCACATGCGCCCCGCGCCCGGCTACGCCGATTACCGCACGCCGATCGCTGGGCTTTATTACGCCTCCTCGGCGACGCACGCCGGCGGAGGCGTCTGTGGGATCCCGGGTTGGCAGGCGGCGAAGGCGGCGCTCGCGGACCGGCGCCGTGGGCGCAGCTTGATCGCAAGCGGCTGGCGCTGAGCCGAGCGACTTTCGACGCGGTCGACGGCGCGACGAAAGCGCCTTCAATGTCCTTCGCGGTGGCGACGATGCTCGAGCCACGACGGGTCGCGCTCGTCGGCGCGAGCGGACGGCAAGGCTCGTTCGGCGAGCGGATGGTCATCGAAGCACTGAAGAGCTCCGCGGCCGCGGAGATCATTCCTGTCAATCCGAAGTACGACGAGATCCTCGGTCGCCGCTGCGTCTCCTCGCTCGACGCGATCGACGGTCCGGTCGACCTTGTCCTGCTCGGGGTACCGGACGACGCGCTCGAAACCGAGCTCACCCGCGCCGCGCGCCGCGGCGATCGATCAGCTGTCGTTTTCGGGAACGCCTACGAGCGACCGGTGCCCGGAAAGCCGACGCTTCGGGAGCGTCTCACCGCGATCGCAGAAAACGCCGGGATGGCGGTGTGCGGCGGAGGATGCATGGGCTTCGTCAACGTCGCGAGGGGAGTGCGCGCGCTTGGCTACATCGAACCGGCGGAGATCCCGCACGGTCCGGTCGCGCTCGTGACCCACTCGGGCTCCGTCTTCTCGGCGATGCTGCGCACGCGCCGTCGCCTCGGCTACACGGTTGCCGTCTCTTCCGGCCAGGAGCTAGTCACGTCCGCGGCCGCCTATCTCGACTATGCGCTCGGCCTCGAAGAGACCAAGGTGATCGGTCTTGTCTTGGAGACAATGCGTGACACGCCTGCACTTCGCTCGGTGCTATTGCGCGTGGCCGAGGAAGACGTCCGAGTCGTCGCGCTGACGGTCGGTGCGTCCGAAAAAGGACGCTCGATGGTTGTCGCGCACTCCGGCGCGCTCGCGGGTGCGGACGCGGCGTGGGAGGCACTGTTCGACGCCTACGACGTGGCACGAGTCGCGGATCTCGAAGAGCTCGCCGACACCCTTGAGCTGTTCTCCGCCGGACGGCGGACGCGCCGCGACCGGGAGGGCGCGATAGCCACCGTGCACGACTCGGGTGCCGAGCGCGTCCTCGTCGCCGATATCGCATCGGCGCTCGGAGTGCGATTCGCAGGGATCTCGAGATCGACGCGGAGTCGACTTTCCGAATTGCTCGACCCGGGCCTCGAACCTACGAACCCTTTGGATGTGTGGGGGAGGGGCGCGGACACGGCACGACTGTTCACCGGGTGCCTTGAGATCCTCGCCGACGATCCGGAAGTCGACGCCATCGCGCTCGCCATCGATCTCGTCCCCGAACTCGATGGCGACGATTCCTATCTGCGCGCGGCTGTGGACGCGCACGCAGCCACCGACAAACCGTTCTGTGTCCTCACGAACATGGCCAGCGCGCTCGACGCGCAGGCGGCCTCGGAGCTGCGCCGGGTCGGGGTCCCGGTCCTCGAGGGCACCCGCAGCGGACTTGTCGCGCTCGGCCACCTGGTCGCCGAACGTCCCCCGCTCCCGCCGGTGACCGAGGAAACCGTGTTCGATGCCGGCCGGCGAGAACGGTGGGCCGGTCGGCTCGCCGCGCGCCCGACGCCGACAGATGCTCCCGCCACCCTCGTCGGCAAAGATGCGCTTTCGCTCCTCGCCGACTTCGAGATCTCCACAGTCGCGTCCGAGACCGTTACGAGCGCCGAGCGCGCCGCGGTGGTGGCCGGGCGTCTTGGTTTCCCCGTCGTTGTGAAGACCGCCGCGTCCGGCGTGCTGCACAAAACGGACCTCGGAGGGGTCGTGCTCGGAGTCCGGACGAGTGACGCGGCCGCCGCCGCCTATACCGACCTCGCCGGTCGGTTCGGGCCCGAGGTGCTTGTCTCTGAGACCGCGCCTTCGGGCGTCGAACTCGCGCTCGGCGTCGTGCGCGACGCGCATCTCGGACCCCTCGTCGTCGTGGCGGCGGGCGGCGAGCTCGCCGAGATCGTCAGCGACCGGGCCGTCGGCCTCCCTCCGATCGACGAACGCCGAGCGCGCCGACTCATCGACCGGCTGCGCGTTCGACCCGTGCTTGACGGGGCGCGCGGCCGGCCACCTGCGAACCTGTCGGAGGTGGCGGAGGCGATCGTCGCGATCTCGATGCTCGCGCTCGAACTTGGTGACGACCTCGACGAACTCGATGTGAATCCGCTCGTGTGCGGCGAACACGGTGCCGTCGCCGTCGACGCGCTCGTCGTCGTACGAGGATCTACGTAGTGATGGGCGTTGGACAGCCATATCGACGTAATTGAATTCAAGGCCTAGCGTTCGACGATGATGTACAGCGCCGACGACGTGACAGAAGCAATCCTCGCCGAGTTCGCGCAGTTCGCGTCGACACACCCCGGCGGATGGGCACGGCGCGAAGGTGGCCTCTCAACGTTTTACACGGGGATTCCCGTGCCGAACTTCAACGGGGTCGTCGTCGAACGCGAGGGTGTCGACCTCGGGCTCATCGGGTCGAGGCTTGACGAGTTCGAGTCGAATGGAGTGCCCTACGGCGTGTACGTCAGGTCGGACGAATATGTCGATGTGTTCGCCATTGCCAAGGCGCGCGGGCTCAACATAAAAGAGGCTGTTCCGCTCATGGTGTTCGCCCCCACCGCGCATATGACGGTGGACGAGATCCCTACGGGTCTTTCCATTCGCCAGGTCGTGTCCGATGACGTCGACGAGTATGCGGATATCGCGGCAGCCGCCTTCGGAATGCCACATGAGATCGCTCGCCAGTCGATGAGCCGAGAGGTGCTCGCCAGGAACGGCGTGCGCGGCTATATCGGCGACATTGACGGACGTCCCGTCGCGACCTCGGTTGGGGTGACGAACGGCGATTCAGTCGGGATCTTCAACGTCGGAACCGTCGAGAGCGCGAGGCGGCGCGGCTACGGCCGCGAGATCACGGTGCGCGCGATCTCCGACGGCGTCAAGAACGGGGCGAAGTGGTCGTATCTGCAGTCGAGTCCGGCGGGTCTCTCGATCTATCGGCGCATCGGTTACGAGACCCTCGAAACTTGGACCCACTTCCTGCCGGGCTAGATGCCGCGCCGTTTCGATCTCAGCGCGCGCCGTGTTCGTCAGGTCCCAAACAGCCGATCGCCGAAGTCTCCGAGGCCCGGGACGATGTACGCCTGTTCGTTCAGGCCCTGATCGAGCGCGACGGTGAAGACATCGAGCGAGGGGTGAGCGTCGGCGAGGTGCTTCACACCTTCTGGTGCGGAAACGACCGATAGCAGCGACACCCTTTGTGCGCCGGAGTCGTAAAGCGCAGTACACGCCGCGGCGGCCGACCCCCCGGTCGCGAGCATCGGGTCCAACAAAAGGACGAGTCGGTCCTGTAGAGGGGGGAGTTTCGAGTAGTAGAGCGACGGCTCAAATGTGGCGTGATCGCGCTCGAGGCCGATGTAGCCGACGGGGATCTCCGGAAAGAGCTCGGTCACCGCTTCGAGCATCCCGAGACCGGCGCGCAGGATCGGCACCGCGACCAGCCCTTCGGCGATGCGCTCGCCAGTGGTCTCGGTGATGGGCGTCTCGACGTCGATCAGTTCGGTCCGGACCGATCGCGTCGCTTCGAGGCACAACACGAGTGCAAGACGCTTCGCGAGGATGCGGAACAGCGGAGGCGACGTCTTCTTGTCCCGCAACGAGGCGAGCAAGGTCTTCGCGAGCGGGTGGTCGACGACGGTGAGCGCCACCAGGTTCCCCCCTTTGCTCAGTCGGTGTTCTCAGACGCCGATCGGGTGCCAGACGGTCTTCGTCTCGATGAAAGAGAGCATCCGTTGCGGAGTCGGTGGTGCCGTCCAGTCGAAGTCATCCTTCGGTGGTCGGAGCACCCGCTTCACGTTCGTCGCGGCCTCCCGTTCGAGCTCTTGGGAAAGCTCCGCCGGCGCGCCGGCAAGGTCGAGCGCGTCGACGTCGCGGTGTTGGGCGAGGACGGGCGCGAGCTCTTTCACGTGCCCGGTCAAGATGTTCACGACCCCGCCGGGCAGGTCCGAAGTCTCGAACACTTCGGCTAGGCCGACCGCCGGCAGAGGTCGCTCGTCGCTCGCGACTACGACTGCGGTGTTACCGGTCGTGATCGCCGGGACGACCACGCTCAGCAGCCCGAGCAGCGAGGAGCGTTGCGGAGCCAAGACGCCGACGACCCCGGTTGGTTCGGGAACCGAGAAGTCGAAATACGGACCGGCGACGGGATTCGTAGACCCCGCGACTTGCGCGACTTTGTCCGACCAGCCGGCATACCAGATCACGCGGTCGATCGCCGTATCGACGATCGTACGCGCGTCGGCCTTGTCAACACCTTCGCCATCGCGCACGACGTCGACGAATTGCGCGCGCCGGTCTTCGAGCATCTCCGCGACGCGATAGAGGATCTGTCCGCGCAGATACGCGGTCGACGACGACCAGCCGCCGAGGGCGCTCCTCGCCGCGACGACCGCGTCGCGGACGTCTTTTCTCGAGGCCCACGCGACGTTGGCGAGGAAGCTGCCGTCGATCGCGTTCACGACATAGGAGCGACCGGACTCCGAGCGGGGGAACGCGCCGCCGATGTAGAGCTTGTAGGTCTTCCTGACCGCGACGCGAACGTCAGACATCGAGGTATGCCCCGAGACCGTGACGACCGCCCTCGCGGCCGAAGCCCGACTCCCGGTATCCACCAAAGGGACTCGTCGGGTCGAAGCGGTTGTAGGTGTTCGCCCAGACGACGCCGGCGCGCAGCTGGCTCGCCATCCAAAGGATCCGGCTGCCCTTTTCCGTCCACACCCCGGCCGAAAGTCCGTAGGTCGTGTTGTTCGCCTTAGTCACCGCCTCCTCCGGCGTGCGGAAGGTGAGGACGGAGAGCACAGGGCCGAAGATCTCCTCCCGCGCGATGCGATGTGCTTGGGAGACGCCGGTGAAGACGGTCGGCGGGAACCAGTAGCCCCGCTGGGGGAGCGTGCACGGAGGCGACCACCGCTCCGCGCCCTCGAGCTCGCCAAAGTCGGAGAGCTCTCGGATCTTTTTCAGCTGCTCGGCGGAGTTGATCGCGCCGATGTCGGTGTTCTTGTCGAGCGGATCGCCGAGGCGCAATGTTCCGAGTCGCGCCTTCAGCTGCTCGACGACCGCGTCGGCGACCGATTCTTGGACCAAGAGGCGCGATCCGGCGCAGCAGACGTGGCCCTGGTTGAAGAAGATCCCGTTCACGATCCCCTCGATCGCTTGGGAGATCGGCGCGTCCTCGAAGACCACGTTGGCCGCCTTGCCGCCGAGCTCCAAGGTGAGGTGCTTGTGGGTCCCGGCGACGGCGCGCTGGATCGCCTTTCCGACTTCGGTCGATCCGGTGAAGGCGACCTTGTCTACACCGGGGTGCGAGACGAGGCCAGCGCCCGTGTCACCGGCGCCGGTGACGACGTTCACGACGCCCGGCGGGAGGTCGGCCTGGTTGCAGATCTCGGCGAGCAAGAGCGCGCTGAGCGGCGTCGTCTCGGCGGGCTTCAGCACGCAGGTGTTGCCCGCGGCGAGCGCCGGAGCGAGCTTCCACGCCGCCATCAGCAGCGGGAAGTTCCACGGGATCACCTGCCCGGCGACGCCGATCGGACGCGGGTTCGGCCCGAAGCCGGCGTACTCGAGCTTGTCGGCCCAGCCCGCGTAGTAAAAGAAGTGCGCCGCGGCGAGCGGCACGTCGACGTCGCGGGATTCGCGAATCGGCTTGCCGTTGTCGAGGCTTTCCAGAACAGCGAGCTCGCGCGAGCGCTCCTGGATGATGCGGGCGATGCGGTAGATGAACTTCGCCCGGTCCTGAGGACGCATTGGCCCCCAGACCTCGTCGTACGCGCGTCGAGCGGCTGAGACCGCGCGGTCGATGTCCTTCGGACCCGCCGAGGCGATCTCGGCAAGCACCTCTTCTGAAGCGGGGTTTACCGTCTTGAACGCGCCGCCTTCGACCGGATCGATGAACGCACCGTCGATGAACAATCCATAAGAGCTGCGTAGGTTGACGACTGCCCGCGACTCGGGAGCGGGGGAGTACTCGAACTGAGGACGTTCGACGACGTCTCGGGTCGGCACCGGGCGATCAGTCGACGCTGAAGTCATCTCGACCCGCGTATGCGCCGGTGAGCTGCTTCCGGCGCTGCATCAGAAGATCGTTGAGGAGGCTCGACGCGCCGAATCGGAAGTGCCCGGCGTCGAGCCAGTCCGGGCCGGCGGTCTCGTTCACGATGACGAGGTAGCGGATCGCGTCCTTCGCGTTGCGGATTCCTCCGGCGACCTTCACCCCGACGCGCGCGCCGGTCATCTGCGCGAAGTCGCGCACTGCTTCGAGCATCACGAGCGCGACCGGAAGCGTCGCCGCAGGTGTCACCTTCCCAGTCGAGCTCTTGATGAAATCGGCGCCGCCGAGCATCGCGACCCAAGAAGCGCGACGCACATTGTCGTAGGTGGCGAGTTCGCCCGTTTCCAAAATGACTTTCAAGCGCACCGGGCCGCATGCCTCTTTCACCGCACGCACCTCGTCGAGCACTTGCTGGTACCGACCGGTAAGGAACGCGCCACGATCGATGACCATGTCGACTTCGTCCGCGCCGGCATCGATCGCGTCTTTCACGTCGGCGAGCTTCACCGCAAGCGAAGCGCGTCCCGATGGGAAGGCGGTCGCGACCGCCGCCACCTTGACGGCAGAGCCGGCGAGCTCTCGCTTCGCTCCCGCGACGAGGTCGGGGTAGACGCAGACCGCGGCGACCGGCGGCACGGACGCGTCGGCGGGATCGGGCTGGCGGGCTTTGTCGCAAAGCGAACGAACCTTGCCTGGGGTGTCTGCCCCTTCGAGGGTCGTCAGATCGACCATCGAGATCGCCCGCTCTAGGGCCCAGATCTTTGATCCCGCCTTGATCGAGCGGGTTGCGAGCGACGCGGCGCGCGCTTCCGCTCCAACCTGGTCGACGCCAGGCAGACCGAACAAGTAGCGGCGGAGCGCGGCTTCCGAGCGGACGACGTCGGCGAGACGCTGATCGATGAGCGCGGCCGATGCCTGCGCCGTCACCGACCCAGTCATGTCGGACTCCCGCTCACCGAGGCGCTCGGCGGCAGGCGAGGTGCTCGTCACGGGCTGCCCGGACCTCCCCGCATCGCCGCACCCGGTGTGCGGCACGAAGCATCCTACCGAGGGGACCGAAAATCGCCTTCCCGAAGAGATCGCTCTCGACCGCTGCGCGAGATAGAAACCTCGACGTGGCGAATCCGTGGCTCGAGCGTCGGGTGATCTCTTACGCCCACCAAGGGGGGGAAATGGAGGCGCCGTCATCGACCCTGTACGCGATCGAGTGCGCCCTGTCACTCGGCGCGACCGGAATCGAACTCGACGTCCACGCGACCAAAGACCGTGAGCTCGTCGTGTTTCACGACCGCTTCGTCGATCGGATGACAGATGGCGCAGGTGACATCGCCGATCTGACGCTCGAGGAGCTGCGCCGCCTCGACAACGCCTATCGCTTCGTCCCTGGACACGGCGCGATGCGGGGCCTCGCCGAGGAGCAATATCCGCTTCGCGGTCGTGCGCCTACAGATCGGCGACTCGGGGTCGCGACCCTCGCGGAGGTACTCGACGTCGTGACGTCGTGCGCCTTGAACCTCGACATCAAGCAGACCGCGCCCGTCGTCGCGCCCTACGAAGAGCTCCTCGCCGAGGCGTTGCGCCGTCACCGCCGATCCGACCTCGTGATCGTCGCGTCGTTCCATGACGAGGCGACGAAGCGATTTTCGGCCTCCGCGCCGGAGGTCGCGACCTCACCCGGTCAGAACGAAGTCACGGCGTTTGTCCAATCAGTCGTGCGCGGAGAGGATCCTGATCCCCGAATCACACGGCACGCCGCGATCCAGGTCCCGCCGCGAGCACTCGGAGTCGACCTCGTCACAGAGTCCTTCGTCTCGGTGGCGCACGGTTTGGGTCTCGCGGTCCACGTCTGGACCGTCAATGACCAAGACGAGATGCGAAGGCTGTGTCGTCTTGGAGTCGACGCGATCATGACCGACTATCCGTCACGACTCGTCGCAGCCCTAGACGAATTGGGCAACGCCTGGCTCGCCTAAGCGGAAACGAAGAATCGAGGGTGTCGCCGCGACGTCAACCGCGCCCGGTGTTCGGCCTCTTGCCGTGGTTCGCGTTCTTCTTCTTGCGCAGCTTGCGCTTAACAGTTCGCTTCGACACGGCTGAGGAGTGTAGCCGGGGCGCCGGTTAGCCTCGATGCGACATGGAGCGTGTCGGTCTCGTCGGCTTGCCAAATTCGGGCAAGTCGATGCTCTTCAATGCGCTGACCGGGGCAAGCGTTCCTGTCGCGGTGCATCCGTTCACGACTACTGAGACGACTGTCGGCGTCGCGCACGTTCCTGACCATCGACTCGCTGCGCTTGCCGAGATGAGCGCGAGTCGCAAGGTCGTCGAGGCCGCCGTCGAAGTCGTCGACATAGCGGGTCTCGTCGCTGGGGCGGAGCACGGTGAGGGTCTCGGGAACCGATTCCTCGCCGGGATCCGGGAGGTCGACGCGCTTTGCCTCGTCTTGCGCAGCTTTCGTGACGACGAAGTGAGCGGTGAGACCGATCCGCTCTCCGCGCTTTCGGTGCTCGAATTGGAGCTCGTGCTGACCGACGCAGCCACGATCGAATCGCAGCTTGCGAAACAGCAGAAGGCCGTTCGATCGAATCCGTCGCTCGCAGGATCGGTCGAAGCGATGAAAGAAGCTCACGAGGTACTGCAAGCGGGGATCCCGATTTACCGTTCGTCTCTTCCGGCTGACGCGCCGCGGCTCTCAAACCGTTTTTCCTTCTCACCAACAAACCCATGTTCTGCGTCGTGAACATTGGGGAGGACGAGATCGCGGATTCGGATGCTCTGGTGAAACCCGTCACCGAGGAACTCGGAATCCGCACCGAGGTCCTCGCGGTGAGCGTCGCGCTGGAGGCGGAGGCGCGCCAGCTCGATGCTTCTGACCGAGCGGAGATGCTCGAGGGCCTCGGCCTCGGCGCGGGCGCGCTCCCTCGTGTGGCGCGCGCCCTCTACGAGACGGTGGGGAGATGGACCTTTCTCACGACGGGGGAGAAGGAGTCGCGTGCTTGGACATTCCGTCGGGGCGCGAAGGCCCCCGAGTGCGCCGGGGTGATCCATTCGGACTTGCAAAGAGGGTTCATCCGCGCCGAGGTGATCCGGTGGGACGAGCTCGTCGCGCTCGGATCGTGGCAGGCGGCGAAATCGGCGGGGAAGATCCGTCTCGAGGGCAAGGATTACGAGGTCCAAGACGGCGATACCCTCGAGATCAGGTTCAATGTCTGATCCGGGGGAGCGGTTGCGGTCTCGGCGATCGCGGCGACGAGGGAGAACAAGTGGCCTGGCTTCTGCGAGGCGGAGACGTGCTCGCGAGCGTGGACCTGGCGCGTTCGTGGCGCCATCGGGCGAGTGGCCTTATGGGCAAGCGTTCGTACGAGGGTGCGATGCTGCTCGAGCCGTGCCGGGCAGTGCACACGATAGGGGTGCGGTTCCCGATCGACGTCGCGTTCTTGGACGGGCGCCGCGTCGTCGTCGCGATGACTCGGATGGAGCCGAATCGCGTCGGCATGCCGCGCCGCTCGGCGCGCTCTGTTGTTGAAGCGCCTGCCGGAGCGTTCGAACGTTGGAAGCTCGCCCTCGGCGACGAACTCGAAATCAAAGATTGAGCGCAAGACGCGGTGACCGCCGCACCGTGACGGCGAAGGCTCACCTCGCTGTCGTATCGACACCGATCGGCAATGTCGAAGACCTCTCGCATCGTGCCGTCGACGTCTTGTCCGTGGCGGACCTAATCTTCTGCGAGGACACCCGGCACAGCGGAATGCTGCTCTCGCGTGTTGGCGTCGAGATAAAGCACCTCGTTTCGCTGAATGCGCACAACGAAGCCGCTCGGATCACGACGGCGGTCGACGCGCTCGCGCAAGGAAAGACGATCGCGCTCGTATCCGACGCGGGAACGCCGCTCGTTTCCGACCCCGGAGCTCACCTCGTCGACGCGGTGATCGACTCGGGATTCCCCGTCATCCCCATCCCTGGTCCGTCCGCCGCGCTCGCGGCGCTCGTCGTCAGCGGATTCGACACGAGTCGCTTCTCGTTCTTTGGCTTTATGCCGAAGTCAGGAGCGGCGCGAAAAGAATTTCTCGGCGCGATCGCCGCCTCGACGTATCCATCGATCGTCTTCGAATCTCCGAAGAGATTGGCGGTGACGCTTACCGACCTCGTCGACGTTGCGGGTCCGGAGCGACGAGTCGTCGTCGCACGCGAGCTGACGAAGATGTTCGAAGAGACGTGGCGCGGCCCGCTTCAGGAGGCACTGGAGCGGGCACGTACGGCGGAGCCGGTCGGAGAACATGTCTTGGTCGTCGAAGGACGAACCGCCCGGATCGGCATCGACGAGACGACGGTTCGCGCCGCGCTATCCGCGCTCGTAGACGAAGGACTGACCCTCGCAGACGCGGCGCGCGCGGTCGAAGTGCTGCTCGGTGCTCGACACAGGCTCGTTTACGAACAGCGCCTCGCGCTCGGGGAAAAAGCCGGCTCGGGCGGGCGCGAGGTACGAAACGCGACTCGAAAGGCGAATCGGGGCCGACCAGTACGCTGACCAGGTGCGCGGCAGCTTCTACATCACGACGCCGATCTACTACGTCACCGATCGGCCGCATCTCGGAACGGCGTACACGATGGTGCTCGCCGACGCGATCGCGCGCTGGCATCGTCTGTCTGGCGACGACGTCCGCTTCCTCACCGGCACCGATGAGCACGGGCTGAAGGTCGCTCCGCGCGGCGGAAGCGGCAGACAAGTCCCCTCAGGCCTGGGTCGACGAGACTGCCGCCTTCTTCAGCGACGCGTGGCGTGCCCTTCATATCTCGAACGACGACTTCATCCGCACGACCGAGAAGCGTCACGAGGTCGCGGTGGGTCGGTTCCTGCAGGCGATCTACGACAACGGATACATCTACAAAGGGACGTATTCCGGTTGGTACTGCGTTTCGTGTGAGGCCTACTACCACGAGGACGAGCTCCTCGAAGGACACCGCTGCCCGATCCACCAAACCAAAGCGGAGTGGCTCACCGAGGAGAACTACTTCTTCGCGCTGTCGCGGCTCACCGATCGTCTCGAGACTTGGTATGCCGGGGTACCCGATGCGGTCGTTCCAGAGGTCCGCCGTAACGAGGCGCTCGGATTCATCCGCTCGGGTCTCGATGACGTCTCGATCTCCCGCACCGCGTTCGACTGGGGAGTGCGCGTGCCTTGGGACAAGGACCACATCGTTTATGTGTGGTTCGACGCGCTAGTGAACTACGTGACCTCCTCGGGCTACGGCACTGACCAGGCGGCGTTTGAGAAGTGGTGGCCAACGGTCCACCACGTAATCGGCAAGGACATCGTCCGCTTCCACTGCGTGTGGTGGCCGGCAATGTGCATGGCGGCGGGCGTGGATCCTCCACGACAGGTGCTCGCGCACGGCTGGCTCCTCGTCGCGGGGGAAAAGATGGCGAAGTCCAAAGCGAACCAGATCGACCCGGTCGAGCTCGCCGATGACGTCGGTCTCGATCCGCTCCGTTACCACCTTCTTCGAGACATCGCGTTTGGCAACGACGGTGACTTCAGCTACGAGGGTCTGATCGAACGGTACAACGCCGACCTCGCGAACAACCTCGGCAATCTGTTGCAACGCGTGTCGACCGTGGTGCACCAAAAGTGCAACGGGATTGGGCCGCGCCCACGTCCTCACGGATCGGGATCGCGCCTTTCGATCGTGGTCACCGAAGCCGCTACGGCCGCGGCGCAAGCGTGGGACCGCTCCGACCCCAAGGTCGCGCTCGAAGAGACGTGGCGATTGATCCGCGACGCGAACTCGGAGCTGGAGGCGAGCGAGCCTTGGAAACTGCCTCCCGGCGACGCTGTCGAAGCGATCTTGGGAGACGCCCTTGAAGTGCTCCGCATCGTCGCGATGCTCGCCTCGCCAGCGATGCCATCGATCAGCAAGGAGATCTGGCGGCGCCTCGGAATGCCTGGCGAGGCCGACGAGGCCGGGGCCGTCGAGGCTGGGGCGCTCGAGTGGGGCGGCTACCCAGGTGGACTGGCCGTCGAAAAGGGTGCACCGCTGTTTCCCCGCCGAAACACCCAGACGCCGTGAGCGGTGCCCGAAGCGATCTGATCTGGACCGATACCCACTGCCACGTCCAAGAGTCGTATCTCAAAGACCCAGACGGCGAGGAGGCGGTCTTTGACCGCGCCGTGTCGGCATCGGTACGTCGGCTGATTTGCATCGGCACCGACGCGGTCGCCTCACGCGAGGCGGTCGCACTCGCGCACAAAAGGGCAGATTTGGGAACCGAGCCTCTCGTGTGGGCGACGATCGGGCTCCACCCGCACGAGGCGTCGAGTGATCTCGCTCCCGTGAGCGATCTCATCGCGAGACACGCGGCGAAAGATCGCGCTCCTGGATCCGTCGTCGCGGTGGGAGAATGCGGACTCGACTACTTCTACGAGCACTCGCCGCGCGACGCCCAGCGCGCGGCATTCATCGAACAGATCGCCCTCGCGAAACGCTTCGATCTCGCGCTCGTCGTCCACACCCGCGACGCCTGGGACGACACCTTCACGATATTGCGCGCCGAGGGCGTGCCAGAAAGAACGGTGATCCACTGTTTCACCGGCGGCCCGGACGAGGCGCGACGGACGCTCGACATCGGCGCATACCTCTCATTCAGCGGCATCGTGACGTTCAAGAACGCCGGCGAGACCCGCGAGGCCGCCCGATTGTGCCCTGCTGACCGCTTGCTCGTCGAGACCGACTCGCCCTTCCTCGCACCGGTGCCGCATCGGGGACGCCCGAACGAGCCCGCCTTCGTCGCGCTCGTGGGTGCAGCGGTCGCCGCAACTCGCGGCGTCGCAGAGAGGGAGATCGCCGAAAACTCGAGCGAGAACGCCGCGGCGGTCTTCGACCTTTCGTGGTGACGCCGCCCGCGGGCACGACGACGCTCGGACGACGCGAGATCCGTCGGTTGCTCGACTCGGCGGGGATTACGCCGAGTCGGTTGCGCGGGCAGAACTTCCTCGTCGACCCGAACATGGCTGAGCGCATCGTCCGTCTCGCCAAGGTAGGTGCGGGCGACAGGGTCGTTGAGATCGGCGCCGGCCTCGGATCGCTCACGCGGGCGCTCTCGTCAAGCGGAGCTGAGGTCCTCGCAGTCGAGATCGATTCGCGCCTCGCGTCGTTGTTGACGGAACAGAAGCTGTCGAATGTCACTGTCGTTGCAGCTGACGCGATGCATTGCGATTGGGGTGAGATCCTTCGTCCACCCGAAGATCCGTGGGTGCTCGTCGCGAACTTGCCGTACAACATCGCGACGCCGTTGATCATCGAGCTGTTGCGGGACGTCCCGCTCATCGCCCGCATGGTCGTCATGGTGCAGTCCGAAGTCGCTGATCGGCTTGCGAGCGCGCCCGGGACCCGCACGTACGGTCCATCGACCGTACGACTTGCGTATTTCGCCAAGTCTCGCGTCGTCGCCCGGATATCTCCGGACGTCTTCTTTCCGCGACCGAAGGTGGACTCTGCGCTGCTCGCGATCGACCGTCGTCGCCGGGTCGCAGTGAGCGAGGACGACGCGAGTTTCGAAGAGATCGACGAGCTCGTGCGTGCCGGGTTCTCGTCGAGGCGGAAGATGTTGCGGCGGGCATTGGAAGGGATGGCGTCGACCGATGTCTTCTCGTGCGCCGGCGTCGATCCGACGTCTCGAGCTGAACAACTCGACGTCCTCGCGTGGGGCAAGCTTGCGAAGTGTCGGAAAACGATCACGAGTTCGCGCGCGCCAAGCTGACGCGCGACTTTCGAGTCCTCGGTCGGCGGGACGACGGATATCACGCGATCCGCTCCGAGATGGTCACGCTCGAGCTCAGGGACGACCTCGAGTTCTCGGCCGGAGACGGTCTCGAGATCGTCGATGCGATCGATTGGAGCGGCAGGCGTCCCGGCGACGTGCTCTCTTCGATTGTTCCTGGTGCCAATCTCGTCACACGCGCGCTCGAGCTCGTCGGTCGCAAGGCACACATCCGACTGACGAAACGGATCCCTCCGGGAGCGGGACTCGGAGGGGGATCGGCCGACGCGGCAGCCGTGTTGCGATGGGCGGGAATAGCCGGCCTCGACCGCGCCGCGTTGCTCGGAGCCGACGTCCCGTTTTGCGTGCGCGGAGGTCGCGCCCTCGTCCAAGGCATCGGGGACGTCCTCGAGCCGCTGCCGATCGTCGATGCCTCTTTCGTCCTCGTCGTCCCCGCTATCGCGGTGTCGACGGCTGCGGTGTATCGCGCGTTCGACGAATTCGGATCGGAGAAGGAGCCCGATGCTTCGAACGATCTCGAGAAGGCCGCGCTAGTCGTCGAACCGCGCCTCGCCCAATACCGCGACCAATTGAAGGCGGTCACGTCCCGCCGACCCCAGCTCGCGGGGAGCGGGGCGACGTGGTTCGTCGAATGTGGGCACTCAGAAGCGATTCGGGTAGCGGAGGAACTTCGCGCCTCCGTGGCCGACGCAGGGGTATCCGCGGTCGTGGTCGCGACGAAGTCAGCGGCGAATAGCCAATGACGCCAACTTGGAGAATTCGCTACGACCGCGTAGGGCGTTGCGAGATGCGAGCTACTTCGTGCGCCTCTGCCAGCGCGTGCGCTTCAGCATCTTCTTATGCTTCTTCTTGCGCATTCGCTTGCGCCGCTTCTTGATGAGCGATCCCATGGCTTCGGAGACGATAGCGGATCAAGGAGCAGGGTCGATGCGTCGGAAGCCGCCCGCTCGAGGGTGGACTCGATCGACGTCAGGCAGAACCGACAAGATCCGTCAATGAGGCTGTGCGCAAAATTCGCTTGGTCGAATTCTTGATAGCGGAGTATGGCTAAGCGCCGTAGTGGACGGTCATCGTGTGATTGGCGGCGATCGCCGAAGCGGACTCCTTCGGCGTTGCGAGCGTCTGGCCCGACTGGACCATCTGCCACGTGCTGCCGTCGGTGAACGATGACCCGTCACCAGTGGACATCGACATGTTCGTGAATGTGATCGGCGAGAAGGTGGTGACGAACGGTTCGGTCGGCGCGCCCGGGTCCTCGACGATCCACTCCGCGGTACCAGCGGGTCCCGAATAGGCGACTGGCTGAGTCGCCTGATACGTCTGTCCTGTCGTCGTGTCGGCGACCGACCACATCCAGCCGCCACCCGTCTTCCACACCGAAGCGGTGACGGTATCTCCGGCGTTCACGTTGCCGAGGCCGTTCGCGGGGCCGGGGTACGCCTCCCACCACGCCTCGTTCTCCTGCTGACCGGCGATGCAGTAGGAGTACACGCCGTCTTGGAAGATCTCATTCGTGCCAGCCCCAGAGGACTCGGCACCGTCGACGCCCACCCACGCGCCGAGCCAAGTCGTCGATGAACCACACGTGACTATCGGAACCGTCCAGGCCGCGGAGGCGGCGGTCGCCGGCGAGTTCAACGTGGAGACGTAACCAGCCCATCCGGTGGACTGCTCGGGCTCCGTCGAGATCGAGAAGCCCGCCGTGGTTGTCGACGAGTTCGTCTTTGACGCCGTCTTGGAAGTGTGCCGAGCGACGGTTCGTGTCACGGTGTGCGCACGGAGATGGATTCGGACGTTGTGGGCGACGACCCCTCCGAATCGGTTCCGGGCCAATAGCCGGAGCTCTGCGACGCGCGCCGACGAAGAGACATTCGGGCCAAAGCGGACACGCTCTGCGAACTGACCGTTGGCGCACGACCGCCATCGCCGCGAGAAGTGTGCCCGCACCTTGGTGTGGTGGGCGAGGATGAGGCGGCAGCTTGTCGAATTCTCAACCCGCGCCCGAACCAAGACGCTCTCGCCGCGCGACGAAAGGGTGAGCGCCCGAGCGTGGACCGAGACGAAGGCGGGGGGGATGTCTTCCCGGCTTATCGCGCCGGCCGGAAGAACGAGCGCCGCACACAGCGCAGTGGCGAGGGAGGCCGCGGCGACCGCAGTGACGATGCGGACTCGTCCGGGACGGTGCACGCGCGGTGGCGTGGGTCGCAAGGCACGAGAGGACTCGATCTCGCCGGTCTCCCCCGGTTCGCACCGCCCCGTTCGCCCTACGGAAGCACTCATTGTCAGTGGTGAATTTACCACTGAGAGTGATCATTTCAACACGTTTTGTAGCCATATCACCACTTAGCGTGGTTGCGTTATCCGATGACGTACTCGCGCTACGAGCGAGCGGGTTCGTGACTCACGACGGTCACAACTCGCCGCGCACGGACCGGCTGAACGAAGACGACTTTCAGACGGCACGCGTCCTCGTCGAGGAGTGTGATGCGCAGACGGGTCTATCCGAAGCCGGACCGGCGTCGACCGGCGACGCGGTCAGACGACTACGCCCTTCTCAGCTTCCACGAAGAAATGGAGAGGCTGTTGTGGCGGATCAGCTGGACCACGGAAACCACGTACGCGCCCGGCGCGGGTCCTCCGGAGATGGTGATGGTGTCTTGGAGGGCCACTCTCGTCGCCGTGGTGCCGTAGGCGGTGACTGTGACGTCGAGACCCGCGTTATACCCGGGGTTCGACGCGCCGATAAGCGGTGGGGGCGGGGCGAGGTCTGGCGCGAGCTGGCGCCACCATTCGAGCCGGTTCTCTGTGAGCGCCCGAACCGCGGCGATGAACGACTGAACCGCCGAGTCCTCGTCGAGGAGTGGGCTCGTGGTCTGCGCCCAGGCCGCGTTCGGTTTTCCGACGAGGGCGAAGCTCCCCATCGGCAGTGAATAAGTGGTGAGCGTCACCCCTTGGGCTGCCAGGGGCGGAGGGATCGCCACCGACGGCGGAGGAGTCACGGCGAGGTACGAGGTGCTCCTCGAGGTCGTCGGTCGAGTTCCGATGAACGTCGCGGATAACACGTAGCGATCCGGCGTGAACCACAGCGCGTTCGTCGGCCAGCAGGTGACAAGCGTGAGCGATGGCCGCGCCGTGTTGTAAACGGGAGCGCCCGCAGAGACGATCGCGTGGCTTTCGACCCGGAAGTAGTACGTGCGGCACGGAGCGACGTAGATCACCTCGTCGCCGACATTGAGATGCGGGAGGTTTTCGAAGTAGCTGACGTCGTGGGCGACGAGGACGGACGTCCCGGTCGTGCCAGGCCACACCGAATACGGGTTGTGGCCGACAGCGACGTTCAGCTGGGCGTCACCTTCGTTCTGTTCCACCGGCGCGACGACGTCGAGCTTCGGGATCTCGAGCAGACCGCGGACTTGTCGTTTCGTCGACGCCAACCGGCACGAGACGAGGGTGCCTTTTGAAGTTGCCGCCGAATGGGAGAGCGGCGACGCGAGGTTGTTCTCGGCGAGAAAGTTGCGGACGAGGGACCTGCCCGTCCGTGTCGATCGAGCTGACCACACCGATGCGTAGATCTGCCAGGCGCCGACCCCGGCGATGAGGACAAGGCCAATTGAAATCAGCGTTCGGTATCGCCACCGTCCGAGCAGGCGCAAGGAATGCGCTCCGCGGGCCGGACCCGGGCCGAGAGGTGACACGTCATACAGCGTGCCCTGATTTCCGGCGACCGCAAGCGATGGTGCGCTCGCCTGTGGGATCCCCGGGCTCATTCGACCGAGGATCCCACGGCGGCCCGAGTTCGGACCGTTCATTAATCGTCCGCGCGTTCAGTGGTTCGTGTGTCGCCGCACGCGGAACCTACGCCCGGCGTGCCGCTCGGCGCATCCTGCGCCGAGCGCGCTCTCCGAGCGCCAAGAGGCCGGCACCGAGGACGAGGATCGCGATCTCGTACGGCCTCGAGCCGGCCCACGGCTCGCCCGTGTGCGGCTTCGTCGCCTTCGGAACGGCCTTCGGCAGCGGAACTGTCACCTTCACCTTGACCGTGTTCGTGTTGCACGTCGAACCTGAGCAGCTCGGCGTTCCCTTGTTCGAGAACAAGGCCGCGTTCGAGATCACCTGGTTGTTCGAATCGCTCCGGTCGACGGTGACCTTGAACGACACCGTGACCGAAGCGCCGGCGGCGAGCGAGATGCCGGTCCAGGACACGACCCTGCCGTGCTCGGATGCCGTGCAGCTGGTCGCACCGTGGCAGTCCGCCGATCCGTTCACGTACGTCGTGCCGGTCGGCACGTGATCGATGACGTTGATGCCGGTCGCATCGGCGTTGCCGGGGTTCGTCAGCTTCAACAAGTACTCGACGACCAACCCGAGTTTGACGATCGAACCGGGCTTCGGTACCGAGTCCTTCGACACGCTCAGCTTCGGCGATCCCTTCGGAGGTGCCGGCGGGATCGGCGGTGCCGGCGGGAGCGTCACGCTGAGGCACTCAGTCGAAATCGCTGTCCCTGAGGCGTTGTCGAACGAGCCGGCGTAGTTGGTGTCACCGCTGTAGATCGCCGAGAAGCAGTAGCTCCCGGCGGCCGTCGGTTGGAACGCCGGGGAATTGGCGGAGTTCGAATCACCGGATCCTGATCCGAGCGTGACTGGATTCGTCACGCCGCCGGCGCTCGGCACCAAGTCGGCGGCCGTCGCGGCGCACGTCCCGGATTGACCGGTCGAGGACGAGACCAGGCAGACGTAGAAGGTGACCGTCCCCGTCGGGTACGGAAGTCCGGTGCCCGGGGTCGGGCCGCTTACGGTCGCCGAGTCCGTCACGGTGTTGCCGGTGGCAAGCGTGACGCTGCTCGTTGACGCCGTGGTCGCGGTGGTGGTCGCCGCGACGCCGACGCTAAACGGCTCGCACGTGCTCGTCGATCCGGAGTGGTTGTCATCACCGGAGTAAGACGCAAGGAAGCTGTAATTCCCGGCGTTGAGCGGTCCCTCGGTGTTCGAATTCGGCGCCGCGCCGTTGACCAGCGCTCCGCCACCTGCAGGCGAACCGGTTCCGGTGCACGTCCCGTTGGAGAAGAACGTGTAGGTCACGCTCCCCGTCGCGGTGATGCCGCCCGATTTTGTCACCGAAGCGGTGTCGTACGCGGAGGCGCCGGTGTTCTCGGTGCCCGACCACGGCGCGTTCGTCGTCGCGTCGTAGACCGCTGTCGTTGTGGCCGAGGTTCCCTGGCCGACGGAGAACGGCTCGCACTGACTGGTTGTGCCTGAGTAGTTCGAATCGCCGGAGTAGGTGGCGTCGAAGCTGTAGCTCCCCGCCCCGAGGGAACCGGTCGCGTTCGAGTTCGGCACGGAGCCGTCCGGGTTCAGGGTCACCGTCTGGGTCCAAATCGGAGCAGGATCTAGCGCTTCCAGTTCGCCCGCGCAGTTGTCGCCCGGATAGAAGTCATAGGTGACCGTTCCCGTCGGGGTCGTCCCGCCAGTCGTCGGGTCGATAGTTGCCGTGTCGTAGGCGGAGGCGCCGGTCGTCTCAGACCCGGACCACGCGCCGTTGGTCGACGCGTCATCGACCTGGGTCACCGGCTTCGCCGTTCCCTGGCCGACGCTGAACGGCTCGCAGTCGCTCGCCGTCATCGGGTAGTTCGAATCGCCGGAGTAGGTGGCGTCGAAGCTGTAGCTTCCCGCCCCGAGGGAACCGGTCGCGTTCGAGTTCGGCACCGAGCCGTCCGTGTTCAGGGTCACCGTCTGGGTCCACGCCGGTGTCCCGTTGCAGGTCCCATTGGTGAAGAACGCATAGGTGACCGTTCCCGTCGGGGTCGTGCCGCCAGTCGTCGGGTCGATAGTTGCCGTGTCGTAGGCGGAGGCGCCGGTCGTCTCAGATCCGGACCACGCGCTGTTGGTCGACGCGTCATCGACCTGGGTCACCGGCTTCGCCGTTCCCTGGCCGACGCTGAACGGCTCGCAGTCGCTCGCCGTCATCGGGTAGTTCGAATCGCCGGAGTAGGTGGCGTCGAAGCTGTAGCTTCCCGCCCCGAGGGAACCGGTCGCGTTCGAGTTCGGCACCGAGCCGTCCGTGTTCAGGGTCACCGTCTGGGTCCACGCCGGTGTCCCGTTGCAGGTCCCATTGGTGAAGAACGCATAGGTGACCGTTCCCGTCGGGGTCGTGCCGCCAGTCGTCGGGTCGATAGTTGCCGTGTCGTAGGCGGAGGCGCCGGTCGTCTCAGATCCGGACCACGCGCTGTTGGTCGACGCGTCATCGACCTGGGTCACCGGCTTCGCCGTTCCCTGGCCGACGCTGAAGGTCTCACAACATGGTGACCAAGCACCGCGGTAGTTCGAATCGCCGGAGTAGGTGGCGTCGAAGCTGTAGCTCCCCGCCCCGAGGGAACCGGTCGCGTTCGAGTTCGGCACCGAGCCGTCCGGGTTCAGGGTCACCGTCTGGGTCCACGCCGGTGTTCCGTTGCAGGACCCATTGGTGAAGAACGAGTAAGTGACGGTGCCAGACGCGTTGAACCCGGGGACCTGGCCCGTCACCCTCGACGTGTCGTAGGCGGAGGCGCCGGTCGTCTCAGATCCGGACCACGAGCTGTTGGTCGACGCGTCATCGACGGTCGTTGACACTCCGCTCGCGGCCTTGCTCACGCTGAACCATTCACACTCGCTAGCGGCCATCGGGTAGTTCGAGTCGCCGGAGTAGGTGGCGTGGAAGCTGTAGTTGCCGGCTGCGAGCGCAGCGGTCGCGTTCGAGTTCGGCACGGAGCCGTCATGGTTGAGGCTCACCGTCTCGGTCCAAGCCGCTGTGCCGTTGCAAGTCCCATTGATGAACAACGAGTAGGTGACCGTCCCCGTCGGGGTCGTGCTGCCACTCGACGGGTCGAGGGTCGACGTGTCGTAGGCGGAGGCGCCGGGTGTCTCAGATCCCGACCACGCGCTATCCGTCGACGCGTCATCGACATGGGTGACCGGCTTCGCCGACCCCTGCCCGACGCTGAAGGACTCACACGAGCCGGACGTCTTCGGGTAGTTCGAGTCACCGTTGTAGGTGGCGTCGAAGCTGTAGTGGCCGGTTGTGAGGGCGCTCGTCGTGTTCGATTTCGGCACAGAACCGGAACTGAGGGTCACCGTCTGGGTCCACGCCGGTGTTGCGTTGCAGGTCCCATTGGTGAAGAACGAGTAGGTGACGGTCCCGGTCGGGGTCGTGCTGCCCTGGGACGGGCTGAGCGTGGTCGTGTCGTAGGCGGACGCGCCCGTGACCTCGGTGCCGGACCACGCGCTGTTCGTCGACGCGTCATCGACCTGGGTGACCGGCTTCGCCGATCCCTGCCCGACGCTGAAGGACTCACACGAGCCGGATGTCATCGGGTAGTTCGAGTCACCGGAGTAGGAGGCGTCGAAGCTGTAGTTGCCGGCTGCGAGCGCAGCGGTCGCGTTCGAGTTCGGCACGGAGCCGTCATGGTTGAGGGTCACCGTCTGGGTCCACGCCGGTGTTGCGTTGCAGGTCCCATTGGTGAAGAACGAGTAGGTGACGGTCCCGGTCGGGGTCGTGCTGCCCTGGGACGGGCTGAGCGTGGTCGTGTCGTAGGCGGACGCGCCCGTGACCTCGGTGCCGGACCACGCGCTGTTCGTCGACGCGTCATCGACCTGGGTCACCGGCTTCGCACTTCCGTGCCCGACGCTGAAGGACTCACAAGAACCAGTAGAGCCCTTGTAGTTGGTGTCGCCGTTGTAGGTGGCGTCGAAGCTGTATGTGCCGGTGACGAGCGCGCTCGTCGTTTTCGATTTCGGCACAGAACCGGAGCTCAGGGTCTCCGTGTCAGTCCACACCGCGGTTCTCGAACAATTCGAGTTGTTGAAGAAGGAGTACTTGACTATTCCTGTGGGAACCAGGCCGCCGACCTCTCCGCTCACTAACGCTGTGTCGAATGCAGAAGACCCTGTGCTCTCCGTATCCAACCACGGGTTGTTCGTCGACGCGTCATAGACCGTCGTCGACGTCGTGGTGCCGTCCTGGGTGACGGTCAGCTGTTCGCACGCGCTCGTAACGTTCTGGTTGCGGTCTTCGTCGTTACCATTGAAGACGGCATCGAAGCTGTAGCTCCCAGCGCTCAGTGGGCCCTCGTTCGACGAACTCGACACCGTGTTGTTCGTATTGACGTTGACCTTGTCGGTCGAAGTGGGACTGCCGGAACAAGAACCGTTGCTGGCAAAGTACTGATAGGTAACGGTCCGCCCGGTGGTGCCATCGCCGTCGTAATCGTTAATCTTGGCCGTGTCGAAAACCGTCGTCCCGGCTGAGACCGACGTGACCGCGGTGTTCGACGGACTTTGTTCGATCTGAGTCGAGATCGTGACTTCCCAAGCTCCCGCATTGGGGTCGGCGAGCGCGAATACGACTGCGACATTCGCGAGTGCAAGAACTGTGGCGACAAGTCCCCCGACAAGTGCGCGACTTCGCCAGCGCGTCGTCGTCCTCGCGCCGCTCGTCGCTGTTCTTTTCGGAAGCGCGAGCACGCCGCTCAAACGAGATTGACGCTCTTTCTCCGAGAAACTCTTCATGGCTTCACTCGACCTTTCCCCACTCCGAATCAAGTATGAGAAAGCGTCGGTTTCGCCACTCCCTCCTCCGCCCAACGTGGCGACCAAATGGTCGGGCGGGATCGACGGGACGCTTAAATCTGACTCAATCTGAGCAAGGTCGGCAGATCGGAGCAAGGCCCGTTTGGACTAGATATGTCGTGTTACGAGGACTGGTGGTGGGTTACCGAACACCCTGAGTAGCAATACGCGCTTTTCGTGTCAAGCGAGACTTCGCAGTGCGACGCGGCGACCTGGACCATTTCGAGCCGGTCTTTCCGACTCAACGGCTACTGTCAGGCCGCGCCGTCATCGTTCGCAATGCGCGAGGAAGGGTCGACGTACACGTGAATCGGATTCCGCAGACGGACGTTCATTCCCGGTCTCGGCGCTCGACGCGCGTCCTTGCCCTCGCGATGTCGTCGGCGCTTGTTGTCACGGTGGGGTCCGTTTCTCGGTTCTCACTGCCTCAATCAACGGCGCGAGTAAGAACGCCTCAGTGCACGGCGTCGGGATGCGCGCAGGTGAGGTTCACCACGGAGACAGAGTCGCGTTTGGTCCTTTACTACGGGGGCTCGTGCACGGGATACACCGGCAAGTGGTTTCTCAACGCCGGGGTGAGCGGGCCGAATAAGGCTCTAAAGCCGTCCTATCACCTTCACTGGACGTTCACGAGGAGTACCAGCGCTGCAGCTCCGACAGGCGTCGTGTACATCTCGCCGGTCGATGGTGTGTCGGTCACCGAAGTCATCGGCAAGAACGGAGTCCTCACGCTCTCAGGAAAGAAGAACGGGCGGCGGACGGTTACCGCACATGGCTCGCTTCGCGTGGCTCTAGTAGCCAGCAGTTCTGGTCACAGTTTGCGTGTCACTGAAACCGGTCTTTCGAGAGCGGAGGCATCGCTCGGGCTCGTCTCACCCTTCGACCTAAAAGGCGCAGCAGCGAATCTTCGGGTGAGGATCATCCGCAAATTCCCCGGCTGCTAATTCGCAACCTGATGCGTTGCCGCGCGTCGACGTTGTTCCCCCCTTCGACTCGACGTGCACCGGATCCGACGGCGCAGGCGAGATCGCGGTCGGTTGTGACCCGAGCGACTTCGAGCCTTTTCCGGAGCTCTCTTCGGCGGAGGATCCGGGGCGGGCTACAACGCCTTAGCGTTTGAGTTCGATATACAAATGGTCGGCCGATGGCGGGTAGTTCAAAGGTAGAACGCCTGACTTTGGATCAGGAGGTTGGAGGTTCGAGCCCTCCCCCGCCAGCCAGGCCGCCAGCCAGATCGACCAGACGAATCGCGCTACGAGATCGTTCTCGCGTCACGCGTTGTCAACGCTTTGCCAACCGCTTCTTAGACGTGTTTGCGACACGGCGTCCCGCGTATCGAGCGATGTCTAAAGGAATCTAAACGCTCTAAACGGGTCGATTTCCTCGAGTGCCTCGATGACGTTGTGCTCTTCAGCGAGCGCGGCCACGAAAACCGAGAGCGAACGACGCGGCGCGGTGCACCCGATCCGGAATCACGACCCGCCGACAGTCGCCCATCCCTATGGGCAACTCGGTCGAGGCACCTAGAAATCCGTCTGAATCTTCGACCGACCCCGAGGTCCTTCCGCGAGTGGTTGCGATAACGGCTGATGCTCGGCGCCATATCGGATCTGTTGCGATGCGCGTGCCATGTTTTCTCGCCGAGCGCGCCGGCTCACACCTTGCCGCGCGACTCCGCACCCTGGCCCCGCCTTGCAACCGAGTCCACCGTGATGGCGGCGATCAAGACAAGGGCCGTCACCATATATGTCGGGGCCGCGCCCGCTCCGAGAAGTGCGAGCCCATTGGCGATCGCGGCGATGATGAGACCGCCGAGGATCGCGTGGATCGGCTTACCTCGCCCACCGAAGAGGCTGGTTCCGCCGATGACGGCGGCCGCAACGGCGTAGAGCACGTACTGGCCACCTTCGATGTTCGTCGCGATCGAGCCGAGCCATGATGTATAGATGATGCCGGCGATTCCGGCCAGCAACCCTGCGAGGGCGAACGACGCAGTTCGCACGAGGGCAAGGTTGATTCCGGCGCGCCTCGCCGCTTCGGCGTTTCCCCCGATCGTGTAGACGTAGCGCCCGAACTTCGTCCTGGCGAGAAGGAAGCTGGTCGCGAGCAGGACGCCGAAGATGATCGGGATCGCCCACGGCACCCCGCGCTCGACGCTGTGCTGGATTCCTCGGTTGACGTTGCAGACCCAAACGAGCAGCACGCCGGCTCCGGCAGCGAGCACGATCTTCACAACAGTGAGGCCGATCGGAGGGACCACGAGGCCGTTGGCGCGCCTGCGGGCATCCCGATACACCGTGAGCGCCCCGAACGCGACGACGAGTGCGGCCATGACGATCCAACCGGCAGTCGGGCTGAGTGTGCCCGAAGCAAGGTCGAGGAGGTAACCGTTCGAGACTTGGATCACGCCGCCGACGGCGATGGGCAATTTATCGAACATCCATATCAACACGCCCTCCCAGCCGATGAGTCCGGCGAGGGTGACGATGAACGACGGTAGGCGCAGGCGCGTGATGAGAGTGCCTTGAATGATTCCGATGATCGTGGTCCCGGCCAGCCCGGCGAGGATCGCGACCCACCACGGAAGGTTGAACGGCGGCGAAACGAGGGCAGCGACCAACCCACCACCGATTCCCGCGACGTAACCGACGGAAAGGTCGATCTCTCCGAGCAAAAGGACGAAGACCTCGCCGATCCCGAACAACATGATCACGGAGGCCTGGAGCAAAAGGTTGACGATGTTCCCGGCTGAAAGGAAGAGCGAGCTCTGGACCTGGAAGATGACGACGATCGCGATCAGCCCGGCGACGACCGGCAAGATGCCGCTCTCGCCACCGCGGACTTTTCGCCACCACGCACCGATATAGACAGCGAGGGTGTCGGCGACGGCTTCGGGTGCGGCTAACAGCGCGACGTCGCCCGTCGCATCGCCGTGTTGCTCTTGTGTCGTCGGAGGTGCAGCCGTCGAAACGCCCGTGCTCGGATCCTCGTTCGTCATGCTCAGTTGTCCCCGGCGCCGTTGCCTGCGGGGGAGAGCCCTTCACCGATCGGTCTCCCGTAAGTTCCGGTGGTCATCAACTCGACGACGCTTTGGCGGTCGAACTCCGAGGCCGGGCCCTGCGCCGCCATTTGGCCGAGGTGCAAGACGGCGATGCGATCGGCGACTTCGAAGACATCAATCAAGTTGTGCGAGACAATCAATACCGCATAGCCCTGATCGGCGAGTCGGCGAACGAGTTCGAGAACCATCGCGGTCTGGGAGACCCCGAGCGCGGCAGTCGGTTCGTCGAGGATCATCAGTTGCGAGTTCCAAAGAACTGCGCGCGCGACGGCGACCGATTGGCGCTGGCCGCCGGAGAGTGACGCGACCGGTTGTCTGATCGAGCGCACCGTCATCACCCGTAGTTCGGAGAGCGTCTTGCGCGCCGCGATCTCCATTGGAGCTTCGTCCAACACGTCGGTCTTTACGATCTCGCGACCCAAGAACATGTTCTGCACGATGTCGAGGTTGTCGCAGAGTGCGAGGTCTTGATACACGGTCGCGATCCCGAGGTCCGCCGCGTCGCGCGGGGTGTGCAGGTGGACCCGGTTGCCGCGCCAGATCATCTCGCCGTCGTCGGCGGTGACGATCCCCGAGACGATCTTGATCGTCACGCTCTTTCCCGCGCCGTTGTCGCCGCACAAAGCGGTGACCATCCCCGCTTGGATGGTGAGATCGATCCTGTCAAGCGCGCGGACCGGCCCGAAGTTCTTCTCAATCCCGCGTAGCTCCAGGAGGGGTGCTCCCCGCTCCAGCAATGCCTCAGGCATGCCGCACACTGCTCCTTCCGGCGACCCGACTGGCGAATGCGGAGGACTCGCTCCAAGTTGTGCCAGCCTCGGGACGATAACGCTCGCCTACGCAGCACGCAGGCATCCGGGCCGCACCGCGATCCGGATGCCTGGTGTCATTCCCCGTGGCGGGCAGATGACTGCGCCCGCCTCTGGAGACCTACGGCTTGATGTGCGCTGCCGAGCAAGCGGCGGCAGTCGCGTACGGAGCCGCGCACAGCTGCGCCGGCGGAACGAAGTGGTCGGCGACGACCGTCGAGTTCATGTTCGACTTCGTCACCCACTCCGGCGTGAGCAGCACGGACGCGACCGCCTTGTGCTCGGTCGTGTCCTCAGTGGAGCCGTTCACGAGCGCCTTCGGCGGGGCCAGCTTCGCCCGGGCGTAGATGGCGAGTGCCACCGCGGCCTGCGCCTCGAGGTAGATCGGCTTGTACACGGTGCCGCACTGGTACCCGGTCAGGACGTTGCCGAGGCCGGTCAGCGTCGCGTCCTGTCCCGTGAACGGGATGGTGTGCGGCTTCAGGCCCTTGCCCTTCAGATACGAGATGATCGGCGACGCGTTCTCGTCATTCGGGCTCAAAACGGCGTTGATGCTCGGGTTCTTCGTGTAGAAGCCCTGGAACTCGGTGAGCGCGGTGGGGGGATCCCACGTGCCCGCCGGCCGTCCCGCCAACTTGTACGTGCCCGCGGAGAAGTACGACCCAAGCACCTTGTTGTAGCCCTGGGCGAACAGCGTCGCGTTGTTGTCCGTTACCGCGCCGTGCATGACGAGCACGTCGGGTGAAGACACGTGCCACTGCGAGATGCAACTCACGAGACCCTTGCCGATCAAGGTGCCGACGTACACGTTGTTGAAGCTGTCGTAGTACGTCCGTTGCCCGCCGAGGGTGAGGCGGTCGTAGTCGATGACCGCGACGCCGTGCGTCTTCGCGTACGACTCGATCCGCTTGCCGACTCCTGGGTCGAGCGGGTCCATGATCAGAACGGTGTCGCCCTTCGTGATGTCCGCCTGAGCGTCCGCGAACTCGGTCGCGTCGCTTGCGTGGGCATTGACGACCGTGTACTGAGACGACGAGAGCCCGGCGTCCTTCAGTGCTTCGGTGAGATATGGCGCGTCGAATTCGACGTAACGAGTCGACGACACCGTGTCAGGCAGGATGGCGCCGACTCCGCCGTGTCCCTTGGCGGTGATCGGCTTCAACAACGACATCGTCGTGAAGTTGCGGTTGAAGGTCGTCGCCGACACCGTCCCTTGCGCCGAAGCCGTGCCACCTGCCACAGCGAATCCGGCGATCAAGGCCACGGCGGAGGCGAGGCCCACCAGCCGCCCTGTTCGGGAAATTCTCAAAGCTCCCCCTTTGTTCTCCCATGGCCTGCGCCGTGGGGGGTCGGTTGCCTCCGCGACCTGCCGGTCGATCGAGCACCATGTGCCGATCGCCGTGCGCGCACGGAGTCGGAGCGGTCCTGTGCTCCTGTAGGTCGAAGCTAAGCTTGGACGTGTAAACGAGCCGTGAACGTGCGCGGCGAATGGTTAATTTTCCGTAAATGCCGCGTCACCGTGCGGCGACAGGCGTGTGAAATCGGCGCGACCTTTATCGCGGATCAAGCGGGCGCGAACCGATAACCCGCCCTCGCCTGGGTGATGATCAGCGAAGGACCGTTCCCGTCTTCGAGCTTGGCGCGCAGCCTCCGGATGTAGACGCGCACGTATTCGGTCTCCGTGGCATATCCCGGGCCCCAGACCCGGCGCAGGAGCTGGGCGTGGGTCAGGAGCTTGCCCCGGTTGATGGCGAGCTCGCGCAACAACGCGAATTCGGTCGGAGTGAGATGAACGACTTCGCCGGCACGGGTGACGAGCTGCATATCGAGGTCGATGACGAGATCACCGGCCTCGATGCGCATCGGCTGCGATTCGACCGGATCTGCGGGGCGTGAACGCCGGAGCGTCGCAGTGATTCGCGCCAGGAGCTCTTCGATTCCAAACGGCTTCGTCAAGTAGTCGTCGGCGCCGAAATTGAGCGCCGCGACCTTGTCGCTCTGTCCGCCGCGGGCGGAGACGACGATGATCCCCGCCGAGGACCGTTCGCGCATCTGGCGGCAGATTTCGAAGCCGTCGGCATTCGGCAACATCAGATCGAGCAGGACGATGTCCGGGGTCTCGGTCTCGAACAGCTCGAGCGCGCGTGATCCGTCGCCACAGGTCGACGTGTCAAAGCCCCGCACGGCGAGGTTCGAGCGGATCAGATCAACGATGTTCGGGTCGTCTTCGACAAGGAGCGCCTTCGTGCGCTGGTCGAGATGAGTCACGCCAAGCCCTCGTCTTGGCCCTCGGTCTGGATTTCAATGCGAAAGCACGTCCCGTTCGGCGAGTCCTCGAGTCTGATCGAACCGCCGTGCGCGACGACGATTGCTTTGGCGATCGAAAGCCCAAGTCCTGCGCGTGGCGACTCCGAGTTCTCTTTGACGCCCGCTTCGAAGAGATGACTCTTCGTTTCCTCGTCGATCCCTTTGCCGTTGTCTGCGACGCGGATCACGACGTTCGGTCCGGACGGCGCGACGTCGACTTCGACCGCGACACCGGGCGGGTTGTGGCGAAAGGCGTTCTCGAACAAGTTGACGAAGACTTGCTCCAAGCGATCGTGGTCCGCCCACACGGGTCCAACATCGGATCGGCAACGCACCGAAACGGCCGCCGCGCGTTCGGCGGGAAGGCACGCGACCGCGGCCTCGATCACCAGGGCGAGGTCGCACCAGTCCTGATGCAGACGCAAGAGGTCTGCTTCGATCGCCGAGAAGTCGAGCAAGTCGCCGACCAAGCGCCCGAGTCGCGCCGATTCGCTTGCGATCGTGTTCAAGAAGCGAAGTTTCGACTCGTCGTCCCAGGTGACATCGGAAGCCAAGAGGCTGCTCGCGTAGCCGCGAATCGCGGTGAGCGGCGTGCGCAGCTCGTGGCTGAGACGGGAGAGAAAGTCGCGCTGGAGTTGATGAGACCGCCGCAACGCAGCGGCTTGCTGATGAGCTTGCTCCGCCTGCGCCCGCTCGAGGGCGAGCCGCACCGAGTGCGCGGCGTCCCCGAGCAACGCCTCGGCGTCGTCGGGGAGATCCTCGTCGCGCCAGCGGGCGACGATCGCCGCGCGTCCTCCCGGGACATCGAGGGTGGTGACGAACACCGGCGTGGCGACTGGCTCGGCGAGGAGACGAGGCGCATTCGACTGCGATTCGTTGGCGAACGCGGCAGCCGCCTCGTTCGCGTCGCGGCCCGGCGGTTCGGCGTGCTCCCGACCTTCGCCGTCGATGAGGGCGAGGCAGCGCGCGTGATCGGTTTCCGGTTTCACCCAAAGCTCGATCTCGGCCGCCCCGAGTCCGCGTTGCAACGCGCGCAGGGCGAGGAGCAGGCCCCGGGAGACTGGCTCCGGGCCGGCGAGTGTCTCGAGGACCTCGCGGATCGTCTCGAGGACACGGTTGCGCGCGGTGACCTCGCCGAACAGCCGGTCGCGTTCGATCGCACCCGCCGCGTACCCCGCGTACAGCGAGACGAGATCCATTTGGTCCTTGCGCGGGCGGCCGACGACTGATTGGCAACCGGTGATCACGCCGATCAAGCCGGTCGAGCCGATGAGTGGCACCGACCAGGAACTGCGGATGCCGATTTGCTTCGAGAGTGCGCCGAACGGCGTCCAGGACGCGCTCTTGTCGACATCTTCGTCGATCTCGATCCGCGCGCTCGCCGAGGCCGCCCCCATCGGCCCGCCACCGACACCGACCGGGACGACGGACCACGCGTCGAGCAATTCGCTCGGTAATCCGATCGCCGCGACGCAGCGAAGGCTTTGGTCCTCGACGAGATGGATGCAGAGTTGATCCGTCCGCAACGCCGCTCCGAGCGCGGAGACGATGAGCGGCAGACTGGAGTTCGGCTTCGCCGAGGCAAGCTGGTCGACGAGGTTCTGCAGCCGGTTCAGCTGGTGACGAGCGGTGACGTCGGGCGAGTGGCCGGCCATGATCGCGACGACGTCGTCGGGGTGGGTCTCCGACGGCGCGAGGTCCGCCGCGACCCTGCCTCGGTAGAGCACGAGAATTCGGTCGGCGAGGCTGAATACCTGCTCGACGTCGTGCGAGACGAGCACGATCGTCGTTCCCTCGGAGCGGAACTTCGCGATCAACTCCTCAACTTTTCGCGTTTCGTGCACGCCAAGAGCGGCCGTTGGCTCGTCGAGGATGAGCAATCTCGGCTGTGATTGCATCGCCTTCGCCACCGCGATCGACTGGCGCTGGCCACTCGAGAGCGTGCCGACGGTGCGCGTGTCGCTGACATTGACGCCGAAGGTGGCGAGGATTCGCTTCGCGGCGGCGCTCGTCCCAGGGTCGGCGACGAACCAGCGACCGCGTTCGCGTCCCAAGAAGAGGTTCGCCGCGACATCCAAGTTGTCGCAGAGGGCGAGGTCCTGCCAGACGACCGCCACACCGTTTGCCGCCGCGCTGGCGTGCGAGCGAACTCGCGCCCCGTCGATCAGCACCTCGCCGACATCGGGCGGGATCTCTCCGGCGATGCAACGCACCAAGGTCGATTTGCCTGCCCCGTTTTCTCCGGTGATCGCCACGAGCTCGCCCGGCCAGATCGTGAAGTCGACGCCGTTAAGGACCCTGAAATCTCCGAAGCTGCAGCACAGGTTCCGCGCCGAAAGAAGCGGCTGTATCGGTCGTGCCGGCAACGCCGGCGCGATGAGCGAGGTCGTCGTCACCTCTCAAGTGTGCTCCTTCGCCGGGCACCTTGTGCACGCCAGTGCTTTGGGGTCTCCGAGGTCCGGCTGAAGAGCGCTCCCGCCGAGGATGCGTCGGTTACTCGTCGGCGGTGAAGCGTGTCTCAAAGGACGATTGGCCGTTTCCGGGGTAGGACACTTTCAATAGGTTGTGGAGGACAGATGGGGCGCGCTTTCGTGCCGTTCGGAGGATGAGTTGGCTGGGGACAACGATGACGCCGTTCTCGATGCGACAGCGGTTTCTGTCCGCGGCCTTACGAAGTCCTACGAGGGCAAGCCCGCGGTGCGCGGCGTCGACTTCCAGATAAGAAAAGGCGAGATCTTCGCTCTCCTCGGTCCGAATGGAGCCGGGAAGACGACGACGGTGGAGATCCTCGAGGGTTACCGCGGACGTGACGCAGGAGAGGTGTCGGTCCTCGGGCTCGACCCGGGCAATCACGCCGACAAGATCCGGCCGCGTATCGGGATCGTCCTCCAATCATCGGGCGTCGACCGGTACCTCACAGTCGAAGAGACCGTCGCGATGTACTCGGAGTTCTATCCCCATCCGCGACCTGCTGATGAGGTGATCTCGCTCGTCGGGCTGGAGGAAAAACGAGACTCCCGAGTGCTCAAGCTGTCGGGCGGCCAACAGCGTCGGCTCGACGTCGCGATCGCTCTCGCCGGCGACCCGGACTTGCTCTTCCTAGACGAGCCCACGACGGGATTCGACCCTTCGGCACGCCGAGAGGCCTGGGAGATCGTGAAGAACCTGTCGGCGCTCGGAAAGACGGTGCTGCTCACGACGCATTACATGGACGAGGCTCAGTACCTCGCCGACCGGGTGGCGGTGATCGCGGCGGGCAAGATCGTCGCCGAGGGAACGCCGGAGACGCTCGGCGGGCGCAACGCCAGCCGACAGACGCTGCGGTTCCGTCTCGCCGACGGAGCCGAGATCCCGGCGTCGTTCGGCGCGTACCCCGCCGGCGATGGATCGCTCGAAATGGAGCCGTCGGATCTCACGACGGCGATCCACGAACTCACCGGTTGGGCGCTTGACGAGGGACTCAGCCTCGAGTCGCTCGACATCGTTCGACCGAGTCTCGAAGACGTCTATCTCGAACTGACGGGAACCGTCGAAGACCCCGAGGCATCTTCCCCCGCGCCCGGACGACGCTCGCGGCGGCGGCGATGAGAAAGATCCGGCTGTTCGTCTCCCAGATCGGGTACATGAACAAGTCCTTCTGGCGCAACCCGGCGGCGGCGTTCTTCACGTTCGCCTTCCCGCTCATGTTCCTCGTGATCTTCACGGCGTTGCTCGGGCATTCCAAAGTGCACCTCATCGGCAAGACCGTTGACACCTCGACGTACTACGTCGCGGCGATGGCGGCCTTTGCAGTGATCACGGCGTGCTACACGAACATCGCCACGTACATGACGTTCCAGCGAGATCTCGGGATCTTGAAGCGAACGCGAGGAACGCCATTGCCGAGCGGCTATTACCTCGGAGCGAAGGTCGTGCACGCCCTTTTGATCGCGGTTTTGCTCGTCGCGCTGACCGCGGCCTTCGGACGCGCGTTTTACCAGGCGGACATCCCAACGGGGATGACGCTCCTTCGCTTCCTCGTCATGCTCGTCGTCGGAGCCGCCGCGTTCTCGGCGCTTGGACTCGCGATCACGAGTCTCGTGCCGAACGCGGACGCCGCGCCAGCGGTGATCAACGCGTCGATCCTCCCGTTGCTCTTTCTGTCCGGCGTGTTCATTCCGCTCGGCAAGAACGCGCCGCCGTGGATCCACTGGGTGGCGAAGATCTTTCCGGTGTGGCATTTCGCGGGCGGCATGCAGGCGGGGTTCTTGGGAACGGCGTTCAACTGGACCGACGTGTGGATCGTCGCGGCTTGGGGCGCCGCGGGACTCGTGTACTCGATTCGCCATTTCACCTGGGAGCCTCGTACCTAACATCGACGGCAGGATTCGACCGCGGTACGGAAGGCGGCGAAGCGGCTCTTACGCGTCGGGAAAGCGGGCGAAGAACGACTCTGCGGGATCGACGAGGACGGAGGCGTACGGGACTCGTCGTCGCTCGGGCGTGATCTCGACGCGGCATTCCTCGCAGACGGAGGCCTCGACGAAGCGCGGAGCCTTCTTTCGGATCCGAAGCTGCCGACGATCGATCTCGAAGATGATCGGATCGGCCCCCCGATCGCCCGGCCGGGCAAGGTCGTCTGCATCGGCAGGAACTACCGCGCGCACGTCGAAGAGACGCGAACGCGCGAGCCCACGGAGCCGATCCTGTTTCTCAAGGCCCCGAACGCCGTCGTCGGACCGAACGACGACATCGTGATCCCGAGGCTTTCGACCAAGACCGACTGGGAGGTCGAGCTCGCCGTGGTGATCGGTACGAGGGCGCGGTACCTCGAATCTCCGGAGGACTCAGCGCCGGTGATCGCCGCATATTCGATTTCGAATGATGTGTCCGAACGCGAGTTCCAGAACGCGCGCGGGGGACGGTGGACGAAGGGAAAAAGCTGCGAGACCTTAAATCCGTTTGGTCCTTACCTCGTCACAAAAGACGAAGTCGCCGACCCTCAGGCGATCCGGCTGCGGCTGTCAGTGAACGGGATCGTGCGTCAGAACGCCTCGACCGCGGAGATGATCTTCCCGGTCGACCACCTCGTCTGGTACATCAGCGAGTTCATGGTGCTCGAACCGGGCGACGTCGTGAACACCGGGACACCGTCTGGTGTCCCGCTGGGCGACGAATACACGCCGTACTTGCAGGCCGGTGATGTTGTCGAGATCGAAGCCGAGGGACTTGGCGGCCATCGCTGTCACGTCGTGCAGGCCTGAACCCCGCGAATTACGCGGTGCCGAGCGAATTGTCGTCGCGGGCCGGCGTGGCGACAGAGCAAGGTGGCTCGAGCTTCAGGAACTCTTTGACGCTTGCTTCGATTTCTTCGCCGCGCGCTTTTCCTTGATCGATCGCCCGGGCTTTTTGGTGTTCGTCTGTTTCGGCGACTTGTCTCCCACGTTTCCCCCTAATGGATGGACGCGATGATGAATTCTCGCGTACCGCCGTAGACCTCGCGCTCAGACCAAGCGCAGATAGAGCAGGACTCCGAGCAGAACGATGATCAACCCAGCCACCGGGGCGAGTAACGCCCGTGAGGCTCGGGTCGCGAACCGGATCCCGCTGACGATCGCCAAGGCCGCCCCGACGACGATCGCGACGATCCCTGCGACGTGGTGCTTGTCGATGCGCGCGAGCACGACGGCGAAGGTTCGAGCGTCGAACATCGGTCCTCCATGGTCTCGGATCGGCGGGTTCGACAGTAGCCACTCGACGAGTCGACAAGCGGGTGTGATCGAGTGGGTGGCCGCGTCCTCAGCGAAAAGCGCGCCCCCGCCGCATCGTTACCCCGCTCTCAATCTCCCCCCGCCTACGATCCGTCGGGCCGGTGACGGCGTGCGGCTTCTCACCTGGATCAACCGAAGGGACCGTCTTGCACCACGCGATCTATCACTTGAACTTCTTCCAAGCCGTGGTCATCGGTCTGATCCAAGGCATCACGGAGTTGTTTCCGATCTCGAGTCTCGGCCACACGGTGTTGATTCCCTCGTGGATCGGCGGAACCTGGGCGACGCTCGTCCGGCAGGAATCGCAAGCGGAGAGTCCGTACCTCGCATTCGTCGTCGGATTGCACCTGGCGACGGCGGTCGTTCTCCTCGGGTTCTACGTGCGCGAGTGGGCGCGTCTGATCGCCGGCTGGTTCCGTTCGATCGGACGACGCCGCATCGTCACCGACGAGGCGCGTCTCGCCTGGCTGATCGTGGTAGCGACGGTGCCGGTCGGAATCATCGGCGTCGAGTTCGAGCACCAGTTTCGGGTGCTGTTCGCGAAGCCGGTCGCTGCGGCGGCATTTCTCATGGTGAACGGGGTGATCCTCGCAACTGGCGAGTGGAACCGACGTCGTCGGGCAACCGAGTCGGGCCCGGAGACAACGGCGACTTCGACTCGATTTCGGGACCGCCGGATCGTGCCGATGGACGACGCGGCAGAGCGCGAGCTGTCACGAATCGGCTTTGTTTCTGCCGCCGTGATCGGTGCATCCCAGGCTCTCGCCTTGCTCGCCGGTATCAGCCGCGAGGGCGTCGCGATGGTGGGCGGGTTGTTCCGCGGTCTCAACAACGAGAACGCGATGCGTTTTTCGTTCCTGCTCTCGACCCCGGTGATCTTCGCCGCTGGGCTCTTGAAGGTTCCCGACCTGATGGGCTCGCTCGGGAACGGGATCCGCTATCAGGTCCTCGCCGGATCGGCCGCGGCGGCCGCGACTTCGATCTTCGCGATCGTGTTTCTGTCCCGGTACTTCAAGACGCGCACGCTTGCGCCTTTCGCCGTGTATTCGCTCTTGTTCGGCTTCGCGTCCGTCATCCGTTTCGGGATCTTCTGAGCGATCGCGGATTGTTTGCTCAGCGATTACGCACGTCGAGGTTGTGCTTCTCGCGGTCGTAAGCATGCAACGCCGCGAGGTGCGCGTTGTATTCGGCGAGCTCTGCATCGGCCGAACCATCGTCATCTGAGCGGCGGTGATATCGCGAGAACAACGACGGCGCGCGTCGTGCGACGTCAGGAATGGTCGTCTCGTCTTCGTGGATGATCCGCCACCAGACATAGACCGCGTACCCGGCGAAGAACGGCCATTCGAACGTGTACGCCCAACTCAACGTGTTCCCACCGAGCGCGCGCTCGAGCTGCCACCAACCGAGCGCGAGGAACCCCGGGAATGTCACGCCGAGGGCGACGTGGAGGCCGATCGCCCGGCGGGTCCACCACTTCGATACTTCGCGACTTTCGCCGTTCGGGGAGGGCCGCCTATCGGTCTCGCGCGCGTCCTCGCGCCGATCACGGCGCGAGGACGACGCGGAAAGTCTCGGCGAGCCGGCCATCACCCAGCCCCATCTGTTGCGCACTGCGCTCCAGCCTCGCGTGGAGGAAGCCTTCGACCTCCTCCGGGTCTTTGATCTGGCTCTCGTGGCATCGCAAGGCGGCCATCTTCCGCCCGAACGCCTCGGTGATGTCGATCGCGACGTTCGGTTGCGGATGCGCGACGACCCACAACTCGCGCACCGAGAAGGGGTCGAGGCCTTCTTCGAGCAGCTCAGGGAAGGAAAACGGATTACGCGCGTCTGGATAGACGGCGCGCACGACGGCCTCTCCGGTCGCGAGGTGGTCGGGGTGGCTGGCGGGAAGAGCGTCCCAGCGCCGGTCGGGGGACTGGCAGACGACACGATCGGGCCGCAAGCGCCGGATGGCGCGGCTGATGTCGCGCCGCAGCTCTCGCGTCGTCTCGACCCTCCCGTCGGGATATCCGAGGAACTCGACGCCGTCGACTCCCGCAGCCTTCGCCGCCGCTCGCTGTTCCTCGCGCCGCGTTCGCGGCGAGCGCGACCCGGTCGATTGTCGGGTCGGATGACCCGGCGTCCCCGTCGGTGACGACGACGTACTCGACCTCGATTCCGGCATCGGTCCACATCGAGACGGTGCCGGCCGAGCCGAATTCGGCGTCGTCGGGGTGCGCGGCGACGACTAGGACTCGCTCAACACCTCTTGTGTGTTCTTCCAATTCAGGCGTCTCGATGCGAATGGTCATCGGTCCTCTTCGTTCAAAGGCTCGTTCTCGTGCATCGCAACGAGGACGTCGAGTCCACACCGCCGCGCTTTGTCGGGATCCGCGAGTTCACGCGACGCCGTCGGTACGCTGCGCGGCGTGCACTGTTTCGATTCGGCGTCATTCGCGACGCCAGCGAGTGATGGAGGTCGCGATGGACGGAAGCGTTGACGGGAGCCAGCTGCGAGCCCAGGCGATCGCGGAAACCGATCACGCGCTGGCCGAGGCGCACGCGCTTTTGGAGCGCGCCGAGGCCGAGCTGCGGGAGATCGAGAGCGCGATCAGCCGGTTCGGATTTGGCGCCGAGCCGCGCTGTGAGGTCTGCGGGGAGCCGGTCGACGCAGATCGTCTCGCGGCGTCGCCCGGCGAGATGCGCTGCGCAGACCACGCTTCCGCCGACTGAACTCAGCGCGGCGGGGTGCGCCGCGGGCTCGGTGCTCAGGCCTTCTTCGTCTCCTTGAAAATCCGGTCGATCTCCGCGATCCCGTTCAGCAATCGGTCGGCGACCGCGGTGTCGACCGTCTTCTTCGACTCCCCGGCGGCCTTTGTCGTCGACCAGAACAACTCGTGCAGCTCGGGGAACGTCTGCGCGTGCTCGGGCTTGAAGTAGTCGGTCCACAGCACCCACAGGTGGTGCTTCACCAGTTCTGCTCGCTCTTCCTTGATCGTGATCGCCCGCTCGCGGAAGATCGCGTCGTCCGACGCGTTGAACTTCTCCATGCAGGCCTTCACCGCCTCGGCCTCGATCCGAGCCTGGGCGGGGTCGTAGACGCCGCAAGGAAGGTCGCAGTGCGCGTGTGCCGTTCGGGGCGATGAGGCCCGATCGGCGATGGCGAGCAGACGTGACGTGATGGTCATTGCGCGTCTCCTTCGATCTCTGCCGGTATCCCGCGCGCACTTCGTCGTGCTCGAAGCCCAGGCGGGGGGTGCGGCCCACGATAGCGACGAGGTGGAGGGTCGCAACATTTGGCGAGGGGCGCGTTGGAGACTCGCCCGGTGGCTCCACATCCCGACGCGCGTCGCGATCTCCGGGCCGAGCATGCTCCCGACGCTTGAATCCGGCGACCACTTACTTGTTCGTCGTACGCGCCGGGCGCGCCCGCACGAGCTCGTCGTCTTCTTCGACCCGGATGGGGGTCCTCGTCTCGTCGTGAAGCGGGTCGTCGCGCTGCACCGCCAGGGTCTCGAAGTCGTCGGCGACAACCCCGGCGCGAGCAGGGATAGCAAGGACTTCGGGCTCGTCCCCTATCGCCGTGTCGTCGGCGTCGCCTGGTATCGGTACGCACCGGCGAGCCGGAGCGGCCGAATCCGCTGATCAGGGGGAGACCATCGAATGCACCGTTAACCTCGCCGCGAATGCAACGGCTCGCAGTGCTGTCGATGCACACCTCGCCGCTCGCCCAACCGGGGACCGGCGATGGCGGCGGAATGAACGTCTACGTGCGCGAGCTCTCCTCGTCGCTCGCCCGAGCCGGAATCGCGGCCGACGTGTACACGCGGACGGAATCCCCCGACACCTCTCCGATCGTCGAGGTCGAGCCGGGGTTGACGGTCCACCACGTCGAAGCGGGGCCACTCGAGCCGCTCGAGAAGCACGCCCTCCACGGGTTTACCGGCGCCTTCGCCGAGGCGGTCGCGGCGCGTATCGAGGCGATGGGCGCGCTCGGAGTCGGGCGGCCCGACGCGATCCACGCGAACTACTGGCTCTCGGGAATCGCCGGCCACGCCTTGAAACACGAACTCGGCGTCCCCCTCGTCTCGACGTTTCACACCCTCGACCGCGTGAAGGCAGAAGCGAGCCCAGAAGACGTTGATCCCGCCGACCCCGATCGACGCTCGCACGCCGAAGCGCAGGTGATCGGCTGTTCCGACGCCGTGCTGGCGTCGTGCGCGGTGGAAGTCGATCAGCTCGTCGATCTCTACGACGCGGATCCCACCCGAGTCGAGATCGTGGCGCCGGGAGTCGACCACGCGTTCTTCTCGCCCGGAGACCAGGCCCAGGCTCGCCGGGCGCTCTCGTTCCCCGCCGACGACCGGATCGTCCTTTTTGTCGGGAGGCTGCAGCCGCTGAAGGCGGCGGACGTCGCGATCGAGGTGGTGGCGGGAATAGTCGAAAGAGCACGCAGCGACGCGCGCCTCGTGGTCGTCGGAGGGCCCAGCGGGCGTCGCGGGGAGGAAGAGCTCGCCGCGCTGCACAAACAGGCCGCCGACCTCGGGGTCGCCGACCGGGTGGACTTTGTGCCGCCGCAGCGACACGAGTTGCTGTCCACCTTCTACCGGGCCGCGGACGTCTGCGTCGTACCGAGCCGGTCGGAGTCCTTCGGCCTCGTCGCCCTCGAGGCCGCCGCGTGCGGGATCCCCGTTGTCGCCTCGTCGGTCGGTGGGCTGACGACTCTCGTCGAGCACCAAGAGACCGGATTCCTCGTCGAAGGGCGGGACTCCGGGCTCTTCGCCCGCTACGTCGAGCGCCTCCTCGTCGACGCCGAGCTGCGCAGCTGTTACGGCGAGGCAGGCGCGGCGAGGGCGCGCCCGTACACCTGGACCTTCGCCGCGGCCCGTCTCCGCCGCATCTACCAGGACCTCGCCGACCGCGCACTCGTCGACTGCTTCTAAGCGAGGCTGTCGGCGGCAGATCGCCATGAAAAAGTTGCAGGTCGATGCGACAAAATTTGTGCTTCCTTCGTCCCACTTTCCCCACCAACCTCGCTGGCCTACAGTCGCGACAGCGGAGAGGGGTGAGCGAGCTGTCCGTCCATTACACCAAGTCGCACTTCCTCACGGTCGGTGAGGTGGCGCAGATGCTGCGCGTCTCCAACATGACCGTGTATCGGCTGATCAATTCGGGTCAGTTGCCGGCCGTCCGCGTCGGCAAGTCGTACCGCGTCCGCGAGGAGGATCTCGACTCCTACCTCGGCGGGCGCTACACCGAAGCCGGATAGGAACCGCCGAACCCGCCGGGACCGGCCCTTGCCGCCGGATCCCCGGCCTGATCTGCGCGCGCCAAAAGACCTTGTCGTAGGCGGATTTGCGCGCGTAGGGTGCGGCCGATGGCGACGGCCATGAACAGAAAAAGAGACGGCACCGTCCCGCGCCCGACGGTCAACCGCCTCCCGCTCTATCGCCGCGCGCTCCAGGTGCTGGTCGAGCGTGGCAACCGCCACGCCTCGTCCTCCGAGCTCGCTGAGGTGGTCGGCGTCAACCCGGCGACGCTGCGTCGGGACCTTTCCCTTCTCGGCTCCTACGGAACCCGTGGATCCGGCTATGAGGTCGCGGTGCTGCTCGGCGAGGTCGACAAGGCCCTCGCCATCGACCGCGACTGGCCCGTCGCGATCGTCGGTGTCGGCAACTTGGGTCGAGCTCTCACCCGATCCGAAGGCTTCGGCTCGCGCGGCTTCCGGGTCGCCGCGTTGTTGGACGTCGATCCGAAGGTCGTCGGTGCAACGATCGGCGGGGTGAAAGTCGAGCACCTCGAGGAGATTGACCTGGCGTGTGCGAGGGAGCGCGTCGCGATCGGCGTCATCACCACGCCGGCGTCGGTCGCGCAGTCGGTCTGTGACCGGCTCGTCCGGGCCGGGGTGCATTCGATCCTCAACTTCGCCCCGGCAGTCTTGTCGGTCCCTCCCGCGGTCGTCGTGCGCCAAGTCGATCTCGCGCTAGAGCTGCAAGTCCTGGCCTTCTATCGCTCTCGACGCGGGCGACAACACGTAGCGAGCCGCTCGCGACAAAGCACCTAGCATTTCGAAGCGAGCCGCGCATCGGCGGCTCGGCGCTATGGGAGGTCGCTGTGCCGATCGTCGTCGTCAGCCTGCACGAACGGGACGCCCCGCTCGAGCTGCTCGACCGGCTCGCGATCCCCGACGACGAGTCGCCGAAAGCGCTCGCCAAATTGGGGGACAGCCCGCACCTTTCCGAGCGGGTGGTGCTGTCGACCTGCATGCGGACCGAGGTCTACGCGGTCGCCGAGCGCTTTCACGACGGGCTCGCCGACATCCACCGCTTCTTCGAGGACCGGCTGTCGGATTCGCCGTCGGATCTCGCCGCGCTCGGCGAGGCGCTTTTCGTCGAATTCGACGAGCCCGCGGCGCGCCACCTGTTCGAAGTGGCCTCCGGAATCGACTCTCCGGTGCTCGGCGAAGGCGAGGTCCTGCGCCAAGTGCGTTCCGCGCACGACGTCGCCCGCCTGGAGGGAGCAACGGGGCCAATCCTCGACGGACTGTTCCGTCACGCGATCGAAGTCGGAAAGCGTGCCCGCACCGAGACCGCGATCGCGCGCGGCACGACATCGCTCGCGCACGTAGCCGTCGCACTCGCCGGAGAACATCTGGGTGGGAGCTTCGACGAGAAACACGTCGTCGTCGTCGGCGCGGGGGAGATGGGGGAGTCGCTCCTCTCCGCGCTCGTGCCGGTCGCGGCGAAAGCGGAGGTCGTCGTGGCGAATCGGAGCGTCGAAAAGGCGGTCGATCTCGCGAAAAGCCTCCGTGGTCGCGGCGTGGCGCTCGACGCGCTGGCCGCAGAGCTGGTCGACGCGGACGTCGTGTTCAGTGCGACGGCGGCAACGGTCGTGTTGTTGAGCGCAGACGATCTCCGTCGCGCCCGCAGCGAAGGTCACCGTGGCTCGCTGCTCGTCGTCGACGCGGCGGTCCCACGCGACTTCGATCCCGAAATCTCTGAACTCCCCGGCGTCACTGTCCTCGATGTCGACGATCTCCGGGCGTACGCAGAGCGGGAGATGGACTCGCGCCGGGGTGAGATCGATCAAGTCGTCTCGATCATCGATGACGAGCTCGAGAAGTACGCGCTCGACGCGAAAAGCCGCGACGTCGCACCGCTCGTCACGGCGTTGCGTTCGCGCGCCGAAGAGGTTCGCTCTTCCGAGCTCGCTCGTGTCGCCCAAGAGCTAGAGCAGATGACCGCCGAGCAACGCGCCGCGGTGGAGCAGATGACAAAACGCATCGTCGCGAAGCTCGTCCACGAGCCGACGGTCTCGTTGAAACGACAAGCTGGCACGCCGAAGGGAGAACGTCTCGCCGAGGCGCTTCGGGCGTTGTTCGGGCTCTGAGCACGGTCGCCGCGAGCCCAACTCGTAGATCCTCGCCGCGGACGCTTCGTCTCGCGACGAGGGGGAGCCCGCTCGCCCTCGAACAGACCCGGCGGGTCGCCGAGCGCTTCGGCCGGCTCGATCCCGTCGTCCCCACCGAAGTCGTGGTCGTGAAGACGCGGGGCGACCGCGACGCGGAGCAGCCGATTCGGGAGCTCGGCCGCGACGGCGTGTTCGTCGCGGAGGTCGAGTACGCGGTTCTCGAAGGAAGCGCGGACATCGCCGTGCATTCGGCGAAGGACCTCCCCTCCGCTTCCCCGCTCGTGGGCCTTGTGCTCGCAGCGGTTCCCGAGCGCGTCGACGCGCGCGATGCGCTCGTTGGGAACGCGCTCTCGGCCCTCGGGCCGGGTGCGCTCGTCGCGACGGGATCCGCTCGCCGTCGCGCCCAGCTTGCCTGGGCCCGACCGGACCTCGGTTTCGTCGAGCTGCGCGGCAACATCGCGACGCGTCTTACGAGGATCCCCGAAGGCGGGGCGGCGGTGATCGCCGTCGCTGCCCTCGAGCGGCTCGGCCTTGGAGTAGAGGCGGCAGAGGTGCTCTCCAGTGACGTCGTGCTGCCCCAAGTCGGACAGGGAGCGCTCGCGCTGAGATGCCGTTTGGACGACGACGAAGCCCGTGATCTCTGCGCCGCGATCGACGACCCGGCGATGCATCGTGCGGTCGACGCCGAGCGCGCGTTCCTGCGCGCATCGGCGGGGGGTGCGACACGCCGGTCGGGGCGTACGCGATCTGTGGAGATGCGCGGGCGCCGATCCGACTGGAGGCGCTCATCGCAAGAGAAGACGGCCACGCGCTCGTCCGTGGGAGCTGCGAGGGGGTCGACCCTGAAGCGACCGGTCGATCCCTTGCGGACGAACTCCTCGATCAACAAGGTGGGCGCTCGTTCGGAGCGCGCTGGGCGTCGTGAGCACGAAATTCGAAGACGGCGACGCGACCACCGCGTCGTCACCCGCGCTCGAGGGATGGACGGCCGTCGTGACGCGGCCCGCGCACCAAGCCGACGAGCTCGTCTCGGCGCTCCAAGTCCACGGCGCGAACGTCGTGAAGGTGCCGACGATCGTGATCGCGCCCGCCGAAGACGGCGGCGAGATGCTGCGCGAGGCGATTCGGCGGCTCGAGGAGTTCGATTGGGTCGTCTTCACCTCCGAGAACGCGGTCGCAACACTGTGCAACGAGATCCCAGACATCCGAGCCCTCGAAGGCGTACCGATCGCGGCGGTCGGTGAAGGAACAGCAAAGGCGCTGTCGACGCGAGGGGTCGCCGTCGACCTCGTGCCGTCGCACTTTGTCGCCGAGTCACTCGTCGAGGCGTTTCCGGCGGCGCGAACTGGAGGAAAAGTCCTTCTTCCGCGTGCCGCCGTCGCGAGGGACGTCGTTCCCGACGGGCTTCGTCAACGTGGCTGGGAGGTCGAAGTCGTCGTGGCGTACAGAACGGCTCCGGCTCCGTTGGACTCCGGCGCGCTGGTGACCATCCGAGGTGCTGACGCGATCACCTTCACGTCTTCTTCGACGGTTTCGGGCTACCTTGCCGGCGCACCCGCGTCCGACCTTCCGCCGGTCGTCGCCTCGATCGGTCCGATCACGAGCGCGACCGCTCGGACTTTTGGGATCGAGGTCGCAGTCGAAGCGGACATCCACACCTCGCGCGGACTCGCCGACGCGCTGGCGACGTTCGCTCGAACGCGCGCGTCACCACCTCTCGCCGCACCGATTGCGCCCGGAGGAGAAGCCGTGACAGATGCATCCGAATGGGATCGGCAATACGAAAGCGCGAGACAGCTCTTTGTGAGCGAACCCGATGACGAGCTCGTCCGGCTCGTGAAGGACCTTCAGCCGGGGAGCGCCGTCGATCTCGGTTCGGGCGAGGGGAGGAACGCCTTCTGGCTCGCGCAGCGCGGATGGAACGTCACCGCAGTCGATTTTTCCGAGGTTGCGCTTTCGCGCCTTCGTGCTGGTGCCGCGAACCAAGGGCTCGTCCTAAACGTCCAGCACGCGGAGATCGAGAAGTTTCTCGGAACAAGCGACACGTTCGATTTGGTCGTGGTCGCGAATCTTCATCCTGACCCGATCACGCGGGCTCGGCTGCTCCGCGCCGCCGCGACTGCGGTCGGTCCCGGGGGCCACCTATTCGTCGTTGGTCACCACCTCGATTCGTTCGGTCGGGCGGGACCGCCCGACGCGCAGCGGCTTTACCGCGAGGATGAGCTCCTCGCAGCCTTTCCTGGTCTCGACGTCCTCGAGGCGACGCGAATCGAGCGCGCGCACGGTGACATCGACGTCCCGGTCGTCGACCTCGTCGTCTGGGCGACGCGGCCAGCGGCGTAGCGACGACGTCTCTCGGATCGGGTGGTCGTCCGGTCGGGTCGTAGGCTTTGTTCGTGGCTTCAGCTGGATCCGCGGCGTTTCCGGAGCGTCGGATGCGACGATTGCGCCGATCGGCGGCGATGCGCCGACTGGTCGCCGACACCACCGTCTCGGTCGACGATCTCGTCGCCCCGGTCTTCGTGCGAGAGGGGATCCGCGAGCCGGTGCCCATCTCGACGATGCCAGGTGTTGTCCAGCACACGACCGAATCGCTCGTGTTGGAGGCGAAGCACATCGTCCAGCTCGGCATCCCAGCTCTGGTGCTCTTCGGCGTGCCCGAGCGCAAGGATCCGATTGGCAGCGGAGCTGCGGATCCCGACGGGGTCGCGCAGCGCGCGCTGAGAGCGGTGCGCGAGGCGGTCTCTGACGAGCTCGTATTGATCGCGGACCTCTGCCTCGACGAGTACACCGATCACGGTCATTGCGGGGTGCTCGACGCGAGGGGAGAGGTCGACAACGACGCGACACTCGAGCGGTACGCGGAGGTTGCTCTCGCGCAGGTCGACGCCGGAGCGGATGTCGTCGCGCCGAGCGGGATGATGGATGGGCAAGTGCGCGCGATTCGCGCCGCGCTCGATTCATCGGGCCACACCGACGTCGCAGTCCTCGCCTACGCCGCGAAGTACGCCTCCGCGATGTACGGGCCGTTTCGCGAGGCGGTCAACGTGTCGATCGCCGGTGGAGGCGACCGCCGCCGCTACCAGGAGGATCCGGCGCGGCGTCGAGAGGGAGTTGCCGAGGCGCTGTTAGACGTATCCGAAGGCGCGGACATCGTGATGGTGAAGCCCGCGCTCCACTATTTGGATGTTTTGTCGGAGGTCGCGCGCGCGGTCGATGTTCCCGTCGCCGCGTACCACGTGAGCGGGGAGTACTCGATGCTCACCGCGGCCGCGCAACTCGGCGCGGTCGAGCTCGACGCGGCGCTCGATGAAACCTTGATCGCGATCAAACGCGCCGGGGCAGATTTCATCCTGACCTACTTCGCCAAGCGGGCGGCCGAGCTCATCGGCGCGCGCTGAGCCAATGAAGCACACGAAGAGCTCCGAGCTATTCCGTCGCGCGCGGGTGGCGATTCCGGGAGGGGTGAACTCGCCAGTGCGGGCGTTCAAGTCCGTCGATTCGGAGCCATTCTTTGTTGCGCGCGGGAAAGGCGCCTTTCTCTTCGACGTCGACGGGAACCGCTACATCGACTACGTCCAGTCGTGGGGAGCGTCGATCCTCGGGCATGCCCACCCCGTCGTCGTCGACGCGGTCTCGTCCGCGGCGGCGCGCGGGACTTCGTTCGGGGCGCCGACCGAGGCCGAGGTCCTGCTGGCTCAGAGGATCGTCGCATCCGTGCCCGGATGCGACATGGTCCGCCTCGTCTCGTCCGGTACGGAGGCCGCGATGTCGGCGATCCGACTTGCCCGCGCGGCGACGTGGCGCGACCGGATCGTGAAATTCGCCGGCTGTTACCACGGGCATTCAGACGTGCTGTTGGCAGCGGGAGGGAGCGGGCTCGCAACCCTCGGGCTCCCGGCGTCGGCCGGGGTGCCGGAGTCGGCGGTGAAAGACACGCTCGTCGTGGCCTACAACGTCGTGCCCGAGATCGACGAGCGCGTCGCGTGCGTGATCGTCGAGCCGATCGCGGCGAACATGGGTCTCGTCCCACCCGAACCCGGGTTCTTGGAGGGTTTGCGCCGCACCTGCGACGAACATGGCGCTTTGTTGATCTTCGACGAGGTGATCACCGGGTTTCGCGTCGGGCGATCCGGGGCGACCGGCCTTTACGGCGTGCGCCCCGATCTGTTCTGCTTCGGCAAGGTAATCGGCGGGGGTCTGCCGCTCGCCGCGTTCGGCGGTCGCGCCGAGCTCATGGGCGCCCTCGCTCCTGACGGCCCCGTCTACCAGGCGGGAACGCTGTCAGGAAATCCCCTCGCGACGGCGGCGGGTCTCGCCGTCTTGGAGTTGCTCGCCGAGTCGGTCTATACGGACCTCGCGACAAACGTCCGGCGGCTTGCCCTCGGGATCGCAGACGCGATGCACTCGGCAGGCGTCGCCGTCGAGGTCCCGGTCGCGGAGACGCTGTTCTCTTTGTTCTTCGCCGATCACCCGGTGCGCAACTTCGACGACGCGCAGCATGCCGCGACGAATGGTCGGTACACAGCGTTCTTCCACGCGATGTTGGACGCGGGGATCTCATTCGCACCGAGTCCGTACGAAGTTGCTTTCTGTTCTCTTGCGCACGGGGAAGAAGAGATCGACGCGACGCTCGCCGCCGCGGAGACAGCGGCGACGCTCGTCGCGAAGAGCGGATAGCTCTTACGCGGCCAGCAACGCGATCTTTTCGATCGCCCGGTATGCGAGCTCGGCCGGCGCGATCTCGTCGTCTCGGAGCTGATTCGACATGATGCGCAACAACCACTCCATCAGGGAGCGCGAGTGCATTCCGGTCGCGACGAGGGCGCGCATGACCTCGGGATGGCCGAGGAAGCGCATCGACGCGCTCGCCGTCTTGTAATAGAGGCCGTAGTTCTCCTGCAGCTTGTTCTCGTAGTTCCCGAGTTCGCGTAAGTCGCCACTCACGAGCGCCTGAGCGACGAAGGCCGCGGCGATCCGTCCTGTCTCGTAGCCGTACGAGATCCCTTCCCCGTTGAAGGGATTGATCGATCCGGATGCGTCGCCGCACATCAAGTAGTCGGGCCCGTGGCGTGGCCCGACGGACAGGCCCATCGGAAGCCGCCCACCGGTCGGCTCGGAGAGCGCGCTCTTTTCGCTGAGTCCCCACGATTCCGGTGCCTGCTTGACGAACGCTTCCATTAACCGCGAGGTGTTCAGCCCTCTCCACCGTTCCTCGGTCGAAAGCACGCCGACGCCGACGTTCACCCGGCCGTCGCCCAAGGGGAAGATCCATCCATAGCCGGGGATCGACGCGCCGTCCGGATCCCGAAGGTCGAGGCGCGACTCGATCCAGGCTTCGTCGTGGCGCGGCGAGGCGTAGTAGCCGCGAAGCGCCATCCCCAGGGGTACCGAGCGGTCGCGCATCGCTCCGAGCGCCCGACCGATGCGCGAGTTCGCCCCGTCCGCGACGACGAGGACGCCCGCCGTGATCTCCCTTTGTTGTCCCGTCGTCAGGTCGCGCACGACCACGCCGAGCGCGGGTCCGCCGGACTCGGCGTGCTCGCCGAGCGGCGCGAGGGCTTCGCAGCCCTGGACGACGATCGCTCCCGCCTTCTCGGCCCGGGCCGCGACGAGCGCGTCGAGGTCGAATCGGGTGATGACGTACCCGTGGCGCCCGTAGCCGGAGTGTTCCGGCCAAGGAAGGTGCAACACCTTCCCGAAGGCGAGCGCGCGCAATCCGTCGAAGCGGTGGTGGCCGGCGAGCGCGTCCTCGAGGCCCATGTCCTTCAGCTGGCGGACCGCGCGCGGGGTGAGGCCGTCTCCGCAGGTCTTTTCGCGGGGGAAGTGCTTTTTCTCGACGACGACGACGTCGAAACCGGCCTCGGCGAGCCAGTAGGCGGTCGACGACCCCGACGGGCCCGCCCCGACGACGAGCACCTCACAGCGCTCGGGAAGGCCCGAGGCGCGCACCTCGGGATCACCGGACATCCCCGGAGGCTACAAGGATGCGGCGACCCGATTCGTCTTTGCGCGGCCGCGCGCGCCGATGTGAATGAATCGCGGACGCCGTGGTAGAACCGGCTCGAGCCCATGGGAAGCCTCGACAGCTACCTCCCGATCTTCATTCTCTTCGTGCTCGCGCTGCTTTTCGCAGGGCTTTCCATCGCCGCGTCGAAGATGCTGTCGCCGTACCGGCCGAACGCCGCAAAGCAGTCGCCGTACGAGTGCGGCATCGTGCCGGCCTACGAGCCACCGCAGCGCTTCCCGGTCCGCTTCTACCTCGTTGCGATGATCTTCATCATCTTCGACATCGAGATCATCTTCTTGTTCCCCTGGGCGGTGATCTACAACGAGCTCGGACGGTTCGGACTCGTCGAGGTGCTCGTCTTCGCCGGGGCGGTGTTCTTCTCCTTTATCTATTTGATCGCGCAGGGCGCGCTCGACTGGGGACCGCTGAAGCGGGTCCGTCCTTTGCAGCCATTCGGCCAGCGCACGACGGCCTCGACGGTGGAACGCGTCGGCCCGAGACGCGACGAGGCGGCGTAAATGGACCTCGACTCCTTCCAGGGGCTCGAGTCGTTCAGCCACAACGTCCTCACCGGCGCGCTCGAGGAGTTCGTCAAGTGGGCGCGTCGAAACTCGATGTGGCCGGCGACCTTCGGCCTCGCGTGCTGCGCGATCGAGATGATGGCGGCGGGCGCCGCCGAGTACGACCTCGCGCGCTTTGGGATGGAGGTGTTCCGACCCTCGCCCCGCCAAGCGGACCTGATGATCGTCGCCGGGCGGGTCTCCCAGAAGATGGCCCCGGTGCTGCGCCAGGTCTACGACCAGATGATGGAACCGAAGTGGGTCATCTCGATGGGCGTCTGCGCGTCGACGGGGGGGATGTTCAACAACTACGCCATCGTCCAGGGAGTCGACGAGGTCGTCCCCGTCGACGTTTACGCGCCCGGCTGCCCGCCGTCGCCGTCGATGCTCATCCACGCGATCCTGACCCTGCACGAAATGGTGCGGACCGGGGAGATCACCCGCCGGCGCTCGGCGCGTGGTGGGGGAGCCGCTGTCGACGTCGCGGCCGAGGTGCCGGGATGGACGCAGCCGCCCGCGCAACCCGTCCGCCTCGGGACGCCCCGCTGATGGAATCGACCTCGACTGCCGAGGTCGCGCCGCGCCGTCGCGTCGTTGACGACGTCGATCAGCTGCACGGCGTGCCGTTCCTGGACTCACACGGCGACGAGGTGTACTTCCCTTCGCGCGAGCAATACGTCGAAATCGCGCAAGCACTGTGCGACGCGGGCTTCGTGATGTGCGCCGACCTCTGCGGCGTCGACTACCTCACGCACCCGCAACGCGCCCTCCCAGATGGCGTCGCGCCGCAGCGGTTCGAGGTCTCCGTCGTGCTGCGTCAACTCGATCCTCCCCGCGTCGTGCGGCTGCGCGTTCTCGTCCCCGAGGACGACGCCGCGTGCCCGACGCTGTTCGGCCTCTTCCCGGGTACCGAGAACATGGAGCGCGAGGCCTACGACATGTTCGGGATCCGCTTTGTTGGCCATCCGGACCCGACTCGCATCTTGATGCCGGAGGACTGGGAAGGTCACCCGCTGCGTCGCGACTACGGCGTCGGCCGGGTGCCGGTCCAGTTCAAGGACGCACCGGGGCCGCGATGAGCGAGGAGACCGAGTCCTCCACCGTTCCGACACCGGGCGCCCTGCGATCGGCCGTCGCTCGCCGCCTCACCGCTGAGACCTCCGAAGGACGCCAGGAGCTCCTGCCCGAGAAGCAGACCTCGGAGCGCGAGCGCGCGATCGAACACGGCGGGGTGCTCCGTCTCCCCGAGTCGGCGACCCTCGACCCCGGGTCGAAAGACGACGTCTTCGGCGACGACGAGACGATGATTCTCAATGTCGGACCGCAGCATCCCTCGACGCACGGGGTGTTGAGGATGATGGTCGAGCTGCAGGGCGAGACGGTGCTGCGCTCGAAGCCGGTCATCGGCTACCTGCACACCGGGATGGAAAAGACCGGCGAGGCGCTCACTTACGTCCAAGGAGCGACCAACGTCACCCGCATGGACTACCTCGCGCCACTTTTCAACGAGCTCGTCTTCTCACTCGCCGTCGAAAAGCTCCTCGAAGTCGAGATCCCGCCGCGCGCGACGTGGATCCGGATGCTGATGTGCGAGCTCAACCGGATATCGAGCCATGTGCTGTGGGCGGCGACGAACGGGATGGACCTCGCCTCGACGACGATGATGATCTTCGGATTTCGCGAGCGCGACCTCGTGTTGCAGTTCTTCGAGAAGGTCACCGGCCTTCGGATGAACCACAACTACATCCGACCAGGCGGCGTCGCGGCGGATCTGTCCGACGGTTGGGAAGACGACGTCGAAGTCGTCGTCGACACGATCGAAACACGGCTGTCGGACTACGACGAGCTGTTGACGGGTCAGCCGATCTTCCGAGAACGGACAGAAGGCGTCGGGGTGATCGGCCCAGAGGCGCTGATCGCGTTGGCCGCGACCGGACCGGTGTTGCGTGGCTCGGGGGTCGAGTACGACGTGCGGCGCGCGCACCCATATCTCGCGTACGACGAAGTCGACTTCGACGTCGTCGTCGGGACCGTCGGTGACACCTTCGACCGCTACGCCGTGCGCTTAAACGAAGTGCGCGAGTCGATCAAGATCGTCCGCCAGATCCTGGAAAAGATGCCCCTCGGCGACTACCGCGCCCAGGACAAAAAAGTCACCCCACCGCCTCGCGCCCGTATCGACGAGTCGATGGAGGCGCTCATCCACCACTTCAAGCTGTTCACCTCCGGGATCGAGCCGCCACCCGGCGAGACCTACGTCGCGGTCGAGTCTCCCCGCGGGGAGCTCGGCTGTTATCTCGTCTCGGACGGAACGAACCACCCGATGCGCCTGCACATCCGCGCCCCGAGCTTCGTGAACCTGCAGTCCGTCCCGCCGATGCTCGCCGGCGGGCTGATCGCGGACATGATCGCGATCTTGTCGTCGGTCGATCCCGTTTTGGGCGAGGTCGACCGCTGATGGCGCGTTTTGACGAAGAGAACCGAAGCCGCGCCGAGGCGCTCGTCGGCCTGTACCCCGAGCGGCGCTCCGCGCTGATCCCGCTCTGCCACCTCGCCCAGGCCCAGGACGGGCACCTCACCGGCGAAGCGATGGAGGAGATCGGAGACCTCTGCGGCGTGAGCCCGGCCGAGGTCTACGGCACGGCGAGCTTCTACGACATGCTGTTCACAGAGCCCGTCGGCCGCCACGTCGTCGCGATCTGCACGAACATCTCCTGCATGCTGGCGGGCGCGTACGGGTTGCTCGAACACGCGGAAGAGACGCTCGGCATCTGCGCCGGCCAGACGACCGACGACGGCGAGTTCACGCTGGAAGAAGCCGAGTGCTTGGCGGGATGCGACCTCGCGCCGTGCGTGCAGGTGAACCACCGCTTCGTCGGCGCGCTCGACGCCGAGGGCTTCGACCGCCTGCTCGTCGATCTGCGCGCCGGCCTGCGCCGGGACGAGATCCCACGACACGGCGTGTTGTGCCGCGTCGAGCGCTCCGTCGGCCTGCCTGGCAACGAGGCCGAGCCCATGGAGGTCGCGAGGAGATGACCACGTCCGCGCCTCGCATCGTCACCTCGCGAGTGGACTTCGACGACTCGTTCACCCTCGCGCGTTACTTGGAGACCGGAGGCTACGAGGGTCTCAAGCGGGCGCTCGCGATGACCCCCGAACAGGTCCATGACGAAGTGAACACGGCGAGCTTGCTCGGTCGCGGCGGCGCAGGATTCCCGGCCGGGCGGAAGTGGTCGATGGTGCGTCCCGCCGACACGACGTATCTCGTCGTGAACGGCGACGAGTCCGAGCCCGCGACCTTCAAGGACCACCTCTTGATCGAGCGCGACCCGCACCAGATCATCGAGGGGACGGCGATCGCCGCGTACGCGCTCCGGGTCAGTCGGGCGTTCATCTTCTGTCGGGGCGAGTTCGCGCTGGGCCTCGAGCGCCTCCAGCAGGCCTGCAACGAGGCGTACGCGCACGGAGCGCTCGGAAGGCGCGTCTTTGGGTCGCAGTTCTCGCTCGACGTCGTCATCCATCCCGGTGCGGGCGCGTACATCTGCGGCGAGGAAACGGCGCTTTTGGAAAGCCTGGAGGGAAAGCGCGGCTTTCCCCGCATCAAGCCGCCGTACTTTCCTGCCGCGATCGGCCTCTACGGCGAGCCGACGGTCGTGAACAACGTGGAGACCGTCTCCGCGCTGCCGTGGATCGTGCTGAACGGGGGCGCGGCGTTCGCCGCGCTCGGCGAGGGATCGTCCGCAGGGACGCGGGTCTTCGCGTTGTCGGGGCGCGTCGAGCGACCGGGTTGGTACGAGGTCGAAATGGCGAAGCCGACCTTTCGCGACCTCATCTACGAGCCCGCGCTCGGGGGCGGGATCAAAGACGGACGCGAGCTGAAGGCGTTCATCCCGGGCGGCGTGTCCGCGCCGTGGTTCGGTCCCGAACACCTCGACCTTGGCCTCGACCAGGACGCCGTCGGAAGGGCCGGCTCGATGCTCGGTTCTGGCTCGGTCGTGGTGATGGACGACACGACGTGCGTCGTGCGAGCGGCGTGGCGCATCACCCGCTTTTTCCACCGCGAGTCCTGCGGACAGTGCACGCCGTGTCGCGAGGGCGGCTCGTGGCTCGAGAAGATCCTTCGCCGGATCGAGAGCGGCGACGGCAGGGCGTCCGACGTCGGCTTGCTGATGGACGTCTGCGACAACATCGCCCCCGAGGTGACCTGGCCGCCCCAACAGACGACGATTTGCGTCCTCGGACCGTCGATCCCGTCGTCGATCGCCTCCGCGATCAGGATGTTCGAAGACGAGTTCACCGCGCACATCGATGGCGGCGGGTGTCCGTTCGCGACCCTCCACGCATCGGCGGGGGCGCTATGACGACGGAGACCAAAGACGTGGTCTCGGTGACGATCGACGGACGCGAGATCGCCGCCAGCCCGGGTGAGCTGATCATCGGCGCCGCCGAGCGCAGCGGGATCTTCATCCCGCGCTTTTGCTACCACCCGCGCATGAGCCCGGTCGGGATGTGCCGGATGTGCCTCGTCGAGATCTCGGGCCCGCGCGGCTTTTCCCTCCAACCGGCGTGCTTCTTCGCCGTCCAAGACGGCCAGGAGATCCGCACCGACAGCGAAAAGGCGCGCAAGGCCCAAGAGGGCGTCTTGGAGTTCCTGCTCGTCAACCACCCGCTCGACTGCCCGGTGTGCGACAAGGGAGGGGAGTGCCCGCTGCAAGACCAGGCGCTGTCGCACGGGCCGGGCGAGAGCCGCTTCGTCGAGGAGAAGCGGCACTGGGCAAAGCCGATCGAGATCGGTCCGCTCGTGCTGTTGGACCGCGAGCGCTGCATCCAGTGCGCGCGTTGCACCCGATTCTCCGAGGAGATCGCCGGCGACGCGATGATCAACCTCGCGTTCAGGGCGGACGCGGTCGAAGTCGTGCCGTTCCCGGACGCCCCCTTTGTGTCGTACTTCGCCGGCAACACGATCCAGATCTGCCCGGTCGGAGCATTGACTTCGCCGTCGTACCGATTCCGGTCGCGGCCGTGGGATCTGGAGCAGGTCGAATCGACGTGCACGAACTGCGCGGTCGGATGCCGGATCGCCGTCCAGTCTTCTGCGGGACAGATCGTGCGCCACCTCGGCATCGACTCGGACCCGGTTAACCAGTCGTGGTTGTGCGACAAGGGCCGCTACGGATACGAGGCAGTTCACGCGAAGAATCGATTCTCAGAGCCGCTCGTCGCGCGCGACGACTCCTTCGTCCCAACGCCATGGCACGTCGCCTTGGACGAGGTGACCTCGAACCTGAAAGAGACACTCGAGCGGTCTGGCCCTGAGTCGGTCGGCGTGATCGGCGGTGCGCGGTTTTCGAACGAGGACGCGTACGCCTGGGCGCGGCTTTCGAAGGCAGTCCTGCGAACCGACTCGGTCGACGCGCAGCTTGGCGACGGGCTCCCGGCGGAGGTCATCGCCGGGATTCGGCACGCGACGATCGACGACGCGACGAAGGCGCGCCTCGTCGTCCTGCTTTCGGGCGACCTCCTCGAGGAGCTCCCGATCCTCTACCTGCGCTTGAAGCTCGCCACGGAGCAGGGTCTCAAGCTGATCGAGTGCACCCCGGCGGTGACTCCGCTCAGCAAGTACGCGCAGGAGTCGATTTCGTATCTGCCGGGCGAGTCGGCCTCGCTCGTCGCGGCGATGTTGGACGCCTCGGCGCCACCGCCCGCACGCGCCGATCAAGAGGCTTTGCGGCGTGCTCGGGAGCTCCTCGGGGAGCGGGGCGACGGTGTCGTCGTCGTGCTCGGTCGGCCGACGCTCTCGGAACCCGGTGCCACCGTGGCGCGCGCCGCAGCGCTGTTCGCGCGGGCCCTGCCCGAGGCGCGATTTCTGCTCGCGCTGAGGCGGGCGAACACCCATGGCGCGATCGACATGGGGCTCTCGCCCGGCCTGCTGCCGGGTCGCGTCGAACTGGAAGCCGGACGGGAGTGGTTCGCCACCGCCTGGGGCGCGCTTCCTGCGCGGGCGGGGCGTGACGCCGCGTCTATGTTGCGTGCCGTCGTCGACGGCGAGATCTCGACGCTCTTTCTCCTAGGCGCCGACCCGCTCTCGGACTTTCCTGACCGCTCGTTGGCGCGCGCCGCGCTCGAACAGTGCCGCCACGTCGTCTTCGTCGGCACGCATCCCAACCCGTCGTCGGACCTCGCCCACGTCGTGCTGCCCGTCATCGGGGACTCCGAGCGGTGGGGGACGACGACGAACCTCGAAGGTCGGGTGACGAGGCTCGCGGCGAAGGTCGTTCCGCCCGGGATCGCCTGGCCGGCGTGGTCGGTAGCCGCCGAGCTCGCCCGACGACTGGGCGCCGAGTTCGCTTACGAGTCGATCGACGCGATCTCCGACGAGATCGCCGTGCTCGCCCCGGCGTACAAAGGCGTCGACGCCGCCGTGCTCGGGACGGTGAATCGGCGCGACGGCGCGGTTGTGCCGCTCGATCAGAGCGCCGTCACGATCTCGCGCCCGGGACCGCGCCCGATCGATCCGATCGCGACACCGGGGATCTTGTCCACCGAGTCGCAGGGAGCGCCGCTTTCGACCGGACGTGGCCTTCCCCTTGGCTTCAGCGCGCCGAGCGCGCACAACGGCGAACAGCCGAGCGGCGTGCCGCCGTTGATCACCTTTTCTCCTTTGGACCTCGAGATGGCGAATCCGCCGCCCCCTCCACCTCGCGATCCGGCGCTGCGATTGCTGATCACGCGGGCGCTGTTCGACCGCGGTTCTTTGAGCGAGGCGAGCCCGTCATTTACCCGACTGACGCCGAAGCCCGCTGTGCGCGTCCATCCCGACACCATGCAGGCGATCGGCGTCGAATCGGGGAGCGAGGTTCGCGTGCAATCGGAGTCGGGCTCGATCCTGCTCACCGTCGAGGCGGATCCGTCGCTCTCGCTTCACGTCGCGGCGATGACCGCCAACGTCGAGGCGCCGGGTGAGCCCTTCGCGAAAGCGCTCGTCGACGCAACTCGCGGCGCGATCGACGTCACGGTGGAGCCGGTGTGATGGGTGATCCGCTCTTCAACCACGGCGTCAGCCTCGCGGTCTTCCTCATCGTCCTCGTGAAGTGCTTCGTCGCCTTCGGGTTCCTGCTCGTGTCGGTGCTCTTGATGATCTGGTTCGAGCGCAAGGTCATCTCCGACATGCAAAACCGCGTCGGTCCGAACCGGGCGGGCAAGTTCGGGCTCCTCCAGACGCTCGCCGACGGGACGAAGCTGTTCTTCAAAGAAGATCTGTTGCCCGAGCGCGCCGACCGCATCGTCTTCCGCTTGGCCCCGCTTTTGTCAGTGGTGCCGGCGTTTTTGATCTTCGCCATCGTCCCGGTCGGCGGCATCGTCACGATCGCCCACCACAGCGTGGAGCTCCAAGTCGCGGACCCGCCGATCGGCATCTTGTTCCTGCTCGCGTTGTCGTCGATGGCGGTCTACGGCGTGATGCTCGCCGGCTGGTCCTCGGGCTCGAAGTACCCGCTGCTCGGCTCGGTGCGCGCGTCCGCGCAGATGATCTCGTACGAGGCGGCGCTCGGGCTCACCATCGTCACCGTGGTGCTCGAGGCGCACGGGCTCTCGACCCGGGCGATCGTGCAGTCCCAGGCCGCGCACTTCTGGCAGTGGAACGTCATCCGCCTCGTCTTCGTCCCGTTCATCATTTTCTTCATCGCCAGCACGGCCGAGCTAAACCGGCCACCGTTCGATCTCGCCGAAGGGGAGTCCGAGCTCGGCGGCGGTTACCACACCGAGTACTCGTCGCTGCGCTTCGCGTTGTTCTTCCTCGCCGAGTTCATGAACACGATCACGTGGTCGGCGATCATGGTCACGTTGTTCTTCGGCGGCCCAGACGGCCCGGGTTTCCACGTCGTTCGGTGGCTGTGGCCGATCCTGTGGTTCTTGGGAAAGACCGTCGTCTTCTTGTACGCGCAGGTCTGGATCCGCGCCGCGCTACCGAGGCTCCGGTACGACCAATTGATGGACCTCGGATGGAAGTGGCTGATCCCGATCTCGCTCGCGTGGTTGCTCATCGTTGCCGCGGCGATCGAATCGGCGGCGTGGGCCTTCGCGGTGGCCGGTGGAGCCGTCCTCGTCGCGGCGTTCCTCGCGCGGGCGCGCTACGTAGCCCGGCGCCGTCGCGAGGAACTGGCGAACCAGACTCCGCCGCGGCTCACCCCGCTGTCGCCTTTCCGCGCGAACCCGGCGGGGGAGGACTGAGGTGGGGATCTCGCGCGCGTTTCCGTTCCTCGGTGGCTTCAAGGTCGCGCTGAAGCAGGTCTTCGAGCCGCGCGTCACGGTCGAATATCCGACGGTGAAGCGGCCGAAGCCGCCGCGCCTTCACGGACGTCACGTCCTCAATCGTTACGAGGATGGGATGGAAAAGTGCATCGGCTGCGAGCTCTGCGCGGCGGTCTGTCCCGCCGATTGCATCTACGTGCGCGGCGCGGGGAACCCGCCCGATGCCCCCGTGTCGCCCGGCGAACGTTACGGCTACGTCTACGAGATCAACTACCTGCGATGCATCCACTGCGACTTGTGCGTCGAGGCGTGCCCGACCGAGGCGATCACCGAGTCGAAGCTGTTCGAATTCTCTTTCACGAACCGAGCTGACGCGATCTATACGCGAGACGAGTTGTTGGTGGACGACGACGGCCGGCCGAAACAGCTGCCGTGGGAGGACTGGCGCGAAGGCGAGGATGAGCACACCTCGGCTTGGATGCGCGCCACTTCGCCATCGGGATCGGCCGCGTACGAGGGGACGGTCGAGTGGTCGGCCGAGCTCGGGTACGGCGTGCGCGCGCCAGAGGCGGGACAACACGGCGTGCGCGACGACGAAGCGACCGGGAACGTCGAGATCAGAAAGACCCAGGCCAACAAGATCCCACGGCGCTTCGGCGGGAAGGTCATCTGATGGCGTTCGTCGTCGCGACGGCGACTATTCCCGACCTCGCGACCTTCGTCGTCGCCGCGGTGATCGTGATCGCGGGGGCGCTCGGCGTCGTCTTCTCGCGCAACCCGGTACACGCGGCGCTGAGCCTCGTCGCGACGCTCTTTGGCGTCGCGGTGCTGTTCGTCGAGGAGAACGCGCAGTTCCTCGCCGCGGTGCAGGTGATCGTTTACACGGGCGCGATCGTCGTGCTGTTCCTCTTCGTCATCATGTTGCTCGGCGTGGACCGCCGCGAGCGTGTCCTCGCGGACCAGTTCCGCGGACAGCACTTCATCGCCGGGGGACTCGGCGCGCTCATGCTCGCCGAGGTGTTGTTGTTGGGCACCGGGCACTGGACGACCGGCGCCCACTCGACCAGCGCGAAGTTGGGCCGGCCGGTCTCGAACGTCGCGCAATTGGGCCGTTCGATCTTCACGACCTACCTGTTGCCCTTCGAGATCACCTCGGCCCTGTTGGTGGTGGCGGTGATCGCGGCGGTCGTGCTCGCCCGGGGCCGCAGCGAAGGGGTCGCAGAGGAGCCGCAGAAAGGAGAAGAACGCGCCGAGGAGGAGGAAAAGGTGGGCCAAAGATGAGCGTCGACGCCTCTTGGTACCTCACGCTCGCCGCGGTGTTGTTCACGATCGGCGCCGTCGGGCTGCTCGTGCGGCGCAACGTGCTCGTGATGTTCATGTGCGTCGAGCTGATGCTGAACGCGGCGAATCTCACCTTCGTCACGTTCTCTCGGGCCCTGAACGACATCGGCGGTCAGGTCGCGGTGTTCTTCGTCCTCGTCGTCGCGGCCGCGGAGGTCGTCGTCGGCCTCGGGATCATCGTCGCGATCTTCCGCCGCCGCTCGCATGCGACCGCGGACGACGCTCACGTGTTGAAGGGCTGATCGCGTGCTGCACGCGTCGTTTCTGATCCCGCTATTGCCGCTCGGAGGCTTCGCCTTGTTGAGCTTCGCCGGCCGCCGGATCGGAAAGCCCTTTGCCGGCTGGATCGCGACCTTGGCCGTGACCGGGTCGTTCGCCGTGTCGGTCGGGGTCTTGATCGAGCTGTTCCGCAAGGCTCCGTCCGCGCGGCATTTCTCGGAGAACTGGTTTACGTGGTTCAGCGTCGACAAGTTTCACGTCTCCGCAGGGGTGCTGATCGACCCGTTGTCGGTGACGATGGTCCTTTTCGTGACCGGGGTGAGCGCCTTAATCCACCTCTACGCGATCGGGTACATGGATCACGACGAGGACTTCGCGAAGTTCTTCACCTACTTCAACCTCTTCGTCTTCTCGATGCTGGTGCTCGTGCTGGCGAACAACCTGCTGCTCACCTTCTTGGGATGGGAAGGGGTCGGCGTCTGCTCGTACTTCCTGATCGTGTTCTGGTTCGAGCGGCCCTCGGCCGCAAGCGCGGGGAAAAAGGCGATGATCTACAACCGCATCGGCGACGCCGGGTTCCTCATCGCGATCTTCCTCGTCTTCGAGCGAACGGGGAGCGTCGACTACTCGGTTTTGTTCTCGAAGCTTCACTCGATCACGGGCGCCGATCTCACGGCGATCGCGCTCTTGTTGTTCCTCGGAGCGGTCGGCAAATCGGCGCAGATCCCGCTCTTCCCGTGGCTCGCCGACGCGATGGAGGGTCCGACGCCGGTCTCCGCGCTGATTCACGCCGCGACGATGGTCACCGCCGGCGTCTATCTCATGTGCCGGATCAATCCGATCCTCCACGCCGCACCCGACGCCGCGCACGTCGTCGCGTGGGTCGGCGCCGCGACCGCGTTCGTCGCGGCGATGGCGGCCTGCGCGCAACAAGACATCAAGAAGGTGCTGGCGTACTCGACGGTCTCCCAGCTCGGGTACATGTTCTTGGCGGCCGGTTCGGGTGCGTACGTGGCGGCGATCTTCCTCATGCTCACCCACGCCTTCTACAAGGCGCTGTTGTTCCTCGGCGCGGGCTCGGTGATCCATGCGCTCCACGACGAACAGGACTTGAAGAAAATGGGCGCGCTGAGGTTGGTGATGCCTCTCACCGCGGTGACCTTCTTTGTCGTGTGGTTCGCGATCGCGGGTGTCCCGCCCTTTAGCGGGTTCTGGTCGAAAAGCGACGTGTTGGAGAACGCGTGGGCGCTCTCGCCCGCGCTGTGGGCGATCGGTGCGGTCACCGCAGTGCTCACCGCGTACTACATCGGCCGCGAGTACTTCTTGGTCTTTTACGGCGAGCGACGCTGGAGCGAGGCCCGCCCCGGCGGGCACGAGGTGCGGGACCCCGGCTTCGTGATGGTCGGCCCGCTCGTCGTCCTGGCGCTCTTATCGTTCTTCGCCCTCTTCATCAACCTGCCCTTCCACCCGACGTGGCCGTTCCTCGAACGCTGGCTCCATCCGGTGGTTGGAGCGAACCTCGCGTCGCACCACTACTCGCTCGCCGCGGTGTGGGGATTCGGCCTCGCCGACACCGCCTTCGCGCTCGCCGGCGTCGGGCTGTCGTGGTGGCTATGGCGGGCGGTGTCGGACCGCCCCGCTCTCGAGCCGCGCTTTTTGTTGATGGCGTGGTTCGTCGACTGGAGCTATGACCAACTGATCGCCAGGCCGTCGCGGCTGTTCGCTGCCTTCACGGCGTCGGTCATCGAGCGCCGCGTGATCGACGGAGCGGTGGAAGCGGTCGGGCGCCTCGCGCGCACGGCCGGTGACGGGGTGCGACGAGTGCAGACGGGGTACGTGCGGACGTATGCGCTCGCCCTCGCGATCGGCCTCGTCGTCTTGGTCGCCTACCTCGCGACGCGGGCGGGGAGCTGAAGATGGCCGGGCAGCACGCGTTTCCCTACCTGACGACGCTCGTCTTGTTGCCCGCCGGGGCGGCGCTCGTCACGTTGTTGATCCCGCGTCGGGCGCGCGGCGCGATCCGCCTCGTGGGGATCGCGGCGTCCCTCGGTGTGCTCGGGATCGCGGCTGCGGTCTTGGACCTCTTCCGCACCCACGACGGCAGCTATCAGATGGTCACCACCCATCCGTGGATCTCCTCGCTCGGCATCTCCTGGAACCTGGGTGTCGACGGGATCTCGCTCTTCCTCATGATGTTGACCGCGTTCTTGTTTGTCCTCGCCCTCGTCGGCGCCAACGAGCGGCGCGACCCGAAGGCGTTCTCCGCGTGGGTGCTGATCCTCGAGGCGGGGTGCCTCGGTTCGTTCCTCGCCATCGACCTGATGCTGTTCTTTCTCTTTTTCGAGTTGACGCTCGTGCCCGTCTACTTCCTGATCGGCGGGTGGGGGCTCGAAGGCCGCGCCCACGCCGCGCTCAAGTTCTTCATCTACACCTTCGCCGGCTCGGCGGTGATGTTCGTCGGCATCTTGTCGCTGGTGTCGATTCACGCGTCACAGACGGGTATCACGACCTTCGACGTGCGGGCGCTCGCGACCACCCACCTTTCGGGCACGGCGGGCGTGTTGTTGTCGCTGTCGTTCCTCGCCGCGTTCGCGGTGAAAGCGCCGATCTTCCCCTTCCACACGTGGTCGCCCGACGCCTACCGAGAGGCGCCGGTCGCCGGCTCGGTGCTGTTGGCCGGGATCATGGCGAAGATCGGCACCTACGGGATCATCCGTTTCAACCTCGGACTGTTCCCGCACGCAACCGTCGTGCTCGCGCCGGTGTTCTTGTCGCTCGGGGTCGCCGGGATCCTCTACGGGGCGATCGTCGCGGCGATGCAGCGCGACTTGAAACGACTCGTCGCCTTCAGCTCGCTCTCCCACATCGGATTCATCGTCGTCGGCGCCTTCGCGCTGACGGGGGAGTCGGTCTCGGGCGCCGTCTTGCAGATGATCAACCACGGCATCTTGATCGCTGCTTTGTTCCTGCTCGTCGCGATGATCGCGAGGCGCTCGGACACGCTTTCTCTCGAAGGGCTCGGCGGGTTGCAGAAAAAGGCACCCAAGCTCGCCGCGGTGTTCATCGTCGTCGTCTTGGCCTCGATCGGCGTCCCCGGGCTGAACGGATTCGTCGGCGAGTTCCTCATCTTGTCGGGGACCTTCCTCGTCCACCGCTGGTGGGCGATCGTCGCCGTCGTGGGCGTGATCCTCGCCGCGGTCTACTTCTTGTGGGTTTATCAGCAGATCTTCCACGGCCAACAAGGCGTCGTCGCAAGGCGTCCCTTCGCGGAGATCGGCTGGCGTGAGGCGGCGGTCGTCGCGCCATTGATCGGCCTGATCGTCTTTTTGGGCGTATGGCCAAAGCCCGTCCTCGACCGGATCACGCCGTCGGTCGACCGCCTCGTCAACCACGTCGAAGTCGTCGGCCACGCCCGGCTCCCCGTGAACGCCCGCCCCGAGCTCACCTCGCACAAGGACCCGCGCCGATGAGCGGCGTCTTCGCCGCGACGACGGTCGCGCTACCCCACATCGACTACACGGCGATCCTCCCCGAGCTGTTCCTGCTCGGCGGGGCGCTGCTGCTGATCACGATGGCGGCGCTGTTCACCAAGCAACCGCCGACGTCCGCGTACGCGACCGTGACGATCGGCGCGGGGAGCGCCGCGCTGATCACCTCCCTTGTCCTCTGGCACGACGTCACGACGACCGGCGCGTTCGTGACGATCGCGCGGTCGGTCAACGTCGACGGCTTCGCCGTCTTTTTCCTCGTTCTTGTCTCTTGCGTGCTGATCATCGCGGCGTTGCTGGGTCAGGGATATCTCGAGCGCGAGGGCGTCACGGGCTGCGAGTACTACGCGCTCGCCCTCGTCTCGGGCTCCGGGGCGATGTTGATGGCGACGGCGAACGATCTGATCTTGATCTTCTTGTCGCTCGAGGTGTTGTCGATCCCGCTGTACGTGATGGCGGGCTTCGACCGGAAGCGCTCGTCCTCGCAGGAGGCGGCGATCAAGTACTTCGTGCTCGGCGCGTTCTCCTCGGCGATCTTCGTCTACGGCGTCGCCCTCGTCTACGGCGCGACCGGCTCGACGAACCTGCCGGAGATCGGCGCGTTCTTGGCGCACAACGTCATCACCTCGAACGGGGTGTTGTTGGCGGGCATCGGGCTTTTGCTTGTGGGCTTTGGATTCAAGATCGCCGCGGTCCCGTTCCACATGTGGACCCCCGACGTCTACCAAGGCGCTCCGACGCCGGCGACCGGGTTCATGGCCGCCGTGGCGAAGGCGGGAGGCTTCGCGGCGCTGTTGCGAGTGTTCGTCTCGACCTTCCCGACGCTGCGCAGCGACTGGCAGCCGGTCGTGTGGGTGCTCGCCGTGCTGACCTTGGTCGTCGGCGCCACCGCGGCGCTCGTCCAGCGCGACGTGAAACGGATGCTCGCGTACTCCTCGATCAATCACGCCGGTTTCGTGTTATTGGGTCTGCAAGCCGCAACGACCAAAGGCGTCGCGGCGGCGATCTACTACGTCTTCACCTACGCCTTCATGACGCTCGGAGCGTTCGCGGTCGTGGAGCTCGTCGGGGGAAAGGGCGATCGAAGACACGACCTCGAGGACTACCGCGGCCTCGCCCGCAACAACCCGGTGCTCGCGACGACGTTCGCGGTGCTGCTCTTGGCGCAAGCGGGCGTGCCGTTCACGACGGGATTCTTCGCCAAGCTGTACGTCGTCGAGGCGGCGGTCGGCGCGCACTCGTACGCGCTGGCGGTGATCGCGATGGCGTCGGCCGCGATCGCTGTGTTCTTCTACCTGCGCGTGGTGCTCGTGATGTTCCTCGCCGAGCCGGCGATCGCCTACGCGTCGAGCGGCGAGGAGATGACGGCCGTTGCGTCTTCGCCGTTGACGCGTGTTGTCGGATTCGCGCCGATCGTCGCCATCGGCATCTTCCTCGCGCTCGGGGTGACGGTCGTCTTCGGGATCTGGCCCGCCCCGCTCGTCGACTTCGCGCGCCAGGCGACGCTGATCCTCCGCTGAGGAAGAAGCGCTTCGTCAGTCGCGGAAGTTCCCGAACTGCAAGGGGATGCCGAGGTCTTCGGCCTTCAGTGTCGCGATCACCGCTTGCAGGTCGTCGCGCTTTTTGCCCGAGACCCGCACCTGCTCGCCTTGGGCCTGGGAGGAGACACCTTTCAGCGACATGTCTTTCACGATCTTGTTGATGCGCTTCGCGTGGTCGGCGCCGATCCCGGCCTTCAACGCGACGTGCTGGCGGACCGTTCCCTTCGCCGCCTCCTCGACCTTGCCGTAGTCGAGGGCCTTCAGCGACACCTCTCGGCGGACGAGCTTTTCCTCCAGAACTTGCCGCAGCGCCCGCAGGCGATCCTCCGTCGGCGCGTCGAGCTCGATGTCGTCCTTGTTCAGCGTCACGGACGATCCGGTGTTCTTGAAGTCGAATCGGGTCGCCACTTCACGCGACGTCTGATCCACGGCGTTGCGCACCTCCTGCATGTCGATCTCCGAAGTGACGTCAAAAGTCGGCATCGCGTCGCGCTCCTTTCGCACACACGCCGCCGGAATTCCTTGCTCGGTTCGGAATCCGGTATCGTCAGCGGCTCGAGGGTCGGTACCCAAGCGGACAACGGGAGCAGACTGTAAATCTGCCGGCACAGCCTTCGTAGGTTCGAATCCTACCCGGCCCACTTTCGACCGCTTCGAGCTGAACCTCGCGCCTCCCGATCGGAATGCCGCACAACGCGGAGCCTTCGCTCAGCGACAAAAGTGTTGATCGGCGGGGTCGTGTCATCGAAGCGTGTCGGCAACACGATCAGCAAGCGACGTGAGTTCGACCGAAACTGCCGCGCTCGGTGCTATAGGTGACCGCACCCGCCGCGCCTCTTCCGGAAGACGGGCGAGGTCCTTTTGGAGTCGGTCGGCTGCCTGCTTGATCGAGTCTGGTTCTCCGACCCGCTTGCCGCCTTGCATTACGACGCCGAGGAGGGCTTCACCGCCGACAGGTCCCGTTTCATCGCGAACGCCGAGGATGTCCTCGAAAACCGAGGCTGAACGCCAGAGTTGTTTGGCGCCGGGAAGGTTGACCCTTTCTGGCGAGAGCTTCATCGTCGGCCGGCCGTCGATCTCGACGAGCTTGTACGCGCTGTCGAGGGTGGGCGCGTCGTACGAGACGCCGAGCATGACCCCGATACCGGCCGCGTCGATCGGATCGTGATCCGCGACGAAGCGCTCGAGGGCGTGCTCGTCGACTCCTCCGCTGACGAAGACACGCGTCGAGTTGAGTCCGGCCGCGTCCAGGCGCCGACGTGCCTCCCGGCTCAGTCGAGCAAGGTCACCACTGTCGATGCGTACGGCTGTGTCGTGCAACCGAAGACGCGAAATGAGCTCAGCCGCACGATCAACCCCGGTCGGCGTGTCATAGGTGTCGACCAAGAAGACAGACCGTTCGGGGAAGTCCTCCGCGAAGGCGCGAAACGCGTCTTCCTCCTTCGCGAACGCCTCGATGTACGAGTGCGCCATGGTGCCGACGGCGGTGAGGCCAAAGTGGCATGCCGCCGACACGTTGCTCGTGCCCTTGAAACCCGCGATCGCGCAGAGGCGCGCGAGGGCGTCAGCCGCCTCGATGCCGTGGGTGCGACGCAGCGCGAAGTCGAAGAGCTCGATCTCACCCGCCGCCGTCACGCAACGAGCGGCCTTCGAAGCCATCGCGGTTTGGAAGGTGATCTGGTTCAGCAGGTACGTCTCGACGAGCTGAGCCTCCGCGATCGGTGCGGTGACCTCCAAGAGAGGCTCGTTTGCCAAGACGACGCGACCTTCGGGAATCGCCCGCACCTCGCCGGTGAAACGGAGGGCCGCAAGTGACTCCAGGTCCCGGTCGTCGAACCCGATCCGGCTCAGATACTCGAGCTCATCGGGATCGAAGCGCAGATTCTCGAGATACGAAAGACAATCCTCGAGACCGGCGGCGACGAGGTAGCCCCTCGACGAAGGTATCCGACGGATGAAGAGGCTGAAGGTGGCGGGCTCTTTCATCCCGCGTCGGAGATAGCTCGCGGCCATCTTGATCTCGTAGAGATCCGTCGAAAGGGCGCGAACCACAGAACTACCGGGACTCACGGTTCGTCGGCAAGAGCCCAGGTCGGATGGGGCGCCATCGTAAGTCACGGCGGAATCGTCGTCTCTTCGCAGTGCCTCGCGAACGAGCGCTCGTCTTTTTTCATCGGGTCGCGATTCCTCATTTCTTTGTGGGACCAAAGGCTGTGACTTATCGCCCTGGGAGACGGGATCGGCTTCTCCTACCGTCACTTCCATGCCGGACCTCGCGGAGCGCGAGCGTGTTCTCGAAGAGATGGTGCGGGACTGGGCGCGCCCCGAGTTCGGCCCGGATCCCACGGCGATCGACCGGGCCGTTGGCGCCGCGATGTCAGCGCTCGAGAGCGGATCGTCGGTGCCGGAGGCCTGGGACGAGGCGTGCGCGTTCTTGAACTCCTGGTCGCGCCACCCTTCGAACGGGGGCCCGTTCCATCTCGACTCCGCGGCGTGAGGTGCGCGGTCGACATTTCTTGGACCATCCTGTGATCGTGCCGATCCGCTGGTTGGATCGCGCGACGATGGAGTCAGCCTGCCCCCGATCGATGAAGGGAACCCCGTGGCCGGACACTCAGCGGTCAAAACGCGTCGTCCCGTCGTGAGCGACCGTTTGCATCGGAGCCTTGCGAGGCTGGCGAGGGCGGCGCATTGATCACCGTCGAACGACTCACCAAGCACTACGGGTCGACGCTCGCCGTCGACGATCTGAGCTTCAGCCTTCCACCGGGCATCGTCACCGGCTTCCTCGGGCCGAACGGCTCGGGCAAGTCGACGACGATGCGGATGATGCTTGATCTTGACTTGCCCGAGCGCGGACAGGTGCGGATCGACGGCAAGGCGTACTCAGACCTCCGCTGGCCCCTGCGCGAGGTCGGCGGGCTGCTCGAGGCGAAATCCGTCCATCCGGGCAGGTCCGCCTACAACCACCTGCTCGTCCTCGCGCAGTCGAACGACATCCCGAAGCGTCGGGTCGCCGAGGTGCTCGATCTCGTCGGGCTCTCGAGCGTCGCCGCGAAGCGCGCCGGGACGTTCTCGCTCGGGATGAGCCAGCGTCTTGGCATGGCTACCGCTCTGCTCGGCGACCCGGGAGTGCTGTTGTTCGACGAGCCGGTGAACGGCCTCGACCCGGAGGGGATCCGCTGGGTCCGTCTCCTGCTCCGCCATCTCGCGTCCGAGGGTCGCACCGTGTTCGTCTCTTCGCACCTCATGAGCGAGATGGCGCTGACCGCTGATCACGTCGTCGTGATCGGGAAAGGTCGATTGATCGCGGATGCGCCGATGCGCGACTTCGTCACCCAGCGTTCGGCGGTGCGAGTGCGGGTGCGGTCACCGCGCCTCGGCGATCTCGTCTCCTCCTTGCAGGGGCGTCCGGGCGTCGCGGTGGAGGCGACCGACGGAGCGGCGGAGATCTCGGGCATTGGTGCGCCCGAAATCGGGGATCTCGCCGCGTCCCAAGGCATCGCGATCCACGAGCTCACGCCGATGACGGTCTCGCTCGAGGAAGCGTTCATGGAGCTCACCGAGGATTCGGCGGAATTTCGCGCCTCGCCCGCGCCGCCTGGTGGGAAGGACGCGAATGCCCTTCCGGCGGAAAGCGCGGGTGCGCGATGAGCGTCGCCGACGCGCGCGACTTCGCCGCGGCCAACCCGACGACGTACACGCGCCCCGAACATCCCGGGCGGTACGGACCGATCCAACTGATCCGCTCGGAGTGGACAAAGCTGCGCACGGTCCGCTCGACGACGCGGACTCTGCTCGTGACGGTCGTCGCCGTGATCGGAATCGGAGCGATCGCGACGGCTGTAACCGCGGCGCATTGGCGAAGCGCCGGCATCGTCGACCGCTTCGGGTTCGACCCGACCCAGCGCAGCCTCGCCGGGCTGTTCCTCGGCCAAATCGCGATCGGCGTACTCGGGGTGTTGGCGATCACGGCCGAGTACTCGACCGGGACCATCCGGGCGACCCTCGCCGCGGCGCCGAACCGTCCCTTGGTGCTCGCCTGCAAGGCCGCGGTCTACGGATTCGTCGCGCTCGTGACGAGCGAGGTCATCACCTTTGTCGCGTTCTTCGTCGGACAGGAGTTGTTGAAGGGGACGACGCCGTACGCGACGCTCGGCCAGCCGGGGGTCTTGCGCGCCGTCGCCGGCGCGGGGCTCGTCCTCACTGTGATGGGACTGTTTGCGCTGGCGCTCGGCACGATCATCCGCCACACGGCGGGGGCGATCTCCGCCTACGTCGCGATCCTCCTCGTCGTGCCGCTGATCCTGCAGGCTTTCCCGACCTCGGTCCAGCACGCGCTGTTGAAGTTCATGCCGCTTCTCATCGCGGAACACATGGGGAGCACCGTCGGGTCGTCGCAGGACTTCGGGAACGCGCCGTTGTTCGGACAGTGGGTCGGGTTCGGCATCCTCTGTGGGTACACCGTGTTCTTGTTGGTGTTGGGGGGGATTCTCTTTACTCGCCGCGACGCCTGAGCTCGCGTCGCCTCGTCAGGACGCGTCCCGAGCTGTTCGCATCCCGAGCGGCTCCGCGAATTCGAGTGTGATGCCGCCGCGTAAGTCACCCACATCGCGAGTTGTCCGCGTCCCGACGGAGCTCGAGGCCGAGCCTGGTGATCGAAACTGCGACGTCTTCCAGAACCACCCGACGCGTCCGACGACGAGCGTCGCCAGTAGCACTCCGAACGCGAGGCCGACGACCGCGATCCATTGACGTGTGCTCGCACCAGCGACGTCTCGTCGGCTGCGTCTCATCCAGTCGCGAGGAGCGAGACGGGCGGTGTCGAGGAAGTGGCCGAGGACGTGGATCGTCATCGCTCCGAACCACAACACAAAGCTCGCCTTGTGCAGCAGCAGCAAATTCTGGCGCGTTCCACCGGTCACGAAGAGCGAGCCGATCCCGGTCGCGATCAGGACCACCGTCAGGATGACGACGAAAGGTCCGAGCAGGCGGAGCAACGGAGGCGGCGGACCCTTACGCACGTACGCGGGATCGTGACGGTAGTAGCGGATAAGGCGGTAACCCGTCGATACGACCTTCACGAGCACCGGCGGAACAATGATCATGCCGATCACCACGTGCGCGCCGAGCATCGGCCCGATGAACGGGATCGTCACCCCCTCTGCAGCCAACAACGCGAGCAAGATGGCCGCGGTCGTTGCTGTTAGGCGGGAGTTTGCTTCCACCCTGTCTCGACGACGGCGGGATCGTCTCGGTGTCGTAGGACTCAACAGATCCGACTCGCTGAGGTTCACTTCCATCTCACCGTTCTCTTTGAGGTGTTTGGGATCGGGGACCCGGATCAGGCTGTTTCGAGACGCACGACCGCGTCGATCCCGCCGCCCGGGGTCGAATCCAGCCAGACCGTCCCTCCTGAGGCACGGACGAGCTGCGCGACGATCGCCAGCCCGAGCCCGCTTCCTTCCGCGCTGTCGCCGTTCTTGCGCCAGAAGCGCTCGAAGGCGCGCTCGCGTTCCTCGGCGCTCATGCCTTTGCCGTGGTCGACGACGTGGATCTCGACCCCGCCGTCGACGCGCTCGGCGATCAGGGCAACCGAAGTGGACTCGGGAGCGGCGTCGATCGCGTTCGAGAGCAGGTTGTCGAGAATCTGCTCGAGGTACCCGGGGCAAACGAGAGCGCGAAGAGCTCGTGCGGACTCGGGCGCGACCGCTTCGGCGTCGGGTCCGACCACGCTCACGCGGCGTTCTTCGGCGAGCGCGCCCCAAGCCTCCGAACGCTCTCTCAGAGCCTCGCCGACGTCGATCGCTTCTCGCTTGGGTCGCGCTCCCTCTGTTCGAGCGAGCGCGAGAAGACCGTCCACCACCCGGGAGAGCCGGTCCGCCTCCGTGATCACCGCCGAAAGCTCGGCGCGATCGTCATCCCGCAGCGACTCTTCGAGGTTCTCGAGACGCAAGCGAAGCGCTGTCATCGGTGTCCGCAACTGGTGCGAGGCGTCGGCGACGAACTCGCGCTGGGCTTGCAAAAGCTCGTCGAGGCGCGCGGCCATCTCGTTCACGCTCGTCGCGAGGCTCGTCAGCTCACGAGGTCCATTGTCGAGGCGCACGCGCTCGGACAACCTGCCAGCGCCGATCGACGCGACCGCGGAATCAATTGCCGCAAGCCCTCTCGTCAGAGCACGCGCGAGGAAGGTGCCGGCCAACGCTGCCAGCACGAGGAGGACCGCTCCGAAGATCGCGAGTTCCGTCCAGTCGTGGGCGATCCGAGATTGCATCTTGGCCGCGGGAACTGCGACGAGCAGCACGGTCGTGAACGTGGACTGGTCCTTTGTCGACGAAGTCGCGCGGACGCTCGTTTGGGCGGGGACAACCGGAAGCGCGGCGTACAGCAAATCGTCGTCTGGGTCCTTACCTCCCTCCTCGCCCGAAGCCTTGCCGCGGGTGGCTTCGGCGAGAATGTGCTTCGTCGCGGGGTCGGCGAGTTCTTCTGGAGCTCGGCGGCCGGTTGCGAACGTCCTCTTGCCGTTCGTCGAGATGATCACCGTCGCGTGTTCGACGCGCGCGAAGTGCGCGACGAGCGCCTGCGCGTCGGCAACATCGTGCGCCTCGAGTGCCGCACCCACGAGCAGCCCAAGAGAGTCTCCGTCGCTCCGCAATTCGGCGAGCGCGCTCGATCGCGCGTTCGCGGCAAGGCTCAAGCCGAACGGAACTTCGATGGCGACGAGCGCGACGACCGCGAAAGCGAGGAAGCCAGCGAGGAGCCGGCGCCTCATTGGGGAACGGCGAGGCGGAAACCGACGCCGCGGCTCGTCTCGATCCACTCCGGGTGGCCGAGTTTGCGGCGAAGCGACGCGATGTGGACGTCGACGGTCTTCGACGTTCCGTACCAGTGCGGGTCCCAAACTCCGGCGAGAATCTCGCGTCGGGTGACCATCTTTCCTGGATCGGTCGCGAGGAGTGACAAAAGGTCGTACTCCTTCGGGGTGAGCGCGATCTCCTCGCCCAGCACGCGCACGCGATGGGAGCGACGATCGATCTCGAGTTCGCCGATCTCCTGGGGATCCGTCACGCTCGGTTGCGCGGAGGTGCGCCTGATCACTGCACGGATGCGCGCGACGAGCTCTCGGAAGCCGAAGGGTTTGACGACGTAGTCGTCGGCACCGATCTCGAGACCGGCGACGCGGTCGATCTCGTCGTCGCGGGCGGTCAAGATGATGATCGGAACCGAAGAGCGGCGGCGAAGCTCGCGGCAGACCTCGAAGCCGTGCCCGTCGGGCAACGAGAGATCGAGCAACACGAGATCGCTCGGTGGAGCAGCGAGCGCTTCGGCCGCGGTCGCGACGAGGTCGACCTCCATCCCCTCGCGGCGAAGCCCAATCGAAAGCGGCTCGGCGATCGCCCTGTCGTCCTCGACGACGAGCACCTTCATCGGAGTTCCTTGGAGTCGAAAGGCGCGCCTATTCGAGGCGCCAGGAGATGAGGATGCGCCACGGGATCAGAGTTTCGCGTGGCAAACGGCGTGCCTTGGCGGCTTGGACGAATTTTTACCGTTCCCTTCGATACCCCTGACCAGGGAAAAGTTACCGTGTCGCCGTGGGTCACGGTGCAAAGGCGAGCCGATGACGGCTGGCGCCGTTAAGGCTGCGGCACAAAGGACGTCGCGTGAGGGACGACTCTCGTCGCCGCGATCGCCAGCACCGAGGCCTTTTCTCGTCACCCTCGCGGTGGTCGTGCTCGCTTTCGGATTCGGTGCGACCATCGCCACAGCGATCACGACCGAGAGCTGGGGCCAGATCCGCGCTACCGGTGGGCTGGCACTATTCCTCGGCAGCATCACGGGACTCGCCGGCACGTACCTCGCGCTCGTGATGGTGCTGATCGTTTCGCGCGTTCCCTACGTTGAGCGTGTCCTCGGCCAAGACGGGCTGCTGCGCTGGCACCGCCGCATCGCGCCGTGGCCGATCTCGCTCATCGTCGCGCACGTCGTGCTGCTCACGATCGGATATGCGGAGGCGGCGCACAAGGGCGTCTGGCACGAGATCGGCACGCTCTTGAGATCGTTCCCCGACGTCCTTGTGGCGACGATCGGGTTCTTCATCTTGGTCGCGATCGCGATCATCTCGATCTACCAGATCCGCAGTCGCATTCCCCGCGAACGTTGGTGGGCGATCCACCTCTTCATGTATCTCGCGCTCGGTCTCGCCTTCGCGCATGTGATCGTGCTCGGACCCTCGTTCATCAATCACCCGATCACCCGGGTGTTCTGGGGGATCTTGTGGTTCGGCACCGTGGGACTCGTGCTCGTGTATCGCATCGGACTTCCGGTCCTCCGGTCGCTGCGTCACCGGCTCGCCGTCGTCGAGGTCCGTCCAGAATCACCCGGCGTCGTTTCCGTCATCTGCAAGGGACGCAACGTCGAACGGCTCGCGGTCTCGGGCGGTCAGTTCTTCGAGTGGCGATTCCTCGTTCGCAAGTTGTGGTGGCAGGCACACCCATTTTCGATCTCCGCGCGCCCGAATCCCCCGTATCTGCGTTTGACCGTGAAGAACGTCGGTGACTTCACGTCGGCTGTGGCGAAGATCCGTCCGGGGACGAAGGTCGCGATCGAGGGCCCGTACGGGGCGTTCACCGCGTACGCGAGGCGCCGGAAGAAGGTCGCGTGCTTCGCCGGGGGGATCGGAGTCACCTCGGTCCGAGCGCTGTTGGAGGATTTGCCGCTCGGCACGGACCCCGTCGTCGTCTTGCGGGCCTCGAGCGAGGACGACCTCGTACTCTCCGGAGAGGTCGCCGAACTTGTGCGGCAGCGTCACGGCCGGATGCATGAGCTCGTTGGATCGCGGACCACGATCGGGTTCGACCGCTTTGCCGAGCTCGTTCCGGACCTCGCCCGAAGAGACGTCTACGTCTCTGGCCCGGAGGACTTCGTCGAACGTGCGGTTTCGGCGATCTCGAATCTCGGAGTCCCGAAGGACGCGATCCACTACGAGGTGTATGCGTTATGAGTTGCGCGACGTCGCGACCTGTCCGTGAGCGAGCCGCGTCGAAGGGGAGTCGAACCAGCCGATGAGGAAGTTCGCAACCGCCGTCGTCTCCGCGGCTGCCGGGCTCGGGATCGTGCTCGCGGTCCACGGGTCGCGCTCGCCGATCGCCAGCGCGTCGCGCCAGCACCATGCGTCACACGCCGCGACCTCATCGGCGAGTTCGTCTCACAAGCCTTCCTCGCAAAAGCCCCTGCGCAACGGCGTCGCTCTCGGATCGAGCGAGCAGTACGGCTACGGCGTCCTGGCGGTGAAGGTCACCGCGAGCGCGGGGCGGATCGCGGACCTCTCCACGGTCGGGCTGCGCACGGCGGAGCCGTATTCGCAGTCGCTCGCGCAGCAGGTGCTCCCGGTCCTGCGCAGCGAGGTTCTCCAGGCCCAGTCGACGAACGTCGCGACGATCTCGGGCGCCACGTACACCTCCGAGGCGTACCTGTACTCTCTGCAGTCGGCACTCGATCGCCTGCGTTCATGAGGATCGACCATTTCGCCTGACGAGTGTCCCCGGGTCATCCGTGATGGCACCGACGGCCCGATGCCTAGCATCGTGTTCGGTACCGAGCCGCGCCGTTCCCCGCCAACGCGGATGACGCGGAAAAGGGCCCTCTAGGAGGCGCGAGTTCGTGGCGATGATCCCCACTCGATCTCGACGCGCGATTCTGAGCGCGAACTCGCGCCGTTCGCCGTTCGGCGCGCTCGGACCGGAATCGAGCGATGCCAGTCGCATTGGCGTATTCGTCCGTGCCATTCGGCCGCGCCAGTGGTTGAAGAATGGCCTCGTCGTTGCGGCGCCAGCCGCCGCCGGGGTGATCGATCGCATCGTGCCATTCGGCCGTACCGCCGCGACATTTGTCATTTTTTCCGCCGCGGCGTCTGCGGTGTATCTCGTCAACGACGTCGTCGATCGGGAATCCGACCGCGTCCACCCGTTGAAACGCCACCGTCCGATCGCCTCGGGAGCTCTGCCGGTGCGTGCGGCGATCGTCGCTGCGGCCGTACTGGCGGCGCTCGCCTGTGTGGCAGCGGCGTTGTTGGCCCTGGCGCTGCTCGAGATAATCGGGACCTATCTCGTCCTGAGCCTCGCGTACACATTCGGGCTGAAGCGGGTGCCGCTCGTCGAGATGGCGCTCGTCGCGTCGGGGTTTACCCTGCGCGCCGTCGCCGGAGGCGCGGCGTGCCACGTCGCGATCTCGCCGTGGTTCCTCGTCATGACGTCCTTTGGCGCGCTCTTGGTCGTCGCCGGAAAGCGCACGTCCGAGCAGGCGGTCCTCGGCGAACAGCAGGTCTCGCACCGGTCGTCGCTTGGCGCGTACCCGCGGATGTTCATGAACTCGGTCCGGCTGATCGCGATTTCGGTCACCGTGACGACGTACTGCTTATGGGCCTTCGAGCGGGCCTCTCACCTTCGCCCTGCCGGGCAGGGTGACGACGTCATCTGGTTCGAGCTCTCGATTATCCCCTTCGCGCTCGCGGTGTTGGCGATCGAGCTCGCGATCGAGAAGGGACGCGGTGGCGAGCCCGAAGAGCTGGCACTCTCCGATCGGGGTCTCCAGGCCTTCGCGCTCATCTGGTTGGTCTTGGTCGGAATCGGCGTGTACGGGTGAGCGACGTGGATAGCCGCGAATTGCTCGCCGGTTGGGGCCGCTCGAACGTGTCGGCGGCGACGGTGGCGCGCCCGACGAGCGCGTCGGAGATCGAGTCGCTGCTCGCGCCGGCGAACGGACGCCTCATCGCGCGAGGACTCGGGCGCTCATACGGCGATGCCGCGCAGTGCGCGGGCGGAACGGTGCTCGACCTGACGGCGCTCGACGAGATCGACCCGGTCGACTCCTCGGGATCGGTTCGCGTAGAAGGCGGGGTTTCGTTCGATGCGCTGATCCGCGAGCTCGTACCGCAAGGTCGCTTCGTGCCGGTCTCCGCCGGCACCCGCTTCATCACCGTCGGCGGGGCGATCGCGAGCGATATCCACGGGAAGAACCACCACGTCGACGGCGCGATCTCCGCGCACGTCCAGCAGTTCACGCTTGGAACCCCTTCGGGCACAGTCTGTTGCACGCCGTTGGATCACGCCGAGGAGTTCTGGGCGACGTGTGGGGGAATGGGGCTCACCGGAGTCGTCCTCGACGCGACGATGCGGACGATCCCGATCGAGACCTCGAAGATGAGCGTCGACACCGATCGCGTCGACGACCTCGACGTGTGCCTCGCGATGTTGGAATCCGAACACGGGAAGTACCGCTATTCGGTGGCGTGGGTGGACGCGCTCGCGAGCGGGGATCACCTCGGCCGGGCGGTCCTGTCTCGCGGGGACCACGCGCGCCGAGACGAGCTTTCTCGGCGCGACGCGAAGGAGCCCCTCGCCTACGGGCCGCGCCGCCCGATCTCGATCCCGGCGACGCCCCCGGTGTCACTCCTCAACGCGGCCACCGTCGCGGCGTTCAACGAGCTGTGGTTCCGAAAAGCGCCGAAGCACAGCGTCGGACACCTCGAATCCATCCCCGTGTTCTTCCACCCGCTCGACGCCGTCGGGCGTTGGAATGTCCTTTACAGCGGGCGCGGATTCACGCAGTACCAATTCGTCGTTCCCTTCGGAGCCGAAGACGCGCTGCGTCTCGTGCTCGAGCGGCTGAGCTCGGCGCGCATCGCGTCGTTCCTTACCGTCTTGAAGAGCTTCGGCCCGCAGGATCCAGGGCATCTCTCGTTTCCAATAGAGGGCTGGACGTTGGCGCTCGACCTGCCGCTCGGCACCCTCGGCCTCGCTGAGATCCTCGACGATCTCGACCTGGCGGTCGCCGAATCCGGTGGGCGCGTCTACCTCACGAAGGATGGTCGCCTCCGTCCCGAGCTGCTCGCGCAGATGTACCCACGACTCGATGAGTGGCGCGCCGTGCGCGACCGTCTCGATCCCAAAGGCGTGCTCTCGTCCGACCTCGGGCGGCGCCTCGGTCTTGTGGACTCTTACCGTCCAGGAAAGGAAAATAAGTGATCGACGCGACGGGCATGCCGCAGTCGGCGCTCGTGATCGGGGGGACCTCCGATATCGCCGTCGCGACCCTCCGACTCCTCACGAAGAGGCGGCTGCGGCGCGTCCTCCTCGCCGGGCGCAACGACGCGGCCTTGGAGTCGGTTGCGAAGAGCCTCCGTGACGAAGGCGTCGAGTTCGCGGAAGCCGAGCATCTCGACCTCGCCGAGACCTCGGGCCTCGACGACTTCGCTCGCCGCGCTCGCGAGCGGCTCGGGGAGATCGACGTTGTCCTGGTGGCGGCAGGGATTCTCGGGACCTCCGAGCTCGACGAACTCGACGCCGCGAGTGTCGCCGAATCCCTCACGGTGAACTTCTCCGCCGTGGCGGCGGTCACGCTCGCGCTGGCGAAGCTGCTAGTCGCGCAAGGCACCGGGGTGATCGTCGTCCTTTCCTCGGTGGCGGCCGTGCGGGTCCGCCGGGCGACTTTCGTCTACGGCGCGGCCAAAGCCGGGCTCGATGGCTTCGCGCAAGGACTCGGCGACGCCCTTTCGGGCACCGGGGTGCGAGTAACTGTCGTGCGTCCGGGCTTCGTTCGGACGAAGATGACGGCCGGACGGACCCAGCTGCCTTTCGCCGTCGACGCCGCGACCGTCGCCGCGGCGATCATTCGCGGGCTCGAGACGCGATCAGAGGTCGTCTGGGTCCCGCCGTATCTGCGGTGGCTCTTTTTGGCGGTTCGCTTCGTCCCGCGGGCGATCTTTCGCCAGATCAAGCGGTAGTACGCCGCTCGTCGGATCAGCGCGTCTTCGAGAACGCGCGCGCCGAGATCGTGAAGAAGTCGCGCGCCCACCACGAAACGAAGTAGCGCGTCGGTGGCCCCGACATGTCGGCGAGCGGGAGGAGGTCGGTCGCGTTGGCGGGATTCGCGAGCCCGTTCGGCGACGAAGGATCAAAGCTGGCGAAATTCACCCAGTCGGTGTTGATGTCGAGCTCCATCGCCCGCAGGGCGCCGGCGCGTACGAGAAGGGTGGCGAGGTCGGTGATGTTGAGGTCTGGACCGCCGACGTACACGAGCGCGCCGTTCTTCGTGATCCCGACGCCCGACCTCGACACGTAGACCTGGTTGCCGAGGGTGTAGCCCCACACCGAGGTGTCGTTGGCGTTGAGACCCGAGACCACTTGGCCGTTGTTCACGAGCAGGACCAAGTTCTGTCGGACGGAGTCAACGGTCGGCGTCATCTGCACCTGGCTTCCCCACGCGCCGATCTGTACTGAGCCGTTCTTGTAGATGACGAATGACGCCGCGCCCGGGCGAAGCGGGGAGATCGTCTTTCCTTGGGTGTAGTAACCGCCCCGCGCGTCCTGCATACGGAAACCGGCGTTGAAGGTCGCGACGAGGGTGCGCGTGGCCGAGGGTTGGACCGGTGCCGTGTACTTGTACGGACCTCCGCCTGGGACGTAGCTCCCCGAATACAACGTCGCCCGCAACAGCTTCATATCCATCCACGCGACGCCGTCGACGACGCTCGTGTGGATGGCGTCGGGTCGCATGAAGGTCGTGTAGATCGCCGGCGTCCCTTCGACCGGGCGTCCGGCGGGGATCCACTTCCCCTCGCCTGGGAGTGCGGGCGAGGCGAACGGAACGAGGGTTGCCGGCTTTGGGAGCGCGGAAACGGTGACGCGAACGATCGATCGCGAGGTGCTGGTCCTCGGGATGGCGGCCGCCTTCGGCTTGCCGCCGACCGGCGGCGGGTGGTGCGAGTACCACCAGTTCTCGATCGAAGCGACGATCGACGCCCCGCCGTTGTCGCGCGCCCATTCCGCGGCGCGCGCCGGCAGGCTGAGGCCGAGCGCCGGGTTCGTCAGCGCATTGCCGAGCGACACCCAGACGGGCGTGAGTAACAACACGATGAGGATCGCAAGGGCGGCCTTCGGGTGGCGTCCCGGCCAGAATCGGCGAGCGCGGCGGCGGGCCTTTTTCCGTCGCACCCGATCGCGGTGGGCGCGCCAACTCAACCAACCGATCGCCGCGCGCGCGTGTGGGGTGGAACCGCGGGCCGCGCCGTCGCGAGGTCGGTTGGGGGTGTGCGCGCCCGAGCCGCGGGCGCCGCTACCTCGGCGCCGAGGCGGCGGTGCCTCGGAAGACTCGTCGGTCTTTACGACGTCAGGCTCGACGGTGCGCGTGGCCGCATGCTCCTGTCGTGTCGGTGAGCGGCGCCAAGCGCCACCAACCAGGCTGACCGGGTCCCATCATTGTCCGCTTCGGGCCGGCTGAGGTTGCGCTGAGACTTTCCCCCGGCCACGAAAGGCGCGCGTGTTCCGAACCGTCAGCGGCCGCGCACGCGGCGACAGACAAAACGGCAGGATAGACGCGTGATCGCAGTGGTTTCACCGGCCGCCTACTGGTCAGTCGTCGCGGCGGCGGCGTTGGGCTGCGCGGCGCTCTCGATCGCGGCGCGTCGCCGCCCTGGACCCTGGCGCCGGTACGTCGCGTGGGGAATCGGCGTCGCGCTGGCCTGGGACGTCGTTGCATACTCGGTCGGGCTCGGGCTCGCTGGGACGTGGTCGGCGAAGACCTCTCTCCCCCTCGCGCTGTGCAACATCGGCGTCGTCGTCGCCTCAGTGGCGTGCTTTTTCCAGGTGCCACTTCTCGTCGAGCTCACGTACTTCATCGGCCTCGCTGGGACGCTGCAAGCGGTCCTCACGCCCGACCTCTCGGTTGCCTTCCCGCACCTCGTCTTTTTCGAATACCTGATCGGTCATCTCGGCATCGTCTTTGCCGCGGTCTTCCTCGTCGTCGGCCTCGAACTTGTGCCGCGGCGCGGCGCGGTGTCGAGGGTCTTTTGGATCTCCGCCGCGTACACCGCGTTCGTCGGCCTCATCGACGCGACGACCGGCGCTGACTACATGTTCCTTCGATCACCACCGAGGGAGTGGACGTTGCTGCGGCTCCTCGGACCCTGGCCGTGGTACGTACTGAGCGCGGCGGCCGTTGCGCTCGTGCTTTTCAATTTGTTGGATCTGCCGTTTCGTCACGGGCGCGATCTCGCGGCGCGCTCTCCTCGGACGCCAGGGCCGCGCGTGCACTTCCCACTCGTCGGTCGAGCGCGATGAGCGCGAGCCACAAGACGACACCGCCGAGCGCGAGGTCCTCCCCGAGGCTGAGCCCGGGCGCGTCATAGCGATATGTCACGACGGACTCGCCCTTTGGGACGTCGATCGCCTGCACGACGCCGTCTCGCCGCACGACGTCGGTCTCGAACTTTCCGTCGTGATCGATCTGGGCCGTCCAACCGGGGATCGCGGCGACGTCGCGGACGAGGAGGGTCTTCTGTGAGACCGAGATGTCGACGATCTCGGTCGGCGTCCACGCTGACTCGGAAGCGACGTGCGCGACGAGGGCCACTCGGCGGCCGGTCGCGGGGGAGAACCCGCTGAGCTGGGGCCACGCGTCGGCGTTGCGAAAGACGAAGTACGGGCCGATTCTTCCGAGTTCCAGCCAGTGCGGGGAGGTGACCGTCGAAGAGAGCGGTCCGTCGAGGCCAAAGGTTCGGCCCTTCGCCGTCGTCACCGTGGCATCGATCGTCGCAACGCCAGAGGGCGCCCTCGGGAACACAATCCCGACTGCTCGCTCGCCGTGGATCCACTCGGCCTTCACACCGCAAGAGGCGCGTGAAAAGTGCACGCTCGACGTGGTGTCACCACCGACGAAGCGAACCTCTGATTCGTACGTCGCGACTTCACGGACGGGCGTGTAGCCGAAGCCGACACAAATCGAGCGCACGTCGACGAACGCTCCGAAGTAGCGCGTCGTGGTGGCGAACCGACTGACGCCGATCGGATCTCCGCCGATCGGATTCGGAGCGCTCTCGAACGACGAGTCCAACGCGAGCACGGCGCGCACGTCGAGGCTGTCAAATACATCGGTCGAGAACGCGGAGGGCGACGCGGCGTCCTGATTGTGGGTGCCCGTCGCCGTCGCGTACGGGCCCCACGTCAGTGAGCCGTAGCCCTGGGCGCTCGCGATCTTGAAAAAGACGTTGAGGTTCGGCGCGCCCAAGTCATTGAGGACGTATCGGCCCCCGCGCCCCTGATCGACGATCACGAATCGGCCCTCCGGACCGACGATCCGTCGTAGCGCCGACTCGTAGCGGTTCGGTTGTCCGAGGTCTTTCAGTCGGATCGGCGCGAGAGAGGTCTGATTCGCGGTGAAGACCAAGAGGTCGAGCACGACCACGCTCACGAGCGCGACAGCTCGTCGTCTTGGCGAAAGACGCGGGCCAATGACGACGACGGCCGTCACCAACAGCGCGAGCGCGCACGCGATCGCGAGATACGGCGCAACGTGCGCCAGTGTCCAGGATTCGATGGGTTGCCCGGCGACCTCGCGTGCGAATCGCCGACCGCCGGCGATCGTCGCGATGACGAGTCCGACGACCGCCACCGTCGGCATGAGTTGGGCAGCCAGTTCGAGTCCGTGCGCGCGTCGCGAAGGCGAGCGGCGCTTCGGACGGGGTAGGCCGGGTTCTAGGAACTCCGCACACCAGAACCCGCCGATCACCGCGAACGCGGCGGCCGGCAAGACGAGCGCCCGGCTCGGCAATCGGCTCATTCCGACGACCGGCAGATGGCGCGAGACGTGGGGGAGGAACGTCGCCGGGCCGAGCGCGACGACGAGCCCGATCGCTCCGATCAAGTACCAGACACGGATGCGCGACGCGTTCGGAGAGTTGAAGAAAAAGGTGAGGGCGACGACGCCAACGAGCGCGATGAGACCCGGGTAGACATCGATCTCTGCGAGGTTCGCTCCGCCGACGTAGTGACGGACTCCGATCAGCCCACCGCCGAGGAGATGAGGGAGCACGACTAAAGAGAGCTCGGCCGGCCGCACCGAGCCCCGGCTGAGATAGGAGAACGGGACGGACGCGCGCTGCGAGATGGAGACGAATCGCTCGGCGGGAATCACCTGAACCGAAGCGATGAGCGCGCCGACGAAGGTGCCGATCGCGACCAGCGCGGCGGATCGCGCCCGGTGGCGGCTCGAGGCGACGACCGAGATCGCAAAGACCGCAGCACCGACCGCGGCGTAGAACTCCGACTCCGGATTGCCGGAGAGCCCGGCCGCCGCGACCGCCGCGGCGAGAAGCGCCGTCCACGCGAGCAAATGGCGCCCCCCGCCGCGCCCGATCCGCTGCAGTCCGACGAGCACCCAGGAGAAGCTCGCCGCCGTCTGTACGACGTCGAGGTGAATCGCCTGGGAAGAGACGTAACCGCCGAGCCCGTAGATCGCGCCGCCGAGACCTGCGGGCAGCGGGTCGAGCCCTTCTGATCGCAAGAACACGTAGAGACCGACCGCGGCTCCGGCGAATGCGATCACCTCGACGGCGACCCAAGCGACGATCCCGGGCAAGAACGCGAAGAGCGCCACGTCGGGGAAAGCGACGGTCGAGTTGGCCGAAGAGAGGAGGGGGGTGCCCGCCCAGGCGAACGGGTTGTACACGGGGAGGTGGCCGTGGGAGAGGATCTCGCCCGCGAGCACCCTCAGTGGGTAGTTCTGAATCACGTTGTCGCCGGTGAGCAGGGGGTAGCCGGCCGCCGCGGGCACGCCGAAGACGAGAAGCGGGATCCCGATCAACACAGCGAGTGCGATGAGATCGCCGCGGCGTTGACGAAGGCGTGTCACATCGCTCCGGCGAGCGGGGAGCGCGCGAGAGGCCAACTCGTCGGACCTCGGGATCCGGGCATTGAGGCGAACGTACCGAACGGTCCGCTCATGCGGCGGGATCAGATAAAAAGGCCGCCGCCCCAGCGCAGCCAAAGGTTCGCTTTGTAGGATCGCGGCGTGTCGTCCGGAGGAACCGACCTCAAGGTAGAGGCGTCTCGGGACACGGAAGATCGAGTCGACGCGACGGCGACGTCGAATGGTGTCCTCGCGCTCTTCGGGCGTGTCTTCGTTTCCGACTATTCCTACAACTGGCGTTGGCTGAACGCGCTTCGCTCGCGCGTCGATTCGCGCTTTGCCCGCTGGCGTCGACCGGTGGTGGCGAGCGAGCCGTACGTGCCGGGCGTGACGAAACTGGGCGTTGCGCTGTGGCGATCCGCGATCATGGGATTCGTCGCGTCAGTCGCGATCTTCCTCGGTGCCACCCAGCAGGGTTCGCCGTTCACGTCCAAACTGCCCGGTGCGTGGTTCTTTGGCATACCACCACAGCCCGCGGTCGCGGGCTACCAACCCGCGCCCGGTCAGGGGCTGTTCCTCGGCGTGATCGCCGTCTATGGCGGCATGTTCTTGATGATCGGCGCCTGGTACGACGTCGTGAAGATCGTCAGCACGCACCGCGGCTTTCCCGTCGCGCGCCTCGTTCCCGTCTTCGTCGCGTGGGTGCTGCCGATGCTTTTCGTCGCGCCGCTGTTCAGCAAGGACGTCTATGCGTACGCCGCCCAAGGCGAGATGATGAGCCACGGCATCAATCCGTATCTCTACGGAACGAATGTCATCGGCGCAACCTCGTTTTCGCGACTCGCCGATCCGTTGTGGGGAAACGTCACCTCGCCCTACGGCCCGATGTTCCTCGTCATCGACGGCTGGATCGTGACCCTCGCGCATCACAACCTCCTCGCGTCAGTCGTCGGGTTACGAATGCTCGAGCTTTTGGGTGTCGTGCTCATGGCGGTCTCCCTACCCGCCATCGCGAAGTCGTTCGGGCGCGACGAATCGACGGCGTTCGCGCTTGCGGTACTGAATCCTTTGATCATCTTGAACTTGATCGCCGGTGCGCACAACGACGCGCTGATGATCGGACTGCTCACCGCGGGGTTCGCCCTCTCACGGCGTGGTCATCCTGTGTGGGGGATCATCGTTTGCGGGTTCGCCGCGTCGGTGAAAGTACCGGCGATCATCGGCGCCCTTTACATCGGATGGGAGTGGCTCGGTCAAGGTCGCAGTATTCGGGAGCGGATACGACCCACAGCGACCGCATTGATCCTCGCCCTTGCGACGATGGCCGGGGTCTCAGAGGGGATCGGGCTCGGGTGGGGATGGATCTCCGGGCTGACGAACCCCGATGTGGTGCGATCGTGGCTCGATCCCGCGACCGGGGTTGGTCTCGCGTTCGGCCACCTCGCCCACACGATCGGGCTCGGGCAACACACCCACCTCCTGCTCACCGTGACGCGCGGCACATCCTTCGCGTTGGCGTTCGTGATCGCGCTGCGCTTGCTCATGCGCTCGGATCGGATCGGGCCAGCACGAGCGATGGGATGGAGCCTGTTCGCGTTTGTACTTCTCGGTCCGGTGGTGCAACCGTGGTACGCGTCGTGGGGCTTCGTCTTCCTGGCGCTCGTGGCGGAGGGACGCGTCCGTCGAGTGCTTATCTTCTTCTCGGGCGTCTCGTGCTTCCTTCAGATGCCCGGTGGACGCGACCTCCTGCGAGACCTTTCGGCCGCGCATCCGACGCTCATCATCGGTGCCGCCCTCGTGCTCGCGCTCATCGCAACGGCTTACCTGTTACCGAAGTTCCGCCACCTGTTCCCGCCCGGAGAAGAGCTCGCCCAAACCGGCTGACGGGATGACCGTCTCAAAGAAGCACCTGCATTAGGCAGACGTCGAGCCAGCGCCCGAACTTCCTCCCGACCTCGCGCTCGATCCCAATCACCTGGAAGCCGCACGCTCGATGAAGCGCGATCGACGCTTCGTGGTCGCCAACAACGCGTCCGATCAGAGAGTGAAAGCCGTGCAGACGAGCCTGATCGACGAGCGCCGAGAGCAGCGCCTTGCCGGTCCCCTCGCCGCGATGCGAGCGCGCGACGTAGACGGAGTCCTCTGCTGTCGTCGAGTACCCCGGCCTCGTGCGGTATGGCGAAAGTGAGGCGAAGCCGACGACCTCACCGTTGATTTCCGCGACCAACACCGCGTAAACGCCAGAGTGCACCGCCATCCACGCGCGCTGGTCCTCCGGGCTCCGCTCGACGAGGTCGAAGGTGACCATCGAGCCCGTGACCTCGGCGTTGTAGATCGACCGGATCGCTTCGGCGTCCCCGACGCGCGCGACGCGGATCTCCAACTCGCAGTCTCCTTCCTCGAAGTCGTCTCGGCGTGGCCGGGTATCATCGCCGCGTCGGGAGGCAGCTGTCGCCGCGTCGCCCCCTTAGCTCAGTCGGCAGAGCACAGCCATGGTAAGGCTGGTGTCGTCGGTTCGATTCCGACAGGGGGCTCTCGTTTCCACATCTGTGCCAGACACGTAGCGCGACTTCGGCATCGAAGCGGCGCGCGGCGTCGAGTCCTCACACCGTCTTAATGCAGAGCGAACGTCTCTTTCGTATCTGCGTGTTATTCGTTCTGTCAATCCGTTCGCACCTTCTGTCCGCGAACTGATTTTGAGTACCGATGGAGAGGTTGGTGTCGATTCCGCGCTCGACGGTGATGCCGGCGCGGCCGTTTAGGCAGACAGGCCGAAAGGGAGGTCATCGATGAGCCGTAGAGCACTCCTCGAAGGGTCCACCGGTCCGAGTCTCGCGTTGAGAGTGGCTCTCGGCGCGACGCTTGTTATTGCCGGCGTCGCGGCACTGATCGCGCCGAGTGCCTCCGCGGCGAACCGCGAGGCGAAGAACAGCGCTGCGTCCGTCGCGCACTTTCATGTGACAGGGATCGTCTCCGCGGCGAATGCGAACACGGTGAACCTGTTCGTCGAGCAAGGTGTCGTCGCCGGACGATCGGTGCGCCACGACGAACTGTCTGTGCACGTCGATAGGGCTCGCATCCATGAGTTCACGACGAGACGGTCGAATCTTCGACACCGCGGGCGGCCGTTTAGCGTCGGAGAGATCGCGCGCCTATCTGGGAACGTGTTCGAAGACGGATCCTCGGACGACCTCGAGGCCCAGTCGGCGACAGTGAGTTCCACGCCCATGATGGCGATCGTCGGTCAGGTGACCGAAGTCGGTGGGACTCTCGTGATCGTCGACCGCACCGCGTTCGGTGAGGGCGACCACATGAGCGATTACGTCGAACCGGCAATCGTTGACGACAGCCAGGCGACGGTCACCCTCGACGGTGCCGCGGCGACGGCTTCGCAGATCGCAGCCGGACAGACGGTTGTCGTGCTCGGAACGAGCGCGAACGACATCGTTCTCGCGGCGGCCATTTATGCCTTCAGCACGCCGCCGACGATCGCGAAGGGAATCTTGCAGACCGTTTCAGGCGACACCCTCGCGATCTGGACTCCCGGTTATCGAGACGATTCCTATTCATGGGGTCAAGGTGATGAAAACGCGATGTTCACGGGCACCCCGATTCTCGTCGACGCCTCATCCGCGACGATCGTGTTGAACGGGGTGACTGGCGCGACGGTGACCGATCTCACGCAAGGCGACGTCATCTTGGCGATCGGGACGTCGGGAACTTCGCCGCTCGCGGCGACAGTCGTTCTCGCGTTCAACCGCTTCGATTTCGCGCCACACGGGTTCTACGACCACGGGGTGAAGGACTCCCAGAACAACCAAGGTTGGTCCGACCAGCAATCCGGCGATTAACAGACGACGCCCGCTCGCTCGTTTTCTGGCGGAGCTGGGCAAGCAGGCACCGCCGCCCACGGCGACCGAGGTAACTCGGTCTCCGTGGGCGGCGGTGTACTCCGGAGGGACGGCTGCCAACTCGGGTTCGACTTCGGCGACCACAAGCTGTCCGCGACCGGTCGGATAACCTCGTTGGCCGAAGGCGGCGTAGCTCAGTTGGTTAGAGCACACGGCTCATAATCGTGGGGTCGCCGGTTCGAGTCCGGCCGCCGCTACCACCGTGGCTGTTGAGCCGGCCGTGGCCACGAGTTGACGAGGAAGTGAGATGGCGAAGAACGAGAAGCGGGTCAAGGTCACCCTCGAGTGCGAGGTGTGCAAGCGCCGCAACTACATCACGACGAAGAACAAGCAGAACGATCGGGAGCGGATCGAGATGCGCAAGTACTGCCGCTTCGATCGCCGTCACACCCTCCACAAGGAGACCCGGTAATCCTTCCGGAACCGGGTACGGCGCGCCTGCGCCTACGCCCTGCGTCCCTCGAGGACCTCGACGAGCTGGTCGCGCGGGCGCGCGACGGTGATGTCGATGCATTCAACGCGATCGTCGAATGCACCTCGACCGAGGTGCACGGACTGGCGCTGCGCTTGACCGGGAACGAAGACGACGCATCCGACGTCGTCCAGGAGGCATACCTACGCGCGTTCAGGTCGATCTCGCGATTTCGAGGCGACGCTTTGGTGACGACCTGGCTGCACCGGATCGTCGCGAATTGCTCGGCGACGCACCACCACCGATCGAAGCGCCGCCGGGAGGTCGCGCTGCTCGCGCCGGTCGCGGAATCCGTCGCCGCCTCCGACGAGATGGAGGCGGGAAGCGACGGCCTCATCCTGCGAGTCGACGAACGATTTCGCCTGAAGGACGCGCTCGATCGCCTCTCGCCCGCGCTTCGTGCGCCGGTCGTCCTGCACGACGTCTATGGATTCGGACATTCGGACATCGCAGCAAGCCTCGGGATCTCGAAGTCCGCGTCGAAGGTACGCCTGCACCGGGCGCGACGTCAGTTGAAGGACACGCTGAGCGCCGACACATCGATCACGGCCCGGGGGCGGAGACCCGCCCCCCGTCCTCACCAAACACCCGGAGCTCTGGATGCGGTCGCCAGCTGAACGGCTCCGGCGGCGGAGCCCGAGCGCGGTCGCGCTCGACTGCGCGGCGGTCGCTCGCGAGATCGAGAACCAGCTCGACTCGAGAGGTGAGCCGCGCCCCGAGCTCGTCGCCCACATCGAGCACTGCCTGCGTTGCCAGGCCGAACTCGCCCGGCACAAGAAGCTCCTGCGGTTGCTCGCCCAGTTGCGAGACGAGGTGGTCCCACTTCCGGAGGGCCTTGTCGGCGGGGTGCTGGCGGCGGTCGGCGAGGCCGCCGAGCGTCAGGCGATGCGCGCCGCGCTCGGACGCCACCGCTTCGCGTATGCCTCTGGGGTCGGGGCGGGCGTCGCGGTGCTCGTCGTGGTCGGTTTCGCCCGTCGACGAACACTGCGCGAGCGGCACGCGTGAAGGTCTCGCTCGCCAAGGTGCCAATCTGGGCTGGTGCTAGCTTGGGTTGCCCGAGGCGGAGCGGACTTGACGCGCCCGCCGAATGAGCGCGTCACCCCTAGGGCAGTAGCTCAATTGGCAGAGCTCCGGTCTCCAAAACCGGCGGTTGGGGGTTCGAGTCCCTCCTGCCCTGCTCGCCGAGGCGAACAAAGGACATGACGTGAACCGAGAGACGAGACGGCTGCTTCAGCGGCAGGGCCAGCTCGGCGCCGACGGCGCGCCGTCGACCCGCCGCGCGCCGGCTCAGGCGCCTACTCGCCGCCTCCCGGAGGGCCAGCGCCCGAGCATTCCTGTTCGCGTCGCGAACTTCCTGCGCGAAGTGCGCAGCGAGATCTCGAAGGTTCTGTGGCCGAAGCGCCAGGAGGTCGTCAACTACTCGACCGTCGTGCTGACGACGCTGATCATCGTCGCGCTGTTGATCTTCGGCTTGAACTACGCCTTCGCAAAGGGCGTTGTCTTCCTCTTCCCGCACTGACGCGGCGAGAGCAAAAGATCGCTACTACTAAAAGACCGTGAACTCCTTTCCTGAGTCGAACGGCGAACGCGACTCGAGCGCCGACGCACCCGACGATCGCGTCGCGCTCGACGGCGAGAGCGGCGGAGATTCCGACGCGAGGACGATCGAGGTCGCCGACGTCGAAGCGGGCGACACCACCGAAACCGCCGAGACACTCGACGAGGGCCCCTCCGACGGCGGCGGCCCGGCTCCGTCAACCGACTTCTCGGCCGCCGTGGAGGCCGAATCCGATGAGGACTTCGACGAGGAGGAAGACGAGGAGCTCGCGCCGCCACGTCCGCCGAGCCCGTACGACCGGCCGGGGCAGTGGTACGTCGTCCACACCTACGCGGGCTACGAGAACAAGGTGAAGTCGAACCTCGAGAGCCGGATTGCCTCCATGAATATGGAGGACCGCATTTACGAGGTCGTCATTCCGATGGAAGAGGTCGTCGAGTTCAAGGGCGGCAAAAAGGTCACCGTGCAGCGCAAGGTCTTCCCCGGATACCTGCTCACCCGGGCCGAGCTCGACGACGACTCGTGGTCGGTCATCCGTCAGACCCCCGGCGTGACGAGCTTCGTCGGCCCGGGCACCAAGCCGACGCCGCTCTCACGAGCCGAGGTGGAGTCGATCCTGCAGGTGCGCGAAGAAGGCGTCGAGCCGCCACGTGCGAGGCGCCCGCGCCTCGAGTACGAAGTCGGCGAGACCGTGAGGGTGAGAGAAGGCCCCTTCGCCGACTTCACCGGCACCGTCTCGGAGATCAACGAAGACCAGCTGAAGCTGAAGGTGCTCGTGAACATCTTCGGGAGGGAGACCCCCGTCGAGCTCGAGTTCAGCCAAGTCGCGAAGCTCTAGAGGAAAAGGACAAAACCCGAAATGGCCCGCCGCCGCGTCGTCGCCATCGTGAAGATCCAGCTGCCCGCCGGGCAGGCGACCCCCGCGCCGCCTGTCGGCACCGCGCTCGGTCCGCACGGCGTGCAGACGATGGAGTTCTGCAAGCAGTACAACGCGGCCACCGAGAACATGCGCGGCACGATCATCCCGGTCGAGATCACGATCTACGAGGACCGATCGTTCACCTTCATCCTGAAGACTCCGCCCACCGCGGTGTTGTTGCGGGAGGCCGCGGGAGTGGAGAAGGGAACCGGCCTCGCTGGCCGGGAGGGCGTTGGCACGATCACCGATGCCCAGCTCACCGAAATCGCGAAGACGAAGCTTCCGGACCTGAACGCGAACGACCTCGATTCGGCGAAGAAACAGGTCGAGGGAACCGCCCGCTCGATGGGCATCTCGGTCGCGCGTTGAGCCGCGGAAGGTTAGGACGGGGTTGATCTGATGACGAAAGCCGGAAAGCGATTCGATGACGCGAAAAAGAGCGTCGACCCAGAGCGGCTGTATTCACCCGCAGAAGCGGTCGACCTTGTGAAGAGCCTGGCAAAGGCGAAGTTCGACGAAACGATCGAGCTGGCGGTGCGCCTCGGTGTCGACCCGAGGCGGGCGGAGCAGATGGTGCGCGGCTCGCTTTCGTTGCCGTCCGGTACCGGCAAGCAGGTGCGTGTCGCGGTGTTCGCGGCGGGCGAGGCCGCCCAGGAGGCGCGTCAGGCGGGCGCGGACGTCGTCGGCGCCGACGATCTTGTTTCGCGGATCGAAAAGGAGAACTTCCTCGACTTCGACGTCGCCATCGCGACCCCGGATCTGATGGCTCAAGTCGGCCGGCTCGGCCGGCTGCTCGGGCCGCGCGGCCTGATGCCGAATCCGAAGACGGGAACGGTGACGAGCGACATCGGAAGGGCGGTCGGCGAGTTCCGATCGGGTCGCGTCGAGTACAGGACCGACCGCGTCGGAAACGTGCACGTTCCGGTCGGTAAGGCGTCATTCGAGCGCACGGCGCTGTTGGAGAACGTGCGCGCCGTGCTCGACGAGCTGCAGCGGGTGAAGCCAGCCGCCGCGAAGGGCAAGTACATTCGCTCGGTCACGCTTTCTTCGACGATGGGCCCCGGGGTGCCGATCGACACGAACCGGATCCGCATCACCGACGAGGAGCTCGCGCAGACGGCCTGACCGATCGTCGCCGTCGTGACGCCCTCGGGTCCCGTGTAATCTTTCTGCGCACAGCGGGCATGACCCGCAACAAGCCTGAGACATCCGGTGCGCGACGCGCGCGTAATTGGCGAAAGCCAGCCTGACGAGGCGGTAGAGCAGCTTCTGCTCCCTCGTCTACGCACGGGCGCGAACCGGAGAACGAAAGACGAGAGGAGCGATCGTGGAGACCGAAGTGCGCACCCCACGCCCAGAGAAGGTCGCGGTCGTCGACGAGGTGCGCGAACGAATCGGTCGCTCCGACGCCACCATCCTCACCGAGTACCGCGGCTTGTCGGTCTCACAACTCCAGGTGCTCCGCCGGGCGCTCGCACTAGCCGGTGGCGATTACAAGATCTACAAGAACACGCTCGTGCGTCGGGCGGCGAAAGAGAGCGGCCTCGAAGAGCTCGAGGCGCTGCTCACCGGACCGACAGCGCTCGCGTTCGTGACCGGGGACGTCTCCCAAGTCGCGAAGGCGCTGAAGGACTTCGCCCGCCAACACCCGAGCCTCGTCGTGAAGGGCGCGGTCGTCGGAGGCGGGCTGATCGACGCCGCGCAGACCTCGGCGATCGCCGACCTGCCGAGCAGGGACGTCCTGCTGGCGCAGATCGCGGGCGCGCTCGCCGCACCGATGCAGCGCTTCGCAGGGCTCCTTGCCGCAGTGCCACAGAAGTTCGCCTACGCACTCGCGGCGCTGATCGAAGAGCGCGGCGGTCTGCCCGAGACGGCCGCACCGGTCGTGGAGGCGGCGGCGGAAGAACCGTCCGAACCGGTCGCCGAAGCGCCATCCGCGAGCGAGGCGGCGGCGGCCGAGCGAGACGAGGCCGTGACGCCAGAGCCGGAGGCCGAGTCGGTGTCCGAAGTCCTCGCCGAAGAGGAACCGAAGTCGTCAGAGCCAAGCGGCGACGGGGCCGCGGAGGGTGCCGAAGAGGACGACTCCGAGTCGGGCGACGCGTCGGCCTGATCGACGGCGAACGAGCAGAATTTCCGGAAAGGAAAGGATCAGATGGCAACGAAGCAGAACATTCTCGACGAGATCGCGAACATGACCGTGCTCGAGCTCTCCGAGCTGTTGAAAGAGTTCGAGGAGAAATTCGGCGTCACCGCGGCGGCCCCTGTCGCCGTGGCGGCGGCGCCCGCCCCGGGTGCCGCGGCGGCCGGCGAGGCGGAGGCCGAGGAGCAGGCGGAGTTCGACGTGGTCCTTCAGGCGGCCGGTGACAAGAAGATCCAGGTCATCAAGGAGGTCCGCTCGCTCACGAGCCTCGGCCTGAAAGAGGCGAAGGATCTCGTCGACGCGGCGCCAAAGCCGGTGCTCGAGAAGGTCTCGAAAGAAGACGCCGAGAAGGCGAAGGCCCAACTCGAAGCCGCCGGCGCGACGGTCCAGCTCAAGTAACAAAACACCAGCTCCAGGGGGTTGGGGCGCGCCGGACCTTGACCCGACGGCCCCAATCCTTTACCTTGCGCGCGGCAGGCGTTGCGTTGCCTCTCTGTTTACGCGCGCCTATGCTGGACCTTGCCGTGCCCGTCTGTCGCGCCGCTGTTTCAGCCGCTCGTTGACGCGCGCCTCCGGCGCTGTCGCCCGCCGTCCCTGAGTTCGACCCGCTTTCGCGAGGAGTGATCTGTTGTCCTCACGTTTCCGTACCCCGGAGCGCTTTTCTTTCGCGAACCTCGACGAGGTCCTGGAGCTTCCTGACCTCGTCGCGGTCCAACGCGACTCATTCAACTGGTTCTTGAACCGCGGTCTCGCCGAGACCTTCGACGACATCAGCCCGATCGAGGATTTCACCGGGCAACTTCAGCTGAAGCTGGAGTTCGACCCGACCGACGTCGATCTGCGGCCGGAGCCGAAGTTCTCGATCGAGGACTGCAAGGCGAAGGACATGACCTACGCCGCGCCGATCTTCGTCCGCGCGCAGTTCATGAACGCTTCGACCGGCGAGATCAAAGAACAGACCGTCTTCATGGGCGACTTCCCGATGATGACGCCACAAGGCACCTTCGTCATCAACGGCACGGAGCGGGTCGTCGTGAGCCAGCTCGTCCGTTCGCCCGGCGTCATCTTCCAACCCGGACGTGACGCGAAAACGGTAGTCACCGGGACGATCCACCCCTACCGCGGCGAATGGATCGAGTTCGACGTCGAGGCGAAGCCCGGAAAGGACGTGAACGCCGGGACGCGCGTCGCGAGGAAGCGCCGACTGTCGCTCTTCGTCTTGCTGCGCGCCCTCGGCTACGAGGACGAGGCGTTTTTGGAGCGTCTCGTGCGCCACTTCGACTTTTTGGCCGGGCAGTGGGAACGTGAGCGCGAGATCATCCCGACGCGCGACGACGCGCTGTTGGAGATCTACAAGCGCGCCCGTCCGGGCGAGCCGCTCTCGCTCGAAGCCGCGCGGGCGTACTTCGAAAACGCCTTCTTCAGCTCGCGCCGCTACGACCTCACCCGCGTCGGCCGCTACAAGCTGAACCGCAAGCTCGGGCCGGAGATCGAGAAGATCGCGACGATCCTCGACGTCGACCTGGAGCGCCCGAAGCCCGACCAGGGTGTGCTGTCGCCAAGCGAGATCCTCGCCGCCGCCACCTACATGCTTCACCTGGCGAACGGCGAGCCGGGGTACCGACTCGACGACCAGGACCACTTCGCCAACCGCCGCATCCGCTCGGTCGGCGAGCTGATCCAGAACCAGGTCCGCATCGGCCTGTCGCGCATGGAGCGCGTCGTGCGGGAGCGAATGACGACCCAGGACGTCGAGGCGATCACGCCCCAGACGCTGATCAACATCCGCCCCGTCGTCGCGGCGATCAAGGAGTTCTTCGGGACGAGCCAGCTCTCCCAGTTCATGGACCAGCACAACCCGCTCTCGGGCCTTGCGCACAAGCGCCGTCTTTCCGCGCTCGGGCCGGGCGGGCTGTCGCGTGAGCGCGCCGGTTTCGAAGTCCGCGACGTCCACACGAGCCACTACGGCCGGATGTGCCCGATCGAGACCCCCGAGGGCCCGAACATCGGTCTCATCGGCCACCTCGCGACTTACGCCCGGGTGAACGAGTACGGCTTCATCGAGACCCCCTACCGCAAGGTGCAAGACGGCCGCGTCACCGACGAGATCGTGTATCTCGCCGCGGACGAAGAAGAGGAGTACGTCATCGCGCAGGCCTCCGCGACGCTCGACGACCAAAAGCGCTTCGTGAACGAGCGCGTGCTCGTCCGCCGCGGCCCGCAAGGCGCGGGCGTGCGTGTCGGCGCGACGGCGACGAGTTACGGGACGACCTCCGAGGTCGACTTCGTGCCCCCGTCGGAAGTCGATCTGATGGACGTCTCGCCGAAGCAGATCGTCTCGGTCTCGACGGCGCTGATCCCCTTCGTCGAGCACGACGACGCGAACCGTGCGCTGATGGGCGCCAACATGCAAAAGCAGGCGGTGCCCCTGATCGTCCCCGAGTCGCCGTTCATCGGCACCGGCATCGAGGCGCGCGCGGCGAAGGACGCCGGCGAAGTGATCCTGGCCGAGGGAGCAGGACGGGTGACCGAGGTCTCCGGCGACGCCGTGGCGATCGAGTACCGGCCCGGCCAGAAGGACCATCTCGGAATCAACCTCGGAACAAAGCGCTACCCGGTGGCGAAGTTTCTGCGGTCGAACCAGAACACCTGCATCAACCAGAAGGTCCTCGTCTCAGAGAGCGACGAAGTGCACGAGGGCGACGTGCTGGCGGACGGGCCCTCCACCCACAACGGCGAACTCGCGCTCGGCAAGAACCTGCTTGTCGCGTTCATGCCCTGGGAGGGCTACAACTACGAGGACGCGATCGTGATCTCCGAGCGCCTCGTGCGCGACGACGTGCTCACGTCGATCCACATCGAAGAGCACGAGATCGACGCGCGCGACACGAAGCTCGGCCCAGAAGAGATCACCCGCGACATCCCGAACCTGTCCGAAGAGATCCTCGCCGACTTGGATGAGCGCGGGATCATCCGTATCGGCGCCGAGGTCGGCCCGGGCGACGTGTTGGTCGGCAAGGTCACGCCGAAAGGCGAGACCGAGCTCACCCCAGAAGAGCGGCTGTTGCGCGCGATCTTTGGTGAAAAGGCCCGCGACGTGCGCGACACCTCGCTCAAGGTTCCCCACGGGGAGTCCGGCAAGGTGATCGCGGTGCGCGTCTTCTCCCGTGACGACGCGCACGAATTGCCGCCGGGCGTGAACCAGCTCGTGCGTGTCTACGTTGCGCAGCGCCGCAAGATCTCAGAGGGTGACAAGCTCGCCGGACGCCACGGCAACAAGGGCGTCGTCTCGAAGATCCTGCCGATCGAGGACATGCCGTACGCGGCGGATGGGACCCCGGTCGACATCATCTTGAACCCGCTCGGTGTGCCCTCGCGTATGAACGTCGGCCAGGTCCTGGAGTCCCACCTCGGCTACGCGGCGAGATGGGGCTGGGACGAAGGTCAGGGATCGTCGACGGGCGAGTCGCCGGCCCGGGGCAACGAGAAAAAGACGCGGTCGAAGACGGAGCCCGCGGTGTGGATCTCCACGCCCGTCTTCGACGGCGCGCACTGGGACGAGGAGACCGAGGCGGGTCGCCACCCGACGATGAAGTCGATCTTCGAGCACCTGCACAACGACGCGGCGGACGACACCGAACGGCTCATCCAGCCCGACGGGAAGATGGTGCTCTTCAACGGTCGCACCGGCGAGGCGTACGACAACCCGATCAGCGTCGGGTACATGTACATCTTGAAGCTCGCCCATCTGGTCGACGACAAGATCCACGCCCGTTCGACCGGCCCATACTCGATGATCACCCAGCAGCCCTTGGGCGGCAAAGCCCAGTTCGGTGGGCAGCGCTTTGGCGAGATGGAGGTCTGGGCGCTCGAGGCCTACGGGGCGGCGTACGCGCTGCAGGAACTGCTCACGATCAAGTCCGACGACGTGTTGGGCCGCGTGAAGGTCTACGAGGCGATCGTGAAGGGCGAGAACATCCCCGAGCCCGGCATCCCCGAGAGCTTCAAGGTGCTGATCAAAGAGATGCAGTCGCTCTGTCTCGACGTCGAGGTCCTCGGCGCGTCCGGCGAGGAGATCGAGATGCGCGAGATCGACGAAGACGTGTACCGGACCGCGGAGGAGCTCGGCATCGACATCAGCCGGCCCGAGCGCGGTTCTGATGAGGAAGACGCCCGCCGTGCGGCGGAGAGGAGCTTTTTGTGATCGACGTCAACGACTTCGAACAACTGCGCATCGGCCTCGCGACCGCGGACGACATCCGCAACTGGTCGCGGGGCGAGGTTAAGAAGCCCGAGACGATCAACTACCGCACGCTCCGTCCGGAAAAGGACGGTCTTTTCTGCGAGAAGATCTTCGGTCCGACAAAGGACTGGGAGTGCTACTGCGGCAAGTACAAGCGCGTTCGGTTCAAGGGGATCATCTGCGAGCGCTGCGGCGTCGAAGTGACGCGCTCCAAGGTGCGGCGCGAGCGCATGGGCCACATCGAGTTGTCCGCGCCTGTCGTCCACATCTGGTACCTGCGCGGCACGCGCTCGTGGCTCGCGTACTTGTTGATGGGCACCGAAGCGCGCGAGGAGCTGAAGGCGAAGCAGCTCGAGAAGGTGATCTACTTCGCGGCCTACCTCGTCACCCACGTCGACGAGGAAAAGCGCCACGTCGAGCTGCCGAATCTCGAGTCCGAGCTCAACTCTGAGATCTCAGAGATCGAGCGTTCGCGCGATCTCGAGGTCGAAAAGCGCCTGCAGGAGCTCGAGACCGAGGTCGCGGAGCTCGAAAAGTCCAGCGCGCGCGACTCCGAGATCCGCGCCCGCCAGCGCGCCTCGGAAAAAGAGATCACCGCGGTGCGCGAGCGCGCGACCCAAGAGGTCACGATGGCGCGCCGCGCCCTCGACGAGCTGCGAGACCTCCACGCGCGAAAGATCATCGAGGACGAGATGGTCTGGCGCGAGCTCAAGTACCGCTACGGCGAGTACTTCGAAGGCGGCATGGGCGCGGAGACGATCGCGCAGCTCATCAGCCGAATCGACTTGGACGAGGAAGAGCAGAAGCTCCGTGACGCCATCGACCCGACCGACGGCCGCCGTCCGCTCTCTGCGCAACGCAAGCAGAAGGCGATCAAGCGACTGAAGATCGTCTCGGCGTTCAACCGCCGCGACGACGACGGGCGCCGCGCGAACGACCCGAAGGCGATGATCCTCCAGGCGATCCCGGTGATCCCGCCCGATCTGCGGCCGATGGTCCAGTTGGACGGCGGGCGCTTCGCGACCTCGGACTTGAACGACTTGTACCGCCGGGTGATCAACCGGAACAACCGCCTGAAGCGGCTGTTGGACCTCGGCGCGCCCGAGATCATCATCAACAACGAAAAGCGGATGCTCCAAGAGGCCGTCGACGCCTTGTTCGACAACGGCCGTCGCGGGCGCCCGGTCACCGGACCTGGCAACCGCCCGCTGAAGAGCCTCTCTGACATGTTGAAGGGCAAGCAGGGCCGGTTCCGCCAGAACCTGCTCGGAAAGCGCGTCGACTACTCGGGACGCTCGGTGATCGTCATCGGCCCGACGCTGAAGCTGCACCAGTGCGGATTGCCGAAGCAGATGGCGCTCGAGCTGTTCAAGCCGTTCGTCATGAAGCGGCTCGTCGACTTGGAGATCGCACCGAACATCAAGTCCGCGAAGCGGATGGTGGAACGCCGCCGCGCGCAGGTGTGGGACGTCCTCGACGAGGTGATCAAAGAACACCCCGTGTTGTTGAACCGCGCCCCGACACTCCACCGCTTGGGCATCCAGGCCTTCGAGCCGGTGCTCATCGAGGGCAAGGCGATCCAGATCCACCCGCTCGTCTGCACGGCGTTCAACGCCGACTTCGACGGCGACCAGATGGCGGTGCACCTGCCGCTTTCTGCCGAGGCGCAGGCCGAGGCGCGCGTGTTGATGCTGTCGGCGAACAACATCTTGTCGCCGGCGACGGGGCGGCCGATCACCGTTCCGACCCAGGACATGGTCTTCGGCGCCTACTACCTGACCCTGATGGTGGACGGCGCCACGGGTGAGGGACTCGTCTTCCGTCGCCTGCACGAAGTCGAGGCGGCGTACGAGCGAGGCGACGTCGCACTGCACGCGAAGATCCGCCTCCGCCCGGGTCCGGAGGGGTATCCCTTCGCGGTCGCGAACGGCGCCTTGAAAGACGGCGAGGAGGCCGAGGTCCCCGCGGAGCTCGAGACGACGCCGGGACGGCTGTTCTTCAACACCGCATTGCCGGCCGACTTCGGCTTCGTGAACGACGTCGTCGGCAAGCGCGCCACCTCGATTGGCCAGATCGTGGAGCGCCTCGCCTCGAACTACCACAAGGCGGTCGTCTCCGAGAGCCTCGACGCGATCAAGGAGCTCGGCTTTTTGTACGCGACGAAGTCCGGGCTCACGATCTCGATCGACGACGTGAAGACGCCGCCGAAGAAATCGGCGATCTTGGACCGCTACGAAAAAGAAGCTGAAAAGGCCGAGACGCAGTTCAAGCGCGGCATCATCACCGATGACGAGCGGCGCCAGAAGGAGATCGAGATCTGGACCTCGGCGAACTCCGAGGTCGGCCGGGCGATGGAACAGACGCTCGCCACGATCAAATTCAACCCGCTCGACATGATGGTCGACTCCGGAGCCCGAGGGAATCCCCAGCAGGTGCGCCAGATCGCCGGGATGAAGGGCCTCGTGTCGAACCCGCGCGGCGAGATGATCCCGCGGCCGATCGTCTCTTCGTTCAGAGAGGGGCTGTCGGTCCTCGAGTACTTCATCTCGACCCACGGAGCACGAAAGGGCCTCGCCGACACCGCGCTCCGCACAGCGGACTCGGGATACCTCACGCGTCGTCTCGTCGACGTCGCGCAGGAACTCATCGTGCGCATAGAGGACTGCGGAACAAACCGCGGGATCTGGATCGACGACGTCGTTCCGGACGCGGCGGGCAAGCGGAGCTACTTGGAGACGCGCGCCTACGGGCGCGTGCTCGCCGAGCCCGTGACCCTCACCGACGGCACGACGTATCCGGCCGGATTGACGCTCGGCGACGACGAGGTCGAGCGTCTCGCACAGGACGAGGGGACAGAGCGCATCCGTGTGCGGTCCGTTTTGACCTGCGAGTCGCCACAGGGCGTCTGCGCCCTCTGTTACGGCCAGTCGCTCGCCACCGGACGCCTGATCGAGCTTGGCGAGGCGGTCGGCGTGATCGCCGCGCAGTCGATCGGAGAGCCGGGCACCCAGCTCACGATGCGGACCTTCCACTCAGGTGGCGTCGTCGGTGAGGACATCACCCACGGCCTTCCCCGCGTCGTAGAGCTGTTCGAGGCCCGCACCCCGAAGGGTGCGGCGATCCTCGCCCGCAACTCGGGCGTCGTCCGCATCGAAGAGGACGACCAAGGGCGCCGGGTGACGATCGTCACGGACCACGGCGAAGAAGAGGTCCACGAGATCTTGGCGCGCGCCCGTCTCGAGATCGCCGAAGGCCAGGAGATCCAGGCCGGCGACGCGATCCTCGAGGGCCCGAAGGACCCGAAAGAGCTGTTGGAGATCAAGGGGATTCGCGAGACCCAGCAGTACCTCGTCGAAGAGGTGCAGAAGGTCTACCGGGACCAGGGCGTCTCGATCCACGACAAGCACATCGAGCTGATCGTGCGCCAGATGCTGCGCCGCGTCCTCGTCGCCGAGTCGGGGGACTCACCGTTCCTTCCCGGCGAGCGCGTCGACTCGCAGCGCTACGCGTTCGTGAACCGCGAGCTGGCGCAAGACGCGAAGCGCCCTGCCGAAGGGCGCCCCGAGCTGATGGGGATCACCAAGGCGTCGCTCGCGACCGACTCGTGGCTCTCGGCGGCGTCGTTCCAAGAGACGACGCGCGTGCTCACGGAGGCGGCGATCGAAGGGCGCTCGGACCGCTTGGTCGGCCTGAAGGAGAACATCATCATCGGAAAGCTCATCCCCGCCGGATCGGGCATGGAGCGCTACCGCGACGTCGTCGTCGAGACCCCCGACGCGCAGCGGATGAGCTTCTGGTCATCCGACCTGCAAGAGCCGGGACCCGACGAGCTCGCCGAGTGGCTGCGCAACATCGAAGGCGCGTCCTTTGGTAGCTACGAGGTCGACCCGAACCTCGGCTACTACGAACAGTCCTCCCCAGACGGTGACGGTGAGTCGCCGAGCGAGGGCGAACAGGACGCCGCGGTCTAGCTGCCTGAGTCGCCGCGCGAAACGAAATTGTTTGTAACGAGAGAGCTTGGTGGGTCTAGATGCCCGATGAGCTTTCTCGTCGCGGGACAAAGGCACAGGTAAGACCGAGCTCAACACGAACAGTGACAGTGACGCCGGCAGGCGCTCCAAAAGCCATTTCGAGCCGGCATGGCGCTTTTTCACGAGTTGGGAATTCGGTGGACGCGCCGCATCCCCTCATCCCGCGAATCGTGCGGACATTGTGACGAAGTCGCGGAACCAATTCGGATCGAAAAACCGATCCGGTTGGCCCTCCATCGTCGACAACAGATCCGTCCCGTTCGCCCCTGACGCGAACGCGTTCGGAGGGGACGGCCTGTATGTCGCGAAGACTGTCCAATAGGGATTGATATCGAGTTCCATGGCCCGAACGGCTCGCGCGCGCGTAAGGAGCTGCGCAAGCTGAAGAGGAGAAAGCGACGGTCCTGCGACGTACACGAGGGCACCGTTCGCCGTGATTCCGACTCCGGAACGCCACTGATTCTCTATTCCGGCGCCAGAGCAGGAGTATGCCCCGCACGTCGCCCCCCACGTGAGCCAGTTTGGTGATGACGCTGCGGGAGTGGGCCGACCTCCGTCGACGAGCAGAATGAGGTTCTGTCGAACTGCGACAACACTGGGTGACATCCTGACTTCGGCTCCCCACGCGCCAATGTCGACGTTGCCGTTTGCGTAGATCACGAGCGACGCAGCTCCTGCGCGCAAAGGCGCGGCCAATCGGTGCTCGCTGTAGTAGCCCCCTCCACTCGTCGACAGATAGAAGCCGCCGTTGAAAGCTGCGACGAGCGTTCGCGCTTGCGCGGGTTTGATCGGTGCTGTGTAGCGCCATCCGTATCCGCCGGGACTGCCGCTCCCTGAGTACAGCGTCGCGTGAAGAAGCGTCGTGTCCATCCACGCGATTCCCGCGGGCGCGCTGCCACCGGGCGGGACGACGTCAGTCTCGTAGACCGCTCGCTTGCCAGCCACGAGCCGACCGAACGGTCGCCACTTTCCTTGAGCGGAGGCTGCGCCATTCGAGAACGGAACGAGCGGGTTTGGTGCAGGAAGCAACCGGGGCCGCCTCGAATGACGCCGCGTTTCGCGCGTCGACTGGTTCGTAACCAGACGGGTCAGCGAGGCTTCGTGGGCGCCCGGCAGCTCGGCGACCGCGCGGGAATTAACGAGAAATGGTGAACCGGGCATACCGATCAACGCCGTGCTCAACACGGCGCCCACTGCCACACGTTTTGCAAGTGCGCTTCTCCCGCCACCGAACGAGTAGCGACATCGAGACCGAAAACGCCCGATGATCGACCCGTGGGCGTTCCCCGTGCCGGGATCGGGCTCGTCACGATTCGTGACGATCACTGGTCTGTCTCGGGGTCGCAGCCGCAAGCCGATGCTGCGACGGATGTCGTCGATGTCGATGCGAATTGCAAAATGGCGAAGTGCACCACGGTTCTTCGACTCGCACCTCAATACGAAAATCGTTCCTGCGTCTCGACGTGCACCTTAAAGCCGGGACGGCAGCCGTTTTGGTCAGGACTCGGTAATGCTTTGGTAACGCTGTCGGCCGACGGCGAGCGATTGTTCGGATCCATCAAGCGGCTCGCCCCCCGGTCAGCGGTGAGAGCGGGGTCGGGCAACGGCACCCATTCAGTGCTCGCAGCGCTGGCTCATTCGTCTGCCTTGTGCGGCTGCCGCACCGAATTCCGTGGTGATCGCCGTATCGCGTCTCGCGCGGCTACGTCGTCTCGGGCGCGAAGCCCTGTCGGAGCGTGTTCTCCGAGATTGTGCGCGGAATCAAGAACTCGAGCAGGTAGTCGGGGCTGCCGGCCTTCGAGCCGACTCCGGACATTCCGTAGCCACCGAAGGGATGGCGCCCGACGACGGCGCCGGTAATCGTGCGGTTGATATACACATTTCCCGCGCGAAGGCTTCGCGCCGCCTCGCGCGTGCGACGGCGAACGCGTAACGATCCCCGCGGTGAGGGCGTACTCGGTGCCGTTCGCGAGCTCGATCGCCTCGTGGAAGCTCTCCGCGCGGCACACCGCGAGCACGGGGCCGAAGATCTCGTCGGTCCACATCGCGGAGTCGACCTCGACCCGATCGACGATCGTCGGCCCGACGAAGTAGCCGTCATCGGGCACGTCGTGACGGGCCAGCATGACCTCGCCGAAATCGGCCGCGCGCTCTTGCCACGACGCGACCCGCTTGTACGCCTCCTCGTCGATGAGCGGTCCGAGCTCGGTCGACATCTCTTCTGGCGCACCGACGCGCAAATGTGCCGCCGCGCCCACGAGGCGATGGACGAACTCGTCTGAGCGCGCGCCGACAGTGATCACCCGCGAGCAGGCCGAGCACTTCTGTCCGGAGTAGGAGAATGCGGACTGGATCGCGATCGGCACCGCCTGGTCCAGGTCCGCGTCGGTGTCGATGATGAGCGGGTTCTTGCCGCCCATCTCGGCGATGACGCGCTTTATCTGACGCTGTCCCGGGCGATGAATCGCGGCTTGTTCGATGATCTGTAACCCGACCGCCTTCGAGCCCGTGAAGGCGACGAAAGAAACGTCTTTGTGCGCGACGAGGTGCGCGCCGACGGTCTCGCCGATCCCAGGCAGGAACGACAGCACGCCCTCAGGAAGACCGCCAGCGGCGAGCGCCGCAGGAAGGATCGCCGCGGTAGCAGGCGTCTGCTCGGCTGGCTTCAAAACGACGGCGTTCCCGGCGGCGAGCGCGGCGGTCGTCATCCCCGTCGGGATCGCGAGCGGGAAGTTCCACGGCGGGATGACGACGCCGACGCCGCGTGGCGTGTAGCCGAGCGCGTTCTCCTCACCCGGCGGAGACTCGACCTCGGCGCCCTTTGCGAGCCGCAGCATCTGGCGGCCGTAGTACTCGCAGTAATCGATCGCCTCGCAGACATCTCCGTCCGCCTCGGCCCACGGCTTTGCCGCCTCGAAGACCTCGAGCGCCGCGAGGTCGAAACGCCGTTGGCGCATCCATTGCGCCGCGTCGAACAGCACCTGCGCGCGCTGTTCGGGTGGCGTATCACGCCACGCCGGCCACGCGTCCGTCGCCGCCGACAGCGCCTCGTCCGCTTCGGCGATCGACGCCGACGCGCTTCGCGCCACGATCCGCGTCGGGCGCGACGGGTCGACCGACGCGATCGTCTCGTCGCCGATCCTTGCTTTGCCACCGATCACGGCCGGGACGTCTCTTCCGAGTGACTCCCGGCGGCGCACGAGCGCGGCGGCGAATGCGTCGCGCACAGCCGAGCGGTGCCACTCGGCTGGGGGCTCGGGGAGATATGGCTCCGGCATTCCGGCGTCGGGAGCGCGACCGGTGGGCCAGGGGAGGGGGCGCCGGGAAGCGTCGTCGGCGGGGCGTCGAGGAGATCTTTCAACGGCTCCCGGCCAGAGAGGCGTGCCCGCACGAAGCTCTCGTTCGCCGTGTTCTCGAGCAGCCGCCGCACGAGGTACGCCATCCCCGGCACGAGCTCGCCGACGGGCGCGTAGACGCGGAGACGGAACCCGGCGCTCCGCACGGCGTCGTGAATGGGCTCCGCCATCCCGTACAGCATCTGGAACTCGTAGCCGTCATCGGGGATGTCCCGGGCGCGGGCGGAGACGATCGCGTGGGCGATCGATCGCAGGTTGTGGCTGCCGAACGCGGCACGGATCTTCCCGTGGTGGTCGTGCAACAGCCGCGTGCACTCCTCGTAGCTCGCGTCGGTCTCGCCCTTTTGCTCGAAGACCGGTATCGGCCAATGCTCGGCTTTCGCGTGCACGGTCTCGGTGTCCCAGTACGCGCCCTTGACGAGCCGGACGGTGAGGGGCACCGCGCGCGACGCCGAAAGCTCGATGATCGACTCGAGGTCTCCCCGTGTCTCTTTCAAGTACACCTGCATCGCGATCCCGGCGTGCAGTGACGCGAACTCATCCTCCGAGACGAGCGAGCGGAACAGCTCCAAGGTGACGTCTTTCACGTCGGCGTGTTCCATGTCGAAGTTCACGAGTGCGCCCGCGTCACGCGCCCTTCGTAAGATCGGGCGAAGACGCGTCGCCGCCTCTTCGATGCCATCTGATCGCGTCAGCGGCGCATAATGCGCGGAGAGCGCGGTGGGCTTCACGCTGATGTTCACGCGGGGGATCGTGCCTCGGTCGTCGCGCTCGAGCTTCGAATCCTCGTGCCACGATGACGAGCGCTCGATGATCACGTTCAAAAGCTCGTCGACGCGCGCGGCGTATCGATCCGCGTCGTCGTCGTTCACCGTCTTTTCGCCGAGCACGTCGACGGTGAACGCGACGCCTCGCGCCCACTCGCGCTCGAGCTCCGCGACGGCGTGGGTGGCGTCTGCACCGACGATGAACTGGTGCGCCATGCGCATGATCGCTCGACGCGCCGAGAACGCCGCGAATTTCGTGCCGAAGGGTATCGATCCGGCCGCCGAGAGCGCCGCGCCGATCGAACGGGGCGGGCGCGCCCCGAGCAGGTACTCGTCGAGGTGACGCAGCACGTCCTTGTCGTCGGTCGTCGCCGGATAGACGTCGACGAAGCGGAAGAGCTGCGTCTTGAACTGGGGGTTCGCCATTGCCACGCCCATCAGCTTCTCGTTCCACCACGAGGTGGAAGCGACGTCGCGAAGACGGCGTTTGGCCTTTTTGTCGAGGTCCGAGGCGAGCGCACGGATGTCGGCTTCGAGGTCGCTTGGCACCGCGATCACCGTAGGGCGTTTCGCGTCGGGCAGACCATGATCCGCGGATGGAAGCCCGCGAGGTCGTCCGTCGCCTGGTCGTGTGTTCCCGGCGCCCCCGACCGAGCGGCCGTCGCATCCCGTTATCGAAGGTTCGGCCCGCGATTCGTCCCGGCTCGAAATCGGCTCCCTCTGATACGGTCTTTCTACCAGCGAGACCGCCGCTCGCCACCGTCGCGCTCGTCAAACGCGAGAGCCGACGAACGACGAGTCGCTTTCGGAAGTGAGGTGGCCACGTGTACAAGAACGTCCTCGTCGGGGCGGACAGTTCGAAGACCGCGCTGAAAGCGGTACGGACCGCGGCGGAGCTCGCCGGGAAACTCGGCGCGAAGCTCCACATCGCCACGGCGTACAAACCGGAGTCCGTGAAGATCCCGGACCTTCCCGAAGAGTTCAAGTATTCGGTGACCGCCCACCCGGCCGACACGCTGCTCGCTGAACTCGAACGGATCGGCAAGCACGCCGGCGTCGAGGTCGAGGTCCACGCGGCGACCGGCGAGGCCGCGGAAGCGATCGTCCGGGTCGCGAATCGCGTCGGGGCCGACCTGATCGTCGTCGGGAACAAGGGGATGCGCGGGGCGAAGCGGGTCCTCGGGAGCGTTCCCAACTCCGTCGCGCACCACGCGGAGTGTTCGGTGCTGATCGTCGACACAACCTCTGGCGCCGCCTGATCGGACGCCGGGGTGGCGATCCGTTCGATCTCCGGATCGAGGTCTCCTTACTGAGCTACGGCTCGGAGAGGGATGTTCGTTCGCGGTCGACTCGCTCGCTCAGCGCAAGCAGCGATCCTCGTGGTCGATTCGGCACGCGGAACCGGGTTCGAGTGAGAGCGCTCTTCCGGCCCTGAGCACTCCGACTCTCGCTTAGGTCGGTCACTTTTTCGAAGGCACCGCCCGCACGGTCTCGGGGCGGGGCGACGCACTGGGCCCCGAGCGTGTCTATTGTCCCCACCGAGACTGCGCACTTATCAAGCAGGTCTTGTCGGGAGGAGAGCGGGGGTGGGGGGCTCACCGATAGTCAGCGACCTCGACTGCTACCTGCCGCGACCGGCAGTCGAATGGGATCTCACTTCGGCCGCCAAGCTGTGGCGCGAGATCGACGCCTCGCTGTGCTTCGTTGACATTTCCGGCTTCACCGCCTTGTCCGAGCGCCTCGCTCGACAGGGTCGGATGGGAACCGAGCAGCTGACCGAGGTGCTGAATCACGTCTTTTCCCGCATGCTCGCGATCGCCGCCGAGCAAGGAGGAAGCCTGCTCAAGTTCGGGGGAGACGCCCTACTCCTGCTCTTCCCCGGAATCGATCATCAGGCTTGCGCGGTCAACGCCGCGGTGGCGATGCGCGCGGCACTTGGTGACGCCCAGCGAAACCCGTTGCCCGCTGGCCGGCTGAACCTCCGGATGTCGGTCGGCATCCACAGCGGGACCGTGCACCTCTTCATGGTTGGAGCCTCCCATCGAGAACTGCTCATCTCCGGACCAGCAGCTTCGGAGACAGTGAAGATGGAGCAGACAGCTGAGGCAAGTGAGATCGTTGTCAGCCCGGCAACCGCGAGCGCGCTCGCGCCAGGCACAGTCGGTGCGCCAAAGGGCGCGGGCTTCCTCGTCCGTTCGCGCCGTGTCGTCACCGAGGGTCCGGGCCCGTTGCCGATGCGACCCGTGCCCCGAGACGTCGTCGCCACGCGCCTGCCTATCGGCCTGCGAACCCACCTCGGATCGACTGCATTGGAATCCGAGCATCGGTTGGCCACCGTCGCCTTCGTCAAGTACACAGGTGTCGACGATCTGCTTGCCGACGAGGGACCTGAGGTGACGGGCGTCGTGCTCGACGAGACCGTTGCTGCTGTCCAGGCGGCTGTCGACGCTGAAGGGGTCACCTTCCTTGCCAGCGACCTCGACCACGACGGCGGCAAGATCATCCTTGTCACCGGGGTGCCGACGGCAGACGACGATGACGAAGGACGGATGCTGCGCGCCCTACGCCGCATTGCCGACAGCCCGCTTCGTCTTGGCGTGCAGATCGGCGTCAATCGAGGCCACGTTTTCGCAGGTGAGATCGGAGCTGAGTTCCGCCGGACGTTCACGGTCATGGGCGACACGGTCAACCTCGCAGCGAGGTTGATGGCCGCCGCGCCCAGAGGTGCCATCCTCTCGACCGCTGGCGTGTTGGACCGCTCACACACGCTGTTCGCCACCGAGGTCGTGCCGCCGTTCCTCGTCAAGGGCAAGACCGAGCCCGTGCAGGCTTACGCCGTCGGTCGCGCACAGGGGGTCAACTCGGTGACCCGGTCGAGCCTGCCCTTCGTTGGTCGTCAGGGGGAAATTACGCAGCTCGAGGTGGCGTTCTCATCGGCCGACGCCGGGAAGGGCCGCGTGGTTCTCGTCGAGGCCGAACGGGGACTCGGCAAGAGCCGCCTCATCGAGGAGTTCCGCGCCCGGCATCCCGATGCCGTCGCACTGTTCTTGCAGGGCGAACCGTATGGCGACGGGACTCCGTATCTTCCATTTCGACGATCGCTGCGCGGGCTGTTTGGAATCTCGGTGGACGACTCGCAGCTCGCCGCCAAGCAGCTCGCGGAACTCGTCACAACCCTCGGCCCGGAGACGGCACAGCTGGCGCCGCTGTTGGCACCGCTCACCGAGGTCGAACTGGCCGACACCCCCGAGAGCGCTGCCATCGCGCCCGAGTTCCATAAGGACCGGACCGCGGACCTCCTCGTCCAGTTGTTGGACGCGTGTGTGCACGAGACATTTCTCGTTGTGGCTGAGGATGCCCACTGGTTCGACGAGACAACATCAGAACTCGCTGGACGACTCGTCGCGGCGGCATGGAGTCGACGGTGGCTCGTCATCGTCAGCCGCCGTTCTGTTGCCGGAGGTCTGCGCCCGGCCGCCGATGAGATCGTCGAACTGCGCCCACTCGAAGAAAACGCGGCCCATGAACTGATCGACGTCGCCACGGCTGCCGCCCCGCTCCGGCCCCACGAAAACGACGGCATCGTGGCGCGCTCGGGAGGAAACCCGCTTTTTTTGGAGGAGCTCGTACGTTTCGCTCGCGCGAGCGGCACCGAGTCGCTCCCTGAATCGCTCGATGCCGTGGCCAACACGGATATCGACACCCTTGCGCCCCGCGCGCGGCAGGTGCTTCGCCAAGCGGCCGTCCTCGGTCGCAGCTTCGAGGGTCAGCTCCTGTCGGAGGTGCTGGAAAGCGAGGGGCTCGGGTTCGACGCTGCTATCCGGCGTGAGTTGCAGGACTACCTCGTCCCCGCAGACGACGGGAGGCTGCAATTCCGTCATGCCCTCTTGCGTGAGGCGGCCTACGAGGGGCTTTCGTACAAACGGCGCAGAGAGCTGCACGCCCTGGCGGGTCGGATCATCGAGCGGCGCGCCGGGTCCGATCTCGAGGGCCGAGCGGACAGCCTTTCGTTGCACTTCTCCCGCGCGCAGGAATGGGACAAGACCTGGTCGTACGCCCGCCTCGCCGGAAGGCGGGCAAAGCAGATGTTCGCCCCGAGTGAGGTCGCCCTCCAGCTGGAACGAGCCGTCGAGGCGGCAAGCCTCCTTCCCGGGCTCCCTGTCGCTGAGGTCGCCTCGGAATGGAGCGAGCTCGGAGACGCCCGGCTCTCGCTCGGCTACTACCGCGAGGCGGAGGACGCCTATCGCCGTGCGGCGGCGATGGTTGTCGCGGATCCGGTGGAGTGGGCAAAGAACATGAACAAATGGGCGCGCGTGGTCGGCGAGAACCAACGGAAGTATCGGTCGTCGATTCGACTCCTTCGTCGCGCCCGTTCCCGTTTGGAGTCCGAGGCTGGGGAGGGTGCTGAAGCCGTCACCGTGCAGCTACTAATGCGGGAAGCGGAGGTGCGTGCGCGCCAAGGCCGGTTACAGGACTGTCTGAGCCTCAGCCGCCAGGCGGCCGAGCGCGCGCAACCGATCGGTGCGTTGCATGCGCTGGCGGGCGCCTATTCGGCGATGGACGAGGCGCTTCTGTTTCTCGGGCGAGCCAGCGAGGCGACTCACCTTGCACGCGCGCTCGAGATCTACGAACAGCTCGGCGAACGCCGACTGGTCGGCGTGGCGCTCGGCAATCTCGGCCTTTTTGCGCACTTCGAAGGTCGCTGGGACGAGGCCGTCAGCCTGTTTCGCCGTGGCACCGACGTGGCCGAAAGTGTGGGCGACATCGCCGGCGCGGCAATGGCCGAGATGAACATCGGAGAGATCCTTGGCAATCAGGGGCGCCTCGACGAAGCGAATGCGGCACTTCGCCACGCCACGAGAACCTTCCAGGGCCTCGGCTATGCAACCTTGGAGCTTGCCGCGGTCACCCAGCTTGGTCGGGTGGTCGCCGAGTTGGGCTCGGATGCCGAAGCAGTCGCCCTCCTTGAAGGGGCGATCAACCTAGAGGACCCGGCCGGCGGTCCGCTGGCGGGTATCGAGGCGCGGGGATTCCTCGCCGAGGCGCACGTCCTTGCCGGTCGCCCAGCGAAAGCGCGCGAGGTTGTCGCTGCGGCGCGTGGCCGAGCCGGATCGGCGCTCGAAGGTACGCCCGCCGGGTTGCTGCTCGATCGTGTCGAGACGAGTGGGCTCGCGGTCATGGGCGAGCGCGCTGGTCTGATCGAGCGGATCGACCGCGCCCTTCCCGTCGCCCGGGCGACGGGAACCTATTTCGAGCTGGTCACGCTCCTCGTCCTTCGGAGCTCGCTCGACGGCGAAACCGGTCCGCCCGAGCTCGTCGCGGAGCGAGACAAGCTCCTCGACCAGCTCGGCATCGTCGCCGTTCCCGCTCTACCGACGATCCTCCCAGAAATGACCTCCAAGCTCTGAGGCCTGAGCGCGCGGACAGTTGTTAGGTGTGGCCGAAGGTCAGGTCGCCAGAGCCGAAGATCGTCTCTGTGATGTTCGTGTATTCCGTTCCATCCACCGATACGTAGGAGTAGGTAGCCCCCTCCGAGCACCAGGTGTTCACTGGCAGTGGCGTGGGTGGCGAGCCCGGGGGACACGCGAGCACCGGTACCGCCGTGCTTCCGGGAGGACCGACGGTCACGGTCGAGGGCTGGCAAGTCGGTGGGCTCGTCGAGGCGTACGGCACGCAATAGGCGAGATCGCCCCAGTCGATGTTGACCGTCGCTGTGTACAACGACGTTCCTTCCGTCGTGAACTGCACGGTCGAAGTCCCCCCGGCCGATCCGTGCGTCGTGAAGTCCGAGAAGCTCTTGCTTCCCGAATTGATCTGCAGCGTCGCCGTAACGCCGTCGCTCGAGTCATTCATCGCCACGAGGGGTGTGTTCGGTGACGTGACATAGAGCGAGAAGTCCTGGGTGGCCGCCGAGCCCACACCGTTCGAGGCGGTGATGCACACGGTCCACGTGCCGGCGTCGTCCGTACCGGGCGTGCCGTTGATCGTCGCCGTGCCGTCGCCATTGTCGGCGAAGTTGAGATCGGAGGGCAGGGTCGTGGTGCACGTGTCGGAACTGGCGTCGCTGAGCGAAGGGGTCGGATTGCCGCTGGTGGTCACCTCGAAGCTGAAGGCCTCGCCCTGCGGGACGATGTCGTTGTCCGCGCTCGTGATGGCCGGAGCCTGGTCGATCGTCAGTGTGAACGGCTGCGTGGCGGCGTAGGTCGTCGGGGGCGAGCCGAAGGCGTTCGTCGCGTTGAGGCACAAGGTGTAGCTGCCGGCGGTGTCGTCCGCAGCCGTGTAGGTGATCGTCGCGGTGCCGTTGTTGTTGTCGGCGAAGGACACATCGTCGGGAAGTGTCGATGGAGTGCACGTGGGGTCGCCACTCGGAAACGCCGCGTTGGTGATTGCGGGGGTTGGATTGCCCGTCGTTGTCACGGTGAAGCTGCCGGGCACGCCTGTCGTCATGAGGGCCGCGCTGCCGCTCGTGAAGGTGGCAGCGGCGGCGCTCGTGATGGCCGGGGCCTGATCGATCGTCAGGCTGAACGCTTGGGTCGCCGTGTTCGTCGTTCCCCCGAACGTGTTCGAGGCGGAGATGCACACGGGGTAGGCGTACGTGCCGTTCGGCGCGTTGGCCGTGATCGGCGCGGGCGTGCCGGCGATCGTCGCCGTACCGTCGCCGTTGTCCTTAAAGGTCACACCGCTCGGCAACAAAGAAGCGCACGTGTCAGTCAGCGCTGGGGTGGGATTGCCTGTCGTCGTCACGGTGAAGCTGCCGGGGCTGTCGGCGGTGAAGGCCGTCGAGTTCGCGCTCGTGATCGCGGCGGGCTGATCGAGCGTCAGGGTGAACGTTTGCACGGCGGTGCCCGCGTCGTTTGAGGCGTTGATGCAGAACGTGTAGGTGTCAGGGCCGGCGGACGGCGCAGGTGTACCGGCGATCGTCGCCGTGCCGTCGCCGTTGTCCTTGAAGGTCAAGCCGCTCGGCAAAGTTGATGGAGTGCACGCTGACTGGGTGCCGCTGGCCGCAAACGCGGCGTCGGCGAGCGTTGGGGCCGGGTAGCCGGTGGTTGTCACCGTGAAACTGCCGGAGTTTCCGGCAGTGAACGTCGTGCTGTTCGCGCTGGTGATCGTCGGAGCCGAATCTAGGTAGAAGGTCGGTACCGCCTGATCGTCTTTGTCGTTGTCGTTATCGCAGCTCGGACCGACGACAGAGACCGATCCCCTCGACGGCGAGTTCACCTGGATCTCGAGCTGGTCAAACTGATCAGCAGCCGGGACGACCCCGGTGCTGACGACGGGGCAGTCGGCGAGATCGCCTGTCGATTCCCTACCGGACGCAAGGGTGAAGGGCACCACGTCCACGATCGTTTCCGCGCCGCCCGAGATGCGCCGCAGCACCAAGTTGCCAGAAACCGACTCAGAAGATGAGTTGTTCTTCATCGGGATCGTCGCTTCGCTGAAGAGTCGTCCGTAGGTCAGCGAGGTGCTGGATTGACCGACGCTAAAGACGAGGCCCTCTTTGGGTTGGATCGTGTAACCGGGGGAGGTTCTGGAGTTGACGCAGACACCGGTTTCGCCCGCTCCGTCTGTCACTTCGCTGCCCACCGATGCAGAGGTGCTCGGTTGCGTGTAGCCGTCGGCGTAATAGGCCGCGCTGATTGGGAGAACGGATGAGGCTGGATTCGAAAGCGTCGAGCTAGAACACGAGCCCCTCGCGACCGAAAGCGGCTGGGACAGATTCGTGCCGTTCGCGCCTTCGTATTCGACGTACGGGCCAGGCGTTCGTTCACCGCTTGTCTGGACGAAGATCACCTTGTCCTGGGTGGTCGCGGAAGACGCGGATGCCGTCGCGATGGCTACGACCGGCAGGGCGATGCTCGCTCCCACGATCAGCGCGCCGAGGGCTCCGAAACGCCGCCGTCTGGACTCGATTTGCCGCCCAGCCGTCGATCTCCGCGCTCCGCGCCCGTGCAGACGCCGCGGTTTAGTGATGAGTTTCATCCTGCCCCCCCAACCCGTTGATCCCCGTTCGGCAGTTGCGGCGGATGCTACTGGTCGTCCACTCGGTGGTAAATGGTCGATTCCCTTTCACCGCGCATCTCGGGCGTTGTTTGACGCTGCGCGCTTGGGCACTCACGCTTTGTGACAGAGCGAGCGCCGTACCTCGCAGTGCGACACAGCGAAGTCACAATGAAACTGAAATGGAAGGCTCGAGCATGCGACGCGTCGGTTACCGGAATCGGTTAGGAGCGGCCCGTTCTGTGTCCGGCGATGGTGATCCCGTCGGGGTCAGAGGTCGATCACGGTCCCGACGGCCGAGGCGTCGACGAACGACTGGGCGCTTCGGTAGCTTTCGACGATCGCATCGATCTCGTCGTCTGTGCGCTCGGGATGATGGTGGGTGAGCAGCACGCGTTCGACTTCGGCCACCTCGCCGAGACCCACCGCATAACCGGGCGATGAGTGGCGAGGGCTCGGCCGGCCTGCCAATTCTTCGTCGGTGTACTGCGAGTCGTGGAAGATGACGGAACAACCCTCGGCCAGCGCGACGGCATCTGGGTGGTACTCGCCGAATCCCAAAGGTCCGGGTCCGAGGCGCGCCGGAGCATGATCGGCGAGGTAGGCGACACCCGAACCGCCGTCGGAGATCCGGAAGCCGAAGGTTGTGCTTTCGGAGTGGGGGATCGCACGGACAGACACCGAGAAACCCTCGATCTTGACCTCGCCGGTCACGAGCCTTTGGTACTGCCACGCCCCGAGAAGCTGGTTCGGTCCGATCGGGAAGAAAGGTGGCGCGAGGAACCTCTCGATGCTCGCTTCGACGTCGGCCTCCACCGGTGCGAACAGGTCGACGCGTGAGCCTTCATGGTTGCCTGCTCCGAAAAAGGGAATTCCTTGGGTGTGATCGAAATGCAAATGGCTGAGCAAGATCGCGCCGGCGAACGGCGCCGATCCGAAGATCGTTTTGTCCGGCTGGAAGAAGTCACCGACGAGGCGGATGCCCGACCCAGCGTCGACGATGAGGCTTGGACGCTCCCCGTCGTGCGCGAACGCGAGGCACGACGTGTGTCCGCCGTACCGCATGAAAGCCGCTCCGGGCGCCGGAGTCGCTCCCCGGACGCCGCACACCCAGATTCGCACCGGCGCAGTCTTTCATGTCAGAACTCGACACCGACGAACGCCTCAGCAGCGACGTCATCGCGCCGAGAATGATCGTCGCGATCGCGTAACGCGCGAGCCTCCGAAGGTTCACAAACCGAAATAATGGCGCGGCGTGAATCCGGTCTCGCGTCGGAAGGCGGCGATGAACGCGCTCGTCGTCGAGTAGCCGACGCGCGTCGCGACAGAACTCACCGCGGCGCCCGCCGCGAGCTGCGGAGCTGCGGCCTGCAGTCGAGCGAGAGTCCGCCACCGGCCGAAGGTGACTCCGGTCTCGAAGAAGGCGCGCGCGAGGGTGCGCGCGCTCGCGCCGACGAGCGCACCCCACTCGGCGAGCTCGCGACCATCTGACGGATTGGCGATGATCGCGCGAGCGACGTCGAGAGCACGCGAATCGCTCGGCATCCGCAATTCGATCACCGAGGCGGGCAACGGCGCGATGACGTCGAACATCATCGCTTCGGCGTGCGATCGCGCATCAGCACTGAGGCGCGGATCAGAGAGATAGCCGATGAGCTCGGCGAGCAATTTCCCCGCGCCTACCGGTGTCGGGCGGGCGAACGAAAGCGGAGAGCGGTTTGGCGCGATGTACGCCGTGCGCATGATCGTCGCACCGGACGACTTCGTCTCGTGGGGAACTCCCGCCGGGATCCAAAGCGCGCGCGTCGGCGGCAACACCCAGGTTTCCTCGCCGCAGTCGACGGTGAGCACGCCCTCGGACGCCCACGCGAGCTGGTGGTCTTGGTGCAGGTGCGACTCGAAGCAGGCTCCGGGCTCCATTTCGAACACGACGACTTCCATCGCTTGGCCCGGCGGGACCTTCGCATGTTGTCCGTCTTGCGACATTGTTTGGCAGCGTACGTCCTAGGCGCGGCGCGGGCTCGTCCGTACCGTTGTTGGTATGAACGATGCCCACGCAGAGTTGTGTTCGAGCGCCGACTGGATCGAATACCTCTCGAACGAGGTCATTTCCCCGCTGACCTCGGGGCTCGATCTCGGCACCGAGGTTCTTGAACTCGGCCCGGGGCCCGGTGCGGCGACGCGGTGGCTCGCCGACCACGTCAAACACCTGACGTGCCTCGAGTCCGACCCTGACGCCGCGTCGCGTCTCGCCGAGCGCTTCGCGAACCGCAACGTCGAAGTCGTCGTAGGCGACGCGGCGGCTATCGCGTTCCCGGAATCCTCATTCGACGCCGTCTGCTGTTTCACGATGCTGCACCACGTGCAGACGACGAGACAGCAGAACGACCTCTTGGCCGGAGCCCTGCGCGTGCTTCGCGAGGGCGGCGTTTTCGTCGGTTCGGACAGTCTGGCGAGCGACGGTCTCCACCACTTTCACGAAGGTGACACGTACAACCCGATCGAGCCCTCGTCGTTCCTCACGCGACTGCAGACGATCGGGTTTCGGAAGATCACGTTGATCGTCGATGACGACTTGAAGTTCACCGCGTGCAAGCTCGGCGCACGAGCTGAATGCGATGAATGAAACCCGCGAGGACAGAAAGGAGAACTACCGATGACGTTGCCGTACGAAGAACCTCTCGTCGTGAAAGCTCCCGCAGATCGGGTGATCCCCGAACCGCCCCGGCGTGGGGAGCCAGATGGCGAGCCATGTCGCATTTGTTCTGGAGAGACGACGAGATCCGTCTGGTCCGACGAGAACTGGACGTTGCATCCCCCTGTCGGCGGAAGCCTCCCGGGAGCGGTTTGGCTCGCCAGTCGGGTCCACGTCGATTCGTTCTCCGACATGCCAAATGCTCTCGCCGAGGACTTCGGGAAGGTGGCGGCGAATGTCGAGCGCGCCATCCTCACCCTCGGCGACGTCGCACGCGTCCACCTCTACCGATGGGGAGATGGTGGCGCGCACTTCCACGTGTGGTTCCTTCCGCGTCCTTTGGGGATGCTCGATGCCCGCGGAATGATGCTCCCGATCTGGGAAGACGTCTTGCCGAACGTGTCGGACGACGAGCTACGCGAGGTGGCGGAGGAGATCGCGGCCGCTATGAGCGGCTGAACTCCGAGCAACGCGCCGATCGCATGCCGGGTGTGCTCGCCATCGCACAGCGTCGCCCGGACGGCGCCGTCTTGTCAGGTCTTCGAGGGGCTCTGGTAGCGGGCGACTGAGAAGGCGAGTAGCAAAGCGACATCCGCTGAGAAGACGAACAACGACAACGTGACGAGCGCGAGCGTCGAGCCGCGGGTGTGATCGAAGACGAAGATGAACTCGAGCATGCCGCCAATGAGCGCGTAGGCGAGCGCTGCCCACCGGCCGACCAAGAAAAACGAGTCCCAGGCGAAGGATCTAAGGCGGGAAACAGTGAACACGTCGAAGACGAGCAGCGCGCCCGCGGCGATGAGGAGGCCGAGCGGCAGTCCGATGGGAGCGTGCCGAGGGATGTGCGCGGCGATATAGATCCCGCCCGCGACGATCATCGCCATCGACGCGACGGCGATCTCGGCGACGGGCGGGAGCTTGCGGGCGACCGCTCCCTGTTCTCCGGTTGCGCCGTCGAGGGCCGTGTGCGTCGTCATGCCGTCGCGATCCTCGTCATGATGATCAACGTCGCGACCTGCATTGCTCCGGTTATCCCGGCCGTGTAGATGAATCGCTTCATGAGCCGACCGATCAACTGTCCGTCTGGGTTCGGCTTGCGCAGCTCGAAGAGCACGCCGAGGTTCGCCGGCTCGAGGATGCCGATGGCGATGACCGCCATCACCCCGACGACGATCATCGAGGCGATGATCCATCCGTGGTGCGAGTAGGTGCTGAGGATCGTGCCCTCGTGCCGGGCGAGCTGCCAGCCCGAGGCCAACGTCGCGATCACAAGCGTCGGCATCAACAGGACCATCTTCGGCATGAACCGCTTCGAGAACTCGACCCGAGCCCGAATCGAGAGCCTTCCGAGCGTCGGACCGATGATGAAGCCGAGGAACAAATCGATGCCCGTCCAGAGCCCTCCGCCCACGATGTGGAAGAAATCGAGCGCCCAGAGCCGGTTGCTCACGATGGCGGCGATCAACCCGCCGATAACGACTGCGACGAGCGGGATCGCGCGCACCGGCACGATCTGGATATCCGCTCGCGCCGGGGCTTCAGGCGCCAGGCGCTCCGGCGCTACCCCGACGTCGACCAAGGCTTCGGCCATCGTTCCCCCCACATCTCGCGTGCCGCCCGCAATCTAGCGATCCCATCCGGACGCGTTAAAGGGAATTCCCCGCGCTGTGGGCCCGGCCCGGTGGCGGGGACCTGGCGATTCCCCTAAACTTGGCGTGCCCGCTGGCGCTCGCTCGCGGGTGACCCCGCGGTCTTTCGGAAGGAAACGCGTGCCCACAATCGCCCAGCTCGTCCGCGCCGGTCGCGAGTCGAAGCGGTCGAAGACGAAGACACCTGCACTGAAAGGTGCCCCGCAGAGGCGGGGGGTCTGCACGCGCGTCTACACGACGACCCCGAAAAAGCCGAACTCCGCGTTGAGAAAGGTGGCCCGGGTCCGCCTGACGAGCGGCGTCGAAGTCACCGCGTATATCCCGGGCGTCGGCCACAACCTGCAGGAGCACTCGATCGTCCTCGTCCGCGGCGGCCGGGTAAAGGACCTCCCGGGTGTCCGCTACAAGATCGTCCGTGGCGCGCTCGACACCGTCGGCGTGCGCGACCGCGCCCAGGCCCGCAGCCGCTACGGCGCGAAGAAGAGCGCCTGATGCCCCGCAGCGGACCCGCCCCACGACGTGATCTGCAGCCCGACCCGGTGTACCGGTCCGTCCTCGTCACGCAGCTCATCAACAAGGTGCTCTCGCGCGGCAAGCGCAGCCTCGCCGAACGGATCGTCTACGACGCGCTGACGGTCGTTGCCGAACGCACCGGCGGCGATGCGCTCGCGACGTTGAAGCGCGCCCTCGACAACGCCCGTCCGGAGCTCGAAGTGCGCTCCCGGCGGGTCGGCGGGACGACGTACCAGGTTCCGGTCGAACTGCGACCGAAGCGGGCGACGACGCTGTCGATCCGCTGGGTCGTCAACTACGCGAAGGAGCGCCGCGAGCGCACGATGGCTCTGCGTCTGGCGAACGAGATCCTCGACGCGGCGAACGGGCTTGGCGCCGCGGTTAAGCGGCGAGAAGACGTCCACAAGATGGCCGAGTCGAACAAGGCGTTCGCGCACTACCGCTGGTAGCCGACCTGATTCAGCGGTCGGCATCGCACCGCGACCCCGATTTCGCCCGTACGCTATATATACCGCCCGCGCAACACGATCCAGGAAATCACCATGGCAAACCCCCAGAGTCGTACGACCCCGCTCGCCAAGATCCGCAACATCGGGATCATGGCGCACATCGACGCGGGAAAAACCACGACGACGGAGCGGATCCTCTACTACACGGGTCGCAACTACAAGATCGGCGAGGTCCACGAAGGCGCGGCGACGATGGACTGGATGGTCCAAGAGCAAGAGCGCGGCATCACCATCACTTCTGCCGCCACGACGGCTGCCTGGCGGGACTGCTCGATCAACATCATCGACACCCCGGGACACGTCGACTTCACCGTCGAAGTCGAGCGCTCCCTTCGCGTCCTCGACGGGGCGGTGGCGATCTTCGATGCCGTCGCCGGCGTCGAGCCACAGACCGAGACCGTCTGGCGCCAGGCGGACAAGTACAACGTCCCCCGTATCTGCTTTGTGAACAAGATGGACCGCACGGGCGCGAATTTCCCCCGCACCGTGGAGATGATCCGCGACCGGCTTGACGCGATCCCCGCCGTCACCCAGCTTCCGCTCGGCGTCGAGGCGAACTATCGGGGCGTCGTCGACGTGATCGCGATGAATGCCCTCGTCTGGGAGGAGGAAGGCATCGGCGATAAGTGGTCCGAAGAAGAGATCCCCGCCGGGTTGCTCGCGGCGGCAGAAGAGGCCCGGCACGACCTCGTCGATTTGACGTCGCACTACGACGACACGGTGATGGAGAAGTACGTCTCTGAACAAGAGATCACCGAGGACGACCTCCGGCGCGCCCTTCGCGAAGGAACGATCTCGGGGCACCTCGTGCCTGTGCTGTGCGGGTCGGCGTTCAAGAACAAGGGAGTCCAACCACTACTCGACGCGGTCGTCGACTACCTGCCGAGCCCGGTGGACCTCCCGCCCACGATCGGTCATTCGATCCGCGGCGAGGAGATCATCGAGCGCAAGGCGTCGGACAGCGAGCCGTTCTCGGCGCTCGCCTTCAAAATCCAGACCGACCCGTTCGTCGGCAAGCTCACGTACCTGCGCGTCTACTCGGGAAGTCTCGACAAGGGTTCGACGATCCTCAATTCGACGAAGGACAAGCGTGAGCGCGTCGGCCGCATTTTGGAGATGCACGCCAATCACCGCGAAGACAAGGACGCGATCTTCGCCGGCGACATCGTCGCCGTCGTCGGGCTGAAGACGACGACAACGGGCGACACGCTGTGCGACCCCACACACCCGATCGTGCTCGAGTCGCTCACGTTCCCCGAGCCCGTGATCCACGTCGCAGTGGAGCCGAAGTCGAAGGCCGACCAGGACAAATTGGGGAGGGCGCTGTTTGCGCTGTCCGAAGAGGACCCGACGTTCCGGGTCCGCACCGATGAGGAGACGGGCCAGACGGTGATCTCCGGGATGGGCGAGCTCCACTTGGAAGTGCTCGTCGACCGGATGCTGCGTGAGTTCAAAGTCGACGCGCACGTCGGAAAGCCGCAGGTTGCGTACCGCGAGACGATCCGCGACACGGTCAACAAGGTCGAAGAGCGCTACATCCGCCAGACCGGCGGTCGCGGCCAGTACGGCCACGTAGTCATCGACTTGGAGCCGACCGGTCCTGGTGGGGGCTACGAATTCGTCGACAAGATCACTGGGGGAGTGATCCCGAAGGAGTACATCCCGGCAATCGACCACGGAATCCGCGAGGCGATGGAGTCCGGCGTGCTCGCCGGCTTCCCGGCGGTCGATCAACGGGTCGTGCTCACCTACGGCTCGTACCACGACGTTGACTCGTCGGAGATGGCCTTCAAGATCGCCGGCTCGCTGGCCTGGAAAAAGGCGGCGCGGCTCGCGCACCCGGTGTTGCTCGAGCCGATGATGTTCGTCGAGGTCGTCACGCCCGAGGAGTTCTTGGGCGACGTGATCGGCGACCTGTCGTCACGGCGCGGCCGTGTCGAGGGGATGGAGAGCCGCGGCTCGAGCCAAGTGGTCCGTTCCCAGGTTCCCCTCGCCGAGATGTTCGGCTACGCTACCGACCTGCGTTCTCGCACCCAAGGACGCGCCACGTTCTCGATGCAGTTCCACTCCTACCAGGAGGTTCCCGAGTCGATAGCCCGGGAGATCGTCGCCCGGGCGACGGGAGAGTAGGGCCAGCACCGAGACAAGTGCCCGCTATTTCCGACGGGTAGCGCCGCCTGGCGGCGCGACCCGAGGTGGCGGGTGCCCGAAAGATCGATGAAATCAACAACGCGGCAGGGCTAAGGGGCACTGCCCAGGACAGACGGAGCTGTCAGCACCAATGGCGAAGCAGAAGTTCGAACGGACGAAGCCACACATCAACGTCGGGACGATGGGACACATCGACCACGGCAAGACGACGTTGACTGCGGCGATCACGAAAGTCCTCCACGACCGCAACCCGAGCGTCGGGTTCCGGTCCTTCGACTCCATCGACGCGGCGCCGGAGGAAAAGGCGCGAGGCATCACGATCCAGATCGCCCACGTCGAGTACGAGACGGACAAGCGCCACTACGCGCACGTCGACATGCCCGGGCACGCCGACTACATCAAGAACATGATCACCGGCGCCGCCCAGGTCGATGGGGCGATCCTCGTCGTCTCTGCTACCGACGGTCCGATGCCCCAGACCCGTGAGCACGTCCTGCTGGCGCGCCAGGTCGGCGTCCCGGCGGTCGTCGTCGCCCTGAACAAGGTCGACATGGTCGACGACGAAGAACTCCTCGACTTGGTCGAGGTGGAAGTCCGCGACCTGCTCAACGAGTACGACTTCCCCGGCGATGACGCACCGGTCATTCGCGTCTCGGCGCTGAAGGCGCTCGAGGGCGACAAGGAGGCCGAAGAGGGCGTCTTGAAGCTGATGGACGCCGTCGACAACTACATCCCCGAGCCAAAGCGCGAGATCGACAAGCCCTTCTTGTTGTCGGTCGAGGACGTGATGACGATCACCGGGCGCGGCACCGTCGTCACCGGCCGGATCGAACAAGGCCAGGTGAAAGTCGGTGAGGAGGTTGAGATCGTCGGTCTCCGTCCGACCCAGAAGACCACCGTCACCGGCGTCGAGATGTTCCGCAAGCTCCTCGACGCGGGCCAGGCGGGCGACAACGTCGGTCTGCTGCTGCGCGGCACGAAGAAAGAGGAAGTGGAGCGCGGCCAGGTGATCTGCAAGCCGGGCTCGATCACCCCTCACACGAACTTCGAAGCCGCGGTTTACGTGCTGACGAAGGAAGAGGGCGGACGGCACAAGCCGTTCTTCACGAACTACCGCCCGCAGTTCTACTTCCGCACGACCGACGTCACGGGCTCGATCGCCCTGCCGGAGGGCACCGAGATGGTGATGCCGGGTGACAACACCCAGATGACCGTCGAACTGCAAAAGCCGATCGCGATGGACGAGGGATTGCGCTTCGCGATCCGCGAGGGCGGCCGCACGGTCGGCGCCGGCCGCGTGACGAAGATCCTCAAGTAGTCAAGGGATCTCCGAGGTGGCGCAGCGGATCCGCATCCGCCTGAAGGCTTACGACCACGAGGTCGTCGACCAGTCGACGAAGAAGATCGTCGAGACGGTGCTGCGCACGCAGGCGAAAGTCCGCGGACCCGTTCCGCTTCCGACCGAGCGCCACCGCTACACGGTGATCCGCTCGCCACACAAATACAAGGACAGTCGCGAGCACTTCGAGATGCGGATCCACAAGCGCCTCGTCGACATCGTCGAGCACAGTCCGAAGACGGTCGACTCGCTGCAGCGTCTCGACCTGCCCGCGGGCGTCGACATCGAGATCAAGATCCAGCAGGTTTAAAGAAAAAGACCCAGTGTTATAGTGGCGCTGTCGCCGGAGCGGCGCCCGGCGGCGCAAAGTCGACGTCCGAGCGTGCCCTGCTTTGCCGGGGGACCACTCGGCACAAGCCAATCCCGCTCCGCTCGGCAACGCCGGGCGGAGCGTCCGCGTGAATAAGGGCGGGTCTCGCCCTGGCCGGTTTCGCCCGGCTCGTCGCGCGGGCAACCGAAGACGACGAAGGAACGAGGCACGACGATGACGATGAGTGCGGTCATCGGCGAGAAGATCGGCATGACCCAGATCTTCGACGCCGAGAACCGGGCGGTCCCCGTGACCGTGGTCAAAGTCGCGCCCTTTCGCGTCGTCCAGGTGAAGACGCCCCAGCGCGAGGGCTACTCCGCGCTGCAGCTCACCTACGGGTTCCGTCGCGCGTCCGCCCTGAACAAGGCCGAGGCCGGCCACTTCACCCGTGCTGGGGTCGATCCCGGCCGGCGATTGGTCGAGGTGCGCGTCGACGACACCGACGGCTATTCGGTCGGTGACGTGCTGGACGTCTCTGTGCTCGCGGCGGGCGAGAAGGTCGACGTGACCGCGGTCTCGAAGGGCAAGGGCTTTGCCGGCACGATGAAGCGGCATAACTTCCGCGGCCAGGGCGCGTCACACGGCAACCACAAAAAGCACCGCGCGCCGGGATCGATCGGCGCCTGTGCGACGCCTGCCCGGGTGTTCAAAGGGACGCGCATGGCCGGTCGCATGGGTGCGGAACGGGTGACGACACTCAACTTGGAGGTCGTGGAAGCAGACCCAGAGCGCGAGATCGTCCTCGTGAAAGGCGCGGTGCCCGGTCCCCGCGGTGGACTCGTCGTGATCCGCAAGGCCGTGAGGGCAGAGGCGCGATGACCGACATTTCGACCGCGACCTTCGCAAAGCCCCGCGAACTCGGGGAGCCCGTCGTGATCGCGCGCACGACCGACTCCGGCGAAGAACTCTCCACGATCGCCCTCGACCCGGAGTACTTCTCGGTGCCGGAGAACGTCGCGTTGTTGCACCAAGTCGTCAACGCGCAGCTGGCGTCGCGACGGCGGGGCACCCAGAGCACGAAGACGCGCGCCGAGGTTCGAGGCGGCGGTGCGAAGCCGTACCGGCAGAAAGGGACCGGCAATGCGCGCCAGGGTTCAATCCGCGCGCCGCACTACGCAGGCGGTGGCGTCGCGCTCGGGCCGAAGCCTCGCAGCTATTCGCAGCGCACACCGCGCAAGATGGTTCAACACGCTCTGCGCTGCGCGTTGTCCGACCGTGCGCGCTCGGGTGGGATCCGACTAATCGACCGGTGGAGCATCGAGGAGCCGAAGACGCGCCGAGCCGTGGACGCGCTCGACGCGCTCGACTGTCCTGGACGTGTCCTCATCGTTGTCGAGCGGGATGCCGAGGCCGTCGAAAAGTCGATCCGGAACATTCCCGGCGTCGACTCGCTGCCAGTCGATCAGCTGAGCGCCTATGACGTGCTGCGCGCAGACGTCGTCGTCTTCACGGACGCGACGATCCCGGGAGAGGTGTCGACTCGTGGCGCCGCGAAGGCTCCCGCCGCGAAGGCGGCTCGAGCGACGAAGCCGCCGGCCAAGAAGGCTCCGGCGAAGAAAGGCCCGGCGAAGAAGGTCGTGGCAAAGAAGGACGCGGCCGAAGCGCCCGCCGAGGAAAAGGCCGCGGACGAAGCGGGTGGAGAGTCGTGACGAGTCCGCGCTCGGTCCTCATCCGCCCGATCATCTCGGAGAAGTCCTACGCGCTGATGGACGAGGGTGCCTATGTGTTCGTCGTCGATCCGCGCGCCTCGAAGCGCGAGATCCGCGAGGCCGTCGAAGAGAACTTCTCGGTGCGCGTGCGCAGTGTGAACACGCTCGTTCGCAAGGGAAAGCAAAAGCGCGACCGGCGCACCAACAAGGTCGGCAAGCGGTCGGACACGAAGCGGGCGGTCGTCCGTCTCGTCGGCGACGACCGCATCGAGTTGTTCGAGAGCTGAGGTCGCCATCATGGGTGTGAGAAAGCGCAAGCCGACAAGCGCAGGGCGCCGCTTCCAGTCCTCGTCGGACTTCAAAGAGATCACGAAGGCGCGCCCCGAGCGCTCGCTGACCGAGCCGCTGCCGTCGAGCGGCGGGCGCAACAGCTACGGGCGCAAGACCTCCCGCCACCGAGGCGGCGGCCACAAGCGGCGCTACCGGATCGTCGACTTCTGGCGCGACAAGGACGGGATCCCCGCTCGCGTAGCGGCGATCGAATACGACCCGAACCGCAATGCGCGCATCGCGCTATTGCACTACGCGGACGGCGAAAAGCGCTACATCATCGCCCCAGAAGGCGTCGGGGTCGGCGATGTCTTGCAGTCTGGCCACGGCGCGGAAATCAGGTCCGGCAACGCACTCCAGCTTCGTTACATCCCCGTCGGCTCGACGATCCACAACGTCGAGCTGCGACCGGGCGGTGGCGGCAAGCTCGCGCGGCGCCGGGTCGAGCGTGCAGCTGGTGGCAAAAGAAGGCGCTTACGCGACCTTGAGGCTTCCCTCGACGGAGATGCGTCGCGTCCCGATCGACTGCCGGGCGACGATCGGTGTCGTCGGCAACTCGGAGGCCGAGCTGTTGTCCGTTGGCAAGGCGGGACGGAATCGCTGGCGTGGCGTGCGCCCGCAGACGCGCGGCGTCGCCATGAACCCCGTCGACCACCCGCTCGGTGGTGGCGAGGGCAAGTCGTCCGGTGGGCGCCACCCGGTCTCGCCGTGGGGCCAACCCGAAGGGCGCACTCGCCGCAAGCACAAGCCGTCCGACCGTCTGATCGTCCGTCGCCGCCGCGGCCGCGGCGCCCGTCGCTGATCGTGTGAGGTTGAGATGCCCCGCAGCCTGAAAAAAGGTCCCTTCGTTGACGATCACTTGCTGAAAAAGGTCGACGAGCTCAATTCGCGCAACGAAAAGCGCGTCGTGAAGACATGGTCTCGTCGCTCGACGATCATCCCCGACATGGTCGGGCACACGATTGCCGTCCACGACGGCCGCAAGCACGTGCCGGTCTACATCACCGAAGCGATGGTCGGCCACAAGCTCGGCGAGTTCGCACCGACGCGGACGTTCCGCTACCACGCGGGTCAAGAACGCCAGGCGAGGCGCTGAGATGACGCTGAAGACGAACGAGCATCCCGGGACGAGGGCGACGCTTCGCTATTGCCGGCTCTCCGCGTACAAGGCGCGCGAGGTCCTCGATCTCATCCGGGGCCTCGACTACACGCGCGCCGTCGAGCTGCTCGACCACACCCACCGCGCCGGGGCACCGATCGTCGCGAAGCTGCTCCGCTCAGCGGCGTCGAACGCCGAGCACAACGACCAGCTCTTCCCCGAAGAGCTTTACGTCGCAACGGCGTACGCGGATGAGGGAGCGACGATGAAGCGCTGGCGTCCCCGGGCGCGCGGTCGCGCGACTCGGGTGCGCAAGCGCACTTGCCACATCACCGTCGTGCTGACGCGGATGCCGGAGGATCAAGTGGCGCGCCTGAAGGCGCGTGCCGCGGCGCAGCAAGCCGACCGACGCGCGCGGCGCGTCGCAGGGTCTCGCCGTCGAGCGGCGCAGGTCGAAGCACCCGCCGAGGAGGCCGCAGAATGGGTGCCGACCGACTCCGATGAAGCCGGCGAGTTGGATTCCGCGACCGAGCAAGTCGAGCCCGCCGAAGGGGTGGTGGACGCGGAAGTCGCGCCGGACGTCGAGACAGAGGTCGCCGTCGAAGTCGCGCCGGTGAAGAGGGCCGCGGCGCAGAAGTCCCCGGCGAAGAAGGCGCCAGCCAAGGCGGTGGCGAAAAAGACGCCGGAGAAGAAGGCCGCCGCGAAAAAGACGGCGAAGGCGATCTCGAAGATCACCTCGAGGTCCGTGCGCAAGCCCAAGGAAAAGGACGAAGGCTGATGGGCCAAAAGGTCAACCCCTACGGGTTCCGCCTCGGGATCACGACGGACTGGAAGTCGCGCTGGTTCGAAGACCGCGGCTACCAGAACGCGGTTGTCGAGGACTGGAAGATCCGCAACTACCTCATGACCCAGCTCGAGTCCGCCGCGGTGAGCCGGATCGAGATCGAGCGCACTCGTGACCGGTTGCGCGTCGACATCCACACCGCGCGCCCCGGCATCGTCATCGGACGGCGCGGCGCGGAGGCCGATCGCTTACGGCGCTACCTCGGAAGGATGACCAAGAACGCGAACATCCAGCTGAACATCCAAGAGATCAAGCAGCCTGAGCTCGACGCGGCGTTGATCGCGCAAGGCATCGCCGACCAGCTCACCCGGCGCATCAGCTTCCGTCGTGCGATGAAGCGCGCCATCCAGACGGTGCAAAAGGCTGGCGCGCTCGGCGTGCGCGTGCAGTGCGCGGGGCGACTCGGCGGATCCGAGATGTCCCGCAAGGAGTCCTACCGGGAAGGTCGCGTCCCGCTGCACACGCTTCGCGCCGACATCGACTACGGAATGCGCGAGGCGCGGACGTCGACCGGTCGCGTCGGCGTCAAAGTGTGGATCTACAAGGGCGACATCTTGCCGTATCGGACCTCGCCCGAGGACAAGATCTCCCGCGAGGCCGCGATGGCGGTCGGGGAGACCTCCGGACAGGCCCGGCCGCGCCGCATCGTCAGCGCCGGAGGCGGACGGCGCCGCCCGGATATGGCGGAGCCCGGTGCCGTGCCAGAAGAACCAGTCGAGCAAGAAGAAGTCGTCGAGCCGGGCGTCGAGCCGGCGGCCGTTGTCGAGGCCGCGCCCGACGACGCGCTCGAGCGACTGCTCGCCGAGGAAGAGGAGATCGAGCGTCGCACCCGCGACGAGCACCACGAGGCTCCCCACTTCCGCAAGGAGACCGACTGACGATGTTGATGCCGAAGAAGGTGAAGCACCGTAAGCAGCAACGTGGGCGCAGGACCGGTCTCGCGAAGGGAGCGACGACGGTTGACTTCGGCGACTACGGCATCAAGGCGCTCGAGCCGGGCTGGTTGACGGCCCGCCAGATCGAAGCCGCTCGAATCGCGATGACCCGCCACGTCCGCCGCGGCGGGAAGATCTGGATCCGCGTCTTCCCGCACAAGCCAGTTACCCAAAAACCCGCCGAGACGCGCATGGGTTCAGGCAAAGGAAACCCTGAGCACTGGGTGGCCGTCGTGAAACCCGGCGCGATCCTCTTCGAGCTCGCCGGCGTCGATGAGGCGCTAGCGAAGTCGGCGATGGAGCGCGCGATCCAGAAGTTGCCGATCAAAGCGGAGTTCGTCGTGCGATCCGGCGTCGGCGCCGAGTCAGGAGCGCACAGCTCATGACGAAGCCTTCCGAACTGCGGATCCTCACCGACAATGAGCGTGCGCAGCGCCTCGACGAGGCGCGAAAAGAGCTGTTCAACCTGCGGTTCCAGCTGGCGACGGGAAGGCTCGACAACGTGAGCCGCATCGCCGTGTTGCGGAGGGACATCGCGCGCCTGATGACGCTTGAGCGCGAGCAGTCTGCTGCGGCACCTGCGCGCAAGCGCCCGAGGAGGAGACGTGGCTGAGCAGAACGAGTCCGCCGCCGAGGCCACGCGGCCCAACCGGCGCAAGGTGCGCGAGGGCGTCGTGCTGAAGCGATCGATGGACAAGACCGCCGTCGTCGCGGTGACGACGCGCGTCCGCCACCCGAAGTACGCGAAGACAGTGCAACGCACGACGAAGCTCTACGTCCACGACGAGGAGAACACCTCCGAGGTAGGAGACCGCGTCCGCGTCTCCGAGACGCGCCCGTTGTCGAAGCTGAAGCGGTGGCGCCTCGTCGAGGTGCTGGAGCGTGCTCGATGATCCAACAAGAGTCGCGCCTTCGCGTCGCCGACAACTCGGGCGCGCGCGAGGTGCTGTGCATCAAGGTGCTCGGTGGAACGCGCCGACGTTACGCGTCGATCGGAGACGTCTTCATCGCTACCGTGAAGGACGCCGTGCCGGGTGCGCAGGTGAAAAAGGGTGACGTGGTGCGTTGTGTCGTCGTGCGCACGAAAAAAGAGCGCCGGCGCGCCGACGGTAGCTATATCCGCTTCGACGAGAACGCGGCCGTGCTGATCACCGACCAACTCCAGCCGCGGGGCACCAGAATCTTCGGCCCAGTCGGGCGTGAACTTCGCGACAAGCGGTTCATGCGGATCGTGAGCCTCGCTCCGGAGGTGATCTGAGTGAAGATCCACAAGGGTGACACCGTGGAGGTGTTGTCCGGCAAGCACCGGGGAAAGACCGGTGAAGTGATCCGCGCGATCCCGAAGAAGAATCAGGTGATCGTGGCGGGCGCGAACATCGCGAAGCGCCATCAAAAGCCGGTGCGTGCCACTATGCAGGCCGGGATCATCGACAAGGACATGCCGCTGCCGGTATCCGCGGTGGCGCTTGTCTGCGCGAAGGACGGGCCTACGCGCGCGGCGTACCAGGTCGAGCCGGACGGGACGAAGGTCCGCGTCTGCGCAAAGTGCGGGGGGAAGCTATGAGCACCGCCACGCTTCCCGAACGTCCGCGCCTTCGTCGCCGCTACGCCGAACAGCTCCGCGACCAGCTGAAAACCGAACTCGGCCTGAAGAACGTGATGGAAGTGCCGACGCTCGAAAAGATCGTCCTCAACTGCGGGGTCGGACGCGCGATCCAGCAGCAGTCGCTGCTCGAAGGCGCGGTGCGCGACTTGTCCACGATCACCGGACAGCGGCCGGTCGTCACGCGCGCCCGCAAGTCGATCGCCTCGTTCAAGCTGCGAGAGGGAAACGCGATCGGCGCGATGGTGACCTTGCGCGGTGATCGGATGTGGGAGTTCTTCGATCGTCTCGTGTCGATCGCGATCCCGCGTATCCGCGACTTTCGTGGTCTCAACCCGAGGGCGTTCGACGGCCGGGGCAACTACACCTTCGGTGTCACCGAACAGCTGATCTTCCCCGAGGTCGACTACGACTCGATCGACGCGACGAGGGGAATGGACATCACGATCGTGACCACCGCAAAGACCGACGCTGCAGGGCGGGCGCTGCTCAGCGCGCTCGGGCTTCCCGTTCCGCAGAGAGGGGTAACGAACAACCGATGGCGAAAAAAGCACTCGTCGAAAAGCAGCAGCACACCCCGAAGTTCAAGGTGCGCGGCTACACACGCTGTCGCCGTTGCGGCCGACCGCGCGCGGTTTTCCGCAAGTTCGGGATGTGCCGGATCTGTCTGCGGGAGCTCGTGCACGCCGGCGAGGTGCCGGGCGTGACGAAGGCCAGCTGGTGAGGGGAGGTAACCGACGATGACGATGACTGACCCGATCGCCGACATGTTGACCCGCGTCCGCAACGCGAACGTCGCGATGCACGACACGGTGAAGATGCCGGGATCGAAGCTCAAGGTGTCTCTCGCCTCGATCCTCGAGCGCGAGGGATACATCGCCGGTTTCACCACGATGTCCAACGATCAGCGCCCAGGAACGGTGCTCGAGATCCAGATGAAGTACACCGAGGACCGCACGCGGGCGATCGCCGGGCTGAAGCGCGTCTCCACGCCCGGACTGCGCGTCTACGCCCGCGCGGACAGGTTGCCCCGCGTCCTCGGCGGGATGGGCGTCGCCGTCTTGTCGACGAGCGAAGGACTGCTCACCGACCGCGAGGCCCGAAAGCGCAAGGTCGGCGGAGAGGTGCTCTGTTATGTCTGGTGAGCGCGGCGTGAAAGGCGGGGTGGCGCCGAAATGAGCCGTGTCGGACGATCGCCGATCCCACTTCCCTCCGGCGTCGAAGTCGACATCACCGACAGACGGATCGCGGTCCGCGGCCCGATGGGCGCGCTCGAGCGAGTCCTTCCCGAGCCGATCACGGTGCGCCGCGACGACAAGGCTACGGCGCTCGTCGTCGAGCGGCCCGACGACGAGCGTGAGAACCGTGCGCTGCACGGGTTGTGCCGCTCGCTCGTTCAGAACATGGTCACCGGGGTGACTGCCGGTTTCCACAAGGACTTGGAGATCCAAGGCGTGGGATACCGCGCCCAGGCGCGGGGTCCGAGACAACTCGAGCTCGCGCTCGGCTTCTCCCATCCGGTGGTCGTTGACGCGCCGGACGGGATCGACTTCGAGGTGACGAGCCCGACACGCATCACCGTGCGCGGCATCGACAAGGAAAAGGTCGGCCAGGTCGCGGCGGACATCCGCAAGCTCCGCAAGCCCGAGCCCTACAAGGGCAAGGGCATCCGCTACGCCGACGAGATCGTCCACCGCAAGGCCGGGAAGGCGGGCAAGTGACGATGGCGAATATCAAGAAGGTCCACGAGTTGCGCCGGCGCCGCCATCGGCGTTTGCGCCGCAGCGTGCACGGCTCGGCAGAACGTCCGCGCCTTTCGGTCTTCCGATCGAATCGTCACATCGTCGCCCAGGTGATCGACGACGACGCGGGGCGCACCCTCGCCGCGGCGTCGACGGTCGAGCCGGCTCTTCGATCGGGCAAGACGGGCAACGCCGAGGCCGCGGCGACGGTCGGCCGCTTGATCGCCGAGCGCGCCCGAGAGGCCGGGGTGAGCTCGGTGGTCTTCGATCGCGGCGCGGCGCGCTTTCAGGGACGCGTCGCGGCCCTTGCCGAAGCGGCACGCGAAGCGGGATTGGAGTTCTAGATGGCGGAGTCCCAGTACGAGGAGCGGACGATCCGGGTGAACCGGGTCGCAAAGGTCGTCCAGGGCGGCCGGCGCTTCTCATTCACCGCGCTGATGGTCGTCGGCGACGGCCAAGGCAAGGTCGGCCTCGGCTACGGCAAGGCGAAAGAAGCCGGTCTCGCGGTGCAAAAGGGAATCGAGGAGGCGAAGAAGAACTTCTTCGACGTTCCCCTCGCCGGCTCGACGATCACGCACCCGGTGATCGGAGAGGCGGGGGCGGGCCGGATCCTGTTAAAGCCCGCGGCACCCGGAACCGGGGTGATCGCCGGCGGCGCGGCGCGCGCGATTCTCGAGATGGCAGGGATCCGCGACGTCGTCGCGAAGTCGCTCGGGACCTCGAACGCGATCAACGTCGCACACGCCACGGTGGCGGGGCTGAAGTCGCTCCGCCGGCCCGATGAGGTGGCGCGCCTTCGCGGCAAGGCCCCAGACGAGGTGACCCCGATGGGCGTCCTGCGCGCCTACGAGGAGCGCCGGCGCGGCCAGCTGCAGACGAACGGGGAGCGCTGATGGCGACGAAGTCTCGATCACAAAGCGCTGACCTCGTCGTCACCCAGGTGCGCTCGGCGATCAGCGCCAAGCCGAAGCACCGAGCGACGCTGCGGGCCCTCGGTCTGAAGCGGATCGGTGCCTCCCGCGAGGTGCCGGACCGCCCCGAGATCCGTGGCATGCTGAACGCGGTCGCGCACCTCATCGAGGTGCACCAATCCACTGCGCAAGCTCCGAGAAACGCGCGCGTCGAGACAGAGGAGACGACGTGAGGCTGAACGAACTCGCCCCCGCCGAAGGGGCGCACCGTCGGCGCCGGCGCGTCGCGCGTGGCATCGCCGGAAAAGGCGGAAAGACGGCGGGACGCGGCACGAAGGGCCAGCTCGCGAGGGGCACGGTGAACGCCGGCTTCGAAGGGGGACAACTCCCCCTCACCCAGCGCCTCCCGAAGCTGCGCGGCTTTCAGAACCCGTTTCGCGTCTCGTACCAGGTCGTGAACCTCGACGACCTCGAAACCCTCGGCGCGGACGCGGTCGATCCCGGCGCTTTGCGCCAAGCGGGGCTGTTGCACGAAAAGAGCCTCGTGAAGGTGCTCGGTCGCGGCGAGCTCACCCGCGCCGTCGCGGTGTCGGCGCACGCCTTTTCGAAGGCTGCCGAGCAGGCGATCACCCGGGCGGGCGGATCGGCGACCGTCGTTCCGCGCCCGCGGGGAGACCGCAGGCCTCCGGCGCGGGGCAACGCGCTTGCAAACCGGTAAAGATCATCGGGTGCTCGCGCCGCTCGGAGTGATGGTCGGCGAGATGCCTCGGGTCGGACCACGTCGGATGCGAGAGGGAGTCGCGTGCTCGCGAGCCTGAAGAACATCGTCCGTGTCGCGGACCTGCGCAACAAGGTCCTCTTCACGCTGCTCATCATCGCGATCTACCAGTTCGGGGCGAACATCCCCGTCCCGGGCGTCAGCTTCAAGGCGATCCGTTCGATCTCCAACGCCGCGAAGGGCCAGGGCCTGCTCGGGTTCTTGAACCTTTTCTCCGGCGGGGCGCTCGCGCGCGCCGCGGTGTTGGGCCTCGGGATCATGCCGTATATCACCTCGTCGATCATCATCCAGCTGCTCACGACGGTGATCCCGAAGTTCGCCGAGTGGCGCGACCAAGGCGCCGTCGGTCAGCGCAAACTGACCCAGGCGACGCGGTACCTGACCGTCGGGCTGGCGCTAATGCAGTCGTCCGGGCTCGTCTTCTTGTTGCACTCCGGACAACTTTTGTCCGGGAGCTCGTCGAGCTCGACCGACCTGATCCCCGACTTTTCGGCGCTGCACGTGATGTTCATCATCTTGACCTTCACCGCGGGCACCGCGTTTGTGATGTGGCTCGGCGAGCTCATCACCCAACGCGGCATCGGACAGGGAATGTCGATCATCATCTTCGCCAACGTCGTCGCGACCCTGCCGTTGGACGTCGACCTCATCAGGGCGGACAAATCCTGGGCGGGCCTCGTGATCATCACGCTCGTCTGCTTGGCGCTGTTGGTGGCGATCGTCTTCGTCGAGCTCGGCCAGCGCCGCATCCCGGTGACCTTCGCGAGACGCGTGCAAGGGCGTCGCATGTACGGCGGTCAGAGCACCTACATCCCGCTGAAGGTGAACCAGGCCGGAGTGATCCCGATCATCTTTGCGAGCTCGTTGTTGTACATCCCGGTGCTGATCTCGACGGTGCTTCCGTGGCAGGGGGTTCGCACGTGGATCAACGCCAACCTCGTCAATCCGACCGGTGGCGTCTACCTGATCCTCTACGGGCTCTTCATCATCGCCTTCACCTTCTTTTATGTGCAGGTGAGCTTCGACCCGATCCAGCAGGCCGACCAGATACGCAAGCAGGGCGGCTACATCCCGGGCATCCGTCCCGGACCGCCGACCGAGAACTACCTGTCGAAGATCCTGAACCGCATCACCCTTCCTGGCTCTCTGTTTCTGGCCTTCGTCGCGCTCGTCCCCTCGGCGATCCTCGCCGCATGGCACATCACCGGGATCCCCTTCTTCGGCACGACGCTCCTCATCTCGGTCGGCGTCGCGCTGCAGACGAACCAACAGATCAATTCCCAGCTCACGATGCGCAACTACGAGGGCTACCTCGCGTAGTGATCCCCGGCGCGCGACTGATCGTCCTCGGCAAGCAGGGCGCCGGTAAAGGAACCCAGTGCGAGCGAATCTCGCACCACTACGCCATCGCGCATATTTCGACGGGCGACATGCTGCGCGCGGCGGTGAAGGCGGCGACCCCGCTCGGCCACCAGGTACAGGCGGCGATGGACCGTGGCGAGCTGATCTCCGACGACATCGTCTTGGAGATGGTCGCCGAGCGACTCACCGAAGACGACACGCAAAATCGAGGCTTCGTCTTCGACGGCTTCCCGCGTACCGTCAACCAGGCGGACCGACTCGACAAGATCCTCGCACCGCTCGAAGTGGATCTCGTGATGAATCTCATCGTGTCGACGAGCCTCGTTCTGAAAAGACTGGCGGGGAGACGGGCATGCGCCGTGTGCGGGACGAACTACTCGGTGAACTCGCCGCCGCGCACCGACTGGATCTGCGACGTCTGCGGAGGCGAAGTCGTCCAGCGCGAGGACGACACCGAAGAGGCGATCAGAAGGCGACTCGACCTCTACGACAAGGAGACAGCGCCTCTGATCGCGCGTTATCGCAAGGTCGGTAAGCTCGTTTCGGTCCAAGGGACGGGAACTCCCGACGACGTCACGAACCGGCTGATCTCGCTCATCGACTCGCGCTTGGGCGGGATGGAGGCACGCCCGTGATCCGCACGAAAGACGAAATCGCAAAGTTGCGACGCGCCGGCACGGTGGTCGCCGAGATCCTCGACAAGACGCGCGGCGCAATCGTGCCCGGGGTGACGACCGCCGACCTTGACCGCGTGGCGCGATACGTGCTCGAAGAGCGCGGGGCGCGGTCGAACTTTCTCAATTACCACGGCTTTCCGGCGGTGATCTGCACATCGCCGAACAACATGATCGTGCACGGGATCCCCGGCTCGTATGTGTTGAAAGAAGGCGACATCATCTCGGTCGACTGCGGGGCGATCGTCGAGGGCTACCACGGTGATGCGGCCTACACGGCTGCGGTGGGGGAGACCTCGGAGCTCGCGCGCAGGCTCATCGAGGTCACAGAGCTCTCGCTGTGGGCGGGAATCGACGAGATGCACGAGGGAAAGCGTCTGCACGACATCGGCGCGGCGGTGCAAGGTGTCGCAGAGGGTGCCGGGTTCTCCGTTGTGCGCAAGTACGTCGGTCACGGCATCGGCACCGCGATGCACGAGGAACCGCAGGTTCCGAACTACTGGCCGGGCAACCCCGGCCCGAAGCTCAAGGTTGGCAACGTGTTCGCCGTCGAGCCGATGGTGAACGTCGGAGGGCCGGACACGATCGAGCTCGAGGACGGCTGGTCGGTGATCACCGCCGACGGGAGCCTGTCCGCGCACTTCGAGCACACGATCGCCGTCACCGAAGACGGACCCGAGGTGCTGACGGTCCCGTAACACGCGCGCACCCTCTTGCTCGGCACTCCTTGCCAGCCGAGTTGCGGGAGATCTTAGAGGATGAATGGGATCAACATTTTGGTTGACCGCTTGTACTCCGGATACGAGTCAGGAAAGCGGGTCGCCATGAAACGCTCTTCGTTGAGAGCGCTGTAGAGAAAATACGTGCCAAGCACCACGACCGCGATCAGCCAGTACAGGTTCACCGCGATCGTCGAGCCGATCATCGCGAGAATGATGCCCGAGTAGATGGGGTGACGAATCCGGTGGTACGGACCGGTCGTCACGAGCTCCGGATCAGTCTTCTCGGACATCGGCATTCCCCAGTTCCTTCCGAGGTGGACTCTTGCCCAAACCGCCAGAGACAGTCCCAACACGAAGAATGCGAGGCCGATGCTTTGTGACCACGGGTCGTTCGAAGCCGAGAGTCCGTTCAGAGCCTTCACACGCAGCAAGAGAAGAACGATGAGTAGGACGCCGACCCTTATTCCTGCACAGCGTGACCAGCGTGTTCGTCCGGACTTCGCTCCGATCGACGCCACGAGCCAATAGACCCAGAACGCGAGCCAGCCGACGCCGAACACGAGATCGATGACACGCATCGCGGAACTCCCTCGTAAGTCATCGTACGACGGTGGATCGAGCCATAAATAAGCCATCGAGGACAAGTAGCTAGCTGGTCATCGGTTTCAGCGCTTTGAGCATGGCATTCTGAAACCGTGCAGACGGTGTACGAGGCAGCCGGTGGTAACGACGGCCTGCTCAATTTGGCGCGCGCATGGCATGCGAGGGTGATGGCAGACGATGTGGTGAGCCACGCGTTCAGCCACGGATATCACCCCGAGCATTCCGAGCGGCTAGCTGCCTATTGGGCGGAAGCGCTGGGCGGTCCGATCACTTTTTCCGAGTCGTACGGTGACGAGTCCTCGGTTGTGAGGGTCCACAGCGGCAACGGGCCGCACGAGGAGATGGACCGTAGGGCGATCGTCTGTTTCGATCTGGCGCTTGTGGACGTCGGTCTGGCAAGTGACGACAGGCTTCGGCAGGTGCTGCACGACTACTTCGCGTGGGCAACGACAACGACGATGTCCCGGTACCACAATTCGGCCGACGAAGTGCCGGACCAGTTGGGTATCCCGCACTGGTCGTGGGACGGGCTCGTCAACGAAGTCAAACCCGACGATGTTTGATTTCGTGATTCTCGCTAGGTCTTGGCGCGTTGCTTCTACAAATCCGTCCGGTCGTCGTGCGCTATCCAAGTGTCGTGGTGTCGCTTTGACGAGATCGCGACGATTGAACCCACGCGCGGCGAAAGCCAAGACTGGATCAGCGCCCGAACGTCGCGGCGGATGGAAGCGACCGTCGGGGACTCCGACGTTCTTGGAGCAGTGACAGCGTCGTGCATGACCTGTACGAAAAAGCCGATGAGCTCTGGAACTTCGGCGAGCCCGATCGGAGTACTAGCCACGCAGGACCCGTCTCGCCACTGGCTGACAACAATGGTGCGAAGTGAGGGATGCCACGACACGCGAAGTTGTCGTCCCAGGCTGCGCGAGTCCGGAAACTGAAGGGCCGCTTTTGCGCCCGGCACGATATCAGTATGGGACGCAGACAACGACTTGTCCATCAGACGGCGTCCACGCGGTCGAAGGATTGAGGAAGAACGGTTCGAACGAGGACGTCCGTACCAGAACGCGACGACTCGAGAGTCGTAGCCCATCTCGACCGCTGGAGCGGGTGCATTCGAATGCGCGACTTGTAGCGTGAAGAGCGTGGTTAGGGCGATCAGATCCGGAATCGGCGGTGTCATCGTGTTCGCGATCGGCCGAATGGCGTCGGAAGGTCGATTGCCGAGGAATCCCTTCGTTGGCATCCGCATCCCGTCGACGATGCGCAGCGACGCGGCATGGTTTGCCGGACACAGCGCCGCCGCTCCGGCTTTGAAGGCCGCGGGTCTCGGCCCGATCGGCACGGCGATCATCGTTGCGGCGACCCGGCCTAACCGAGATGTCGAAACCTCTCTCTATCGGCTCGGAGTCGCTTGGCTCGTCGGAGGGTTGGCAGTCGCGACCTTCCAAGCTCATCGAGCGGCGCAAGCCGAGAACACTGTTTAGGGCTCCGCGGATTCCCGGCTGCCTTGGTCGACCGAAATCGTCGTCAACTGAGTACGAGCATTCGAGGCACACGATGGCGGCCGCCGTATTGCTCGGTGACTTCGCCGAACGATTTGTGACGGGTCCGATGCGACGGACCCGTCGTCAAGTGGGTCGATCGGCGCTCGTCCAGGTGGCGCGTCAGACATCGGCGCTCACGCAGAAAGCGTCTTGGCGTTCATCGAGACGTCCGGGGGCCCCCGGTCCGCCGAGGGATCCGGAATACCTGCCGCCGACTGGAAAGAGGGTGGGTGCCGATCAGGTGTTACGGGAAGCTTCAGTCCACGCGCTTGTTCGCGTATCGGGGACATGTCAGACGCGAGTCACTTTGCTGATTCGGCGATGACCTCACTTCGGATTAACGCGTCGGCGAACTGTCGTCGCCGAAAGACGGTGACGATCGGGGAGGGTGAATCGCGTCATGACCGCGCACTGCGGTGGAACGTCCACTGCCACCCGATCGGACGAAAGCCGATTGCTGCATAGAGCTGCTTCGGCCAGTCGTTGTCGTCCGCGATGATGAACGTGAAGTCCGACCCCGCCGACCTTGCAAGCTTGGTCGCGTGGGTGACGAGCGCACGGGCGTGACCGCGATTTCGTTCCTCAGGCACGGTGTAGACGTCTTCGACCCACGCCGTTGATCGGCTGAAACGCAGCTTCGTCATCGCCGCCGGTGCTCCGGCCGAGTCCCGGACGCCGAAGCAGCGCTCGTTCCAGAGTCTTCCTTCTCGGCGGTCGTACTCGGCGAGCTGGTCGAAATCGCCGCTCGTGATCTCGGGGTGCTCCTCGCTCGTCCATCGGCCCAGCAACGTCAACATCTCGTCTGTGTTCAGTTCGACGACCCGGTCAGTGTCTGATTCGCGGTCTGGTCGTTCTGCCAATGCCATCAGCACTTCGCGATCGGACTTCCAACCGTCTGCGACAATGGCACTCCCGATCCGCTCACCAGTCGCTTCATCGACGACAACGACGTGGCGGTAGGGAAGGTCGGATTGGAGAGTGTCCGCCAGTACCGCCACCTCCGCGGCGTCGGCTGTGCCGGTAATGCGCACCTGATTCAGCGTCCAGACATGTGGAAGTGAACGCGTCCGGACGACCCACCCGGGTCCGATCCGCTCCACTTCGTCTGACAACGAGCGCAGCGTCCATATGGTGAGTTCCTCTACCCGTCGTTGCAGCTCGGCGCCGTTATCAAGTACTTGGGGGTCGTTCTCCACCGTCGGCTCCGTTTCGGGTCGCGGCTCGATGTGAATGTTCGGGGACGTTCGGGCTGATGCGTCGCGCGCCACGACAATTTTCCACACACCTGCGTCAGAGGCTGGTCAAACGCCTTTTTGGGCTCGGGAGCGACGAACCCAGATCGAACCATGGCTCGCGGCCGAGATGACTACACCGGAGATTTTGACAGAGTCGCCACTACGAGAACAACGGAAGCGCTCGCGCAAGTGCCTCCAGCCGCCCAAGTGAGACCGAGTCGATCGCGAACATCTGCACTTGCGTCGTGTTGTCGAGGACGTACAGGAAGCGCTCGGTTCCAGCGACGTACGTGTACGCGCCGGACTTGATCCCTGAAATCCTTCTGATCGAATGTGTCTTCGCGAGTGACGCTTCGATCGCGAGGAACGTCCTCTTCGACGCGGGAAGGTAGTTGATCGTCGCCTCGTTCGAGGCGCGTCCGCTGTTGCCGTAGTACGAGCAAATGAGAGCGACTGAGGATGGTCGACGCGCATTGACGTGCGCTGCGGCAATCCCGAGCTTGGCGTCGACGAGCGCGACCGACACGACGCCGCACGTAGACGGGGTCGCGCCAGCAGGTGACTCAGTGACGATCGCGCTGCCGATCAGAAGACCTGCGAGCGAGAGGCACACTGACAACTTGGCCGTGAGGCGTGTCACCGGACTCGAAACACATCGGACCGTTCCCGGCTCACGCGGCAGCGGAAATCAGCCTGCTCGGACAAGTCTCGAAAACCTGAACTTCCCGGCGAACGAGAACGCTCCGAGCGTCATTCGAGCTTGAAGTCACCCTCGGGTTGACTTGAGGCGCCGGGCGAGTCGCTCGCCTCAGAGCCTTCGGCCGACGCTTCACCGTGCTCTTGTTCCCACGCTGCAACCTCGCCGTACAGGCGCTCTATCTCCGAAGACGTGGTCTGATCGCCGCGCCCCGCGTGTTGCGCGTACGTCGCGGCCCCGAGGTCGCGGTAGAGCGCGTCGAGCTGACGGCGCGCCTGCACCTCTTCGATCTTCGCTTGTCCAGCGCGCCCCGCTTCTTGTGCTTTCTGAGCGACTTGCGCCGCCTGTTGCTTCATCTTGTCCAACAGAGCCATCGAGCCTCCTTTGTCGTTGTCATCTAGATTCGTGCTGCCGAGCGCTCAGCGACCAAGCACGGCGCCGGCGAGTCCAGCCGCGCGCGTACGGTCGTCGTTCTTCTCTTCTTCTTCGTACTGGCGGTGGATCGTCGATTGGAGCAAGACAGCGCCATCGCCTTCCAAGCTGATGAGGTTGATGCCTCCACCGCCGAACATCGCAGCCATCGCGAGCTGGGTTCCCCCGGGCGCTACGCGCTCGGTACTGAACCGCAATGAGTCGGCGAAGGCGACGAGCGCGCCGGTGTGCACATGGATCTTCCCTCCGTACGCGGCGGGGTTCAGCTCGACGAGCGTCCCTCCTCCGCCGACGACGAGCGTTCCCGAACCTTGGAAGTGCTCGAGGATGAACCCCTCGCGGGACCTCACGCCGAGGGCAAGTCCGGTGAAGTCGATGTCGAATGTGACGCTGCCTTCGGCGCACACGAATGCCCGGCTCTCCGCGTACCACCCGGCGGATCCATCGAGTTCGAGGACCCGGACCTGGCCGGGCTGCTCGCCAGAGAACGTGACGAGACCCGAGCCACCTGAGGAGCGGAACCACTGGAAGGCGTAACTCTGACCGCTTAACGCGCGTTTTCCGACCTCCATCGCCGTCGCGAGCGCGCCGGCGAGGAGACCTCCGCCTTTTGATCTCGCTTGGTCCGCCGCGCCACCGGGCGTCGAAAGCCGCGTCTCGATCGAGACGTTCGCCGTCTTCCATCGGAACTTCGTCGCGTCGGAGAAGATCGTGTGATCCGGCTCGAGCTGGCACGTCACGAATTGCGCGTACTCACCGCTCAATTTGTGGGTGACGGTCATCGCCACCACCTTTCTCCGCGGCCGTCGAGCTCGGCTGGGCTCCGCGTTGCCGGCCGCGAGCAACCGTACGCGAGGATGCGACAACTTGCTCGAAGCGCGTGCCTCGCGTCCAGGCGGAAAGACCTGGCGCTGCGTTGAGCCCTATTTTGGCCGTGCTTTGAGGAGCGATCGCTTGGCGATCGCAACGATCGCCTCCTAGGCCCGCCGCCCGCAAGGCGTGTGGAAAAGGGGGTCGTGGTGAAACGACGGGGACTCGGTGTCGGGGGCGTGGCGGTGATCGTGCTGGCGGCGTGTTTCGAGGTGGTCGTCGCCCGTGTCACCTCCGCCCTCCCGGCTGGTGCCGCGCAATCAGGTGCCGGGGACTGCATCGCGCAGCGCTACGACGACAGCCCGCAGGCCGGCATCTGGTACACCTCGGGCTGCAGCCGAACAGGGCAGTTGCCCGTCGTCGGGTCCCCGGCGAGCCGCTACAATTCTCCTGCTTGGGGCCGTTCGGCTCGCGGTTCGCCGCGGGCAAGGGCGGGCGTCGTGTGGCCCCACGGCCGCAATCCGCCGGCGGTGAGGGGACACCCTTCCGATCGCTGCGGCTGTAGGTCGCGGCCCGTGCCCGAAGCTGCCAGAAGCCTCATCGAGGAGGGGAACCTGCCGAAACCGAAAGAGGACGCGATCGTGCTCGAGGGCACGGTCGTGGAGCCGCTCCCGAACGCGATGTTCCGCGTCGAGCTCGAGAACGGTCACAAGGTGCTCGCCCACAGCTCGGGGAAGATGCGTATGCACCGCATTCGCATCCTGCCGGGCGATCGGGTCCAGGTCGAGATCACGCCGTACGACCTGTCACGGGGTCGGATCACCTACCGGTACAAGTGAGTTCCCCAAGACCGATGGCAAGCGGTTCCAACCGATCAGAGAAGCAAAGGAAGGCGCGGTGAAGGTCCGACCGAGCGTCAAACCAATGTGCGAAAAATGCAAGGTCATCCGCCGGCACGGCCGGATCATGGTGATCTGCGACAACCCGCGCCACAAGCAACGGCAGGGTTAGGACATGGCCCGAATCTCTGGCGTCGACATCCCCCGCGAGAAGCGGCTCGAGATCGCGCTCACCTATATCTACGGCATCGGTCGAACGAGGGCGAGGCAGATCTGCGAGGCGACCAGCCTCAACGTCGACACGCGGGTCCGTGACCTCACCGACGACGAGGTGGCGAAGATCCGGACCTACGTCGACGCGAACGTAAAGGTCGAAGGGGACCTGCGCCGTGACGTCGCGCAGGACATCAAGCGGAAGATGGAGATCGGCTCGTACCAGGGGGTCCGTCATCGCCGCGGGCTACCCGTCCGGGGCCAGCGCACACACACGAACGCGCGGACCCGCAAGGGACCGAAGAAGACTGTCGCCGGCAAGAAGAAGATCCGGAAGCACTGATGGCGAAGCAGACAAAGCCGGGGGGCCGCCGTCCCCGAAAGCGCGAGAAGAAGAACGTCGCCCACGGTGTCGCCCATATCAAGAGCTCGTTCAACAACACGATCGTCGCGATCTCCGACCTCGAAGGGAACGTCATCGCGTGGGCCTCGGCGGGCAACGTCGGCTTCAAGGGATCGCGCAAGTCGACCCCGTTCGCCGCGCAGATGGCTGCTGAGCAGTGCGCCAGACGGGCGATGGAACACGGCGTGCGCCGTGTCGACGTGTTGGTGCGTGGACCCGGTTCCGGCCGGGAAACCGCGATCCGTTCGATCGCCGCGACTGGCATCGAGGTGACCGGGATCAAAGACGTGACGCCCATTCCCCACAACGGCTGCCGCCCCAAAAAGCGGCGCCGCGTCTAGGAGGTCTGAACGAGATGGCCCGCTACACCGGGCCGGCGTGCCGACTGTGCCGCCGCGAAAAAGTGAAGCTGTTCTTGAAAGGGCCGAAGTGCGACAGCCCGCAGTGCCCGATCGAGCGCCGTCCTTACCCGCCGGGTGAGCACGGCCGCGACCGGTCGCGCCAGGGATCGGAGTACCTCGCCCAGCTGCGCGAGAAGCAGAAGGCCCGCCGTATCTACGGCGTGCTGGAGCGCCAGTTCCGCAATCTCTACGAAGAGGCGAACCGCCAGTCCGGTGTGACCGGCGAGATCCTCTTGCGGATGTTGGAGACCCGCCTCGATAACGTCGTTTTCCGCTCGAGGTGGGCGGCGAGCCGCGCCCAGGCGCGCCAGTTCGTCTCCCACGGCCTTGTGACGGTGAACGGCCAGCGGGTGACAATCCCGAGCTTCCGTGTCCGCGTCGGCGATGTGGTCGCGCTCGCGGAGCGTGCCCAAGACGACGTGACGGTGCGGCAGAACTTGGATCTCATCGACCGCGCCGTGCCCGGTTGGATTGAAGCCGACGAGTCGGGGCGCTCGCTCACGATTCGCGCGCTGCCCGAGCGCGCGCAGATCGACACCCAGGTGCGCGAACAGCTCATCGTCGAGCTCTACTCGAAGTAACGTCCGCCCGAATTACAGGAGTCCCACTGATGCTCATCATCCAGCGCCCAACAGTCGAAGCGATCGGCGAAGAAGAAGAGAACCGGCAGCGATTCTCGATCGGCCCGCTCGACCCGGGCTTCGGTCACACGATCGGCAACTCGTTGCGCCGCACGCTGCTGTCGTCGATTCCCGGCGCCGCGGTCACCCAGGTCCGCTTCGACGACGCGCTCCACGAGTTCACTTACCTAACCGGAGTGAAAGAAGACGTCTCCGACATCATCTTGAACCTGAAAGATCTCGTCCTCACGGTGGCGACTGAAGAGCGTGTGACATTGCGCCTCGACGTGCGCGGGCCAGCGGAGGTGACCGCGGCGGATCTGAAGGTGACTTCGGATGTCGAGATCTTGAACCCGGACCTGCACATCGCGACGGTGAACGCGAAGGGTCGTCTCGCGATGGACGTCACCGTGGAGCAAGGCAAGGGATATGTCTCCGCGGAGAAAAACAAGCATTCGTCGACGATCGGGGTGATCCCAGTCGACGCGATCTTTTCTCCCGTTCGCCGCGTCGCGTTCAGCGTCGAGCCGACCCGCGTCGAGCAGTCGACCGACTACGACCGGCTCGTGCTGGACATCGAGACCGACGGTTCGATCAACCCGCGATCGGCGTTGTCGTCCGCCGGCCAGACCTTGCGCGCGCTCGTCGGCCTCGTCGCCGATCTCTCGGAGGAGGCGCACGGACTCGAGCTCGGCGACGCCGGCACGATCACGAGCGGGTCACCCGACCTCGACCGTCCGATCGAGGAGCTCGACCTCACCGAGCGGCCGCGCAACTGCCTGAAGCGCGCCCAGATCAACACGATCGGTGAGCTTGTGCAGCGCACGCCGGCCGAGCTGCTGGCCATCACGAACTTCGGCCAGAAGAGCCTCGACGAGGTGCTCCAGCGCCTCGACGAGCGCGGGCTCGCGCTCGCCGGCGAGGGGTATTGACCGTGCCAGCCGCGCCAAAAAAGGGCCAGCGAATCGGTGGCGACGCCGCGCATCAAAAGGCGATGCTCGGCAACCTCATCGCGTCGCTGATCGCGGCGGAGGCGATCGTGACGACAGAGGCGAAGGCGAAGGCGATGCGTCCTGTCGCAGAGAAGCTGGTGACGAAAGCGCGCGCAGGTGGGGTGCACAACCAGCGCGAAGTCGTCGCGTTCTTGCGCGACAAGGAGATGGCTCACAAGCTCTTTTCGGAGATCGGGCCGCGCTATGTCGATCGCAACGGTGGGTATCTGCGGATCCTGAAGCTGGGGACGAGAAACGGCGACGCGGCGCCGATGGCGCGCGTCGAGTTCGTCGAGCCGTAGTCCCGCGGTGGGGGACCCTTTCGGGACCAACCCGCAACAACATTGAAGCCCGACGACGCCCCGATCACACGTCGCGTCGCGCTCGGCATCGCCTACGACGGCAGTGGGTTCCACGGCTTTGCGGCCCAGCCGAATCAGCGCACGGTGGCCGGAGAGATCTCGCGCGCGCTCGGGTCGTTGTTCGGCGACGACGCGAAGATCGTCTGCGCGGGTCGCACGGATGCCGGAGTCCACGCGCTTGCACAAGTCGCGCACGTTGATCTCGACTTCGACGTCCTGTGCACTCGTTTCGGACTCGATCCGATTGCGCCAGGCGCTGAGATTCCTGATCTCGCGCGCAGTCTCGACGCGCTGGTCGGACCCGAGATCGTCATCTGGCGCGTTCTTGTGGCGCCGGACGGCTTCGACGCGCGCCGCTCGGCGACGTCGCGCCGATACCGCTACGAGGTCCGCACCGGATCGCGTCCCGATCCCCTGAAGCGCTGGACGTCTTGGCACGTCGCGGAGCTCCTGGACGTCTCGGCGATGCGGATCGGCGTCGACGCGCTTCTCGGCGAGCACGACTTCGCCGGCTTCTGCCGAAGACCCCCGAACGACGAGGGTGGGCCGATCGTTCGCCGCGTGATCGAGGCCCGTCTCGACCACCATCAGCCTGACATGGTCGCGTTCGAGATCGAAGCGAACGCGTTCTGCCACCAGATGGTGCGCTCGATTGTCGGCACCCTCGTCGCCGCAGGGCGGGGATCGAGAAGGCCGAGTGAGGTCATGCGATTGCTCGCGGCCGGAAACCGGGACGGAGCGGCGGATCCGGCGCCGCCTGGTGGACTGTGCCTGGTAGCGGTGCGTTACCCCGATTCCCTCACCGGCACTTGGAGCTGAGTCGTCCCGTGCCGATCACGCCGCCGACGTGGCAGTAAGCAGAAGGCAGAACTGGCGTTGAAGTCCGTGCCCGACGGCAGCTCGAGTTCCGAGACCGGAAATCCGGTTTCGTCCCTTTTCTCCAGCCCATATACTCTGTGGACCCAGCTCAGGCGTGCATTTTTTGGTATCCGCGCGCCCAGAACGACGGATCGGGGCGAGGCCCCGAAAAAAGGATCAGAGTGCGGACTTTCTCTCCAAAGCAGGCCGACATCGTGCGCGAGTGGCACACGGTCGACGCCGACGGCGTCGTGCTCGGACGCCTCGCGACCGAGGTGGCGACTCTTTTGCGTGGCAAGCACAAGGCGATCTACGCCCCGCACGTCGACACTGGCGACCATGTGATCGTGGTCAACGCGGCGAAGATCGTGCTTAGCGCGGACAAGGCGGACACCAAGCTCGCCTACCACCACAGCGGCTATCCGGGTGGGCTTCGTGCCGTCACCTACGCCACGATGCTCGACAAGGAACCGGAAGAAGTTGTGCGCAGGGCGGTGCGCGGCATGCTCCCCAAGGGAACCCTCGGTCGCCAGATGCTCAACAAGCTCAAGGTCTACGCCGGACCGGATCACCCCCACGCCGCCCAGATGCCAAAGCCGCGCGCCCTCCAGTACGCGCGCTCGGCCCGCTGACAAGGAAGAGCTGATGCCACGACCTCTCACCCAAACGACGGGAAGGCGCAAGGCCGCCGTCGCCCGGGTTCGCCTCGTCGCCGGCGAGGGCAAGGTGACGATCAATCGGCGTCCGATCGAGGAGTATTTTTCGTCGGTGTCGTCGCGGGTGCACGCGACAGAGCCGCTAAGAGTTGCCGGCCGCTCGGACAGTTACGACGTCGTAGCGACGATCGATGGGGGCGGGATCACGGGTCAGGCTGGCGCGCTTCGGCTCGGGATCGCCCGCGGGCTTGCTGACGTCGACCCAGAACTGCGCACCACCTTGAAGCGCGCGGGACTCCTTACTCGGGACGCGCGCGAGAAGGAGAGCAAGAAGTACGGCCTGAAAAAGGCCCGCAAAGCTCCGCAGTATTCGAAGCGCTGACGACGCGTCAATCGCGATGTCGTTGCGTTTTGGAACGGACGGCATCCGGGGTGTTGCCAACCGCGATTTGACCCCGGAAGTCGCCCTTGCGCTCGGCCACACGAGTGCTCGGCACCTTCCGAGCAACGCGTTTTTCGTTGGCGCGGACACGCGCCGCTCGAGCCCAATGTTGAAGGCAGCGTTCGTCGCCGGGCTTGCCTCCGAGGGCCGCCACGTCTTCGATCTCGGCGTCGTGCCAACGCCCGGCCTCGCGTGGATCGTCTCCTCCCGCGGCGTTCCCGGGGCGATGGTTTCGGCGTCGCACAATCCTTTCCCCGACAACGGGATCAAACTGATCTCTGAGCGGGGGACGAAACTCTCCGACAGCCTCGAGTTCGAGATCGAAACCGATCTCGAACGCCTGCTCGCGGGGCTCGCTCTCGAAGACCGCGTTCCCGTCGTCGGCGAAGCGGTCGGGGAGATCGACGATTCGCACGAAGTCGTCGACGAGTACGTCGATCACCTGGAGCGCGCCATCCAGTTGCCGCCGGAACCGCACTTGACGATCGTCTGTGACTGTGGAAACGGCGCGGCGTACGAAGTCGCCCCTAGGGTCTTTTCCCGACTCGAGCTCGACGTCCTCGTGATCAACAACATCCCGGATGGCACGAACATCAACGCCAATTGCGGCGCGACGGCTCCGGACCAACTCGCCGAACAAGTCCTCGCACACGGCGCTGATCTCGGTCTGAGTTTCGATGGCGACGCCGATCGGATGATCGCGGTCGACGGAAAGGGGGGGATCGTCGACGGCGACGTGCTGATGGCGCTGTTCGCACTCGATCTCAAAGCCCGTGGCGAGCTCGAAAAGGACACCATCGTTGCCACCGTGATGAGCAATCTCGGGCTCCGCCGTGCGCTGCGCGACGCCGGGATCGAGCTCCTCGAAACTCCCGTGGGCGACCGTTACGTCGCCGACGCCCTCGACGAGCGAGGTCTCGTCCTCGGCGGCGAGCAATCGGGCCACATCGTCTTTCGCCGGCACTCGACGACCGGGGACGGGATCTTGACCGGTCTCAAGCTCGTCGAGCTCGTTGCTCGCTCAGGCCGCAGCCTTGGTGAGCTCTCCGAATCCGCGCTGAGAGCGCGTGCCCCAGGAACTGCGCAACGTGAAGGTTGCGTCGCCAGACCGCTTGGAAGAGGCAGCGGGGGTTTGGGAGGCGGTTGCTTTGGTGGAGTCCCGGCTCGGCGAATCGGGACGCGTCGTCATCCGCTCGAGTGGGACGGAATCAGCGGTGCGCGTGATGGTCGAAGCCGATAGCCGGGCGATGGTCGACGAGGCGCTGACAACAATCGTTCATGCGGTCGAACAGGAGCTCGGTCCCCAAAGTCGTTCGCGCGCCGTCAGCCCGTAGCCTGGGGCGCACATGTGCGGCATCATCGGAGTCACCGGCTCGAAACAGCCGCTTTCTTTATTGCTCAAGGGCCTCGAGGCTCTCGAATACCGCGGTTATGACTCGGCGGGCATCGCGCTCGTCGACTCGGCGGCGGGTGAGCTCCACATTGCGCGCTCAGCGGAACAAACACGGTCGGTCGAGAAGCTGGAGGCGAAGGTCTCGAGCTTGTCACGTACGTCGTCGGCCGGCATCGGTCACACGAGATGGGCGACCCATGGTGCACCGATCGAGAAGAACGCGCACCCCCAATTTGATTGTGACAAGTCGATCGCGGTCGTTCACAACGGAATCATCGAGAACCACCGTGAACTTGCCTCGGAACTCGCCGCGAGCGGTCACCAGTTTCGATCCGAGACCGACACCGAAGTCGTCGCTCATCTGATCGAATCGGAGCTCGAACAGGGTGAGCGGCTTCGAGACGCGGTGCGAAAGACGGTCTCGAAGCTGCGAGGCGACTTCGCGATCGCGGTCGTCGCCCTTCAAGAGCCGGACACGATCGTGGCCGCAAGGCGTACGTCACCGTTGATCGTCGGACTTTCCGACGAGCTCGGGCTCGTCGCTTCAGATATCTCGGCACTGCTCGAGACGACACGTCGGCTCTGCGTGCTCGACGACGACCAGATCGTCGAGGTCAGACCGGGGCGCGTTGACGCTTGGAACCTCGCAGGCGAACAAGTCGAGCTCCGACCGCTGGAAGTGACCTGGTCAGTCGACGACGCGAGACGCGAGGGCTATCCGGATTTCATGTCGAAAGAGATCCACGAGCAACCCGTCGCCGTCGAGCAGACGCTGCTCGGACGCGTCTTCGGCGAAGGAACGACCGAGATCGAAGAGCTCTCGATCACCCACGAGGCGCTCGGTTCCTACTCGCGAGTCCTGTTGCTCGGATGCGGGTCGAGCTACCACGCCGCGCTCGCAGGCCGACAGTCGATTGAGGCGCTCGCGGGCGTCCACGCCGACGCAGACATTTCGAGCGAATTCCGCTACCGACACTCGAGCGTCGGAAGAGAGACGCTCGTCATCGCGATCAGCCAATCGGGGGAGACCGTCGATTCGCTCCACGCGATCCGAGAGGCACGCTCGCGTGGTGCGTCGGTTATCACCGTGTCCAACGTCGTCGATTCGGTGATGGCGCGGGAGTCAGATGGCGCCTGCTACACGCACGCGGGCCCCGAGATCGGTGTCGCTTCGACGAAGTGCCACGTCGCGCAGCTCGCCCTGTTGCAGGTGCTCGCTCTCCACCTCGCGCGCTCTCGTGGGGCGATCGACGAGACGTCTGCGAAATCGTTTGCCAGCGGCTTGAATGCACTGCCCGGCCTCGTGCAGCGGGCCGTCGATCGATTCGACGAATACCGACAAGTAGCGCGGCAGTTCGCGTCGTGTAACGACGTGTACTTCCTCGGGCGTCGCTCCGGACTTCCCGTGGCGATGGAAGGCGCGCTCAAGCTGAAAGAGCTTGCGTACGTGCGCGCCGAGGCGTATCCGGCGGGAGAAATGAAGCACGGTCCGATCTCGCTCATCGAACCGGGCGTCGTCGTGGTCGTCGTCGCAACACGAAGCGCGTTGTGGGAGAAAGTTATGGCGAACGTCGAGGAGATGCGTGCGCGTGGCGCGACGATCGTCGCGATCTGCGACGACGGCGACGACAAGACCGAGCGGCTCGCCGACTCCGTGCTGAGGATCCCCCCGACACAAGAGCTGCTCACGCCGATCGTCGCCGCGGTGGCGACACAGTCGTTCGCCTACGAGATCGCGAGCGCAAGGGGCAAGAACGTCGATCGCCCGCGCAACCTGGCAAAGGTTGTCACCGTCGAGTGAGCTCTTTCTCGCAAGCGAACCGAGCCCGATGCCGGTGATCGGGATCGGCATCGACGCGGTTGACGTCGAGCGATTTCGAAAGGTGCTCGAACGTCGTCCCCGACTCACAGAGCGGGTGTTCACCGAACGCGAGCGAGCGGACATGGCAAATCGCCACGATCCTGTGCCTGGCTTCGCCGCGCGCTTCGCGGCTAAAGAGGCGACGATGAAAGCCCTCGGGATCGGCATCGGATCGATTCGGTTTTCCGAGGTCGGTGTAATCCGGGCGCCGTCTGGCGCCCCGTCGCTCGAGCTCGTCGGCGGTGCGGAACAGCGCGCCCGCCAACTCGGCGTATCGGAACTTCGCGTCTCGCTCACGCACACCGACACCCATGCTGGCGCGGTCGTCGTCGCGGAATGAGTCGGTCGGGGAGCGATCGCTGACGTGATACCGGTGCTCACCGCGGAGGAGATGGCCGAGGTCGACCGAAAGGCACAATCGACCGTCGGAATTGACACGTTGATAGCTCGCGCGGGCTTCGCGGTCGCGCGATTCGCGGTCGCAGCGCTAGGTGGGACATACGGCCGTCGTGTTCTCGTTGTTGCCGGGAAGGGCCACAACGGCGATGACGGAAGAACAGCCGCCCGATTTCTCGAGCGGCGGGGGTCGCGCATCGAGGTCATCGCTGCGAGCGACGCTCCGACGCGGCTATCCGAGTGTGATCTGGTGATCGATGCCGCCTTCGGCACCGGCTTTCGTGGCGATTACCGCGCGCCCACGTCCCCGCCCGAGGCGATCGTCCTCGCCGTCGACATTCCCTCCGGCATCGCTGCCGATACCGGAGCTGCGAGCGAAGGGGCCGTCATCGCCGATCTCACCGTGACCTTCGGCGCGCTGAAACCTGGCCTGCTGCTCGGCGAGGGACCTGCGCACAGCGGAGTCACCTTCACCGAAGGGATCGGTCTCGACGCCTCCGCAGCTCGTTACCACGTCGTCGAAACCTCCGATCTCGCGCGACTTCCTCCTCGCGAACGCAACTCGAACAAGTGGAAGACCGCATTAGGGGTGATCGCCGGATCGCCGGGTATGTACGGCTCCGCGGCGTTCGCGGCTTCCGCTGCGGTGCGCTCGGGCGCGGGAATGGTGCGACTCGCCTCCCCAGGGGTTGCGCCGGGGACGATCCCCGTGCTCGAAGCGGTCGGCTTCGAACTTTCTTCCGAAGACTGGGCGCAGGCGGCTCTTGACGGGTGCGCGCGATGCAAAGCGGTAGTTATCGGGCCCGGTCTCGGACGCAAGGAGTCGACGGGCCGGTCCGTCGTCGAGTTCGTAGAGCGCGCGGACGTCCCGGTCGTCATCGACGCCGACGGGCTGATCGCTTTCGGCGCCGTCTCCGACGCGGCGAAGTTTCTCGCCCGCCGCCACGCGCCGACCATCCTCACGCCCCACGACGGAGAGTTCGCCCATCTCGCCGGCGAACCGCCAGGCTCCGATCGCGTCGCGGCGGTGACCGACCTCGCCAGGAGACTCGGAGCGATCGTGCTTTTGAAGGGCGCGACGACGATCGTCGCCTCGCCCTCGGGTGCGGTGTTGTTCGTGACGGCGGGCACGCCGAGGCTCGCGACTGCTGGGACCGGAGACGTGCTCTCCGGCATCATCGGGGCGTTCCTCGCCCGCGGGCTCGATCCGTTCGAGGCCACGGCGCTCGGCGCGCACGTGCACGGTCTCGCGGCTTCGACGGGATTCGCCGAAGGACTCGAAGCTTCGGATCTCCCTCTACTCGTCGCGTCGACGCTTTCGAGTCTCGCCGGAGACGCCGCGACGACGTGAGCATCTCGTACCGACAAGCCTGGGCGGAGATCGATCTCGGCCGCGTGCGACACAACGCGTCGTTGCTCTCCCGCATCGTCGCTCCGGCTCGGCTCTGCGCGGTCGTGAAAGCCGACGGCTACGGGCACGGCGCGACCGCCGTCGCCAAGGCGGCGATCGAAGGTGGCGCGGGCCTGATCGGCGTCGCGCTCGCAGAAGAGGCGATCGCGCTGCGGGAGGCGGGTGTCGCGTCGCCGATCCTCATGCTCACCGAAGCGCCGGCTTCGGCGATGGAACCGCTCGTCGATGCGGGTGTCACCATCACCTTGTACCGCCCGCACGCGGTTGTCGCCGCAGCAAACGCGGCTCGGCGGCTTGACCGGGTCGTGCCCGTCCACGTGAAAGTTGACACCGGGATGCACCGTGTCGGCGCAGATCCCGAAGACGTCGTCGCGCTGTGCAGGCAGGTCCAGGTGGCGGGTCTCCGTCTCGAGGGCTTATGGACGCATTTCGCCGTCGCCGACGACCCTGAAGACCCATTCACGAACGAGCAGCTTTCGAGGTTTGAGCGCGTCGTCGCGGCGGCCCGCCGATCCGGTTTCGACCCGCCTCTCCTTCACGCCGCGAACTCCGCCGGGGCGATTGCCCATCCGACAAGCCGTTACGACTTCGTGCGCTGTGGCATCGCGTCGTACGGGTATGCGCCGTCAGAGCGTGTCGCTGCGATCTTGCGGCGCGAGGTCGAACGGGTCGGCGCGAGCGACTCTCTCGTCCCGGTCCTGAAGCTCGTCGCGCGTGTCCATCTCGTCCGCGATCTCGAGGCGGGAGAGCGCGTGAGCTACGGCCGCACCATCGCGCTCGAAAAGGACAGCCGGGTCGCCGTCGTGCCGCTCGGATACGCGGACGGCGTGACCCGTCGACTCGGTGCGGAAGGCGGCGAAGTGCTCATCGGGGAGAGGCGGAGACCGATTTGCGGGACGGTGACGATGGACCAGCTCATCGTCGATTGTGGTACGGACGACGTCGGGGTCGGGGAGGAAGTCGTTCTGATCGGCCGCCAAGGCGACGAGGAGATCACGGCCGACGAGTGGGCACGGCGGCTCGGCACTATCCCGTACGAGGTGCTCTGCGGGATCGGCGGGCGCGTTCCGAGGACGATCCGGACATCGATCGCGGACGACGACTCCGTGAATGACGCAGATCCCCTCGCCACGAAGCCCTGAAGCCGCGGTCGGAGGAACCTCCTGGTCACAGCGTTACCATGGGCACGTGGTCGCGCTCGCCGAGCTCGAGCGAGCCGCGAAGGCCTGCGTCGCGTGTCCCCTGGCCAACGGACGGACGAGCGTCGTCTTCTCCGCGGGGTCCCCCAATGCGCGACTGATGTTCGTTGGCGAGGGACCCGGTCGCGACGAGGATCTGGCTGGAGAACCCTTCGTCGGTCGATCCGGGAAGCTGCTCGACCGGCTGATCGAAGAGGAGATCGGACTGAGTCGCGCGGACTGCTACATCGCCAACGTCGTGAAGTGCCGCCCGCCGAACAATCGCGACCCCAATCCCGATGAGGTCGCAACGTGCCGGCACTTCCTCGACGGACAGGTCGATGCCGTCAATCCCGAAGTGATCGTCACACTCGGCAACTTTGCCGCGAGGGCGCTGCTCGGCGTGAGCGATGGGGTCACGAAGTTGCGTGGTCGCTCGTACCCGTTCGGTCGCGGAGTCCTTGTTCCGACATTCCATCCCGCGGCGGCGTTGCGCGGCGGGGGAGTCGTGCTCGCGCAAATGCGCGCCGATTTCGTACGGGCAAAGCGCGCCCTTTCGGGAGCGGCTGCCACGTGAGCGAGTGCGCCCCCCCGCTCGTCGTCGTGTCGCGCTCGGCGGAAGAGACCCGGAGCGTCGGCGCGGCGATCGCGTCACTTCTCGCGCCAGGAGATGTCGTGTTGCTCATCGGGGAGCTCGGCAGCGGGAAGACGACTCTCACGAAAGGCGTCGTCGAAGCGGTCGGCGGACCGGGAGCGACGAGCCCGACCTTCACGTTGAGTCATCGCTACGAAACGACACCTCCGATCACCCACGTCGATTGCTATCGGATCGAGGAAGGCGACGACCTCGCCGACCTCGCGCTCGACGAAGTGCTGGACGACGGATCCGCGGTGATCATCGAATGGGGCGAGCGGTTGCGGGCGCGATTCGGATCGGACGCGCTCGAATGCACCTTGACGACAGAGGGGAGTGAATCTGACGGCGCTGATCGCCGGGTGATCACCTTCGTTACTCACGGCCCGAGGTGGACAAATCGCCTGGGAGAGTTGAGAACTCGGGTAGGGCTCTCCGTTTCCGGCACCTCGAGCGCGCGGCGCTGAAATGACCGATTTCTCAAAACTTCTTGCGCTGGAGACGGCGACGCTCGAAGTTGGAGCGGCGGTTTTCGAGCGTGACCGAGTCGTGTGGTCTGTTTCAACGCGGCCGGGTCGTTTGCACGTGGAAACGCTCCATCCCGCGATCGAGCGGGTCCTTCTTGATTCCGACACCGACCCGTCGGAGCTCGATGCGATCGCGGTCGATGTCGGGCCGGGACTTTTCACCGGCCTTCGCGTCGGCATCGCCGCGGCGAAGGCGGTCGCGCTTGCGTTGTCGGTGCCGATCGCGGCGGTGCGAAGCACCGAGGCGCTGAAGGAGATGGCGCGGCGCGTCCTCGGTGACGACGTATCGATCGTTCCCCTCGTCGACATGCGTAGAGGCGAGGTTGCCTGGGAGATCGAAGACGGCGTTCTGGAGTTCGGCACCATCGCGACGATGGTGAGGCGCCTCGCGCCCGACGCGAACGTGCGGCTCGTCGGCGACGGGACGCGGCGACTCGGCGACGAATTGGCGTCCCTTCCCCATGTCGAGGTCGTTGCGGACGAGGCACTGTGGGCGCCTTCGGTTGAAGCAGTCGGCCTGATCGGCGCAGACCGGTTGCGCCGGGGACTCGTCACTGACGCGGTCTCGCTCGAGCCGGTCTACCTGCGCCCGGCGGACGCGGTCGCGAACTTCCAGACAAGAGAGTCTTCGATGTTTGGAACACCCCGATGAGCATTCGCGGATCACGGCGTCGGCGAGCGGGGCTTCCGCTTCCGCCTCGCGATGGCGAGGTCGTCGACATCGTCGAGATGCGGCGGCGGGACATCGCGTCTGTTGTCGCGATCGAACGCGAGATCTTTGCCGAGCCGTGGTCGCAGGGCCTCTACCTGTCCGAGCTCGCGCAGCGCGCGACTCGTCGCTATTACGCCGCTACCTCCGGAGGCAACGTCGTCGGATATGCAGGCGGAATCCTTGTCGCCGGCGAAGCCCATGTGACGACGATCGGCGTCGCGCGTTCATGGCAGAAGAGGAAGATCGGTGCTCGCCTCATGTACCGCTTCGTCGCCGATGCGCGCGAATGGGGGGCGGGCTCGATCACGCTCGAGGTACGAATGTCGAACACCTTCGCGCAGCGTCTTTACGAGTGGTTCGGCTTCGCTCCGGTCGGCGTGCGGAAGAACTACTACGTCGCCACCGGGGAGGACGGTCTCGTGATGCACATCGCCGACGCCGATTCAGAAGAGTACGGAGAACGCCTTCGCGCTATCGGACGCGCGCTCGGAGAGGTAGTCGAGGAACAGACGACGTCATGAGTTCGCTCATCCTCGCAGTAGAGACATCGTGTGACGAGACGGCCGCGGCGGTCGTCGAAGACGGACACATCATCCGGTCCTCGATCGTCTCCAGCCAGGTCGACCTGCACTCCAGATTCGGGGGGGTCGTGCCGGAGCTCGCCGGGCGGGCACACCTCGAGCGCATCACGCCCGTCGTTCTCGAGGCGCTCGAGGGTGCGGGACTGTCGACGCAATCGCCGCGGTTGGCCGCCGTCGCGGCGACAACCGGTCCCGGGCTGATCGGCGCCCTGTTGGTCGGCATCTCGTACGCGAAGGCGCTCTCGCTCGCGTGGCAGGTCCCCTTCGTCGGCGTCAATCACCTCGAGGGCCATTTGTTCGGCTCGATCCTCGAGAACCCACAAGTTGCGATGCCCGCAGTCGTCTTGTTGGTCTCCGGTGGCCACACGTTGTTGGTCGAGATGAGTGCACCGGGGGACTACGCGTTGCTCGGAGAGACCGTTGACGACGCGGCCGGCGAGGCCTTCGACAAGGTGGCGCGCTTTTTGGGCCTTCCGTATCCCGGGGGGCCGGCAATCGAACGGATTGCCGAGGGGGGTGACCCTTCGGCGACTCGGTTCCCGCGACCGATGCTTGACGACGGGTTGGTTTTTTCGTTCTCTGGCCTCAAGACCGCAGTCGTGCGATACGTGCGAGCACACCCCGAGATGGGCACGGCGGATGTCGCCGCGGCGTTCCAAGAGGCCGTGGTCGAGATCCTCGTCACGAAGGCGATTCGCGCCGTTCAGCAAACCGGCGCGCGCTCGATCTGTCTCGCCGGAGGAGTCGCGGCGAACGGCCCTTTGCGGACGGCGCTGTCCAGCGCGGCGCGCGAGGCAGGGCTCGGGGCGTTCCTCCCGAGCCCGACGATGTGCACTGACAACGCGGCGATGATCGCCGCGGCCGCTTCGGTTCGCCTCGCGATCGACGGTCCGACCGATCTTTCCGAGGGAGCCACTCCGAGTCTTCGCATGCCGCCACACCGACGATCCGAGATCGTGACGCACTGAAGCCTCGACATGCGAGACTCGCCGCCGATGGATCGCGACGAATACCTCGACCACGTGCACCGCGACGGGGCACGGCTCATCGAGGTCGCCCGCGCATCCGCGTCCGCCGAGATCCCGAGCTGTCCTGGATGGGACATGCGCGCGCTTGTCGGTCACGTCGCTTCCGTGGACACATGGGTGGCGAGCATCCTCGAACAAAAGCTCCAGGCTCGTCCCCACCTTCGGCGGGTGGACGAACTCGTCGGTGACTTCGACGCGATCGCCGCGGATTACGACGCGAACTTCGCCAGGTTGGTCGCCATGCTCGGCGCGACCCCAGAAGACGAAGTGGTCTGGAACTGGTCAGATCGCGCGCCGGCTCCGGCGCGGTTTTGGTTCCGTCGCATGGCGCATGAGACGGCGATTCACCGCGTGGACGCGGAGCTTGGCGCGGGAACCGTCACTCCCATCGAAGCGGCCCTTGCAGCAGACGGGATCGACGAATTCCTCTCCTTGCTCGCTCGGCACATATCCGACGAGCCGGTCGATTCGTTGAAAGGGTCGATCGCTTTCGTCGCGAGCGACGTCGATGAGGAGTGGAGGCTCGCGCTCGCACCGAATCGGGTCGAATTCGTCGTGGCGAACATGGACGCGACGGTGCGCGCTCCAGCAGCAGCGCTGTACCGCTGGATCCTCCATCGCGACGGTGGCGACGAATCGGCGGTCGAAATGGTCGGCAACAAGAGCGTGATCGAATCGTGGCGGCGGGTGACGTTCAAATGAGCGAAGCCGCGCGCGGCTGAAGCGACGACCGAAGCTCATGGAGCCAGTTTCGTTCGATCACCGGCGTCGCGCGGGTACGGAAACCCTAAAGGCGGCGGTCGTCGGATCCGGACCGAACGGGCTCGCGGCCGCGATCGAACTCGCTCGCGCCGGGTTCGCCGTTGAAGTCATCGAGGGGGCGACAACCCCGGGAGGGGGTTGTCGCAGCGCGGCGCTCACCGAAGAGGGATTCCTCCACGACGTCTGCTCGGCCGTGCATCCGCTGTTGGCCGAGTCGCCGTTTTTTGCCGGGATCGATCTTGCGGGCCGCGGTGTCGACTTGCTCGTCCCCGAAGTCGCCGTCGCGCATCCCCTCGACGGCGGGCGCGCGGCCGCGGTGCGACAGAGCGTGGAAGAGACCGCCGCTGCACTCGGCGCGGATCGCGCCGCGTACCGACGACTGTTCTCCTGGACGGTCCGCGAGCGCGAGCGGTACTTGCCGTCGTTGCTCGCGCCGATCCGCACCCCGCCAGCGCACCCGCTCGCCACAGCCCGATTCGCGGCGCTCGGACTTCGCTCGGCGCGCCACCTCGCCCACCGCTTCACCACCGATGAGACGCGCGGGCTCGTCGCGGGCGTTGCCGCGCACTCGATGCTCTCGCTCGACCAGCTGCTGACTGCGTCCTTCGCGATGCTGCTTACGACTCTCGCCCACTCGACGGGATGGCCGATTGTGCGCGGCGGCAGCACGAACGTCGTCGACGCCCTCGTCGGCGAGCTCGAAGCGCTCGGTGGTCGGGTGAGGTGCGGACAGTGGGTGACGAGCCTCGCCGACGTCGAAGGCGCGGACGCGATCCTCTTCGATGTCGCGCCCAAAGCGCTGGCGAAGATCGCCGGCGAGGCACTGCCAGCCGGCTACCGGCGATCGCTGCAGCGTTTTCATCCCGGCCCCGGCGCCTTCAAGATCGACTACGCGCTCGACGAAGCCGTCCCCTGGTCGGCGCCCGAATGCCGGCTCGCGGGCACCGTGCACGTCGGCGGAACCTTCGAGGACGTCGCCCGGTCCGAGAGTGACGTGGCGATCGGTCGGCACTCCGAACGGCCCTTCTGCATCGCCGTGCAGCCGAGCGTGGTCGATCCGTCGCGCGCCCCAGCGGGCCGGTCGACCTTGTGGGTCTACTGCCACGTCCCGAACGGCTCCGATATCGACATGACCGAACGCATCGAGGCGCAGATCGAGCGCTTCGCTCCCGGGTTCAAAGACGTCGTGCGGGCGCGGGCGGTGCGGCCGCCGTCGGCGCTCGAGGAGGACAACCCGAACGACGTCGGCGGTGACATCGGTGGAGGCGCCGCCGATCTTTTCCAGACGCTTTTCCGACCCGTCGCTCGCTGGAACCCGTACCGATCGCCGCTGAAAGGCGTCTACTTGTGCTCCGCATCGACCCCGCCGGGCGGGGGCGTGCACGGCATGTGCGGCCTGCACGCGGCGAGAACGGTCATAGCCGACTCGAGACGAGGATCGCTCCCGACCCGCTGAGGCCGCGGAGGCAGGGCGCGAATCGCTCCCTCGTCCGGTGATGCCTGCCTCCTCAGGGGACACGGGTTCTCACCCTTTGCGAGCTGGCCATTTAGCGGCACGCTGGCACCAGGTTCTCGCGTATCGAGCGAGCGATGGTGGGCCGAGACGGCCAGTTGGGGGGCGACATGCGCACCGAGGGCTCGGTGACTTCTATCTCGTGGATTCCGTCGGAGGCGATCAGCGGCGCCGCCGTGCGCGCGCCATTCGAAATCGGCATCACCCACTACGACGAGGCGCCGCCGGAGGTCGTGACCGACTTGGAGGAGCTGCGCGTCGCAGACCGCTTCCGTTTCGCGAACGAGCTCCGCGGCTTCATCGAGACCGAGCACGGCCGGATCGTCGATTACGGCCAGTCGGGCGGCGGGGCGATCGGCTCGACGACGGTACGACTGGGCGGGCTGCACAAGACGTTCCAGGCGGTGCCGCTTCCCGATATCTGTCCGGAGCCGATCGTCACCGACCGCAGCGTGACGTTCGTTCAAACCGCCGGGGGACGCACCGGGCTACCCGCGCCGCGCCGGGTCCGGCGGGCGCCGTTCGTGCAGCTCTCCGCTCCACTTGTTTGGACGACGCTCGCGCTGACGATCTTCGTCGACGGCCGGTCGCGCATCGAACTGCGCGGGGCGAGCTCGTTCCCGCGCCACTGGATCTACGACTCGGACGGAAAGCTCGCGCAGAAGTCCGGACTCATCGACTTCTCGACCTGGTACCGCAGGGCGTTCGGGGTCCACAGCCCGTGGGGCGATCGCGACTCGAGCGCGCTCACGACCGCCATCGAGACGGCGCTCGAGCGCGAATTGTCGAGCGAGTTGATGCGCGCCGGCGAGCGACCGCGCATCGAGGCGGTCCCTCAAGGCGCGGTGGTCATCGAACAGGGTGACGAAGGGCGCGATCTTTTCCTCGTGCTCGACGGTGTGGTGCGCGTCGAAGTCGACGGCAAGCCGCTCGTCGAGTGCGGGCCAGGATCGATCCACGGCGAGCGTGCCGCGCTCGAAGGCGGCAAGCGCACCGCGACGGTGCGCGCCGTTACGAAGTGCAAGCTCGCCTTCGCCTCGGCGGACCAGTTCGACAAAGAGGTCCTCGTCGAGTTGGCGAGCGGACACCGTCGGGAACTGGGCTGAGGTGCCTACGCTCGAGGGCGAACGGGAGGTCGCGGACCGCGATCGTGGCGTTGGGGGGCCGACGATCACCGTCTTGTTGGCAGACGACAACCTGATCGTCCGCGAGGGCGTGAAGGCGCTCCTCGTCCGAGAGCGTGACTTCGCGCTCGTCGGCGCGGCGGGTGACTACGACGAGCTCGTCGGGGAGGCGGAGCGGCTCGCGCCGCAGGTCGTCATCACCGATATCCGCATGCCGCCGAACTTCCAGCAAGAAGGCATCGACGCCGCGCACGAGATCCGCAAGCGCCATCCCGGGACGGGGATCGTCGTTCTCTCCCAATTCGACGACCCCGAGTACGCGATCTCGCTGCTGGCGGGGGGCTCCGCCGGATACGCCTATTTGTTGAAAGACCGCGTCGCCGAGGGTGACCAGCTCGCCCGGGCGGTGCGGACGGTCGCGACCGGCGGCTCGGCACTCGATCCGGCGATCGTCCAATCGATGGTCCATCCCGTCAAAGACTCGGGCGGCCTCGACGAATCCGACGAGAAGTTGTTGCAGCTCGTCGCGGAGGGCCGGCCGATCAAGGCGATCGCGGTCGCGACCGGCACGACGCCCGCGGCGACGGCCGAGGCGGTCGAGCGGTTGTTCCTCCGCCTGGCGAAGGACGCGAGCGGCGGCGGGAAGCAGTCGCTCCGTCAGCTGCGCAAGCTGCACGAAGCGATCGTCGATCGAGAAGAACAGGGCGAGACGTTGAGCCGCCTCCTCCCGGGAGGCGTCGCGAAGATGTTGCGCGACGAAGGGTGCAACCCCGGTGAGACGGTTCAGCTGACGTGCAGCGTTTTGATGTCCGACATCCGGGGCTACTCGACGATCGCCGAGCTCGCCGACCCGAGCGCGCTCGCCGGGCAGCTGAACGTCCACCGCGGCGAGATGAACCGCGCCGTGACATCAGAAGGCGGGACAGTCATGCAGTTCGTCGGTGACGCCGTGATGGCCGTCTTCGGCGCGCCGGTGTCGATCGATGACCACGCCGATCGCGCGCTTCGCGCCGCACTCGCGATGCATAAGGCGCAGGACGCGGTCAACGACAACTGGCGCGACGAAGGCTTGCCGGAATTCGGTCTCGGAATCGGCATCACGACGGGCGACGTCGCCGCAGCGCTGCTCGGCTCCGATGAGCATCTCGAGTACACGCTCGTCGGCGACACGGTGAACCTCGCGCAGCGGATCCAGCAGTGGGCGGAGCCGGGGGAGACGGTCTTGAGCGACGCGACCCATGCCGCGCTTCGCGAGCACATCGACGCCGAGCCGATCGCTCCTGCGCTCGTGAAGGGTCGTACAGCACCGGTTGGTGCGTGGAAGGTGGGTGCCCAGGTGGCGAGGTCAGACAGATGACGGTGATGGAAGGGCGCGGGGTTCGCAAGACCTACGAAAGCGAAGGCGCTCCCGTGCGAGCGCTGCGGGGAGTCGATCTTTCGATCGCCGACGGCGAGTTCGTGGCGATCATGGGACCGTCGGGTTGCGGCAAGTCGACGCTGTTGAACCTCGTCGCCGGCCTCGATGTTCCGACCGACGGCGAGATCTTCGTCGCAGGTGAACCCCTTTCTCAGATGGACGAGGACGAGCTGGCGTTGATGCGACGACGCCACATCGGAATCGTCTTCCAGTTCTTCAACCTCTTGGAGGGGATGTCGGTTCTCGAAAACGCGACGTTGCCCGCGGTGGTCGCCGGGATGCGCAGGCGGCAAGCGGAGAGCCGCGCCCGTGATCTCCTCGACCTGCTCGGCCTGGCGGACAAGGCGCGCTCGGTCCCCGGTCTCCTTTCGGGAGGAGAGCGGCAGCGGCTCGCGATCGCCCGCGCGCTCGCCAACGCGCCGACATTGTTATTGGCCGACGAACCGACCGGGGCGCTCGACTCCGAAGGCGGATTCGAGGTGCTCGAACTCTTCCGGCGGCTCCACGCCGGAGGCCAGTCCATCTTGCTCGTCACCCACGACGAGCACGTCGCCAATCCCGCCTCGCGCCTCGTGCGAATGCGCGACGGAAGGATCGAATCAGAGGTCGAACAGACCCGCTCGGTCCTAGTCGAGACGGAGATCGACGTCGCGGTCTTCGAATGACGGACGCGCCGATCATCGTCAGCGAACTGGGCGTGCATCGCGACGCTCGCGCTGCGACGTCGCGTCTGCACGTGGCGTTCGGGCCAGCGCTGTTGCTCGCCGCGGCGGCGCTCGGAGGGGCGGTCGCGGCACCGGTGATCGACCACCACGCGGACCTGCTCACCGAGGTTGTTCGCGCCGTCGTCGTCGGATGCTTCGCGCTCGCCGGTGGGTTCGCGCTCGCGCTGCGCCCGAAAGAGCGCCAGCCACTGCTCGTTTTGTCGGCGACGTTCTTTGCGTCTGCCGCGGTCGTCGCGTCGGCTCTGATCCACGCACACGCGCACGGGGTTGCGATCTCCGCCGGCCTCGTTGCGACGTCGCGCGTGGTGGAACCCATCGCGCTCGCGATCTTGCCGGTGTCGACGATGCATGTGCTGTTGGGATTGCCCGACGGCACCTGCCGATTGAGCCGGCTGGCGATCGGGTCCGGATACCTCGCGGCGGTGGGCGTCGGCCTCGGACTGTGGAGCGATCGTCCGGCGCTTCCGTTGTGGCCGGTCGGAGTCGAGCTCCTCTTGGCGGTGCCGGTCGGAATCGTCGGGGCGCGCCGCCGTTACCGCAAGGCAGCCGGACTTGAGCGACAGCGGATGCAGTGGTTCGGATGGGCGGTTTCGGTCGGGATCGAAGTCGTGCTGTTAGCGGTGGCGTTGCGGCTTTTCTGGGGGTGGCCGACTCGCGAGACGCTCGTCATCACCGTGGCCGCCGTGCCGATCGCGATCGCCGTCGCCGCCGGCGCGGTGACGGGGGTCGCCTCGCGGATCGACCGCATCCTCGCCTGGTCGGTCTCGGTCGCCGGGCTCACCGGAGTCGTCGTGGTCGTCTACCTGATCGTGATTCTCGGCATCGGGCACGCCCCGACGAAGAGGGAGCGCACGCTCCTCATCTTGTCGATGATCGCCGCCGCGGCCTCGGCGCTCCTCTACGGACCGGCGCGACTCCGCCTGCGCGCCTACGCGAACCGCGTCGTCTACGGAGAGCGGGAGGCACCCGACACCGTGCTGCGCACCTTCGCGACGCGCCTCACGCGGGCGATGCCGCTCGAGGAGCTGTTGTTGCAGGTGGCGGAGTCGTTGCGCAAGACACTCGCCCTGACGTCGGCCGAGATCTGGACGGGATCGGGTGGCGTGCTGGAGCGGGCGGTGTCCGTGCCCGATGCGGCGCCGAAACGCCTGGTGCTCAGCGCGAGCGAGGAGTCCGTCGTCGCGCGGGCGGGGGTCTCGGGCAACGCGTGGCTCGAGATCTGGATGCCGGCGATCCTGGAGGGGTGCGAAGGGCTCTCGGTGCGCGTCGCTCCGACCACCCACTCGGGGCGCGTCCTCGGGCTCGTCATCGCGACGAGAAAGGCAGACGGGGAACGATTCAGCGAGGACGACGACACGACCCTCGTCGAACTCGCCCGCCAGCTCGGCCTGGCGCTGCACAACGTCGAGCTCGACTCCGCGCTGCAGGAGTCGCTGGACGAGGTGCGGAGACAAGCCGACGAGCTGCGTGCGTCTCGGGCGCGCATCGTCGCCGCGGCGGACGCCGCGAGACGCCAGATCGAGCGGAACCTGCACGACGGCGCGCAGCAGCATCTCGTCGCGCTGGCGGTGAACGTGCGCTTGGCGCGCGAGCTCGTCGAGTCCGACCCTGCGGGTTCGGTGACGATCCTCGATCAGCTGGGCCACGAGTTGCAGGACGCGGTGCAGGAGCTGCGCGCCCTCGCGCACGGCATCTACCCACCCTTGCTCGTCGACCGCGGAATCGAAGAGGCGCTGCGTTCGGCGGCGGGGCGCGCCGCGATCGCGGCCGAGGTGCAGGCGGACGGGCTGCGGCGCTACCTGCCCGAAGAAGAGGCCGCCGTCTACTTCTGCTGCGTGGAGGCGCTGCAGAACGCGAGCAAGCACGCCGGTGAAGGAGCGAACGCGACGATTCGCATCCACGAGCGCGAGGGGGCGTTGTTCTTCGAAGTGGAAGACGACGGCGCCGGTTTCGACGTCCAGAGCAGAAAGGGCGCCGGAGCGGGGTTCGTCAACATGCGCGACCGCGTCGGCGCGGTCGGGGGATCGCTGACCGTCGAATCCGCGCCGGGAAAGGGCACGAAAATCTCCGGACGATTGCCGCTGCAAGACCGCGACGAATCGTCGGGAAACGGCGCGCAGACGAGCGCGCGCTCTGCGGTCAGGACTTGAAGCTCGTCGGGAGCTTTCCCGACCACGCACTCATGAGAACGCTCGGTCCGAACTGTTCTTTGTGCACATAGGCGATGGCTCCGCTCGTCGCGGCGTCGGCGGGAAGGCTGTCGACGTCGTAGGTCGACAACAACACGACCCGCGTCGAGGGGTGCTGTTCGACCAAGCGGCGGGTCGCTTCGATTCCACCCATCCCGTCCATGTTGATGTCCATCAGGACCAACTGGGGCTCCTCGGTGTTCGCGAACTCGACGGCCTCTTCGCCTGATCGAGCCTCGCCGATCACGACGAAGCCTTTCGTCGCACGCACGACGGCTGCCGCGGCGATGCGAAACGGCGCCTGATCGTCGACGATGAGCACGCTGACCTCGTCGCTCACCGATCCATCATCGCAGTTCGGGCCTGAGATCGGACGATTGCCAGCACGAGGGCACCCCGGGGTGGCACCACCCCGATCCTCAGTCGGAGCGGTCGGAAAGGAACAAAAGGACCGCCTTCACCCGACGGTGCACGTCGAGTTCTTGGGAGAGCCCGAGCTTGGAGAAGATCGAGTTGATGTGCTTTTCCACCGCGCGCTCCGACAGCACGAGCGACGAGGCGACCGCGGCATTGTTCTTGCCCTTTGCCATCTCGGCGAGGATTTCCTTCTCCCGCGGGGTGAGCAGTCGCAGCGGCGAGTTCTGTGCTCGCGACCGCGCCGAGACGAGCGCATCGACGACGACGGGGTCGATCACCGAGCCGCCCGAGGCGGTCTCGCGGATCGCGTCGGCGAGCTGCTTGATGTCGGAAACGCGCTCTTTCAGCAGGTAGGCGCGGCCTTGCGTACCGTGTTCCAAGAACGCGAGGGCGTAGCTCGGCTCCGCGTACTGGCTCAAAAGGACGACCCCGACGTTCACCTCCCGCGCCCGCAAATCGTTCGCGGCGCGGATCCCCTCGTCGGTCTTCGTCGGCGGCATGCGGATGTCGGTCACGACGACGTCGGGGTGTTCGGCGTCCACGCTTTCGAGCAGCGAGGTGTAGTCGGCGCACGTCGCGACGAGCTCGAGGTCGTCCTCGGTGGCGATCAGTTTTGCGACGCCTTCGCGGACGAGGTAGTCGTCCTCAGCGAGCACGACACGTATCGGCATAACGACAGGCTACGTGACGGATTCCTCGGCGATCATCGACGCGACCGGCCGTCTCAGTCGAGGACGATCACCTCGCCCTGCGTCGCCGCGCGCACGGGCAGCGGCGCGCCTTCGCAGTCCCTTTCGATCGCGTCGACCTCGTCGTCGGTGCGCGACGGGTCGTGGTGGAACAAGACGAGCTCGCCGCGCCTTTGCCGCCGAGGCCAGACCGACGGCGTAGGGGTAGGCGGAGTGGCCGTAGTGGGCCTTCTCGGGCAACTCGTCCGCGGTGTACTGCGCGTCGTGGAAGACGAGGTCGGCGCCCTCGACGAGCGCCAGCGCCGCGTCGTGCTGCTCGCCGAATCCGTCCTCGCCCGGGCCGAGGTTGGTCGGGCAGTGGTCCGAGAGGTAGCTGACGCAGAAGCGACCGTCCGAGATCCTGTATCCGAAGGTCCGCCCGCCTCCGTGGGGGATGTCGAGGGCGAGGACCGAGAACCCTTCGATCTCGTGCTCGCCGGGCTCTAGGGCGCGAAAGCGCCACTTTCCGTTGAGACCGGCGGGCGTAATCGGAAAGTGGGGAGGCGACATGAAGCGCTCGAACACCTGCTCACCGTCTCCTTGGGAGGGGAGGTAGGCGTCGGTGCGGGCGTCCTCGCGATCGGCGGAGCGGAAAAATGGCAGTCCTTGGGTGTGGTCCCAATGCAGGTGGCCGAAGAGGATCGACCCCTGAAACGGCTCGCCGGCGAACTCCGCGTCGGCGGCGCGAATCCCGGTGCCGGCGTCGATGAGGAGGCTCGGCGCTTCGCCGTCACGGGCGATACCCACACAGGAGGTGTGCCCGCCGTAGCGAACAAATTCGCTCCCTGGCGTCGGCGTCGAGCCGCGTGTTCCGAACAAATGGACGCGCATCAGCTCGCGGCGCTCATCTGGCACCGGCGCAGAGCGCGCGCCGACCCCGCCGTTTTCTCCATGATTCGCACTGGACACCTCCGCAGCACAACGATAGGAGGGTTTGGGGACGCGGTTTCGGACCCCGGGTCGCTTGCCGGTCATTCCCTGCCGTCGCCACCAGCACTCTCGCCGACGGTTGCCAGTCCCTCGGTGTGGCGGTATCGTTGGCACTCGAAACCAGAGAGTGCTAATGAGCCCAAGGAGGCCGCCCGAGATGAAGTTGCAACCGCTCGACGATCGGATCGTCGTCCGCCCGAGCGAGGCCGAGGAGAAGACGGCCTCGGGCCTCGTCATCCCCGACACCGCGAAGGAAAAGCCCCAGCAAGGAGAGGTGCTCGCCGTCGGCCCGGGGCGGCGCGCCGAGAACACAGGCGATCTCATTCCCCTCGACGTCGCCGTCGGCGACAAGGTCGTGTACTCGAAGTACGGAGGGACCGAGATCACGATCGACGGTGAAGACCTGCTCATCCTCACGAGCCGTGACGTGCTGGCCAAGGTGTCCGCCTGATGCCGAAGATCCTCAAGTTCGACGAACAGGCGCGTCGCGGTCTCGAAACGGGGGTCAACAAGCTCGCCGACACGGTGAAGGTGACCCTCGGGCCGAAGGGCCGCAACGTCGTGCTCGACAAGAAGTGGGGTGCGCCGACGATCACGAACGACGGCGTCACGATCGCGAAGGAGATCGAACTCGACGACCCCTACGAGAACATGGGCGCGCAGTTGGTGCGCGAAGTCGCGACGAAGACCAACGACATCGCCGGCGACGGCACGACGACGGCCACGGTGCTCGCGCAAGCGCTCGTGCGCGAAGGGTTGCGCAACGTCGCAGCGGGAGCGAATCCGATGGCGTTGAAGCGTGGCATCGAGCACGGCGTCGCGGCGTCGGTCGAGTCGATCAAGTCCCAAGCGCGCGAGATCGAGGGCCGCGCGGAGATCGAGCAGATCGCGGCGATCTCGGCCGCCGACGACTCGATCGGAAAGGTTCTCGCCGAGGCGATCGACAAGGTCGGAAAGGACGGGACGGTCACCGTCGAAGAGTCGAACACCTTCGGGCTCGAGCTCGAGTTCACCGAGGGCATGCAGTTCGACAAGGGCTTTTTGTCCCCGTACTTCGTCACCGATCCCGAGCGTCAAGAGGCGGTTTTGGAGGACCCGTCGATCCTGCTCGTCGACTCGAAAGTCTCGACGGTCCACGATCTCTTGCCGCTTCTCGAAAAGGTCATGCAAACGGGAAAGCCGCTTTTGATCATCGCCGAGGATGTCGACGGTGAGGCGCTCGCGACGCTCGTCGTCAACAAAATCCGCGGAACGTTCCAATCCGTCGCCGTGAAGGCGCCCGGCTTCGGAGAGCGCCGCAAGGCGACGATGGCGGACATGGCGGTCCTCACCGGAGGACAGGTCGTCTCCGAAGAGATCGGGCTGAAGCTCGAGTCGGTGACGATGGACGTGCTCGGACACGCACGCCGCGTGGTCGTGACGAAAGACGACACGACGATCGTCGACGGCGCAGGCAAAAAGGCCGACGTCAAAGCCCGCATCGCGCAGATCCGTCGTGAGATCGATGACACCGACTCCGACTGGGATCGCGAGAAGCTCCAAGAGCGTCTCGCGAAGCTCGCGGCTGGAGTCGCGGTCGTGCAGGTCGGCGCGGCGACCGAAGTGGAGCTCAAGGAGAAGAAGCACCGCATTGAGGACGCGCTCTCCGCGACGCGCGCCGCGATCGAAGAAGGGATCGTGGCCGGCGGCGGAACCGCCCTGTTGCGCAGCCGGTCCGCCGTTGACGACGCCGCGTCGAAGCTCACGGGCGATGAGCAGACGGGTGCGACGATCGTCTCGCGCGCGCTCGATGAGCCGCTGAAGTGGATCGCGATCAACGCCGGCTTCGAGGGCTCAGTCATGGTGCGCGAGGTTGCGTCGCTCGAAGGAACGACGGGGTTGAACGCAATCACCGGTGAGCTCGAGGACCTCGTCAAGGCGGGGATCATCGACCCGGCGAAGGTGACGCGCTCCGCGTTGCAAAACGCGGCGTCGATCGCAGCATTGCTGCTCACGACGGAGGTGCTCGTCGCGGACAAGCCGGAGAAAAAGCCCGAGCCCGCCGCGGCCGGCGGTGGCATGGGGATGATGTAACGACCGATTCGGTCGCAACGTCGAACGGGGGCCGGGGAATCCGGCCCCCGTTCTTGTCTCGATAACCTCCCGCGAGTGTCAAACCGATGACCGCGCAGTACCGTCAACACGTCCCGCGCCCAGAAGGTGCGCGCCGCGGTGCGCCTCCAAAGTGGACCGAGATCGACGCATCGGCCCGCGCGCACATTCCCGTTGCTCGCGTCCGCGACGCGTTCGCTCTGCACCGGCTCCCTGAGTTTGCCGTTGGATCGGCCGCAGCGGCGGTGCTCGTGCCGATTCAAGAACTCGACGGTGAAGCGAGCGTCCTTCTCATCCGGCGCGCGGACGATCTCGTCACAGATCCAGGGCACATCGCGTTCCCGGGTGGTCACGTCGAAGCGGACGAGCCGCCACTCGATGCTGCGCTCCGGGAGACCGAAGAGGAGATCGGACTTTTCCGATCCGAGGTCGAGGTGATCGGTGCATTTCCCGCGATTGGGAGACGGCAGGGCGAGGGGCGCGTCGCCCCGTTCGTCGGCGTCATCTCGGAACGTCCGGCTCTCACCCCTGATCATCTCGAGGTCGCCGAGGTCATCGAGGTCCCGATCGCCTCGCTCGCCTCGGACGGTGCGTCCTGGCAGGAAGTGTGGTCGAGCGGCGCAGACGAGTTCGAGATGACCTTCTTTGCCGGGATCCCCGAACTCCGGTCGGAGCTCGTGTGGGGGCTGTCCGCGAGGATCCTTGCGATGGTGCTGTCACGCGTTCTCACCGGAGGACAAAAACCCAGCGAGTAGCCTCGCCGCGTCGCGCGCCCAGGTTGAGGGCGCAGCCGCGAGCGATGGGGGCGAACCCGGTGGCAGACGTCGAGATCGGCATCGGCAAGAGCGCGCGCCGCGCGTACGGCCTTCATGAGCTCGCCATCGTCCCCTCGCGAAGGACGCGCGACGCGAACGACGTCGACATCTCGTGGCAATTCGAGGCGTTCCGCTTCGCCCTGCCGTTCATCGCGGCGCCGCGCGACGGGATCGTCGGTCCGAATTCAGCGGTGGCGATCGACTCTGCTGGCGGGCTCTCCTGTCTCGACCTCGAGGGACTGTGGACGCGATATGAGGACCCGGTGCCGGTGCTCGATGCGGTCGTCTCGGCTCCTCCCGGCGAATTGACGCGTCGCGCACAGGAGGCGTACGCCGCGCCTGTTCGAGTCGAGCTCGTGAGCGAACGGGTGAAGGCGATCGCCGCCGAGGGCGCGGTCGTGTGCGGTGCGGTCACGCCGCAACGAGCAGAGGAGCTCGTCCCCGCGGCGATCGACGGCGGACTCGAGGTGTTGGTGATCGCAGGGATCACCGTCTCCGCGGATCACGTGTCGCGATCGAACGTCACGTTGGATTTGGAGACCTTCATCCGCGCGCTCGATCTGCCGGTCATCGTCGGCGGTTGTTCTTCGTACGCCGCGGCGTTGCACCTCATGCGGACCGGAGCGATGGGCGTGCTCGTCGGGGTCGGTCCGGGAGAATCAGCTGACGCGTCGCGGCGCGTCCTCGGGGTCGGAGCGCCGATCGCGACCGCCATCGCCGACGCGGCGGGCGCACGCAGTCGCCACCTCGAAGAGACCGGCTTTTACGTACAAGTGATCGCGGATGCCCCAATCACCGAAGCAGGTGATCTCGCCGCGGCGTACGCGTGCGGGGCGGATGCGGTGATGCTCGCGTCACCTCTCGCGTCGGCAGTCGAAGCTCCGGGGCGCGGCCGCTATCTCGCGGCTGCGGCTGGTCATCCGAGCCTCCCCCGGACGGGTGTGGTCGAAGTCCCCGTGCTCGGAAGCCTCTCGGAGATCCTCAGCGGTCCCTCGCACGACGCAAGCGGGCACACGAACTTGTTCGGGGCCTTGCGCGCGGCGTTGGCGCTGTCGGGATACGAGACGATTCGCGAATTTCACAAAGCGAGCGTCGTCGTGTCAGGGCGTGGAGAGGGGATCGCCGCCACGTGAGCGACCTCGACGCGTCGACAAGGCGTCGCATTTTTCCAAGGCTGTCTTCCTGGCGATATAGAAACGACGTCCTCGGGTTGGCGATCGTCGTCCTCGTCGCGCTCTTGTACCTCTCACCTTCCCTGAAAGACGGCTTCAGTTTCGGCCCGACCGACCTCGTGTCCAGCGCGTCGGTGCTCACCCGTTCGTTGTTCACGGTCCCCGCGACCTCTTCCTTCTCCGGGAACGTCGAGTCGATCACGGTCTCCGGGGCCTCGACGGCGTGGGTCGACGCGCCGATCTCCGGCCTCGGGATCGCGACGGGCACGATCGTGACCTCCGTCTCGGGCTCGACCGTCGGCCTCTCGGCCCCGACGAGCTCGGCCGAGACGAACGCCGCGCTTACGATCTCCCCGCCCGCCCACAACCACCTCGCTGGCGACATCGGCGACCAGGGCGTGCCGTGGAACGCGATCGACTGGCGCACCGTCCACCACGGTTCGATCCCCCTGTGGAACTCGACCGCGGCCACGGGACTTCCCCAACTGTTCAACTTCGAATCTGCGGCGTTCGCGCTGCCGACGCTGATCGGCTACTTGTTCCCGCTCTCGGCGTCGTTCCTCTTGACCGTGCTCGGGAAGTTGTTGATCGCGGGTATCGGCACCTACGTCTGCTGTCGGGTGCTCGGCACGCGAGCAGCCGGCGCGACCCTCGGCGGCGTCTCGTTCATGCTGTCCGGAAGCTTCGCCGGATGGCTCGGCTGGTCGATCTCCGGACCCGTCGCCTGGTCGGGATTCGTCCTCGCCGGAATCGTCCTCGCCTACCGCTCCCGGCGGAGGTCCCGCCATCTCTGGCTGTTAGCGGTCTCTGTCGCCTTCGCGATCTACGGCGGCTTTCCCGAGATGTACGCGATCATGGCCCCCGCGTTGGTCGGCGCGGCCGGAGTGGCGGCGCTCGTGATCCTCGTTCGAGACCACCGGGTCGACCTGCGCGGCCTCGGCCGAGTGCTAGTCGGGTCCGCCGCCGGCTTCGCGCTCTCGGCCCCGCTGTGGCTTCCCGGCATCTCCGTTGTCTCGCACTCGGCGCGCTCGGACAAGCACCTCGACGGGGGCCTGTTGCCGTCGCTGATGCACCTCACGTTCGTCCAGGGGTACTACGGCCTGCCGATCCGCGGCAGCGAGTGGTTCGCGACGTCGAGCAATTACTACGAGTCTGCGGCGTACCTCGGCATCGTGGCGATCGTCTGCGCCGCGGCTGGCCTCATCTTGTGCTTCCGCCGTCCGATCGTGGTCGGACTGTCGCTTGCCGGGCTCGGGTGCCTCGTTGCTTGTTACGAGATCTTCGACGGGATCGGCAAGACGGTCTTCACCGATCTCGGGCTCGGCGCGGTCGCGGTGCACCGTGGTTTGGCGGTCTTCGAGTTCTGCGCCGCCGTCATCGCCGGCATCGGCTTCGACGCGCTGTTGCGCCGGTTCCAAGAGCGCAAGGTGCAGATGGTCTTCGCGGTGATCCTCGCCGCGGTGTCCTTCGAGATCATCGAGTTGTGGAGGTGGGTCGACAACCCCGTTCTTGACTCCTTCGACCGCGCGCTCAGGCGTTCGAGCCTCGTCTGGCCGACTTGGACAATGGGGATGCTGATTGTCGTCGCGTTGGCGTTCGCCCTCAGCGCGAGGCGTTCGGATGCCGCGCGGCGTTGGGTCGCTCGAAGTGCAGCCGCGCTCTTCGTCGGCGCGCAGGGCGCCTTCTTGGTCGTCGCAGGAGTCGGGATCAACAGCTACTTCAAGAATCCCTTTCCCTCCGATCAGGCCGTGAAGACGGTGGAACACATCGTCGGCACGGGGACGTTGGCTGCTGACACGCCGAACGTGAACTGCGCCAATCTCCCGCCGGCGAGAAAGAACAAACCCTGCGGCGTTCGTTTGTGGATGGGTTACGGCTTCATCCCGAACGTCCAAGGCGGCTACGACGTGGACGAGCTGGCTATGCACGATCCGATCATTCCCCAGCGCTACTTCGCGGCATGGCCGGTGCCCGACGCCGGCCAGGTGTTCAAGGGAAACGTCGGCGTGTTCTCGCCCTCCATCAACTCGACCGCGTTCGCCGCGTCGCTACGGCGTGACCGCGGTTCTGCTCCCTCCGGGGTATCCGCTTCCGAAGGGGATGAATCTCGTCGCCGAAGTCCCGGTCGGCGGTTCGAACCGCGCGGAGCTCGCGACGGTCACGGGCTCGTCGCGCTTCGTATTCGCTGATCCGGGGCTCGCACAGAAGGCGAGCGTCCTTTCGTACTCTCAGACGAACGACGCGACCTACGTCCTCCACGTCGACGTGCCGAGGGCCTCGACCCTCGTCTTGCACATCACCGACTTTGCGGGCTGGCACGTCTCAGCGAACGGCCACTCGCTGCGAATCGTGCCCCACGAGGGGATGTTCGAGGTGCGCGTGCCGAAGGGGACGACGACGATCACCGCGCACTACTGGCCGCGCACCTTCACCGAGGGGATCGCGCTCGCCGCGATCGCCATCGTCGGTCTCAGCCTGTGGCCCGCACTGCCGCTTCTTTCCTCCGCCGGGACGGCGGTGCTCGCATCGGCCCGACGCAGGAAGGCGGGGTCCGTTGGGGCCTCTGACCAGATCGCACCGGGGGAGGGCGGTGCCGCCGATCCCGACCGGAATAGCGCGCCGGACCAGGTAGTTTGATGTCCTAGAAGTTTGGTTCTTTTCGAGGAGGGCCGATGTCGACGAGCGTGATCATCGCCGGAGTCCGCACACCGATCGGCAAACTGTCGGGGTCGCTGGCCCCGCTTCGCGCCGTGGATTTGGGGGCGATCGCGATCGCCGAAGTGCTCGAGAGGGCGGGAATCGATCCGGCTTCGGTCGACTACGTCGTGATGGGCCACGTCCTCCAGGCCGGGCAGGGTCAGGCCACAGCCCGCCAGGCGGCGACGAAAGCCGGCATCCCGATGTCGACGCCCGCGACGACGGTGAACAAGGTCTGCCTCTCCGGGCTGAACTCCATCCACCTCGCCGACTTGATGGTGCGCTCGGGCGACGCGGACATCGTCGTCGCAGGCGGGATGGAGTCGATGACGAACGCGCCGTACGTGCTGCCCGGCGCGCGCGCCGGTTTCCGCTTTGGTGACCAACCCGTCTTGGACGTGATCCAAGTCGACGGGCTCGTCTGCGCGTTCGAGCACGTGGCGATGGGCGAGGGAACGGACCACGACGCCGAAGCCGCCCGCATCAGCCGGGAGCGCCAGGACGACCTGGCTCTGAAATCGCACCTGCGGGCTGCGGACGCGATCGCCTCTGGACGCCTCGGCGAAGAGATCGTCCCGGTGACCGTGACCGACAAGCGCGCTTCGGTCGTCGTCGAGACCGACGAAGGCGTGCGAGCGAACACGACGGCGGACAAACTCGCCGCGCTGAAGCCGGCGTTCAACCCGAACGGCGCGGTCACGGCGGGCAACGCGAGCCAGATCTCCGACGGCGCGGCTGCCGTCATTGTCACCTCGCGCCAACGGGCGGAGGAACTCGGCGTCGAGCCACTGTGTGAGCTCGTCTCCTACGGCCAGGTCGCGGGGCCTGACGTCTCGCTGCTCACCCAGCCCTCGCGGGCGATCCTCGACGCGACGAAGCGTGGCGGGATATCGCTTTCGGATATCGACCTTTTTGAGATCAACGAGGCGTTTGCCGCGGTGTCGGCGGCGTCGATCGAGGACCTCGGCATCGACGACGACGTCGTCAACGTGAACGGCGGCGCGATCGCGCTCGGACACCCGATCGGGATGTCCGGCGCTCGCCTCGCCCTCACGCTCGCCTACGAGCTTCGCCGTCGCGGTGGCGGCACGGGCGCGGCGGCGCTGTGCGGCGGGGGGGGCCAGGGCGACGCGCTGATCCTGCGCACGGCCTGAGCGTCCGGACCTGAGCCCACGCGCCGATGGGGCTCGGCGCGTGGTCCTACGTGCTCGCCGGACTGGCGGGCACCGGGGCAGGCGCGGTCAACGCGCTGGCAGGCGGAGGGACGCTGATCAGCTTCCCTGTCCTCGTCGGCCTCGGGCTGCCGGCGGTGCGGGCGAACGTGACCAACCTGGTCGCGCTGACCCCGGGCTACGTCGCAGGCACGGCCGCGCAACGTCGCGACCTCGAGGGCCAGGCGCGCCAGGCGCGCGCACTTCTCCCGGTGGCAGCCGCCGGCGGTCTCGTCGGATCGATTGTGCTCGTCAACACCCCGGCAGCTTCGTTTCGCGAGGCCGTGCCGTACCTGCTCGTCTTCTCGAGCGTCTTGCTCGCGGCGCAAGGCCCCGTGCGCACCTTCTTCGCGCGCCGGTCCGCACGTGCTCTCGTCACTCCGGCACGCGCCGTCGGGACGCCGATCGTCTTGAGCACCTTCGTCTCCGCCGTCTACGGCGGTTACTTCGGCGCGGGCCTCGGCATCATGCTGCTCGCGCTGATGGGGCTGTTCTCTGAAGAGAGCCTCGTTCGCCTGAACGCGCTGAAACAGGCGCTGTCGTTCGTCATCAGCCTCGTCGCAGCGATCTTCCTCGCCGTGGTGGCGCACGTGGCGTGGACCTACGCGGCGGTGCTGGCGCCGTGTGCCGTGGTGGGCGGCATCCTTGGCGGGAGGTTCGTGCGCGTCGTTCCCGCCAGCGTGTTGCGCCTCCTCGTCGTCGTCGTCGGGGTCGCGGTCGCGATCCGCTACTGGGTTTGAGCGGCGCTCTCGCGGGGACTACTCGGTGTGCAGCACGAGTGCCGGGGGCGTGCGGCGCGCCAGCCGGCCCGGCATCGCGGCGACGAGGTTGGCAACGAGGATCGCGCCGATGCCGACGAGGACGAGGCTCACGACCGGGACCGCCGGTTCGGGAACCGCCGCGATCGAATGCGCGAAAAGGACCCACAGCCAACGTCCGACGGCGATGCCGACGGGCACGCCGATCACCACTCCGATCAACGCGGTCACCGTCGACTGCCAGACGATCGTCGCGGCGAGCTGACGCCCCGTGAAGCCGAGCGCCTTCAACAGTGCGAATTCGCGCCGCCGTGTCCGCACCGACGCGGACAATGCCGCGGCGAGCGCGACGACGGCGCCGAGCGCCACACCGGCCGCGAGGTATGACGGAGTTACGCCCATCGAGCGGTAGTTGACGATCTCCGCCGGACGCTGCACCCCGAGCAGGAAGACCTCGTCCTGGTATTTCGCGAGCACGCGATCAGACAGAGCGATGATCGGAGCGAGGTTCGCGTGCGCGGTGGCTGCGGAAACGTGGGGTCGCATCCGGATCAAGACGGACTGCGGCCCCGAGAGCGTGTAGACGTTGCCCTCGAGCAGGCGGTGTATGCGCGGCGCGGCCTGCCACTCGAACCACATGCCCGTTCCCATCGATGTATGCAGCGCTGCCTCCCCACCGATTCCGCCGACCGCGGGGAAGGTCGCGGTGCCGACGATCACCATTCGCTCCGGCGGGACGTAGACCGGGTAATCGGCGGGTGTCCCGTAGGTGAGCACGACGGTGTCGCCGACGCGCTTGTGGAGCTCGGTGAGCGTGGTCGGCCCGATAACGATCTGGTTCGCTGCCCGCACGCCATGACCGGAGAGGACGGGCGGTGCGACCGGCGGGTTTGAGTCACTGATCATCGCCGGGACCGTCAGCCCGTCGATCTGGACGTTCGCAGTCGACCATCCGCTGAGGGCGGCGACGTCGGGGTCGTGGCGCAGGGCCGATATCGCCTGCGGCGGCACGCCACTGTTGCCGAAGAGCGCGTAGGTCCAGTTCCAGCCGTACAGGCGGGGGTGCGAGACGAGGGTCGAAAGGCTCGCCCCGAATGTCAACGTCGTGACGAGCAGCACGACGGCGAGCGTCGCACCGAAGATCGTCGAACGGGCGGGCGTTGCCGTGCGCACGGGATTCGACTGCACCGCCCCGCGAATACCGAGCACAGCAGGCGTCGGCAGCCCGATGGCGCTCGCGAACCGGGTCGAGCGTGTGCCCGATCCGAAAGGGCGAACGATCGCCGCGGAGCGCTTCGCCGACGCGAAGCGCCAACCGACGCCGATCGTGATCGCCGCCAGCGTGGCGAAAAGAGCCAGCCCTCCGATTCCGAGCGCGGCGCGATCAAAGGCAAACCCCTTGAACGGGTAGACGGCGCGAACCGATCCGAGCGGGGCGATCGGAGACAGCACAACAGCCACGCCGATCGCGAGAGCGCATCCGGCGACGACCGCTGCTAATGCGCCCAATAAAACGTCGCCGATCTGTGCGAACGGATTCGCTCCGAAGGCGCGCAGCACTTCCCGGTCGTTTTCGTTGGAACGAATCAGCCGGGCGATCGCCATCGCCACGATGGCCAGCGCCGCCAGCGCGACGATGCCGCCGAAGGCGCCGAGCGCGATCGACTCGGGACGGATCGCGCGTTCGACTTTTGCGACGGCATCGGCAGTCACCGCGAACTGATAGACGGCGCGGCGCGGGACGACATGGGTGATTGCTTGCTCTGTCGCTGTGACGGATCCGCTCCCTCGCAATTGGATCGCGAAGTTCGTGCCCGCGCCACCGAACGCGTATTTCCGCGCGAAGGCGGGAGTGAACACGGCAAAGGAGTTCTTCGTGTCTGCCTGGTCCTGGACGACTGAAGTGTTGAATTCGATGAGGCCGACGAGTTGCTCGCGCACGATGCCGCGCCGGTCGTCCTGCGATCGAGCCGTTTGCCGTGAATTGGCTGGGCCGGAACACCGCCCAGTTGATGAACTCCCCCACGTGCCACCCTTGGCTGCGCGCCGCCTGTGAAGTCGTCGCGAACTCCCCGGCACGGTCCGGATTTGGAATCCGACCCGCGATGAGGCCGGGGCGGTCCTCGTTGAAGAACTCACCACTGGCACCCGCGACCGGACTGATGGCGGCGGCGCGCTCGAGCTGTCCTTTGACGCTGATCGGTGCAGTAAGTGGGTAGACGAAGCGTTCGACGTGGCGGACGTTCGGCAGGCGGCTTATCGCGTGTTCCACCGCGTCCTGTTGTCGCAGCGGGACCGCGCCGCTCGGCGTCGAGTACTCCCAAACCGTCACCTCGAGGGTCGAAGGATTCGTGCTCTCGAGGAACTTCGGATAAGCGGATTGCGTTCGGCGCGCGGCGGCGATCGAACCGAGCGCCAAGCCGCCGAGCGCGCCAAGGACGAGGGTGATCGCGAGATACGAGCGCACACGGTGCGCGAGGGTTCGGCGTGCGCGATAGGCGATGACCCGCCAGGCTTCGTTGTTCACCCGGCTCCCTGATCCGCCGATCCCACCTTTGGACCCCCCATCGCGCGCGATTGCTCCTATTTAGTGTCGCCGCGCGACCTGTTCGGGAAAAGGGGGCGGCCCACCGTCACCCCCTCGTGCCAGCACTTGCGTCTAACAGGTGAGAAGACGCGGCGCCGGGGTGAGGCGACGAGGCGATCCTTACAGCTGCTGTCCGGCGACCGCAGCCAGGACGTCTCGCGTGATTTCGAGGTGGCCAAGGTGTTGGAAGAGTTCCTCGAGCACGTGCAAGACGACCCCAGATTGGCTCTTCGCGGACGGATCGTCGGCACCGGCGGCGCTGCCTGGGTTCTTCGGCGCGGCTCGGGATTCGAGCGAGGAAAGGTCGGCGAAGAACCGCTCGCGCTGGCCGGCGACCGTCTCGATGAGATCATCGATTCGTCCGGACGCCGCGAACTCAGCTGGTCGGTCCCGATGCACCTCGCGCCCTGCGATCCGCTCGCCTCCCCAGAACTCCATGACGCCCAGGCAATGCGTCACGATCTGGAACGGAGAGTTCGCCCCGGCGATCGCCGGCTTTTCGTTCGCCAGTTCGTCCCCGAGCGTCCTCAGGATCTCGACCATCGTTTCCAAGACGTGATCGACGTAGTACGTGACGTCGGCGACGTCGACTTCAATCCAGGCCATCGTCGAATGCTCGCAGATGACAGGCGAGGGTGTCGATCGAGCTACCCGAGACCGCCGAGGGTGAGCGCGCCGACGGCCGCCACGATCGCCAGCGGTGCGGCGACGACTCCGATCGCGCTCGCACGCTTCAGTGAGGGTCGCGCCCCTGACTGGCGCGCGGCCCGTAACCACAAAAGCCATGCGAGCGAACCCGAGACGGCGAGATTCGGGCCATCGTCGAGCCCGACGAGGAGCGAATACGGATGCGGCGGTACGCGCGCGGAGAGGAGTGAAGCCGCCGGCAGGTTGTTGACGACGACGCTCGCCGCGGCGGCGAAACCCGCTGTCGCCCACCGGTCGAAGTGGCCGAGCGCGAGCGCGGGACCATCCCACGCCCGACCCGCACTGCCAAGCGCGACTGCGATCCCGAACAGACCGACGAGCGTCGCCGGCCCGAGCGTCTCGATCAGCGACGAAATCCGGGAACGGTGTTTGGCACTGCTCACTGTCGCGGCGAAGAGTCCGATTCCGAACACCGAGATCGCAGGCGATCGCACAACGAGGACGATCACCGTGACCGCGCAGATCGCGAGCGCCCCCACGCCGATCTCAGCGTGCACGTGCGTGCTCTCCGCACGACGCACACCAGAAAGACTCCGCCGAAACACGACTCCGACGACGCACGCGGTAATGATGATCGACGCCAGCCACGCCGGCCACATCTTCTCGACGAAGGTCGCTCCCGTGAGATGAAGCCGCCCGAGGACGATCAGGTTCGTGAGGTTCGATCCCGGCAAGAGCAACGACCCGGCATTCGCGAGCAAGAGGCAGCCGTAGAGCGTCGGCGCCTCGTCGCTGCCGCGTTGGAACGACGCGTAGACAAATACGGGCGTCAGGAACGCGACGGAGGTGTCGAGGTTGAGTGGGGCCGTGACGACGACGGTGAGCAGAACCGCACCGGAGTAGAACGCGAATTCAGTCCTCGTCGCGTCGGCGAGGAGTCTTCCCAAGAACGCGAAGACGCCGTCTTTTTCGGCCGCATATCCGGTCAGTATCAGCCCGGCGACGAGAACGAAAGGCGGCCAATCCTGGTGCGCGGCCGCATCTGCCGCGGAAGAGTCGAGGATCGCCGCGAGGACGCTTCCGAGCGCGCCGCCGAGCGCGACGAGAACGCCCGGAGAAATGCGGTGTCTCACCTCCTAGTCGCGCTCGTCGAGGTGATCGTGCTCGGATTTGCGGAGCGCCCTCGCGAAGGCCGAGTACGCCGCGTCGTCGAAGAGGACGAGACGCACCAGGCGGACGTGCGAAAGCAATGGTGCGGCGGAGGCGATCGTTGCGATCGCAACGTCGGCCGCCGCGTCAAGCGGGTAACCGAAGACTCCGGTCGAAATGGCGGGGAATCCGATGGAGCGCAGTTGGCGGGATTCAGCGAGGTCGAGCGCCCATCGGTAACACGAGGAAAGGCGATCGCTCGGATCGTCGTCCACCCCATAGACGGGACCGAGGCAGTGAATGACATACGGGTTCTCGAGACGCTGGCCCGAGGTAATGACGCACTCGCCGGTGCCGATCGGCGCGAGCGGACGGCATTCCTCGGCGAGCCCCGGTCCGGCCGCGCGATGGATCGCGCCGGCGACACCCGCGCCTGGGGCGAGCGACGCGTTCGCCGCGTTGACGATCGCGTCGAGGTCCGGTTGAGCCGTGATATCGCCTTTCGTGATCTCGACCCGCACCCCATCGAACGATGCGACGGTGAGGACTGTTCCCGGTCGGTCGCTCATGATCGGTCCACCACCTCACTCGTTCTAGATGAATCGTCGACGGCCTGGTCGGATACCTTTACTTCGTCCCGATCGGCGCGTGCGAGTTCGGCGCGCCGTCCGGTCGAAGCTCTCAGACGAGAACGAGGAGGCGAAACGGCGCGATGCGAAAGGTCTACGAGACCGCGGCCGAGGCGGTCGCCGATATTTCCACCGGCGCGACGCTCGCGGTCGGCGGCTTCGGTCTTTCAGGAATCCCCGAGACCTTGATCAAGGCGCTCGCCGAGACGGATGCCTCTGATCTAAGGGTCGTCTCGAACAACTGCGGGACCGACGAGCACGGTCTTGGCATCTTGTTGAACGCCGGGAAAATCTCGAAGATGACGAGTTCCTATATCGGTGAGAACGCGGAGTTCGCCCGGCAGTACTTGGGCGGAGAGCTCGAGGTCGAGCTGTGCCCGCAAGGAACGATCGCCGAGCGCCTGCGCGCCGGGGGCTGCGGGATTCCGGCCTTCTATACCCCGACGGGCGTCGGGACCCTGGTCGGGGACGGCGGATTGCCGCTTCGCTACGGTGCCGGCGGATCGATCGCCAAGGGATCGGAACCGCGTGAATCGCGCGAGTTCGGCGGTCGCACTTATGTGCTCGAGCACGCGATCGTCGTCGACTTCGCGCTCGTGCATGCTCTGCGCGCCGACGAGAGCGGAAACCTCGTTTTCCGCCAGTCGTCGCGTAATTTCAATCCGCTTGTCGCGATGGCGGGCAAGGTGACGATCGTCGAGGCTGAAGAGATCTTCCCCGTCGGCGGTCTCGACCCCGACCTCGTGCACCTTCCGGGCCTGTTTGTCCAGCGCATCGTGCGGGTCCCGGCGGACACGCAAAAGACAATCGAGAAGTTGACGGTCCGGGCGCGCAAAGGAGCGGCGGCCTGATGGGATGGACGAAGGAGGAGATGGCAGCGCGGGCAGCGCTCGAGCTGCGCGACGGACAGTACGTGAACGTGGGGATCGGGTTGCCCACGCTCGTTCCGAACTACGTCCACCCTGACGTCGAGGTGATGTTGCATTCGGAGAACGGCATCTTGGGAGTCGGGCCATTCCCCTACGAAGGAGAGGCCGACCCCGACCTCATCAACGCGAGCAAAGAAACAGTGACGGTGCTCCCCGGCGCGTCCTTCTTCGATTCCGCAACATCTTTTGGGATCATCCGCGGAGGACATCTCGACGTCGCGATCTTGGGCGGGATGCAGGTCTCGGAGAGCGGAGATCTCGCGAACTGGGTCGTGCCGGGCAAGCTCGTAAAAGGGATGGGCGGCGCGATGGACCTCGTGAACGGGGCGAAACGGGTCATCGTGCTGATGGAGCACGTGGCGAAGGACGGTTCCTACAAGTTGGTCCGCGAGTGTTCGCTCCCGCTCACGGGCACTGGGGTCGTCGATCGGGTGATCACCGATCTGTGCGTGGTTGACGTAACCGACGACGGTCTTGTCGTTCGCGAGCTCGCGTCGGGGGTGAGCGAGGACGACGTCCGCAAGGCGAGTGAACCGGAGCTCACGTTTTCCTTGTGAGCTGTTCGTGAAATCGACGGATCCCGCTCGATCGTCACAAGTGCGGTGAGCACGTCTGCCGTCGAGCCGACCACGATCGGCGTGGACGGCACGTCGGGTCGAGTGGAGCGCAAGTACCTCATCCGATACAGGGTGCTCGCGTTCGCGACGGCGATCTTGCTGATCGTGCTCGTCTTCGTCGGGATTCCACTCCAGATCGCGGCGAATCGGCCCGCGGTGGTGAATGACGTTGGAACGATTCACGGGCTCTTGTACATCGTCTACTTGTTTGTTGCGTTCGGTCTCACTCGCCGGCTCGGGATCCCGAAGTGGCAAATGGCGCTCGTGTTATTGGCGGGCACCGTGCCGTTCGCCGCATTCGTTGCCGAACGGAAGATGACGCGCCGCTTCGACGAAGCGAACGTCGTCCGCACAAAAGGATCGGACACCGAGTCCGCGCCTATTGAGAATCGCGCGGCGTTCCGCAAACGGTGGTTCTCGCACCGGGCGTTCGTGTTGCACTTGGAGGTGCTGATTGTCGCTCCCGGGTGCGCGGTCGCCGGATGGTGGCAGGCGACGCGTGCGCTCGCCGGAAACGGACTCAGCTGGTTCTACTCCGTCGAATGGCCGGTGTTCGCGCTGTTGGCTATTTGGGGATGGTGGTACCTGATCCATGAGGACCCCGAGGTGTACGCGGCTCGCCGATGGTTCCGACGATCCGATGACGGATCCCCCATCTCTACGGCGACACACATCGATACCGTCGTGCAGCTCACTGTCCGAAAGACGATCGCCAACCTCGCGCGCGTTCTTTTGGCGATCGTCGCCCTCGAAGTGGCGCTCGGCGTCGGCGCCATCGCCCTCTTGCCGCTTCGCCGGCCGACCGGCTGGCTGCCGAGTGAGCAGCGCGGGATCTATGTCGCGCACGCCGCCCTCGGTGTGCCACTTGTGATCGGAGCCTTCGTGCTTTTGGCGAGGACGATTCGTGCCACCCGGATCTCGCGTCTCACCGGGTGGATCGGGATGTCCGGCGTCGTCGTCGCGGGGCTCGGCGGGCTCCTCACGGTGTCGCACCCGCTGCGTATCTTCGGGATGGCCGTGATGCTGATCGGCGCGATGCTCGCAGGGTTCGGATACGTGCTCCCGTCGATCGAGAAATTGCAGGACTGACCTGGCCCGGGTCGTCTCGCGAGACACCCGGGCGCCACGCACCCCGTTGGTAGCCTCCGATGGTGGCCGCCCAGTTCGACACGATCCTCGTCGTCGATTTTGGCGCTCAATACGCCCAGCTCATCGCCCGGCGGGTGCGCGAGGCCCACGTCTATTCGGAGATCGTCCCGAGCTCGATCACCGCGGACGAGATCCGCGCCCGGCGCCCGAAAGGCGTCATTTTTTCGGGGGGTCCGAAGTCGGTCTACGCGGAGAACGCCCCCGGCGTCGACGCCGAGATCTACGCCGCAGGCGTCCCCGTGCTCGGGATCTGCTACGGCGCGCAGCTGCTTGCTTCGCAGCTCGGCGGGGAGGTGCGACGGACCGGCTCGGGAGAGTACGGCCGCACGGATCTCCGTCTGAGGGACTCTTCGGTTCTCTTTTTCGGCTGGCCCGAGCTCTCCGACGTCTGGATGAGCCACGCCGACTCGATCGTCGCCCCGCCCGAACGGTTCGCGACGACCGCCTCGACGACCGACGCCGCAGTCGCGGCGTTCGAGGACGCCGATCGTCGGCTCTTCGGCGTGCAGTTCCACCCCGAAGTCGCCCATACCCCGCGGGGCCAGGAGCTTCTGAAACGGTTCTTGTTCGAGGTGTGCGGGTGCCGGCCGACCTGGACGCACACGTCGGTGATCGAGTCCGCGGTGCGAGAGATCCGGGCGAGCGTCGGCGAGGGACGGGTGCTCTGTGCGCTGTCGGGAGGGGTCGACTCCGCGGTTACCGCGGCATTGGTCCACAAAGCGGTCGGCGAGCAGCTGAGCTGTGTCTTCGTCGACACCGGGCTGTTGCGCGAGGGCGAGCCCGAGCAGGTGGAGCGGACGTTTCGTGCCGAGTTCGGCATCGATCTCCACCACGTGAAGGCGGCGGACCGCTTTTTCGAGGCGCTCTCAGGAATCCTCGAACCGGAAGAGAAGCGAAAGAGGATCGGCGGGCTGTTCATCGAGATCTTCGAAGAGATCGCGTCGGATCTTCCAGGCGTCGCATTCCTCGCGCAGGGCACGCTGTACCCGGACGTCATCGAATCCGGAACGAGCGCCGCCGCCACCATCAAGTCCCATCACAACGTCGGCGGGCTTCCCGAGCAGATGTCCCTCGCGCTCGTCGAGCCGCTACGGCTGTTGTTCAAGGACGAAGTCCGCCAGATCGGGATCGAGCTCGGACTGCCCGAAGAGATCGTCTGGCGACAGCCGTTCCCCGGTCCTGGGCTAGCGGTGCGCATCGTCGGCGAGGTGACACAAGAGCGCGCGGCAATCGTTCGCGCGGCGGACGCGATCGTTATCGACGAGGTCGACAAAGCGGGGCTGTCGCGATCGGTCTGGCAGGCCTTCGCCGTCCTCCCCGTCGTGCGATCAGTGGGAGTAATGGGCGACGAGCGAACGTACGCCTACCCGATCGTCATCCGCGCCGTGACGAGCGACGACGCGATGACGGCAGACTGGGCGCGGCTTCCCGCCGATCTCCTCGAGCGGTGTTCGAGCCGCATCATCAACGAAGTCCCAGGAGTGAACCGCGTCGTCTACGACATCACCTCGAAGCCGCCGGGCACGATCGAATGGGAGTGACCGCTACGTGTCCTTGAGTGACTTTTCCGACCTCGACGAGGTCGGTTCGCCCGCGCCCGCGCCCGGGCGAGCAGCCGGAGGTCGACCTCGAGCCGATCCTTTCCGACCTCAACCCGCCGCAACGCGAGGCGGTTCTCTACGACGGAGGTCCGCTCGTCGTCGTCGCCGGGGCGGGATCTGGCAAGACCCGCGTTCTCACACGCCGGATCGCTCGCCTCGTCGCAGTCGGAGTCAAGCCGTGGAGGATCCTTGCGATCACCTTCACGAATAAGGCGGCGGCCGAGGTTCGTCGCCGCGTCGTCGAGCTCGTCGGACAAGACGCCGAGAAAATGTGGCTTTCCACGTTCCACTCGGCGTGCGTGCGGATCCTGCGCCGGCAGGCGGACCACATCGGATATTCGTCCGGGTTCTCGATCTACGACGAGGGCGACACGCGCCGCCTCGTCGAACACATCTTGGACGATCTCGGCATCGACGCGCGGCGCTTCCCGTCGAGGTCGGTCGTCTCGGCGATCAGCCAGGCGAAATCGGAGCTCCTCGACGCGAACGCCTACGCGGACAGGGCGCGGACGTTTCCCGAGGAGAAGACGGCGTCCGTCTTCTTCGAATACGAGAGGCGACTTCGCGCCGCGCAGGCGATGGACTTCGACGATCTCCTCGCCTATGTCGTGAAGTTGTTCCGCGCCGACGCCGAGGTGCTCGCGCATTACCAGGACCGCTTCGAGCACCTGTTGGTCGACGAGTACCAGGACACGAACTACGCGCAGAACGAGATCGTGAAGATGGTCGGCGCCAAGCATCGCAACGTCTGCGTGGTCGGCGACACGGACCAGAGCATCTACGCGTTCAGGGGAGCGGAGTTTCGCAACCTGTTGGACTTCGAGCGCGCGTATCCCGACACGAAGACGATCATCCTCGACCAGAACTACCGCTCGACCCAGACAATCCTCGACGCGGCGAACGCCGTGATCGGGAACAACCTCATGCGCGAGGACAAGAAGCTGTGGTCGTCCCTCGGCGAGGGCGAGAAGATCTACCGCTATCGCGGTGGCGACCAGCGCGACGAGGCGACCTTCGTCGCCAACGCGATCGCGGAGCTGACAACCAAAGGACACGTCCGCCGCGGCGAAATAGCGGTCTTCTACCGTACGAACGCCCAGAGCCGCGCGATCGAACAAGCGCTCGCGGATCGTGGAATCCCGTACCAAGTGATCGGCGGCGCACGCTTCTACGACCGCCGGGAGATCCGCGACGTCCTCGGGTACTTGCGACTCGTGGTCAACCCCTTCGACGAAGTTTCGCTGCGCCGCGTGATCAACGTCCCAAAGCGTGGCATCGGTGACACGACCGTGACGAAGATCGGCGCGTACGCCTCCGCGCACGGTCTTTCGTTCGCCGACGCGATCGCGCATGCGAAGGACGCCGGTGTCGCGGGAAGGTCGCTTTCGGCGGTCGGCGGGTTCTTGCGGCTCGTTCGCGACCTCACGCGGCTGAAGGACCGGCCTCCCGCGGAGATCATCGACGAAGTGCTGGATAAAACCGCCTATCGCCAGTCCTTGGAGCTTGAAACACAGACCCCAGGGCCCGTCGCGATGGAGGCAGAAGGGCGGCTTGAGAACCTCGACGAGTTGGCGAGCGTGACGGCGAGCCACGACGACATCGAGACCTTCCTGCAGGCAACCGCGCTCGCCGCCTCCACAGACGACTTAGACGACTCTGGTGGACGGGTGTGCTTGTTGACCCTGCATTCGGCGAAGGGCCTCGAATTCGACGTCGTCTTTTTGACCGGCATGGAAGAGGGGGTCTTTCCCCACGACCGTTCGCTGTCGGACCCCGCAAGCCTCGAGGAAGAGAGGCGCCTCGCCTACGTCGGCATCACCCGGGCACGATGGCGCCTCTACCTCACTCACACCTGGGTGCGGACGCTCTTCGGCCAGAGCCGGGACAGCCTGCAGAGCCGCTTTCTGCGCGAGATCCCCGACCATCTGGTCGTCGACCTCGGCGAAGGGCCGGCGGGGGTGTGGGCCGGGTTGCGCCGCGACTACCCGGAGTTCGACGGACCACCATCGTACGGGCGGTCGGGGACGATGACTAAACGGCGCGCCACCCCTGTGAAGTCGACCGGGGCGGAAGAGCTCGGGCTCGAACCGGGCGACCGCATCGTCCACGCGCGCTGGGGCGAAGGTGTCGTCATGTCGGTTAGCGGCGAAGGCGACAAGCAAGAGGCGGTGATCGCCTTCGAGCGCCAAGGCGAGAAGCGGTTCTTGCTCTCCGCCACCCCGCTGAAGCGCGCCTGAGGTTCGTCTCGGATCGATCGCCGGGTCGCCACTTCAAAGACACCCCCATAGGATCGGACCGCCTGGCTCTACCGGGCGACGCTGCTTCGCCTCCGAGGTGGGCGCGCGGCCATCGACGAAGGAGGAGTGGCGTTGGATCTCTACGAGTACCAGGGCAAGCAGTACCTCGCCCGGTACGGGATCCCCGTCTCTCCCGGAGCGGTTGCTGACACCGTCGACGAGGCCGTCGCGGCGGCGGAGAAGTTCGGCTATCCCGCGACGATCAAAGCGCAGGTGAAAGTCGGCGGGCGGGGCAAGGCCGGCGGCGTGAAGGTGGCGAACAGCCGCGAGGAAGCCGAGAGCCACGCAAACGCGATCTTGGGCCTCGACATCAAGGGCCACCTCGTGAGGCGATTGTGGGTGGAAACCTCCTCGGACATCGCGGCCGAGTACTACGTCAGCTTCACCTTGGACCGGGTGGCGAAGCTCCACCTGGCGATGATCTCGGCGCGAGGCGGTGTCGACATCGAGCAGGTCGCGGACGAAGATCCCGGCGCGATCGCGCGGGTGTGGGTAAACCCCCTGGACGGAGCCGACGAGGCCGCGTTTCGCGAGGCGGTCGAATCGAGCGGGATCGACGCCGACGCTGTCGAAGGCGTTACCGACGTGCTCGTGAAGCTGTACCGCTGTTACGTCGAAGGTGACGCGGATCTCGTCGAGATCAACCCGCTGATCCTGACCACGACAGGAGCAGTGCACGCGCTCGACGCGAAGGTGACCCTCGACGACGATGCCGCTTTCCGCCATCCCGAATGGTCGGAGTTCGCGGACTCCGCGCCGGACGATCCCCGCGAGCGCTTCGCACGGGAAAAGGGGCTCAACTACGTCGGACTCGATGGCGCCGTTGGCATCATCGCCAACGGCGCAGGGCTCGCGATGAGCACGCTCGACGTCGTGAACCAAGTCGGCGGCGCGGCGGCGAACTTCTTGGACATCGGCGGGGGAGCGAACGCGGATGTGATGGCCGACGCGCTCGAGGTGATCAACTCCGACGAGAACGTTCGTGTGATCTTGGTGAACATCTTCGGCGGCATCGTCCAGGTCGACGACGTGGCGCACGGCATCCTCGCGGCCCGTAAGCGCGTCGAACTGTCATCCCCGATCGTCGTTCGCTTCGACGGAACGCACGCGGAAGAGGCGCGAGCGCTGTTGGAGCCGCACCTCTCGGAGATGCTGATACGAGAAGAGACGATGCTCGACGCGGCGCGACGCGGCCGTCGAGATCGCGGGTCGACGATGAGCATCTTCGCCGATGAGTCGACGCGTGTCGTCGTGCAGGGGCTCACCGGAAGCCAAGGCCGATTCCACGGGTTGCGCAACCGCGCGTATGGAACAAAGGTCGTCGCCGGCGTCACCCCGGGAAAAGGCGGCGAGTTCGTCGAAGACATCCCCGTCTTCGACACGGTCGCCGAAGCCGTCGAGCAGACCGGCGCCGACGCGAGCTTCGTCGCAGTGCCACCGAAGGGCGCACCGCAGGCGATCTTGGAGGCGGCCGCGGCGGGAATCGCGCTGATCGTCTGCATCACCGAGCACATCCCGGCGAAGGACGAGGCGTTGGTCTTCAACCGGCTCCGTCGCGACTACCCCGCGACGCGTCTCGTCGGTCCGAATTGCCCGGGGATCATCTCGCCGGGAAAGTGCAACATCGGCATCACCGCTGGAGAGATCGCGCTCGGCGGCGGGCCGGTCGGCATCGTCAGCCGCTCGGGGACGCTCACCTACCAAGCGCTGCACGAACTCACCCAGCAGGGAATCGGACAGACGACCTGCGTCGGAATCGGCGGTGACCGCGTTCCCGGGACGACGTTCGTCGACGTCCTGGAGGCATTTGAGGCGGATCCCGAAACGCGTGCTGTCATGCTGATCGGCGAGATCGGCGGCGCGGAGGAAGAGCGCGCCGCGGCCTTCATCGCAGAGAAGACGTCGAAGCCGGTCGTCGCCTACATCGCCGGGTTGACCGCGCCACCCGGGCGGACGATGGGTCACGCCGGGGCGATCATCTCCGGCTCGTCCGGAACGGCGAGGGCGAAGATCGACGCGCTCCGCGCGGCCGGAGCGAGTGTCGGCCGCAGCCCGTCGGAAGCGGGCGAGCTGATGGTGGAGGTCGTGCACTCCCTTGACTGAGGATTCTGGCATGTTGCCTCGTTTGGGAGTCCTCGTCTCGGGAACGGGCTCGATCCTCGCCTCGCTGATCGCCGATCGACTCCCGATTGTCGTCGTCGCGACCGATCGCCCGTGTGCCGCCGAGCAGATCGCCAACGACGCCGGCATCGCGACAGAGCGGGTCGAACGGCAGGACTTTGGCCAGAGCTTCGATCGAGTGGCCTACACCGGCGAGCTAATCGAAGTCCTTTGGAGCCATCGAGTCGACGCCGTGGCGATGGCGGGATTCGGGACCGTTCTCAGCGGGGAGTTCGTCGCCGCTTTCTCCGGTCGCGTATTGAATACTCATCCTTCCTTGCTGCCGGCGTTCCGGGGCTGGCACGCCGTCGAGGCCGCGCTGGCCGCGGGAGTCGAGGAGACCGGTTGCACCGTTCATCTCGTCACCGAAGCGGTCGACGAGGGGCCAGTCCTCGCGCAGCGTCGTGTCCCCGTTCTTCGCACCGACGACGAACAGACGCTGCACGAGCGGATCAAGTCCGTCGAGCGGGTGCTCTACCCCGAAACGATCCGCGCCTATCTCGATTCGGTGGGATCCGCGACGCGAACACAGCGGGTGGCGCGATGAGGGCGCTGATCTCGGTCTCGGACAAGCGGTCGCTCGTGGCGTTCGCGCGCGAGCTCGAGAAGCTGGGCGTGGAGATCATCGCCAGCGGAGGGACGGCCGAGGCGCTCGCGAAGGAGAAGGTGGTGCACCGTCGCGTGGAAGATGTCACCGGGCAGAAAGAAATGCTCGGAGGGCGGGTGAAGACCCTCCACCCGGCGATCCACGCCGGCATCCTCGCCGATCGCGACGACGCCGTTCACCTTGGCGAGCTCGAGCGCGAAGGCTTCGAGCCGATCGATCTCGTCGTGTGCAACTTGTATCCGTTCGAGAGCGCCCCCTCGATCGGGCTGATCGACATCGGCGGCCCGACGATGGTGCGCTCGGCGGCGAAGAACCACGCCCACGTCGGCGTGGTCGTCGATCCCGACGACTACGCGGTCGTCATCGATGAGCTCCGGCGCGAGGGCGCGCTGTCGGCGCAGACGCGACGACGTCTGGCGACGGCCGCTTTCTCCCACGTCGCCGCGTACGACGCGGCGATCGCCAACTGGCTCCTCGCCGAGGACTCGAACGACCTCCCCCCCGCGGTCCACCTGGCGCTACTTCGGAGAGAGACCCTCCGATACGGCGAGAACCCGCACCAGCGCGCCGCCCGTTACGAAAGCTCCGGCCAGCCGAGCTGGTGGGACGGAGTCGTCCAGCACTCGGGGCGCGAACTCTCGTTCCTCAACCTCGTCGATGCGGAAGCCGCTTGGACGATCTGTCACTCGGTCGTCGGCATCGGCGGCGCCGACAAGGGCGCGGTCATCGTGAAGCATGCGAATCCTTGCGGGGTCGCCATCGGGACAGACGCGGCAGACGCCTACGCGAAGGCCTTTGCGGCAGACGAGGTGTCCGCCTTCGGGGGGATCATCGCGATCTCCGCCGTCGTCGACGTCACGCTCTCCGAGGCGATCGTCGAGAATCCACTCGCCGATGTTCTCGTCGCACCGGGATTCTCTCCGGCGGCGCTCGCGTTGTTCGCAGCGAAGAGGAAGAACATGCGCGTCCTCGAGGCGCCATCGCCTGAGTCTTCGCAACTTTGCTTCCGCGGCTTCGCCGGGGGGTTCCTCATTCAAGACCGCGACGTCGTCGCCGCACGCGGCGACGCCTGGCGCGTCGTCACGAGTCGGACGCCGACCGACAACGAGTGGCTCGACGCGGAGCTCGCCTGGCGCGTGTGTGCGTCGACGGGCTCGAACGCGATCGTCCTCGCGAAGGACGGAGTCGTCGTCGGAGTCGGTTGCGGCCAGCAGAATCGTCGCGACGCGGCGCGCCTCGCACAGGAGAAGGCGGCGGGTCGGGCAGAAGGTGGTGCGGGTGCGAGCGACGCGTTCTTTCCGTTCCGCGACGGACTCGACGCCGTCTGTGATGCCGGCGTAGCCGTCGTGGTCGAACCAGGGGGCTCGTTGCGCGACGACGAGGTGATCGCGGCGGCCGACGAACGAGGCGTCGCGCTCGTCATGACCGGCGAACGCCACTTCCGCCATTGAAGAAAGGCGAGACATGACCGCAGTCATCTTGGACGGTGCCGCCCTCGCCGAACAGATCCGCTCCGATGTGTCGGTGGAAGTCGCCGAGATGAGGGCGCGCGGGATCGTGCCGGGTCTGGGCACGGTGCTGGTCGGCGACGACCCGGCAAGCTCGCGCTACGTCGAGCTCAAACACGAAGACGCGGCCGCGATAGGAATCGCGTCCTTCGGTGAGCACCTCCCAGAGAACTCATCGATGGCCGACGTGATCTCAGTGGTGCGGCGATTCAACGCGGACCCGGCGATCGACGCATTCTTGGTCCAGGTGCCGCTGCCGTCGCATCTCAACGACTTCGATGCGCTCGTTGCGATCGACTCACAAAAAGACGTGGACGGTCTCCACCCTGTCAACCTTGGAAAGTTGGTCATCGGTGTCGATGGTCCGTTGCCGTGCACCCCGGCGGGGATCGTCGAACTCCTCGCGCATCACGAGGTGCCGGTTGAAGGTCGCAACGTCGTGATCTTGGGGCGCGGCCTGACGATCGGACGCCCGCTCGCATTGCTGATGTCGTCGAAGCGGCCCCATTGCAACGCAGCGGTGACCGCTTTGCACACCGGCGTGGCGGACCTCGGCGAATACACGCGCCGCGCCGACGTCATCGTCGCGGCGGTCGGAAGAGCGGGTCTCGTGACGAAGGAGATGGTGAAGCCGGGCGCGGCGGTCGTCGGAGCGGGAACGTCGTTCGAAGGCCGGCGCCTGCTCTCCGACGTCGCGGAAGACGTCGCCGAGGTCGCAGGGTTCATCACGCCGCGCATAGGCGGCGTCGGCCCGATGACAAGGGCGATGCTCTTGAGGAATGCGGTGCGCGCCGCGTGCCGCCGCCTCGCCTGAACGCCGACCACGCGGGCAGTTGCGGTCCGCTCGGACCTCAGATCGCCGGTGCCGTTGCCGGGACGGTCGCGCCCTTCGAACGGCGTTTGATCGTTGGCCCGATCGCAGCCGTCAACAACGCCGCGAGCGCGCCCAAGACGACGCACCCGCTCCACAACGTCGTCCTGCCGAGGTGACCGAGGACCTGCGTCCCGACAAGGGGCCCCAAGATTGCCGCTCCGCCGAAGGCCGCCGAGAACACCCCGTTGTAACGCCCTCGCTGGTGCGCGGGAGCGATGTCGGCGATCAGCGCCGGACCGACGACGCTCCCGCCGATCTCTCCCAAGGTCCAAACGAGCACCGTCGCCGCGTACGCAAGGAGCGAATGCGCGAACGCGTCGAGCCCGAATCCCGCGCCGACGAGCAGCGACGAGACGATCAGCACCGCCGGCGCGGACCTACGGGCGAGGAGACGGATCGCGACTGGCTGCAGCACGATCACCGCGACGGGGTTGACCGTGTAGGCGATCCCGTAGTCGAAGGGACTGAGGTGATCGGCGCGCATCGCGAGCGGAAGCGTCGCGAACGACTGGATGTAGACCGTCGCTGTGAGCAGCGTTGCCGCGGTCAGCGCTAACAAGAGCGCGTCGTGAAGGGCAACCCCGTAGCCCGAACCTTCTCCAGAGGGGGCGCTGGGCACTCCGAGCTCGGGAACGCCCTTCGCGATGAGCACCGCGAAGCCGAGACAAGTCGCTCCGTCGAGGGCGAAGAGCAAATGGAACGAATGGCTCGCGAAGTAACCGCCGAGCACGCCCGCCACCGAGACACCGAGGTTGAGCGCCCAGTAATTGAGCCCGTACGCGCGGCGACGTTGATCCTCGTCGACGAGGTCCGCGATCAAGGCGCTTACCGCTGGCCGATACAGGTCGATTGCGAGGCCGGCGCAGAAGGCGGCGATCGCGATGACGAGATCGCCGCGAGCGGTGACGAGAAACCCGTATGACGCCGCGGTCGCCACCATCCCGGTCACAAGGGTCCGACGTCTTCCGATGTGGTCTGCCGCCAGCCCGCCGAGCGGTTGCGAGACGAACGATCCCACCCCGAAGCTCGTGAGGATGAGTCCGATCGTCGGCGTCTGGAGGCGGAGCGACCGGGCGAGGTAGAGCGCGAGGAACGGTTCCACGAAGTAACAGATGCGGTTGACGAGCGTGCCGGCCCAGATGAACCAGAAGGGCCGCGGCAGGGGCGAGACTTGGCCGCGTCGTCCGATCTGTGAGAGCCGGCGGAACCCAGCGGCCATAGCTGGCCATTGTCGCCGAGCGATGTTCGCCCGGACGCTGCACGAGAGACAGTCGAGGGCGGAGAGTTCGGCGAACGGCGACAATGCGTGGTGGGATCGGACTACTGGGGGTGGTGATTTGACGGGAGTACGCGTGCGGGAGATGGGAGAGGGCGAACTCTCCGAGGTGACGAAATTGTCGAACGCGGCTTTCGGCGCGTTGTTCGGACAGGCCGACGAGTCGGCAGAGCCGATCTTCAACGACCTGTTGTTCAAAGTCCGATACCTGTCGGACCCCGCAGGTTGCCTCGTCGCCGAAGTGGGAGAGCACGACGCTTCGATCGCCGGCTGCCTCATCGTGTGCACGCGCGGGTCTCTCGGCTGGTTCGGCCCTCTCGCCGTCCTGCCGGAGCACCAGAAATCTGGTGTCGGGGCGGCGCTCGTCTCCGCGTGTGTGGAGCTTTGGCGGGCGTGTGGCGTAGCGATGATGGGTCTCGAGACCTTCGCCGACAGCCGCTTTCACGTCGGCTTCTACGGGAAGTTCGGATTCCATCCGTCGTGGACGGGTCTCGGTTTCGAACGCGCTCTCTCCGAAGGGGCGATGCCTAACGACGTCGACGTGAACGGGACAATTCCGCCCCTAGACTTTCTCTACCCCGGACTCAACGTTTCGGGCGAGGCGGAGGCGACGCTGCGTACCGGGAGTGGCGTCGTCGTCTCGAGCGACGGTGGGCTAGCGATCGTCCATCTCGAACCGACGTTCCAAGCGAAGGATGCGGCGTACATCCCCTTCGCCGCGGCCTCGTCGGCGAAGGCATTCGATCGGCTGCTCTCGGCAGCGGAGCACCTCGCTTACGAACGACAACTGAAGCAGATGGTCTGTCGAACGTCCGGCTCGTCGTGGGCGACTCACGACGCGTTGCGTGCCCGCGGTTATCGGACGGGTTCGGTGATGGTGCGGATGAAGGTCGGCGAGGCGCTCGACTACGACCTCGGCGAGCGCTACTACCTCGACAACTGGCTATAGGGCGCGCGAGCGATCCACTCCGGGCCACGATTCGCGCTTTGATCCGGCGGTCCGCGAGGATGGTCCCGTGGGCGACGACACCAGGGAGGGGCGGCGGAGAAGGTGACGAGTAACCAACAGCCCGAGCTCGGACCACTCGATCTACTCGGCGTCGACGAACTGTTCAGCGTTGAGCAACGTGACGTTCAGCGAACGGTGCGCTCATGGGCGCGAAAGCGCCTCCTTCCCGACATCGAATCGTGGTTCGAACACGGCGCGTTTCCGACCGAGATCGCGCCCGAGCTGGGCGCGCTCGGGCTGTTCGGGATGTACGCCGAATTGGACGGCACCCCGGGGATGGACCCCGTCGCCTACGGGCTCGTGATGGTGGAGCTCGAGGCGATCGACAGCGGGTTCCGTTCGTTCTGCTCGGTTCAGAGCTCGCTCTGTATGTACCCGATCCAGCGATACGGATCCGACGAGCAGAAGCGCCGCTGGCTCTCACCGATGGCGAGCGGCGAGGCGATCGGGTGCTTCGGGCTCACCGAGCCCGACTCGGGAAGCGATCCCGCCTCGATGCGCACCCACGCCAGAAAAGACGGCTCCGACTGGGTTCTTTCCGGCTCGAAGATGTGGATCACGAACGGGAGCCTCGCCGACGTCGCTGTCGTCTGGGCGCGCACCGACGAGGGAATACGTGGTTTTCTCGTCGAGAAGGGAACGCCCGGTTTCACCTCGAGCGACATCCATCGCAAGCTCTCATTGCGCGCCAGCGTGACGAGCGAGCTCACCTTTGACGCGGCGCGCATTCCCGCCTCGGCGATGCTGCCCGGAGCGACGGGTCTTCGTGCGCCGCTGTCGTGCCTAAATGAGGCGCGCTATGGCATCGCGTGGGGCGTGATGGGCGCCGCGCGCACCTGTCTCGAGGTGACGCTCGACTATTCGACGTCGCGCGAACAGTTCGGGCGGGCGATCGGTAGCTTTCAGCTAACCCAGGCGAAGCTCGCCGACATGTCACTCGAGTACTCGAAAGGACTCCTCCTCGCATACCGCCTCGCGCAGCTGAAGGCCTCCGGTGCGCTTCGAGCGGAGCAGGTGAGCGTGGCGAAGCTGAACAACACCCGGGAAGCGCTCGCGATCGCGCGCGAGTGCCGCACGATCCTCGGCGCGAACGGCATAACGCTCGAATATCCGGTCATCCGCCATTCGGCGAACCTCGAATCCGTCCTCACCTATGAGGGCACCGCCGAGATCCACCAACTCGCGATCGGCCGCGCCCTCACCGGTCTCAACGCCTTCAGTTGATCGAGGCGGTCTCGCCGCCGCCGACCTGCGGCGCCTCGAGCGAGACGGATTCGTAGTCAGGCCGATCGGGGTCGCGCACCCCGGGCACGAAGACGACGGCGGCCGACGCCAACGAGACGAGCGCTCCCGCAACCATCGTGTCTCTCGCGCCGATCGAACCCGCAAGGAGTCCGGCAGCGAGGATGCCGAGGGGGGAGAGACAGATCGAAAAGAGCCAGTCGACAGACGAGACCCTGCCACGCATCTCGTCCGACACCGAGCAAGCAGGCTGACGCCACCGCCCACACCGCCCAGGTCACGCTCACCCGGCGCCGCGGGGTGCCAAAACGGCCAACGACGACTGAGGCGAGCGCCCCGCCGACTCCAGAGACGGCGAAGACGGCACCGAACGCGACGGCTCCTTGGTGGAGGATGTCGCGCACGATCAGCGGCACGAGCACCGAGGTGGGGGAGAACGCGGCGAAGTTCGCCACGCCGGCGCCCAGGATCCCGTACCAAAGCCAGCGCTGTCTCATCGTCCAGCGAAGGCCGTAGTGAACGTCGGAGAGGATCGAATTTCCCGACCCCGCGGGGGGCGGGATCGCCCGCATCGCCAAGAGGCAGCCGGCGCTGATGAGGAAGCTTGCCGCGTCGACCGCGAACGCCGACGACGCGCCGAACGCCGCGACCAGCACGCCGCCAATCGCCGGTCCGGCGAGGGATTGGCCGAGAACCTGGCTCCCGCTGTTGAAGGCGTTGCCTTGCACCAGCAGATCGGACGGCAAAAGCTCGGGAATGATGGCGAGGTATGCGGGGTAGAAGAACGCGTCCGCCAAGCCGACGACGACAGAGATCACGATCAGCTCCACGACGGTGAGCGCGTGCGCGGCGGCCAACCCACAGAGCGCGGCGATCGCGAGTCCGCGCGACAAGTCGGCGCCGAGCACGACTAGACGGCGCGGGAGACGATCGACGAGGGCGCCGGCGACCAGGAGCAGGAGCACGTTCGGCGCGGTGCGGGCCGCCATGACGTACGCGAGCGTCGAGGCGTGGTTGCTGACCTTCAAGGTTTCGAGGGCCAGCGCGACGCTGAAGATTCCGTCACCGATGACGGACGCGGACTGACCGCTCCACAAGAGGGTGAAATCGCGGTGGCGCAGGACGCGAGGTGCTCGGCGCACGTCGAGCGAACCTATCGGCGGGCTGTGGCGCTCGGCCGGCGGCGGCCACGCTGGCTGACAGACTGGCGTCGAGATGTCACGCGTCGACGCGATGCTTGCGCACCGCCGGACACTTTCGGTCGAGTTGTGGCCGCCGCGCTCGCTCGAGGCGGCCGCGCACCTTGAGCGGGCGCTCGAGGGTCTGTACACGCTGGAGCCGGACTTCGCCTCGATCACCTACGGCGCCGGGGGGTCGACCCGGGAGCGCACCCACGAGCTCGTCGTCGAGATCAAACGCGCCGGGCGCACCGAGCCGATGGCGCACCTGACGTGCGCCGCCCACCGTCGCGACGAACTCGAGGCGATCTTGCGCCGGTATTCCGAATCCGGCGTCGACAACGTCCTCGCGCTGCTCGGCGACCCGCCGGCGGGCTCGCCGGGCCTGCTCCCTGTGGGTGAACTCGCGCACGCGATCGACCTTGTTGAGCTCGCAAGGTCCGTCGCGCCGTTGTGCGTCGCGGTCGCCGCACATCCGGCCGGCCACCCGGCGTCGAAGGATCTCGCGACGGATCGGCGATACCTCGCCGAGAAACTCGAGTCGGCGGACTTCGCCATCACACAGCTGTTCTTCGAGATTGGCGAATACCTGCGACTGGTGGAGGACTTGGGCGCCTTGGGGGTCGAAAAGCCCGTCCTCCCCGGTGTCATGCCGATCACGAGCGCGCGCTCCGTTGCCAGAATGGCCGAACTGGCAGGGGTGGTCATTCCGACGGAGGTCGCTGAAACGGTCGGCGCCCTCTCGGAAGACCATGACGCGGTCCGTCAGTTCGGTATCGAATTCGCAACCGAGTTGTGCGAAGCGCTCATCGGCGCGGGCGCGCCGGGGTTGCACTTCTACACGATGAACCAGGTCTCGGCGACGGTTGCGATCTGCGAAAACCTTGGTTACGCGCGAGTGAAAAACGCCCGCCACTAGCCGCGGTGTGCTGTGGCTTCCGCCGACGCGTCCGCCAGCGTCATACAGTTGGGCCACCGGCGCCACCGGTAGGCTCGAAAGATGGCCGAAAAGATCACGATGTCCCCATCCGGCGAGCTCACCGTCCCGGATGAGCCGATCATCCCGTTCATCGAAGGAGACGGGACCGGCGTCGACATCTGGCCGGCCGCGCAAGCGGTGTTCGACGCCGCGGCTGCGAAGCACAACAAGCGCATTTCCTGGCAAGAAGTATTCGCGGGGGAGAAAGCGTTCAAGCGGACGGGCAGCTGGCTCCCCGTGGAGACGGTCGAGGCGTTTCGGGACCATCTGATCGGGATCAAGGGCCCTCTCACGACACCAATCGGAGGAGGTATCCGCTCTCTCAACGTTGCGCTCCGTCAGCAGCTCGACTTGTACGTCTGTTTGCGGCCCGTGCGCTGGTTCCAGGGTGTCCCCTCACCGGTGCGCTGGCCTGGCAGGGTCGACATGGTGATCTTCCGTGAGAACACCGAAGACGTCTATGCCGGCTTTGAGGTCGAAGAAGGGACCGCCGATGCACGCAAGCTTCTCGAGTTCTTGCAGCGCGAGTTCGGCTGGAACATCCGCCTTGACTCGGGCGTGGGCATCAAACCGGTCTCGATAACGGGATCGAAACGTCTGATCCGTGCCGCGATCCAATACGCGAAGACGCACGGCAGAAAGAGCGTGACCCTCGTACACAAGGGCAACATTCAAAAATTCACCGAAGGCGCGTTCCGTGCCTGGGGCTACGAGCTCGTGCGCGAGGAATTCTCCGACATCGCAGTCGGATGGGACGACTGCGACGGCCAACCGGGGGAGAAGATCCTCGTAAAGGACGCGATCGCCGATATCACCTTGCAACAGGTGCTCACGCGCCCCGAAGAGTTCGACGTCATCGCGACGACGAACCTGAACGGCGACTACCTGTCGGACGCGCTCGCGGCGCAGGTCGGCGGGATCGGCATCGCGCCCGGCGGCAACATCAATTACGTGACGGGCCACGGTGTGTTCGAGGCGACGCACGGCACGGCGCCGAAATACGCCGGCCAGGACAAGGTGAATCCCGGCTCGGTGATCCTCTCTGGAGTGATGATGTTCGAGCACATCGGTTGGACAAAGCCCGCCGTTGACATCGTCCGAGCGCTCGAGGCCACGATCGCCGAGAAGATCGTGACTTACGACTTCGCCCGCCAGATGGACGGCGCGCACGAGGTGAAGACGAGTGAGTTCGCGCAGGCGGTCGTCGAGCGTCTCTAAGCCCGACCGGTCAACACGAGGCCGGGCGGTGGTCGCCTGGGCGAACCCGGAGTGAGGTCGCGAAGCGCTCTCGCTCGCTCAGCTCAGGAGGCGAGAGCGCTCGAAAGGCGGACTCGCTCCATCCACGGCGTCGCCCGAAGATTCTCGAAGATCTCGCGCGCTTCGTCGAAGTAGCTGGCAGCGCGGTCGGGTCGGCCACGCTCGGAGAGCGACTCCGCGTACTCGAGGAGAGATACGGCCAAGTGGAACTTCATGGACAGGTCACGGAAGCTGCTGATTGCGATTTCGAAATCTTCGTCGCGCGGGTTCGAAGCGAGCTTGGCACGAAAGCGATGCGCGAACGCCTGCAGCGATTCAGAGGTATCGCCGGGTCTCAATGCCTCGATCTCACGTAGAACCTCGATGGCACGGGTGCGGTCCGCGTCATATGCGACGTCGAACAGGTCGACGATCAGTCCGCGGTACTCGTTCTTTCCCACGAGCAGCGCTGCAGCGACGGACTCGTTCGCCGCGTCGAGCGCTTCTTCGTGTTTTCCTTCCGCACGCAAAACGAGCGCCTTCGCGCCGAGGAATCCGGGGCGCATCTGGGTGTCCTCGGCCTGCTCGAGCTCACCCGTCACTTCGAGCAGGTCCTTCGCTCCGGCGAGGTCCCCGCGATCGATGAAGACACGCATCACATAGGTCATCCGACCCATGAGGAAACCCCAGTATTCGGAAGCATCGCGCAGCTGAGAGAGGATCTCAGTTGCGCGATCCCAATCGCCGAGGTCGACGCAGTTGTCCATCTCGGAGCTGAGGAACAACAACTCCCATTTGCGATCGCCGATCCGGCGTGAGTACTCGAGTGCTTCCGAGGTCACCGTCACCAGGTCGGCGTACCTGTCGGCACCGGCGAGGTAGGCGATGAGGTTGTTGTAGGCGCGCAACGCGGACTGGGGGAGGCCCTCCTCGAGCGCGACGGAGAGCGCGTGTCGGACGAGGAGCATCCCTTCCTCCTCGCGGCGGTTCCAGTGGAGGAGGACTGACTTCGTGTTGAGGGCCTCCGCGAACTGCTCTCGCAGCCTCAGCTTCTCCGCGTGACGGAGTGTGAATTCGATCCGCTGCAGGGCGACATCCGGCGCGCCGGCAAAGAGCTGGAGCCGGCCGAGTTGCGCGGCGAGCGTCACGAGATCAGCGTCGGGCTCATCTTCTGAGAGCAGGGCGAACGCCTTTTCCATTCGCTCGATCCCCTGGTTCATGTGCAACTCTTCGAAATCGATTTCGCCCAGTCGCGCAGCGACGCGTGCACCTGCATGCGTCGCGCTCATCAGGTCATAGAGCGTTGCGGCGCGCTCGAAGTGAGCGCGAGCAGACGCACGGCCGCCGGCGAGTTGTGCCATCTGGCCGGCGCGTTCTTCGAGCGTCGCCTGATCGAGCTCCTCGTCGGTGAGCGCGATCGCCTGCTCGAAGTATCGCTGCGCGCCGACCGCGTCGGCGAGCGCCGCCGCACGTTCGCCGGCACGAATCGTGAGCTCGCGAGCGCGCGACTTCACTTCCTCCGCATTTTCGGCGTTGGGAGCGAGCTCGAACGCGGCGCGATAGTGCGAGGCGAAGATCTCGACCACCTCGAGGTCGTCTACCCCGAACGCGCCCTCGAGATACGCCGCCGCGGCAAGGTGCTTCTCTTTGCGGTCGCGCTTGGGGAGTGATTCGTACGCGATCTTGCGCACCATGTCCTGCAGGAATGTGTAATGGCCCCGTTCGGGGGAACGGGGGTCTGCCTGCACGGTGATCAGTTCCTTGCGGATCAACGCATCGAGCGCGGTGGTCAGCGCGTCGGCCGGGATTCCGCTGAGCTGCGCGATGCCCTCTTTTGTGAAGGTCTTGCCGAGAACGGCCGCCTCCTGGATTAGTCGGCGTTCGGTTTCGGCGAGCCCGTCGAGTCGCGCGGCGATAAGCGCCTGCAAGGTCTCCGGGATGTCGAGTGCTTCGATCGGACCGACGGGGCGGTAGGTACCGTCGTCGGCGACGAGTAGACCGCGGTCGATGAGCATGCGGATCGTCTCGACCGCGTACAGAGGTATCCCTTCGGCGCGTTCCAAGATGCGCGCCCGGATTTCATTCGGAAGTCCGGGGACGAGACCGGAGACGAGGTCGCGCATCGCTCCCGGAGCGAGGGGCTCGAGGGCGATCGAGGTGAAGTTGCGGTGCGCGGCACCCCAGTTCGGACGCCGTTCGAGCAGTTCTGGGCGGGTCAAGGTGAGCACGAAGATCGGGTGGCTTTTCGACCAATCGAGCAGATATTCGATGAAATCGAGGAGCGCCGAGTCAGCCCACTGCATGTCCTCGAACGACAAGATGACCGGGCGGACCTCGGCCATACGCTCGAAGAACAAGCGCCAACCCGCGAACAAGTCCTCTCGATCGAACGACGTGCGCGTGTCGATCGCGAGCAGCTGCCCGAGACGCGCCTCCACCCAGCGGCGCTCGTCGAGGTCGGGGACATACTGCGTCAGGACGGTCTGGAGTTTTTCTGCGGCCGCGCTCTCTTCTTCGGCTTCGACGATGCCCGCCCTGCTTCTCACCATCTCGGCGAGTGCCCAGTAGGTCACCCCGTCGCCGTAGGCGAGGCACCGGCCGCGATGTCCGAGGAAGAGGTCGGAGAGTCCGTCGACGTACTTGAAGTACTCCCACGCCAGCCTGCTCTTCCCGATTCCTGCGACCCCGACGATCGAGACGAGATGCGCTCGATGCTGTTCCACCGCCGAATGGAAGAGCTCCTTCACGAGTCGGAGCTCGCTGTCGCGTCCAACGAAGGGTGCCTCGAGTCCTTCTGACTTCAGCGCCCCGCCGACCAAGGCGACGACCCGCACGGCCTCGTTCAGGTGGATGCGCTCCGACTTGCCTTTCAACTCGTGGGTCCCGGCGTCGCGGTAGACGATCGCCGCCGACGAGGCGTTGCGCGTCGAATCGTCGACAAGACAGCCACGCGCCGGTGCCACCGATTGGATCCGCGCAGCGGTGTTGACGCGATCGCCGATCACCATTCCTTCTTCCGGCGTCGTCGTCGCGGCGGATCCGGTGGCGACGCCGATTCGCGCGTCGAGAGTCGTCGCCCGCTCGTCTCCGTACGTGGAGATCGCGGAGAGAAGCTCCAGTGCGGCACGGACCGACCGCTCGGCGTCGTCCTCGCGGGCGACTGGCGCACCCCAAACGGCCATCACCGCGTCACCGATGAACTTCTCGACCGTGCCTCCGTAGCGGGAGATGACCGAGCGCGCGAGATCGAAGTAGCCGGAGAGGAGCTCGCGCACCTCCTCGGGATCGCGCGACTCAGAGAGCGTCGTGAACCCGACGAGGTCACAAAACAGCACGGAGACTTGACGAATCTCCCACGTCGGCGCGGCCAACGCCGCGGGCTCAGCGGCTCGGTCTGACGACGGGGTAACCGACGATGTTGCCGCTGGCTGGGAGGATCCTCCGACCGCTTGGCCGCAGGAAAAACAAAAGCGCGCTTGAGGAGGAAGCGTCGTGCCGCAGCTGGCGCATGCCGCCGTGAGCGATTGGCCGCACCCGATACAGAACCGTGCCTCGGCCGGGTTCTCCGTGGCGCAGATGGAACAGCGCATCTAGCCCCCCGAAATCAATTTCCTCGCGAAAGGGTAGCGGCAGGCACGTTTTCCCAGGAAGGAAGTCCTTTTGGCACTCGGACAAGCCGAGGTCGAGAGATAACCTCGCGTGTGATGACGACCTCAACTGGAGGCGTCCCGGCACACGTCACCGTGACCGGCGCCGCGGGCAATATCGGCTACGCGCTGTTGTTCCGGATCGCCTCGGGCGAGCTCCTCGGACCGGATCGCCCAATCGTGCTCCGCCTATTGGAGATCGAACCGGCGATGCGTGCGCTTGAGGGGGTCGTCATGGAGCTCGACGACTGCGCGTTCCCACTCCTCGCCGACGTCGTTGCGACGTCGGAGCTGAAGACCGCCTTCGATGGCGCCTCGTACGCCTTTCTCGTCGGCTCGATCCCGCGCAAAGCCGGTATGGAGCGCAAGGACCTGCTCGGGGTGAACGGCGGGATCTTCAAGCCGCAGGGGAGGGCGATCTCAGAGAGCGCGGCGTCCGACGTGCGGGTCCTCGTCGTCGGCAACCCGTGCAACACCAACTGTCTGATCGCGCGTTCAAACGCGCCGGACATCCCCGCCGAGCGGTGGTTCGCGATGACAAGGCTCGACGAGAACCGGGCAAAGTCTCAGCTGGCGAAGAAGGCGAACGAATCTGTCGCGACCGTGACGAATCTCGCGGTGTGGGGAAATCACTCCTCGACGCAATTTCCCGACTTCGAGAACGCGCTGATCGGCGGGAAGCCAGCACCTGACGTCATCGGCGACGACGAGTGGTTGCGGGGTGCGTTCTTGGAGACGATTCAAAAGCGCGGTGCGGCGATTATCGACGCGCGCGGATCCTCCTCCGCCGCCTCGGCGGCCAACGCGGCGATCGACTCCATGCGAAGCGTGATTTCACCGACGAAAGGTTCGGACTGGAGTTCGCTCGCCGTCGCCTCGCGCGGGGAGTACGGCGTGCCCGAAGGTCTGCAATTCGGATATCCCGTCCGTGGCGACGGGAAGTCGTGGAGCGTCGTCGAGGGCCTCGAGCATTCGGAGTTCGCGCGAGGAAGGATCGCGGCGACGACCGAGGAGCTCCTGGAAGAGCGCGCCGAGGTCGCCGGTCTGCTGTCCTGAGCGCTCAGCCCTCCGCGACGGGTCGGAAGTGCTCCATGTCGGAGAGGTAAGCGAAATACGGACCGACGATCTCCCGCCAGCGCGCGAAGGCGTCGGACTTTCTGAACCCTTCCATGTGCGCCTCGACATTCTCCCACTCGACGAATAACAGGAACCGCTCCGGCAGCTCGACGCAACGGAACAGGCGCACCGATAAGCAGCCCGGTGACTTCTCCATCACCTCGCGCGCGGAGGGAAATGCTTCCTCGAATTCGTCCTCTTTGCCGGGCGCGACGTTGATCACGGCGTGCTCGAAGATCATCTGGCCTCCCGTGGTGCGTTCAGTTGTTTGCTGTGTCCGCGATCTCCGCGAACACCGCGGAGATCGCAGCAAGAGGACGTTGGGCAGAGACAAGCGCGTTCGCATCCCCGCTGACGGTGATGCGACCTTCGGCAAGGAGATCCGAGATCGAGGTGCCATCCACTATCGAACGTGCGGTCTCGAAGGACTCGACCAACGTGACGTCGGCGGATTCGACGGATCCAACCTCGAGGCCAGCTCCTTCAGGTCCGACGTGGAATGTGTAGCGGACCGGCCCTTGCGGTCCGCCGTTGATTGCGATTCCGAGCGACAGTGTTGGCCAGTCCTCTTCTGGTTCCACTTTCGCGATCATCTCTGAAAGTTGAGAGAACCAGCCATTCGAGAACGGCGTCGCGTCGATCACAAGCTGCGCGCGCGCGAATCCGGTGGAGTGGTGACGATCACCTCGCCGTTGCGCGCCGCCGGAGCAGTCCTCGCCGCGACCTCGGCGGGAGTCGGGTTCGGACGACGCAGGATCTTCCGACCCAACCACGCGATCGGGTCATAGCGAGCGTCGACGACGCGCTCCTTCAACGGGATGATCGCGTTGTCCGTGATGTGGATGCTCTCCGGACACACCTCGGTGCAGCACTTCGTGATGTTGCAAAGACCGATTCCGAGCTCCTCGGAGATGAGGTCGCGCCGATCAAGCGTGTCGAGGGGGTGCATCTCAAGTTCGGCGAGCTTCACGAAAAATCGCGGTCCCGCGTATCTCGGCTTGTTCTCCTCGTGGTCACGAATGACGTGGCAGACGTTCTGACACAAGAAGCATTCGATGCACTTGCGGAACTCCTGCGCCCGATCGACGTCGAACTGCGCCATGCGGTAGCCGTCAGGAGGGCGAGGTGGAGGGGTGAACGGAGGGATCTTGCGCGCGACCGCGAAGTTGTACGACACGTCGGTCACGAGGTCTCGCATTACCGGGAATGCCCGCATGGGAGAGATGGTGACGGGCACGGCCGTGTCGAGCGCGCTCATGCGCGTCATGCACATGAGGCGCGGCACCCCGTTGATCTCGGCAGAGCACGAGCCGCACTTTCCCGCCTTGCAGTTCCATCTGACCGCGAGGTCCGGCGCGAGCTCAGCTTGGATCCGGTGGACGACGTCCAGGACGACCTCGCCCTCGAGCGGGGGGACGGCGTAGTCGCGGAACTCCCCACCCGACTCGTCCCCACGCCAGATGCGCATCACGACCTCGTCCGATGCCTCCCTCGCCATCAGGGCGCCTCGTCGATCAGTGCGCGCAGCTCGTCGGGCATCTGTGGAAGCGGCTCTTCGTGGACGGCAACTTCTCCGTCCGTCATTCGGACCACCATGTTCACCTTTCCGAAGTGGTCCGGGTCCGACGCCGGGTAGTCGTCGCGGGTGTGCGCCCCGCGGCTCTCCTTCCGTTCGATCGCGGCGAGAGTCGTCGCGCGCGCGACCGCCAGCATCGACTCGAGGTCGAGCGCGAGGTGCCAACCAGGGTTGAACTGACGGTGGCCCTCGACGCTCACTTCGGCGGCGCGTTTGTCGTACTCGTCGAGGAGTCGGAGCGCCTCTTCCAGCTCGGATTCGGTGCGGATGATGCCGACGAGCGACTGCATCGTCTCTTGCAGATCGCGATGGAGCGCGTAGGGGTTTTCGCCACCGTCGTTCGAGAAGTACGAGAGGGCGTGCTCGCACAGTTCGTCGATCTCCGCCTCGTCGGCGCGAGACGATTGCGAAACCCCGAGCGCCGCCTTCGCCGCTGATTCGCCGGCGCGCCTGCCGAAGACCAACAAGTCGGAGAGCGAGTTCCCGCCGAGCCGGTTCGCGCCGTGCATTCCTCCCGCGACCTCACCCGCCGCGTAGAGCCCGCGGACCGCCGCCGCCTCGGTCTCGGCGTCAACGCGCACCCCGCCCATCATGTAGTGACACGTCGGGCCGATCTCCATCATCTGGGTCGTGATGTCGACGTCGGCGAGCTCTTTGAACTGGTGGTACATGGACGGCAGCCGCCGCTTGATGTACTCGGGCGAGCGCCTAGACGCGATGTCCAAGAAGACGCCGCCGTGCGGCGAGCCGCGGCCCGCCTTCACCTCGGCGTTGATCGCCCGCGCGACCTCGTCGCGGGGGAGGAGCTCCGGCGGGCGGCGGACGGACTTGTCGTCGTACCAGCGGTCAGCTTCTTCGATCGTGTCGGCGGTCTCTTTCGCGTAGAACTCAGGGATGTAGCGGAACATGAACCGCTCCATCTCCTTGTTCTTCAGCACCCCGCCGTCGCCGCGTACCCCTTCGGTGACGAGCAGTCCTCGCGCCGAGGCCGGCCAGATCATTCCGGTGGGGTGGAACTGGACGCACTCCATCTCGATCAGGTCCGCGCCGGCCCACAGCGCGAGTGCGTGGCCGTCGGCGGTCGACTCCCACGAGTTCGAGGTGAACTTCCAGATCTTTCCGATCCCGCCCGACGCCAAGACGACGGCCTTCGCGCGGAAGACGACGAAGCGTCCTGACTCGCGCCACAGCCCAAGCGCCCCGCACACCGACCCGTCTTGACTCTTCAAGAGCCGCAGGATCTTGCACTCCATGAAGACTTCGATCCCGAGTGCGACGGCGCGGTTTTGCTCCGTGCGCAACATCTCAAGACCAGTTCGGTCTCCGACGTGCGCGAGGCGCGCGTAACGATGTCCACCGAAGTCGCGCTGCAAGATCCGCCCGTCCGGTGTCCGGTCGAACAACGCGCCCCACTGTTCAAGCTCGAGGACGCGGTCCGGCGCCTCCATCGCGTGGAGCTGGGCCATGCGCCAGTTGTTCAGCATCTTTCCGCCGCGCATCGTGTCGCGGAAGTGGACCTTCCAGTTGTCCTCGGGCCACACGTTGCCGAGCGCCGCGGCGACGCCGCCCTCGGCCATCACGGTGTGCGCCTTGCCGAGCAGCGACTTGCAGACGACCCCCGTGCGCGCGCCGAGCGTCGCGGACTCGATCGCCACGCGCAGCCCCGCGCCGCCGGCGCCGATCACCAACACGTCCAAGTCCTGGGTCGCGTGCTCGGCCATCAGATGATCCGCGGGTCGTGGATCGTGCCCGACGCGACGAGCCAGATGTAGAAATCGGTGAAAGCGATCCACCCGAGTGACAGCCACGCGTACAGCTGGTGGTGTGGGTTGAGTCGCCCGGCGATGTTTGTCCAGAACCACCTCCGCACCGGCGCGGCGCGAGAGCTTTTTCAGCCCGCCGCCGCAGAGGTGCCGGCACGCGTGGCAGCCGAGCGTGTACAGCCAGATCAATACGGCGTTGACCGTCAAGACGAGGGATCCGAGCGCCACCCCCGCTCCGTTCGAGAACCGATACGAGGTGATCGCGTCCCAGCTGAGGACGGCCGCGAACCCGACGGCGACGTAGAAGAAGTAGCGGTGGATGTTCTGCAGAACGAGCGGAAAGCGGCTCTCCCCGCTATAGCGCGATCTGAGACCGCCCGGCGTCGTCGACCCCGCGTCGGCGACCGAGCACGCGGGAGGCGACAGCCAGAACGATCGGTAATACGCCTTTCGGTAGTAGTAGCAAGTCAGGCGGAATCCGAGCGGGAAGATCAGGATCAACAGCGCGGGGGAGACGGCCCACCAAGAGCCGGTGATCGGACCCCACACGTATCCGTGGCAGTTGTGCGTGACGCACGGCGAATAGAACGGCGAGAGGTAGTCGCGCCCGACATTGCCCGCGTAATAGAAGTCGTTACGAAACGCCGCCCACGTCGAATAGGCGACGAATCCGAGGAGCCCGATCGCGGTGGCGATCGGTTGCAGCTTCCAGTCGTCCCGCCGCAGCACGACGGCTCGGGGCGGCCCCCCCCGCACACCGCCGATCTCGACCGGCGTCGGTGCCAGAACCGTCCGCGTCCCTTCGGCGACGGCCAACTTCGCGCACCCCTTCCCCGCGGGCCGGCGGGCCCCGGTTCTCCGGACGCGGCCTGCTGCATCGCTGAACTGCCTTTCGATCATCCTTCCACCTGATCCGGCCGGAGTCGAAACCGGTGGTTGGCACGATCTGGTGCCTGAGCAGGGCTTCGGTGATCAGGCTGGGCGCGCGAGACGAAGAAATTGCCCCTTGCAAAGCGCTGAGCAGGTCGTCATCATAATACGAACCATGTAATTTCATGGTTGCGACTCGCAAGAGTGGCGGAGCCGCAAGGGAGGTTCCGTGGACTTTGAAGCTCTGATCGGAGAGCAGCCAGGTTCCTGGCAGTCCAAGGCGAACTGCCTCGGTGTCGATCCGGACCTGTTCTTCCCCGAAAGGGGATCGTCGACGCGGGAGGCGAAAGAAGTGTGCCGCGGGTGTGTGGTGCGTGACGACTGCCTCGAGTTCGCCATCGCGAACAGCGAGAAGTTCGGCATCTGGGGCGGGATGAGCGAGCGCGAGCGACGTCGTATCCGCCGCCAGCGGGTCCTCGAGCGCCAGGCCGCCTCTTAGCGCGGATCGCCCAACGCCGCGACGCGGCGTTGGGCGCGGTTAAACACGATCCGCACTTCGCAGGCTCGCGGCGCCGAGCTCAGCCTCTGTCGTCGCCGTGCCTGCTCCTTCCGTTCGGGACAAACAGCAGGCTCTTTGTCACAAGAGGCGTTCCCGTCGTCGTGGCGGCTGTGACCGCCCCGGTACTCATATCGAGGGTCCCGAGGTAGTTGGATGACGGCGATCGCGACGACACCGGGACGAATTTTCATCGCCTCTCGTTCTTGGGTTCGGGGCGGCACCGATCGTCGTGCGACGGTGGCGGAGCACGTTAAGCGGGGAACCTGACAAGAGTGCGACCGACTCGCTAACGGGTCGTGAATTTTCTGTTGGGAAACCTCGAGCGCCCGCCAATTTCTCCGAGATCGCCGGGAACCCCGTAAATTGGCAAAGCGCCCCGCACCGAACCGCCTCAGCCGTCTTGCGCGCTCCGACGCCCCGCGAGCCGTGACTCGATCGTTCGGCCCTCAGACAAGCCAAGTGCGTCCCAACGCTCCCGATCGATGGCGTGAAGGACGATCTCGGGGATCAAGCCCACGAGTTCGGCGTCTTTGATCGAGGCGATCGACGCCACCCGCTCGTAGACGTGGCTTGGCCCGACGCGCCAGGGGGCGACGAGATTGCACGACACCTGGACGCCCTCTCCGACCCTGAACGCGAGCGCCCGCACCTCGGGCGAGCGGATCGCTTCCACGGCTTTGTGCCCGAGTTCGATCGAAGCCTCGCTGAGGACGAGGTTGTACGCGACGAGGACCGGACGGGCGCCGACGCAGCAGGCCCCCGCCGTCGGGTGCGGGAGGAGCGGGCCGCACGCGGGTGCGAGCGAGGAGAACGCGTGCCGGCGCACCTCAGGAAGGGAGCGTTCCGGTCCATAGACGAAACACGGCAACCCGAGGGCCTTTGCAGCCCAAGCGCAAAACGCGTCACGGGCGCGGACCGCCTCGGAAAGGTCGCCGTCTTGTCGCAATCCGTTCTCGCCAAGCGGAACGAAAGGGACGACATCGACCGCCCCGAGGCGCGGGTGCACCCCCTCGTGTCGAGTGAGATCTATGCGTTCGATCGCGACGCGCGCGACCTTCCGCGCCGCGTCTTCAACTTCGTCGCCCGCGATCGTCAGCACCGATCGGTGATGCGACGAGTCGACGTGAAGGTCGAGAAGGGTTGAACCCGCCGCCGAGGCCAACGCGTCGACGGTCGAGCGGTCGCGACCCTCTGAGATGTTGACGACGCACTCGAGCATGTGCCGCGCCGCGACGGCGCGCCGATCGCGTTAGGAGACGGGTTGCGTCGCGAGCCGACGACGGGTGCGCGCCAGGCGACGGCGTTCTCGCTCCGAGGTGCCGCCCCAGACGCCGTGATCGATGTGGTTCGCCATCGCGTATTCCAGGCAGGGCTCTCTTGCGGGGCAGTCGGCGCAGATCCGACGGGCGATCTCGACGCCCACCCCGTCACTTGGGAAGAACGTTTCGGGCGGGAGCGAGCGGCACTTTCCCTGAGACATCCACTCCGCTTCCATCGCCCACCTCCCTTCGCGTCACCATTTCGGCTAATGCAGGGCCGTCTCGGGACTCAAGCGGACCCTCTTTCGCAACTTACTCCCGGTGTTCGCGATGTCCAGCAATTGGCACTGAATTCACAGAGTCCTCATAACTTGGCAATGGAAGTGTCGAGATTCGCGCGCCGACTCCCATGTTTCCCCCGACATCGGAGCCGTAGACTTCCGAGGCCTGCCGAGGAGAAGATGACGACAATGGTGATCCACCAGGACAACGAGACTCCCGAGCCACCGCGAGCTCACGTACGCATTGTCTACCTCGGCCCCGTCGCTCCGCACTGGGAGGTGGAGTCGGAGTTCGGCGAGCGCGCCGTGGTCGAGGCTTTTCGCGAACGGGCACTGGCACGCCTCGTGTTGCTGCCTCCTCACGACCCCCAGTTCCGGCGCAACCGCGAGCGGGTCGTGCGCGACGCGGAGCGCGAGAACATCTTGTTGCAGTGGGACCTCGGGGTCCCCGAGGAGGAAGCGGAGCGCGCCTGAGCGCCGCGACCTCTTTATAGGTGTTTAGAGGTTCACCCTCGCGATCCAAAGTCCCGGCGCATCGAGCTCCGCGGGCGTCGGCAAATTGGCGTCATGCACCCACAGCTTGGCGAGCTCGGTCTCACCACCTCTGTCCAAGACGCCGGAAACGAAGGTCTCGCCGCGATCGACGGTGTCGGCGGAGAGATCCAAACCGAATAGGTGCTCCCCGGCGCGCTCTTCTTCGGTCATCTCGACGAGCCGACGACGCATCGCTTCTGCCACCGGTCGTCGCGCGCCGATGACCCGTGCGACGACCGCGTCGGTCGCCCATTGCGCGTAGCCGACGAGAACCGCGCTCAGGGTCGCGAGCTCCGCTCGCACCCGACGTACCTCCGGAGCGTCGGCATCGGGCGCGAAGCCAGCCTCTCCGAACAGCTCGCTCAGTTCGCCGGGGTCCTCGATTCCAACGCTCGAGAGATCACCGAGCCGATCGATCAGCGCGCCCAGGTCGGGGCGGAGGTTCGCGGCGTGTTCGACGAGGAGGGTCGAGAATCTCTCGCGCACGTGGGAGCGGGACAGCATCGTGTGCATCGTGAGATCGCGTGCCGCCACCCACAAAAGCGCGTCGTCGGGGTTGAGGCTCCAATCCGCCGCGAAGCGCACTGCATTTTCTGGGACGACCGCGATCTCGTCGCTGTCAGGGCGGGGGAGGGGGAGTTCGTACTGACCGAGTGTTGTGCGCGCGAGGTGTCCGATCGCCGACCCGACCTGGAGGGCGATCATCGCCGGCGCGATCGCCTTCGACCATTCGCCCATTAGGCGCGCGAGGTCCTTTTCGTCTTCCTCGTCCCGGTCTCCTTGCGGCCCCGGCGCCGCCGGACGGATCGCAGCCGCGAAGCGCTCGATGAGCGGCCGCCACGACTCGAGACTGCGGCGTGCCCAGCCCGCCGGCCCAGTCGTCGCGAAGCTCGCCGGAGCGCCGCTCGGGGTGGTCGGCATGCCCGTCACGTCGGCGACCTGCATTTCGGCGATGCGCGCCAGCTCTTCGAAGCGCATCCGTTGCACCGGATCGACGTTCGGCTCGGCCTTGCCATCCGCCGCGACCGTCTGGGCGAACTGGAGCGCGAGCTCCCATTGCAGCGGCGCGTCCGTCCGCATCATCTTCAACATGTCGCCGAGAAGGCCGGGAAAGCCACCGGCGTCGAAGCCGGAATCCGAGGTCACGAAGTCGAATCTAGGGCCGGGGGACAGATTCTCTCGCCGGGGAGGCGACCGGGAGCCGAGGGCCGTTCGTGTGGGTGGTGACCATCCGTGCGACGCGCCGTTCGACGACGAAGGCGAGGAACGGCAGAAGCCCGGCCGCGACGATCGCCACCAGAGTCTTCAGGCCGAACCGTTCGTTGCGGACCAGGTTGGCCGCGCTCAGCAGGTAGACGAGGTAGCAGAAACCGTGGATCGGCCCGACGACGGCGACCACCCCGGGGTGCCCGGCGCCAAACTGCAGCGGCACGCCGACAAAGACGAGCACGATGAGCAGCACGCCGACGACGTAGGCCATTAGGCGATACGCGGCGAGCGCGCGGTTCAACGCTTCGTCCAGGTCTTCGGGGCGCCGCGCTCGGCGAGCGAGGCGAGGTAAGCGTTGTAGGCGGCGAGTTCCTCGTCAACCGGTTCGCTCCCGCCCGTCGGCGCCTTTTCCACGTGTCTTTCCGGCTTCGGCGCCGAGAGGCGACGCAAGGCGCGCGCGCCGACCGAGTCCGGATCGTCGTGGACGAAGTTCCACCACGCGACGAGACCGAAGATCGCGAAGCACGGCCACTCCACCGAGTAGAGGTAGGCGAGGTCGTTTCCGGAGAGGGCGATGGTGACCTGCCACCATGCGGCGATCGCGCAGCCTGGGACGAAGGCCACGATCGCCAAGTGCGCGAGGAGCGCGCGCCTTGTGAACCAGCCCGTCTTCGACGGGGGAGCTGGTCGGTCAGAACTCGCCCGAGCGAAGTTCACGACAAGGAGAGTCGCGAGGGTCGCGTCAGGGGTTCGCCGTCGCGGCGAGAGTGACGGAACGTCTCCGCATGACGCCGTTCTCGTCGACGCTCAGCGTGACGCGCTCCCCGGCGTGCAGACCGTACAGGCGGGCTTGGAGGTCCTCGATCGAGCGGATGTGAACCGGCCCGAAGGCGACGATCACGTCGCCCGGGCGCACGCCGTCGCGGCGCAGTGCGCTTCCCTTCGCGATCGACACGATGCGGACGCCGCCAGGAGCGAGGGGATCGGTCACCCCGCGTACCCCGAGCCACCCGTGCGCGACCCGGCCCTCGGAGACGATGTCGCGCGCGACGATCGACGCGAGCCACGCCGGAGCAACCACCGCCGCGCTCTTCGCGTGTCCGACGACGATGCCGTCGATCGCGCCGGCAGAGCTCAAAAGCGCCGACCCGTTTGGACAGTGTGAGGGGGCGAATACTCCAGTCATCGCGCCGATGACCGCGGTTCCGGCGATTCGGACGGTCGAATGCGTGTCGCGGATCATCCCGATCACGATCGATTCGTGGCCCGGCCACCACAGGGCTAGTGCCAAGGACGGCTCGAGGACGGGAGACCGAGAGAGCGTCACGGTCTGGAGGTCGCCCGCCCCGTTGATCCGGACCACGGCGAGGCCCGAGCGGGGATCGGCTCCGACGAGGTAGCCGACGTAGACGTCGCCGTTGGCGAGGGTGACGAGCAGGCTCTGTGCCCCGGCGACCCCCCGGGAGGGAACAATGAGCAGCCCTCCCGAGCTGATGACGGCCCCGAGGACGCTCGTGCGCGCGGCGCCTGTTGTTGCCTCGACCGTCGCGAGGGCCCCGGCGACCCGGTGCACCGCCGCTTGCATCTCGGCGCTCATCGGGAAGGCCGCCGCGTGACTCGGCACAATGCGCGTCGGGGGGTTGACGATCTTCGGCGGTGGCGCGGTCGAGATCGAATCGGCGAGATGTGTCGCGATCGCGGCGACCGCTGACGCGATCAGCGCGCCGACGATTCCGGCTGTGAGGACGCTGCGACGCGACGGGTGACTTAAGAGCCAGCGACGTCGGTGCGCGTCGGGCCGGAGCGCGAGCGGGTCGATCTCTGACGGATGACGCCAGATGCGGTCTTGCGGCGGGAGGAGGGGCGAAGAGGGATCCTCTTCCGGACCCTCGTCAAAAGCCCCTGAGCGGGCGGTCACGCGGGGTAACGCTATCCACAGACGTGGCGTCCGGCGCGTCGCGACCGTGGGCGAAGCCCACTTGAGACGGTCGGGGACCCTCTGCGCGACCCGTACGATTCCGAACCGTGCGGAGGAGCGCGAAAAGATGAGTGCGGAACTCGCGCTCGACCTCGGCACGGCGTGGACGCGCATCGCCGACGCGAGCGGGACGCTTGTTGTCGAAGAGCCGACGATCGCGGCAGTCGACCGCGACTCGGGCAAAATCGTCGCCTTCGGGCGTGAGGCGCTCGGACACGGCGCCAGGGCGTCGGGACGGGTCCGCATCCAGCGTCCGATGCGAAATGGCCAGCTCGTCGACATCGACCTCGTCGAGGCGGTTCTTGCCGAGGCCCTCCGGCGGGCGGGCGTCTCCCGGATGTCGCACCCGCGGGTCCTCGTCTGCACCCACGTCGGCGCGACGAAGGTCCAAAACCGTGCCCTCGAACGCTCGATCCGCCGCGCCGGCGCGAGGGGGGTCCTGTTTCTCGCCCAACCGACCGCGTGCGCGATCGGCGCCGGCCTTCCGATCGATGAACCGACGGGATCGATGGTCGCCGATGTCGGCGCTGGAACGACAGACGTCGGAGTGCTTGCCCTCGGCGGACTCGTCACGGCGGCCTCGTTCGCTCGAGGAGCCGACGATTTCGACGACGCGATCCGCGCCCACCTAGCGAGAGCACACGGGATCCTCGTCGACCGACCGACCGCCGAGTCGATCCGGATTGCGATCGGCACGCTTTCGGGCGGTGCGCGAGAGGAAAACGCTGAGGTGACGGGGAGAGAAGTGAAAACAGGGCGCCAGACGAGCGCTGTCGTCGGCTCGCTCGAGATCAGGCCGATCTTCGAAGAGCTCATCACGCCGATCCTCGATGCTGTGGTGACCGTGATCACCGAGGCGCCTCCCGAGCTCGTGAACGACCTCTTGACCTCCGGCGTGTTGCTCGCCGGCGGCGGCGCGTTATTGCGCGGCTTCGACGAACGCTTGGCTAAGGCGACCGGCCTGCCCGTGCACATCGCGACAGACGGGGGCCGGGCCGCGGTTCTCGGCGCGGCGCGCTGTCTCGGAATCGTCGACGGCCTCTCTTACGCCGTCAGCGTGGCTCGCTCTCGCTGACGCCTAAAACGTCCGCCGCCGCCTGGCGGGTCTGCCAATCGCGATCAGAAAGGTGCTCCACCAGCGCGACTTCGACGTCGGGACCCTCGAACGCCGAGAGGGCGACGACCGCCCGCCGCCTGATCGCCGGCGCGTCGGAGAGCGCGCCCAGGACCGCCCATTTCCCCGCCGGATCGCCGATCGCGCCGAGCGCTGCAACCGCCGCCTCACGACACAAGGGATCCGGGTGCTGTATCGCCGTCGCCGCGAGGAGCGGCGTCGTTTGTCGTGCCCCTGTCTCGCCGAGGGCGTACGCCGCCGCCTCGACGACGGCGGGGTCGGGATCGCCGAGGAGCGGCGTGAAGTCCGCGCCTGGCAGTCGCGCCGCGAGCTCGCAGATGCTTCGGCGTACGACGGGGTCGGGATCGGCGATCGCCCGGGCAACGTCGTCTGCGCTCGCCGCCCCGAGTCGCACGAGCGCGCCATACGCAGCCGAGCGGACCTTCGCGTCGGAATCCGAGAGCAGAGCGCGAACCGTGTCTTCGTCGCCGCGCAATCCAGCGCCGGCCGCCTCGACGCGTCGTTCGATCGCGTCGTTCGGCACGCCCCGCTGGGTCTCGTCGTCCGCGATCATTTCACTTAGGTTCCCGTGGCAGGCTACGGGCGATGCCGACCGATGACGAGCACGTCGCGGTCGATGACAACGAGCAGGTGGCGCAGCGAGAGGTCAGCTCTGACGCGAACGAGGCCCCGAAGCGACTCCGACGAGGGCTGCGGGTCGCGATCTCGATCGTGGTTGTGCTCGGCGCAGCAGTGTTCATCGCGAGCCGCTGGAGCGTTCCGTACTACGCGATCACACCCGGTCACGCTTTCAATATCGGAACGCTGATCTCGGTTCCCGGTGCCCGATCGCATTCGCATAAAGGCTCGGTGATCCTCACAGACGTCGATCTCACGCCGCTCTCCGCGCTCGGTTACGTCTATTACGAGTTGCACGACAGCTCGGCGATCATCGGCTCGGCAGCGCTCACGGGCGGACAGAACAACTCCGCGTACACCGAGGAGGGCGTGATCGACATGGCGAACGCGCGCCAAGCCGCGACGCTCGTCGCGCTACGCACGCTCGGGTACGACACCCGGGCGATCGCCAACGGCACTGCGGTCTACGCGACCGAACCCGGTACGAAAAACACGCAAGCCCCCGATGTCGGGTCAGTGATCGTCGCCGCGGATGGACAAAGCGCCCTTACAGCGACACAACTGACTCGGGCGATCTCTGCGCGAACGGCGGGGTCAGTCTTCTCACTCACTTTCCATGCGCTCGGAAAAGAAAAGACGACGACGCGCACCTACCGACTTGGTGATCTCGCACGTTCGACGAAGGCGACGGGATCGGTCCTCGAGTGCGTGCCCTCGGGAGGGCATGTCGCGCGTCCGGTGACGAAGCAAGGAAAAGTGCGGGGCTGCCTTCCCTTCGACGTCGTCCAGACGTACCGCAACGCCGCCTTGCCGTTCGTGGTGAAGCTCTCTTCTGGCGGGATCGTCGGACCCTCGGCGGGTTTGTCGTTCACCCTCGGGCTGATCGAAAAACTCGACCGCAAGGACCTGACTGGGGGCGCGCGGGTCGCGGCGACCGGCACGATGTCGAATGACGGGTCGGTCGGTGCCGTGGGCGGGGTCGCCGAAAAGACCCGGGCCGTGCGTGCTGCGGGCGCCGAGGTGTTCCTGGTGCCGCCGTCGGGATTGCAAGCAGCGCGCGCGAACGCCGGGCCGCACCTCAAGATCATCGACGTCTCGTCGATCGGACAGGCCGTCTCGGCGCTCGAAGGACTCGGCGGCAGGCTCGAGCCGTCCGCCGGCCGTGTCTGAGTCGTAGGCTCGCTCGGAATGGAAGAACCGCAGGTATCGATCTCTTCGCGTAACCCCGACCCAGAGGCAGTGGCGAATCGGGAATTCCCGACCGTTCGACGTGGCTACGACCCAAGCGCCGTCAAACGCTTCCTCGCCGAGATCGCACAACATCTGCGCGGCGTCCGCACGCGGGAGGCCGACCTCGTTGCACGCCTCGGCGAAGCAGAGCGCAAGGCGAAGTCCCCCTCGTTCGACGAAGAGACCCTGTCCGCAGCCGTCGGATCGGAGACCACCAAGATTCTCCACGCCGCCCACGCCGCCGGTGCCGAAGTGCTGGCGAAGGCGGAATCGCGCGCCGGTCAAATCGTCTCCGACGCTGAAGCGGCAGGACGCGAAGTTCGCGGTCGGGCGGAAACCGAAGCGTCGACGATCATCGGTGAGGCGCGCCAAAGCGCCCAGAACGCAATCGAGTCCGCGCGCACCGAGGGGCGTGCGATGGTCGAAGAAGCGCGCGGACTTCGGCGCAAGATCCTCGGCGACCTCACGGAGCGCCGTCGGTCGCTCGTCGCACAGATCGACCAACTTCAGGCTGGTAAGGAGAGCCTCTATTCGGCGGTTGCCCACGTCGCCGACGCGATCGCAGACGTGCGCGAGAAGCTGTTCGCATCCGACAATGAGGCGCGTTCGGCCGCCGAAGTCGCGAGGCGCCGCATGGATGCCGAACAGCCACCGGCCGAATTACCGACTGCGTCCGCGAACAGAGCGATTACACCGACAGCGATCGAGCCCACCGTACGAGAACCGGCCGACGAAGGTGCAAGCTCGGTCGTGGTTGCCGAGGAATTGCCCGCGGACGATTCGCGACACGGCGCCGATGAAATAACGCCCGGCGCAGAGAGCGAGGGCGTCGACGAGCTCTTCGCAAAGCTGCGGGCGGCCACCGCCGAATCCGAGACGGCCGAGCCAATTAAGCGTCGTCGCCGCGACCATTCGGGCGCGCGTGCTTCTGCGCGGTCAACCACCTCAGATGCACCTTCCGAATCCTCCGAAGGCGCCGCCATGACTTCCGACGGTGCCGCGGAGGCCGCGACGGATTCGAGATTGGACGACGCGCTGAGCTCGGCGCGCGCGGAGGTGCTGCTGGAACGGGACGGATTCTTCGAGTCTCCGAAAGACGAGCTCATCCATGAGTTGAAGCGCGCCCTGCGGGTCGAACAGAACGACCTCCTCGACCGACTGCGCTCGCTCAGGAGGGGAACGAATCCCGTCGAGGTGATCTCGATCGAGGAATCGGCGAAGGGTCTCGCCGAAGCGACGACGCCCGGGTTCGCCGCTTCGTACAAAGCGGGCGCAAACTTCGCCACCGCTCGCCTCGGTTCAAAGTCGACCGCGATGTCAGCGGGGGAACTCGACGCAGCGGCGCATTCGGCTGCGCTCGGAGTTGCTGACCGGCTAGGCGGAGAGATCGCCTCCGCGATCGCGAGACGTCTCGAGGACGCCTTGCGCCCGGGTGCTCCGGAATCCGGCTCGTACCAGAACGCAGTGGGGGCGGTGTATCGCGACTGGAAGGGTGAGCGCGTCGAAGACGCGGCGACCGACCACGCGGTGGCCGCCTTCTCAGAAGGCGTGATGGCGGTCGCGAAGCGCTCCAACGCGGCGGTCTCGTGGGTTGCCGACGACGGGACGCTGCGCTGCTCGGATTGCGAGGACGACGAACTCGCTGGGGTCGTAACGGCTGGCTCGGCCTTTCCGACCGGCCAGATCCATCCGCCCGCGCACGGCGGATGCCGCTGCGTGATCGTGCCCACATCGCGCTAATTGCATTGCGAGTTCCAACCGATCAACCTGCCCGGCCGAGGGCGCGTCGTCGCAACCTCATCATCGCCGTCGTCATCGCGGCGCTCATCGTCTTGTTCTTCGTCGTCCAGGGTGTCGCCGGCTTCTACGCGGATTTCTTGTGGTTTCACTACAGCGGAATCGGGGAGGTGTGGTCGCAGGTCGTCGTGACGAAGATCGCGCTCTCCGCGGTCTTCGTCGTCATCGCCTGGGCCGTCTTGTGGGCGTCGTTGGCGGTCGTCGACGCGGTCGCGCCGAGAGCCGCGTTCTTGGGGCCCGACAACGAACTCGTTCGGCGTTACCAGTCGACGGTCGGCCCGTACGCGCGCCTTTTGAGGACGGTGATTTCGTTCGTCATCGCGTTGATCCTTGGAGCGGGTGCGTCGGGGCAGTGGCAGCACTGGGTCCTGTTCGAGAACGCGTGGCCGTTCAACCGGCTGGACCCGTTGTTCCACCGCGACGCCAGCTTCTTCGTCTTTCGTTTGCCCTTCCTTTCGTTCCTCGTCGACTGGATCTTCACTGCGCTCGTCGTGGTGTTCATCGTGACTGCGGTCGCGTATTTCTTGAACGGGGCGATCCGCTTCAGCCGGGGTGCGCGCGTGGAGGGACGCGCCGTGGCGCATCTTTCGCTGATCCTCGCACTGTTGGCGCTCGAACGTGCATGGGCCTACTACTACGTGGACCGCTACGTGCTCGATCTGTCGACGAACGGCGTCGTGCAGGGAGCGGGCTACACCGACGTCCACGTTCGCCTGCCGGCGATGACGTTGCTCGCGATCGTGTCGTTGATCGCGTTCGTCTTGTTCAGCGTAAACGTCTATCAGCGTTCCGTCGTGCTGCCGGGGATCGGGGTCGGCCTTTGGGCGCTGCTCGCCCTGGCGGTCGGCGTCATCTATCCGGCGATCTTTCAAGCCTTGCGAGTCACTCCCGCGCAGAGTCGGCTCGAGCGTCCCTACATCGCTAACAACATCGCGGCGACTCGATATGCGATGGGGATCGAAAACGTCGCGCGCCACACTTTCCCGGCGAACGAAGACCTCACGTCCGCCGTTCTCGATCAGTACCAGCAGACGCTTCGCGACGTGTATCTGTGGGATCCGATCGCGTCGCTCGCTACCTTCCAGAAGCTCCAGGGGATCCGCGGCTACTACTCGATCACTCCGCTCAATGTCGACCGATACATGATCGGCCACACGCTCACCCCCGCTGTCGTCGGGGTGCGAGCGCTGAACACGACCGGTTTGGCCCAACAGAGCTGGGTCAACACCCACCTCCAGTTCACCCACGGCTACGCACCGGTGGTCGCGCAGGCGAACACGACGAGTTCCGCGAATGTGCCGAACTTCCTCGTCGGCGGGATCCCGACGACGTCATCGGCAAAGGCGCTGCGCGTGACGACGCCCTCGATCTACTACTCACCGAGCAACGAGACATTCGTCATCGCGGACACAAAGCAACCAGAGGTGCTCTATCAGAAGGCGAGCGGGTCGAGCTTCACTGCCCACTGCCACGGTTGTGGAGGGATCCCGATTTCGGGGTTCTTCAGCCGGGTCGCGTTCGCGATCCACCTCCGCGACCTCAACTTGTTGCTCTCGAACCTGGTCACCCCGAAGTCGCGCCTCATCTATCTCCCCGACATCGAAACACGCGTGCATAGGGCGCTGCCGTTCTTGTCGGTGGACTCACACCCCTATGCGGTGATCGTGAACGGACAGGTCGACTGGATGCTCGACGCGTACACGACGAGCAACAGCTATCCCTATTCGCAAGCCGCCGCGAACGGCGATCTTCCTCTGAGCTCTGGGCTTTCCGGAAGCTTCAATTACGTGCGCGACGCGGTGAAGGTCGTCGTCAACGTGTACACGGGGAAGATGTCGTTCTACGTGATTGCGCCGAACGACCCAATCATTCGTGCCTACGAACACGTCTTCCCTGGACTCTTCCATCCGTTGAAGGACATGAGCCCGGTGCTGCGAGAACACCTGCGCTACCCCCAGGATCTCCTCGAAATCCAGGCCGCGATGTACGGCCGTTACCACATCACCTCGGCCTCGGGCTTCTACAGCCTGTCGGACGCGTGGGCTCTTTCAGAGACGTCGAACTCGGAGAACGGATCGCCGTCGGTGTCGCTGGCGCTCGGAATAAACGGGTTGCCGGCGCCGTTCACCCCCGTCTACGAGCTCTTGGAGCTGCCGGGAGAGAGCCAGGTCAGCTTCGACGCGCTCGAACCCCTCGTGCCGTACTCGTCGGATGAGAGCCTGCAGACGCTTCGCGCGTTGTTCGTCGCGAACTCGGACCCCAAGCGATACGGCGCGCTCTCCGCGTACGTCACTCCCGGCCAGTCGATCCACGGACCCGGTCTCGCGAACGTGGACATCAGCGCCGATCCGACGATCTCGAAGGCGATCACGCTCCTCGACTCGAAAGGCTCACAGGTGTACCTCGGCACCGTGCAGATCCTTCCGATCGCCGACTCGTTGATCTACGTCCGCCCGCTCTACGTGTCTTCAAGCCAGACTGCGTTCCCCCAACTCGAGGACGTGATCGTCGTCTACGGAAAGGCGATTGAAATGGAGCCGACGTTGGCCGCAGGCTTGGCGGACGTCTTCGGCTCGGCGCCGTCGTCGCTCGGGTCGCAGACCGGCCGGTCGAGCCAGATTCCCCAGCAGGCGCGCTTCGACATCTCGCAGGCGAACGCCGACTTCCAGGCCGCGCAAGCGGCACTCGCGCGCGGCGATCTCGGCACGTACCAGGCCGACGTCACGAGCGCTGGGCGCCTGCTTAGTGAAGCCAACGCGATCGTCAACGCGACGAGCCCCACCAAGAAGACAACGACGAATAAGACTCCCGCCACGAACGGCTCGGTCGCGCCGGCGTAAACGAGAAGTTCCGCCTTACTGCCCGAATCGGCGCTCTCTTCGCGCGAAGTCCCGCAGCGCGCGCAGAAAATCGACGCGGCGGAACTCCGGCCAGTACGGGTCGACGAACACGCATTCCGCATATACCGCCTGCCACAACAAGAATCCGGAAAGGCGCGCTTCTCCGCTCGAACGGATGAGGAGGTCAGGATCAGGCAGATCGGCGGTATAGAGATTGGCGGCGATTCCATCCGCGTCGATGCGCGACGCCAGCTCGTCGACCGGCACCTGTTGCGCGACGAGGCCTGAGACGAGGGCGCGGGCCGCGTCGATGATCTCGTCGCGCCCGCCATATGCAAGCGCCAGCGTGAAGCGCCACTTCGCGTCCTCGCCGGGCGAGTCCGAAGCCGCGCGTTTGGCCGCCTCGGCGAGCTCGGCTGGCAAGAGATCGAGGCTGCCGATGACTCGCACCGAGCAATCGAGTGAGCGCGCGAGCGAAGGGAGTTCGTCCAACAGTTCGATCAAGACGTCGAAATACGGCTCGAGCTCCGCCGTCGGACGGCGAAGGTTGTCCGTCGAGAGCACCCACGCGGTCACGGCCGGCAAGTGGAGCTGCGCGGACCAGCGCAACAGCTCGCGCAGCTTTGCCATCCCGCTTCGATAGCTCTCCTGGTACTCGGCGAGTCCTTCCGCACGCGCGAAGCGTCGGTGGCCGTCGAGGATCACGCCGACGTGGTGGGGGAGCTGGTCAGCGTCGAGCGCACGCAGCAATCGGCGTTCGTAGGTGCGATAAAACAGAGCCGACCACGGCACGTGGCCATTGTCGCAGGTCGCGGCGAGGCTCGGAGCGCATCCGCCCGCGATCTCCCTGGTGAAGGAGTAATCGCGGCGTGAGTCCCAATCGCGACGTAGCCGCGGACCGCGCCGCCCTTGCGCGCCGGCGTGCCCGAATCAAAGCGGCCCGACGGCGCGGGCTGATGCGCTTGGCGGTCCTGGTTGCGATCGTCACGAGCGCCATCGGCTACGGGATCTCGTCTGCTTTCGGGGGGTCTTCGCCTTCGAAGGCGGGATCGAGTCGGACGCACGCGGCGCTGATCGCGGCCGTCGAGTCCGGCGTCGAGTCCTGGTCGCTCGCAACTCCGGTCGCCCGCCCCGTGGTACTTCCCGCGACCACCCGCGGCGATCTCGTCATTGCAGGTGGCCTTTTGTCCTCTGGCGCGTCGACCTCCACCGTCGACCTCGTCAACCCGATCTCCGGTTCGTCCGCTCCGATCGGCGAGTTGGCGGCCTCGGTGCACGACGCGGCCGGCGCGGTCGTCCGCGGCCAGGGCTTCGTCTTCGGCGGCGGCTCTTCGGCTCCTTCGAACGCAGTCCAACGGATCGGCTCTCTTGGGCACGCGCCGAGTAGTGCAGACGGGATTGTCGCTCGCCTCCCTTTGGCGCGGGCCGACTCGGCGGCGGTGACGATCGGGCGCACGACGTACGTCGTCGGGGGTTTCAACGGTGTGACCGGCGATCGCGCCGTGCTCGCGACGACCGACGGGATGCACTTCAGCACCGTCGCCGAGCTGCGCGACCCGGTCAGGTACCCGGCAGTCGCCGCGGTTGGAGGTTCGATCTTCGTTTTCGGCGGCGACGCGCCGGGAGGTGTCGGATCCGGTCGGCCGACGCGAACCGTCCAGCGCGTCGACCCGTCGACTGGTCACAGTGAGGTCGTCGGCTCTCTGCCGATCGCCCTCGCCGGCGCCGCGGCGGCGAACCTCGGGGGGACGATCTACGTCGCGGGCGGAGAGACGAGCGTGACGACGGGCGGTTCCGCGATCCGAGAGAGCCGGGCGGTCTTCGCCTGGAGCTCGAAAGACCACCGCGCGTTGTACGCGGGGCGATTGTTCGTCGCGGTCTCACACGCCGGAGTCGCGGTGCTCGGTCATCGCGCGTGGCTCGTTGGCGGCGAAACGACCTCGGGCGTCGTGACCGGCGAGGTCCAGATGCTCGAGCCGAACGCGAAGTTCGGCTACGCGGGCGAACCCGGAGCGGGCTCGCCCTACTACGGGGACACACTCCTCGTCGCCGATCGGGGGAACAACCGCCTGCTCCTACTCTCCGACACGGGTCGCATCGTGTGGCGCTACCCGTCGCGCACCGCGCACGCGCCGGCTGGCGGGTTCTACTTCCCCGACGACGCGTTCTTCATGCGCCACGGCACGGCGATCGTCTCGAACCAGGAAGAGAACGACACACTGATCGTGATCGGGTATCCCTCGGGGCGGATCTTGTGGACCTACGGCCACCCTCGCCACCCCGGGACCGCGCCCGGATACCTCAACACACCTGACGACGCGTATTACTTGCGCAACGGATGGATCACCGTCGCCGACGCGTACAACTGCAGAATTCTGATCATCGACGAGAAGACGAAGCGCGTCATCCGACAGATCGGCACTTCTGGAGTGTGCGCGCACAACCCGCCCTCGTCGATCTACTCGCCGAACGGCGATACACCGCTCAAGAATGGCGATCTCCTCGTATCGGAGGTGACCGGCTCGTGGGTCGACGCCTTCACCATGCGCGGCAAGCTCGTCTGGTCTGTGAAATTGCCGATCGCCTATCCCTCCGATCCACAACAAATCGGAACCGATCGCTACCTGATCGCGGACTACTCATCTCCTGGAGCGTTCATCGAGTTCAACTCGAAAGGCACCGTGCTCTACCGCTACGCGCCTCCCTCGGGTCCCGGGGAGCTCGATCACCCATCCCTGGTCGAGCTGTTGCCGTCCGGGGTGCTGATGGCGAACGACGACTACAGCGACCGGATGGTGGCGACCGACCCCACGACGGGTGCCGTCGTGTGGCAATACGGGCACACGAAGCTCCCGGGCAACCGGCGCGGCCTTCTCAATACCCCTGATGGATTCGACATTTTGGGACCTGGCGGGACCTTCCCGACCCATCCCGCGACCGGCTAGACGAGGCGTCCGTGGGCGGTTTGATCCGGGTCTCGTCGGTGCGACCTGGGATCTTTGCTCGACAGGCCTGGTCAGAGCGGTTACGGTCTACGACCCGTGGGTGGCCGTCCGACGTTTGTGGGCGCGCGCCCTCACGCCCCCGGTCGGCGAGGCTTCGCCACGCGTGTGGCGAGCGGCGCCCTCGCCATCTTCGCCCTCGCCTTCGTCGCTGTCCCAGCGGCGTCCGCGTCGAACAACGTGAACGGCGACAAGAAGAAAATCGTGCAACTCGAGGCGCAGATCGAAGCCGCCGGCAAGCTCGCCCAGGGTCTCGTCTCGCAGTACGACGTCGAGCTCGGCAAAGAAGAGCGGATCCACGGCGAGATCGTCTCGACGGGTCGGGCGATCGCCTCCGACGAAAGGGCGACGACACGCGCCGCGAACCGACTGCGCACGCTCGCCGTCGACTCGTATGTCTACGCGGGAAGTTCGAGCGGGGTCGCGGCCTTGATCGGCGTCCCGAGCTCACTTTCCGCCGAAGCGTCGGTGTACGCGCAGCTCGCCTCGGGCAAGTTGCAAAGCGCGGCGACGACGTATCTCGTCGACATCCACACGCTGGCGCACCAGCGAAAGGCGCTCGGACAAGAACAAGCGTCGATCGAAGGGGTGCTGCATCAACTGATTCCCGACCAGCATTCGGCCTACGCCGCTGTCGCGCGTGAGACGCGGGAACTCCAGAACGCGAGAGGTGATCTGAAGATCGCGCTGGCGCTCTTCGTGAAACAAAGTCAAGCGCGCGAAAAGCAAGCAAAAGAAGAAGCCGCGCTCGCAAGGCGCAGCACCATCGTCTCCGCTTCCGCCGTGCTCCCCGCTCCGACTCCGCCCTCGAGCGCCAGCTCGAGCTCGACTGCGCCGTCTGGGTACGCGAACCCGTTGCGCGCGGTTGGCGGGCTTTCGCCCAGTCGGATCGACCAAGGCGTCGACTACATGGGCATCGGCCCGATTTACGCAATCGGAGATGGCGTCGTGCTGAGCACCGTGAACGGTGGCTGGCCCGGCGGAACGTTCATCACCTACAAGCTCGAATCCGGACGCGCGGCGGGCCTCGTCGTCTACGCCGCGGAGGACATCGTGCCGCACGTTTTTATCGGCGAGCAGGTGAACGCGAACACGGTGATCGGCACGATGTACGAAGGCTGGTCGGGGATCGAGACCGGATGGGCAGACGGATCGCTGGGTGACACGATGGCGATGACCGCCGGTCAATTCGGCGGCGGGAACTCGACGGCGTTCGGTTGGAACTTCGACCAGCTGCTCGTGTCTCTCGGCGCGCCGGGCGGCATCCTCGAGGGTGGCCCGACCGGGGCGGTGCCGGCCGGATGGCCGAATTGGTGACCTGACGGGTCCTCGGACGCCGGGTCGGTAGTGGGTCAGTTTGGTGTAGGAGAGTCGTCATGAAATTTCTTCTCACCTCCGCTGGCATCAAGAACACGAGCATCCGCGTCGCGCTGGTCGACCTCCTCGGCAAGCCAATTGCCGAGTGCGACGCCCTCTGCATTCCCACCGCGCAATACGCCAATCCCGGCGGTGCTGGCAGGGCATGGCGGACCATCAGCGGACGCGAGCCGCGGACACCCATGTGCGAACTGGGTTGGAAGTCCTTGGGAGTGCTGGAGCTCACCGCGCTGCCCAGCATCGATGAAGAGCTCTGGGTCCCCATGGTCCAGGAAACCGACGCCCTGCTGGTGGACGGCGGCGATCCCTTGTATCTGTGCTACTGGATGCGGCAGTGCGGGCTGGCAGACCTATTGCCGTCCCTCCGCAACGCGGTCTACGTGGGACTGAGCGCCGGGAGCATGGTGATGGCCCCCCACCTCGGGGAGGGCTTCGACCGCTGGAGGCCTCCCACCGGTGGCGATGAAACGCTGGGACTGGTTGAGTTTGCGATGTTTCCGCATCTGGATCACGAGGACCTGCCGGACAACTCCATGGCTGGCGCAGAGAAGTGGGCCGCCGGCATGTCGGTGCCGGCGTACGCGATTGACGATCAGACCGCCATCAAAGTGAGCGACGGCACCGTGGAAGTCGTCTCCGAGGGGCACTGGAAGCTGTTCACCCCCTAATACCGGGAGGCTGAGCGAATTCCTCGCAAATTCTGGCCGCTGGTGGCTGAAATTCCGTGGGTCCGAATAGTTATTTGGAAGTTCAGAAACTGCACTACTACCCCCGGGCCGGCAGCCGTTACCCGTTGGTAGGCTCGGTGTTCTTCACCGCGGGGTGGAGCAGTCTGGTAGCTCGTCGGGCTCATAACCCGAAGGTCGGAGGTTCAAATCCTCCCCCCGCCACGAAATAGGGGCAGGTCAGAGCCGGTGCATTGGCACCGGCTCTCTTCGATTCAGGAGCGATCCCTAACCGCGTCCCTAATCTCTACGACCAGCGGCGCGAGCGGCTCGGGCGCCTGGTTGGACTATAATAGTGGTCTATGACCACCCTCCCACTTTCGAAGGTCAAAGCCCGGCTGTCGGAGATTGCCGACGAGGTAGCGACTACTCACGAGCGCGTACAGATCACGAAGAACGGGCGCGAGTACGTCGTGCTGCTCGCCGCTGAGGATCTGGAGGCGATCGAGGCCACTCTCGAGTTGCTGGGAGATCCGGGGGCCCAGGAGCGGCTCAAGGTGGCCGAGTCAGAGATCGCGGCCGGCGACGTGCTCGATGAGCGCGCGGTTCGAGCGCTCCTGGCCGAGCATCGCAGCGCCGAGACCCCAGGGTGAGCTACCGGGTCGTCGTGGCCCGGAGCGCTGCCCGTCGACTCGCCGAGCACCTGCCCGAGTCCGTCGCGGCTGCGAGCGTCGAGTTCATATTCGGTCCCCTCGCTGAGGACCCGCATCGCGTCGGCGCTCGACTGCGCCAACCATTCGAGGGTCAGTGGCGCGCGCGCCGCGGCGAGTACCGCGTTCGGTACCGAATCGATGATGAGCATCAGATCGTGCATGTCCTGGACGTCGATCACCGGAGGGACGTGTATCGAAGGTGAGGAGTCTTTCACCGCGCGCCACGACGCCCAGCCAGAGCCCCTGACCGGAGACGCGCTTCCAAAGCGCGGTGGATGCGGAGCGAGTAGTTCAGCTAACCCGCTGACAGCGAGCGTTCGCCACAGCGAGGTCGAACTCGGCGGGATCGAAGGAGCCACCGACCCACTCGAGATAGCTCTCGCGCGCCTCGTGATCCGGATCGGCTATGGCTTCCAGGAAGTCTGCATAGCCATGGGTGCCACCGACGTCTTCGGGCGGACAAGCGTTTTGGCCGTCGAGGCAGACCGCGAACTTGAGGCCGTGATAGGACCAAGTGAGCTCCTCTATCACCACCTCGTGTTCCCAGCTGTCGCCGAAGTCGTAGTCGAAGAAGAAACGGCGCTCGTCGCGCAGCGCCTCGAGTACGGTCGCGTCCTTCTCGTCGATCTCATCGTCTGGCCATTCGTCGACGTGCAACCCGAAGTGCTTGCCGCCGATCCGGAACGCGTGCATATGCGAGTTCGTCCACCCCATCGCGGCGAGCAACATCTCGCTCAACTCGTTTAGGCGCACCGAGCCTGGAACCAGCACACGTCGCCATACGAGCGGCTCAACCTCTCGGAGCTGGACGCGTAAACGGAAGACGCTCTGGCCGCTGGGGAGTAGGGGACCATTGGTCAGCACGAGCCGACACTACGCGGCCAGCCGCTGACCACGTGGGGGACCGAACTCGCGAGCACGACGGGCATCCGTTCGCGCCGACGCGCTCGTGCCGCTGATCGACCGAACCCGGCGGGACTAAGCGATCATCCCTACTCGCCAAATGCCGGGACGAGTGAATGAACTCTTACCAACGAAGAAAACCGCAGTGAGCGCCGCCCAACGATTGCCGTGTCATCCCTACGGTCATCTCTCGCGCCAGCTATTGAGCTCTGCGTCAGCAATTCGGGGAGAGTACGGGCGTAACTGGCGGGGTGACATAGACAGCTCCGACAGCGGGATCCCGGTCGCTGTACGCGACGAAGCCGGCACCGATGCGCGCGTCCCGTACCGAGAGGCGAAGGAATCGAATTGAGGTGGCGGTTACGAGGGTGAACGCTGTTCTGTCAGTCCCGTCGAATGGCGATCGATGTTGGGCGGCCCGCAAGAGAAGGAAGAACCGTTCGTCCAAGTGAAGCGCGCGATAGAGGGCGACGGCATCGCGTTCGGGATTGCAATGATCCCCCGCGCTTTGGACCATGAGTAGCGGGAGATGAGGGTCGGGAGCGCCGTAGGTGCCAAGACCATCTTCGGCGCCCGAGAAGATCAGCGCCGCGCGCAGCGAGAAGCCTGCGCGGAGCACCGACTCTGGCACGCCCTGTGGATCCGAGCCGGTGCCGAACGCGAAGAGCGCCGCCGCGGTTGCGCCGTCTGAGTGTCCCGCGACGACGAGCACGTGCGATTCGATCATCCTGAATACGCGCGGACAGGACTTGACGTGATGCTCAGACGCCTGCTCGAGAGCGCGCCCAACGTAGGCGAGGTCTGCCGGCTCATTCGCCAGATCGCCCTCGGTGTTGGTGCGCTGGGCGGCGACCGCCGCTGAGTTTTCGTCGGGGAATATCGGCGCCGCGACGACGAAGCCTGCTCTTGCCCACGCCGCCAGGAGCGGTGCATACACGCCTGGGTAGGAGTCGTAGCCGGCGCCGAAGAGAACGAGCGGACGAGGGCGGTCCGTCACGCCAGGGGGCGGGAGCCAGATGGTGGTCGGCAGTGAACGGACCTTGGCGGCGACTGACGGGGGCTGCGTTGCATAGTCGGGTACGGACCGCGACGAATCGACGAAGTCGCAGTGGACCTCTGTCACGGTATTGAACGAAGCGAGTCTGCCCACATCGAGGGGATCCGCCGATGCCAGCGAGACCGTCGGGGCGAGAAGTGCGATCGCGGTGAGCACGGGGAGACCGCTTTCGAGGAGTCGAAGCCTCTTGTGCTCTCGACTGAACCCACCGATGTCCCGGGGACGTCGTACCCGTCGGTCGCGTCTTGGGTTGAGGCGCACCCAAGTGGAAGTTAGTCGTGGGATTTGTCGGGGCAAACGAGCCAGCAACGTTGTCACCCAGTCGCGCCCGCGTCGCAGCCCATTCTCGAGACGCCGACACGTACGACCCCGTTGGCACTTGCGCCCACGAATGGGTGCCAGTGGCGTGTCCTCGACGAGCGAAACTAGCGAATGCCTACTTGAAGGGGACAGTGATCGGACCGGGTAGGCGTCGGT